>LWTK01000077.1 GCA_003326205.1 Nostoc sp. ATCC 43529
GCGATTTTCGGACTGACGTGTTCCAGAATTTGGTCACGAACAGCTGTTTCTATACCTTCAAAAGTTTCAATTTTTGACGATGGCGTGTTTTTATACAAAATCTTAGCAATTTCTTTTACGTGAGTATCTAAAAGTTTTTTGTCTTCTGGTGTCATTGGCTTCGGCTTCTTGAAGATTTCTTTCCATCCTTAATTCTCTCGAATTAGGCTGTGGAAGTATAGCCCCCCTTTATTCGCGAGTATTCATCGCGAATATATTTTCACTCTCACTCTCTTCTTGCAAAATTGGGATGCTCCCTGCAGAAGGCTTTTAATAAATCAATACAATTAGCGATCGCTTTGATGGTTAGAGAACACCAAAAACTATAATGAATGCATAACGCAGGTTAGGTAAATCTAGACAATGCAAGCCAATAGCATGTTAGAACAAAGGCTACTTGAAAAACTTCGCCAGTTGCCTCCTGAACAAATTTTGCTAGTTGAAGATTTTATTGATTCTTTAGAGAAGCAGAAAGCAGACAGTAGCCTTACCCTCGCAGCAGCAAAACTTTCTGAACCAGTTCTGCTTAAAATCTGGGATAACCCTGAAGATGCGGAATATGACACATTATGAATTTGGTGATGTCATTTTAGTGCCGTTTCCTTTTACTGACCAAACTACTACAAAAAAACGTCCAGCAGCAATTGTGAGTTCTAATAGCTATCAACGTGAGCGTTCGGATTTAATATTGATAGCTATTACCAGTCAAGCGAATCCAGCAACTTCCTTTGGTGAAATCACAATTACTAAATAGCGAGTAGCTGGTCTTCTCAAACCTTCAATTATTAAACCAGTTTTGACTACCATAGATAAAGAGCTAGTGATTAAAAAGTTAGGTCAGCTTGAGGAGCCAGACCTTCAGGCTTTGCAAAACCTTTTTCTAACTATTTTGGGTTGATAATGCTGGAATTATTATTCAAACTCAGTTTCGCAGAAGGCTTTTAATAGATTAATACAATTAGCGATCGCTCCTAAATGAGCAATTTCATAACCGTGGGTATTTTGAGTAGGAAATGCTAAACAAGCAGCACGTCCAACATGTCCAAATTTCATGGCAATTGAAGCATCGCTGCCAAATCCACTCAGAGTTGTAAACTGAATTGGCATATCCAACTGCTTAGCACATTGGCGTATTTGTCCATTTAATCCCTCATCATATATCCCATAAGCATCTTGAGATAAAAGTACAGGAATTTCCCCATCTTTAACAGGATATTCCTCAGATAATGGACAAATTTCTAAAGCAATTAAGGCATCTAAAGGCTGATTTTGAGTAAAAAATAATGCGCCAATTGCCCCGACTTCTTCTTTTGCTGAAGCCACCAGATAAACATCGACAGCTGGCTGTTTTAGGCTTTCAGCTAAAGCTAGCAAAATGGCAACAGAGGCTTTATTATCTAACGTGTAACTGCCAATATGATCCTTTAATCTAATTGGCAACTTGCGATGTTTGCCAATCACCATTCTCGTTCCAGGTCGAATCCCAGCAGCTTCTAGTTCAGCTGTAGTGCGTTTGGTTTCAATCCAGGCATTTTCCCACTTGATGCTGGTATCTTCTTGCTGGACTTTTTGCGGAGATTCGTGGGAAACGTGGCGAGAACCAAAGCTGAGAATCCCGCTGATTGTTTCATTGTCTCCCAGTAAATCTACCACGCCCTCGCCGTAAATCCACGGGAAAGAACCGCCGAGTTTGCGGACTTCAACGCGACCTTCATCGCCGATATTTTTGACAATCCCACCAATTTCATCTTTATGGGCTGTAATGGCAATGCCTCGGTCTAGACTTCGCCCAGGGATTTTTGCAATAATATTGTCGGCGCGATCGCACCAAACTTCTACACCCAGTGCTGTAAATCGTTGGATTAACAACTGGTTAATTTCGGCTTCTGCACCACTAGGAGAATGATGCATCACCAACTCTGCAATTATTTGAAATAAGCGATCGTAATCCCACATTAATAATATTATTTGTCAACTGTATGAGACGATTGTGCGCTAGAAACCAGACCCGCAGTCGTAAGTGCCGACCTTTTTTGCTGGCGCTTGAGTACTCTTACTGTACCGAAAGTAGGAACTGCCAACAATGTCCCCAACTCTGTCGAAGTTTCAGGAACAGACTTAGCCTCAATCGTCGCTAGTGCAGTGTCCGCTATCACCTGATGACCAATGGTGGTTGGGTGGTAATCGCCCCAGATGAGAAACTTGTTGTTGACTGGGTTACATATATCTAGCCCAGATAAACAAGATTCCGTTACATTCGTAAAACCCAGTTGACTTGCCCTCTTAAATAAAGAATAAATATCAACAGGGATAATGTTGATATCTTGATTTTGGTTCAAAGCACTCACAGTTGCAGCTAAACCCAAGTTAAACTCAGTAGTCGATTTGCTTAAGATCGTAGGGTTATGACGATCAACTTTCGCTTTTGGTAGCTGTCCTAGATCTGGTAAATTAAACACGAGAATATTTTTCGCACCAACTTTTACCAGAGTATTCAACGCCAGGGAAATATTTTAGATTTACATTATCTTTCAGGACTTACGCAAAATAACGAAAAACGAACCGCAAAGGACGCAAAGTACACAAAGAAATAAGAGTTTCAGAGAGTTTTTGCGTAAGTCCTACCTTTGATAAAGTACGCAACAACTTTAACTTTGCTTTAATTTCAACGCATCAGCCGCTGAGACACCTTCACCTTGAGTTCCGAAGTACCACAAAACTGTAGCAGCCTCAGCACGAGTTACTGGTTTTTTGGGTTGAAACAAGGTCGTATAGCCAAACACCCGCCGAATATTCGATTGTTCCCCATTTTGAAAATCAGCCAAAACTGCCCTTAAAGCCTTAGAATCAATTCGGGCTGCGTCTTGAAAACCCCAGGTTTGTTTGACAGCATCCAAGTTAGCAGAAGGTAAGGCTTGGCGAGTATCTAAAGGTAATTTCCACAGCAGTAAGGCCTCCCGTGTTAAGGGGGCATCAGGACGAAACAAAACAGCAACAGAATCTCCAGATAAAGGACTGGGGATTAACCCAGCCTCAGCTAATCCCTGAATTGCTGGAAAATCAGGGTCTTTTGAGGACACATCAGTAAAAGCTGGTTGAGTGCTTTCTGATGCCAAGCGAATTTGTTTAGCTGGATTGCTGCCATACATAGCATTATTAGCAGCAATTAGCCAACGGGCGTATTCCCGGCGTGTAATAATTTTACCGGGTTCAAATTGGTTAGTTGTGGCAGCAGAATTACTCTTAGTTGTCTTTGGTTCTATAGACAAAACACCTAAAGCAGCTAAATCTTGAATGTGTTGTCGCCATTCTTGTGGTGCTTTATTGAGATCGTTAAATGTCTGAGATTCACGTGTGGGTGTAGCAGTTGTTTGGTTATTAGTTGTGGTTGCTGGCTGTGACGCCGAGTTTGCAGGTTGTACGGGGCCGATGAACTGCGGATCTCCTGCTTGGGGAACGTCGTTCCTAGTATTGTTAGGATTTATACTTGCAGTAGGTTGTGCTGTTGTAGTACTACTATTTGGTACGTACTCAATCAGTAATTCAGTGGCTGTTTGGGGTTGATTGAGTGTAGCGTTGGTAACTGATTGAGGCTGAATCGAAACTTTCAATAGCGAATTATCACGACGTGCCTCAAAGACACCTACTCCATCATCTGTTGGCTGTTGCGAAATTTGCCAGTTATTTGTTTGCAACTGGCTTCGATAAAAGCTAGCAATTAAGTTGCTAGGATCGGAACTTAACCAACGAGTTGAGACTTTGTTTTCGGAATCGCTAGCAGGCTTAGCTTCCTGTAGTTTGGCATTGGAATATAGTGGAATATCTTTAGGGAAATCAGCTGGTAACTGAACTGTTGAGTCGTTTTGCTGTGCTTGCGGTTGGTTAGTCTGAGATTCTCCAAAGACAACCGGATTATTTTGCAGTCTAGGATCTGCTGCCAAAGACTCTTCAAGGTTTTTGGCCACTGGAGTGTTAGCACAGGCTGTTAACGAAGTGAATAAAACAGCCAAACTCAGAAATACAGCTGGACGTTTAGCAGGAAGCACAGGAAATCACAAATTGAGTTTCAGTTCCTACCCTAGCGCAAACTGTTCGTGAAATGGTGACTGGCGACTGGGTATTAGGAACTGGGTATTGATTACTAAGTAGGTAGACATAATTAAATGTAAGATTGAAGCTTTGTTCGTAGTAAGCGATTTATCGCTCTTAACAGACGTTTTAATGGCTCAAGCCCATACTACGAACTTTAGTTTAATTGAGTCCTTCTACTTAGAAATTTTTCCAATCCCTAGTTCCTAGTCCTCAGTATCTCGCGTAGCGCTATTAATAATGATGTCTCAAAAAATTAGTAAACGGTAGCAGAAGCTACCGTGTTGTCTTCGTTTTACAGCCATTAGGTTTTGATAATTCCCATGCTTATTTATAGATTTCCCTAAAATTCTGCGAAAGTAACATTTTTGGGAAAAAAACATAAATCAACCCACAATCGTTACCCTACAGGAGTCTTGTGCTGTAAATACTCAAATTTTAGGATGGTTATTTAGATTTTTCGTTAGTAGGCAGGATAATTGATTGATATCTCATGAAATAACAATCTAGCAACCACAAGCGTCAACCTACGCCCAAATGCACTAATTTGATGCGATCGCCAAGCAACTCAAGTGATAAACTATAAATAAAGCCCCCCTTAGCCTCATCAAAAAAGGGGAATCAATGAAATTGGCTAATGCTGGCTTAAATATCGATTCTGAAGATTATTCATCTGACGATGGTAAGCTGGATAATGAAATATCCGAACAATGCCAGTGTTGAGTAATTCCAGGAACTTAGCGTAAGTTTTTAGTTCTTGAGGGTAGGGGTTATGTAAAGCAGTTAACTAGTTTTAGATTTTAGATGGAAACAGGCAGTAATTACTATGACTATTTGCCAAGGGACTTCCAAGTAAAAAATATTCCATTGTGATTGTTGACTGTTCACAGTTAATGGTCAACAACTTTGAGTCGTGGTTTATTTTTTGGAGTTCCCCAATTCTACCGATGATTGGATAGAGGCACAAAAGACAATTCATCGAATGCACTGCCAGTTGACAAAAAACTACACACTTGATCTAGATAGTTAACAGCTACCTGATAGATCGGATACAATTAGCATCTACGTTTGGTTCAGTGTTCCCTTGTTGAAAGCGACTAATCATATTCACATACTACTGTACTAGCCAATTTGACATAGTATTAAACTTTTGACATGCTGACTGTGCTGAAAAATTTTGATTCAGGGCAAATTAAGGCTTATATTCAACGAATATGAGTGTTTCTTGGAGATGAAGTCAGCCAAAAGAAGGCAAAAGGCTCAAAAAGGTATATCTGATGTCAAAAATGCAGAGCTGATATGAGTATGAAAAATCTAAAATAGATATTAAATTGAAGAAAAACTAACGACCATCGACAACGATTAGTCCATTTTACTTTTTGTAAAGCGTCGCCAGGTTGTTACCAGTGCTGAAACACGATTACATGCAAGTTTCCCAGGATCAGCCTATTTATTCCGAGGCCCCACTCCAACTGCTACTTTTTGTCGATGGACGCCCAAAGTCGCGACAGCAAGTGCAGCGAATACGTGCTTACTTAAAAGAGTTGCAGGCCGAGTATAGTTTTGAACTGCAAATAATCGATGTTGGTCAACAACCTTACTTGGCAGAACACTTTAAATTAGTAGCAACTCCAGCCTTAATCAAAATCCATCCGGAACCACGGCAGATTTTAGCTGGGAGTAATATAGTAGCGCAATTGAAAAACTGGTGGCCTCGCTGGCAAACCGCCGTAGACACCTACTTAAAATTACAGGAAGACTTACAAGAACGTATAGACGATAATGGTCGGGTGACCTCACCCAAATCTACAATTCGTTCGGTGGCTGTTTCTGCTGAACTCATCCGCCTCTCAGACGAAATTTTTCGCTTGAAACAGGAAAAAGAAAACCTTCAAGAACAGTTACAGTTTAAAGACCGAGTGATTGCTATGTTGGCACACGACCTCCGTAATCCCCTAACTGCTGCGGCGATCGCTATAGAAACTCTACAATCTAACTACAATCTAGAAACAGGCGAATTCCACCGCCTCAAACCGTCCTTGACGGCACATTTATTAAAACAAGCCCGTAGTCAAACTAAAATTATTGACCGGATGATTGCTGACCTTTTGCAGGTAGGTCGTGGAAAAGACACAGAGATACCAATCCTACCACAAAAGGTAGAGCTAGGTAAACTGTGTTTTGATGTAATAGAAGAATTGCGCGATCGCTACACCACCAAATCCCAAGAAGTAGAAACAGATATTCCCAAAGACTTGCCATACGTATATGCTGACCCAGAACGCATCCGGCAAGTGCTAGTAAATCTGTTGGATAATGCTATAAAATATACGCCCAAAGGTGGGAAGATTAGCATTGCTGGATTACACCGCACAACCCAGAAAGTTCAGTTCAGTATTGGGGATACTGGGCCTGGTATTCCTGTAGAGAACCGCGATCGCATCTTTGAAAATCACTTCCGCCTGCAACGGGATGAAGGTACAGAAGGTTATGGCATCGGCCTTTGTTTATGCCAACGCATCATCCGAGCGCATTACGGTCAAATTTGGGTAGACTCTGCCCCCAATAGCGGGGCATTGTTCCACTTCACACTACCGGTTTATCCTTCTTAGTCATTGGGTATGGGGCGATGGGGAGACACGGGGACGCGGGGACGCGGAGAATAACAAATGACTAATGCCTAATGACTAATGACTACTAGAGACAAAGCGATCGCGCCCCCCAGCTTTTGCTTGGTAGAGGGCTTTATCTGCCTGCACGATCAAATCCAAAGGTGAGGATTCCCAAGTGGGGACAACAGTTGCTACGCCCATACTGAGGGTGACGTACTGACTCACCGCTGAACCGTCATGAACAATTTGCAAATCTCTGACTGCTGCTTGCATTCCTGCAGCAACATGAACTGCACCAGAGGCATGTGTATATGGCATAATCACAGCAAATTCTTCGCCACCATAACGGGCTACTAAATCCTGATGTTTTTGTGCTTTTTGGTTTAAGACAGTACCCACCTTTTGTAAACAGACATCGCCGCCAGGATGACCATATTTATCGTTGTAAAATTTAAAATAGTCGATATCACATAAAATAAGTGACAGGGGGCATTCCTCCTGTGCTAAGTTAATCCACTGAGTATTAAGATAATCGTCAAAACGACGACGATTCGGTAATCCAGTTAAGCCATCGACATTGGCGAGGTGCTGCAAAGCTTGGTTTGCCGCTTCTAGCTGTTTGTATACTTGTGCTTGCTGTAGTAGCCGGCGTAACCTTTGGCGTAACACAGGCCAGTGAATTGGCTTAGTAACATAATCAGTTGCTCCCGCCTCAAAAGCACGGTCTACAGATTCCTCATCGTCCAAGCATGTGATCATCAAAATGGGAGTTCGCTCCCATATCTTGGAGATTACAGTATTGCCAAGCACAGAATCAGTATCAAAGGTTGCCAATGCTGAGATCAGATTATTTCTAGCAATCTGAAGCAATTGTTTACAGCAAGTAAAGCCATCCATCACAGGCATTACAGCATCAAGCAAAACTATATCTGGTTTAATAGTCTCGTAAGCATCTAAACATTGCTTACCATCATTGACCTCAACCACTCGGTAACCTTCTTGCTCCATAGCTTTACGCAGCAACACTCGAATAGTCTTGTCGTCATCAGCCACCAGAATCAGTGGTGGTTGCTTAGAAAGAGAAAATGGGCTTATGCCTGACATGAGTTACATTCTACTTGCGAGACTATCCTGAAAAAGGCTGAGCAATTAGATCCCATAGGAGCGATCGCTGTTTCCATCGATGCCAGCATTTGTGGCAAGGGTGCGTTTGGCTTGACAATCAACTGTTTTTTGAGAATAGACTGCTCAATATTATTGAGCCAAGCAAGCGGTAGATAACTAATTTGCATATACAATCTATAATTGGAACTCAAAGGCAATTGCTACCTTTTTATTCCCCTATGGTTATGGCAGGAAATGTTACTGTTATATTTCCCCATTATTAAAGCCAAATTGCAATTCTCAAGAGAATTGTAAATCCACACCTTAATTATTTAATTTTGTGGTTTGTTTAAAAACTTAGCTAGATAGGCAAAACTAATTAGCAACGCGCACTGAGAATATAGCTAATACTAAATACTAATATCACTTGACTTCAACCAATTGGGTATATTCGCCAACAATTGTATTGATTTAGTATAATTACATAAGATTAATATTGTAATATGTGGAAAGCTTAATTCTTTAGTTAATCATCCTTCAAAAAATCAGTAAAAATTCTTATATTAATTCAAGAATTTAGGATCACTGGTTAAATTTAAAATATATTACTTGATTAATTACAATTATATAGATAAAACTTTAATTAATCAAAATTCAAAGTATTTATATATTTAAGAAATAAATTTTATAATTACATCACAATAAAGACATAAACCTGGAGCATTTTAGGATTATTTATGAATCAAAAACAATAAGCGATCGCCTAAGCAAGATAAAACTCAGAGTTACAAAGGATGCAAATAAAATTTTTAGATAGTATTTACAGAATGTTAGCACAAAATTTATGATTTTATTGCTGTGTAAAATATACTTTTTATACATAATAAATACTAGTTTTTTGCAAAAAAATCAAAACCATCTACATTGACTAAAACTTAAAAATGCCAAATCCATTAATGTATCAGCAGGATCATTTTGTTGTTCTAGAAACAAATCAACCAGAACAATTTCTGACATTATCAGAGTTATTAGAAAAACTCAAAACAACTCTCCAGCAACTTAAAATTCAAGATTTGCCACCTGATTTGCAAAAATTTGATACTGTGGAAGCCCAAGCACAACATTTACTCGACACCAGTTGTGAATTAGATGTTGGGCCTGGACAATATTTGCAATGGTATGCAGTTCGTCTAGAAAAGTAATAAGTAGGTAGACATAATTAAATGTAAGATTGGAGCTTTGTTCGTAGTAAGCGATTTATCGCTCTTAACAGACGTTTTAATAGCTCAAGCCCATACTACGAACTTTAGTTGAATTGAGTCCTTCTACTTAGAATATTTGGATTTTAGATTTTGAATTGGGAATCGCTTTGTATGTATGTCTCAAATGTGTGAATTAGGTGAGGAGCAAAGGGGCAGAGGAGGAGAGGTAGAATAATACCCCTAATTCCGGCATTGCTGAATAAGGGGATGATTAAGGGTGACGCGGGGACGCGGTGAGGAAGTTGGAGTCTTCTCTACGAGACGCTGCGCGTTGGCGGAAGCCTCTCGTAGAGAAGGCGGTTCCCGTCGAGTCCAAACTTCCGAACCCGAAGGGGACACAAAGACACGGAGATTATAGTTCAATACAGTTCAGTTAGCGCTAAAAACCTTGACCCGTGTAGGTTGGGTTGAGGAAGGAAACCCAACATTTCCGGGGTTTTGTTGGCTTTGGCAAAGCCTCAACCCAACCTACGATTCTCCTTAACTGAACCGTATTGGATTATAGTTGATGCAAATTCCCAAATCATCCTACAATTCTGCAACGCCCTAATTCCTAACTCTGAGCGTCAACACTCAACACTCTCACTCCTCAGTCTCCAAAAATTATTGACTATTGACTATTGACTCTTTTTGAGCATTTTTTATTAATGCTAGTTCAATTTTATTTTCAGATGGTTGGGTTATTTGAATTTCCACTCCAGGCCCGAAATAATTGGTCATCTTTTGTTGTTTTTTTTCCCATAAGTCAATTGGTATTAGCGGTGAATCAAATTCTAAAATTAAGGCGTAACTTCCATTGACTTCTGTTTCTCGCAACCCTGTAACTATTGGTCGTTCTTCATCGCTGGGACTCAAACCCAAAAAATCAAGTGTTGTATCGAAATGGGCATCTTGACCATAACAATATCTGGTAATGTCTTTGCGAATTTTATTTTGAGTTACAGTTGCTTGCTGCTGACGCAATTTTAATATTGATGGTGACGTAGGTTGGCTAAAGGGTATCGGCTTGAGTTCATTAGCTTTCAGTGCCAGCCCCCCTAACAATAGAGGAATCCCGTAAAAAAATCCGACAAGATTGAGTGTCGCGTTATCAGCAGCATAGGCGACGAAGCCAATGATAGTTAATATGCTACCGATAGTTAAACCGAGTGTTCCCAAAGAGATTTGGCCTAGCATGAGCTTAGATGAGTATAAATTGCTAATATCTCATACCATTTCTAAAAATCTTGGCAAAAAATGAATTACCTGTGGGGGTTTACACTTGTGTGCCCCTACCTACGTAGTTGTAGTCAGAGTTTTATAAAATGGTATTAGTTTTATTATCATCGGCTATGAGCCACAAATTAGGAAAGAGCATTAGCCCATCTTGCTTACAACAATCTCAATGAGAAAATCAGACTCGCAATAGCCTAAGTCCACTCATACTAAGTTGCAGCCAAGGATAGTAACTTAAGCTGGGAGTGAGAAGTCAGAATGGTCTATTTTAAGGCAAAAAAACCTTCGTCAACTACCTTTAGAAGGAAATACCCTTGGGTTAAACGAAGTCAAACCTAGCTTACTTAGTATTCCAGAATATTGGATTATGAGTTAAGTTTAAACTTAAAGGTAATTAACACAAAGAAAAAATAATGGATTTACAGACTATAAAAGAACGAATCGCCGTAGTGCAAAGTAAGCGCGATTACTTGCTGAGTCTGCTGGAACAGCCAAATTTGGGAACTTTAAGAATTGACGTAAATCAGGCTTTGGAGGAACTAGATGAGTTAATTGATGAATTTAGACGCACAGTTCCGGAAACAGAAATATAGCTAAGCTAGGCTCGCCATCAGAGTAGAAAGTATCAAAAACCGCGTCGGTGTAACCTTGAACTTCAAGATATACCGACGTTTCTCAGTAATATAATGTCTTCAAGTCCTTGGAATTGAGCTAAGCCTGGGCTGCTAATGTAATACATTATGGTTTACTCTGTGACTGAGCTGTTTCCTGCACGCTGACCTAACTGCCTAACTAAAGCAATAAGTTCCGAAGTCGGTACATCTTTTTTACAAACATCATCAAAGCTAGACATTTTTTTTGTCTCCTGGAAACTTACATCCTCTACTGAAGAGTAAGCAAGGATTTGAGTGTTAGGAGATATAGCTTTGATTTGGCTAGATGCACTCCAGCCATCCATGACTGGCATCTGTAAGTCTAGAACAATTACATCAGGCTGCCAACGTTTAACCATTTCTATAGCTTCTTGACCATTACTAGCTAAGCCTACAACTTGGATATTTTCCTGGCAGGAAAAAGCCAATTGTAAGGTTAAACGAGTGAGTTCGTGGTCATCAACTACTAAAACGCGCAAGGTAGAAGACTCACAGGATAACATTAACATTGAGGGAAAAGACAAAATTGTTTACAAGAACCCCTCTAGTTTATGGGAATAAGTGCCAGTACTTACTCTATCCTATGGTTGAATAACTTCTATAAACCTATGACAAATAACTTAGATAACTTTTCAAAAAATTAAGATTTTGTAAAAAAAACTAAGTCGTTCTAGCTTTGACACTCCCTACAGCTAGAAGCTGGCGGATTCTTGCTTGACAGGGATTTCAAATAGATAGAAGTTATGGCTTGCGCTCTCCAATTTTCGGTCAAGATATGGGGAACTGAATCTCTATTAATCAATCAAGTTTGAGGCTACGCCAGTTGAGCGTAAGGCCATATTGAGCAGAATTTTTTGGGAATTGGCTTCTGGAGAATCATCATAGGGACGCCGTTGAATATAAGTGCCATCGGCTTGTAATTCCCAAGCTTGGCGATTATCTGCAAGCATAATTCCCAGGATTTCTTGCAAGTCTTTAGCAATATCTGGGTCTTTGATTGGGGTAATTACTTCCACTCGTCGGTCTAAGTTACGGCGCATCCAGTCGGCACTGCCAATATAAATTTCCTCTTGTGTGTTGTTATGAAAATAATAAATCCGAGAGTGTTCTAGAAAGCGACCGACAATGCTGATTATATGAATGTTTTCACTAATGTCTTTGAGTCCTGGGCGCAAACAACAAATGCCCCTAACAATTAAATCAATTTGCACTCCAGCACGGGAAGCTTCATATAAAGTGGCGATAATTTCGGGATCGACTAAAGAATTCATTTTGGCAACAATGCGCCCAGAAAAGCCTTTTTGAACATTTTCGATTTCGCGGCGAATTAATGCCAAAAAGCGATCGCGCATATTCACAGGTGCAACCAGCACCTCTCGATAAGACTTTTGCCGAGAGTAGCCTGTTAAGAAATTAAATAAATCTGTGATGTCAGCACCCACTTCTTCACGGCAAGTAAACAATCCCAAATCTGTATACAACCGTGCGGTTTTCGGGTTATAATTACCAGTCCCAATATGTACATAGCGACGCATCCGGTCTTTTTCTCGTCGTACCACCAAGACGGTTTTACTATGAGTTTTTAGCCCGACTAAACCATAGACAACATGAACTCCAACTCTTTCTAGTCGTCTTGCCCAGTAAATATTATTCTCTTCATCAAACCGCGCTTTTAATTCCACTAGCACAGATACCTGCTTACCATTTTCGGCAGCGGCGATTAAAGCGTTAACGATGGGTGAGTCGCCAGAAGTCCGATAAAGAGTCATTTTGATGGCTAGCACATTCGGGTCGTAGGCGGCGTAAGTAATAAACCGCACCACCGAAGCCGAAAAAGATTGATAGGGGTGGTGTACTAACAAATCTTTTTCACGAATTACCGCAAAAAAGTCTTTTCCTTCGTCTGTTTCCAGCGCATCTGGGTCTAAACTGGGTTCTCTAAGACGTTGCAGCCGTGATGGTACAACAGATTGACGTGGTGGATCTTTGAGTTCTGGTAGTGGTAAGGACATGAAAGACATCAAATCCCGCAGTCCTAAAAGGCCATCTACTTCGTAAACATCACTGTCTGTTAATTCTAAATCTTGCAATAATCGCGATCGCACTGGTTCAGGTGTTTGGGATTGAATTTCTAGCCGCACTGGACTTCCACCCAAACGCCGTTTTCGCAGTTCTTGTTCGATCGCTAATAATAAATCATCTGCTTCATCTTCTTCTAAAACTAAATCGGCGTCGCGGGTAATCCGAAATGGATGATATTCTTGAATATTCATCCCTGGAAATAAAGATTCTAAGTTATGAGCGATCGCTTGTTCTAAAGGTACCCCAACCCAATGAATTGGTTTTTCATTATCTAGGGTTGCTAACTCACGAGGTATAGGTAAAAATCGCGGTAGAACGTTAGGAACTTTAACTCTGGCAAAAAATTCTTCATCGGTGTCTGGATTTTTCACCACAACCGCCAAATTCAGACTGAGATTAGAAATAAAAGGAAACGGATGACTGGGGTCAACAGCCAGCGGAGTCAAAACTGGAAAAACTTGTTCTTCAAAATAGCTGTCGAGATGATTCCGCTGTGTCTGATTTAAATCTATATAATTCAGGATATGGATGCCGTGATTTGCTAATAACGGACGGAGTACTTGCTCAAAATGTTGATGCTGTTTCTTTACCTGGGGAATCAGGGCAGACTGAATATCGTCTAGCTGTTGTTGTGGCGTGCGACCATCGGGAGTTAACAAGCTAACCTTCGCTTCAACTTGTTGCTTTAAACCAGCAACGCGCACCATGAAAAACTCATCTAAATTAGAACAGAAGATTCCTAAAAACTTCAGGCGTTCGAGAAGAGGAGTGCGATCGTCACAGGCTTCATGTAAAACTCTGCCATTAAATTCTAACCAGCTTAACTCTCGGTTAAGATAATATTGTGGATCGTTAAGATTGATGGGAGTAGTGCTTTTTTTAGACTTTGCCATAATGACCTAAGGGCAGGCAGGTGTAGCCATTTAACTTGGGGACAATAAACATAGTAAGTTAAATAGTGCTTTAGGGTTACGCTGAGGCAACAGTTAGTAATAGGTACGTTTGATAGCTGCTTTCAATTATTTGAAATATTATCTCTTTCGTAGGGGCACACAGCTGTGTGCCCCTACAACGTTATGTTTTAGAATTTAAATCTTTCCCTAGAGCATATTACCCATGAAGATGTACTCAAGATTTAACAAAGATATGACATTGTTAATTTGGAAAATATCTGAGTAATTATTAAGCGCAGTTTACAGATGATTTTGGCCTAAAAGGAAGTCTCAAGTCATACCTTTAGTATTTTTTAGATGTAGTTTTATAAATACAAAATTTAGTAAGCATTACCACAACTGCTATACAGACATTGATTAGGCAAAAGCTTTGCTATATCTCTTGTATGATTTAGATTTTGTTGTTGGCATTGAGATCTACACTCACAATTTTTTTATTAATTTTTTTAATTCATGACCACCATTATTTTGGAAAAATTCAGTGTTATCACTGAAATGTTTATGGAGAGCAATAGTTATATTGAAAACGCAAAGATGAATACACAAGGAGCTTGTGAATCATGAAATTTTCTACAATTATCAAAGGCAGTGTTTGCGTATTAGGTTTAGTTGGTGTTAGCAATTTCTTTGCTGCACCTGCAAAAGCAGATCAAGCTGCTGCTCGTGGTGCGGTTACAATCGTTAGACCATCAGGTTCTTCTATTAGCGTCAGTGGTGAAGTAGTTGCAGCTCCAGGTACTGACTTTAGCGACGTTGCCGTTGTTGTTGATGGTGGTGCTGATCCAGGTACAAACATAGAAACTGTTACAGGTATCACAGTAACCCCAACTGCTGCTGCTTCAAGCGGAACTCCCACAACAATCGAAGCAGCGATCGCAGCAGCAATTGGAACTAATTTTACCACTCTTGAAGACGTAGCAGCCCTTGTCAGAGCATACAGCGCTGGTGGTTTAGAATAAATTGATTGTTAGCTCAGAGAAAATCACGATAGTGTAAAAACTCATCGGACCTTACTCTAGATGCTTTGATTTTCAATGTCTTTTTTGGTTTCGTTTGACAAAGCATTGTCAGCAGTAGAGATAAAATCATTTTGCATCCCTACGCTAGGCATTTGCATTGAAATACTTGGTAATACGCAGATTAATTCCTTGACTCAATCTCCTTTACCTATATCTATAGTCTTGATGCGAGATAAGGTAAACAGGAAGATGTAACAGATTTAAGAAAAAATACAGCCCCTTGAATGTAGTTGAGGGGCGGTATTTCCAAACTTATTCACAATATTACCATATAAACCCGGTTTCTTTAAGAAATCGGGCTTTTGATATTTGTTTAAATAGATACTTCATCAAATCTTCTCAATAAGGCAAGAGGCAAGAGGCAGTAGGCAATAATCAGTAGCTAAAAGGCAATAGGGGCAAGACAATAACGCAATAATTAATCTTGCCTTTTACCCTTTGCCTTTTGCCTTTATTGCCTAAGTGTCAATCGTTATACCAAATTTTAGTAGCCTAGCAATCAAATCTTTTGGGAAGTTACCGCTATATTTCTCATGCCAATTTAAAAAAGCATGAGGAATAAATCACAGATGTATAGCGTGTTTTGCCAACTACCTATAAAGTTCAAAAGAAGCATTTATTTGCTAGGCTTTATCAGTTTAACTAATTTTATTGCAGCGCCAGTACATGCACAACAAGCTGTGGCGCGTGGTGCTGTTTCTATAGTTTCGCCTTCTGGCGCTTATCAAAGTGTTAGTGGTGAACTGTTCTTACCTGTTAGTAATAATGTTTTAAATCCCGGCACAAGCACCACTCTAACAGTCACGCCTACTTTTACAAATATTGGAACAATCAATGAAAGAATAACTTCATTATCTCTCACCGTAGGAACAGCAACAGAAGTAATAACAAATAATAACAATTCGGTTTTGAATCAAAATGTAGAAACACTCAATAATTTAACATCAATTACCGATGCAGCATCTCTTATTGAGACAATTAATGATACTAACAGTTTAGGAGGGGCTTTAGAATAATTAAACAATTATCTTTATATTGTGGCTGCATCTACTTTTCAAGAAAGAGGCAAGAGGCAAAGGGCAAAAGGCAAAGGGCAAGGGGGAAAAGGCAAAGGGCAAAAGGCAAAGGGCTAGGGACATTTTTAAGTTTCTAGTTTTTTGAGGAGAGAAGCAATCATTCTAGTTTCTTCTTGAAGAGATTGAATAATCCATTCTATATCTTGTAAAGTACATAGCCCTACTCTCTCCGAAAGTAGAAGGTGAGTTTTTAATTCATTAATTGAGCCTTGGCTTATATTTAAAAATCTAGAATAGTCTTTAGGCGATCTTCTGCCATAGTTAAACTAAGCCGGAGAGTCACCCCTCCGACTCGTCTGCAAAACCGGACGTGAAAGTTTCCCTTCATCCGGCTCCTCGATGATTTGGTGTTTGTCATACATACCTCTATCTTGGAAAGTTTTTGTATCGTGGCAGTGACGATGAAGTAATTGGAAATTACTATATGTATCTTTTCCTCCTTTGGCTTTTGGAATGATATGGTCTACTTCCAATTTGTCTCCATCTTTAAATGTCAAACCACAGAAACATTTTGCAACTTAAATGTTTTCCTCTCTAGCTTTCGCCAGGGGATTTCATTCCATTCCATCATCGGTGTTTGCTGCCGTGCTTTAGACTTGTTCATTGCTACTTGTACCTATTCATTCCAAGTCATCGTGAGTCTGTTAGCATATTTTGGGTATTACCCCAAACGTT
>LWTK01000078.1 GCA_003326205.1 Nostoc sp. ATCC 43529
GCGATTTTCGGACTGACGTGTTCCAGAATTTGGTCACGAACAGCTGTTTCTATACCTTCAAAAGTTTCAATTTTTGACGATGGCGTGTTTTTATACAAAATCTTAGCAATTTCTTTTACGTGAGTATCTAAAAGTTTTTTGTCTTCTGGTGTCATTGGCTTCGGCTTCTTGAAGATTTCTTTCCATCCTTAATTCTCTCGAATTAGGCTGTGGAAGTATAGCCCCCCTTTATTCGCGAGTATTCATCGCGAATATATTTTCACTCTCACTCTCTTCTTGCAAAATTGGGATGCTCCCCATTTAAGTCTTCGTATCCCATGATTAAACCGTATATTCGTTGTGTAATTAAGTCTTTTATTGAATGGTCAATTCGGTTTACTTTTCGGTAATCTTTGAAACACTGTGCAAACTGTGATGTGATTTGCAGTTTTCTATCTATTTCAGCAATTAAGCTTAACCCTGCATCCGATGTTACCTGTCCACCCTCAAAATTAACTACGACTTGAAGTGATTTTGGCTGTTCAAATCTGAACTTTTTTGGTATACGATCTGTTAAAGATGGGGTCATGCTTTAAAACTGCTGAAATGCTTGCTATATATACATTTTCGCAGTTTTTGACCCCTTTTTTTATCTCTTTGTGAGAAATCCGGGTTTAACTATTCCTATTAAAGGTTTCTGCCCCAATGTAAATTCCCAGGATTCAGAGGATAAGGAGAAGTTGAAACCATCCCCTACATCTATTAATCCTGGAAGCAAGCTTACAACTGCACTAGATACTTGAATTATTGCTAGTGTTACCTGTAGCTGGAAGAGTAGCCAGCTAAGACTACAAGAGCTTATTTGACAAGCTAAAAATAATAAGCCGCTATCAATTCTTTTTCTAGTTTGAATATCTGCATAAAGTTTCTGTTCGATATGCGTTAGATATCGTACAGTTTCTTGGTTTATTTGTTGCTGTTCTTCCTCGTCTTGGAGTAGCATAAAATTTCATCAATGGTATTTTTACCCAGATAGCCGCGTTATCTGGGTATTTTATTAGAATCCCAGTGCGGCTTTGAATGCTAAAAGTTTAGCTTTAATCCCACCTGTATAATTTCGTTGAGGTATCAAATCATATCTGGAATTATCCCCTTTAGTTAATGCCTCATTAATTTGCCTTTGTTGCAACTGTTCATCAGCAGCAATCTGTTTAAGTTCAGGTCTATTTGATTGCTCAATGAATGATATTTCTCTATCAACAGAAACTAAGTGAGCATCAATATAACCCTTAATTTCTGTATAGTTCATTTGATAAGCATGACGATTTTTTTCTGCTTGTTTAGCATTTACAAATTCTGCGGCTAATTCTCTTCTTTCATGTATGTATCTAGAATTGGCTAGCATGGTTTGACTAACAGCTTTGTCAATAGCAATCGCACTCTTACCAGCTTGTAGAAGAATATCAGCAGTAGCTTTGTTGTAAGCCTCACTACCTTGCATAATTTCTATATAAGCTTGTGCAAGTTTAGGTGCAAATTCACTGCTTAATCTTCCCTGCCGAGCCAGTTCACGTATTTTTTGCGCTGCTTGAATATCGCCATTTATGGCAGCATCGAAATCTGCAAGGGTCACACCAAATTTAGATTTTAAAGCCTGACCTAATCTTTTACCTTTGGGTGCTACGTGATTTTTGAGTTTTACTGGTTCCTGTGTCATTGGGTATTTCTAAGTAAGTATTAGGGTCTGTAAAGTAACGGTATTGTGGTTTAGTTATTCTGTTGCTGAATCGAAGATTATCAAAAATTATTAGACAAGATAACAGAATAATTATTAATAAAATCAAAACAGGATTGAATCTGATTTTTAATGTACTATCCTGCTGTTGGTACTTTAAATGCTGAAATTGCAGCGTTGACTTTTCTTTTAAAGTCTGCATTTTGCTGCTGCATATTTCGGTTAATAGCTTGCAATCCTTGTGTTAGTTGCCGAGAGTTACTAGTAAATTCATCAGTAACAATATCATTGATTTCTTCAACTACCTGATTAATCCTCTGACTATTCAAGGATGATTTGTATCTAACAAATGCAATAATCGCGGACTTTATATCATCTAAAGAATCATGCAAATCATCAGAAGAATTGTTTACATTAGCAGCAATATCAGATATCTCTTGAGTATCAAGTACAATACCAAGACTTTGGGCAGTGCTTCTAACTAGTTCTGTGTTGTCAATGCAATCATTAGTTATGGTTGTGTTGGCGTTAGCCTTGCCGCTAGGCATCGCCTCAGAATCGTCATGCTCAATCACAGATAATCCACTACCAGAGAAGTGATGAATTACTTGATTAAATTCCTCATCATTAATACTTTCACCATCAAAGCCTTGAGCCTCAAAATACTGCTTAATCTCTGATGGTGTAGGAACTACAGCACCAGAGCTTTTACGCTTGTACAAAGCGTTGTAAACTCGTCTAATTCCTGCTGGTAAAGTTGTCATTTTCTCTCCTTAACAAACTTCCAAACAACGGCACGATAGAGAACAGAGAAGATAACTTCCTTTGGATAAAAGACTGATTTGTTGTATTTAGAGCCAGCCTGTTTAAACCATCGGTAAATTGTTGAGATGTCTGGCTCAATGCGCCAAGCGCGAATCAATCTAACAAATTCGCCACCATTTATTGATTCGGGTAAAAACCTTTTGTTGTTCTCGAAAGATACTAATAAAGTTCTAAATTCTATGGGAGTAATTGAAAGTTTTGGATATAGCTTTCTCAATCTGGCGTACTGACTTAGGTTATTTGCATCCAAATCAAGGCCAGATTCTAAGAGGAATTTTTTTAGCGATCGCCATGTAGTATCCCCAATGCGATCGTCAAAAAATGCCTCGTAAGCCTCACGCAGTTGTCTATCTACTGATTTTTGTAAAGCACATACCATTGCATCAAAGATGTACAAAAACTAGCGGTAAAAAATATCTTTTTTTGCACCAAAATGATTAGTTTTTAGGCAAAAGCTGAGATTTTCGCAGTAAAAATACTACTTATCATGCTTAATTGTGTGTGCCATCAACTACAGTTTTCCTTTACAGAGTAAGACTTTCAGGCTTTAGACTTTGATGCAAAAAATAATATCTATTCAAATTAAAAGCCCCCTAAGCAGTAGGGAGCAATGATTAAAATCAATCGGTGTTTATATTCTATTAGTCTCTAAATTCCTTTTTTGCTGGAGAGATATCACACCCAGATTATAAAGTTCTTCTGAGGTGTGCCAGTCAATTAAGAAAGCTATTTCTTCATTAGTTAGCAATCTTTTACCTTTCAAAGAGAACAAACACTCAACTTTTTTATCGTAAGCATCTGATGGAGATATGCTTGTATCTAGCTCACAGATTAGGTCTTGCTCATGCTGCTCATTTGCAAAAACCTGATTACAAGAAAAGACAAGCGAAAAAGCCAGCACAAATGCAGTTATTTTTTTCATGAAATTTTACTGAAATTTTGTCGGCTTTGATATTAAAAAACCCGCACAGAGCGGGCAATGATTAAAATCTATAAGCTTGGAATTAGAAAGTTATTGGTGGCGGTGGTTCAATCCCTTTCTCTTTCAAAACCTGTAGTAGTTGCACAACTCTAACAGCCAATTCTCTAGGTGTGGCTTTGTTTGTGTTCCATTGGCAAATTACTCTGGGACTCGTCCCCATTGCGATCGCTGCCTGTGCTTGACTGGGGTAACTAGCGATCGCATTAAGGACGTACTCGCGTTTTTGTTCTTCTGCATTCATAATAGTTTTGCTCCTGTAGCCGAATCCTACGGTGGGCGAACAAGTCCCCGACGTGCCAGCGCCGGGGCTTAATTATTAATCTAATTTAAAAACATACCAAATTTATAGAATGATGATGTAAATTTATAGAAGATTGATGCTCAATGAATGGATAAGTATTGAATGGCTCAACAATACTCGCTTACCTACTACTACGTGACTCCAGAAGATGACGAGAAAATGTCCATGTTTGGGGAAGTCTCAGGCGATTCGTTAAAAACCCTTGTCACTCAATATGTCAGGGGTTGGATTGGGCGTAACAGAGAATATTACCTAAACTTGGCCAAGCTAGATGCTCAAGCTAGAGAATTATCTTCACAAGAGTGGGTAGAAATAATGCTCAGTAAGGGTGTTGAAGGTCTACCTGATTACAAGCATTCAATTGAAACTCCGGATAATCCTTTGCGAGATATTGTCTTACCTCCAACTGCAAATCTCGTAAAGCGGCAACTCAACTATATTTTGTTGTCAGAGCAGAATATAGCTTTGTTGCGTATTGGGATTTTTTATGACCGTGATAGCGCAATTGGGTTTGTATCACGGATTGTTAGAGAACAATTGCAGCGCAATTGGGATCAACTTTATTTGCCTCAAGTAGAAGCTTCAAAATCAAAAGTTTGGTTTTAAGAATGACCAATATTGATTTTAAATCTTTAAACCCTTTATTGCTGCCATCATTACCTTTGGAGCAACGTAAGAGTTTACCTATATGTTCAGCCATATATTTTGCTATTGATGCTAATAACATAATTCAATATATAGGGATTGCTAGCAGCTTAAAATCCAGATGGGCTGCTCATCACAAAGAAAATGAGCTTATAAAGATTGGTAATATTCGTTTAGCTTGGCTGGAAGTATCAGACAAATCGCTCCTACCAACAATAGAAAAAGCATTAATCAACTGGTTTAATCCACCTCTTAATGGAATTAAACAATTAACGAGTCAGAAAAACTCTAAAAAGTTTTTACTGCCTTATTACTATGCTTATACCGAGGATGTTAAAAAAATTGACATTATTACAAATATTTGGGGAGATTCTGAAAAGTTTTTAATTACCTACTTCATACGTGAATGGTTGCAGTTACACCGAGACTATTGCCTAAACTTAGCCAAATTTGATGCTCAAATGCGCGAAATTCCATTTCAGCAATGGGCAGAAACTATTGTTATGGAGGGAGTTAAGGCTTTACCTTTATATCAGCATGAGCTTAGGGACATTCCAGAGAACCCATTAAAAGATGTTGCTTTGCCCCCTAACTCTGAGCTAATTAGGCGTGGCATCAACTACATAACGTTAGGAACGCAAAACCTAGCACTACTTAAAGTTGCAATTCACTATGACAGAGATAATGCCGTTGGCTTTGTCTCAAGGATCGTTAGGGAGCAGTTCGATCGCAACTGGGACAAGCTGTATTTGCCCCAGGTGGAAGCTGAAAGTTTTGAAAACTGGATTTAGGAGTAATAAAACAATGGTGCAAGCAGTATCTACAGAACTAACACTAGAAAAAGTAATTAATCTGTTTTTAGAAAAATTGGGCGAACCGACTGATGAATGGCAGCATCAGGCATTAGAGGAATATAAAAAAGGTGATGCTAAGGCAGTTAAAAAAATCTATGCCAGTCACCTCAGAGATTTTTACAGCAAATGCTTGGGATTTTTAGTCAGTGCGACCAGCACAAATCCCAACTTACGCAAAATTCTGGCGGCGGCTGCTAATGCGGTAGCTGACCATGCACAGGTGAAGGCTTTAGATCAAATCAGCAGTGGTAATGCCATTGCTTTTGAGTCTGCTGACCCGGTAGGAAATGCAACAACCAATATTCTAAAATTTCTCAAACCTAGAACTGAATACCACCAATTAGCTCTAGCTTCTAGAACTAATTATGATGCTTTAAAGGAGCTAGAGAAGGAAAATCCAGATGATCATCTAATCAAAGCTTTACTCTATCTAACTAAAGCAACCCCAGATTCACCAGTACTGTATACCATCATTGCGGAAGCTGCTACAACGGCGGCACTGCATACCAGGAATTTGGAGCATCAAGAAATTAGTGATGCCATTGATGCTGCACTAAACTAATGACTCCAGAACAACGCCATGAATTAGAAAAGGAATTCACTGTTGAACTTGCAGCCTATGAAGGATGGGAAGTTAACCCCGACTCAGTTCATTCAAGGGCAAAAACAGATCCTCATGTGAAGCGTTGGTTAGAATTGGCTAGGAAACTGCTTAATGCAGTCGAACAAGCAATTTCTTAGAGGATATCAGGGCGATCGCTCTTTAAGGGTGCGATCGCATCATTTTATGGAGGTGTATGAATAACTACAGCATTGAAGAATTAGACGCAATGACACAATTAGTTACTAAAATTCGTGTCAATTTAATAGATGAGGGATGCTCATTTGATGAGGCTTGTGGAATAGTTAGAGTCATCTTTCAAAAGCTAAATAATGATGAAATTAAGGTAGGCGATTCACTAAAATTATTACTACCAGATTTTCTGAAGCAGGTAAGAACTGCTGAGTAAATTTCTTAGAGGATGAAGGCGATCGCTCTGGTTGAGTGGGGGCGATCGCTACACTACTCGTCACCACTCTAGTTTTGGTTGCTTTGGGCGTTAGCTAAGATTTTTTGATTTCGGTATCGCTGTATCTCATCGTAATTCGGACTTCTCCTATCAACCTCGGTTAGTTTCGCCGGGGTTTTTTGTTGTTGGGTGCGTAGCCGTACTCACAAGTAAGGTTGGTGAATATCCCTGTTTTGTCACTCTTGGAAAACAATAATCTTAGCCAAGCTCTGAGGCTTTGATTTCATGAACATTTGAGGCTTTATTTTCTAATAGAAACTAAAATTTATAGCCAAAAGCTGGAAACTAAAGCCCCGTAACCCTTTGGGCTATTGCATTCTCCCAAAGTGACAAAACAGGGATATTTTCCCACCCCATCCTTTTAAGTTGTCACCAATGATCTCGGCTCAACGTCTACGCCATTGCACAGAACCATCTTTACCAAAAGTATATCTTTAGAAAGTTTTATTTAAGGTGCAGTTAGATAACTTGATTATTATCAAGGTTAAATTAATCGACTCTTCGGCTTAATTTTATGGAATCGAATAAAAAATAAAACTTAATTATAGGCTGCGTTCCTTACTATGAATGGATTTTAAAGTTTGGAGATTTCCCTATAAACCTTCAATTTTAATGCCGCACCATAAAAGTAATGCAAGAACCAATTAATCGTTACTTAAAAACAACCAGTATAAAATTATTCAACATAAAAAATCTTTAAAATTGACGGATCGCACAGGGGGCAGCATGACAAGTGAATCCACTGTTAAACTCACTATTACCTTAAACGAACCAGACTCAGACGAAGAGAGACTTGACCAGATAACGCGAAATCTGCTGCGAGAAATCAAAGAATTGGATGGTGTCGAACAAGCTGGTTTAGCAGTAGTTGGAGAAATACCAGAAGGTGCTAAGAGTATTGGAAGCATTCTCATAGGTATTCTAAATGCTGAGGTGAGTTTAACAAGTTTCAAAACTTTCGTGGGGTTTTTGTGGGAGCGTCTTGCAGGCAACCCCGTGGAACTAGAAGTTGAAGCTAACGGTAAAAAACTGAAAGTAAAAGCTAGTAGCCGACAAGAATTATTAGCAGCAATTCAGGCAGCAGAACAATTTGTAGCAGGCTACGAGGTTACTTATGGTTAAGGTGGCGCTGCTTGTAGGGGTGAGTGATTATGGTTCGGGTTTGACTCCTCTCCCAGGAGCGGTAAAAGACGTAGAGGCATTACAGCGAGTTTTACAACACCCAGAAATAAGCGGTTTTGATGACGTGAAAACGTTAATCAATCCCGAACCACTGGTTATGCAGGAAGCCATTCAGACTTTGTTTACAGATAATCGTACAAAAGATGACCTTGTGCTATTTTTTTTCTCCGGTCATGGAATTAAAGATCAAAGAGGTGAACTTTACTTTGCCACTCGCATAACACGCAAAAATTCTCAAGGTGAACTTGTCAAAGCAACAGCAGTTCCAGCCAGTTTTGTGCAGGAGATGATGAGCGATAGTCGCTCAAAGCGAGAGGTGGTGATTCTTGATTGTTGCTTTAGTGGGGCTTTTCCTGTGGGCTGGAATGCAAAAGATGATGGTTCTGTGGATATCCAGACTCAATTAGGCGGTGAAGGGCGTGCTATCCTCACATCTTCTAATTCAACGCAGTTTTCTTTTGAGCAACAGGGGTCAGATTTCTCGATTTACACTCATTACCTAATTGAAGGGATTGAGACTGGTGCAGCAGACTTAGATAATGATGGCGAAATTTTGGTTGAGGAATTGCATGAGTACGCCAAAAAGAGAGTCCGAGAGGCTTCTCCTGCTATGAAACCAGAAATCTATGCCGTTAAGGAAGGCTACAAGATTCTGCTGTTCAATACACCATATCCAGACGATCCAAAACTGAGATATCGAAAAGAAGTTGAACGTTGTGCAAGACAGGACAATATTTCGATTGTTGGTCGCAGAATATTAGACGATCTAGCAGATACTTTGGAATTACTGCCTGAAGAAACTGCTGCAATTGAAGCTGAAGTTCTTAAACCTTACCGACAATACAAGAGAAAATTGCAAGGATATGAGCAGGCATTAGTTGAGGCAATTCAAAGGGAGCATTTTCCTCTTAGTCAGAGTACTCGTGATGAATTAAAACATTTTCAGCAAGTTTTGGGTCTAAGAAAAGAAGATATAGCCCCAATTGAAGCTAAAGTTGAGCCTCCTATAAACAGGTTTACAAGAAATATTCCTAATTTTGCATCTTCATGTATTAAAAAACCCAAAATTATTATTGGCGCAGGTATTAGCACTGTTTTAATTTTCATATTGTATTTTCTCGTTAACGTACCCGTAATAAGTACTAGTGAGCTATACACCAGGGGACTGAATAAGTCTAATCAAGGAGACTGTAAAAGTGCGCTAGCAGATTACAACCAAGCGTTAAGGCAAGATCCTAATTACACGCTTGCTCTGATGGAGCGGGCTTATTGTCGCATTCAAGTTGCAGATTATAAAGGAGCAATTGAGGATCTTGACAAGTATATTCGAGTCAATTCCAATAATTCTAGAGCATACCTTAACCGTGGTTGGGCTTATGCCAATTTAGGTAACTATGAGCAGGCAATCGCTGATTACAACAAAGCCATTGAAATTAATCCCCAAAACGCCCTAGCCTATAATAACCGGGGACTTGCTCATGCTAGTTTAGGTAACTATGAGCAGGCAATCGCCGATTATAACAAAGCCATTGAATATAATAATGACCCTCTGACATTGCCTTACACTAATCGAGGCTGGGCATACTACCAACAAAATAATTATGAACAAGCGATCGCTGATTTGAGTAAAGCGATTGAAATTGATCCGAACTATGCGCCCGCCTATTACAGCCGGGGTGTTGTTCGCTCTAATCAAGGAGATAGGCAAGGAGCAATTGAGGATTATCAAAAAGCAGCAGATTTATATCAGAAACAAGGACAGACAAGTTACTCTCAAGATGCATTGAATCAAATTGAAAAACTTCAAATACCCCCTAGTAGTCCTACAATTTCTCCCCCACCTCTCACAATGACAGCAAAGGAATTATACGATAGGGGACTCGATAAATATAATAAAAGAGACTATAAGGGAGCGATTGAAGATTTCAACCAAGCACTTCAGCTAGAGCCTAATAATATACTTGCCTATTACCAACGTGGTTATGCCCGTGCTGAAATACAAGACTACAAAGGAGCAATTGAGGATTTTAACAAGTATATGCAGCACAATCCCAATGATGTCGATGCTCTCGATAACCGAGGGAATGTTTACTATAATTTGGGTAAGTACGAGCAGGCAATCACTGACTTAAACAAAGCTATCCAAATTAACCCCAAGGATTCCTACGCTTATAACAAGCGAGGGTTAGCTTACAAAGAGCAAGGTAAATACGAGAAAGCGATCGCTGACTATACCAAAGCTATCGAGCTTAAATATGATCCACTCAGTGTTCCCTACTTTAACCGAGGTTATGCCTACGACAATCTTGGAAACTATCAGAAAGCAATTGAAGATTACAACCAGGCAATCCGTATTAATCCCAACGATGCTGATGCTTTCTACAATCGGGGTAATACTCGTTCTAAATTAGGAGATAAGCAGGCAGCAATACAGGATTTTCAAAAAGCTGCACAACTGTATCAAAAACAAGGTAAGACAAAAGACTATCAAGAGACATTAGAGCGGATCAAAAAGCTTCAGCAGTAGTCAAAGCAGTTCCTGGGGTGAGATGAGCGTGCAATTCAGAGTTATTTATAGTTCAGTCCTCCAATTAGGGTTACAGCCTGGGTGTTAGCAATTTCGGAAAAACTGACTAGTTGTATTGCCTTGTACGCAACGCTACAATCTGCCGTATTATGGGCAATCAATGATTTACGATTAAAATTTATCACTCGTGAGCAAAACCCGCATTATTGCGCTATTTAATCAATCAGGGGGAGTAGGAAAGACAAGTTTAACAATGAACTTGGGCTATCACCTCGCTCAAAAAAAGAAAAACCGCGTTCTTTTGATAGACCTTGACCCCCAAGCCTCACTGACAACATTTATGGGGCTAGAACCGGAAAATACTACCAAAACTGTCTACGAAGCAGTGGTGGGTGAAGAACCATTACCAATTCACTCTGAACCTATTCACGGTATGGGTTTAGTGCCAGCCAACATTAATTTAAGTGCCGCAGAACTAGAACTGGTTGCTGCCTTGATGCGGGAAATGCGCCTAAAAAATGCACTTGCCCCTATTTTGGACAACTATGATTTTATTTTGATAGATTGTCCGCCATCTTTAGGCATCCTCAGCGTTATTAGCTTAGTAGCAGCAACCCATGTCTTAGTGCCCATTCAGTGCCAGTTCAAATCCTTTCAAGGAACTGACTTACTATTAAGAACTGTTGCCACACTCCGTAAAGGTGCTAATAAAACACTCAGCATTGCTGGCTTTATTCCCACAATGTATGATGCACGTACTGCCCAAGAAAGCAGAACAATGAAAGCTATTACAGAACAACTTTCACCCCTGGCGACAGTCTTTGAACCTATTCCTAAATCTATTGCCTTTGCTGATGCTTCTGAAGCACGCTTACCCTTAGCACTATATAACCCCAAACATCCTGCCGTCGCTGTACTAAAAAAAATCACCCTTAATTTAGAAAAACTACAGTGAGCAAAAAAGACCAACCCTATAGCAGTCAATTAAAAGGTGTAGCCGCCCTACTGGGCGAAAGCTTTAACCAAACTGAAAATACTGCTAATTCACCAAATACGGTTGCCATCAACTTAATTAAGCTGCCCCCATCTCAGCCCCGGCGTTACTTCGACCCTCAAAAGCTGGAAGAACTATCACGCTCAATCAAAGAACTAGGTATTCTCGAACCTTTGTTAGTGCGTCCGCTCCCTGGTGGCGATTATGAATTAGTCGCAGGGGAACGACGCTACAGAGCCGCATCAATGGCAGCATTAGCCGAGGTTCCCATCATTTCAAGGGTTATGGACGATGCGACTACATACCAAGTGCGCCTCGTTGAAAACTTGCAACGCGAAGACCTCAACCCCCTAGAAGAAACTGAAGGTATTCTGGAATTGTTGGTGTTGCGGTTAGAGATGGCACTCCATGAAGTAATTAGTCATCTCAACCGCATGAGAAACGTTTGCGATCGCTATGATGAAAATTCCGAACTGAGACATAACGTTATGTCTCAACCCCAAACTAAGATAATTGAAGAGTTATTTGCATCTTTGGGGCGAATGAGTTGGCAGTCATTTGTTAAAAATCGCCTGCCTTTGCTCAATCTTCCTGTTGATGTACTGGAAGTGTTACGTTCTGGACAAATCGAGTATACCAAGGCAAAAGCGATCGCACGACTTCAAGATGAGAAGACACGTAAAAAACTCTTAGAAGATGCAATTGCTTATAATCTGTCACTGAGCGAAATCAAGCGTAAGATTCAAGAAATTGAGTCTGCTGCTCAATCAGAGTCATCAGAGCAAACAGAATCAGCATCTATCAAACAGCGTGTTGATGATACCTTCCAACGCTTCAAGAAAGCTAAAGTGTGGGATGACCCAAAGAAAAAATCCAAAGTAGAAAAGCTTTTGGCACAGTTAGAAGCATTGATGAAAACTGAATAGAAAATTGCGATGCTACTTTGGAGCCGCCTGATGGCGATGGCTGCGCCAACGTCTGCGACGAACGCACTTAAATATGTTCTTGTTGAGGGCGTAAGCTGTTAATCGTAGCGGTCAAAACTAGGACAATTGCCAAAATCAACGCGGCATTTCTGAGCATTGAATTATCAGAGTGCTTGAGGGCGATCGCTACCAATGCCCAGAGTATTACTCCTGTATAAGCGATGTCTCGACGCTGGATGACTATAACTGCTGCAACTGCTGTTGCTATCAATAACATGATGAGAGTCCATATTACAGCAGAAATCCCCCAACCGTTCCACCCGTGAAAATACAAGGCACACGCTACGTTGACAATGGTCGCCACACTAATCCAGCCTAGATAAATGCTAATAGGAAAGTGAATACACCATTTTTTAAGCTGAGGTACACGCTTATTGCCAATTTCTAACTGCACATAAACACCAATCAGGGGCAATAGAATCAAGAGCATTGCAATTACAGAAAAAGCAAAAAGCCTAGACAAAAACAGATACACCCAGATACTTTGAGCAACACAGGCGATCGCCAACAGATAACCTGTCTTACGTAAATCAGGCTCATGTCGTTGGTTAGGTAGAGCTTGGTATACCCCAAAAGCAAACAACCCAAGGTAAATCAGCCCCCAGATAGCAAAGGCGTAATTAGCAGGGATAATCAGCACATTTTTAAACAAAATATTGGAAATTTCCCCTATGCTGAGTCCATTGAGC
Organism: Nostoc sp. ATCC 43529; assembly: GCA_003326205.1. Lineage (GTDB taxonomy): Bacteria > Cyanobacteriota > Cyanobacteriia > Cyanobacteriales > Nostocaceae > Nostoc. Next base: position 12,770 of record LWTK01000078.1, read on the forward strand.
GGAAAAACATTTGATAATACGTTGACAACGAAAGCACCAAAGATTGCAGCCAAAGTAACAAGCTGCCGCCAAAAATCCTGGTAATTGCCTCTTGTGGACTGCTGCATAGGATGTTAACTCATATCTTTTGTGCTTTTAGCTTACATCCCAAAAAGAGCGATCGCTCTCTACCTACCTCAAATTTGTTTCAAGGCGTTGATGTTCGAGCCTCTGATGATGAGGTAAAAGCTGCTTACCGGAAATTGGCGCGAAAATATCATCCAGACGGTGGCACCTCCCCTGATTCTGAGAAAATGGCAGTAATCAATGTTGCCTATGAGCAGGCAAAGCAGGCTGGTTATAAGTGCGGTAACTATGAATATTAATCCTGAAGAATTTGAACAGTATTTAAAATACCCTGGCAATCCAGAACTCAAGACATTATTTGAAGAGGTTGAAGATTGCTTACAGCAGTATGATGCCAAGTCAGAGAAGGTAAAGCAACTCAGTCAGCAGGTACAAGATATGGCATTTTCAGTTGATTTGGAGTGCGCTGAGTGGAAATACGAAATTTATACAGATGACTAAGGCAGTAATTACCCCAGAGTCAACTCATTAACTTGTCTGCCAAAACTTTACAATACAACCAGTGATTTCACCAGACTGTATGGCAGACTGTATGGCCGACAATGGAGGTAAACGTAACCATACAGTTGCTTGATATGGCAGACAACCAACCAGATACCCTACAAAATGACACGGAAAATTTCAAAATTTCCATATTAGAATTACAAGAAAAATATGGGATTGGGCGCGATCCTTTGTACGCTCGAATGCGCTATCTACAAATCAAGACTTGGAAGGTATCGGGTAAAGCTTACTTATATGCCGATCAGGTGGCGCACATGGATGGCTTGCATGAACACATCCAGCAGACAAGCAGAATGGAAGGCTACCCAGTGCCGCCGCCATCCGGGCCACAAGATGAGCAGCCAGAAACCACAACTACAACTACTCTGGCAGTAGCAGAAACTCAACAGATAGCCGCTACACCAAACTACTCACCCAAACAGCAGCGATCGCAGTCCTCCCAAGTAGACGATACCGCCGCTATTGTTCAATCTGCCCAGAATAAAGCAGCCGGTACCCTCATCGCTGAAAATATACTGGCTAGACACTTCATTGAGAATCCAGACTTACTGCCAGATAACCTCAAGGAGAAAATCAAAGAATCGGGGGAAATGCCAAGCATCGACCCTTTCGCATACGCACAATCGTTAATCAGTCTGGCAAACATCCCTGGAGTAGCGTAATAAAATTTCTGGGGATGGTAACAACTGGTGCAGTTGTTGTAGTCAACGGCCTCAACCCCCTTTCATTATTGGCTTTGGGGATTGGAGGGGCGATCGCCATCTTCCCTAAATTTTCCTCTAAGAACGAGACTCAGAACTCAGTACTCAGCACTGATGACATACCCACGCCTGGAGAATTCCGCATTTACAGACAAGCCGAACTCAATGGCACCACAGCTTCACTTAAAGCTAATGGTGCTATTTTAATTGCTGGTGAAGACGGTAGTGGTAAATCTGTACTAGCTGGTGCAGTTGTAGAGAATTTGCAGGGTGAAGGGTTTATAGTGGCCTTCATTGAACCCGCAACACCTAAACAAATGTTGCTAGAAATAGCACATCAATTTGATATTTCCACTGAGGATTTAGAGGGAAAATCACTCACCGCAGACAAATTAAAGAGAGCGATCGCCGATTTCTTGGAGTCAAACATAGCATTTTTAGTGCTAGACGATGCCCACGCTTGTGATGCCAAATTCCGAATGTGGCTCAAGCAGCTAAAGCGAAACGGTGTACCCATGTTGCTTTTAGCTACTGACCCTCCGCGCAGTGATGTTTTTATAAATGTCCCGCGTATTGAGTTAAAACCATTACCGGAGTACGCAATCAGAGAGATTATGGTGAAGGCAGCTTCAGAACGTGCGATCGCTCTCAAACCCTCAGAACTGGCTAAGCTACAAGAACGCGCCGGGGGCAATCCAATGCTGGCAATCCGCGCAGTAGATGAGGAATACTTGGGGCTAGAGGTGAATGGCACTAAGAAAAGCTGAAACACTTGTGGTTAAGCAGTTTTTAATTGCTTTTGTAATTCATGCCGGGGTTTGGCCATCAAGGGATAAATTTTTGGGCGACGTTTGCGGACTCGTGGCTCACTTCTACCTGGGCGATCGGGAACGACCTTGTGAGCAATAACTTTTAGCAAAGTGAGATAAATTCGGAGGCGTTTTTGAGGAGTTGCTGCTAATAATTTAGGAATAAAGTTAATTAAATGGTGGCGAGTACCTTGCAGTGATAGGCGTAATGGAGGAGTAGTATAAGTAGTTCCGG
>LWTK01000079.1 GCA_003326205.1 Nostoc sp. ATCC 43529
GGAGAACCCGGAAGAATATTCCGACTCAAATTCTGTCCAGGGTATGAAATTTGCCATAAGTACCCAACGATTATCTGATGATAACTTTCCCTCAAATGGAAGTTCAAAATTTTCTGGTGGAATTGGAGTTGATTCTTCTTTTCGGTACATGGTTACATCGGATACACGCTTATCTCGTCTGACCACAGTCATGCAAGGATTTTGGGCTATTTTACCTTCAAATCTTGCACCGGAATATACTTCTTTGGTCTGATAATCTAGATACTGCAACCTTTTCTTTTTTTTTCAGCAAGCCCTAATTAGTTATTAGTCATTAGTCATTAGTCATTTGTCCTTTGCAAATAACAAATGACTAATGCCCCATGCCCTGTTTGCCCAATGCCCCATACCCAATGACTAAAGAAAATCAACATACTTTGCAAAGATTGATTAGAGCGATCGCCCTTTCTGAAGGTCAATTTGCTCTGATTTTAGTACGGTGTAATTACGGGCAGCTACGGGAGCAAATGTTAGAAAAAATTCGCTCTGTCAGTCAAGACATCAATATTAAAGAAATCGTTCTCAATCCATCAACTACTTCCTTACACAACACAATAGTTTCAGAACTATTTCTAGATAATCCTGTTGTTGTCACAGACTCTTTGCCATCAGCTGTAATGATTTTCGGTATTGAGTCAATTATCGACTTGGAAAACTTACTTACAGGCATCAACCAAGCACGAGATCTTTATGCAGGAACTTTTCCATTTCCAGTAGTATTGTGGCTACAAGATGAAGTAGCATCATTGCTTTCGAGATTAGCTCCTGATTTCAAAAGCTGGGCTGCAACCACTATTAAATTTGAAATGGCAAAAACAGATTTAATTGCTTTGATTAATCAAGAAGCAGAATCTTTATTTGCCAAAGTTTTAGAAGCAGGTGCCGAAACATTTTTATCTAATGCTTCTCTAGATTTAGATCCCAAATCTCAACATCGTCACGAAATAGAATCAGCGCGTAATGATTTGCTGCGCTTGTATGGCATTCAATTAACACCAGGATTAGAAGCAAGTTTAGAGTTTGTTTTAGGGCGAGATAAATACGCTAACGATCAAATTAACGGTGCTTTAGCCAATTATCAAAGAAGCTTAGCATTGTGGCAGAAAGAAGCAAAAAGAGTGGCAGACTTGGAAAGTGGAAAAGTGCGGAAAATTAGCGAACAATTACACTTATCCCCCTCATGCCCTACCCTGCGGGAAGCTAAAGCTACATCTCCCTCATCTTTACTCAAGCAAGCAATAGTACTATTTCACCTGGGGCTATGTTATTGGCGGATGGCAGACTTAAACCACAGTGCTAATAGTAGCTATTGCCAACATGCTCTTTTATGGTTTAAACAATGCCTGGAAATATTAGAAGAAGTAGAAAGAGAAGATTTAGTTGCTAAATTTATTTCACCTGTTTGCGAAATGCTGCAACGTTTACAGGCTTGGAATGAATTAAAAGAATTAGCTCAAAAATCATTACATCTACAGAAAACTTATGGAAATTCATTACAAATTGCTCAAAGTTATGGTTTCTTGGCAAATGTAGCGGCTTCTGAGTCAAATTGGGTATTGGCTCATGAGCTAGCAAATACAGCACTTTCTATCTGTGAAGCAGCAACGGAAGTTTCCCAAAGACAAGAAAGTTGGTATCTTTTATTATTAGCACGTACACAGCGGCATTTAGGTGAGTGGGAAGAAGCAATCAATAACTTGGAATGGGCGAAGGTAGTTTGTGAACTGCAACATCGGCCATCACTTTACCTAGAGATTTTAGAGGAATTGCGATCGCTTTACTTTTTTGAGCGTCACGACTACACAGAAGCCTTCAAGCTCAAACGAGAAAAAATTCAAATAGAACATCAATATGGCTTTCGTGCCTTCATTGGTGCAAGTCAATTGCAGCCCCAACGTTCTAAAATTAACCCAGTATTAGAAACTGAAAAAATACCGTTTATCCCTGAGGAAGTTGCCCAAGAAATATCTGCTTCTGGACGACAGCAGGATGTCAATCGGTTAATTGAAAGAATTGCTCGCGCTGACTATAAACTCACAGTAATTTATGGACAATCAGGTGTAGGAAAAAGTTCAATTCTCAAAGCTGGTTTAGTTCCAACACTCAAAGGAAAAGCTATCGGCGAACGCATTCCTGTACCTATTGTTTTGTCTGTTTATACTGATTGGGTTACAGTTTTGGTAAGCAGCGTCAACCAAGCTCTAGCAAACACAGGAATATCAGTTAACCTCGACTATACACCTACTGTACTGCTTGAAAACATTCGATTAGCAACTGAGCGCAATCATACAATAATTTTGATATTCGACCAGTTTGAAGAATTTTTCTTTGTTAGTAATCCTAGTAACCAAAGAATAGAGTTTTATAAATTTTTTAGCGAATGTTTAAATATTCCTTATGTAAAAATCATTCTTTCATTGCGAGAAGATTATTTACATTATTTGTTAGAATTTGAACGTTTGAGCCAGAAAAATAGTACGGATGTATATGATTTAGGAGTAATAAATCAAAATATTCTCGATAAAGATATTCGTTACTATTTAGGAAAGTTTTCCAGTCAAGATGCCAAGGCAATAATTTATAGTCTGACTCAACGATCGCATTATGAATTGAGTGAGGAATTAATCAATCGATTAGTAGAAGATTTAACAGGAGAATTCGACGAAGTACATCCAATTGAATTACAAATAGTCGGCGCTCAACTGGAAATAGAAAACATTACCACACTCGGACAATATAAACTTTGCGGTGGCTGGACAAAATTGGTGGAACGCTGGCTGGAGGAAGTTATCAAAGACTGCGGTCAGGAAAATGAAAAGTTAAGTTGGAAACTATTATTTGAGTTAACTGATGAAAAAGGCACGCGACCATTAAAAACCAAAGCTGATTTAGCTGCTGCATTAGCTAATAATCACGATCTCGATACAATATCAGGTTTTAACAGAGTTGGCGAACTAATTTTAGAAATATTGGTAGGTTCAGGTTTGGTGTTGCGAGTCAGAGAAGAATTAGGCGATCGCTACCAGCTAGTTCATGATTATTTAGTTGAACCAATTCGCCAAAAAAACAATTATGGTATTGTGGCCGAATTGGAAAAAATTAAACTTGAAAAAAAGAAAGCAGAAGTCGCTCAAAAACTTAGTCAACAGCAACTCAATTTGATTTTGCAAAGGCGATTAAGAGAAGCACGTATAGCAGGCGTAGTGCTGTCAATCATGGGGGGAACAATAGCAGCATTATGGTGGCAAGCCGACCTACAGAAAAGATCAGCAATTAGCCAAACTTTACGAGCTGAACGCAGTGAAACCAACTTAAAAATTAGCGCGATCGCAGCTGCTAGCGAAGCTTTATTTGCTTCTAATAAAGAATTTGATGCCTTATTAGAAAGTTTACGCGCTTGGAAACGACTTGAAAAGGCAGAGTTTGTGCAACCAGACACCCGAATGCGGGTAGTCACAGCCCTGCAACAAGCAGTTTATGGAGTAACCGAAGTCAACCGCTTAGAAGGGCACACCGATATTGTCTGGGGAGTAGCTTTCAGCCCAAATGGCCAATTACTGGCATCAGGAAGTCGAGATCGGACAGTGAAACTTTGGCGTCCTAACGGAACCTTACTCCAGACTCTTAAAGGTCATAATGACGCGATCACCGCCGTCAGTTTTAGCCCTGATGGTAAAACCCTAGCCTCCGCCAGTCTTGATAAAACAGTGCAAATCTGGCGTCAAAACCTCATTACAGGAGAATTTTATCCCCAGCCATATAAAACCTTAAAAGCGCATGGAGATTGGGTTTATAGCGTTAATTTCAGTCCTGATGGCGAGTTATTAGCTACCACCAGTAAAGATGCAACGATAAAACTTTGGCACAAAGACGGTAGTTTAGTAAAAATACTCAGAGGACATCGCGGCTGGGTTAACTGGGCAAACTTCAGTCCTGATGGCCAATTCATCGTCTCAGGAAGTGACGATAAAACAGTAAAAATCTGGCGACGGAATGGCAGCTTGGTTACAACTTTGCAGGGACATCAGCAGGGTGTAACGGTGGTTGCTTTCAGCCCTGATGGTAAACTGTTGGCGTCCGCAGGCCGAGACAAAACAGTAAGACTTTGGCGGCGACAGCAAAACACTAATAGCAACAGTTTTAACTTTGTTCCTTACAAAACTTTACAGCAGCATAGCAACACAGTGTGGAGTTTAAGCTTTAGTTTCGATGGTAAAAAATTAGCTTCTGGGAGTGAAGACAACACCATAAACGTCTGGAGTGTTACTGGCAGCTTACTCAAAACCTTCAAAGGACACAACGATGCTGTTGCTAGCCTAGCTTTCAGTCCCAATAATAAATTGCTAGCTTCAGGAAGTTTTGACAAAAACGTGAAACTGTGGAGTTTAGATGCACCAAGACCGTCTATTCTCCAAGGGCACGAGAATCGAGTTTTGAGCGTTGCTTGGAGTCCCCATGGCCAGATGCTAGCTTCTGGTAGTAGCGATCGCACCGTCAAACTTTGGCAAAGAGACACCAGTAGTGGTGAACTCAGAACCCGACTCTACAAAACCTTGGTAGGGCACACAGATAAAGTTCCCAGTGTTAGTTTTGATCCCAAAGGTAAAATGCTAGCTTCAGGAAGTTATGACAAAACTGTAAGACTTTGGCGGCTTGACGGTACTTCAATCTTGACTCTCCAGGGACATACCGATAGCGTGATGAGCGTGAATTTCAGCCCAGATGGCCAGTTTTTGGCATCAGCTAGCAAAGATAAAACGATAAAGCTTTGGAATCGTCAAGGCAAGTTACTCAAAACATTAGTGGGGCATCAGGGCTGGGTGAATAGCGTGAATTTCAGCCCTGATAATCAGTTTTTCGCTTCTGCTAGTGATGACCAAACAGTAAAACTCTGGCGGCGAGATGGTACTTTACTCAAAACTTTTTCGCCCCATGACAGTTGGGTATTGAGTGTCAGCTTTAGCCCCACTGACGAATTGCTAGCTTCTGCCAGTTGGGACAACACTGTAAGACTTTGGCGACGGGATGGTACATTGCTAAAAACCTTGTTAAAGGGCTACAGCGATAGCGTCAATGCCGTCACTTTCAGTCCCAATGGAAAATTACTCGCCGCCGCTGGTTGGGACGGTACAGTAAAACTCTGGAGCCGTGAAGGCAAATTAATTAAAAGCCTCAATGGGCATCAGGCTCCAGTATTAAGTGTCAGCTTTAGCCCAGATGGTCAAACACTAGCATCAGCTAGTGATGACAACACCATAATTCTCTGGAATTTAAATCTAGATGACTTAGTTGTTCGTGGTTGCCAGTGGGTGGATGATTACCTCAAACATAATCGCAATCTCGAACAGCGCGATCGCCAGCTTTGTGATGGCATATTCTAGGCAAAGGGCATAGGGCATGGGGCATTGGTTTTGTCACAAATGACCAATGATTAATGACTAATGACTCTTGGTGAATTAACCAAAAGAGCGATCGCTCTCCAAAAGCTCAGGACTATTTTCTTGGGTGTCTTCTTCGGTCAAATTCGCTAAAAAAGCTTGTAATTTCATCCGCTCAATATAAGGCCAGCCTCCCTCAGATTCAATATCTTTCAGCAGCGAGTAGAGTTGGCGACGGTTGACAGGCAAACTCTGTTGAAAAACCCCATCTCGAATTTCTCGGTGTAAACGCTCTAATTCTCGCAGCAAAGACAAAAGAGCTACAGTATCGCCTTGACAGCTATCAACTGTATCGTTTACTACAGTTGCGATCGCTTGGAGTTTAGAAAGCAAATTTTCAGACTCAATAGTTTTGTTGTTGTTCATCCCACCCTTTCCGTGTAAATGAGGTCAACTCAAATTTACCGGAGATTTTTAATTTTCCCTAGTTTGCCAGTATTGATTCATTCACGTCACTTTACCGAACCAGGGCAACCGTCTGTACAATTTTCCAGAAATTTTTTTAAACTCTCTGTGTCTCCACCTCCCCACCCCCTCAATCACGCCTGAGTATAACTAGATTTGTATCTTTATGAAAAGCAATTGCGATCGCTTGAAAAACAGCGCAGTACCGTTTAGCACAGCCTTCACGGGAGCTAGAGGGGATCGGAAGATTCTTGCTTGCGACTAGAGTACTTTGATTTTGAGTTAAAAAAAATCGTATGATCTGGCTGATTTACCCATCAAACAATAGCCGTATGTAGTGGCGTCACATACATAACACAGTTCGATGCAGTTTTACAACTTAGATATTAATTTTTGAGATTGAGGTTGACCATGAGGTATCGCGCTTTAATTGTCGCATTCTTGGCTTTATGCCTGGGGCTAATAACTGCTTGTAGTGATGCTCCTACTGCTAGTAGTGGTAGGGATGTACTCACTTACGAACAAATTCGGGGCACTGGCTTGGCTAATAAATGCCCTCAGCTATCAGAAACAAGCCGTGGTTCTATTCCCCTTGATTCTAAGTCCTATACCATCAAAGAACTTTGCTTGGAACCAACTAGCTTCTTTGTTAAAGAAGAACCTGCTAATAAACGCCAAGAAGCAGAATTTGTTGCTGGCAAATTGTTGACTAGATACACTTCCACCATTGACCAGGTACAAGGCGACCTAAAAATCAACTCAGATAATAGCCTGACTTTTGTGGAAACTGATGGTCTTGACTTCCAAGCCATTACCGTCCAACTCCCTGGTGGCGAACGAGTACCTTTCTTATTCACCATCAAAAACTTGGTTGCTCAAACCCAACCCAATTTAACCAGCATTAATACCTCCACTGATTTTGAAGGCACTTTCAAGGTTCCTTCCTATCGTGGTGCCGCTTTCCTAGATCCTAAAGGTCGTGGTGTCGTTAGCGGTTATGATAACGCTGTAGCTCTACCTGCTCAAGCGGATGATGAAGAACTCACCCGCACTAACGTCAAGCGTGCAGAAATTCTCAACGGCAAGATTTCTCTGCAAATAGCTAAGGTAGATAGCAGTAGCGGTGAAATTGCTGGTACTTTCGAGAGCGAACAACCATCTGATACTGATTTAGGTGCTGGCGAACCTAAAGAAGTTAAGATTCGCGGTATATTCTACGGTCGGGTTGAATCAAAATCATAGCCAAATCCTTTTGAGTTAAGTAACTGATGGCATTCAGAACTAAAATTCTGTCAGCATCAGCTTTCATTACAAGAGTTAACCCTTACCCCTTTTTATTTTGGGGGTAAGTAGGTTTTTGCGAAATGGCTATAAATTAACTACAACAAGGGGCATTTTGCCCTTTTTTTATTCCTTGCGTAAATATACATAATAATTTTTAACTTTCTATTTAGAAATTTTTGAATACTAATAAATTTATTCAAGTTTATATGTAATTTTACTGTAAATTTAATTTTCGCCAATCCAATCAAATTTTAGCTTTCATAGTTTTGTTTCTACAACTTAATTTCAGCATTAATTAATGAAATTAAGTACAATCTCGGTTTGATATTTAGTAACTAATTATATATTTTATTTCTATGTAGTTCTCAAGACCAAACTACAGATAATACCCAAATTAATCCAAGAATAAATCAGAAGTCAAAATTCAGGAGTGCCTTTGGGTCATCTCTGAACTCCTGAATTGTTTGTCGATAAAAAACAAAATCTGGTGGATTTCGACCATTTAAATATTGCTCAATTGCCAAGTTAACTATGGGAAATTTATAGAAAATTTGTTATTTACCATAGATTTACTAGGGCATAGAACACGATATTTTCTTGGATGTCGTGTGCGATCGCAGCTTAACTTAAGCGCGAGTTATTAATTATTTATTTGCTCAATAAACCCGGTGCCATGCCTACCACAGTCACCAATGAACTAAAACATGAAATTTGGCAGTTGTTACGAGAATATCAGCAATCTCGCTCGGAACATGTTCGTAATCAACTGGTAAAACTCAATTTTGGACTTGTGAGAAAAGAAGCTCACTACTGGACAAATCAATGTCATGAAACCTATGATGATTTGCTCCAAGTTGGATGTTTGGGTTTAATTAGAGCTATTGAAAGATTTGAACTTTCCAAGGGACACGCCTTTAGTTCCTATGCTCTTCCCTATATTCGAGGCGAAATTCAACACTATCTGCGAGATAAAGGCGTCACCGTGCGAATTCCTCGGAGATGGTTGGCGCTGCAACAGCAAGCAATAGGAGTTTCACGTTCTTGGCGTGAAACACATAATCGCCAACCAACAGATTCGGAATTAGCAGCAGCACTAAAAATTTCTCCCACTGAATGGCAAGAAATTAAATTAGCATGGGTGAATCGCGCTCCCTTGAGTTTAGATGTGCCAATTCAGGATGGAGAAGAAGGTTCTACTTGTTTGGGAGAATTAGTTCCAGATCCTCACTACCGCAGCTTTCAATTAGCACAAGAAGACCAACTTCGCTTGCAACAAGCATTGGTTCAGCTAGAAAAGCGTACCCGCGATGTCTTGGAATGCGTTTTTTTGCAAGATTTGACCCAAAAACAAGTAGCAGAACATCTGGGCATCAGTGTAGTAACTGTTTCCCGCAGAGTTAAGAAAGGCCTGGATTTGATGAAACAGCTCATGGGTGTAGCAGACGATTAACTGCAAACAAACTGAACCCGCAGTTATGCTGGGTTGATTGTGCGAAAAATAACCCTTGAAAATCAAAAAATTAGGTTATAACGGGAACAGACTTTGCCTTGAAGAGAAATTTTAGGCATGTTGATTTCGATTTTTCAATTCTCCAATGGCTTTTGAGAAAGACTCATGGGCAGAAATTTAACAATTACAATTGCAGCTATTTTAAGCTTGGCGATCGCTGGATGTGCTTCTGAAGAAACACCACAAGCCATAGAGCCGACACCAATCCCGAAAATAGCAAAAAAGTCGCCACCAGCGGCTCAATCCTTCAAAAATCCAGTTATACCTGCAAAACAGGTTTCACAAGTTTCTCCTGCTAGTCTGAGCTTAATTCAATCTACTAATGCTACAGAACGGGCACGAGTAGTTTTGGTATCAAAAACTCGCACTGACCCCTTTGCCGAAATTTTCGGACAGACCGTTGCTGGAGTGCCGAAAACCACAGGAAGACCTGTTCCTGTGGTGCCTAAGCTACCTACTGCATCAACTCGACAACTTGCATCAACTTCAGGGCGAAAACTGCCAACAGGTACTATAGCTGCAAATCAAAAGAAAAATAACATTGCTGCCGTACCAAAAAAAGCCAATGCTACTTTGACTTCAGTTTTGCCTAGAGTTTTGCCTCAAGTTGTGCCCAACCCAACTTTAGTATCTGTATTGCCACCACCGCCGCAACCCGACTTAGCAAGGGCAGTGGTTGTGACTGGTGTAGTCCTGATTACTAAACAACCCCAAGCAATTATCAAAGTACCTGATGAACCCACAAGTCGCTATGTGCAAGCGGGACAGCGATTAGCCAATGGCGTGCTGATTAAGCGCATTGAAATGAATGGCGGTTCCAACCCGATTGTGATTTTGGAACAAAATGGCATCGAAGTTGCCAAAATGGTAGGGGAAGGCCCTGTCAACTCAACGCCATCAGCTGCAACGCCATCAGCGGCTTCTGCTACTGGCAATCCTATTTTAGGGACAACGGCCCCCGAAAATGCAGTTAATGTGGGAGCTTCATAAAAGATGGAGACTAAGGAAAAAATTGAATTCCCTGGTTTGCCTTTAGCAGTTTATCGAGAAATCGCAGCGCATTTACGTCAAGTCGAAGGGGTAGAAATAGATTTAATTCCCCAGTCATCTCAACAGTTTGATTACAATCAAAGCCAAATTGGTGGCTTAGGGCTTTCGTGGACAACAAACTCTACTTTAGAAAGTCGGCAACGAGTTAACCAGATTTTGGCTTACTATCAAAATCGGTATATGAATCCTATTTGATTTGTGAAAATAGCAAGCCTCTGACTCCCGATTTCTCTGTGAAGTCGGGAGTATTGTTATTTGATTTAATATTGCTATGGTGTATGGCTTCAGTAGCTGACGATCGCATATTCGCAGTTCTTAAGCTCAAGTACTTGGCTTTGTCTGGCTTTTTGGATCGCATAAGAGCGATCGCAAAAAACTTGAATCACGCAGGGTCAAAAAGCAACGTTATGATTGTTAATGCATTAATCGAGCTTGAGTCTAACTTTAATTCAATTAATCGCCTCTCTAGAGCAGTCAAAAACCATTGAACTAGTTTGAGCTATGGACACTTGACTGTTATTTAGGTGCTGATAGAACCACGCATCAGCCGTTGTACAAATTTCCATAAGGATAATTGAAGTGACTAAGACTAATTCAGATTTTCTCACCTCCAGCGATCCAGCGATCGCGGAGTTAATCAACGACGAACTACAGCGTCAGCGAGACCATTTGGAGTTGATTGCTAGTGAAAACTTTACTTCAGCTGCTGTACTGGCGGCTCAAGGTTCAGTATTGACAAATAAATACGCCGAGGGACTGCCTGGTAAACGCTACTATGGCGGTTGTGAGTTTATCGACAAAATCGAGCAACTAGCCATCGACCGTGCCAAACAAATATTTGGTGCTGCTCATGCCAATGTACAACCCCATTCTGGCGCACAAGCGAATTTTGCTGTATTTCTGGCTCTCCTGAAACCAGGGGACAAAATTATGGGGATGGATTTGTCTCATGGCGGACATCTTACCCACGGTTCCCCTGTAAACGTCTCAGGTAAGTGGTTCCAAGTTAGCCATTACGGTGTCAGCCAACAGACAGAACAACTTGACTATGACCAAATTCGGGAGCTGGCGCTAAGGGAGCGTCCTAAGCTGCTGATTTGTGGTTATTCGGCTTACCCCCGTATAATTGATTTTGAGAAATTCCGTAGTATTGCTGATGAAGTCGGTGCTTACTTACTGGCTGATATAGCCCACATTGCTGGTTTAGTTGCCAGTGGTCTTCATCCCGACCCGATTCCTCATTGTCATGTGGTAACAACAACTACCCATAAAACTCTACGCGGCCCTAGAGGTGGTTTAATTTTGACTGGGGATGCAGAACTGGGTAAAAAGTTAGATAAATCGGTTTTTCCTGGCAACCAGGGCGGCCCATTGGAACATGTAATTGCCGCTAAGGCAGTAGCTTTTGGAGAAGCCCTCAAGCCAGAGTTTAAAACATATTCTGCCCAAGTGATTGAAAATGCTCGTGCCTTGGCACAACAATTACAAAATCGTGGCTTAAAGTTAGTGTCTGATGGCACTGACAACCATCTAATGCTCGTAGATTTACGTTCCATTGGTATGACGGGTAAGCTAGCAGATCAGTTAGTCAGTGGTGTGAATATTACTGCTAACAAAAATACTGTTCCCTTCGATCCACAGTCGCCATTTGTGACCAGCGGTCTGAGGTTAGGTTCCCCAGCGATGACAACACGGGGTTTAGGAGTAGCAGAATTTACTGAGATTGGAAATATTATCGCCGATCGCCTGCTTTCTCCAGATTCACAGGAAGTCACCCAAGATTGTAAACGACGCGTGGCTGCATTGTGCGATCGCTTCCCCTTATATTCCCACCTGGAAATTCCCGTACCAGCACTAGCCTGAAATCATAGTTAGGAGTTAAGAGTTAGGAGTGATGAGTTTTAAGTTTTCAACTCCTAACTCGTACCAGCCATAGCCTGAGATGATAATTAGAGAGTTAAGAGCGATCGATTTAAGTTTTCAACTTCTAACTCTTAATTCCTAACTTCTAACTCCTAACTCCTAACTCCTAACCATTCCTTCCAATGAGTGCAGAAATTATTTGTGTTGGTACAGAATTGCTACTAGGAGATATCCTCAATGGCAATGCTCAATTTTTGGCAAAACAATTAGCCCAGTTAGGTATTCCCCATTACTATCAAACCGTAGTTGGTGATAATCCAGAACGGTTGAAGCAAGTTATAGAAATTGCTATTTCCAGGGCGCAAATTCTCATTTTCACTGGTGGTCTTGGCCCCACCCCGGATGACCTCACTTGTGAAACCATTGCCGATTTTTTTCAAGCCCCCTTGGTAGAACACCCAGAAATTATCGAAGACATAACCCAGAAATTTGCCCAACGCGGTCGGGTGATGTCACCAAGTAACCGCAAGCAGGCTTTAATTCCCCAAGGTGCGGAAATTCTACCCAACCCCACTGGAACTGCACCCGGTATCATTTGGCAACCCCGTCCGGAAATCACGATTTTTACCTTTCCTGGCGTTCCTAGTGAAATGCACCCGATGTGGAAAGAAACAGCCGTTCCGTTTCTCAAAAGTCAAGGTTGGGGTAAAGAAATTATTTACAGTCGCAGTTTAAAGTTTTGGGGTATTGGCGAATCTGCTTTGGCGGAAAAGGTTGCTTCTTATTTAAAATTGCCAAACCCAACCGTAGCCCCTTATGCAGGCAAAGGCGAAGTCAGATTGCGGGTTTCCGCCAAAGCAAATTCAGAAGCAGCGGCAGAAGCTTTGATTGCACCTGTTGAAAAACAAATTAAAGAAATTGCTGGGCTGGATTTTTACGGTATCAATGATGATACTCCTGCTTCCGTTGTTGGTGAGTTATTGCGTGCGTCGGGGGAAACGCTTTCGGTGGCAGAATCTTGCACTGGTGGTGGACTAGGGCAAATGTTAACTGAGATTTCTGGAAGTTCTGATTACTTTTGGGGTGGAGTCATTTCTTACGACAATTCAGTCAAGGTTAGGTTGCTAGGAGTTAACCAGGAAGATTTAGATAAATTTGGGGCGGTAAGTGCTACCGTTGCAGAACAAATGGCAATTGGAGTCAAAAACCGACTTTCTACAACTTGGGGGTTGAGTATTACTGGTATTGCTGGCCCTACTGGTGGGACAGATACTAAACCAGTGGGTTTGGTTTATGTCGGGTTGGCTGGGCCAAATGATGAAGTGGCAAGTTTTGAATATAATTTCGGTGCTGCACGAGGACGTTCTCTAATTCGCTATGTGAGTGCAAATGCAGCATTGGATAATTTGCGCCGCAAGTTGTTGACGAGGTAGCAGCTAATTGATATTCATCATTTATTTGCCTTCAGTGTTGGGTGCAAATTGTGGCTCTAGGTTGCTACTTCGGCAAAGCCTAGGGCGTGTTTTCAAACTCGTTGTATCCTAAAAAAGATGCGATCGCTTTGTGATGATGATGAATCGAGGAGACTTAAGCTTCCGTAGTTGGGCGAGGTTAAAACCATTACTACCACCACAAAAACCTAAAACAGGTAAGCCAAATAATGACCACCGCACAGTTGTGAATGGCATTCTTTGGATAGTTAGAACCGGAGCGCCTTGGCCAGACCTGCCAGAACGTTATGGAAAGTGGCAGAGTGTGGCCACAAGGTTTTACCGATGGCAAAAAGCTGGAGTTTGGAACCAAATTTTAGA
>LWTK01000080.1 GCA_003326205.1 Nostoc sp. ATCC 43529
GCGATTTTCGGACTGACGTGTTCCAGAATTTGGTCACGAACAGCTGTTTCTATACCTTCAAAAGTTTCAATTTTTGACGATGGCGTGTTTTTATACAAAATCTTAGCAATTTCTTTTACGTGAGTATCTAAAAGTTTTTTGTCTTCTGGTGTCATTGGCTTCGGCTTCTTGAAGATTTCTTTCCATCCTTAATTCTCTCGAATTAGGCTGTGGAAGTATAGCCCCCCTTTATTCGCGAGTATTCATCGCGAATATATTTTCACTCTCACTCTCTTCTTGCAAAATTGGGATGCTCCCATAAACCCAACCAAAAATGCTTTTGAGATATACTCTACCATATTTGCCTCTTTTCTACTTGACTGGTTAGGTGAAAATCAACCTAACTCAGTCAATATTGGTAGACGGATATTCGATGTTATTAAACTGTGGTTTTCAACCTATCGATACTCAAGATTTACAAGTTTTGTAGAACATCGTAAGTTTTTAACAAGACATCCAAGGCATCATTAAGATTTCACCAGAAAAGACACCCCAACAGCACCATAGAACGTATCAAGTTTTAAATTTCCCTGCTCATCAACCGCTTTACCTTGGCTTGAAGAAAGACGATAAACTCGAAAGCGGTGGTAGTTTTTTAGTAATTGTGGCAATGTTAGGTAGTGAACTTCCTTTCCAGTAAATAAATCTCTGTCGAGTTCATGAAGACTGTGCCAAGGACATCTCATGATTGTATGATGAGCATTATGGTAGCTAAAGTTCAAGACTAGCAAGTTCAACCACCAGTATCGCCGAGAAATTAAGGTTGTAAAGGTATTGGCTTGTTCGTAGGCGTAATCACGTTTAGGAAATGATGTGCCGGCAGGGAATGTCTCGTATGTATGCTGTAAAGCATCCATGAACCGCAGTACTGCGATCATACCAGTGTAAGCAAGAAAGTAGAGTACAAGTGCTTTTAGTGATACAAATCCTAATAAGGTAAACAAAGACACTCGGACTATGAGCATAATGATGACACGTAGGCGTTCATCTCGACGCCGAGTATCTACAAAAGGAGCAGCCAAGGCTCCAAACTGGAGTATGAAGGAAATCACCGGAATGTATAGCCACTCTAGCGCGAAAATCAAGTGGCGAATTGGTGACCAAAGATTGTTAATAAAAGCAGACAAGTCAAAAACTACAGAATCTATCTTACTAACATGATGAAAAATATGCTCCTGTGCTAAATCTTTAAATCTGGCATAACAACCGCCGTTTAGCCACAGCATAAGATTACCACCAATGGCATTCCATTGCATATTGGTAAAAATCGTGCCATGCATAAATTCATGGGATAGATAAGCTGAAAAAACTAAGCTATGCGTAAGTAATATTAATCCTACAATGTTCAGCCAGATGTTAGAGAATAAGAGAAATGCGATCGCACCGTAGTAGCCGACAAAAATGTAGAAAAAGACAATGGCATTCCACAGATGTTTTTTTTCGCGAAGGTAATAGGAAACATTGATGTCTTTTAGAAGAAAAGTATTCACCATAGTTACAGTTTAAGTGGGTAGATAGTATCTTCAAAAAGTTTTTTCAGACAGAAACACTTTCTGCTAATTAATAGTGAACTACTTACAAAGCCAATACGATTATATCGCTGTTGCCTACTATTTTCTATGGTTCAAGATAGCTAAGAGTTTGTTTGAAAAGTGTCAGTTTAAGCCTTAAATCAACTCACAGAAGGGATCGCAAATCCCAGAACCCTTATTATCTGGTTCAAATTCTTGATTACCAGAGTAGTCAAACATACCTTATATGACTTTTCAAACATCCTTTAAACTACTCAATAATAGGTTGAGGAATTTCAGCAGAATGAGCTTTTAAAAATTGAGAACACGCTGAGATTAATCTCTGTTTCTCATCGATTGGAAAAAGGTTTAATTGGTCTTTAAAGGAGTTTTCGTACTTATCTAGTTCTACCTTGATGTAATCAGGGGCTTTTTCTTTGTAAAGCTTCACAAACATACGGTAAGTGTTATATTGGTCTTTATTTACGTCATCAGCGTAATCAAGAAAATCATTTACAATGTCAGCAATAACTTCTACTGACCATAGAAGAGATAAAAGCTTTTCATTATAAGATTTTCCGAGTAAATGAAATAAAATGCAATGGAGAAGGCGAACATCAGAAGAACGTAATTCTGCGATACGGATAACTTCTGAATGCTCTACTAATCCTCCTGCTGTTACCTTATTTTCTAATTTAACAAATTCCTCTCCCATTGCTAGTTGCCTTTCAATTTGTGAATCATAAAAATCTAATTTTTTTAAAAGTTCCAGAAAACTATACTTTTGCATTGTTAAGGTTTGAAAATCTTCATTTTTTGTTTGTACAACATTAAAATATTTAGCATTTTCTGCAACTAGATCAACTTGATAAACCATAGATTCTATAGATATCAAAGTAGGGCAATAAGTGAAAATATCTTTTGATGAAAGACCATGGACTGGAAAGTATAAACCATAGACAAAATCTTTAACAATTCGAGTAGCACTTTGCGTTGCTTCGTAAGAAAAAAGGGGTGTTTGAGTTATGGCTAACATTTGTTTATTCTCCATTAAGTGAAAGTTACACAAGCTTATTAGTCTGGCGGCACTCTAGAACACCGATTCAGTAATCAAGATGAAGTAGGAGAGTGCTCAGTAACGCGAGTAAAAATTTTGGCAAGGACATGAAGATTGTGAACGACGGCGGTACGGCGAAGGTCAAAGAGATTTTTGCGAGAACCAACGTAACGAGCTTTATCTGTTTGCCAGCAACCAATATGAGATAAAAAATCCTCAACAGCAATGCGTTCATGCATTCTCGGAGTTTTGCACGACCAGTAGGGGTTAATTGACATTGTTGTAATTCCCTGAATAACGGCTCATCAGGATGAATAGAAATACTGCGTCCAGTTTTGGAATCGGGGTCCTATATAACCTAATATATGGAGTTAGCTTAAAGCTGTCATCAATTCTGAGTCCATATTTTTAGTGATAAAAAGATCGCTCATCAGCGATCTAAAGTACTAAGATTCAACTGTACTTAAGTTCAGATTATATTCCAACTTAAGTTGGAATAATGAGAGTGAAAAACGTAAATGCAACATCAGCAAAGTCTTGTAAATGCGATGCGGCGTGATAAAAATCTAAGATTTGATAACTGTGCGTTCGCTCATTTTTGAAGGGTGAGGGGAATTTAATGACTTGCAGCGACAATAGCTGCTTTCAATTGCTCAATGTTCCAGCGTCCGGAATACTGAATTGCATTGATAAACAGGGCTGGGGCAGCCGTTACTCCACTTTGTAATCCACTTTCAATATCTTCATTGATGCGAGCAATATGCACTTGTCTGTACAGATCTCGAACAAACTGAGTGACATCAAGCTCTAAGTTGTCAGCATATTCCGCTAGATAGCCATCTCCCAGCTCTTGCTGATGGGCGAACAAAATGTCATGCATCTGCCAGAATTGTCCCTGCGCTGCCGCTGCTTCTGCTGCCGCTGCTGCCTTTTGAGCTTGAGGATGAATTTGAGGCTGAGGAAAATGCCTGTACACAAAGCAGAGATCGTTTTGATCGGATGTGTTGAGCTGTTCTTGCACCGCTCGAATTAAGGTATGAAGTTCTCCACATCGAGGACACTGATAATCCCCATACTCAACAAGCACAACTTTGGCATTCAGCGATCCTTGGCGACGATCTCGCGGGGATGGTAGTACAGCTAATTGATTGCGATAAGCCGGAGGACTTCGGCGTGAGCGCTCAGTCGAACGCTTGACGCTGTGCGTATCACCAGTTGGTTGGGCAGAAATATCGTCACTCATTCTAAACCTCGACGAAAAAAGCATTCACTGTACAAGTGGCACTGTGAAATTTCCTTTTGTCAATCCTGACTAACATCTATATGACTTAATATATGGAGTCAGTTTCAAGCTGTCATCAATTCTGAGTCCATATTTTAAGTAGCAAAAAGATCGCCTCTGAGCGATCTGAAGTACTAAGATTCAACTGTACTTAAGTTGAGATTTATTCTAACTTAAGTTGGAATAATGAGATTAAAGGCTAGCAATTCCTCGCTTTAAAGCAATAATGGTTGCCTGGGTGCGATCTTTAGCCCCTAACTTGCTTAAAATCCGGTTGATATTAGATTTGACCGTGCTTTCGCTAACATTCAAAGTAGTACCAATCTCCAGGTTGCTCATGCCCTGTGCCACCAATTGAAGCACCTCTAACTCACGCTGGCTCAATTCTGGATGATTCATGCGCTGTACTAATTTGGCAGCAACATGCGGTGGAATATATTGTTGCCCTTCATGAAGGGTACGAATAGCGGTTCGCAATTCGCAAGGTCTACAGTCTTTAAGCAGATATCCCTTTGCCCCTGCCCGTAGCCCTTGATAAATATCCTCATCTCCGTCATAAGTTGTCAATACCATGATGCGAGCTGTTTCAAATTCCGCGCAAATCGTAATAATCGCTTCAACGCCTCCCATTTGGGGCATTCGTAAGTCCATGAGGGTGACATCGGGTTGCGTTTGGCGGAATAATGCGATCCCCTCAATCCCGTCTTTGGCTTGACCCACAACAGTCATATCGGATTCTTCATTGATGATGGCTGCTAATCCTTGCTGGACGATGGCATGATCTTCAACAATTAGAATGCGAATGACTAGACTCATGACAGCTTACTCCCGATTCACAATGACAATAATTTCTGTACCTTGACCAGGCTGACTGTTGACGATTAGTTCACCGCCAATACGCTCTGCCCGTTCGCTCATCCCCAATAAACCAAATCCTTGATTCATGATTATTTGGTTAGTGTCAAATCCCTGCCCGTTGTCTTTTATTCGTAAACAGCACTGCATTTGCTCGTAGACTAATTCAACTTGAATTTCTGTGGCATGGGCATATTTAATCGCATTGGTTAGGGCTTCTTGTCCAATGCGTAGTAGATTATTTTCCACATCAGGTGATGAAGAGTAGGCTGTACCGATGACTTCACAGGTAATATGGGTATCGGTGGAAGATTTCATTTGCGTGGTTAGGTGTTTGAGGGCACTCAATAAGTCTCCCGACTCTAACAGTTTAGGTCGCAACGCCGCCACTGATCGCCGGGCTTCAGTCAGTCCAGTGCGGGCTAATTCATCCACAGTTTCCATGTGTGCCTGAGCCTTTTGTGGTTTCTTTGTCATTAGCTCTATCGCTGTGCCGTTATGCAGCACAATGCCTGTAAAGGCTTGCGCTAACGTATCGTGAATTTCCCGTGCCATCCGGTTGCGTTCTTCCAAAATCGAAGCTGATTCGGCACGTTTGCGATCGCTAATATCTGTAATCACACCTTCCATATATCCATCGGTTGCATTCAGATGAAAAGAGTTAAGCCCCCAAAACTCTGTGCCGTCTCGTTTTCGCATCTGAATTTCAACGTTTTGCAGGTCACCATGACGCTGTAGCAATTCAACAACTTGTTGGCGATCGCTAAGATTTACATAAAAGTCTGGAAAATATACGATCCCAATCATCTCATCGGGTGAATTAAAGCCGAACAACTCTGCAATGCGTTGATTCGCATCGAGAGCTAATCCATCCGAGAGTCGCGAGCGAAAGATGCCGACCTGTGAGTTTTCAAAGATGTTGCGGAACTTAGTTTCACTGCACTGTAGGGCTTTTTCTGCTTGTTTACGCTGGGTGATGTCATTGCCAACCGATAAAATTTCAACTAAATCTCCCTGTTCATTCAACATTGCTTGATTTGACCAGGCAACCCAAACCCGTCTGCCATCTCTGCACAAGTTTTCATTCTCCATTTGCAGGTAAGAGGTAGGGTCGAGACGATGATAAAATACATTGTGGATGAATCGTTTGAGATTGCGCCCAGAGGTTTCGATTTTTGGAACGATTGTTTCGAGTAAGGTACGCCCTAAAATCTGATGTTCCTCATAGCCAAAAAATCTCAGCCCATAATTGTTCAGGTATTGAATCCGCCCTTGGGCATCAACGCGAAGAATGATTGAGTTTGCGGTTTGAACTAAGTTGCGATAATTCGTTTCACTTTTCTGTAGCGCAGCCGTCCGTTCTACGACCTGTTGCTCTAAAGTACGGTTATAGTCAGCTAGTAATTTCTCGGCTTGTTTGCGTTCAGTAAAATCTTGAAAAGCTGCGATTGCATAAGCTACATTGCCCTGTTCGTCATAAACTGGAGTTCCCCACACCTCGACTGGAATTTTGGCGTTGTTTTGCCGAATTTCTACGTCGTCAACCCTAGTGCGTTCGCCGCTCAATGCCCGCACGATCGGCATTTTCTCAGCCGGATAGGGTCGATCCGTTCCTGCTAAATAAATTTGATAGACCTCTGCAACTCGATCCGGTGTCACCTCAGGATCGATCCCTTTACCCAATAGCTGAATTGCCCGTTGATTGGAGTAGTATGGGTGACCTACCGCATCTACAACTCCAATTCCCACTGGCACAGCTTCGAGAAATTGAGTCATCTTGCTTTCGCTAGCACGCAGCTTTGAGTAGAGTTTAGCATTTTCGATCGCGATCGCTGCCTGAGTCGATAATAAATGCAAAACTTGCGATCGCTCTGGTGTAAATGCTCCGACTGCTAATTGATTTTCTAAATACAACACGCCGACTAATTTAGCTTGATTGAGTAGCGGCAAACAGAAAATAGATTTAGTTTTATTTTGTTGAATATATGGATCTTTGATAAAAACACCTTCACAAATTGCGTCGTTTAAGATAACAGTTTCATGAGTACGAATGACATAATTAATAATTGATTCAGGCAGGCGATTTATAATCGGAACGGATTGCAGCACTTGTGTAGTATGGACATTCTCATCATCACTATCATTTAGTTGACCAGTCGCTTCAATTACCCATTCTCCTGCGTTTTCCAAAATTAGAAATCCGGTTTGAGCGCCAGCATTCTCAATTAATATCTGCATTAAGGAACGAAGCAACTGCTCTAATTCAATTTCACGAGAAATCGCCTGGGATGCTTTCATTACCGCCGCTAAATCTAAAGCGATGTTTGAGGTATTAGAGCTAGTTTTAGAAGTAGTGGGGGTTGATGTAGTATCTACCCTAGACGACTGAGAGAAAAATTGCGGATAGCGAGTCTCTAAGTCTTTAACTTTAGCGGTTGCACCCCATAATTGATAGTAATAACGAGCTTCCTGCATATAAGCTTTAGCACTTAATTCTTTAGCGCGATCGCAATAAAATTTAGCTGCAAGTTCGTAAGCTAGAGCCGCTTCGTTAAGATATTCGTGTTCTTTCGCGAGGGCAATAGCGCGATCGTAGCAATCCATTGCTTCAAGATTTTTGCCTAAAACTCGATATATTTCTGCTTCTACTAAATAATATTTGTGCCAAAGATTTACTGGAGAATGATGCGCCCATTTTTTTATCTTTTTCTGATTTTTATTGACTTGGTTCAGACATCGCTTTTGTTGCGATCGAGGACTATGAGAATATAAAGCAAGCCCTGCCAGAGAATCATAAAAATAAAAGTAGGTTAAGGCAAAGGTTGCAACGATACCGTCTAGATAAGTCTGTGCTTTCGAGGCATTAAATACTGCTTCAGAGTACTGCCCAAATAAATAACAGAGTATTAACTTATTTAAGTACAGCCCAACAATTGAAGTGCGATCGCCCCTTTGGATGAGACTGGGCAACAATATCTGCTCGTTATAAACATTTCCTATCAAATTACAAGGGTGTTCTGCTCGATCTAATAAATTAAGGACGGCTTGATGAAACGATTGAAACAAAAGCAAAGTTTGCTCTTGTTTCAACTGTCTGAGCGTTTCCTCATAAATCGTCATTTCAGACTCTAGTTCTGACAATTCCTTACCAATAAAGTATGAATGATAGCAATAGACATGAGCCGCCACCGCCGCAAACTCTAAATCTCCAGTTTCCAGCCCGCTCTTGTATGCTTGTAACAGAGGCGATAATGTTTCTCTTACAGGTACTTTCCAATGACTAATTAAAGCATTAACTATAAATAGTATTTTAGCGGTGAATTCTTTGGCACTGAGTTGCTCTAGTAGTTGCAACGCCAATTTCCCGAATTCGTAGCCAGATTCAATATCTCCAAACACCCCGCACAGAATGATTCCATAGCCAGCATAAGCAGCAATAGACACGGGACTATTACCGTATTTGACAGATAAAATAACTTGCTCGAACGTAATTAATGAGAAGAGGTGAGGATCGGTATAGTACGCAGAGGTTCCTATGCTTTCTAAAATAGATAGAGCAGCTATTTTGTCAGGCTGGGTCATTTGAGGCAAACTGGCTAAGTCTGAAATTTGTTTTCCCACCAAAACCAATTTAATTTTCAGCAATCCCATCAGTACATGAAAAATGGTTGGTTGTTCGGGCAATTTCAGTTTCAACTGCCGTAGCATGGGTATTCCGATGTCCAATGCTTGCTTTAGCTTAGTTTGAGCAAGTAAAGCCACGATCTTTACTTCTGTTATTTTGACTCGATCCAAGATGGTTTTGGAACGTTCCAGCACAATTTGAACCAATCTTTCCATCTGCTCGAAATTGCCCAAAAGATAAGCTGTTTCTGCTGCTGTTTCATATATAGCTAAGGTTAATTGATACTGCGTTTGCCAACTAGAAGACTCTAGTAATCCCATGCCAATTTCGAGGTAATTTAGGGCAGGTTTATAGGCTGCTGAGGCTTTGGCTTTTTTACCTGCCATTAAATTCAATCTGGCAATTTCAGTTCGTTTGGCTTCGTTAGCAACAAACTCAACCCCATAATTGAGATGATCGACAATTTCAAATAGCCTGTTTGTTAGTTGCTCTGGTAAAGTTTTTGAGAGTAAATTGCGACCGATTTGGAGATGCACGGCTTGTTTTTGAGATTCGTCAATTAAGGCATAAGCAGCTTGCTGAACACGATCGTGCAAAAATTTATAATCTTGAACTAACAAGTTTTCATCTAATTCAGATATAGGTTGAATGAATCCAGCTTGGATGACTGCTAGTAAATCTAGAGAAATTGCTTTCGGCGATTTTTCACAAGCGATCGCTAAAGTTTCTAAATTAAATTCAGAGCCAACACAAGCGGCTAAGCGAAGTATTTGCCGTATTTCTTCTGGCAGTTTCTTCAGCTTTAAAAGCAGCAACTCCACTACATTATCAGCAATATCTTGGGCTTCAATCTGAGCAATGTCCCACTGCCAACTCAACTGTTTAGTATCAAAGGTCAATAGATTTTCGCTATAGAGCACTCGCAAAAATTCATTGACATAGAAGGGATTACCCTCAGTTTTTCGTAATACTAATTGGGCTAGGGAACGCACTGTGTCAATATTGCGATGTAGCGTATCGGCAATCAATTGACTTAACGGTTCTAGCGTTAAGGGTGCTAAAGTAATCTCCTGAAACACTGCCCCTTGTTTTCGCAGTTTCTCTAACGTCAATACCAATGGATGCGTTGGAGTTACTTCATTATCTCGATAGGCTCCAATCAAAAATAGATATTGGTTTTGCTCGTCGAGTAATATTAACTCGATTAACTTCAGCGTTGCGGAGTCAATCCACTGTAAATCGTCTAAGAAGATTGCCAGGGGATGTTCTTTTGAACAAAACACCCGCACAAAATTTTGAAAGACGAGATTGAAGCGATTTTGAGCTTGGGTTGCTCCGACAGAGGGTACGGGCGGCTGCTTGCCAATAATTAATTCAACTTCGGGAATGACATCAATTATAATTTTTCCGTTGCTTCCCAATGCCGTAAGCAAACGCGATCGCCACTGTTGCAACTGCTCGTCTGGTTCCCCGAGTAGTTGCTGTACCAATTTTTGCAGAGCAGATGCGATCGCGCTGTAGGGAATATTTCGCTCGAATTGGTCAAACTTACCCCAGACAAAATAGCCGTGCTTTGCCGTAATGGGTTTGTAAAGTTCCTGCACCAATGCTGATTTGCCAATTCCAGCGTAACCAGAAACCAACATCATTTCGACGTTGAATTGAGCATTTTCTCGCTCTTTCCTTGCGGCTACTCTGTCAAATGTTGCTAATAATGCTTCAATTTGGGCTTCTCGTCCGTACAGTTTTTGAGGAATTTGAAATTGCTGGGAAATATCTTGAAGACCTAATTGAATGTAGTCAATTTGACCAATTTCTGCTAATTGCTGGGCGCAGTATTCTAAATCTGCTTTGATACCCCAGGCACTCTGATAGCGATCTTCCGCATTTTTCGCCATTAGTTTCAAAATTATGTCGGAAACAGGTTTAGGAATCTTTGAATTCAGTTCGTGCGGGGGAACAGGTGTTTTGGCAATATGACAATGAACTAGTTCTAGGATGTCGCTGGTGGGAAACGGCAACTGTCCGGTCAAAAGTTCGTAGAATGTTGCACCCAGCGAGTAAAAATCGCTGCGGTAGTCGAGCATCCGGTTCATACGTCCGGTTTGCTCTGGAGATAAGTAGGCAAGGGTTCCTTCTAGAAGATGAAGACTTTTAAATGTTGGATTGGTGCGGCTGAAGCGAGTGGCAATCCCAAAATCAATCATTTTGACAACGCCAGTATTTGGATTCAGGACGATGTTGCTAGGATTAATATCTTTATGAATAATGTTAGCAGTATGGATTCTGCCCAGAATCTCTGTAATGGCGATCGCCAGCCCAAGAAAATTCGATAAGAGCATAGGGTAGAAGTCGGATTGTTGCTGCCGCAAGCGTTCTAAAGACTCGCCGCCAAAATCTTCTAGAAGGATAATGAGCGTGCGTTGATAGTCCTGCTGGCTGTATGCCTTAACTACACCTTCGATGTTGAGGGAATGGGTAATTTCATATTCCTGCTTGTAGCGAGTTAATTCTTGGGGAGAGGGATAATCTTGCTTGAGGACTTTAGCAACAACTGCACAGTTATCTTGATCTCTAATACCCCGATACACTACAGTTGCTGGACTTTCATAGATTTTGCTTAAGATGACAACTCCAGGTAGGGTAATCATTCAGCTTTCTCCCAATGAGTGTCATTAACAACTCTAATTTAAGGAGCTGATTCGTAAAAAAAATCTTAAGGGTACTCAACTCATTATTAGGTCTAAGTTTCAGCGAACAACTGCTGTATTGAGTTAAATTACTGAAACCCTTATTAAGTAAGAGTACTTTACTTGAGTTTACAAATTAGCTCTAATAGACTTACTCTTGTTAAGAGTAACTGTTAGTATATTGTTGATATGATGTTGTTTATACAGTACCATTCTGTATATTAACTTGTTTATCTATCCACAGGAATAAATTAAGTTAATTTTATTAGTAATTAGACTTGTCGCTAAATAAGGTAAAGTAACGATTAGCAACTGGAATCAGACAGAAAAATGCTAAACATCAATCGGGTGTTGAACGAAGATCGCCTGCTGAGGGAATTTACCGGGCTAAACCGTAAGGGATTCGATGAATTGTCACAAAGTTTTGAAATTGTACTCAACAACGAAGCGATCGCCAAAAACCAAAAACCCAGGAAACGGTGTGTGGGTGGGGGCAGAAAAGCAAGATTACAACGAGTAGAAGACAAGCTATTTTTCATCTTGTTCTACTTCAACTGCTATCCGACAGGGCGGCCGCATCTAAATTACTGCTGATCACAACCAAGGTTAAGAAGCAACGAAAAACTCAGCATTTCTCGTTTGATTTATTTTCCAAGCCTCAAAGCGATCGCCAAATTTTTGTCAATAAATAAGCCTTAATGAGATTAGTTTTAAATCTATTGAGAATATGCTGTTCTTATTGACATGATGCGGCCGCCCTACCTCTGCCCCTCTGCAATCCTTACGCTGCATACTCTTTAGCTCTTTAGCTTAACAAGCGTGCTATTCGGCTATGAGGCTTATCATATATGCATCCTAGCCTTTTTTATCCTCACAAGGGATCTTTCCCGAATGGCACTAAGAAAAGCTGAAACACTTGTGGTTAAGCAGTTTTTAATTGCTTTTGTAATTCATGCCGGGGTTTGGCCATCAAGGGATAAATTTTTGGGCGACGTTTGCGGACTCGTGGCTCACTTCTACCTGGGCGATCGGGAACGACCTTGTGAGCAATAACTTTTAGCAAAGTGAGATAAATTCGGAGGCGTTTTTGAGGAGTTGCTGCTAATAATTTAGGAATAAAGTTAATTAAATGGTGGCGAGTACCTTGCAGTGATAGGCGTAATGGAGGAGTAGTATAAGTAGTTCCGG
>LWTK01000081.1 GCA_003326205.1 Nostoc sp. ATCC 43529
GATAGACGCATAAAGGTATCAAGGTTGATGGTATCCATTCAATAAATCGTTGATAACTTGGTAGCTCTGGAAACGCATCACTCCATTGTTGCTTCACTTGATTCAAATAAAAATACTTGAAATTCCGATAGTTAGTCTGATGAAAAGCAACAAGAATCGTGATTATCTCGCTCAAACATAGACTTCTTTTCCGATTACGTCTATTTACTCCATTGCACAACAGCTTTTTGCGCCATTGCATTTCAAATACCTGGCACAAATCGTCTACATGGCAGAATAATGCTTCTAAACTAAACATAAGGCAGGTTGCTGGGTTTGTCGTTATTTTCAGCTTACTACCTGCTCTTTTCCTTATCCCGAACTCAGGTTAGTAACAGTTTCAGCCAGCGATTAGACACCGAATTGGCTCAAGAATTCGCCGCCAAAAAAGAGCAAATTATCCAGCAAGAAGTAGGTAAGGAATTTGAACTTACACAAGAAGCTTTTGCTGTCATCGAACAGATGCAATCGCTCGTCAAGGAAGTATACGATCGCCACCAAGGACAAAGGCATCTACTCTTGAATACTCACGGGCAATACCTTGACCACCACAACAAGGCGCGAGCCAAACATCAAGAAGCTTACGACGCGCTTCTAGAGGTCAAAGACACTCTAGAACTGCGAGTCAGGATGTTAGAGCAACAATTAGCTGGTGACTTACTAGAACCTGTGTATGGTGATTTTGGCTTTGATATCAACGGCAAAATAGCCAATGAGATAGCCCGTACCCTGTTTAGTGATATCAATCTGGCTTTGAGCGTTAAAGGCTTCCAGGTTAAGCCTGACGGCGTTGTAGATATCGGTTATGGCTATTCACGCTCTGTTGACCCTCAAGCGGTTGTAGAAGCGATTAAAAGGCATTCTGAGACACTGGCTAAAAAGTTAGGACTGTTCAAAATAACAAGTGTTCGCAAGCTGGAAGTAACCGATTGTGTTGTGGTCAGCTATCGGACAGAACCAGCTATCAAGACAGATGAAATTAAGCTGATGGTCGGGACTGCTGACGAATTTATCAACTATGTAGTTAGTCACCCTATCCGATATCGGCTGATAGCAGATCCGGGTATGGGTAAGACTCCAACTACTGCGGTAATGATTAGCGAAATCTTGAAAGCTGGATGCACTCGTGGTAATACCGGGAAGGGTGAAAAAGTGCCATACACGTTAGTAAATGTTAGCTACCCCGGTGCTATTGGTTCACTTAAAGATTTTAGTTATCCACTTGATGTTTTCCTTCAATATGGAGACACCACGGCGGCGATTAAGTCATTTGAAGACTGTTTAGATGATGGAAAATACCGCTTACAAAATACACAATATGCTGCTAAATTTTTCCAAATTTGGACATGGGAAGAACTTGATAATACCTTGAATTCTTGCAGTGACCCATACAAAGCCGGAGGCAATCTAAAGCATATTCTTAAACAGTTTGGACACAACAATATAGGCTGGATTGTTAGCGGTCAATCGGTAATGACCAAACAAATCCCAGGTTTTACTAATGATGATAGAAGCCTATTTACCGAAATTATCATCGGTATTCCCAAGATTAGACATTACCTAAGCACTTACGGTAAGGGTAAAAATAGTGAGTCTAACTTGGCTAAGTTGACCCGAAATTTAGATGCAATTGAAGAGTATATTGACGATAAAAACGAGTTAGTTACTGATGATGCCAGATTATTAAGAGTAGCCTTAGTAGTCGATAGTAGGTCACCCAAGCTTTACTTTTTACCTAATCTTGATAGAGTGAATTTCAACTATCAAGAAATAGAGTCAGTTAAACGACTGGCAAGGTTAGCCAAGGCATCTGACACGGCTGACACGAGTCTGACAGGCGATAGCTCAAATGTAGATGCAGTAAGTATTGACCAAATGACCGTCAGCCCGTCAAAAACGATATATCAGGGTACTAGTCAATCGGTTAATTCTGACGCTAAACCACACTGCCCTCATTGCTCAAACTCAAATTTAAAGCAACTTAAAGACGGTAGATTTAATTGTTTAAAGTGTAAAAAAAGGACAGTAGTTAACAAAATAGTGTGGAGATAAAAGCATGAATTATGATGAAATTACAGCGATTATCTATGAACCTAGAAACGACCACGAGCCAGGATACATTTATCTAATGGAAGCTGAAAACTATCATGGTTTAATTCCTGGGGCGTGGTTGCGTAGATGCAAAATTGGGCTATCTAGAGACCCCCAAGCTAGACTTGATAGATTTCATCGCAATCAGCCGCCGTGTGATGTCAGAATTCTCAAGACCATTTATGTTGAGGATATGGCAGAGGTTGAAAATCAGCTACATGAAAAGTTTAGTCATTGCAATGTTGATTTAATTAAAAGCCAAGAATGGTTTGATTTTAATCCATTGCAATTTCTATCTGTACATTGGGAATTTGAAAAGCGCATATTGTACGTGTTTAGCATCAGCGAATTACCAATTAAGTTAATCATTTTCACCATAGTTGGGCTTTTGGGACTGGGGGCGATCGCCCCTTTAGGAGTAGGGCTAACAAGGCACATGGAATGCCCTCAAAATCTCCCAGCGAATAAAGCAAATAAATAATTTTTTAGCGTGCAAGCTAGAGGAATCTAAACATGAAAACAACACAGAATAAAAGCCAGGTTGAAACTGAGACTCAAGACCTTCAAAGTCTCCTAACTAGTGCTAGTTTATTATTGGATGAAATTGCATCTCATCCACACTACAAAAGACTTTTAACTAATGGGTATTCGCCGGATTTAAATATAGCAGATGCCCAAACTGCGATTAGTTACTTAGAAGCCGAGGTGTGAGGTATTAGGATGGGGACTATGCGATCGCCATACTTCGCTGATGATATCGCTGGCTTTGTGTCTAGCACGTGCATTTTCTCAGAGTGCTTTAACCACCTTTTAATTAATTGCGAGTCAAAAGAAATTTTGGTTTTTCTAGTACGCAATAGAAAGCATATTCGCTCGTGTCAATGGGTCACCTTGATGGCTAAGGAGGAAAACGCCAAGGTATCCTTCCCGATTAAGGATTAGCAATACTGGGGCATTCCTTTAGGTTGGCCCATCCAAAAATAAAGGGCAGGCTTTGAGCCTACCCTTTGGTTTTTAGAATGGTGTGTTGCCCGTCTGGTTTACCTTGGCTAAATAGCCTTTCCCGTATTCGCCCTCGTAGGTTTTAGGTGGTAATCCTATCGCCGCGTCGAATTGGCCATCAAGGTAGTCATTAGTAGCTTGGGATTGTTGAGGTAATCGGATTGTGAGTAACATGAGAACAACCTTTTATTTTCTAAGCGCGGGTTATCAGCCCGCTTTTTCTGTGGTTTTATCAACCTGTTATAAATTTAATATAACTGTTATCTATTTTTAATAACTGTTATTGAAGCTTTGATAACTTGTTAGCTAAAGTAATAACAGCTTAGAAATAAAGGGGAGTCAGCGAGATGTCTAAGGCAGTCCAAGAGCAAGTAGAGCAACTGTTTGAAGCGGTCAAGGATTTACAAAGCTTTGAAGAAATTAAGCCACACTGTGAGGCTTTTAACGAGTTCATTAACACTAAAACCAGTTACACCACAAGCAGTTTAGGAACTGTTCTTAGTCGCGCTGGCTTCTATAAAAAATTCAAGTCGCTGCCATTAGAGCAAGGTAAAAACGCCGATTCTGTACCCAAGCACGATGCCCAAGGCAACGTAACAGGTTATGAGTTAAAGCATTATGCCTTATTGCTGTGTGGTCTGGATAAAAGTCATTGGGAAGAGAGAAACAAATCTACACGGGTAAGCGATCGCTTAGATAATGGTCAAGAGTTGCAGCCAGATGAATATTTAGAGGTAACGGGTAAACTACTTGAATCTATTGACCCTCATGAAGTGGCAGTGGGCTTGATTGCTGCAACTGGTAGAAGACCTCATGAAATCTTAGCTCGTGCCAAGTTCGCACCTGTTGACGGTCAAAGCTATCAGGTTATGTTCACGGGTCAAGGTAAAAAACGGGGAGATAAGCCAGTATTCCCCATCGCTACCCTTTACCCTGCTAGTTACGTCATTGAGCGCCTAACTTGGCTAAGAAAGGAACCATCTACTAAATCGTTGTTGGCAGAAGTAGCTAACGAAAACCCCACAGATCTAGCAGCCCAAAACCGCGCTATCGACAGCCGTCGTAATGGTTCACTTAACCGGGTTGTACGTGGTTATTTTGGGGACAAGGGAGATGCAACACCAATACTCAACTTTAGGCACGGGGAAGAACAAGACAACTGCAAGGCACTGAGGGCCGCTTACTTGGCACTGGCTACCGAGCGTGATTGTACTGGGGCGATCGGTTCTAAGATGCTCCATGCTGCTAGGTTAGCAGGGCATTTTGTTAAAGATGCCCCAACTGACCGAGATTTACAAAACTTGGTAACTACTCTAGGCTATGCCGACTATTACACAACAAAACCCGTAGGCTTCCCAGATGCCCCAGAGAAAGAAAAGCTACTTCAGATCCGCGCCATAAGTGCTGATTTTGAATATCTCAAGGAATTACAAGCCGAGTGGGAGTTACCCAACCAGCAATCAGTTGTCAGCCGATTGATTGAACACCACAAAAACCGCGTTGACGTTGCAAAGCTTTTACAGGAATCACAGCGATTAGTTGCCCAGTTAGAAGCACAAGTTAAGCAGTTACAAGAAACGAATAACCAGTTAGAGCAAGCCAATAACCAATTAGAAACAACTAACCAACAGCTACAACAGGAGAAAGCAGCAATCGAAGCCAGCACACCACAGCAACCACAAACAGTTACTCTCAACGTTACTGAGCTAGATTCTTGGCTAGAAACGAAAATTATTGAAGTGGTCAATAAGGTAACTCAAGGGCAAGCGATGCCTTCAGCGGGCGTAGCCATCGCTCCCACCGCCAAGATTACCCCCGCCAAGGTGACCCCAGTGAAAGAAGAGATCGACTGGCAAGCCAAGAGTGATAGTGAAGTTTGGGCAAGCAAAGCACCGGGGGCAGCTGTAGAAAAAATCCGTAGGTCATTCCAGGCAATCTGTCTTTACAACGATACTGTCGCAACGGGAGACTCACATCGCCTTGCTATCACTAACCAAGCACTCAGGGATTTATCTGGCTGTAACGGTTTGCTGGTACGCGATTGGATAGAAGCCCATAAGGATGAAGTGATTAGCCATAACGCGAAATTCGGGATGGAGAACAAGAAAGACCCCTCTAACCCTGCCAGCTATGCCAACAAGGGCAAGGACACGAATAAAATTCTGTTACTGGTAAATGAAGAGTTCCTTAGTGGTGAAGGCTTCAAGGCAGGGAGAAATTAAAGCGGATCTGCTCTATGCTGTTGGCGAGTTTTATACTGTCGCAATTTGGCGAGATTTAAAAAAGTTTATCAACGTACTGTTGTAAGTCACTTCGCTTGACTCGCTAACTTTTACCAATGACTTTGGCTTTTAAGTCACCTGCTGTAATCGCATCTCGTAAGAATTCTCTGGACAGTCCAGTTAAAGCCTGTGCTTCTGCAATGGTCAGCAATAGCTTATCTGCAATGGATACTAGTGGTTGACTGTCACCCTTGCCTAGTAGAGCCTCTATGATTCCAGACAATTTATCTATTACCCCAATCTCGCCAAAACCTGAAACCTCGTCACGGTAAAAGACCAGCGCATGGGCGAGAATTTTTTGTTTAGGCACTCAAAGAAACTGTATCATAGACGACTATTTTTTAGTGAACGCAAAACTTTTTGGTCTACTGGATTTAAATCGCAATTGGCATAATAAAATCAATTAATAATTAAGAGATTTAAACTATTGTGTTGTTTGCTATTCAATTAATCTATGCTTGGAAGCATAAGATTTTTTTTCGCTTATTGTTACTAGGTTTCAAATTTAAGTTATAGCTTCTATCATGTGAGGTATAGCAAGAATAATGAAGATTTTAGACATTTGCAATAGATTATTGTGGAACTAACTAGAGAGTGAGCATTTTAAGCCGCTTCAGCAAAGCACTAAAAATGCGAATATGCCAAATTAAGTATGTATAATCACTCAGTCTC
Organism: Nostoc sp. ATCC 43529; assembly: GCA_003326205.1. Taxonomy (GTDB): domain Bacteria; phylum Cyanobacteriota; class Cyanobacteriia; order Cyanobacteriales; family Nostocaceae; genus Nostoc. Next base: position 6,087 of record LWTK01000081.1, read on the forward strand.
CAAGATGTGGATAACGGATAGCAGATTTAGAAGATTAATCAGATTTATGAGTTTAATATCAATTTCTTCTCTAACTTTATTAAAGTAAACGCACTGACTATTTTAATAACAGATATTTCTAAAAGCTATTTAAAGAATATATGTAATTCTATATATATATATTGTGTATGTATTCGCCATCAAAATCTATTACAAACATAATCCATTAGATTTAAAACTTTTTTATAAATTTTTTGTATGTGAAACAATCATATTTAATTAATAATCAAAAAAAATCTAAAAAATATGTATAACAATATCTTTGTAAATGATAATAATCAGCAACTTAAAGAAGAAGTTAAGAAAACAATTTCTGAATCAAAAACAATAACAGAAAGAATATGCGAAATTTTTGCTCAAAAAGTATTAATTATTATTTTAGCTATTTTTGATTCCTTTATAAATACGAATAACGATAAAAAAATAAAGCTTAATCAAAGATTGAAACAAACATATAACAAATATATCTCATCCAATTATTATATATGTCTTACTTTTATATTACTCATTGTGTCATGCTTAACTTTTATAATTAGTCTATTGATGGGCGAAGTAAATTTAAATAACCCTCTTGTTGCATATGCAAACTTCATTAGCACTTTTTTTATCTTAATGATATTATTTGGCAACCATAGATATATTAGATATGTTATTAAATGCACTCAAAATGATTTGATAGATGCTTTTGTTTTAAAAAAAGATATTGAAAATTTCCACACATGGATAAAAGAAACTTTTAAATTTAAAAATCAATTAAAGTGGAGTATTTTTTATAGTATTTCCATACATATTATTGTAATCTTTCAAAACAAAAGCTTTGTGTCCAATTTTGGTATAATTCCAATTATTAGCAATTTCTTTTTACATATTTTATATGGCTCTTGCTTTTATATGTTTTTTAAATTTATAAATTTCATACTATTCCAATTAAATAAATATCATTTTCAACTATATTCATTAGATCCTGGGAATTCTAAAATAATTATTGAATTGAATAAGGTTTTAACTAATGGTGTATATATGAATGTAGCTGTTGCAATTAGCCTTAATGTTATTCTTTTTATATATAATTACAATGGGTTAATAAAAATATTACCCAAATTTTGGTTAACAACTATTCTCATATGGGCATTTACAATTGCTCTTTTTATATCTATTCAATTATCACTCACAAGTATTATTAACGAAAAAAAAAGGAATACTATAGATAGAATCCAAGAAAAAATTGAAAGTATACAATCTAGAAATGATTATTTAACGGAACCTGACAAATTAGAACAGTTGAAGAATTTGATAGATTACTGCGATAAAATTATTTCTATTGATAATAGATCTTTAAATATCAAATTCTTTATAAATATCTGTAGTACGATATTAGTACCTTTGGTAAGCTTATTATTTAAGGCGGCGGCAAATGATAAGATTCGTTCATTTATATTTAATGGCTAATTTTCTTATATATTTTTTGACATTTAATTATATTTAATTCATTTTTGATTTAAACATAATTTAGGGAAAATCAATGATAATTATATCTAAATTACAATTTGATTTTGTTAAAATAGAAATTTTATAAACCCTATTTTTAAAATTTCCAAAATTATTAATAGAGTTGTTTTTTTATTTAAACATATTTATAACAGGTAAAATACTATTTATATTCTTTTTGATATAAAACAAACCTTAGTTTATTAACATCATGATTATACAAAGTATAATAATTGCTATCAAAGAATTTTTCAATATAAAAAAAACAATTGTTTCTTATGGCATTGAATTGTCACCATCTTATTCTTCAATATTTAGCTATTTGATAGCTGAAGCAATAACTAGAGAATCCAGTTTTGATTTAATTCTTAAAAAGAGTCAACATCAAAATCTAGTAGCATCTATTAAACATGATATTGATAAATGTTTTTCGAGATACTGTGGGTATCAAGTATTACTAGCTTATGATAGTTGGGTAGAAGAGTATAATCCAACAGTTAAAGAAATTTATGAGCAGTTATTCCGATGTTTATTAGCTTTATTAGTTGGTATTGAAGATGATTTTCCTATTGAGGTAAAAACTATAAATTTACAAGTTAATGAACTGCAAAATATAGTTAAAGTAATATTTAATAATGAAGAAAATTTTAAAAATGAAATGCTAACCTATTTTTTCAACTTAGGATTCATGAAATATAGATTTTATAATAGATGTATTAATTTAGATGATTTTTTATATAAAACTGAGAATTTAAAGTATAATGCAGCTTTAAATATTACAATTTTTGCAAGTTGGCAAATGGGACAGACATTAAAAAGAATATACAATATTTTATTATATCAAAAAGTTCTTTCTAAAGAATATGTTAACAACCATAAGAAAACAGTTATATCTTTTTTAATAGAAAGTGTTCCAGGACAGGCTAATAGTATCAAGCAAAAGGATATAAATATTACTTGGAAAGAATATATCTCAATTGCTTGTAAAAAATCTAATTCATTTGGTGATGCTTTTAATTGTGTCAAGTTTATACTAAATTTAAATATTTTTTATAAACAAAGATTTAATACAGCTAGATTTTGTGAACAAATTTATTTAGATGATATACAAGATTTCTGCGAAGATTCAAAATATGGAATATTAAATTGTTTACATTTATTATTAATAGAACAAGGGCGTGCAGCTAAACGAATAATAAAATATATTGGAGAGTCTGATATGTATTCGCAAGAATTAATTGATAGCCTTAAAGAACTTTTAGGCAATAGTTTATTACTTGAAACTCATCATAATGGCATCTTTATATTTAAAAACTACATTTTTCAAGCAAAAAGGGATTCTGCTGGTAAATTAATTTTTGATGAAAATAACATTATTAATATTATTAAGGAAATATTTGTAAACTCTCAGAAAGATCTTTTTACTCCATTAAATGACCTAATTCAAGAAAAAATAATTTTATATGAAAAATTTGAAAATTTGTGGTACAAAAAGAATTACAAAGCTTGCTCTGACATAATATACTCTTCCAGTATACCAGAAAAAATAATTGAGGGATTTATTATCTTTCTCAAAGAAAATAAAAATATCATATTGGGTTCAGAATTGGCAATTTCAGAGTTAATATATTATTATTTACTTATATTTATAACATTAAAAAATAAAATAATTTTTTGTATACAAAAAAAAATTAGGCAGCTACTGAATTACGGAGTAAAACCAAGCCATTCAGGATTGAATAAACCGGATATTGCTAATTTTTAATCGAATTCCAGAGCAGACATAGTAGTCCACCAAGAAAATTATGATAGGTTTAAAGTAGGATACAATCGTTGAAATTTAACTCTGGCATCTGAAGCAACAAAACGCCAATCAATTTTAACTTTTTGCTGATTACGTTCTTGTTCCCAAACCTGAATTTCTTGGCGTAAAGTTTCAAAATCAGGAGTGCAAGGAAAGGAGAGGAGCGTAACTTGCCGCCTTTTGCATCGCTTTCTCTAAGAAATTTTGGCAGCGGTCAAAAAAGGATAAGTTAACAAGTCTAAAAACCTGTTATTTTTTTCATAACTGTTATTACAAATTTCTAACCAAATAGATAGGCTATGGATGGGTAGCTTGCCGCTTTTTGCCTACTAGGGTAGAGCCAGCAAGAGGCAGCAACCTCAGTGTATCAGCGATCGCGCCAAAATCATTGCAAGGGTCAAGCTAGCCATTGCTGGGGTGAGGGCATTGTACTGTACGTTCGCTCATTTTTAAAGGGTGAGAGGAATTAACGCCTTACTGTTAAAGGAAACAATGCGATTTTGGATATTCTAAAAGTATAACCGTGTAATACATGGAAAAAGGAAAAAGAGCCCTTTCCATGTAATACATGGGGAGCGATGGCTCATTAATATCCTCGTTTGTAATACTAAATATTACACTTCAACCTTCACTAAGTTCGGGTTAAACTTACGATGTAATACACGGACGAGGGGAATGTTAAAGCGGGATATTCAAGGGAAGTTCGCCCTAAAAGACGATGATTATCGTCAAGTGCGCTCTTTAAGATTAACCGATGAAACCTGGAAGGCTTTGGGGATCGCTGCCGAATGCTTGGGTATGACTAGAGCTGATTACGTCGAACAGGTGATTAGAGAGAATGCTCACCCAGGTATTACACGGAAAAAAGAGTTGGTACATGAAGCCAAAACTAGTGTTGTTGAAGTTGCGACCACGCCTTATTCGGTGGCAACACTTGAAAGTTTACGTAACCAAGTCATAGTGGAATTGAAGTTAGGTAAGCAATCACCAGGCTACAAAGCAGCACTTAAAGCCCTCAATCATTTTATTGTGGTAGTCAGTAGCGAGTATACACAACAGTAGGAATTCGCTGTTTTGTATCAGTAAGCGGGGAAAACAGTGGACATAAGTTCTGAGCGGATTGACGATATTCCCATAATCGTGGAATGGCTTGTTCAGATAGGAATAGCTAAATGTATTGACCAAAAACTCAAAAAACCACACGGAAACCACAAAGGTATGAGTTATGGCCAATTGAGTGTATTGTTACTGACATACATAATTACTCAATCAGACCATCGATTGTGTGCAGTGGAATCATGGGTAAAGGCACGAATGGCACTAAGAAAAGCTTTAAGCTATGTGGAATAAGGACTACAGCTTTAAAAGCTATTTAAAAGTGTTGGGATGGCTCAGGCAATTTTCTTTGATGCAGTTTCATGGAAGCGATCGCCGAGAAAGTTGATCGCGCATAGCGATCGCTGTACAGAGACGGGGATGAGATGTAAGGGTTATGTAAATTTGGTGCTAAGTAGAAAAAGCTTACTCGTTCATGAAATACTTTCACAAGAGACGAGCAAGCAAATATAACTACTACTACTGTGACACTGCGAGTACAAATCCTCAAGGATA
>LWTK01000082.1 GCA_003326205.1 Nostoc sp. ATCC 43529
GTTCTTTGCGTGATAAAGCGCATCAATGGTGGTATTTCCTTGACCACCCTGAAGTGCCTCCTGATAATAATCAGGCTGAACGATCGCTGCGTTTAGCCGTGACAAAACGTAAAGTTAGTGGTGGTTCCCGTTCGATGGAGCGGTTTCAACACACTGCTAATTTGTTGACGGTGGTGCAAACTTGTCGCCGTCAAGGTAGGTCTGTTATTGATTTTTTTGCACAGGCTCTAATTGCTGATTCTGATAATTCTCTGTCTCGCCCTTCTTTACTTCCTCAAGATTAGACCTGAATCCTTACAGATAAAGTAAACATGCAGGAGCATAAACCGCTAGAATCCCTATATCCTCAGTGCGTTCTGAGCTAGGTTCTCTTCGCAATAACTGGGCATAATATCCAAATGACCTTTGGCGTAAATGGTTAATTCCAGTCATGGCTTCTAGCAAATAATATCCATCAAATTTATTGATGGGGTTGAAATTAATAAATAAGGTAAATTGTGCTGCTAACATTAATAAATAGGTAGTTGTATAGAACCAATTTCCTGGTGTTGATATACTCCATAAACACAATGCGATCGCCCAAATAACTACTTGACAAATTACACCTGCTGCCATTACTAAACTGCGTTGTCTACGTTTGATTAAGCCATAAGCATCAGTAGTATTAGTGTATGCTCCTGGTAACAGACAAATAAACATTAGACCCATGTCTAAAACAACACCGTTGTAATGTTTTAAAGTGAAAGCATGACCTAGTTCGTGAATAGATACTACTAACATCATCAGCGTAGCAAAAGGAAGTATTAAACTATAACCTTGGCTATTCCATAACTCTTGTCCCAGGTTATAGATTCTCTCTTGTTTGGAAAAAGCGATCGCAGTAGTAAAGCCTAAAAATACGCACAGTAAAAAACAAAACTCTGTTGTGAACATAAACCTAATTTTATTAATATGGCGGTTGAGCCAAGTATCAGGGTTAAATAAGCTAAATTTAAAGAATAATACTTGTAATATGCTATTTTTTTTCTGATATCTTGGTGGCTCAATACCTTCTAGCATTCCCTTGATTGCTAAATTCTGCAATAGATATTGCAAATATTGAGGGTTAATTTTATATTTAGCCGTAACAGTTTCTAGTGGCAGCTTACCTAATTGCAAAATCATGTTTTTATGAAAATTGCTGACTTGCATATAGGCGATATTATTTGTGTTTTGCAGCCGTAATAGCCAATAGCCATCTGTATGCCATATCCACTGCACAGTAGATTTTAGCCGATACAGTTTTATATTATTCGTCTTTTTTTCATTAGTGAATTTTTTGATTTTATTGTTTTTAGGAATTGCTAATACTTTCAAATCTACCAATTTATCTAATAGCTGCACAATAAAGTTAGGTTTAATTTGTTCCCCAAACTCATGTTGACACTTTTCCTGAATTTGTCGAACTGTAAATGTTCCATTAAAATGCTGGAGAGCATAGCCTTCAGTTGCTGAAAATATAATTTTTTGCTCTGTTTTAATTGCTTTTAAGCATATTTCATCCGAGCCAAAGGCACGAATTATTTGCCAGTGAATCCCTAAATTTGGGCAAATCCAAGCTTGATAGTTGGTTAAATTTAAATCTGAAGTTTCTTCTAAATTCATATTCTAAATACGGTAGTATGCAACTTTTGATGTCTGACGAACGAATAGAATTAGCAAAAACGTAGGCGGAATAATGTCTTGGATATCAACAGCAAAGGAGCAAAGCTAAAGAGACTCTGCTGAGGGCGCTGTTAAATTGATAACGACAAAGTACTTTGTACGTCGCTTTTAGATGAATCGTTGTGTACTTTAGCAACTTTCAATATGCTGTAGATAAATGGTGTCAATGGTATGGTCACTACTCTGATTACTGGTAGTACTCCAAAACTTTCCTTTTACCTTACAAGGCAATTGTTATAAATTTCAGAAGAATCTGTTGGTAAAATCTATCTTTAAGTAGATACCAGATACATTAAAAAGCTGTACTTCTTCAGTGATAACTGACTAATATCGGTAAATGTATGTTGCTGCTGTGAAGCTTAAGCAAAAGTAAATAAATTTTTACTAAAAATAATATGGGTAGTGAGAGGTAACTTTACTACAAAAGTGCGGAAAGAGGGACGCAGTGACAGGCTTGTTAGTTACGTAGTCGCAGCTCAGTTTTCCTTGCAACTGACGATCGCAAAACGAAACTGGGAATACTGAAATTAGGTATTTCGCGATTCCCTACACTTTATGACAACGAACGATTATAAAACTTTAAACGTCCAAAATGTGGAAGAGTGTCAAAAACAGCTACAGTTAACGGTTCAGTATCAAAAAATTTTGGGGAGAATCCTAGCGAAAATTCGGGCATCTATAAATCTAGAATCTTTGTGTTCGACTTCCTGCCAAGATATTTGTCGGCAATTGAAGATTGAACGAGTTGCAATCTACCGTTTCAACAGTGATTGGAGTGGTAGTTTTATCAACAGTTTTGGCTTTGCAGAACCACGTTGGGATACACTCAATCCTTTTGGACAAGACTTGGTGTGGCAAGATTCGTATTTGCAAGAAACTCAGGGAGGAAGATATCGCAAAAATGAGCCGTTTGCTGTAGCTGACATTTATGATGCTGGACATGCTCGTTGTCATATTGAGGTATTAGAACAGTTTCAAATTCGAGCATATGCCATCGCGCCTATTTTCATTGGTGCAAAACTTTGGGGTTTACTGGCAGGTTATCAACACTCCACAACCCGGCAATGGTATCCTGACGAAGTAGAATTTTTAGCTCAAGCCGCCAGCCATCTTGGCGTAGCAATGCAGCAGGCAGAAATTTTAGAACAAAGCAAACAACGCACAGCAGAATTGCAAGATGCAATTGCGCGGCAACGTGCTTTGACAGAAGTTGTGGGAAATATTCGCTCCTCTGTAAACACCAAAATTATTCTCGATACTGCCTGTCAGGAACTTTGCAAACTCCTGAAGTTAGAGCGGGCAGCAGTTTATCGCTTTAATGAAGACTGGAGTGGTGAATTTGTCAGCCAATTCGGCATGGTTGAAGCCCAGTGGGATAGAACCCATCCATTTGGTAAAAATCTCGTTTGGCAAGATACCCACCTCCAAGACACCAAAGGTGGGCGGTACCGCAATAACGAAAGTTTTGCTATTAACGACATTTATCAGGCTGGACATTCCCGGTGTCATATAGATATTTTGGAGCAATTTAAAATTCGGGCGTATGCCTTAGCGCCAATCTTCATCGGGCCAAAACTGTGGGGACTTATAGCAGCGTATCAACACTCAGGGGTGCGTCAATGGGTAAATTATGAAGTCGAGTTCCTGGGACAGGTGGGGGCACAGCTAGGAGTAGCGATTCAGCAAGCCGAAAATTTAACCCAGTCGAAACAACAGGCGACAGCTTTGGAAAATGCGATCGCTCGACAACGCGCACTCACCGAAGTCGTCGGTAAAATTCGCTCCTCTTTAGACATTGATTTAATTCTGAAAACTACTTGTCAGGAAGTGTGTAAACTGCTACGAGTTGAGCGAGTTGGCGTTTATCGCTTTAATGAAGACTGGAGTGGCGAATTTGTCGGTCATTTCGGTATGGTAGAGGCACAGTGGGACAGCATCAATTTATTTGGCAAAAATCTAGTTTGGGAGGATACTTACCTCCAAGAAACCAAAGGCGGACGCTACCGCAATAACGAAAGTTTTGCTGTCAACGACATCTACCAAGCCGGACACTCACGCTGTCACCTAGATGTTTTGGAGCAGTTCAAGATTCGTGCCTATGCCTTGACCCCAATTTTTGTGGGGCGGAATCTGTGGGGATTGCTGGCTGCTTATCAACATTCTGCACCGCGTCAGTGGGGTAGTGTAGAGGTAGAATTTTTAGCACAAGTAGCCAGCCAACTCGGAGTAGCAATGCAAAGTTCCGAGATGGTGACCCAAATCCAAACTCGCGCTGATGAATTGCACAAATCGGCTGAACAAAGACGGATTTTATTCGATCTAGTCGTCAAAATTCGGGAATCTTTAGATTTAGAGACGATCTTTAAGACAACAGTACACGAAGTGCGACGATCGCTCCAAGCAGATCGAGTCGGTATCTTCCACTTTGACCCTGATGTGGGTTTTTGCAGTGGTGAATTTATCGCTGAAGATGTCCTACCCAAGTTTGATTCTGCCCTCGCCCTGAAGGTGCAAGACTATTGCTTTGGCGACCAGTATGCACCGCAATATCGTCAAGGACAAGTGCAAGTAATTTCTGATGTCAACAGCGTTGGCTCGAAAGTGCCTCACCTTGATGTAATTGAGCGATTCCAAGTCAAAGCACAGATTATTGTCCCACTGATGGAAGGTGATGAACTATGGGGATTGTTATGCATTCACCAATGCACACATGCACGTGATTGGGAAGAAGCTGAATTAGAATTTGTCACCCAAGTGGCGGCTCAAGTGAGTGTAGCACTACGTCAAGCCAAGTTGTTCCAACAATCGAGTTTGCTTGGTCAAACCCGTGAAGAAGCAAATCAACTCGCCCAAGCACTCAATGAACTACGTACTGCCCAACTGCAAATTATTCACACTGAAAAAATGGCCAGCTTGGGGCAACTAGTGGCGGGTGTAGCCCACGAAATTAATAACCCAGTTAATTTCATCCACGGTAACTTAGAACACGCCCACCAATATACCCAAGATTTGCTGCGTTGTGTCCAGCTTTATCAACAAAGTTATCCCAATGCCACACAAGAGATCCAAGAGTTTTTAAAGAAAGCGGAAATAGAATTTTTATTCGACGACTTACCTAAATTATTCCAGTCCATGAAGGTCGGGACTGAACGCATTCGTGAAATTGTCAGTTCGCTGCGGAACTTCTCCCGCTTAGATGAAGCTGATTTCAAATCAGCAAATATTCACGAAGGTATCGATAGCACCTTGATGATTTTGCAAAACCGCTTGAAGTCCTCAATTGATAGCTCTACCATTCATGTGACCAAAGACTATGATACTTTACCTGCAATAGAATGCTATCCCGGTCAGTTGAATCAAGTATTTATGAATTTGTTGTCTAATGCCATTGATGCTTTAGAAGAACGAAATGCCCAAGCAACCCCTGAAGCGTTAGCAGCAAACCCTAGCGAAATCCGAATTTCTACCTCACTCATCGATAAAGACTGGATTGCCATTCGCATTGCCGACAACGGACTTGGCATGGATGAAAAAATACTCTCTCGCTTGTTCGATCCATTTTTTACAACCAAAGTTGTTGGTAAAGGCACAGGGCTAGGGCTTTCCATCAGCTACCAGATTGTCACAGATAAACACAAAGGTAAGATTTACTGCCAATCCGAACTTTCCAAAGGCACAGAGTTTGTAGTTGAACTGCCAATTCGTCAAGTGAGAACTTAAAAAATTAGCAGCTAAAGCGTTGCTGAATCAGAATATGAAATGTCAAAATTCAGCAAGGGCAACTCTGAAACTCGATCGCACCCACAAAATACCTACAACACCAAAGTTTCAAAACCAGGCGGACTTGCTATTTGTTCCTTGAGGGTAACCCTAATTCCTGGGATACATTACAGCTATTTACCTGAAAATAGCTGTAAGTCAACGAAAATTAGACATGCAAATTCCGCCACTAGGTTTTGATGTGAGTCTCCCTAGTTTTTCACTCATCATTAATTCTGATGGGCAATCAAATTGCCAACCTATCAGAATTAATGCGATCGCTCAGTAGCCAGTCATTTAATTTCGATTAAAAAACCTTAAAATTGCGTTTCAATCTTTGGAAACACTTAATTCTTATCAAGACACCATTATCACATATAAATTAATCTGTCAATTCTTTAAGGGACAAATACTTTACATAAATTGAGTATATTTTACGTAAATTCACCCATTGTTTTTTTCTGGGCTTTATGACACTCTCCTTTACATCACAGTAAATACATTAATTCGATAGATTTACCGTATTTTAGTCGAAGCTCAAAGAATGAAAGTCATTGTAAGACTGGCATTAACTGGGCACAGTTGAGTTGTAGGCTACAGGATCGGTAAGATTTTCCGCCAACCAAAAATTGCTATCGCTACTGGGAATTCAATTATACCGATTTGAAAAATGATTGCGACAGATGGATAGCCAAAAGTTTATTTAACAACTCTTTGACAATTTAAAATCCAAAATCCCAAACGGTATTATGTCTGCCACTAAATCTGTAAAACCTGCTTCAGTCCACAGCCGAATTCTCGTGCCTGGGCACTATCATCGCCAACCTGTAATTTCGCGGTTGGTGTCTCGTTATGGACTAACAGTCAATATTACCAGCGCTATACTTCAACCCGACAGCCAAGATGACGGTTGGTTTGATTTGGATTTATGGGGTAGAACAAAGCAACTCTACTCCAGCCTCAGTTATTTAGAAAAACTCGGACTACCGATTTGGTTGGATTTGTCTAGCGTCTATGGCGATCGCTAAATGAAAAAGTTAAGAGTTAGGAGTTTGGAGTTTGGAGTTAAGAGTTATTCTCACTCCCTCATCTGGTGTTTTGTGAGCGTAAAGCAAGCTACGCGTAGCGTCTCGTAGAGAAGTCGAACCACATCTGCCTCATCTCTCCAACTAAAAGAGTCTAGATTTCGTAGTACCAAATGTCTTCTTCGCGTAGCACAATTCGATGCAAGGAGAGGCGATCGATCAAGCCCTCTTGCTCAAATTGACCAAGAACACGAGTTATGGTTACACGAGTTGAACCGACCATTTCTGCCAGGTCTTCATGAGTTAGACGCATATCTATTAAACGTCCCTTCTCAACTTCCGAACCAAACTTTTTAGATAACCATGCTAATAACTTGATGAGCATGGTATCCACCTTTTTATGGCTGCGAATCACCATCAATTCTTGGGCTTGTTGGATATGTTTAAGTAGAGTTTCTGTTAGTTCAGTCCACTCTTCTAAAGGTAGGACTGTCGCCCCCACTTTAGTTAAGCATTCCATCTGATAAGGTTCCAATTTTGACAAACCTTTACCCACAACATCTCCGGGGCCCCACAATCCCAGAGCAACAGTTGTACCATCTTCCAGATAAGTAAAAGTCCTGACAAAACCTGTTTCAATCTTCCAAAGACTGTTTGCATACTCTGGCAAAAATGAACGACGGGCAAAAACTTGCTTAGTATTATTACTTGGTAAGTTAGTAAGATTTGTGTATAAAGAAACCATAATTTATAATACTGTTTTTTGGTAAACTAACCGTAGTATATATATATCAGGTTATAAAAGCTTGTGCATATTGAAATTATTAATGTTTTTAGAGAGGGGCATAGGGCATGGGGCATGGGAAGATAAAGTAGATGGGGGGATGGGGGAGTGTGGGAAGCGTGGGGAGAAAGAAAATTTATGCTTCTGGCTCCTCCCACACCTCTCAATGCCCAATGCCCAATGCCCTATGCCCCATTCCCTAAATTCCCGCACCATCTAGAAAGTCTTCTATCATTCCGTCAGAATTATTGCATTTGGGTTTGTCGGTTTGTTCGTTGCCAAGCTCATTTGGGAACAGGCTCGATTGATCTTCTAATTCCTCTAAGTGTTTTTCTAGAGCTTTGACTCGTTCAAATAAAGCGCGGATGACTTCGGCTTCTACGTCTCGGACTTGATTGTGATCTAGAGCATCGCCAGATAAATTGTTCTGACGAGTCACGCGCCCTGGAATCCCGACAACGGTGGTGTTGCTGGGCACATTTCGCAGGACTACTGAACCTGCTCCAATGCGGACGCGATCGCCAATTTGAATATTTCCCAATACTTTAGCACCCGCTCCCACAACCACATGAGAACCTAAAGTTGGATGGCGCTTGCCACTTTCTTTGCCAGTACCACCAAGGGTGACACCTTGATAAATCAAGGCATAATCGCCGACGATCGCTGTCTGGCCAATCACTACTCCCATCCCGTGATCGATGAAGACTCCCTTGCCAATTAATGCCCCAGGATGGATTTCAATTCCAGTTAAAAACCTACTAATATGAGAAACAAACCGCGGTAGAAAGGGAATTCCAATTTTGTACAGCCAGTGTGCTACTCGATGGAACAGTAACGCCTGAAATCCAGGGTAACAAAACAGTACTTCTATCCAGTTACGCGCTGCTGGGTCACGCTCAAAAATGGTTCGCAAATCAGTTAGTAGCATATTTTTTTGAGTTTTTGTTTGGTTTTTGGAGTTCCCAAATTCAGATAATTCCCACTCAAAAATCAAGTATTCATGGGAATTTTCTTAAATGATAAACTACGGTAAGTCGATAGATTATAGTGTTTTTGTGGGAGATAAGTGGGATGCTATCACATCCGACACTTGGAAAAAATAAATTTCGCCTAAAATGCGATAAATCTCTCAATTAACCGTAGTATATTGAGTACAGTCTTGAATAGCCAAAACTACTCTCTCCTCGATCTGTCTTCCAAAGTGGAATACGCGCTGTTAGCACTTTTAGAACTAGCAAGCCACCACGGGAAAAAAGTTCCTCTGACCATGAGTGAGATCACCGCTAAACAACCCATACCTGAGCGCTATCTGGAACAAATTTTGACCAACCTCCGGCGTGCTGGTGTGGTGCAGAGTCAACGAGGCTCTAAAGGAGGTTTCATCTTAGTTCGCGAACCTTGGCAGATCACGCTGCTGGAAATTGTGACTTTGGTGGAAGGTGAGCGCAAAGAGAAAGATAGCTCTGAATCTCCCACTCTAGAAAGGACTTTAGTTTATGAAATCTGGGAGCAAGCCAATGCAGCTTCAATTGAAGTTTTGGGTCGCTATACACTCCAAGATTTGTGCCAGGAAAGGGAAATTCGCGCTCAGCAGAGTCCCATGTATTACATTTAGTCACCGAATTTTAGATTTTAGATTTTGCGTACTCCTGCGGAGAAGCAAGCTACGCGTAGCGTGTCGAAGACAAAAGTTTGAGCGGAGGTTTCCTCCAATCAAAGCTTTTCAAGACAGATTTTGGATTGTTCATTCAAAACTTAAAATCTAAAAAATCCCCAGAGCAAGCTTGGTTTATTTGTGGAACATCCTTTGCTCCCAAATCTACAATTCTTTACTCAAGCTCTTACCTAAAGAGGGCAAACGCTACGCGAACAGATGTAGAGTCAATCTAAAATCGAAAATTGAAAATCCAAAATTGTTTGACAAAGGAGTACTTATATGAAGATCGCAAGAGATATCACAGAATTAATCGGACGGACTCCTTTAGTTCAATTAAACAAGATTCCCCAAGCTTCGGGAGCGGTTGCTCGAATTGTAGTGAAGCTAGAAAGCATGAATCCAGCATCTTCTGTCAAAGACAGGATTGGCGCAAGTATGGTGGAAGCCGCAGAAGAAAAAGGTTTGATTCACCCCAAAAAGACGGTTTTAGTGGAGCCAACCTCTGGGAATACAGGAATTGCCTTGGCAATGGTGGCAGCCGCTAAGGGTTACCATCTTATTCTAACGATGCCTGACACAATGAGCCAGGAAAGGCGAGCCATGCTCAGAGCTTATGGCGCACAACTAGAGTTAACGCCAGGGGTAGAAGGGATGCGAGGAGCGATCGCTCGTGCAGAGGAAATTTTAGCTAAAACCCCCAATGCTTATATGTTGCAGCAGTTTCGCAACCCTGCAAACCCCAAAATTCACGCCGAAACCACCGCAGAAGAAATTTGGGATGATACCGATGGAGAGGTGGATATTCTTGTGGCGGGAGTCGGTACTGGTGGGACGATTACAGGAGTATCCCAAGTCATTAAGCAACGCAAGCCAAGTTTTCAAGCGATCGCAGTTGAACCAAGCAGTAGTCCGGTATTAGGCGGTGGGAAACCTGGCCCTCACAAAATCCAAGGTATCGGGCCGGGATTCGTCCCAGCAATTTACCGTTCAGACGTGGTAGATCAAGTGATTCAGGTTACAGATGAGGAAGCGATCGCCTACAGTCGTCGTCTAGCAAAAGAAGAAGGATTACTATCTGGCATTTCTACTGGTGCTGCTTTGTATGCGGCTATTCAAGTCGCACAACGACCAGAAAATGCAGGTAAGCTAATCGTTATGGTGCAGCCTAGCTTCGGCGAACGCTACCTGAGTACCTCACTGTTTAAAGACCCAGAGGAAAATGAGTGGTTGAGCAAAGTTTGATGCCATAGACGAATTTTGGATTTTACTGTGTTGTGGATCGATTGCTTTCATGGTGTTATACTATCTGACAGGTGTTGCACCTGTAGATAAATAAGAGCAGATAAAACACTTATCAACAATCCAACCTATTTGTTTTCAGGAAGGATAATTATAATTACTCGCTATAAAAACTGATAAGTGCTACACTATGCCTTCTAAAAAACCGACTATCACAATTCGTGTGACAGACGAAGAGTACAAAATTTTACAAGCATGGGCAGATAAAGATTACAGAACGGTTCCTAGCTTGGTTTTGGCTTTAACCAAAAAAGCAATTGATGACCATACACAGCAGAATCATCAGGAAAAATCAGCATGACAGAATCACAAATCCAAGACCTTTACTCGCGTCTGGACACTGTTGAATCTGAGGTAAATTCACTCAAATGACTAACAGGGACAATAGTGACAGACCGCTAGGGCGTGTTTTCAAACTATAACCACAAAAAAATGGAGGCGATCGTAATCATGGCTGTATAATTGGCTGCAAGTTTTTCATATCTGGTAGCGATGCGGCGAAACTGCTTGAGTCGATTGATAGCACGTTCAACAACGTTGCGTTGACGGTAGATTTCACGATTAAAAGGGCCACGTCGTGGTTCGTTTGAAAGTCGTGGAATAGTGAGGCGGATACCACGGCGGCGTAAGTAATTACGTATTCTCCTACCCGTGTAACCCTTATCTCCAACTAATCTCAAAGGGCGCAAACGTGGAC
>LWTK01000083.1 GCA_003326205.1 Nostoc sp. ATCC 43529
GAGATTGTTAGTAGTGCTTCTAATGGCATCCCCGTTCTGTGGCTAAAAGAAAAAAAGGTTTTGGGGCGATCGCTCTCATTGGAAAAATCGCCACTGGCATTTTCAAAGAACAATTGTTCCTCAGCGATGGGCAGCGGGGGCGATGTGGGGCGATGGGGTGGTGAAGGCGATCGCTATTCTTCAAAACTTGGTTTAGGGACTAAACACCCATCTACGTAGCATGGAAAACAATCTTCCATAACAACTTCGCAAATTCCTACACTAAAGCACAGCAAGCCACCGATGTAAGCTGAGTGTACTATTGATTCAGAAGTTACCAGGATGTCACCTAACACCAAGTTAATTTTGTTTAATGTTTCTATTTGATTCATCAAGGTCAAATATTCTTCTCGGTTTAAATTCATTATCTACGGTCATATAAAGATAATCAGTGATTGGTGATAGCGCTTCCTTAGTAAAACATTTATACTTATCAGGGGTCAAAACGTCGTAGTCTGTGGATCGCAGGGTCTACAGTCTAACGATGAAAATAAATCGGCATGGACGCGCCAAGGTTCTTACCCAACAAGAGATACAGCTAATCTTCAGTTATGGTCTGGACAATGACCGCGATCGCACTTTATTTGGTGTATGTCTCTTCAGTGCCGCAAGAATCCGCGAAGCCTGTACCTTGCAAACTCAAGATATTTACACCATTAAGGGCAATGTTAGACCGCAGTTTGTCATTAGGAAGGCGAACACTAAAGGAAAGCTGGCTACTAGGTCTATACCAGTCATCGAAGACTTGCGGCGGTTGTTGGCTGAATATTACCCATTAGCGGGTGATGATTATCTGTTCCCCGGTCGCAGTGATGGGCATATAAGCGAGGATTCAGCGGCTAGGATTTTGAGAACAGCTTGCAAACAAGCCGGGATAATTGGCGTGAGTACCCACAGCTTTAGAAGGACTGCATTAACTCAGATGAGCAATGCTGGTATACCGTTGAGAGTTATTCAAGAAATTTCGGGGCATAGAAATCTGGAACAGCTGCAAAAATATTTGGAAGTGAGCGACGAGCAGGTGTTGGGGGCGGCGGCGGCGTTGTCGATGTTGTCCCCAGTTGGGGGAGATGTCGGGAAATATGACTTTAACTACATTGCCTACGCGATCGCAAGTGACGACAGCTTTAGTGCGTCGTCTGCCATACATCCAATAGCGATCGCTCCAGAAGTTTCTTTAACGACACCTCAAGCGGGTTTCACAGCGTCTCCATTGCCATATCCGCGATGGCTACGCCCGCCGCAGGCATCGCTTTCAAGTTTTCCCAGTTCCGAAGTTAATCTAGTTGTTACTGGTTAGTGCATTTATATAACTTGTTAGGTAATTTCTAACAATTTGTCTCGATACCTCTTGACTACCAGCTACGCTGGCTAACGACTCAGGCTTCGCCGCGTCTCCCCACTGTTACCGCCGCCGCCAAATTTTCCCCGATGGTACTGGCGATCGCTCGTCAACGAATAAGCGTCAAAATAGCCCACTCTGCTAGCCGGACGATGCCCTCGAAGGTTTAAGGGCAGCAGATAAATAGCGATTGTAAGTAAGCTGGCGATCGCCCATTGTTTGCGGTTCATATTTTTTCCTCATTAATTACAGGTATTTAGTCAAGTTGTTGAGCCAGACAATTCTGTTAATGTGGAGCGGGCGATCGCCATCCCATGACTGCCAGCGTCCGCCCTTCTGGTTAGACCTTGTAATAACTAGTTCTGAAAACTATAACAAATTACTGTCATTAGCTATGGCGATGCCTGCGGTGTTCTCGTTGCCATCGCCGACCATCCTTTAAATTAGTTATGCCTCATCGTTCTTTTCTGGCATAACTATTTTCAGCGCATTCTCTATCTCTTCTATTGCTATGTCAATTGCATCTAATCGCTTACGATTTGCCCATTCTTGGTAAGCTTCTTCTACTTGTGGATCGGTAGATAGTCCCGTACTGCTGCCTACCCTGCCTATGTGCTGATGGCAGGTGTACTCTGGATTCTTGCCGCGTTTGACAATACCCTTTAGCCTTTGTTTAGGGTTACGTTTAAAAATTGGCTCATTGGCTTGCCATTTGGCGTATACATACCAATATACTTGACCATCTTTTTTATACTGCTTTTGCACTTCATATTGATGAATCCATGCCCCAGGTGGTGACATCGGCTCATCGACTAACTGCTGTCTAATTTCTTTTAATTGCTGGAGTTTCTCTATGATTTGGTCGATGCGGTCTGTCATGGCTGCAATAAAAGTTATGCCTATTCAAAATTTTAGGGCATAACTTTTGTGACCGCGAAGCAATATCCGCGATGGCTACGGCCAGGAATCGCTTTCAAGTTTTTCCACGGCAAGCTACTCATCCATACCCTATCTATTTGGTTAGAAATTTTTAATAACAGTTATGACAATAAATAACAGGTTTTTAGACTTGTTAACTTATCCTTTTTTGACCGCTGCCAAAATTTCTTAGAGAAAGCGATGCAGAAGGCGCTACGCTCCTCTTGTTTCCACAAAATTCTTAGAGAAAATCATCGCGCCCAGCCCTTTCCCAAAATTCATTGGGTTTTTAGCCTCTGGCTTACCTACCAAAATTCCCCATCTTTATATTACAGTCATATTACAAAAACTGCTTTTTGTTAGTTGCGAATTTTTTGGGCTAATTGAGAAACACCCCCCCTAAATATATACTAAATACTTAAATTTCAAGAGGGGGTGTCCCAAATCTTATACATTCATTGGCTTTTAATACTGAAGTAATTTCACCACAACTTTTGAACTTTGTAGTATGACTCACTTCTATTGCTGGTTCTCTCACCTCTGGCTTGACCACATTAGGATTGGGCATTGGTCATTGAGTGTTAGGCATTGGGTAAGATTCCACAGCCAACACTCTACAACCGCCTAGAATCGCACTCCTTACCTCACTCGTGCTTTAAGTGGGACGTTGGGGAAGGGGAAGTGCGATCGCCTCTGTTTCGGTATTTCTGTATTTCTGTAAATACGTTTTTACTTTTTAATGCTACTCTCCCCGCGATCAACGAGCTTTAAGTGATAATTGTAATAATTAATACAAAATTATACAAATATTTATAAAATTCTTTGATGTAGTGTTTTTGACAACTAATAATATTTGGATATTTTTGTAAATAACTTACAAACCATTTTTACCAGTTATCTATGTCAATAATCAGATGTTTTTTCTCAGTAGTATAGTATTTATTGCGATAACTGTTGTACTATTTTATTTTTTTTACTAGTTGTTTATACTTAATATCGTCAATTATCAGCTTATTGGAGTTTTTAAATGATGCCAATTGGCTTTATTAACTTATCGGAAATTAGCAAAAACCAACTAATGGTTTAACATCTGACAATCTGTTTTTTCAACCAGAAAAACAAGGAATACTAAATTTTAGATAAACGCCCGGTGACCGTTAATCACCGAGCATCGTTGTTTCAATTAAAAGGATTAAATGTATGTATTTCAAGATTATCACATCTTTATTGACGGGTACTTTGATTGTAACTATTGGCTTAGCAGCAAAAGACCCGGCTTATATACCTCTGGCTGCAAGCGTAGGCGGTGGTATTGCTGCTATTAGTACGCTCATAAAGCCAGAGCGTAGATCGTTGCCAGAATCTAAGGAGGGTCGTCAACAATAGCTTCTAAGATGCGGTCGTGAACTCCTCATGATCGCATCTCAATTTTACAGGGTGTAATTACCCCTACTCTCGCGCCAACTGGTTACCTAGTCTTGTTGGGCATGGTCAATCGCGCCGCCGCCCTTATTAGGTTTTGTACAGTCTATCTGAACTACATACGTAAAAGTATTCGTGGTGTATGTAATACTTCGTCTTGTTGATTTTTGGTGTGGATAAAAAACCACCAGCTTTTTACACTGGTGGTTTTCTGTTAAAACATCAGAAAGTAATTATGGAATAATTTTTCCAAAAATTCTGGCGACATCATCTATATTTCTGACGACATCATCTGCAACATTCGGATTTGTAGCTTCAAAGAGTTCTGACACAACTTTTTTACCCGTTTTGTTTAATTGATCGTAAGCACTATAAATGCGACCATCTCCTGGACTAATATAATTATTTTTTGTTGGATCGAAATCATTTACTGTCAACTGTCCATCTCCGTTATCAAAAGGTAGTTTAGCTTCAATAAATTCCTCTACGGGGTCGGGAATCCATGAAAATACTTCATTTAATAGCTCGAACCATTCCATCATTTCTATTCTCACTTTGCGAAGAGGACGTTATTAAACCAACAAGTATCTGGTTGTTTGATATTTATATAATGCTTGATTTAATTTATTTTGAATATTATCTGAAGATTGAATTTTTAACTGTTAAACACATCCTTAATTAACTCTAAAGATTACACTGAAATTACCCCAAGATTTGCTGGTATAAGTCTTGAGATTTTGTTGTAGTCATCCACATATTTTTTACTTGGTTGGGGCGTTTGCACCACTTCACACCTGTTTGATTAATAAGTATTTATTACTAATAAAAAATAGCGTCGATTTGTGGCGTCTTGTAGGCGCGTATAGGCTGTAACGATGAATTGGGTCAACGATTGTTTTCTAGTGACTTCCTGAGTGTTTTACAGTTGAGTAGTTTCACCATAATTTCGCTCCCAAGTGGTTACCTTGGGTTGTTCGGTGTGGTGATTGCCGTATTGTTGGGCGTGGTTAACCGCGCCGCCGCCCTTATTGGGTTTTGTACGGAGGATTTTATTACTGAGTATTAATACTTATTAAAATCTTTGGGAACATACTCTTTTTATAAGTAACTTCTCCAGACAAAGATAATGTGCTTAAAAGTACTAAAAATAGGGGTTTTCTAACCTCAATAATGACGATATATCAATACTTTCTTAGATATTAACTTGTATAAATAATCTTAAGTTACACTGAGAAAATTTGCACCGGGTTGCTTTATTTTTGCGATTTTTGACGAGAGACGGTGCAAAAAGTTACAAATAATTCAGTACGTTACAATCAAATTTTTTGTATTAATTATCACATAAAACCAAAATACCCCAAGCCGCCGATCGACCTGGGGTAACTGTATGGATGATCTGGGGTGGGGTGTGGGTGTGGGGTCTTCGTCAAAAAAAGAAGTGGACGGCAATATGATTCGAGTTCTTAGTTTTTGTTTTCTAGATATTACATTAAATTCCTCTGAATCCCTTGTGTCAAGACTAATTGAGATACTCTTACCCTGCCTGCCAAGCGATTTTTAGCCGTTGTTGTAAATCTGATTCTAGAATCTGTTCATCTTCTGGATCGAGCAGTTCAAAGCTGATATCTGCTAACTGGATTAACGTATCTGCAAGATCGTTGATGGAGCCGGTATCTTGCACGATTGATGAGTAACGAGTAGTGTATGCGACCGGCTTATTATGCCACAATCTGTGAATTCTAACTTAAGGGACAAGACGGTATTTTCAATTACAACGATATTAGGATAAAGGGGTAAACCACCCCAGTGACGTTATTAATCTATCTGCAAAAATCGAGATATCTACCATTTGTTCCTACAATGAACACTTTTAAAAGTTAGGTAACTTGTTTTGTTGCCTTAATCGTTGGTGTGGCTATTTCTTACTAAACCCAAAGTAAAAAAGCAATTATTTCTTATTAACTGCAACAGGATAGACCAGGACTTTGTAGTGCTGGGTTAACTTGGCGCGGTCACAAAAAGACACGCCGCTAAAATTACTTTGACTAAGTACTAATATTATTGGAGTTTTTTACATGAGTAAAACAAAAAACACTATCGCTTTTATAGCCTCTGTAATTGCGGCAATAACACCAGTTTGGGCGGCTTTACACCCAGAGTTTATTCCCATTGCTCTGGTCATATCTCCGATAGGGTTGAATCATATTATCGAACAATCCAAGAACAAAGGAGATGCTACTAAGGAGAACAGTAAACTACTCAAATAAAACATCTCTAGCTAGTTTGGCTAACTAGAGACGTACATTAATTAATCTGATTCTAGAGTATACCGTCTAAATTTACAGCGGTCTACATTGCACACTAAACTAAACCCCGCCTTTGACATTACGATCCTTGGTGCGGTTTAGTTTTTGGATTATAGAAATGCGATCAACGATTTGGGCTTGTGGGTAATAGATGTACTAATAAATACAACATTACACAAGATTTTATAAATTACTATAATGTAGTATTTTTGACAAAAAATGGTCTTTGAATATTGTTTATAAGTCACTTATAAACCTTTTTTACCAGTTATCTATGTCAATAATCAGATCTTTTTCCTCAGTATTCAAGTATAAAGATATATTTTTTACCACGGTTTGATTTTAAGAAGTAAGCGAATATACTTAGTTATGTTAATTTATCAGCTTATTGGAGTTTTTAAATGATATCAATTCGCTTTATTAACTTACCGGAAATTAGGAAAAACAAACTAATGGTTAAAAATTAAGGGTATTCAACGAATGTATTTACCAGATAAACAAGGAATACTAAATTATAGAACTGCGATCAACGACTTGGGGTACTGCATTGGATGTCAAACTTAATGCTTGTGGGAAATCAGAAAGTTGTGGAAAATCCCACAATTCTATTGATTAACCGTAATAAACAAGGAATACTAAGTTTTAAGTAAACGCCCGGTGACTGCGAATCACCGAGCATATCAAATAAATCAAATTCAATTATGTTCTTCAAGTTTATCACTTCAGTATTAACAATCTCTCTGATGGCTTCTATTGGATTGGCTGCAAAAGACCCGGCTTATATACCTTTAGCTGCAAGCATAGGCGGTGGTATAGCGGCTATTAGTACGCTTATTAAACCAGAGCGTACATCGTTGCCAGAATCAAAGGAGGGTCGTCAACAATAGTGTTTAAGAAGCGGTCGTCAAACCTACGACCGCTTAAGAATTATTTCTTATCAACTGCAACAGGATAGACCAAGACTTTCTAGTGCAGGGTTAACTTGGCGCGGTCAGAAAAAGATACACCGCTAAAATTAATTTTGCAAGGCAAGACTATTACCCTTATTGGAGTTTTTAACATGGATAAAACAAAAAAGGCTATCGCTTTTGTAGCTTCTGGAATTGCTGCTATAACACCACTTTGGGCAGTTTTACATCCAGATTTTATTCCCATTGCTCTGGTTATATCGCCGATAGGGTTGAATCACATTATCGATCAATCCAAGGCGAAAGGAGATACTACTAAGGAGAATAGTAAACTACTCAAATAAAAAAGCCTCTAGCTAGTTTGCGCTAAGCAGAGACACTTACAATAAAATCTGTCCATAGAGTATACCGAATATCCTCAAGTAGGCAACCTTTTTGCATAAGGTTGTCTATTGTGATTGGTAGGTTTTAGTAAATCATTTACAAATAATTTAGGCTATCATCTCAAGAATTGTTTCTAATCAACTGCAATAACTCATTCATTTTGGTGGTAAACCAAGCTTGGCGCAAAATTCATCGTTGTATATTGCAAGCTCCCAATTTATTGCTTTCTTAATTTGTTCCAAAGTAAGATTTTTGGCATTTTCGAGGTTGGTATTTTTGAGGTAGGCACTGCTGAGGTCGGCACTGCTGAGGTTGGCATTGCTGAGGTTGGTATTTTTGAGGTTGGTATTTTTGAGGTTGGCACTGCTGAGGTTGGCGTCTTTGAGGTCGGCACTGCTGAGGTTGGCATTGCTGAGGTTGGTATTTTTGAGGTTGGTATTTTTGAGGTTGGCACTGCTGAGGTTGGCGTCTTTGAGGTCGGCACTGCTGAGGTTGGCATTGCTGAGGTTGGCATAGCTGAGGTAAGCACTGCTGAGGTCGGTATTGCAAAGGTTGGCAAAGCTGAGGTCGGCATAGCTGAGGGACGCACCTACAATGTTGGCACTGCTGAGGTTGGCAGTTAGGAGGAAGGCATCTTTGGGACTTCCAGAAAATAAACTATTCCATCAATAATAATGATAATCATTTCAAAAGGGGGATGAAGGGGCAGCCATCGGCTGCCCCTTCATCCCCCTTTTGTAGTAATTTGAATAATGATTGAGTTTTTGAGTGTGGTAACTGGTGGCTATAGTATTAACTGATTCTCTCAAAAAGTTGCTAATTGAAACTGCGTCTCAATTAAAAGGTGCAGCAAAGCGCAAATTTATGGCACAGACAGTTCAGGGCTTAGGTTTAGGGGGACAAAGGCTTGCACAATCAGAATTAGGATGGAATCGAGATACTATTAGGAAAGGAATAAGAGAATTAGAAAGTGGTATTACTTGTGTTGATAACATGAGTGGCAAAGGGCGTTATAAAGCAGAAGAACACTTGCCAAATCTTTTAGAAGATATAAAAAATATAGTAGATTCGCAAAGTCAAACTGATCCTAGTTTTAAAAGTCAAAGACTATATAGCAGACTTAGTGCAGCTGAAGTCAGAAAGCAATTAATTGAAAAATATGGTTATAGTGATGAAAATTTACATACATCAGAAACAATTCGAGTCAAATTAAATAATTTAGGTTACAAACTCAGAAGGGTAAAGAAAATTCAACCTCAAAAAAAATCCCACAAACTGATGCAATCTTTGAGCAATTAGACATAATAAATCAAGATGCAGATGAAGATAAGAGTGTTTTACGTCTAAGCATGGACGGAAAAGCCCGCGTTAAGATTGGTTCATTTGATCGAGGAGGTAAAAGCCGCGATGGGGCGAAAGCTGATGACCATGATTATAATCCGAAAACAACTGTAACTCCCTATGGTATATTTCTTCCAGAGCTTGATGAACTATTTTTATACTTTACAGAATCGAAAGTTACAAGCGATTTCATTGTTGATATTTTAGAAGATTTTTGGTTAGGAGAAAAACATCGTTTTTCTAATATTCAAACTCTAGTTCTTAATCAAGATAATGGCCCGCAGAACAGTTCACGGCGTACCCAATTTATGAAACGTATAGTAGAATTTGCCCAAAAACATCAAGTAAATATACGTTTAGCTTACTATCCGCCCTATCATAGTAAATATAATCCACTTAGATTGGACATGGGCAATACTAGAGAACCATTGGAATGGCAGCATTTTAGATGAAGTGGAGACGGCTTTAAAGTTTGCTAGTACTATGAAATGGAAAGGTTCTCATCCAGTCGTTAAGCTAGTACACAAAACTTATGAGAATGGGGTAAAGCTTACTAAAAAAGCTATGGCTCAAATTGAAAAAAAGATTGAGCGGCTGACCAATTCTACTCATGAAGTTTTCCAAAATTTAGGTAATTGGTTTATTGATATTTGTTGTAGTAAAACAAAAGTTATTTGATTTTAATAACAGCATTTAGTTAGCTACAAAACATCCCTTATTTACACTGTTTAACTTCAAAGCAGACGACAAGTGTATAGATTCTTCATGCATAGATGAGGGGGAGAAAAGGGGTTGCCCTGGGCAACCCCTTTTCTCCCCCCTTAAAATGATTATTATTCTTGAAAAATCCTGTCTCTTGTTTTTCTTGGAATAATTTATTCTTTGGAAGTCCCTAAACTCATCAAAGAAGCTTCTGTATTTAAAGAAAACATTAAAGCTGTATTTGTAATTAATCGTAAAATTGTAAATACGGCAATTGGACGAGATGTAGTAGAGGCGCTTGAGCAGTACCCCTTTCCAGTGTTGAAGTCAGCTATCAGCCAGCGAGTTGTATTTGCAGAATCGGCAGCATCAGGCAATACAGTTCTTGAAGTTGACAAGAGTGGTTCTGCTGCCAAGGAAGTAAAAGCACTGGTAAATGAATTGTTGAAATTGGGGGTTTAACAGATGTCAGCGAAAAAGGTCAATTTTGGTAAAAAGCCTGAAGCACGAGAATCTGTAGACTTAGAGCAATGGGTCAGCGATCGCGAGTCTGTTGTGTCTCAACCTCCACAAGAACAACCTGAAAAAATAAAACGCTTAACCTTGGATATTCCTGAGTCACTACACAAAGCAATTAAGCGTCAAGCTGTCGATGCAGGGGTAACAATGGCTGATTTGTTGCGAGACTTACTAGAGGAGCATTATGGGAATAAAAAGTAAAAACGTATTTCTGTAAATACAGAAATACTTTATTGTTTAACACACATCAAACCTTTTTTATACTGAGAATATAAATAAAAAAAACTGCCGAACTTAAGCCCAGCAGAATGTTTCTTTAATTTGCTTAATTCTATACCTGAGGCTTTTACTGTGGCTCCAATTTCGCCGGTGGTTTTGGTTTTTAGCGCGATCAACCAAGCGTCTCCGGTCATCAAAAATCTAATAACTGGGTTAAAGGAAAATGTTGGCGTGGTCGGGGCGTTGTCGCTGGCCTATAACGAAACCCAACAAGCGAGGGAGCAACGCGATTTTGTGAGGTCGGCCAAAAAAGGTGCGATCGCTAAAACTTGCATTTCTGTATAAGGTAATTTTATTTGCAATCAGAATACGTAATTGCACAATAAATCATCTTGATGAGATATCTCAAAAAGATTGCTAGTAAATTATTTGACGATTATTTCCAAATATATCTGCAATAATTCTTTAAGACTTAGTATCAATTATGGCAGTAAATAAATTAAATGCCGAATTGAAGTATAAAATTTATCAGGCACTTTGGGGTTTGATAAACGAATTAAAGATAGAGTCAGAAAA
>LWTK01000084.1 GCA_003326205.1 Nostoc sp. ATCC 43529
GTTCGACTTGCATGTGTTAAGCATACCGCCAGCGTTCATCCTGAGCCAGGATCAAACTCTCCGTTTTGATGAATCGTTTGTAGCTCTTTAGCTGCGCTTTTTTAACCTCAGCTTGGTTACTTCATTTACTTGACGCTGACCACTTGTTGTATAATGGCTTTCAAACTATAATATTTTCATGGTTCGGTGTCCTGCCAGCGTCGCTCTTTTCGCTTCGCTCTCTCAGGCACTTATTCAATATAGCGAACCAACTTAAGAGTGTCAACCACTTTTACTACTTTTTTTCGCCTTTTTTTTGAGATGGCTACAAGCCTTAGATGGCAAGAGTTTTAGGCTATAGTATTCCTGAAGCCTCTTTGTAAGGAATAAAGTTGTGAGAAGTTTTGGTGTTTTGCCGCCCTGGCTAGTTCTAGATCCGCTGTTGCGTGGTTGGTTGTTGGAGGATATTGGGCGGGGCGATCGCACTACAAACACCCTTCTTACAGAAGATACCACAGCAGGAACAGCCAAGTGGATAGCTAAAGCTCCAGGAATAATTGCTGGCTTACCAGTTGCAGCTAGGGTGTTTCAGATTTTGAATGAAAATGTGAGTTTTACGGCTGTGACAGCTGAAGGCGCAAGATGCGAGCCGGGACAGATAGTCGCTGAAATTCATGGTTCGCTGGATGCGTTGCTGATGGGGGAACGGGTAGCTCTGAATTTGGCTATGCGGTTGAGTGGAATTGCCACGCTGACTAATATATATATAGAGAAAATTGTTGATTTACCTGCTCGGTTAGTGGATACGCGCAAAACTACACCAGGGCTGAGATTGTTGGAAAAGTATGCGGCTGCTGTGGGTGGGGCGATTAATCACCGCATGGGGTTGGATGATGCGGTGATGATTAAGGATAATCACATTGCAGCGGCTGGGGGAATCGAGGAAGCTATTAGCCGTGTTCATTCTCTGATTCCTTATCCTTTGACAATAGAAGTAGAGACGGAAAGTTTAGAACAGGTGAAAGAAGCTTTGCAGCATCAAGCCGACATTATTATGTTAGACAATATGCCTTTGGATATGATGTGTCAGGCGGTGGAATTGATTCGTCAGCAGGATAGCCGGGTGAAAATTGAGGCTTCGGGGAATGTGACTTTGGATAGGATTCGCTCTGTTGCAGAAACGGGTGTGGATTATATTTCTACGAGTGCGCCAATTACTCAATCGAAGTGGTTGGATTTGAGCATGAGGATTGTACTTTAAATTACAATTAATTCATTTTTACTTTATATGCTAACCGAAAAAAGTTCGAGCTAAGTTAATTCACTGCTGATTGGGCTTCTTGATAAATTATTTCTTGAAATTGAATTAAATCTTTTTGCGGGTCGGCGTGGGTAACTTTCACTAATATCTGTTCGCCCAAATTCACAGAACGTTTGAAAGACATTGGTAATTGCAAACCCAAATCTTCTAACAAAATTAGGGCTAAGTTGCTGTCTTCCCGCAACCACATTAACACCGTCACATGCCAAATTTGCTCCGGATGACGGCGCAAATACTCTAAAGCATAATATCTATTAGTTTGTCGTTCTACCATCGTCACTTCTTGGGTGATGGTGGTGACTGTCATCATCACTTCTTTGAGTTGTTCCGCGGAAAATGGCAAAACTTCACCCCGCAAGTGGGCTTTCAGTTGGAAGTGAGTGAGCAAATCGCTGTAGCGGCGGATGGGAGAAGTTGCTTGAGTGTAGGTATCCAAACCCAAACCCGCATGACGCAAAGGCGTAATGCTCATTTCACTTTTGGGCATACAACGCCGCATGGCGCAAGCGCGAACGAATCCAGCTGGTAGCTGGAGTAATTCTTCGTCTGGAGGTAATTCCGGTTGGGGCTGACCGCGAAAGGGCAGAGGAATGTTATGTCTTTGACCGTAGCGGGCAGCAACTTCACCAGCAAGAATCATCATTTCTGCCACGAGTTGCCGGGAGGGTGAATCGTCCAAAATGTCAATATTGATTTCCTCGCCTTTGACTTTAATCGCCGCCTCAGGCATGTTGATGCTAATTGCTCCTTGGGCATAACGCCAAGTTTTGCGCCGATTTGCCCAAGTGGCGATCGCTGCAATTTCTGGTTCTGCTTGTACCCCTAATTGCAACATTTCATCTACATCTTCGTAGGTAAGGCGATAAGTCGGCTTAATTAAGCTGGTATGAATGCTGTAATCTTCTACTGCTCCAGTTGCACCTAAAACAACTCCAAAACTTAGGGCACAACAAATCCGCCCTTGTACCAGACTCATTGGCCCAGTTGCCAATATTTCTGGAAACATGGGAATCATCCCTGTAGGTAAATATACTGTACTACCTCGTTTTCTAGCTTCTAAATCTAATTCATCTTCTGGTACTAACCATCTGGTGGGATCAGCGATATGCACCCACAGCCGTTCTCGTCCATCGGGGAGTACTTCCCAACTTAAACCATCATCGATTTCTGTCGTGGTTTCATCATCAATGGTGTAGACTTTCAAGTGAGTCAGAGCCAAGCGGTTGGTATCTGAATCACTCGGTGGGAAATCCAAATGTTGTTGCGCCACTTCTAATACCTTTTGAGAAAACTGAACCGGAATTGAAGAACGACGCAGGAACAAGTTTTCATGAGGACTCCACCAACCCAAATCTACCAACAGTTGAAAGGCTCCTTGGGGTGTTGTGGGGCGTCCCAGCAAGGTCATGGTTTCTAATACTGGGGCTGAGGGAGGATAGGCACGAGCCAGAGTGTCATAATTTACCCCCATCCGCACGGTGTCAGCGAGCAGCGCTGCGTATTTTTCTATTCCTTCCAAGCGCTGGCGATCGTGGCGCTGCCACTCTACTGCTTCACCTTTGAGCGCCTGCTCTACACGAGCCAAAAATTCCTGCTGTCCCTTAGCTTTGAGTGCCTCTACTTCTATCTGGTGCTTACGTTCTGCAACCTGAGCAGCAGTTCGGGCTTCGTAAGCATCTCCTTTTTGCTTAAAATACAGCTTATCGTCTGATAACAGGCAATGTGCAGCGTAACAATGGGGCGCACCCGATTCCGAAAATAGCAAATTCGCCATTTCCTCTGGGGTGATTGTTTCCCCGCCTTCAACCAATAATTCCCAAGCTACTTCCAAACTAGATGGATCTAAATAAGGCTTGACCTGCTCTAGAAACCTGGAAATATCCGTGGGCTTATAGGTTTCTTTGTTAACTGTATAGGTTACTTGTCTAGGCGCGAGGCTGTGGGATTGACCGCGTTCGTCTACCACAAACCAGCGGGTTTTACCGTCTGGACGTTCTACGACGCCCAGACGGCGATCGCCTTGAACCCTAAATTCAACTAGCGTCCCCTTCTCCACAACTCTCGCACTTTATTTTTTTAATGAACAGTTTAAATAATTTTAAGTTAGGAGTTAGGAGTTAGGAGTTTTGATTTATAACTCATCACTCCTATACAGACGCGATTAGTGAGCCAGCGCGTTGCGGGGTTCGCCCTGTTGTAGCCACTGGCGTCGCGTCTCTACTCATCACTCATCACTCTTTTTAGCCTTCCGCGTTGATAAATGGCAACAAAGCCACAATCCGCGATCGCTTAATTGCTAATGTCAACTCTCGCTGTTGCTGAGATGTCAGCCCTGTAATCCGCCGTGGCAGTATCTTGCCCCGCTCGGTGATAAACTTACGCAACAAATCAACGTCCTTATAATCTATTGGTTCTCCTGGCTTAATTGGAGAAAGGCGACGACGGAAATAACTCATCTCTACTTAATTTCCTTGTGAACGGTATGTTTATTACAGTGGGTGCAGAACTTTTTCAGTTCTAGCCTGTTAGTGGTGTTGCGGCGATTCTTAGTGCTGGTGTAACGTGATACACCAGGAGACCGCTTTTCTGGGTTTGTCCGACACTCGGTACATTCTAATGTCACAATTATGCGGACACCTTTACTCTTAGCCATAATCTTACAAACAGTAAAGCCTGGAGAGAATTAACACAAATGATTATCTTCTCACATTCTGGCGGATATTTTCAACTATTTTTTTGATTTTTATATCCAGCGAGTAGCCACGACGGGAAGAGACGATGAAAGTTCCGCAAAAGCGATCGTGTAAAGCCTGCCGCATCTGGGCATCAGATAAGGCAGTACCACAATCAATTGCTAAGGGAAATACTAGCAGTATAGCAGTGGGATTGGCTCTAATATTAGTTAAGGCAATTGACACGAAAAGCGCACCGAAGCCGATAATTGTCTCTCGCTTGACTAGAGCCTGTAAATCTGGGACTCTGCCGATTATTTCTCCATCTTTGACTTCCAACACCTTTAAATCGAACGCCCAACGCCCTAAACTTTGTCCTTGATTGTTATATACCACCAATACCCGTAAAATCAGCCAAAACAATATAAAAACTAAGATTTGAGCAAATTGAATGCCGATATTGCCACTTCCGAGCAAAGAACTGATTAGCCAGACAACAAAAAAATCTAACCCCAATGCCATACCTCGTCGCCCAATATCAGCTTTGGGATAGTGTTTTTGCCGAACGCGTTCGATGGTCATACAAAAGAAGTATTTTTATTTAAGAGTTGGGAAATAACGATCACTCCTGTTTTTTATATTAAGATGATGGCTTAGCTACTTGCTGCCGTGTAAACCATGACTATCGATGGCGATCGCTTTGCTTGAGTCTGAAAAACTCGATGAGACCCCATAAGTAATTTTTTGTCACCTTTTACAAGACTATAAAAAAGTTTTGCTCTTTTAAAAAAAAACAGGTGTAAATTTACACGTATTAGTTTATTGAGATTATAAAAGAGGATGCAGCTTTCAGCAGCAAATTTTGTTCAGGCTCTTGAGATTATTTTTTTTGCCCAGTCACAATAAAACCTGGAAAACCTGCTAAAAAACGCCCTGACTCGTGCATTTCTTTTAATTGATTTACCCATTGATTTAAGTCGGATTCTGATATAACTTTTTGATTAATAGCTTGTTCTAAAATTCCATGACAAACCCACATAAAGAAATCATACGGTGCTATATTAGTGTGCGGAACAAAAGTGATGTTACTTAAACCTAATTCTTCAAATATTTCCGGAAGTTTACAACCTATTAATCCATTGGGGAAACTGTCTGATATGAAGCCAACAATTTTGCGATTTAAAGCGGGAAAAGCCGAATTAACAAAAGTGCCGTCTAAGTAAAAATCGAAGATAGCAAGCTTTCCGCCAGGACGCAATACACGAATCATTTCCAACACTGCGTTCTTTGGGTTTTCTAGGAATAATAAAACACGTTCTGCCCGACACGCATCAAAGCTATTATCATTCATCTTGAGAGAGTTGGCATCAGCTACATAATACTTGACTGACATATTTAATTTATCCGCTCTTTTCTTCGCCTCCTCAATCATTAACTCACTTTTATCTACTCCCACAACTAAACCACTGTTACCAACAATTTGTTTTATACGTTGTACCTCCTGACCGGTTCCGCACCCTACATCTAAAACGCAATCACCTTCTTTAATGCCTAAATAATCGATAATTTTCTGCTTGCATACACGCACAGAATCTATTTCGTCACATTTATCTAGAAAGTCAAATAAAAATTTTGGTTCGTTGATTTTTTCGGGAAATTGAAATCCAAGGGCTATATTTCGCATCACGTTTTTAGAAGATACTGGATGAATTGAGAAAAAGTTGCCTTATAAAGGAAAGGAATTGTATCTGAACTGCCAAATCCCAAAAATCAAAAAGTTACATCTAAGCCATAAATGGCTTTGGTTGATTAATACTTTAATACCAGACAGCACAACATGGTGTTCATTTTGTTAACAGACTCCATGTACTCTTCTTCTGGGAGTGATTCTGCTACTATACCTGCTCCAGCATTTAGGTAAATCCAGTCATCATATTGATAGATGGAGCGGATGGCGATCGCTAAATCTACTAGTCCAGTGCTGTTTATCCAACCAATAGCACCTGCATAAATACCTCGTGGCTCGTCTTCTAGGCGAGCTATCCATTCTAAGGCCTCACTTTTATCAATACCGGACACAGTAATACCTGGAAATAAAACTGCAAGAGCATCCCATAAAGTTTTATTTGATTTTAACTGACCGCTCAGTCGCGATGATAAATGCTGTACATAGCGGTATTTCTTGACCTGCATAAAGTCGAATATTTTTACTGTCCCAGGTACAGAAAGTTTGGCAATCTCTTGTTGAGCAAGTTCGACGGAGAGCGCGTGTTCCTTAACCTCTTTAGCATTGGTAAATAATTCACTATACAGGCGAGCATCTTCTTGCGAGTTTTCACCACGTCGCCGAGTGCCTGCCAACGGATTGGTAATAACAAATCCTTGATTGTCTATTTGCATCAATATTTCGGGACTAAAGCCTACAGCACGTACATCTCCTATATTCAGACAATATGAACGGGCAGAGTTATTAACTTTCGTTCCGGCTATATAGGTTTTGATAACGTCCAGATCTCCTTTTATCTTTAGATAACGAGAAAGTATGGCTTTTTGTAATTTACCTGCTTGAATAGCTTGAATGAGAACATCTACTTTACTTTGATAACATTCCCGCTCGTTATCAGTAACATTAATCGATATGGGTGTTGGAACGAAGTCTATTAATTGGCTATTCACTGATAACAATTTTTTGATTTTATCTAGCGATTTTATACTTTTAATTTTTACTCTTTGTCTAGTAATGTGAAGTTCAGTTTCTGGCACAATAAAACATAAAAGTGGTTGCTGTATTGCTTTGGAGTAGCTTGAGTAGAAGCGAACTATATCAAAAGCAATATAGCCATAAGCAGTCCAATCTCTAATTGGCAAAGACGCTAATAAGGATTCTACTTGTTTAAATGGATCGCTAATAGGGACTGACAGCTTTTTTTCTGTATCTTCTAATGAGACAGCCTCTAAGCTTACTGATACCTTAAATAATATATTACCAGCAATACGCACTTCGTCCCGCTCTTGATAAAGAATATAGTCAGAAATAACACCTGACTCAAGCAAATTTTGCAACACAATAATAGGATGAATTTCCCCTGTTACAAACACTTCTTCGTACTCATATGTTTGTGTTTCGTTCATGAGATTTTCTGATGATTGATGTATATTTTAAGAGAGGACTGCTGTTGCCACAAATTTCCTATACAAGAACTTGCTTTTCTAACTTTTCTCAGGAATTAAAAATGCTTCTAAATCTTTGTATTTATGCGAAATAAACGCAGATATTTAGAATTTGAAAGTTTGATTTTCGGAATGATCGCACTTGCACTTGGTTGCGTTAAATGTAATACTTTGCTTGCTTTTGACCCAAAAAGAGTATGCGGAAATCGGTAGGTGTTTCTAAGCCCATCTAACGAGCAATTATAGCTGGAAAAGACCAATCAGTCCTATAAATCGCTCCACTTTGAAAACCTTGTGTCAAGCTATCACCAATCGCAACGGGTTTAGCCATGACTATTTCTTCAAAATTAGGACTACTTAACAATGTGCCAGTTGCAGGCGATCGCTTTCATTATTTATAGTAATCAATATTGTCAAGTTCCAACGGATATTATTGCTCAACAGTCAAAAGTATTTACAAAGGAATAATGACCGTCTTCTACTTTCGTAGAAGCTAGGCATAGCTTACTTTTTTGTAGTTGACTCTTGACTGGGAACAGTGTGATATTTTTTGAACTGTCAGTCCCTTGAATTAAAATTATAAAGGTCTACCATCGGGATACATTACTGCCAGCCGTTTTTTACGGAGTTCGACTGTTTCTAGATAGATTTCTTCAATTTGTTGAAATACCTCTTCAGAAATACCGAGTTTCTTTGCTGCTTTGAGTACTACAACCCGTTCTTTTTCACTATATTCTCCATCAGCACAACAAGCTTGTATTGCATCATAAATTAGGAAACGCCGTGATACATCGACTGAAGAATGTCCAGTAACGACTGTCTCGATATCTTCATCAGCCTTGTAAACTTTGAGTTGTTCAATGATTGCAGGGTTACAATTGTAGGCATAGGCATATCCAATCACCCAATCTCTTTCTTCATCTGCTAGTGTTCCATCACCACTAGCACAAGTAAGCAGCGATTTGTAATAAGCTTCATAAGCTATGTCTACTGGAAGCTGTTTAAAACCAAATTTTTCCTTAAATAACCACAAAGTGCCTAAACTGTTCTCTTTGTCTTGAATATTGCTAGTCATCTTTGTTTTATATATATATATCGTCGTAATTTACAATTTAGATTATTGCAGATTAGAGCATGATTTCTGCATATTCACGGTTTTTGAAAGTATAAAGATAACTAATGTCTTCAATAATAAACAGGAGTTGACCATCCGTGAGAGGTTAAGATAATTGCACTTTTGTCAAGGGGGTGCGAAAAAAGGGGCTAGATTCAGCTTGGTGACTGTTTTCGCAGAGCTTTGACTATACCTAAATCTTGATTCTCTTTTGCAGCAAAGTGTTTAATCGGGTCATCGGCATTACCTCTGTCATGGGCAACACTAAAAGATTCAACTTTTCCCAAGTATTACACGGTGATGCTTTTAGCAGATCCAAAATCGTATTGTTTCCTTTAACACTAAGGCGTTAATTTCTCTCACACTTCAAAAATAAACGAAGTACAATAATTAGCTCAATGAAAAGACCTCTGCCTCGTTTCACTAACCAAAACCGTCCCTCTCCGATTTGGAGAGGGACAAACTTGAACTTTAGTTAATTGAAATATGGCGCAGAATTTATCCCCTGTGTGAAGCACAAAAAAGGTTTTACTATTTGTTAAAAACTTTCAGGTAGTTACTTTGTCTGGATTTTTGGCAACTGCCGATCGCGGTGATTTGCGTCCAGAGAGATCGTGTAGTAAACCCATGAGTGCGGGTACGACGGTAGGAGTCAAAATGGTAGAAAAAGCGAGACCACCAGTCAAAACGATGCCTAAGCCTTGATATAACTCTGAACCTTGACCCGGTAGCACTGCCAGGGGTAACATTCCCAGGACGCTAGTGCCGGCAGACATGAAAATTGCCCGGAGGCGATCGTTTGTGGCATTGTACAGCGATGCGTCATAATCTTCACCTGCTTCTTGGAGCTGCAAGGCGCGATCGACCAGCAAGATGGCGTTGTTAACAACCACACCTGTGAGGATGACAAATCCCAAAGCTGTAATCATATCCAACGCCACATTCATGCCCGGAATTTGGTTAGCAATTACTAAACTCAATAGTGCGCCACTCATTCCCATTGGCACTGTTGCCATAATTACCACTGGATAGAGGAACGAGCGATACAAAGCCACCAGTAACAAGTAAGTAATCAAAATTGAAAATACAAATGCAGCGGCTAATTGACCGACAGTTGTTGCTAACTGATCTGCTGAACCCGCCAGTTCTAGCCGATAGCCTGTTGGCAGATTGGCACGCAAAGGAGCGAGAATTTCTTCTTCGGTACGTTCTACCAGCGTCGCCAGGGGAGCGTCGGGTGCAAGGGAGACTGTGAGAGTAATTGAACGCTCTAAATCAACGTGGTTAATAGCGTCGGCTCCTGTTGTTTCTACGACTTCGGCAACATCTCCCAGTTGCACTTGTCGTCCCTGTGCATACAAAGGTAATTGGCGCAGTTGTTCTGGGGTTTCCACAGCAGTATTTTGCAATTCCACTGAAACATCTAGTTCTTCTTTGCCATCAATGAAATCGGAAGCGATGCGGCCACCCAATGCTGCTTCTACCATTGAACCAATTTCGGCTTCGGAAAGTCCCACTTCTGCGATGCGTTCGCGGTTGGGAATTACTTGCAATTCGGCTGCTCCCAAGACAAAATTCGATCGCACATTCTGTACTCCATCAAGCGATCGCAATTTAGCAGTAATTTGCTTTTCTAAATCGCCAATTTGATTCAGGTCATCCCCGACGATATCGACTTCAAATTCTTTACCGGGATCGCGGAAAATAGAAATTCGTGTGGGGATGACAAAGCGGTATCCAGCAAAGTTGCTACTTTGGGCGCGTAACCGATCCACCATATCGGCGAGTCCGGCGGTAGTGGCAAATTCCGGTTTTAAAATAGTTGCAATCCCGCGCAAAGCCCCAGGACGGTCAACATACATAATCCGGTCAACTTCTGGTTGCGATCGCAGAAATTTTTGTACGGATTGAGATTGCCGAATCGCTTCCGGGATACTGGTTCCCGGCAAAGGTTCCGCCCGTAACACAACTAAGTTACGATTTCCTTCGGGCAAATAATCCGCTGGTGGCAACAGAAAAATACTAGTCACAAGTAAAACAATGGGAATTGACAGTACTAGCAATCTGCGACCAATACGTTTGCGCCCCAGCGACCAACTGACAGTAGACGCGAGAAAGTTCTCTAGTTTACCTTGGAAATGACGAAAAACCACAGAGGTTTTAGCCACCATACGCTCAAACCAATTGCCGCCCCGGTATTCACCGCCCTGCATCATTTGTATTGCTTCTGATTCCTTGAGGAACAATCCCGATAGCATTGGTACTAAAGTTAACGCGGCAAACAGCGAAAATAGGGAAGAGGCAGAAAGAGCGATCGCCATATCGGTGTAGAGTTGCCCTGCTTCACCTGTAACCATAATTAGCGGTACAAACACCACTACGTTGGTTAAGGTGGAACCAAGCATTGCCCCCCAAACTTCCTGCGTACCTTCAATGGCTGCCCGCAAGGCACTTTTTCCTTGCTGCATGTGGGTGAAGATATTCTCAATCACGACGATGGCGTTATCTACAACCATACCCACTGCAAACGCCAACCCCGCCAAACTGATGATGTTTAATGTGCGTCCGAATGCAGACATGACAATAAACACCATAATAAGTGTAGTGGGAATTGTGATTGCTACCACTGCAACGGTACGCATGGAGCCAAGAAACAGAACCAAGACAATGGTTGCTAACAGCGCTCCACTAACTAAGTTACCTTGTACAAAACTTATGGATTGATTGATATACTCACTTTCGTCGTAGTTGTAGACAAAGCGAATACCTTGGTTTTGCCTATCAAACTCGGCTTGGAGGGCTGCAATTTCCGCTCGAATGCCTTTAGCCACCTCTGGCACATTCGCCCCAATTTGCCGAATCACACCAATGGCTACCCCAGGTTTGCCGTTGAATACCAAGGCACTATCTTGGGGTTTGCGTCCCATCTGTGCTGTGGCCACATCCCGTAAGTAAACTGTGCCGGACTGGTCGCGTCGCAGCACAAAGCCTTCTATTTCGGATAAATCCTGGGAACGGCTGACTGTGCGTACCCGATATTCTCTGCGTCCTAAAATTAACGGCCCACCCCGGATATCGCGGTTATTTTCCTGTAAAACTCTGACTACATCACCGATTGTGAGATTGCGATCGCTTAATGCTTTGGGATCTACCTTCACCTCTACTTCTCGTTCTTGTCCACCCACTATTAGGAATTGTCCAGTTCCTTCCACTCGCCGCAAACGGGGAATTACCACTTCTTCGGCTAAATCTCGATAGCGGTTGGCATCCGGTTGAAATCCTTCTTTGGTATCAAACGGAATCCACATCATCGGCGAACTGTTACCACCCACCAGTTCTACATTGGATTCTTGAGCTTCTGGGGGCAAACTTTCCACCTGTTGCAAGCGGTTGAGAACATCTACCACCCGTTCTTGCACATTGGCATCCTGAGCAAATTCCAAGGTGATGGTGCTACGTCCAGAACGAGAAGTACTACTAATTTCCTGGACACCCAGTACCTGTTCCATCTGTTCTTCTATGGGACGGGTAATTAAGTCTTCTACCTCCGTTGGTCCGGCTCCAGGATAGGTAGTCGTGATTGTAATTTCAGGGCGATCGCCTCCTGGCTGCAATTCTAGGGGTAACCTGAACAGCGAGAATACCCCAAACATTGCCAGCAAGCAAAAGAGAACGAAAGTACCATGTCGCCAGCGAACGGCGGTTTCGATAAAATTCATAGTAATTCGTAATTCGTAATTCGTAGTTGATAAAGTTATATTTCAACTGAGTTTGCAGTCGTTTGAAAAAGAAAGGGTTAAAGGAGAAAGAGAACAGGAAAATTTATACCTCTGATTCTTTCTCTTTAACCGACTTCTGCAAGAAGTATATTGTTTTAAGTTGGATTGACTATCTTGACAGGCGCACCATCTTGTAGTCCGTCACCGCCACGTAGGACAATGGGTTGACCAGTACGTAAGCTGGGATGATAAATGGCGACATCTTTACCCATGTCAGCTACCATTTCCACTGGAATTTGTTTGGCTTTGTTATCCGCAACAGCGAAAACTAACCACTGATTTTGGCGTCTGGTTAGTGCATCTCTAGATACCACAAAACTAGTACGGTTTGAGGGGATGTTGAGATTGCCTGCGATCGCCATTCCTGGTATTAAACCCGTTGGTGGTTTGTTGATTTGGACGCGCACGCGCTGGCGACGAGAGGCGGGATCGGCTGAAGGAACTACGGCGGTGATGGTGGCACTTTGTTTCCATTGGGGTAAGGCACGGGCGGCGAGATCGATTGTCATGCCTGGGGTAACTGTACCACTGAGTTGTTCGGGTAACTCTAGAAAAATATCAAGGCGATCGCCAGCTACTAGGGTGACAATTTGGCTAGAATTTTGCACTAAATCGCCGTTACTGACATGGCGAGTTTGCACGATACCTGATTCTGATGCCAGAATTCGAGTGCGTTGCTGTGCTAATTCGGCTTGGCCTAGGGCGGCTCTAGCTGCTTCGACATTTGCTCGTTGGGCGGCAATTTCTTCTTGAATCGGCCCGGCTTTAGCTTCAGCAAGTTCAGCTTCGGCTTCTAAGCGTTCTCCTTGGATATTATTTAATTGTGCTTGGGCTTCAACTAATAATCTTTGGGACAAAGCACCCTCTTTGACGAGATTGCTGGTGCGTTTGAGATTATCTTGTGCTTCTAGTTCTCGCGCTTTAGCAGATGTGACTGCTGCTTGGCGTTGAGCAATGATTTCTTTTCTAGTACCGACTTCCAAACGTGCCAAATTACTGCGTTGTTGTGCCAATTGTGCCCGTGCTTGGCTAATTGCCAATTGCTGATCGGTATCGTCCAAAAAGGCGATGGCCATACCTGCCCGCACGCGATCGCCTGGTTGGACGAGAATTTTCTCTACAATTCCACTCGTTTGAGCGCGGAGTACTGATTGCTGAGTGGCTTCCACTTGTCCTAAAAGCTGAACACTTCTGGTAGCCCTTCCGTTTGCCAAAGCGATCGTTTCAATTGCCTTTGGGGCTGGTGCCTGCTGCTGTTGCGCCACAGAAGAACGTGGTGCCCCACCAGGAGCCAGCATCCGCCACAGGATAATACCACCAGTCGCCAGAAATAGAATGAGCAATCTCCAGAACCAACGTTTACCCGAAGGATTAGGTGCTAACTCAGAAGGTGCAGAACTATCTGATTTGGTTTCAATCGCTGAAACTTGAGCTTCAGAAGTATCCATATTCACAGTGAGCTATTAAAGGTTAAAGATGGAGTAAAAGCGAATGGGAATTAGGAAAACTCTTCCCTAGTCGTGTTCAATGTCACCTAATTTAAAGGTCAATTTTTTTGGATAAATGTAAAATTACATTACCTTTTTTGAAGTCTATGGGATAAATATGACAAGCAAATGTCAAAGGAAGTTGGGCATGGGAAAAGAGGAGGCAGGAGGCAGGAGGCAGGAGGCAGAAGTTCTTTAATGCGTGAATTTTGAATTGATTTGTCTCTCCATCTCCGTTACTCTGCCACTTCCACAATCAGTTCTTGAACTCGATCGTGTGGTAAGCCTAACTCCTGACTAAGAGTGGTTTGAAGTTGGTTCATATCGGTAACTGGAAATTCAAATACTATCGTTTTGAGAACTGAGTTATTGGTTTTAACGTTCGCGCGGGAAATTCCTTGTTGTCGAAGAATTTCCACCTCAATGGATACTACTTTTTTCATCATCTGCCGTGCTGATTGGGTATCGGCTAGCAGATATTTTTTAGTGCCACGCGAGTGACTCAAAATCCGATCTCCAACAAAACCGCTTCCCAGCCAAAAAACTAGCCCAACCAAGGGTAAAGATAACCAAAACACAAAGCCCAGCGATCGCAACACTTGAAAACGTTGAAGTTGCTGCATGGAAGGCATGAGATAGAATACTTACTGTTACTTCTGTGTTATTTCACCTTAAATCTTAAAACTAGGAAGTAAGCAAAGACAGCAAATTAAGCAAATGGAATGTTGATCTTACTAGTAGAAGATGACCTATCGCAGTTAGAGCCACTAAGAGCAGCATTATTGAAAGCAGGGCATATAGTAGATGCAGTGACTGATGGTGAAACAGGGCAGTGGTTTGCCTTTTGCAAAGATTATGATTTGCTGATTTTAGATTGGATGTTGCCCAAGGTGAGCGGCGTAGAATTATGTCAGGCCTATCGACGGGCAGGTAAAGTGGCTCCCATACTCATGCTGACGGCGAAAGACACCGTTTTAGATAAAGTTAGAGGTTTAGATGCTGGAGCCGATGATTACTTAGTCAAGCCCGTGGATGTGGTGGAATTATTGGCACGGGTGCGGGCACTGGGACGGCGATCGCCAATGTGGCAAGGAGATATACTTACCTTAGGCGATTTACAACTTCATTTATCCAATTTAATACTCGAACGCGGTTCCTTAACAACTCAACTTTCCAGCCGCGAGTTTCAATTGATGGAATATATGATGCGTCACCCCCGCCAAGTCTTATCTCATGGCCAAATTGAGCAAGCTCTTTGGAATTGCGGAGACGAACCCGAAAGTAATGCAGTTACCACCTTAGTTCGCCGCTTACGCCAACGCCTACAAACTATTGGTGTCAAAGATTGCATAGAAACCATACATCGTATGGGCTATCGGTTAAATCCGCCAAATTAGTGGAGAGAGTAGGGAGACAAATCAATTCAAAATTCAAAATTCAAAATTCAAAATTCACCCATTAAAGAACTTCTGCTTCTGCCTCTTGCCTTCTGCCTCCTGCCTCCTGCCTCCTGCCTCCTGCCTCCTGCCTCCTGCCTCTTGCCTTCTGCCTCCTGCCTCCTGCCTCCTGCCTCCAATGCCCCATACCCAATAACTAATGTTTGAACATAGCCGCCGTAATCTTGCTCACTGGTTTGCCCTGTCGATGGGTGGAATTTTGTTTGCATTTGCTGGGGTGGGCTACTGTTTGAGTGTGGAAGAACAGTTGCGGGTTTTTGATGAGGAACTATTTTCGCAAAGTAAGGCTTTTGCTGGCAAAACTGAATACTCGCTTTATCAAAGTCAATGGCAAAATCAGCGCAACCGAGAAATTTCTCTAGAGAACGGTGCATCTTTGAATGGTGGACTAGTTTACGCTCGATGGTATAACTCTCAGAAACAACTGGTGCAGTTTATCGGTTCGTCTGGTAACAAACAGCTGACGACTGAACCAGGATTTCAAACGCTGGAAACACCACTCAATTTAGATTTTCCCACTAAAACAACCTGGGTTCGCCAAGTTACAATTCCTGTTTTGTCAGATAAGGAGTTAATTGGCTATTTTCAAACGGCGGTTCCCATGAACTATTTACGCAGTAGCCTGAACCAAGCCCGCTTGTTTCTCACTTTGGGGGTTCCTGTTACCTTTGGTGTAATTGGAATTACAGGTTGGTTTTTGGGCGGGTTGGCAATGCGCCCAAGCTTACGGGCTTATCAGCAATTGCAGCGATTTACAGCTGATGCTTCTCATGAATTACGCGCACCCGTGGCTACGGTATTAAGTAATGCCCAAGTTGCTCTGATGCCACCGGAAGATTTATCAGAACAAAGATTGCGGCTACAAAATATTGCCGAAACTGCTAAGTCTATGAGTACGCTGATTAATAATCTGCTTTTCCTGTCGCGTCATAATGGTTCCCTGACGGACACGATATTAAAACCCGTTGACTTATGTGAAATTTTGAAATCCCTCACTCAGGATTTTGCGGCTCAGGCTCCTGCCCAAAACCTCAATTTCAACGCCCGATTGCCAGAACAACCCGTAATGTTAAAAGCTGATGCCAATTTGCTCAAACAAGCGGTGATTAATCTACTGACTAATGCTTTTAAATATACACCAGCAGGCGGTAAGGTCGAATTATTACTTTTTACCCAGTCTCACTGGGCGGTAATTCAGGTTAAAGATGACGGTATTGGCATTCCGGCTGACGATTTACCACATATTTTCGATCGCTTTTATCGTGTAGATACTGTTCGTTCTCGGCAAACTGGCGGCTTTGGATTGGGGCTGGCGATCGCTCAACAAATTGTGCAAGGATACAATGGGCAAATAACTGTTAAAAGTACAGTCGGTCAAGGTTCAACTTTTCAAATTAACCTTCCCCTCAAAGTTTGAGGCTAAAAGATATAGCAAGCAACAGGCAAGAGGCAAGAGGCAACAGAATTGAAAGTCCTTTGCTATCAAGGTTTTATTTCGATGTCCAGGATTTTGACCTCACCCCCAGCCCCTCTCCTTGAAGGAGAGGGGAGCAAAAAGCCTAATTTTTCTTTACTCCTCCCTCTCCTGGTAGGAGAGGGAGGCTGGGTGGGTGAGGTCTGTCGAATTCACGTTACGGTTAGCTGTCAACTGTCAATACCCAACACGAAAAGATTTGTAACTTATAG
Organism: Nostoc sp. ATCC 43529; assembly: GCA_003326205.1. Lineage (GTDB taxonomy): Bacteria > Cyanobacteriota > Cyanobacteriia > Cyanobacteriales > Nostocaceae > Nostoc. Next base: position 16,667 of record LWTK01000084.1, read on the forward strand.
GAGTTACGCATTGACGGTAAATACAAAATATGCGGTGCTTGAAAAAACCACATCTGTCGTAGGGGCACAGCAATGCTGTGCCCCTACAGTGCGGGTTTACGTATCATCAAGAAACGTCTATGAAAGACTAAAACGACCTATTTTCGTGAATACCTACGATGATTAATTTGTACAGTGCGTAAGTCCTAACTTAAATGCACGACAGCTTATTAAGCCTATATGAGGGTGTCCTCTTGTGTGCGATCGCCATATTGATTAACTTAAGAGTACGAAACTGGAGCCATTGGCTATGCTATCAGTCAGCAATGCACAAGCAATTATCTTAAATTTGGTGCAGCCGTTGGATAACCAGCGGGATACAGAAGTTGTAGATTTATTGGCAGCTGCTAGTCGGATTTTGGCAGCACCTGTCAGCAGTCCCCTAGATTTTCCCCATTGGGATAACTCTGCGATGGATGGGTATGCAGTCCGATACGAAGATGTACAGCACTCTAGCACTGAAAAACCAACTGTTTTAGAAATTATTGAAGAGATTCCGGCTGGATATCAGCCAAAATCTACCATTGGGACAGGGCAAGCAGCGCGGATTTTTACAGGTGCCGTGATGCCAGCAGGCGCTGATACTGTTGTGATGCAAGAAAAGACGCGGCGGGAAGAAAACCGGGTTTTTATCCTAACTGCGCCACAACCCCAAGAATTTGTCAGACACAAAGCGTCTTTTTACCAAGCTGGAACACAACTATTACCAGCAGGTATTAGGTTAAATGCCCCAGAAATCGCCGTGTTGGCAGCAGCACAGTGTCCCAAATTAAATGTTTACCGCCGTCCGCGTGTGGCAATTTTTTCTACTGGTGATGAGTTGGTAAGAGCTGATGAATCGTTGCAACCAGGGCAAATTGTGGATTCTAATCAATATGCGCTGGCAGCTTTAGTCAAAGAATCTGGGGCGGAACCATTATTATTAGGCATTGTCAAAGATGAACCTGTTGCCCTGAGGAAAGTTATTACCGATGCAGCTGCGATCGCTGATATAGTTCTATCTTCCGGTGGTGTTTCAGTGGGAGATTATGATTATGTTGACAAAATTCTCGAATCACTAGAAGCCAAAATCCACATTCAAGCTGTAGATATCAGGCCAGGTAAACCCCTCACCGTCGCCACCTTTCCTACAGACAAGGGTTATCGCGTCTCTACTCACTCCCCGCTTTACTTTGGTTTACCAGGAAATCCTGCATCGGTATTAGTAACTTTTTGGCGGTTTGTGTTACCAGCCATTAAAAAACTTTCAGGAATTAGAGAAGGTTGGGAACCAGTATTTTTAAAAGTGCGATCGCATGATGAATTGCGATCTGATGGTAAGCGTGAAACTTATCTTTGGGGAAAATTACATTTAATAAATGGAGTTTATGAATTTCACAAAGCTAGTGGCAGTCACAGTTCTGGTAATTTAATTAATTTAGCTCAAACCAACGCTTTAGCTCTTCTCCCAGTGGGGAAAACATTGATTTCTCCACAAGAAGAAGTAGAAGTTTTGCAGTTGATTACGCCTTAAAATAAGGGATTTCTAAATAAAAAATATCCCATTAACTCTTGTGGGGTGGGCATCTTGCCCGCCCAGTTCATAGGGCGGGCGAGACGCCCACCCCACAAGGATAGACATCTTACTTACAGCCTTCCCTGCTAAGTACAGAGGTTTTATTAACAAAAATTAGAATTGCTGGACGCTCAAAGAAAGTAAAATTTTGCCAGAGTATAAGTAAAGCTTTTTATTTCATTTGGGTGCAAATTAAATGACTCAAATATTTGAACGTCCAACCAATAAAGATGATTATACGCCTGTTGCTAAACTAGCAGATGTTCAGGCAGCAGGCAGTTTGTTAGTCCACAAGGAAAAACATACTATTGTTTTGTTTTACTCAGACAATAAAGTCTATGCAATTGATAACCGTTGTCCACACATGGGCTTTCCCCTACAAGGTAGCACTTGCAAAGATGGTATTGTAACTTGCCCTTGGCATTATGCCCGCTTCGATCTTGCTAGCGGTGGCACCTTCGACTCTTGGGCAGATGATGTGCCTTCTTTTCCCATAGAAATTCGCAATGGTGAAGTTTGGGTAAATTTAGCGCCTCCAGTTAACCTTCATACCCACCAACGCGAACGTCTCCAAGATGGTTTAAAGCAAAACATTTCCTTAGTAATTGCTAAATCAACGATCGCACTTTTAGATCTGAAAGTAAATCCAGCCGAACCATTTCAAATGGGGCTAGAATTTGGCACTCGTTACAACAAAGCAGGTTGGAGTACTGGTTTAACTATCCACACCTGCATGATGAATCTACTACCTTATTTAGATGAAGAAGATAAACCCCGTGCTTTATTTCAAGGACTTTCGGCAGTAGCTAATGATAGCGCAGGTTCACCGCCTCTGTTCCCCGTTCATCCGTTACCTAACTCTAAAGTTGATTTTGCTACTCTTAAAAGCTGGTTTCGCCAATTTATTGAGGTACGGGATGGTGAAGCGGCTCAAAGATGTTTGGTATCTGCTATTCGCTCAGGAGCTAATGAAGAGCAAATTGGAGATATGTTATTCTGTGCTGCTACAGACCATCGCTATCTTGATATTGGACACACGCTTGATTTTATCAACAAAGCACTAGAAGCCCTTGATGCTGTGAATTGGCAAGCAGCAGAACCTATTTTAGCTAGCTTAGTTTCGGGTTTAGCCGATGCATCGCGCATGGAAGAATCTAATTCCTGGCGCTACCCTGTAGATTTAGTAGCAATTTTAGAGTCGGCTTTTGAGCAATTACCCACCGTTTTAAGTGCGGGGGAATCTCGACAAGGAACTTGGTCGAACTGGGATGAATTAGTACCAATTTTATTAGGTGAAGACCCCCAAGCGATCGCCAATTCGCTGTTGAATGCACTACAAGCAGGTTGTACCGAAGAACAATTAGCAAACGTAGTTACTTATGCGGCAGCATTGCGTGTAGCTCGTTTCAATACCAATAATGACTTTGGAGATTGGAATTCTGCCCATCATCCGTTTACTTTTGCTAACGCCGTCCATCAAGGGTTACGACGAGTACCAACAGTGGAATTACTCAGAGGTGTGTTTGATGCGGCCATAAGTGTATACTTAAATCGTTTTTTGAATGTACCACCAGCGCGGCTTCCAGAACCTAAAGATGTCGTTGAAAATCCCGAAGAATTACTCCAACAGCTACCAGATTTATTAAATCGTCAGCAGCAGGTAAACCAGACAGGGAAATTAGTAGCTAGTTATTTATATGGTGGTGGTTCTGCTGAAAAACTCATGGCAATGTTGGGGAAAATGATGTTGCGAGAAAACCGCGATTTCCATGTAATTCAAGAAATCGAAGCAGCTTTTCGTCAATACTCCTTGTTAGGTCATACTCCGGCTGGCATTCATGTATTAGTTGCAGCTTCTCGGTATTTAGCAGCCCATTCTCCCACAATGCGATCGCAAGGCCAAACTTATCAAATTGCTTATAGATTACATCGGGGCGATAAATTATTTGAAGAAAGTTGAGCGAATTTTAGATTTTAAATTTTGGATTTTGGATTTTGGATTAAAAATTCAAAATCCAAAATTGTTTTACTCTGTTTTTAATCCTTGTTCAAATTCATCAACAGCTTGAATTGAATCTGAAATTGATATGCATTGCTCTAACAGAGAAATATCCAATTCTGGCAGTATTTCACTTTTTGCTATTTGCTCATATCCATAGGTATCAGGGTAAACTGTGGCTTGCTGTTTCTCTTCATTGTCCCGGAGGTGGTATAACTTCAACTGGTTTCTCTCCCAAAACCAAACTTCTGCAACTTCTAATCTTCGGTAAATTTCCAGTTTATTAATGTTGCCACTGGTAACAACCACTTCTATAGCTAACTCCGGTACCTTTTTTTCTTCACCTATACAATAACATTCGTCTGGTTCCACCCCTGCTTTTTTTGCTTTGTTTCTAAAAGTAGAACTTCCCATAGGTGTAAAACGAATCCGCTTGCTGTAAAAGAAACGCTCTAACAACATCCCTAAATTCGTTTTGATTTTTTCATGCCTGATTGAGGGTGACACTATCTCTAATATTCCATCTAAATAAGTAACACGGTAATGAGAATTGTCTTCTAATTTGGCTAGTAAAGATTCATAATTCTCCCAACTAACGCCACTGCTGATAAACCTTTCCTCTGGGTCGTCACTATGCCGCAATTCTGGCTCATCAATTAATTCTTTAAGACTACTGACCATTTTCAATTCTCCTGCTAAAGCAAAGATGAGGGAGATAAGGGAGGTGGGGAGGTGGCCAGATGAGGGAGAAAGTAATTCTTCTTTCCCCCGATCCTCTTTCCATGCCCCATGCCCAATGTTAAAATATCAGCTCAAAAGCTTCAATTAACCTGTTAACTTCCTCAATGGTGTTGTAATGTACCATACTCACCCTAACTATTCCGCCTTGGGATGCTAAACCTAAATATTCAATTAGCCGTTTAGCATAAAAATCTCCATAGCGAATTCCAATATAATGTTTGTCAACTTTTAACGGAATAGTTGAACTATGCATTCCATCTACAACAAAAGATATAGTTGGCACGCGGAAATTGCGGTCAGCTTTTGATTGACCAATAACTCGAACATTGGGCTTGCTATTGAGGTAATTTAAGAGGCGATCGCTAATTTGTTCTTCGTGTATGCTAATTAAATCAAATGCTTGCACCATCTGATTTCTTAAATCGGGTGCAGTTTGATTGTCGTAGTGAATTTGTGCTAGTTCACTCAGATAATCACATAAACCCAACATTCCATAACTTAATTCAAAATTGACATTTCCTAATTGAAATTTATAAGGTATATCTGTTTGGGAAATAAAATAATGGTTGAGTCCAGGCAATCTTAATAAATGTTCTTTTTTGCCATAAAGTAAAGCATGATGCGACCCATAGACTTTATAAAAACTTAAAGTATAAAAATCAACATCTAAATCTTGGACATCAATCAATCTATGTGGTGCATAAGCGACACCATCGACGCAAATCATAGCATGGCGATCGTGTACAAATGCAGCAATTTCTTTAATAGGGTTAATAGTTCCCAAAACATTAGAAGCATGAGTTAAAGCGACTAATTTTGTGCGTTCACTCATCAATGGTTCTAAATCTGCTAAATCCAGTTCCAAGCTATCTGGGCTAATTTGCCATACTTTAATCTTTATTCCTTGTTTTTCCAGAGCAACCCAAGCACCAATATTCGCCTCATGGTCACAATTAGTAACAATAATTTCATCGCCAGGCGTGAAGGTTTGACCCAAACAAATTGAGAGAACTCTTAACATCATGGTAGTGGATGGCCCCATTACCACTTCTTGAGGAGAATTGGCATTAATCAAAGTAGCAATTGACCTAGTTGCTAAAGCTAATCTTTCTCCTGCAAGTTGTGAAACTCCATAAGAAGCTCCCAACTGAACATCAGAAGTTAAGAGAAATTCGCTAATTCTATCTACTACTTTTTTCAGGGTTTGTGACCCGCCAGCATTATCAAAAAAAGTCCATTCACCAGCAAGGGCAGGAAAATATTGGCGAACTTTATCAACATTCAGGAGCATGGTAGAAATTCTCTAGAGAACGTTCTTTACCCTAGCCTATCTTTTGGCAAGTCGCCCAGAAAACAGATGCATCGTTTTTTTGTTTACACTTTGTCATACCAGCCTTCCTAGCTACCAAAAACCTCTATCTGAAGGAGGTATACTTAGAAGACCAAAGAGTATATTAATGACATTTCTAGTTTTCAGCAAGCATTAATGTCTTGATTCTTCACAATTTTTGCGATTTTTTTTGATAAGTTTAAGTTAGAGTCAAAGCAAGTATTGTTTTGATTCTTAGAGTAGATTTAAAGTTAGTGAAGTAGACAAGTTAAATTCCAAAACCAGGAATTAACGTTGTTTTACTCTCGGAACTTTCCTTGGTCTTGGCATTGGCAAAGCCATACGGCCGCAAACACAGCTAAGCTGCGCGATCGCTCTCAGTCAGCCCTCTAACTTCTGTGTTAATTGTCTATTTTCTTAGCGTAGCCAATTCTGAATTTTACTGTAATTCCTTGATTGAAAACAAAGGAACAATCCATGAAAACTACGGTTAAATATGACATCACGCTTATCAAGGAAGAAGCACTTGAACTTGTTAAAAAAAGACTTGTTAACCGTCAGCAGCAAATTTATACCCTCTGTAAATATATTCCTCATCGTGACTGGCTTAATTTTGAACTTGAGCTAGAAAAAAACGAATTTTTACTCAGAGATAGAATTATTGACTTACTAGAACACGAATCTTGGGATGAAGACTGAGGCTGCATCTAAAAGCTGACAACTGTAATAAAAAGCAAATTACAAATCAACTTTTCAAAACGAAAAAGCTTTAAATTGGTTCGAGATTAATAACACTATACGCTTGGTGTTAAGAAAGTTCCTCTGTGGAAGAAAGGGAACTCTCAACAGGGTTGGGGAAACAGAGGAGGAAAAAACAGACTTATCTGAACTGTATTGATTTATAACATACAGCATATTTCAGGTAAATCAAGTAAACGCGTAGGGGCACAATATATTGTGCCCCTACTATTATGTATTAAGCATTAGCAATTCTGAGTGTTGAGTAAGGAGTGAGGGTTTATTCCCTTTGTCTGCTTTGCACCTCTGCTTCTCCACTCCTCACTCCCCAATCCCCTACTTTTGTGGTTTTGTGTCAGGTAATACTTAATAGGTGGGCTAGAGCTTAACATTTTCTATCAATTCATTACCTAAAACACTAGTAGAGAATTATACTTATTCTATTTTAGAGAAGTGGTATTAGGCAGGTAACTCTTGTAATCCAATCCATTTATTGATCGATCGCCGTTGCCTTGCGTAAACAGATGTACTACTATGTTCCACATTTTGAGGTTTGCTAGGTAATCTTCCTATAACGGCCTCTGCAAATGAACTGGGTTTGTTCCAATTATAAACAGGCATTTCTTGCCAACAGTGGCGACAGAACCAGTAAGTCTCTCTACCGCGTATATGTTCTAAAAGTACACCAGAACAGCAAGGACAGTAATTCATATTTTGTCAAATCCTGTTGATAAAAGTGTTATTGCAAATCCAGGCAGCCAGTTGACAAACCTGTAGTTACTTAAACTAAGTTGTCTATATTTTGACTATAGTCTCAGAATGTGAGGAAGTTGTGAGGAAATTTAAAATACTTATTATTTGTATAATATTTATACATAATTATTGGGTAATGACCCCAGGAGATTGAACTATTTTCTTATAAGATCTTGAAATTTTCCTGGTACAACCACAGGGAAGAAGGGGAGCAACTGACAGGGGTAAATTTTTTTAGATTGTGAGTTTTTTAGAACTCATCAGATCCCCCAACCCCCTTTTCAAGAGGGCTTTAGACGCAATACAGTTCAGTTAGAGCCAAAAACCTGATTCTTGCGTAGGTTGGGGAGCCACTGCGTTGGACGGGTTTCCCGGCTTGTTCGCGAAGCGTCTCGTAGAGAAGCAAGTGGCGTTTGAGGAACGTAGACGCCAAAGGCGGCTTCCCGGAGGGTAACCCAACATCTGGACAGGTTTGTTGGGTAACACATTGCCTCAACCCAACCTACATTTATCTAGGACTAGCCCTTTCAAGGTGTGTTATTTTGCAGCTTTTTCTGGTTTAGAATCTTAAAAGTTGAGACATGGGGCTTGCTCTTGAGGTAAGTTAGTTTTGGTCGAGGTTTCTTCGGATCTCGCGGATGACGGCGAAAAGTTCTCAGTTTAACAAGGCCTGCCAGATGTTTGAGAGTTTGTGATAATTCTGTGAAGGTCATGTTCTGAAAAACACACCACTCATCAGGGGAAATCGCAATCATCATCCCTCTGTAAGTACCCTTGATTTCATCGGCTAAATAGTAGCTAGAAACTTCGGCTTCTATCTTCTGGCTTCCATAAACACTTCTAAGAGCTGCCTGAACAGTAGACAGCACGTTATAGGCGACTAAAGCGATACAGAAGGTAAACAAAGCCGCTTTTGGATAACCTAGTGTATTAATCTGGCAGCAGAGATTTTCTGTCAGAACTTGGAATAAGGTTTCGAGTTTCCAACGTTTGCGGTACATTTGGGCTATCAAAATTGCATTTGCTACCTCAAACGGCAGATTTGTCAGAATAAAAATTTCTCTGTCCCCTTCACGATTAGGCTGCTTCAAGCAGACCTTAATTCGTCGGCACTACTAATATCACGTAGCACTTTGAGACGGTGTTCGCTGCTAGCGATGCCTGCGGCGGGCTACGCCTACGCATTCCCATCAATAATTTTTACTCGATAACCTGGTAGCAAATCAGGCATTGTGGCATTGAGGTGTCGAATCGTAGCTTCCATTTGACCAGCAACCTCTGTGACTAGCTCCCCACTGGTACTCGGTTCGATACCGTTGATTTTGTTGTAGACCGAGGTCACTCAAACACCTATTTCTTCAATTGATCCTTGGTGTGCTGCGTGTACTGATGGATGGACTCCGCAGACGACAAGGTGAATCTTATTAACTACAGTGGAGAATAATAGCTCACGAGTGTACTGGTTTTTGGCTCATATATTGATTCATTCCGACGCTAGCAGAAACTATATGAATTTTGAATTGGTATTATCTTTTTAATTTACAAACTTGTTTCGATCGCAATGCCAAGAGCAGAACTTGTTTATCCTCGTCGTAACTTACTCACAGCTAGAATTGCAATTTTAAACTCGATTCTGATGTTTTGCTGAGAATTTATTGGCAATATGATAAGTAGAAGGCAGAAGGCAGAAGGGAAAAGCCAGTTTTTATCGGGGTTTTAAACTTGCATCTTCATACAGAATTGGTATTAGTCCGCGTGGTGCGCCAAGTAGAGCGCAAGCGCGATAGGCGGACGAAAGCCTGTGTAGCTGCGAATTCTATTCGGTTAAGTTGACTGAGCGAGTATTACCTTAGATTACTCTCTATGCAATCAGTTAAACCTGTAGAATATTACTAAAATGAAAAATTGGATTGTGAGTTATCCGATCTATTTTTGACTCGAAAATTAGCCCATATCACCAAACCTTTAACTTGGCATTCTAAATTTTTTAACCACCTAACTAACTCATGATTACTATTGTGTAATATAGTGTAACTTTGCTCATCTTGAACAAAAGTTAGTCCTAGTTGATGATTTTCCATGAGTGTGTCGATATTCTTCATGAAGCGTTTGTCTAATGATTGGGCTAATTGTATTACTTTGGTTTGCGATACTTTAAAACTCAATAAATTAGCATTTTTCTTGGCTACCATTTGTTGCAACTGGTCAATATTAGAAAATTTCTGGCGTCCAAGAGTGCCTTTAGTTGGTATAAAAAGTGCAGCTAGTCCATTATTAAAGTCTTGCTTATTAAGTGCAAAATAGTTCCAATCACCGTATGCGTATACAATTAATTCACCATTGCTATTAGGTAAAACGAGTTCCGAATGCCAGTAAAAGTCAAGGACATAGACAGCGATCGCCTCCTGGGGATTGGTAGGGGGTATAATCAGTTTAGGAGTGAATATCCAAACCAGCAAGATAGAAGTAAGAAGTGTCAAAGCCAATATTATAATCCGGCGTAAACGCATACTTTTACATAGATTGTGGCTACGAATACTATAGATAAGGAAAGGATCAAAAAATTGGTATATATAATTTCTTTTAACATTGCAGCTTCGGATGATTTACTTTTAGTTTCTAAGTAGTGAATATCCTTATGATTAGTTTAGTATTTTTATTAATTGGTTTAGGAATTTTGTTTTTAGCTTGGAAAAGTCAAGACGAAATTCATCGCATTGCAACTATGGTAACTGGGACAATTTCTCTGATTTGGGGATTTTCTTTAGCTCCCTTGTCATTTCAACTATTATTTGAGATTATTACAGTTTTAGCAGCTTTTTCTGTTTGTATGCGTTGCTTGGGTTGTGGTTTGAACCGAGATTAATTCTTCACTGGATAAAGTTTGTCTTTTGCACAAAAACATAAAATAAACTACTTGCCACTAAATAATTAGAAAAATTGGAATTGCTTATGCGTGCAATGATTTTAGATGCACCGCGTCAACCCTTACGGTTAGCAGAGTTACCGATACCAAAACCCAACGAAGAGCAAGTACTGATTCGCGTTCATGCTTGCGGTGTATGTCGCACAGACTTGCATATAGTTGATGGAGAATTAACCCACCCTAAACTACCTTTAATACTTGGGCATCAAATTGTGGGTACTGTAAAAGCGATGGGTGATGGCGTTGATAAATTTAGTGTTGGTCAACGAATTGGTGTTCCTTGGCTGGGTTATACTTGTGGCGATCGCTGTCCTTACTGTCTCTCTGGTCGGGAAAATCTATGTGATTATGCAGAGTTCACGGGTTACAATATTGATGGTGGTTATGCAGAATACACCGTCGCCGATTACCGCTTTTGCTTTCCCCTAGACCCTAGTTTTCCTGATTTGCAAGCTGCACCCCTGTTGTGTGCTGGCTTAATTGGCTATCGCGCTTACAGAATGACAGGTGATGCACAAAAATTAGGTTTTTATGGCTTTGGTTCAGCCGCTCACATTTTGATACAACTGGCTCGTTATCAAAAACGTCAAGTGTTTGCTTTTACCCGTTCTGGTGATGTTGAAGGACAAGAGTTTGCCCGTCAATTGGGTGCAACTTGGGCAGGTGACTCAGATGTATTACCCCCAGAACCTTTAGACGCAGCGATTATTTTTGCTTCCGTAGGTCAACTCGTACCAGCTGCTTTACGTGCAGTTACTAAAGGCGGCGTTGTAGTTTGTGCAGGAATTCACATGAGCGATATTCCCTCTTTTCCTTATGACATTCTTTGGGAAGAAAGAGTTTTGCGTTCTGTTGCTAATTTAACTCGCCAAGATGGTAAAGAATTTCTCGCTTTAGCGCCCCAAGTTCCTATCTGCACACAGGCGAATGTTTTTCCCTTAACTCAAGCGAATGAAGCTTTAGATGCGCTTCGTACTGGCAAAATTGAAGGTTCGGCTGTTTTGGTAATTGATTAGTACTCAGCCAAACAATTTTGGATTTTAGATTTTAAGTTTTGAATTTCAAATTTAAAATCTAAAATTTGGTGAGAGCTTATTTGTATTTGACTAATGACTTGTCCACTTTCAAAAAATGGGCAATTGTAGCTAAAACTGTGACTATCAGCTTTTGCACAAACATTGGCGGGCCAACAATAATGGTGTCTGCTTTTTTAATCAGCAAGGCAAATTGCAAAAGATTTGTAGGCATTCCTTCCTTATTTACCTTGTTATTGATCGCTAGTCCATACAACGACCGGATAAAATGCTCAAATTCACCAGCCGGCCGGACTTCAGAAGTGAAAGTCACCCAATCGTCAGATGTATTGCGGAAACTATGATGCATACCCGCAGGAACTTGCAAGACTTCTCCTGGCTGCAATACTCTAATATTTCCTTTTTCGCCAACTTCCATTTCCAGCGAACCCCTCAAAACCTCGAAGATTTCTGTCTTAGTATCGTGATAGTGCAGTGGGCTACCTTGTGAGCCGGGTGGCAGTTGAAACAGGAATTTTACATACTCTCCATTGGTATCATAAGTTGAGCGAAGAATCGTCATGCGATCGCCTGTTACAGGATTCTCAATTTGTTGGTTGTTTGAGTCTGCGCTGAAAAATGCGTCAGTAAAGTGAGGGTCTAGTTTTGCAGATATCATTTTCAGAAATTCCCTTGGCGTTGTTCATACTCTCAAGGTATGCTGTCTGCAAAATCTTGAATCGACATCCTACGCATTTTTGAACAACATGCAAAAGCTATGTTAGAAGAAATGAGTCAAGAGAACAGTTATAGCAACCTTGTTATTCAAGCAATTTCTCAACACTTAAAAGGAGAAGTTCCTGCAATCAAAACCATTGCTCACAATCTAGCCACCAGCGTCCGTAACTTGCAGCGAGAATTACAAACAGAGGGTACTTCATATCAACAACTTTTGGATGCGACGCGCAAAGAATTAGCACTAAGACACCTAAAAAAAACAGATACTCCAATACATGATGTCGCTTTTTTGCTGGGCTTTTCTGAACCGAGTGCCTTTCACCGCGCCTTTAAACGATGGACAGGAAAAACTCCAGGGGCATACAGATATGTTGACTGTTGACTGATACTGATTTATGATTCGCCCCTCATCTTTTCATCTGCCCATCTCCCCATTCCCAACTCCCCGCTTCACTTCAAATCCCCGCAACCCTTCTGGTTCTTCGTACTCAACTGTAACCTCTTTGACTATAGCAGCAGGTGGCCCGGAGTGACACCAGCGAACCATCTCATCTACAATCTCTCGCGCCCCTTCAAAAACTGCTTCTACTCGACTATCGGGGAGATTCCGCACCCAACCAGTTAGTCCTAACTGGCTAGCTGTCTCCACAGTGGCGTAGCGATACCCCACTCCTTGGACTCGGCCAGAAATGAATACATGGGCGCGGATAATCTTTGGCAGTGCTGTGGAATTCTGCATAGACTGGTCTGTTCTTTACGATTTCACTCTAACAGGTTGTTGGTACCAACTTGAAGTCAACTTAGAGACAAGTTGAAGACAACTCATAGTTAACTCATAGTCGTCTTAACAACTTGACTGCATATTTTGAGATGTCGTTGGATTGCCTCGTCCCAAGTCGGATACCAGTTGCGTTGAAAGGTAGGCCAAATTTTTTGGAGGGAGAAAAGCTTGCTCGTCCGTGAAATACTTTGATGAGAACGAGCAAACAAACACGATAACTACTACTGTGACATTACAAGTACAAATCCTCAAGGATAAATTGAGTCAGAGTTTGGAATTACCGTTTAAAGAATTTTTACCAGAATCGGTAATTAGGCAAGCCATCTCAGAGCTAAAAATTAAATATAGAAAAAGGTTATTCGACCCGATAATAACTTTATGGGTGTATTTATCTCAGGTTCTAGACAGTGATAAAACTTGTCATAATGCCGTGTTACCTTGCAACTCATGAATAAACTGCGTGTTCGCTGTGCCATGACCAAATTACAAACTCCGCATTGTTAATGACGGAGTTTTATTTTTGCACTTGTTATGAGTAAAAAAGAGCAAAAATGTAGTAATCAGAATCTGAAATCGCAAAGTGTGTTTTCTATAGTCTGATAGCAAATGGCGTGATTAACAGATTTTTGAGCAAAATCCTCATGCAAATTTCAGATAATAACTGCATTATTTATGTTCGTTTTTTAGTTGGCAAAGCATTGATACTCATCAAAACAATAGCGATGATGGTAATGGGATGAGGCGATTACAACTCAATTCCCAATTCCAATAATTTGAATTAGGAGTAATATTCCAATGGCTGAAATTAAAATCAACCAATTGAACGTCAACAAACCTGTCGAAATTATTGACTTAAAGCAAGAAGCCGAACAAGGTAACTTAGAAGCTATGACTGCTTTCAAAACCCTGCGTGGCGGTATGCATGCTACATGTTGTTGGTGTACATTGACTTCGACATTATCTTGAAATTTTGTAACCATAATAAAGCAACAGAAAGCTAATAGGTTGTCTTAAATCAATTAGTGAGTAAGTCACAATGGCACTATTTATTAATTTTGATAGTGTCATTGTGTAGGCTTTGAGGTGTTTAGTTACTCTGCTGTAAGCTGCTCTGCGTCTATATTCCTTAAAGCAAACTATATATGTAGCAATCATTTTGTGGATTGGTATTACTCATCCAAAGCACTGTTATACTGGATATAAATCAATGAATTTACTAGAGAATTGTTCACCTATTATCTGGATGAATCGACCCTATGTTGATTTAGGAAGTTTTAACGCCGGTCCTCTACATGTTTATGGGATAGAGTTCAGCTACTATCACATGATTGAGGATGAGCCAAGTGATCACAGTGTTAAAATTAGTAACCCTGTCACGATTATCCACCCTATCTCATTTCGAGAATCATTAATACGTGAAACAGGCCTGGTGCAGTACCAAGTAAATAACCCTCTACAACTTGCTGATGAGTTAAGAACTGAAAGATGGAATACTTTATGTAAATATCTGATCCATTATCAAGAGCTTCAGCCTTTTACCAAGCTTCGGGTTATAAATCTTTTATCTAGCTTGTGTTTTCATGAAACGGTTATCGAATATACAAAAGAAATCTCTTGTTTAGAAGTTGCTAATAGTTCAATACTGGCAAATTTGTCCTTATGTCGGGCAATTTCTAATTTGATGTTACAGTCTCACATTGGGACACTAGACAACCTGAATGAATTTGAAAATATTGCAAACTATTCTTCCATAGGGAGTATAACTAGGTTTGATGCTGCTATTCACTTGGTTGCTTACTATGCCAAGATATTTAGAAACTTGAAGGCTGCCGAATTTTGGCGCATAGTTGCTTCTCAGGAACTTGGACACCTTAAAAGTTCATTAGATAAATTTAGCTACCAACTTCTAGAAAGCGTTTACTATCGCGCTGTTGTGCTTGTTCCCCTCTTACAACATGATAAACAAACAGTTGTTCGTGAAATGGATTTATGTGAATCTCTCGCAGAGAGTCTAACTCATGAGTGTAAGAATGAAAGAGAAGAAATTGCTGCTCATGAAAACTTAACAACTGTTTTTGAAAGTCGGACTAAAGAGGCTTTATGGTTAGATGAAATTGACTTAGCCGAGGAAAGGGCCACAAAGATGATCCAAATGGAACCATTATATTCTCGGTATCGCCTACAGTTAGGAGAAATTTTAATCAAACAGGGTAAAATTGAAGAGGCTGCTAGGATGTATCGTTCAGCCGCTAGACTAGGGCCACCAGGAACTGCGATCGCTTGGTTTATGGCTGGTCAATGTCACGAAAAATTAGGTGAATTAGAGATAGCTTGTGATTGTTATCTTGCTTCTATTGAGATGGATTCACTGGCTATTTCTGCGGTGGAAAGACTGCATAATTTAGCTCTAAGTTTGGGTAATTTAGCTCTAGTAAATTGGAGTAATGTTCGTCTATCAGAATTACGAGAACAGCAAAAAGCTATAGCCAGTCAACCCAGAACCTCTTACATCTCAGAAGCCTCTTCTGCGTTGAAAAAAGCGGGAGAACCTGTAATGATTTAGCAGTTATCCAGATCCCCGACTTCTTTGAGAAGTCCGGGATCTAGCAACCCCCCAAAATTAATGGGACAAACCATGAGCTAACTTTCATCAAGCTGAATATTACATTCAACTTGCTGGCTTTGTACGTAATCCTGAAAAGGATAAGCGTCAAATTTGAGTTTTACTGGTAATTTTTGACGCAAAAAACCGCTTTGTGTAGTAGCGATTTGTGCGCGAACAATTAGTGATGCACCAACAGGCGCGATTTCTGCAATCATTGTTCCTGCTTGGACTACCGCACCAACTTGAGAAAAGGGAAATTGAAATACACTTCCACTTTCTGGTGCTTTTAATTCCCGTTGTGCTAATTGAATATTTAAGGATTCTATTTGTCTTTGAGTTTGAGTAATTTCTGCATCTAGAGTGGTAATTTCTGTTTGTAGATTCTTTTGTTGTTCTTCAATTCGCAATAAGGCTAACTTAGCAGAACGATTTAAAGTTTGGTAGCTGCGTTGTTGTTCATCGAGACGTAACTGTGCTTGAGTAATATCAGCTTTTCCTTGCTTGACAACTCGTTCATAACTACTCTGTTGTTCCTGGAGACGTAACTTTGCTTGTTGAATATCTGCTTGACTTTGTTCGTATAACTGTTGCTTTTCTTTGGCTAATTCTTGCTTTTCAACTAAATTAATTTCTGGGATAACTCCCTGTTGATATATTTTACGATATCTGGTTTCTTCTTTTTGAGTGATCGCCAAGCTACTTCCCATTAATTTACTCGCTGTTTTACTATGTTCAAAATTTTGTCTAGCCTGATTTAATTGAGTCAGTTTTTCTGATGTTTGCAACCCATAGGTATTTCTTAAAGCTAGTAAATTTTGTCTAGCTTGGTCAATTTGTACTTGTTTTTCTAAAGCTTGGGATTGATTTTGTTGTTCTTGCGTCGTCAAGGCGACTACTAACTGATTTTTAGTGGAATTTAATTGCGATCGCCTGTTTAATTGTCCTTCTAATTTATCCTGTACTTGCCTTAATTCTGTTTTAGTTAAATCTGTGTCTAACATTAGTAAACTCTGACCAGCCTTAACTTTATCACCTTCCCTAACTCGAATTTCCGTAACTTTACCAGACACAGCACTATCTAATCTAATTGTCTTACCTTGAGGCTCAATTCTACCTCTGGCTGTACCTGTCTCATCAACTTTAGATAACATTGACCAAGGTAAAACCAAAGAAACAACGACGATTAAAAAATACAGTAATCCCCTTGTCCAAACTTGAGGTAAGCTATCCAATAATTCTTTAGTAGCGATAGACTAATCTGTATTTGTTTGACCGATTATTTCGGATATTAACTCATCTTGATTATTGTCTCTATTTTTTCTGTTATTTATTACATCTGTCATATTTTACCTCACATTTTTATTCCACACCTAATTGTTATTGATTGAGATAGAAATAATGACCACGCTTTGCCATTAATTCCTCGTGTGTACCACTTTCAATTAACAACCCTTTATCTAACACCAAAATCAAGTCTGCTCTCTTGATAGTAGAAAGACGATGAGCAATGATTAAAGCAGTTCTTCCTTGCAAAATTTTCTTTAAATTCTGCTGAATTATCCTTTCTGATTCAGTATCAAGATGAGAAGTAGCTTCATCTAAAATCAACAGGCAAGGATTACCTAATAAAGCTCTAGCAATGGCGATTCTTTGCCTTTGTCCTCCAGATAATAACCCTCCACCTTCACCTATTTCGGTTTCATAACCCATAGATAACTTTGTAATAAATTCATCTGCACCGGCTAATTTAGCAGCATCTCTGATTTCTGACAAACTAGCATTCGGATTTCCTAAAGCAATATTTTCTCGAATTGTATTGCCAAACAAAAAAGTATCTTGATCAACTACTCCTACTTGCTGACGTAAAGAATGTAGAGAAATAGTATTGATATCATATCCATCAATCAAGATTCTGCCGTCGGTAGGTGGATATAAACCTAAAGCTAGCTTAGAAATTGTAGTTTTACCAGAACCGCTACGTCCGACTAAGGCGACTATTTGCCCAGATTTAATTTTAAAGTTGAGATTTTCCAGAATATTGACTTCACTATCTGGATGATAGCGAAATGTCACATTCTCAAAGCAAATATTACCTTGAATTTGGGGGATTGATTGACGATTTTTTAGTTGTAAATCTTCTTCAACTTCAGCATCTAAAACATCGTTAATGCGTTCTACAGAAATTATTACTTCTTGTAACTGATTCCAGAGGACAGTTAATCGCTGAAAAGGTTTAATAATATTACCTAGGAGCATATGAAATGCTACTAATTGACCAATGGATAATTGATTGGCAATTACTAAACTAGCTCCATACCACAATAAGGTTGTTGATACTATTGCTTCAATAGTGTTACTAAAAATTTGCAAGCGATTACTAATTACTTGTCCAGTAAAATTTTTCTTTACCTCTTTTTGTAATAACTCTTCCCAATGCCAACGGACTGTTTGTTCTACAGATGTAGATTTAATTGTGCGGATGCCTGTTAAAATTTCAATGATATAACTATTCTCTTTGGCAATAGCATCAAATATTTCTCTGGAGATTCTTTGTAAAAATGGTGTAGCAATCAACGCCAATAAGAAAAATGGCGGTACAATTATTAATGATAATAATGCCATTTGCCAACTGTACCAAAACATCAAGCCTAGATATACAAATACAGTCAATAAATCTAGAACGATGGATAATGCTTCACCGGAAAGTAGGCGTTCGATTTTATTATTTTCCTGTAAACGAGAGATAATATCCCCCACATAACGAGTTTCAAAATAACTCAAAGTTAGGCGTAGAGTGTGACAAATAAATGCTACTACTAACGCAACATTTATCTTGTTGGCTGTGTGGTCGATTAAATATTGCCGTAATCCCGTCATAGCTACGCAAAAGAGGCTAAACATCATCAACCCTAACCCCACAGCCAACAAGGTCACATAAGAACTCTGTTGTACTACACTGTCTAGAATTAATTGTGTAAATAGGGGTGTGATTAGTCCAAATATTTGGATAAATACCGAAGCAATAAATACTTCCAACATCACTACAGAGTGAGGTTTAATTAATTCAAAGAATTGCCAAAAAGGAGTGGTATTTTCTTGTGCATCTTTGAATAAAGCGGTTGGTTCTAGTAGTAGTGCATATCCAGTCCAGTCCGCTTGAAATTCCTGATGAGAGAGAGTAAGCTGACCGATCGCAGGATCAGCAATAATCACTTGTTTGGTAGTAATCTCATAGACAACGATATAGTGTTTTCCTTGCCAATGGGCGATCGCAGGTAACTTTTGTTTTCCTAACTGCTCAAAATTAGCTTTCACCGGACGAGTATTCAACCCCAGACTTTCTGCTGCTACTGTCAAGCCACGCAGAGATGAACCATTGCGGTCAACATTAGCCAGTTCTCGCAAACGGTTCACACTAAATTGCTTTCCCCAATAGCGTCCAATCATCACTAAACAAGCTGTACCACAGTCAGATGAACTCTGTTGAGCAAAAAAAGAATAGCGTCGAGTGACTTTTTGCCACAAATGACTAACTTTTTGGGTAGGGTTGGGAAAGTAGGCTTTGCTAATCTTTTTATCCTGCTTTATCTGTGTTGTAGAGTCAGAGAAAACAGGTATTTGTTCTGGCTTTTCTGAAATAGGGGTGTGGGATTTAGTCAGTAAAGAATTGAGAGTTTACGCTTGTAACCATAAATGTTCATGGATTTGGGAATATTTAGTTATGAAGGGTGATAAAACTTCACCAGATATAAAACAAAGTTGTAAATTTGCACTAGCTCTAGCTGCGTAGGGTATAAATTTGGCATCGGGAAATAAAGTAAAACGTGGATATTTACATCTTTGATTTCTTCTTCCATGATATTTTATGGCTTGGTGAGAGAATCAAATTAGATTGCGAAAATTCTTCTGGGAAATAGGGAACAGTTGGAGATGTTAAGAAGGTACGACTTCAAAAGCGATCGCCATTGCTGCTAATTTTTGGGTATCGATTCCCCACACACCTGATGGTAAAGTGACTTCTTGACCTCTCAAAGCATTACGCGTTCCCGTATCTAGGTCGTCTAATAACTTATTTGTCACATCTAAAATTTGGTCAGGAGTTGTAGAAACGGGTTGACGAGTATTACTAACTCCTGCGAGGCTAGCGATTTTTTGTAATGCTTGGAGAGATGTTCTTAAAGGTGATGTACTGGCAATAATTAAAGCTTCAGAAACCCCTAAAGGTTCAGCAACAGTTAAGACAAATTCATCATCAATCTGCGGAATTAGTTGTGTTTGATTGGCTTCAACTAAAGCTGCATTTTCTGACGCTGACCAATTATTAGGAAAGATAACTGTCATCGTTCCTTCTGCATCAATTACTAAAATGCTCATATAAAGAGGTTGAGACTCATTATTTTGGATTTTAAAAGCAATTTTAGTGCCTGTCATCTGCCCAAAAATATATTGCACCTCTTGTTTCCCTAAAGCTGTCGTTTCAATGCGTTTAATTGCTTGCATAGCTTGGATAGCTTGTTGCGAAGTTTTTTGATCCAGAGATTCATCTATACCGATTTTTAAAGTGGGATTATTGGGAATACTGCGAATTCGTTCTTGTAATAAAGTACCTGGCTGTAAATTTTTGATTGAGCGATTGCGTGTATTTACTAATGTACCTTTCCCTTCCAATCCTTGGCGCGAATCTAACTTTAACCATCCGACTTCATTACCTTGAGCATCCACAACTGAAAAGAGGGGATTATTAGTAAAAGCTTCTAAACTTTGTGAATCAATGCCACCCAACCATAACTGAGCCTGATTATTATTAACTTGAGTAATTACAGCCTCTGCCGGTATAGCTTGAAAAGGGAAAAAATAGAGGGGTGGATTAGTATTTTGGGGATTAAGATTAGACTCAATTTCTGGGTCTTGATAGTAACCTTCCCGACTAGCTAAGATTTTTGTACTCCGCCCAACATTGGCGATCGCTCTATTGATCGGTTCATTGCCAATTTGTTGCCAAATATACTGAGTTAACAAGTAAGTAAAGGCTCCTGCGTGGAAATCTCCAAAGGGTAAATCAGCTGCTAATTGTTCCCGTCTAGCACTAGCAATCACCACGCCTTTAGCCACAGTTTGTCTAAGTTTTTGGATAAATTCTTGTCGTGACATTCCTAACTTATCCAACCATTGACCCTGATATAGTAATTCTTCGAGGCTGGGTTTTAGTAACTCTCCATCATCAACAGCACGGACACGTAAATTACCCCGTTTACCCCCACCAGAATGACAACAATCTAACACCACTGTGACATTTTCGGCTTTCAATGCAGACATGAGTAAAAATAATGTATGCCCCATAACATGGTTGACAATGCCGCCTTGGAATGGATAGCCTTCTGGTAATCGACCATCCACGGGAACTAAAGCACTATTGAGTCCATCCGGTGCATCGCCGTCTCGGTCATAAAGGCGCGAACCATGTCCAGAAAAGTGAAATACCACCACATCACCAGGACGAGCCTGATTAATCAGATGTTGTTCAAATTTGGTGAGAATACCTTCACGGGTAGCTTGTTGGTTAGTCAGAGTTATCACATCTTCAGCTTTAAAACCAAAGCGGTGAATGAGTAACTCTTGCTGCAACCTCACATCAGTAACGCAACCAGATAGAGGTTTTAAACCACTGCTTTGAGGATACTGATTAATTCCCACTAATAAAGCTAGTTTACGTCCTGTGTTTTGAGCCAGAACTTTACCCAAATTATGACCCTGCTGCATAATATCCAACTGACTCAAACCCAACGTTGCGAGGGTCGATGGAGTCAAAGCGATCGCACTATTTAACCCTTGAATATCATCAAATATGCCGTGGGTGGCTAAATGCACAAATCGCGCTTGGGGTAAACGCTTCACTACAGTTGATTCTGTGCCTTTGTTGCCAATTAGAGGTTCGGTTTTGAATAATTTGCTAATTGCTGTTACTTCTAGTTCTGCGCCAGGTAAAGGCGTTAATTGTTGCGGAGTTTCACCAATTTTAGGTGCGAACAAGGGCATGGTGGGATTACCAACAATCAGCGTATCTTTCCCTTGGATGGGTTTTGTGCCTAAACGTTGTCTTTGTTTGCGGGTGGAGTCTAACACCTGAATTGACTGGGATGTGAGAATAGTATGTTTTTCAATTAGATATTTACCTTCTGCGTCTTGTAAAGCGGCGAAGGGAACTAAGAATAATGCACTTTGGGGAATGAAAATCACTCTGTCGTCAGGATTTTTAGGTAATAAGTCAGCGATGGGGTCGATTAATAATTCGTGGAGACGATTTAAGTTATTTTTGGCTTTGGGTGCATTGGGGTTGTAAGTTACATTGATACCGCGAAAAGCTGTACCTCTTGCACCAATCGCTTGACGACTGGTGGTAACAAGTTGTGCAAGAGTTGTATTTTCTTTTTGCCACAGGGGTTTGAGGTCAGCTTTGCGAAAGGTGATTTCACCTGTGGGTTTGATTACCCAAATATAAAGCTCTGATTCTTTCCATTCTTGTTTACTCTGAATTTTGAACTCATCAGGAATGATAGAGTATTCGACGAGAGTGGCATTTTGTTGTTTGGCAATTTGTTGTAGCAGTGATAATTTAGGTTCTACATTTGCCAGAGTATTCTTACTAGATAAACGTGAGTTTAACAAATCTACCAATGCTCTACTACGTCCTTGCTCAGAAATTTCTAGTGCTGCATTGTTTTTATTCTGAGCAATCAAGACATTTTGCAATATACCGTAGGAGCGAGCTTGTTCTTCAAAAATCGAGACTTTGTAGGCATCATTGTTACCTAAGTCTCCTCTGATAGACTTTAATACTTCAATAGCAGTACGCAGGACTTGTTCAGCTTCTAGGAGTTTGCCTGATTTGTAGAGGGTAGAGCCTAGATTGTTTAGAGATAACCACTCCCCTTGACGGTCTTTGATTTCTCGTGCGATCGCTAAACTCTGGTGGAAGTAATCAATGGCTTTGGCGTAGTCTCCCAGGGAATAATAAGCAACTCCCAGATTGGCCAAAGCCTTACCCTCGCCTAAACGGTCTTTCATTTCTCTGGCGATCGCTAAACTTGAGGAGTAGTAATCAATGGCTTTGGCGTAATCTCCCAGGGAATAGTAAGCATTTCCCAAATTGTTCAGTGCCTTACCCACGCCTAAACGGTCTTTCATTTCTCTGGCGATCGCCAATCTCTGTTGCTGGTAGTCAATGGCTTTGGCGTAGTCTCCCAGGGAATAGTAAGCAATTCCCAAATTGCCTAGTGCTGCACCCTCGTCTAAACGGTCTTTGATTTCTCGATAGATAATTAGTGCTTGTTGCCAAGACTGTAACGCCGCTTCAAATTGACTGGTTTGGTATTGCTCAATACCTTGCTGGAACAATCTGTCTGCTTCTGCTGTACGGTCTTGTGGTGTTTGTGCTAATACTTGGGGCCTTGAGAATAATATCGGTAAGTTTGCGATCGCCCCTGAGATAACCAAAATTAGAGTGATAACCGTTAAATAAAGTTTCCGAGAACGCATAACAGTTAAAAGGGGAAATTTAACAACATATATCTCTAGGCGATCGCTGGATATGCAAAATTCGGCAAGTGGTTTATAAATCAAATAGGATTGCTATATGACATAGAAGGCGCGATCGCCTAAAATATTGGTTGCTCCTACAGACAATACTCCTGGATAAGCCGCAGGATAGGCTACTTGGTTAGAGTTAGCATTGCCAGCCGCCGCTACAATCACCAGTTTAGGATAGTTGCGGAGAACTTCAGCGATCGCTATACTTGTGTTTAGGTTCAAAATGTCACTTTGATTCCCCAATCAAGGTGAAAGCCGCCCAATTTATGGGTTGGGGATATTTCTGCATCGTGGTCAGCATGGCTTGACGTAAAGCCGTGGCTTTATCTTGTTGTTGGAGATTTTTATAAAACTCTGTCATCAGAAAGGATGTGGAATTATCATCAACAGCCCACAAGGAAACAATGACGCTGGGTGTACCTGCGCTAATTAGAGAACGAGATAAACCGATGACACCATCCCCAGTGATGCGTCCACGTCCGGTGTCACAAGCACTTAACACTACTAAATCTGCATTTAGCTTGAGATTGAGAATTTCTTCAGCTGTGAGCAAACCATTATCTGTACCGGAGGGTGCAAGAGCGATCGCACTTCCCAAGCCTCGGTTATCATCTAGTAAGCCGTGGGTGGCTAAATGAATGATTCGAGCCTGTGTCATTTTGTTGACAATCGCGGCTTTGGTGGCTTTATCGCCGGTTAATGCTTGAGTATTGAACTTAGAAGCGATTTCTCGCGCTTCTTTTTCCACCCAAGGTAAGGATGTTAGTTTTTCGGACGGCTTTCCTGGTTCTAAGATTACCTTGGGCATAGTGGGATTACCTACTATTAATACATCCCCATCTCCCACACCTAATTTTTGCTGACGAGTGAAATCTAAGATTTGAATTGCTGGGGCGGTGAGAATAGTATGTTTTTCGATGAGATATTTGCCTTGTTCATCTTGTAGTGCGGGGAAGGGTACGAGGAATAACTCATTTTGGGGGATGAAAATGACTTTTTCGCTGTCTTGTTTGGGGAGAACATCAGCAATGGGTTGAATCAATAGTTGATGTAGTCGGCTCAATCTTTGCTTGGTTTTGAGTGCATCAGGTTTTGGACTGACGCTAAGACCACCGCGTTCGACACCTATGGATTGACGGCTGATACTGACAAGTTTCTCAAAGGAAGTGTTTTCTTTTTGCCATAAAGGTTTGAGATCAGCTTTACGGAAGGTGATTTCACCTGTGGGTTTGATGACCCAAATATAGAGTTCTGATTCTTGAAATTGCAGCTTACCAGAAACTTTGAATTCTTCTCTAATGATGGAATACTGCACTAAGGTAGAATTTTGGGTTTTGGCAATTTTTTTCATCTCCTCAATTGTGAGCGATCGCGCAGGATTTACTGCATTTTTATTATTATTAGATGAGCGAGATGCCAGCAGTTCAACAAAAGCTCTAGCACGACCCCGTTCTGATATTTCTAAAGCTGCATCGCTTTTATTTTGGGCAATTAAAATTTGCTGTAATAAAGCATAAGTATTTTTTTGCGTATCAAATAGAGATACTTTATCTGTATTTTGTAACTTTGATTTAGGGCTTCTGAGATTTTCCCAAATATTAATAGCTGCATACAGGTTTTTTTCGGCGGCGGGAAGATTACCATATTTAAAGAAAGTTAGACCTAAATTATTGAGAGATTGACCTTCCCCCAATGGGTCATAAATTTTCCGCGCAATTGCTAAACTCTGCTGTTGATAATTGATGGCTTGAGGGTAGTCTCCTTGCACCAAATAAGTTAGACCTAAGTTACCTAAAGCGTCTCCTTCACTCCGAGGGTCAACAATAGTACGAGCAATTGTTAGCCATTTTTGTTGATAATCAATAGCTTGAGAATATTCCCCTAAAAAATAATAGATACTACCTAAATTACCCAGAATCTTACCTTCCAGTTGTAGGTTTTTCATTTCTCGGATAATTGTTAAAGCTTGTTGGTAGCTTTGAATTGCGTTTGGATAATCACCAATTGCAGAGTAAACAAGACCAAGATTATTCAGTAATGTCGCTTCACTTTGACGGTCTGCAAGGTTTCTAAAAATGACTAAAGCTTGTGAGTATTGTTTAATTGCTGTTGGTGCATCACCTAAAAAATAGTATACAAGACCAATATTAGCAATTGCTTTTGCTTGACTTGGAGCATCGTTGATTTCTACTGCGATCGCTAAATTTTGTTGATGATAATCAATTGCCTGACCATAATCGCCTTTATCTTGATATATAATCCCAAGATTCCCTGAAGCTCTAGCTGATCCTAAACGGTAGTTTATTTTTTTAGCAATCTTTAAAGACCTCTGAAGATAATTAATTGCACTGTCATATTCTCCCTTAACTTGGTATGCCAGCCCAATATTATTTAATACCTTAACTTCACTTTCATAATCCCGTATTTCTTGATAAATAACTAATGCTTGTTGCCAAGATTGTAATGCTGCTTCAAATTGACTAGCTTGATATTGTTCTCTACCTTGTTGTAAAAGTTTTTCTGCTGTTTCTTTACGGCTATTTGATGTTTGTGCCAATACCTGCGGCATCTGTAATGGTTTTGGCGAAGTGATAGTTAATGGCAAAAATATTGCCAGAATATAAGTGATAAGTAGCTAGACATGATTAAATATAAAACGCTCAACGGAGTAATTACCATTGTTAGCACGATTTTCAATAGTCTGAATTAGAGCGATGCCTGCGGCGGGCTACGCCTACGCGAGTTCATATTCATCGTCAAAAATTTTTGAGGAAAGCTCATAACGTTTTAGGTGCAGCCACTCATCTTCAATACGGTTCATTTGAGGCGAGTATGGTGGCAGGAAAAAAATGTACAAGCCTTGTTGTTGCCAAAATTGCCAGTATTGTTGAACTTTTTTGCTGCGATGAAATGATGCTCCGTCTTGAATAATGACAGTAATTTTACCGATTTGTTCAAGACGCTGTTGAGCCAAATGTGCCTGCCATTGAAGTAGTTGCAAGTAACGTTCGCTATTAAAACCACCGACTACAGCTCCATACTCAAAACTTTGTTTAGGCTCCCAAAAACCAAGAACGCTAATTCTTTTACCTCTTCTACGAGGTTGATGGATAGATTTTTGCTTCCCACGCTGGGAATAAGTATAATTGAGAGAACTGGTTCGTTCAAATCCTGATTCATCAAGATATTTTAGACAAATTAATCCATCACTAGCCCACTGACATAACATTAACCAATCAGCCTGTTTGGCTTCTTTAAATGATGCTGATTTTGGAGTTGGTGGCTTGTGTCTTAATCGTTTCCAGGTATAGTCTTTTTTTTTAGAATGCGGCTAATTTGTCTACTGCTGAGTATGATTGCACGCTCAGCAGCCAAACGTTCCTGTAGTTGACGGCTTGTATAGCTACGATCTTCACCTAACCATTGTTCAACCACATTCATATCCTCTAAACTCCACTTACGCTTTCCTCCACGTCCAGGTGCTTCCCACAATCCACTTAATCCCTGGTTTTCCCATCGACGTAATGTGGCTCGAACTGTATGCTCATGAATATGTAAGTGACTAGCAATCATTGGTACTGTTAAACCATCGGCATTTAGTCGTAATGCGATCGCTCTCATTTTCACTCTTCGAGCTACATTATCTGCAAGGCTCAACTCCTGCAACGTTTTGTCTTCTTCTCTAGTCAGTTTTATTCGTAGTGCTGGTGGCATTTTCAATCATTTGTTCTGCTCTACTCTTATCTTATAATTTTTCATGTCTAGCTACTTATTAGGAATAGATTTCATCAAATAGTGAAATTAGAGTGCTAAACAAAAGCGGTTTCAATCACTTAAAATTTCAGTCCGGCATTTGAAATAAGAGCGCTGTTTTGCTTAGTTTAAAAGAAAATAAAGTTTTGACTTTCCTTTCAAACTGAATACTTTATATAAACTACTAAGAGTAAGCAATCAAACGACCACAAGCAATAATAGCAACCCACAGAAAAAGAGATATAACTGCAATAATCCTAGCTGAGGTTGGCACTTTAGTATGTTGTTCCCATCTTTTCATAGAGCCAAACGATGCCACATGAAAAGTTACAGCATTTACTCCTGCTAGAACAATCAGCAACAACTTGAACTGAAACATTGGATTGGCTACTAATACCACTGGTTGGGCAGAAAATAGTAAGAAACCTGATAAAGTAGCAAAACTAAAACTATGTCGGGCTAAAGGTAGAAGTGACTTTGCAATTTCAACAATTGGAAGCTTGGGAAAATAACCTAATAATCTCAAGTCAAATATCCCTATTGCTCCAATTAGGACAGCAAAACTTATAATATGCACAATTTGAACGAACGGATAAAGGGACACACGAACTAACTGTGCTAATGTAGATTGCTCTAGCCAAAATAGCAAATCCATTATTTTTTTCTTCTAGAATTACAACCATTAATTTCAGTTTGTACTGTCCCTGGTCTACTAACTGTTGTACCATCCTGTAGCCTAGCAAACTGTACACGAAGTTGATTTGGTGGCACGCAGTTACGGTAGACTATTACACTTATCCTGTCTCCTAAACGCAATCGCCTCCTTAGGGGTGTCACCATTATACTAACGGGTGGAAGTTCCAACTGTTGCGTTCTACCTAAAAGGTTTTGAGGGACAATAAGATTGCGGAAAATTTCTTCCGAGTTGTTTAGCTGCGTTAGTTGTCTTAAATTTTGAGGAGTTTGAACGTTTGTTGATATTTTTAGTAAAATTGTACTATGTGGAAATTCCCATCGTGTCTCCTGTACAGTTCCTTCTAAATATAATGGACTGCTAGCGTCATATCGGCCTTCAAATCCATGGTGTGCCTCTACTTTCCCAGTTGGCAATGGAACTAAAAACATAAACGCTACTATCAATTTTGTGGAGATATAGCCTGCTGTTACACGAAATATTCTTTTCATAATTTTAGTTACCTACTGAATTTTGAGTATTTCTACATTTTTATCTGATTTCAGTTGATTATTGCAAAACCTGGTGCAATAGGAAGCAAGAATATGAACTGTTAAATCATGATATTAAATATGATAATTACACTAGTTTACTTAATCTTGAAATAATGATTGAATAGTACTAAAAATATATCCATAAATTAACATAACCGAGGTATGAATGGGTTTTTAAAATGCTTGTTAACTTCATTGATAGCTAAGCTTTGCTGTGCAAAATAATTCCTAAAAACGAGCCATCAAATGCTTGCGATGGGTACTTTTCAGTTTGGGTTTGCCCTTAACCGCAAACGTAATACAAGAAAGTGTTTCTTGTAATGTGTGATTTTCTGGTAATTGCCTAAGGACAAATACAAATTTGTCCACTTGGAAAAATCTTTTTAGAGCATTTGTCGCGCACAACCAGTACCCAAGATCTATAAAATGGCATTAACAACATTGTTTCCTCACTTTGTATTCTGTACTTCTTACTCTGCATGTTTCTTGAAACTTAGAATTACGCAAAAATCTGGAAGGTTAGATAGGCTTGAAAATTAGGTAATTATTTGTCATCATATAAAAAAACAACAATACAATACAACATGACTATAAAAGAGTATCAAAAACAAGTCGCTGGTCTAAAACACCAGAGTATTCTCAATGCAGCTAGCAAAATTTTTTTAACAGTTGGATACGAAAGGACAACACTAGAGATGATAGCAAAAGAAGCAGGAGTATCTACTGCTACGCTTTACAAACATTTTCCAACAAAACGTGCTGTGTTCGGTGAAATTATGGAAGTAGTGTGGGATGTACAACTTAAATTTGTTGATGCAATAGACAATGTGGATATAGCAACTAAGCTGTTAATAATTGGCAATAAATATGTTTCTCTCCTCCGGCAACCAAACATAGAAGCTTTGTTTCGAGTTATAATTGCAGAAGCGCAACGCTTTCCAGAATTAGGGGAAGAACTCTATCGTCGTGGGAAAGAACCATTTTTAAAAAATTTGCATTTTTTCTTGCAAACTGAAGTTGATAATAAAAGACTTGAGATCAAAGACATTCCATTGGCAGCAAGACAATTTCTCGGCATGATCAACGATTTAGTATTTTGGCCTAAGTTTTTAATTACAGATTTAGAAATCTCCGATGCTGAAGTAGAACGCGTCATAACTGAAGCCACTGAGACATTTATCGCACGCTATTCAGTCAGAAAATAAAGTTCAACTAGTAGTCTGCAAAAAAAGAGAATTTGCTTATTCTAGGCAAATCCAGTGTTCTATAGTGCTTTTATATTCAAAGTTAACACTATATTTAACTGGGATACCCTAAAAAGCATTTTAAGCTTTCTTTCCAACTAGTAGTTTATCGCATTAATTTTGATAAGTTAGCGTGGCCAGATTGCTGGCTTCTCGAATAAGTTGAGAATCTCGCAGACATCAAAATTAATGGTACAGATCACTAGAATAGTGTGAAATTTCCAAATAAAAAATAATCAATCGCTTTGGGGAGACAGGGAGAATAAATCAGATAGCCGTATTTGATTCAAAACTTACGCACGAGTTACAGAAAAACAAACCACAGAAGCACAGAGTACAGAGTGAGACAGGGTTGCATAAGGATTTTCATCCCTTAAAAGGTAGTTATTTTATATTTAGTCATTTTTTGATTATTTCAGCCGATACTTAAATTCTTAAACCACCAAACCACGTTAAAAACTTGAGAATTTTCTCAAATATTTTGCGGCAATCTAAATACTTAAATACCTAACCTTGAAAGGGGTTTTCATTCCTAGACGACTGCAAACCCAAAGAGAAGAATGAGAGCTTCAGATGTTTTTTGTGTGAGTTATATGAATGCAGAAATTGACTAATTTGATTTTTTGATCTCCCTATCTACTTAAATGTTTTTGCCATTACTAGGCTATTAGACAAAAGAAAATTGGTCTGGATTGGAAAGACTTAAATTTCCTATCTGTACTCCTTCAATTACACCAACCAACTCTGGTAAAGTTTCTACACCACCAGTAAAGAAAATGGAAGTTCCAGATGGTTGATTGCCAAAAGATGTAACTAATAGGTATTCTGATGCTAAACCTTTGAGTTGAATAATATCAACTCCAGAAAATTCAAAATCCTTAATGAGGGCAAAATCTAAATCAACTGTACTCAAGGAATTGCCATCATTATAGTAAAGATTGTCTTGGTCGCCTAGTATAAACCTATCAGATCCTACTCCTCCAGTAAGAGTATCTAATTCTCCTTGACCAAAACCCAAGTTAGAGAGGGTAGGATTCACACCAATAAGTATGTCATTACCTTCCCCACCATTTAAAAAATCATTTCCTCCACCACCTTGTAGATTATCGCTACCGCCAGCACCAATCAAAACATCATTACCTGTACCACCTGCCAACAGATCATTGCCTGCACCACCGTCTATGTTATCATCACCAGCATCACCATTTACCGAATCGTTACCTTCATCGGCGAAAAGTAGATCGTTATCTTCGCCGCCAAATATACGATCATCTCCAAGTCCGCCAGTAATTAAATCGTTGCCTGTATTGCCGTTTAGAATATCGTTTCCAGCTTCTCCAGTAAAAAAGTCATTTCCTGCGCCAGCACTAATGCGATCGTTACCATTACCTCCATCAATCCCATCAACATCATTGCCTCCGAAAATAATGTCATTACCATCGTCAGCAAAGATTTGATTAAATCCGCTTCCGCCATAGATAACATCGTTGCCATTACCAGAAGTAACAAAATCATCCCCAGGACCGGCATAAATAATGTCGTTACCGTTATCACCAGTTAAATTATCATTACCTGCTCCACCGTTAATTAAATCATCTCCATCTTCTCCAACTACTAAATCGTCTCCATCATCAGCAAAAATCTGATCGTTACCTCTTCTAGTAGCAATAATATCGTTACCATCACCTGCAATAACTAAATCGTTACCGCTACCAGTAATTACTGTATCGTTACCACTAAAGACGGTAACAGTTTCATTTGCTAATGAAGTTACCAAGAGAATAGTGTCATTTTGGTTAGTGCCAAGAGTAGAATTATTAGACATGATTATCCTTTTTTTGCGAGTATTTTGATTTTTGATTTAGCCATTTAACTGGTTTTTCGTTTCCAAAACCAGAGAATGTTTGAAAATTGCAAGCTTTTGTTAATGCTGATAAGA
The DNA here is from genome assembly GCA_003326205.1 of Nostoc sp. ATCC 43529. Lineage (GTDB taxonomy): Bacteria > Cyanobacteriota > Cyanobacteriia > Cyanobacteriales > Nostocaceae > Nostoc. The sequence goes on from LWTK01000084.1 coordinate 47,635, forward strand.
TTGGCTGAATTGATAGTTTTAATACTTTACCGTCATCATTTTCAAACCAGACTCAGCACTGCTCTAAAACGAATCTTGTTTTGACGTATTTTTTCTATGGCCTCATTTATCTGTCGCATAGTAAAAATTTCAACAATTGGTTTAATTTCAAACCGTTCAGCAATAGATAACATCTCAATCATTTCAGAACGACTACCAACGATCGATGCCATAATTCGACGACGTTTGATGATTAAAGGCAAAAGTGGAATGGAAAGAGGAGCAGGACAAACGCCAACAATCGAAAGAAAGCCATCAGAATTAAGATAGTTAAGGTAGGCAGCCCAGTTTAGTGATTGTGAAGTAGTACTGAGGAGTATGTCTAACTTGCGAACTGGAACCGGAAGTGTGTCTTCAGGTGATGTTATAATCACGTCATGAGCGCCAAGCTTAGTGGCCAACTCAGCTTTATCATCAGATGTAGTAAAAACTGTAACGCGGTTTCCTAAACGAGAAGCAAATTGAATAGCTAAATGTCCCAAACCTCCTATACCAATAATGCCAATTTCTTGACCCGATTTCATGCCTGCATGACGTAAAGCAGAATATACAGTGATTCCAGCGCACAGCAGTGGACATGCAGCATGAGTTTCTATCCCTGAAGGAATCCTAAAGGCAAAACGCGCATCTACCAATAAATGATCCGCAAAACCACCATAACCATTAACAATTAGTGCTTCGCCTTGATCGCAAAGGTTTTCATGCCCTTTCAAACAATCCTGACATTGTAAACATGCTGAACGCTGCCAGCCTACACCTACCCGGTCCCCTATTCGCAAATGTTTGACTTGCGAACCTATCTCTACGACTTCCCCAACTACTTCATGCCCTGGGACTAGAGGATAATGGGACCATCCCCAGTCGTTATTGAGCATGTGTATATCTGAGTGGCAAATACCACAGGCTAATACCTTAATCAGGCACTGGTTTGCCTTTGGCTGTTTAAGTTCAAAAGTATACGGCTCTAAAGTCGCTCCTTGATTGTAAGCTGCAAGTGCTTGAATTTGCATTTTTCAAGTTTCCCCTATTTGTTTACTCATGTGTACCTTTTGAAAAACGAGGAAATCTGCGTTTGGTAGAAGAAGGACAAAAATTATTTAACATCACTTGAGTTGCCTACTTTACTCGGTAGTCAAAAACTAGTGGTCTGTTAAAGCATAATTTCGCAGAACAAAGCAGACGGGCAAAGGTGGAAAGAGGAAAGAAGCATTTCAAGCCTTTCCTATGTTCGTTGTTGTCTTGCTTCTCTGCTTGCCTCTACTCAATAATTTGAAATTAGTGGGACTTAGGCAAAAAACACCGATAAAATAGCCTCAAAGGTATATACCAACGGATTTTGACATCGTTTTGCCTGGTTCGTTGCTATAGGGGTGAAATGAGCAGTGATACCGAAACTTACGCTAAGGACTTGATAAGCCACTTTTAATGCTGCGATCGTTACGGGTAATACTGTACCAATTGAAGTCTCGGAATTTTAGGAGCTTCAAACCCTTGCTATGTCGTATTAAATTTTTGCACCAAATAATCTATAGGTTAATTGGTACATCGAGAATTGCAAAAAATATTGATTTGCAGAATGCTTATCGAGTAAGGATTACAGCCTTAGCGTAACTTTCTGTACGATTGCTCATTTAGCGCCGTATATCTGGGTTTCAGGCGTTTTTGGGGATTTGGTGTATTTTCCTTACTCTGCAAGTGTTTGAGGCTTGTTTCTTACTCAAAAATGTTTAAGTCCCGTTAGGGCAAACTACTAAGACATGGTAGACGTTACTCCAGTGTCACAACCCACGCTCAGTTTCACTTGACATCAATTGCAGATAATGAAGTTCTTGCAAAAGGAAATATTTAATCGCTAGTTAAATCTTGTAACCGCGCTTCAGAAACCTTTGGATCAAATGAGAATCGCGGAGCAAGTGTAGCAACTGGGAAACGAGATGTTTTCGGACGACGGAAATTGATTGATTCGACATAAGCAATTAAATCTGCATTTTGATTTTTAACTCCTTGCTCGTTATACTTCTTGTAGTTTGGATAGTCAGGAGCCATTGAATCCCAATCTGCATAAGCTGTAAGTCCTACATTGAGTTTATTTGGCAGATCTGGACGGATGAATTGATCGAGAACTTCCCACTTCTGCGAACCTTTGTTTTGGTACAGCAGGGTGAATAGTTCGCCAGAGCGAGCAATTCGTAATCTTGTCCAACCAGGTTCAGCATCAAAGATTTTCAATGTAGAAAGGCTGTTGTAGGTTGATTTGATCTCAAAGTGAGGTTTACCTGCCGGCCAAGCGGTGCCGACGCTAAAAAACATCCAATTTTCTCCCTTTGGAGTCCAGGTATCTTTAGTAAATGTACGCGGCGCCCGAATGAATAATCCTGCTAGTGAGAACGAACGCTGTGGTAGGCTATCATTATTGCCTTCTACTTTGATCTTAGTTGTTACTATAAAATCTCCTTCTACTTCACGGTAAAGGTGTCCGGCGTAGTTGTCCTCAAACCATCCAGATGATTTTGGTCGCAGAACAAGTTGTCCATTTTCAACTTTGGGTGATTCCCATTTAGGTATCCAACCATTCACACTAAACTCTTGCCATTTTTGTAAGGATTCTGCACTATTGAACTGTGTTGATAATCCTTTAAGGTCGTCATTAACTGTTTCAGAAGTATTAGATGTGGTAGCATTCACAGAGCTATAGTGGTTTAATGCACCGCTAGCGGAAAGTGTAGCTATCATAAGTCCTCCTGTAATAAGTAGAGTTTTACGAAGCATTGGTTTCCTCTTGGTTTACTCCAAGGTAAGTTAAGTCACTCACCTTATTAAAGGATAAAATTTTCCTTAAAACAAGTCAATAAGGAAATACAAAAAAGTTTGGCGGATGCAGCATTGTATAGTGAAGACAATCTCCAAAAAATGGACTCTTTGCGTTGGCTATCGAGAGTCCCACGAGCACGTAACTCAACACTAAATCCGGGAGGGAAAATCTTTAAAATCTCGTCTTGGTATTGAGCCGAGATACGTGTAAGTGCGATTCGTTCTGGAGAAACCCAGTATATGGGGGGATTCCAGGCTTCAGTAGAGTAACTCCGCCAGGAGTTGAGTCCGCACTTTAATCCTCTACTGATGACAACTTGATAGCCATATAGGTGAGGTGAAATTTTCAACCAAGTCTTATCACCCTGGTGCGGGGTTGAAAGCACGTAAACTACCAGAAAATGGTAGCCCCTACCGAGGAGACTGACTATCTCGCTCTGTAAAGCGGGGACGAAAGCGGTTAATGGTGATAATTGCTGAAAACACCAACCGCAAGCAAGAGTTCACGGGGTGAACAAACAAAATGTCGTTGAGCCATCGTCATATCTCACGCCTGGGATATGAGCTTGTGTTTCGGACACACCTTGGGTCGGAAATAACCGAAAGGGTAAGGACTGTTAGGTTCTTGCGACCGAAACAGCACACTTCCTAGACCCCCGGTGGATAGACATCCTCTAAAAGCTCAAAACAATGGATATCAGGAACGAAGTAACCCAAATTATAACTCCTCTGGCGGTCGATACACAGGTAGGCGGTCAAGCTAAAAGTTTTATTTGGGAGGGATGGGTTAAGAAGCTTTCCGCCCAAACCGAAGTAACGGTTAAAGCCCTAAAAAGGATGGGTTATTTTCTTTAACTATCCCCACTTGATTTCTTACTCTTAGCAATTGAGGTAGTCATTCTCTACCTTTCACCCTAATTTTAATTTTTTGCCTCTGAATGCTCTCAAATACCTATTTTTTCGTAGCTCCTTTTAGCGATCGCCTATTCTACCCAAGTTTGTCAAACCCATACCCCGTGAGCATTTGCCATTTGCGGATGAGTCTTTTGGGTCATTTTCTGTAATCGCCCCTTCCTTGCCAAAAAATACCCAATCCAAGAAAGCGTCGTACATCTCCACAATATTCGTGATGGCATTAATTTCAGAGTGCATCCTCACATTAGAAATGTACTCCAGTAGAAATATGGGTGGGGTGTTATGGTATGCCAATGCTGAAAAAAATATTATCTTTGTTATGGAAAAGTCGCATAAAAACAGGCTATCAAAAAATCTTCAGTACTGCCTTAAAGATAAAAAGATTATATGTTTAGATATCCCAGATGACTATGAATATATGGAATCGGCTTTAATTGAGTTGTTAAAACAGAAGGTGCTACCTTTATTAAAAATTCAACATTGAGCATGATAAAAGCTTTTAATTCATACATCAAAAATATTGAATAAATAAAGCAAATATTAGGAATTTAATTTCTTTATTAGCAATCTGACTTTTTGGGTTATTTTACCACCCAGTAGTTAAAAATTACCAGTTATCAGTTACCAATGTTTTCTGATAACTGTTGACTGTTTACAGGTTTAATATGGTAATCTCTAATTTTTATTTGAACATAAACATAGTAATATCACTACCTCATTTCAGGAGTTTGTTGCAGGATTAATAAGGTATTATATACCTCCTTTTTTAAGTTAGTGTTATTTTGCAGTTCTATAGTAATTTTGTTGAAGCGATCGATACTCAGACCATTATCTTCGACAATTTTTTGAGAACGAGTACAGTAATTTACTGCGATATCTTGAGCTTTCCTGGGAAGACCATTGATGCTGTTAGAATCATTACAAACAATCTTGGGAATTTCTCCACTACCAATAAGTTTTTTAATTTCTTCAAATGCGTTTTGACGAGCTGGTTCCATTGCTAGCACTGCTTGGGCATAGCTTTTAATTTCTGTATTGTTTACTGGTGGAGTTTGACCATAAGCTTTTGAACTTGATGAAAAACCGTTGGAAATCAAACCCACAGTGGCTACAAAACCGAAGAAGAATGATTGGGAAAGGATTCGCTTTCGGTTAGATTGAGAAAAGAAATGAGAAATTTTCTTCATATTGTGTGTAATACAGAACTACATCAGGGATCTTATAACAACTTTGAATTATTTTCGGAGTAGAAGTTCCAGTAACTGCCCAATATATCAAGCTTTTATTTTTATTGTGAACTTGCTCGGCATATTTGACAAAGTTCAATTACTTTCGTTTGGAGTGCTGACATTTCTGACGCTCCTTGTTTCAGGCTCACTTCTAATTCCAGTAGTAGGGGTAAGCAAGAGATTAACTGCTCTAGAGAAAGGAGCCTGATTTCTTGCTGTAGGAAGTAGATACGTTTAGGGTTACCGATATCAGCAGCTTGAGCGATCGCTTGTTGATTTCGCTCACCACTTTCCATCATAATCTTTACCCATAGCCAAGTGCGAAATTGTCCAATTAATGTAGCAACTATCCGTAATCCTGGTTCGGCAGCATTGATGAGATCGGCTAAGGTAATCAAAGCTTTTGCGGTATCTCCTGTTCTAATTGCTGCTGCTAATTGTAAACTATTTTGGGTAGTATTTCTTACTAACTTACTGACGATATCTACATCTAAAGGTTTGTTGCTGCCTTGGGCATATAGACGCAGTTTTTCCATTTCATTGTAAAGAAGGCGTGTATCATTTCCTACAGATTCAGCCAATAACTCAGCAGTTTTGGCAGTCAGTTTTACGCCCAGAGTTTGAGCAGCTTGGTTAACAGATTGCACCAACAACTCTGTTTTCCAAGGGGGAATAAGTGGAAATTCCCTAAACTCGGTAGCAAATTGTTTTAACAATTTCGTAGACTTGAGGCGTTCATCTGGTTTATTACGGCTGGTGAGTAATAAAAAAGAATTTTCGGGAATCACCGATAGCGATCGCCCTAATTCTGCCAACACATTCTCTGGACAGTGCTGGCAAACAGTGGTGTTAATCAGCCAAACCAAGCGCCCACCAGCCCCAAAACTTGGCGTCATCGCCTGATTTAACGCCTGGATGACAGCATTATCTCCATCCGGTGGAAATGAAGTGTAGTTAAAACTAATCCATTGGGGATCGAGGACGCGATCGCGCAGCATAGCGATCGCTTTTTCCATCGCAAAATCATCCTCACCCCAGTAAACGTAAATTGGCATAAATTAATCTCCTAATAAAGGATAAAGCGGATGGGGCATTGGGCATTGGTTATTCTCCCCCTGCCTCCTGCCCCTGCCCCCTGCCTCCTGCCCCCTGCCTCCTGCCTCCTGCCTCCTGCCCCCTGCCTCCTGCCCCCTGCCTCCTGCCCCCTGCCTCCTGCCCAAAAACTAAATACTTTTGAAATCATTCTCTTAATCCGGATAATTTTCCCTAAAATCTATCAAGTGAGAGCGTGAGGCTATGAAGATTGGACGACAACTATCAAACTTACTTAAATCGCTTGGCACGGTTGACGCTGCCGGAAGCCCACAGATCCCAAGCCCAGCATATCCAGGAATCTTCTAAATTTCAGGCAAACTCTGGGGTGAGAGAAGCAGCTTCCTTTCCTGGCTATACGTTAATTACGCCGCCTGCTGAAGAAGAATCAGAAAACTCTGCTTTCTATGGCAAATTACAGATTTACCAACAGGAACTTTTGCAGTTACCTGTAAACCCTGATTTGATTGTGCCCGTACCTCCTGCTAGCTTCCATCTGACTTTAGCGGATTTAATTTGGGACAATGCCTTTGTTGATGCCCGCGAACAAAATCCCCAATTCGATCGAGAGTTACACTCTTGTGTAGCGGAAATCTTCCAGCAATATCAACAATCGATGACAAACAGGAATCATCCTATCAAATGGGAAATGCTGGGATTGATACTGATGCCAAGAGCTATAGCTGTTTGTTTAGTACCTAAGGATGAACGCTCCTATGATGAAATTATTCAATTTCGCCGAACAATTTATCAAAACCCGAAGTTAATCGCTTTGGGTATCGAGCAGCACTATCACCTGACAGCGCATATTACATTAGCCTATTTTGGCGAAATTCCATCTGATTTAGACCGTACAAACTTCAGTACGCTCCTTTCTCAGCTGAATCAAAAATGGTTGTTGAATTTGCCAGAATTTTCGATCGATCGTGTTGAATTGCGTAAGTTTGACGACATGACACGCTATTATCGCGAACCAGACTGGCCGGTTTTAGATTTTTGACCTGAAAATTGGGCATTGTACTTGCAATACTATTTCTAAAAACACACGTTAAAATTAACGTACGTTAATTTTAACGTGTATTTTTGAGGGTACATATATGGTCGTGCTGTTAAGATTGAGGGCAAATCCAGGGGGACAAATCTCGCCGGATGAGGTTATTGGACGAGATAAACTAATTGAGCAGTTTTGGGAAATTTTGGAACGACAGAGCTTGATGCTGAATGCTGAACGAAGGATGGGTAAAACTTGCGTGATTAAAAAAATGCAAGCAGAAGCACCAGAAGACAAGTTGCCCATATACCATGACTTAGAAGAGGTGCGATCGCCTTTGCAGTTTGTGGAGAGAGTGTTGCAAGATGTAGAAGAATATTTAAGCGGGTTAAGGCGAACAGCAAGGCGGACGCGTCAGTTATTAACGCAGTTGAGTGGTACAGAATTTATGGGTGTCAAGTTGCCCGAAGTTGCTGCTGCTCATTGGAAAAGACTGCTAACTGAAACTATTGCAGATTTAGTTGAGAATCAAAACCGCAAAGTCATTCTATTTTGGGATGAAGTGCCGTATATGCTGGTTAATATCGGCGGTAATGCGGCGATGGAAGTTTTGGATACATTGCGTTCCATCCGTCAGATGTACCCAGAGGTCAGAATGGTGTTTACTGGTTCAATTGGCTTGCATCATGTGATTGCTTCGTTGAAAAAAGAAGGATATACCAACGAGCCAACAAATGATATGTACGCAGTCGATATACCGCCGCTTTCTCAAGCTGATGCCACTGATTTAGCATCTAGGATACTTCAAGGTGAAAATATCCTGACAAATGATTTAAGGGGAACTGCTACTGCAATAGCTCAGGCAATGGATGGTATTCCCTTTTACATTCACCACTTGATTACCAAACTAAAAATGCGTGGTGGGGTTGTCAATGCAACAACTATTACTGAAACTATCGAAGATTGTCTCAGAGATCCACTTAATCTTTGGAAAATGGATCACTATCGGGAGCGAATTGATAATTACTACAATGACGAGCAACGTACCTATGCTCTGAGTCTACTGGATATTTTAGCTTCTACAGACCAGCCTTTGTTGTTTGATGGATTGTTTAATCGTCTTCAGCAAGAGCCAGCAACGCAAAACAAAGAAACAGCACGGACTGTATTAAGACTTTTAGAACGAGATTATTATATTCTTCGGCATAGCAATGGATTTAGTTTTCGTTATTCGCTGATTCAACTTTACTGGAAATTATTGAGAGGTTAAGAGGATGAAAAATACCTTACTCTCTCGCTTTACCCCCAGTTTGATGGCTCCAGAAACTTTAGAAGCTATTTTTGTTCAGCGTCATCAGTTGGCAGATTATTTAGTTGAAGTGATTCGCGAAAGTGCGCTGACAGCAAATAAACATTTTCGCTTATTGGTTGGGATGCGCGGTATAGGCAAGAGCCATATGATAGCACTGATTTATCACCGTGTCTCCAAGATGGATGACTTGCAAGATAAATTACTCATCGCATGGCTTAGAGAGGAAGAGTGGGGCGTTACATCTTTTCTAGAGTTGCTGTTAAGAATATTTCGATCGCTACAAGAAGAATACCCAGCAGAATATAATGAGAAGTTAAATCAACAAGTTAAAGCACTTTATCAGCTATCTCCTGAAGAAGCTGAACATCAGGCAGCAGTATTGCTCAGGGTATTTGTGGATAAACGCACATTATTGCTGTTAATTGAAAACCTAGATGATGTGTTTAATGCTTTAGGTGAAATTGGACAAAAGCAACTTCGGGCGTACATTCAGAATTATTCATTTTTGACAATTCTAGCAACAACACAAAGTTTATTTGATGGAGTTAGAAAAAAAGACGATCCATTCTATAATTTTTTTCATCCTCATTTATTAGAAGATTTAAAGCTAAATGAGGCGATAAATTTATTGAGGCATATTGCTAAATTAGAAGGGGATAGCGAGTTAGAATATTTTATTCAAACTTCAACAGGACAGGAGCGCATCCAAGCAGTTCATCATTTAGCTGGGGGCAACCCCCGCGTCTATGTTATTTTCTCCCGGTTCCTCAGTCGCAAGTCGCTGGATGAATTGGTAGAAGCATTTATGCAGATGCTAGATGATTTAACACCTTACTATCAACAGCGAATGGCGTGCCTTTCCCAACAGCAGCGAAAAATTATTGAGTTTTTATCTGACCGCCGCCATGCTGTTACTGTCAAAGAAATTGCCCAATACTGTTTTATTACCCATCAAACTGCATCTAGTCAACTTAGGGATTTGAAAGAGAAGGGTTACGTTCGTTCTGAAGCAATTGGGCGTGAATCATTTTACGAACTGCGGGAGTCGCTAATGCGCTTTTGTATGGAGGTGAAGAAGCAGCGAGGCCAGCCGATACGATTATTTGTAGATTTTTTGCGGTTGTGGTACACGCAGATAGAGTTACAGCAGCGATTAGAGTTGCTTTCGCTCGATAGCTCCATAGAAAAAGACTATGTGCTGTATGCACTAAAGTTAGTTGAAGAGGAAATAGAAGATCCACGCGTGGCAGCTTGTCTAGAAGAATACAAAAGCTGTATCAAAAAAGACGATCTTATCCGTGCTTTACAACCTTTGAACAAACTAGTCAAGATTCGTGGAAAAGTAGAGGATTGGTTCAGACAAGGCTACTGCCTTGCCCGTTGTGGATATCTCGATGAAGCATTAATTTCTTGTGACAAAGCAATTAAAATTGATCCAAAAAATTCGATGGCTTGGGGCATTCAAGGTAGAGTGCTGGAATATCTGAATCGTTACGATGAAGCATTAAAATCTTTCAAAAAAGCAGTTGAACTCGATCCGAATAACTCATTAGCTTTGGAAGATCAAGGGATAACTATGATGAGGCTTAGACAGTACCATCAAGCATTGATATCTTTTGACAAAGTGATTGAATTAGAGCCAAGTCATGCACCGATTTGGACTCTTAGAGGTATAGTACTGTCTGCTATTGAACATTGCGATCAGGCACTAATATCTTTAAACAAAGCAGTTGAGCTTGATGCAAGTGATAGTCTTGCCTGGAATGTTCGCGGTAGAATACTCATTCAGAGCGAACAATATGATGAAGCATTAGCATCTTTTAATAAAGCGATTGAGTTAAATCCCAATGATACACAGATATCAAGCAGACAAGTTGCATTGCTACTAATGATGCAGCATTGGGAAGAAGCAGCCATATCTCTAAAAAGAGCTGTTTTATTAGATCCAAAGATTGGTTTATTTTGGCAGGAAGAAAATAAAGATAAAGTGATTATTTACTTGTGGCAAAAGCCAGAGAAAACAGTCGAAGAAGTAAGTTCAAAACTTATTCAAGGCAAGATTGATATTACCGTGCAATGGAAGGTAAAGGATTTTGAAAATTTATTATCTAGGTATTTCAAAGAAGACAAATCAGACGTAGAAAAATCAAACATAGTAGCGAAATATCTTCGTAGTTTGCTTAAAAGAACATCTGATGCTGAAACATGGTATTTACAAATTTCAAATTTGCTAAAGCTATACGATGAACAACAAAAAGATACATCTTCATTAAAAATAGGACTTGTACGCTGTATCGATACATTTAAATCACCTGTGTTTAGTAATGCTACAGCACAGGCATGGCGAGATACGTGGGAGAAGCTGGTAGGCAAGCGAGATGAGTTCCAACTTCCACTGCGACTTCTTGATACAGCCGTCCGATACCGCGATCGGCAAGATCGGCGTATCTTGCTGGAACTTCCGATTGAGGAGCGTGAGTTATTGAAACCTTTACTGGGAGTAGATGTTGAGCATAAAGAGTGAACTTACAGCAGATTGCTCTCAAAGTGAGGTACAGATAATTGTAGGGACACAACTTGTGCCCCTACCCACATACTTGATTGATCTGAAATATGTTGTATTTGTTGAGTTTCACATTAACTGAGCGTATATCGAAGCTAGTGACCGATCGCCAAATCAACTGCGGCGATCGCACTCGGCAATGCGGTATTGTATTAAGTATTTTTGCCATAAAAATAAACAAATATAAACAAAAATCAACATTGCTCATGGACTGATTGACAATTAGCTGCTATGGGGAGGAGAATATCGAGGAGTGTAGCAATATGATTACTCCGAATGTATCTTGAGTCAAGAACGTACATCAAGTTAGACTGATTCCAAGAACTTATCATTATGTAATAGAAGTCGTATTCTCAGTTGAACCGTCAGCAAAAAATCCAGAAAATATATATATTGCAGGGATTGATATTGGTTTAGATAATCTGGCGGCTGTCACGGCTAACTCTTTAGATTTCTTACCGATTGTATTGAATGGCAAACCTCTAAAAAATATCAATGCTTATTACAACAAGAAGAAAGCTTTTTTTCAATCTCGATTACAAGGTCAACAAACAACTTCAACACGAATTCAGAGATTAACTCATAAACGAAACTGTAAAATAATTGATTATCTGCATCAAGCCAGTCGTATAATTGTAGATTACTTGGCTGCTAACCCCATCGGGACACTGGTAATCGGCAAAAATGATTTGTGGAAGCAATCAATTAACTTGGGCGATAAAACCAATCAAAATTTTGTCTGTATCCCTCATGCTCGATTTATCGAGATGTTGACTTATAAATGTCAATTAGTAGGAATAGATATAATTATTACATCAGAAAACTATACTTCCAAATGTTCTTTTATCGATTTGGAACCAATTGAGAAACATACGGTTTATTTGGGTAAAAGAGTGAAGCGGGGTTTGTTTCGTGCGAAAAATGGTTTTTTAATTAATGCTGATTGTAATGCCAGCGGTAACATAATTAGAAAGGTAGTCCCCAATGGCTTTTCGGAGGGGATACAGGGGGTTGTAGTTCCTCCATCTCGGATTACTCCGGGTTAATCAGTTTTTTAGGCGATGTCATATTTGTCTAGAAAATTTACAACTATTATCACTTAACTTATTTAGTAGAATAATTCCGTCTCAATTTCTGAAAAATCCAGGCTAGACATTGCACTTTTGAGAAAAATCCTTTCGCAATCAATATAGAAGGCTGGGATGAGACAACCCGAAAGTCAAAAAAGTATCACCTATACACGCGTTATCCACTTAAGTCATGTCATTGACTTGGATATTCCCCAATGGACTGGCGATCCCCCAGTCGAATTTGAAACTGTGGCTGAATCCAACAACGATGGCTATTACCTGCGGCGTTTTTCCTTGGGGGAACATAGCGCCACCCATATCAATGCTCCTAATAGTTTTTATAGTCATAGTATTGGAATTGACCAATATCCAGCCCAGTCCTTAGTTGTACCTGCGGTAGTTATAGATATTCGTGAAGCCGTGAAAGCTAATTTTGATTATGCCCTGGCGATCGCTGATATTCTGGCTTGGGAAGAACAATACGGTGAAATTCCTGCCGACTGCGTAGTTATATTGAATACTGGTTGGCAAAAGAAGTGGTTTGATAAAAATGCATTCTTCAATCAGGATGCTGAAGGAATCAGCCACTTTCCAGGGTTTGGCAGTGATGCCGCCCAATTTTTACTTGAGCAACGGCAAATTGCTGGGGTAGGAATTGATACTCATGGTGTAGATCCAGGACAGGATAGCAGCTTTGCGACTAACCGCTTGGTGTTAGAACAACCGCGTATTGTGCTAGAAAATCTTACCAACTTGGATCAACTGCCACCATTAGGTACTACTCTAGCGATCGGAATTCTCAGATTGCGTGGTGGTTCCGGTTGTCCTGTGGGGGTTTTGGCATTTGTGCCTTAAGGCAATAGGCAATAGGCAATAGGCAAGAGGCAAGAAGGCAATAGGCAAGAGGGGAATCTCCATAATTAAAATTAGGAGATTTCAAAAAGACTCATTAAAACATATGGGCAAGCCACCTCGTTTCAAATGTTTAATTTTGTCCATAATTCAAATTAGGGGCAAGAAGTCCTATTATTCGGGCAACTTCTTTTCCCTATTGCCTATTGCCTCTTGCCTATTGCCTTTTAATCCTAAATTCTGACTTGACGATAATGTAGAAAGCAAGCAAACTTAGTACCAAAATCCACTGAATTATCAGTCGGAGGTCTTTGTGATGATAACTCCGCTATCTTGCCGCAATTTTATGGACGGTCAATGGTTGACCGCAGTAGGGGAAGCAACTCTCGAAAGCCGCAACCCTGCTGACAGAACCGAACTTGTTGCCACATTTCCCCGTTCCAAAGCCAAGGATGTAGATAAAGCGGTAGCCGCCGCCCGCAAAGCTTACCAAACTTGGCGCAAAGTACCAGCCCCAGCAAGGGCAGAATACATTTTTAGAGTTGGGGAAATATTACTCGAACATAAAGAAGAACTTGCCCAGTTAATCAGTCGAGAAATGGGTAAACCCCTGACAGAAGCTAGGGGAGATGTGCAAGAAGGTATTGACTGCGCCTTTTATAGTACTGGCGAAGGACGGCGACTTTTTGGGCAAACTACACCCTCGGAAATGCCGAATAAATTCGCTATGACGGTGCGAATGCCCATTGGTGTCTGCGCCTTAATTACTCCTTGGAATTTCCCAGTGGCAATTCCTTGCTGGAAAGCGATGCCAGCATTGGTGTGTGGTAATACAGTCATCCTCAAACCTGCTGAAGATACATCTGCTTGTGCAAATAAATTAATTGAAATTTTCCAACAAGCAGGTTTACCGCCAGGGGTAATTAACCTCGTGCATGGTGTGGGAGAAGAGGCGGGAAAAGCTTTAGTCGAACATCCCGATGTTGATTTGGTTTCCTTTACTGGTTCTTCCCAAACTGGCGCTTTTGTCGGCGCGACTTGTGGACGCACTCACAAGCGCGTCTGTCTGGAAATGGGCGGCAAAAATGCCCAAGTGGTAATGGAAGATGCCGATTTAGAACTGGCTTTAGATGGTGCAGTTTGGGGTGCTTTTGGCACAACCGGTCAACGCTGTACGGCTACGAGTCGCCTGATTTTGCATCGGGACATCAAAGAAAAATTTACTGCTATGCTTTATGAGCGTGCCAGTAAGTTACGCTTGGGTGCTGGTTATGACCCCGATACAGATATTGGCCCCATAATCAATGAAAAGCAACTCCAACAGGTAAGCAAGTATTTAGATATTGCCCGCGAAGAAGGAGCAAAAGTTTTAATTGGTGGGGAAATCGCATCTGCTGGGGAATTAAAAAATGGTTACTTCTTTCAACCGACTATTTTGGATGATGTAACTCCCAATATGCGCGTTGCCCGTGAAGAGATATTCGGCCCGGTGGTGGCATTAATTGAGGTGAGTTCTTTTGAAGAAGCGATCGCCATTCTCAATGATACCAATTATGGTCTTTCTTCTTCCGTTTATACCCGCGATATCAACCGCGCTTTTACTGCCATGCGCGACATCGAAGCAGGTATCACTTATATTAACGGCCCTACCATTGGTGCAGAAGTACACTTGCCTTTTGGTGGTGTCAAACAAACCGGCAACGGACACCGCGAAGCCGGCACCACTGCTTTAGATGTGTTCACAGAATGGAAAAGCGTTTATGTTGACTTCTCTGGAAGTTTGCAACGCGCCCAAATAGATAACAGAAATTCGTAATTGGGCATTGGTCATTGGTCATTGGTCATTAGTCATTAGTCATTAGTCATTGGTCATAAGTAATTTGTAGTTCGTAACAATTACGAATTACAAATTACCCTAAATAATTACATTTTGCAGTTGGAATTATTCAGTAATTCTAAAAAACTATGTTAAGTATTCCTGTTAACTTAAATTTACCTCGGACACCGCGCATAATAACTTCTTTGCCTGGAACTCGCGCTCAAGAAATTATACAACGCGATCGCGCCGTCACCTCTCCTTCTTATACCCGCGATTATCCCTTGGTTGTGGCTCGCGGTGAAGGTTGTATGGTGGAAGATGTGGACGGCAATGTGTTTCTGGATATGACCGCAGGTATCGCGGTTACCGCCACGGGACACGCACACCCGGAAGTCGTCAAGGCAATTCAAGAACAGTCGGCGCGTTTGCTGCACATGTCGGGGACGGATTTTTATTATGAACCGATGGTAGAACTGGCAGAAAAATTGGCTGTTCGCGCCCCGTTTCCCCAGCCAGAGAATAACGCTGGATTTCCCGCCAAAGTATTTTTTACCAATTCTGGGGCAGAGTCTAACGAAGGGGCGATTAAACTAGCTAGATATTACACCAAGCGATCGCTAATCGTCGCATTTTTAGGCGCATTCCACGGACGCACTTATGGCGCAATGTCTCTGACTGGTTCCAAAGTAGTGCAGCGAGCCAATTTTGGCCCTTTAGTTCCAGGAGTGACTCATATTCCTTATGGCACTCACGCCAGCTTAGATTACTTAGAAAAACAGTTATTTACCACAACTTTACCACCGCAAGAAATAGCAGCAATTGTAGTTGAGCCGATTCAAGGCGAAGGTGGATATATCGTACCAGAAGATGGTTTTTTAAAACGGATTCGGGAAATTTGCGATCGCCACGGTATTTTAATGGTGGTGGATGAAGTACAAGCCGGCATGGGGCGCACTGGTAGATTATTTGCGATCGAGCATTGGGGAGTGATGCCTGATATTATTACTACCGCCAAAGGTATCGCCAGCGGTCTGCCTTTAGGGGCGATACTTGCTAGACCAGAGTTAATGACTTGGCCTCCTGGTTCCCACGCTACCACATTCGGCGGTAATCCCGTAGCTTGTGCGGCTGGTATTGCTACCCTAGAACTGCTAGAAAGCGGTTTAATGACCAACGCTACCCAGATGGGAGAATTATTACAAACTGGACTTACCGAATTACATCAAAAATTTCCCAGAGTATCGCCACCACGGGGTAAAGGTTTAATGGTTGCGGTGGACTTATTAGATGAAGCAGGTAATCTCGATAATAAACTGCGCGATCGTATTATCCAAGAATCCTTTTTACAAGGTCTATTATTACTAGGTTGTGGCAAAGCAGCAATTCGTTTTTGCCCCCCTCTAATTATCGACAGCCACCAAATCAAAATTGCCCTCCAAATTCTCTCAAATATCCTCTAACCTCACGCAAAAACTCTCCGCGCCTCCGCGCCTCTGCGTGAAAAAATCATTCATCCCCCATCAAAATTATGAAACCCCAAATAGCCCTCCATCTCTGGAAACTACTGTGGCAACAATACAGCGCCAGAGTAAATTACGCCCGTACTTACCAGCAAATGATTACCGCTGCCGATGGAAACGTCGCCAACGACCACATCGCCTTTCGGTCTTTGCGTCTATTAGTAGATACTCCCCAAGGTAAAATTAACCTCGGCATTGGCTACCTAGAACAAATTATAGAAGCTTTAGGTTACGTAGCAGCTGGAGAGTATACTTTTGCCAAAACTCATCTTTATGCCCGTCATTATTATCATCCACAGCAAGAAGAATTTAACTTACCCAAACTATTTATCAGCGAATTAATTGTTGATGAATTGCCTAGCAATATTGCTCAAATCATCTCTCAAACAGTATCTTCAATTGAATATCAACTCGCCTTATCTGTTAATTCTCTTTTAGAAAAAGAACAAAACACTGAAACTATCGCCAAACAACTCCAACAAAGATTTACCCGTCCTTGGCTACCTCCCCGGCGTTCCGTTGTCGAAGAAGTGAATCAGGTTACTCAGTATGGGGCTTGGGTATTGCTGCACGGTTATGCTGTGAACCATTTCACAGGCTACGTTAACGCCCAGAACACCGCAAAATATCCAGATATAGACATTACTGCCAGTAGTTTGGCTAGCTTAGGCGTACCAATGAAAGCAGAGATAGAGGGAAATGTTGCTTGTGGTTTGCGTCAAACGGCGACTCAAGCAGTAACGGAAATGGTGACGGTGCTAGATGATAACAGTGGTCTAGAAATTGAGATTCCTTGGACTTACGCATATTATGAAATTGCCCAGCGCTATCTAGTGGAAGTAGAACCTGGAAAGCAGGTACTTTTTGATGCTTTTTTAGGAAGTAATGCTCAGCAATTGTTTGAAATGACGCGTTTATCTAAGTAGAAATGGGGCATGGGGCATTGGGTATGAGATAGAGAGAAAGCTGAATTGCATTGACGAGTATCAAAGACTCGTTCACGAGTATCAAAGACTCGTTCACGAGTATTAAAGACTCGTTCACGAGTATCAAAGACTCGTCGGCGAGTATCAAAGACTCGTCGGCGAGTATCAAAGACTCGTTCACGAGTATTAAAGACTCGTCGGCGAATATCAAAGATTCGTTCACGAGTATTAAAGACTCGTCGGCGAATATCAAAGATTCGTCGGTGAATATCAAATTGCGATGTGGGTATCGCAACTGTGAAAGCACATCTAGACTTGATACCAAATCAGCCTTTATAATCCTATGCTCTCCTGCTTACTGACCTAAATGCGATCGCGTAGCGTCCCGCAGCGATCGCATATTTTTTTAATTTAAAGTCTCCTATGTCATGTAACAATTATTTTGGTATGAAATAGAGATTAAATAGTGAGTTTTGACAACGTTTGTAAGGTTTTAGCTGAAAAATACCCAAGAGAATTTGTTAGTTGGTTACTGCCCCAAGCACCGACAAAAGGTGCTTAAGACCGAATTGAGTTTAGAACCAATCCGTGCAGATTCTGTGACATTTCTCCAAACAGACAATCGAATTTTACACATTGAATTTCAAACTCGCACCATATCAAATCCGCCGCTTCCATTCAGGATGCTGGATTACTCCGTGAGGTTAATACGTCAATATAACGTCCCTATCACCCAAGTAGTAATTTTTTTACAAGAAACAAATAACGAAATTGCTTTTACTGAAGAATATGTAAATGAGACGACAACTCATCGTTATCGAGTCCTGCGGATGTGGGAACAAGAATCAGCACTATTTCTTGATAATCCTGCATTATTACCTTTAGCACCATTAACACGAACAACCTCACCCCAAAGGTTGCTATCCCAGGTTGCCCAGAGTGTTGCTAGAATTTCCGATAGGAATACTAGGCAAGATATTGCAGCTTACGCAGAAATTTTAGCTGGTTTAAAGTTTGAAAAGGAATTGATTCGTCAATTTTTAAGGGAGGATGTGATGCAAGAGTCAGTAATTTATCAAGATATTTTACAGAAAGGAAAGCAACAAGAAGCCTTTCGGTTTTTGATGCGTCAGTTAACTCGGCGATTTGGTGAGATAGATTCTTCAATAATTGAACGTATTCGAGGATTGTCTACCGAACAATTAGAAGTATTAGGAGAGGAATTTGTAGATTTTTCTGAAATATCTGATTTAGTAATTTTACTAGAACAGCAGGAGAGTAGTTAAAAAATTAAACACATCAGGAATTGATTCGTCAATTTTTAAGGGAGGATGTGATGCAAGAGTCGGTAATTTATCAAGATATTTTACAAAAGGGACAACAACAGGGACAACAACAAGAAGCCTTTCGGTTTTTAATACGTTTATTAACTCGGCGATTTGGTGAGATAGATTCTTCAATAATTGAACGTATTCGAGGATTGTCTACTGAACAATTGGAAGTATTAGGAGAGGAATTTGTAGATTTTTCTGAAATATCTGATTTAGTAGTTTTACTAGAACAGCAGGAGAGTAGTTAAAAAATGAAGAAGAATCATTGGTCAGAATGATTCTTCTTCAATAGTTGTTTAATTCAGAAATTGACACAAGAAGGGCAATTAAAAATCCTAGATGCGATCGCACCTCCAAAATACCTTCACTCTCAGCTTTCGATCGCTGCGATCGCGTCTAAAATTGCCCCGTTCCCCATTTTCATTTAACAAATTCCGGTAGTTCTATCCAAAAACGACTACCTTGGGAGACTTCTGACTCCATACCTACTTGTCCACCCATGCGTTCGATGCCTTTACGGACGATCGCTAGTCCAATTCCTGTACCAGGGTAGGCTTCTATGCTGTGTAGACGCTCAAAAACACCAAAAATTCGCTCCCAATGCTGCGGTGAAATGCCTATGCCGTTGTCTTCTACCCACAACCGCACGCAGCGATCGCGGCGTTCTGTCCAGATTCTGACTTGAGGTTGAACTCCAGAAGGTACAAATTTAATGGCATTGGTTACTAGGTTTGTAACAATTTGCTCAACGGTGCGGTAATTGCCTACAAATTCTAACAGTGGTTCAGCAATTGTCACTTGGGCTTGGTTTTGTTGCAGGGATACTTCTAATTGCGCCAGCACTTGCTTGACTAGCGAGTTGAGGTTAATTGGTTGCAAAGGCAAATCAATTCGACTCAAGCGGCTGTATTCTAATAAGTCTATCAACAGGTTGTCCATGCGCTCGACGTTACTGGCGATGCGATGGAGTAAATCTTGCCCGCCTGAATTCAATACGGTATCGTAGTCTTCTAAGAGAATAGTGGCAAATCCCCGAATAGCACGCAGAGGTTCTTGTAAGTCGTGGGAGATGGAATAGGCAAAGGCTTCTAAGTCACTGTTGGCTTCTTCAAGCTGTTGTGTGCGGTTGTGAACTAGTTGTTCGAGTTGTTCGGTATAACGCTGCAATTGTTCGCGCAAGCGAGATTGCTGAATGGCGATCGCTAACTGATTTGCCACCTCGCGGGCAATTTCTACGTCTTCCTCAGTTAATGACCACGGTTGAATTACTCCCACGTTCAAAGAACCGATTAGCTGTTGTTGAGCAATCACAGGTACATTCATAATTAAGCGAATGCCTTGGTCGAACAGATGTTGTTGAACGCGATAGAGTCTAGGATGCTCAGCTAGGTTTTCAATCATCATCACCTGGTTTTGTTGCAAGTTTTCAATGTTGCCAAAATCATGTAATGAGAAAGTTTCGCCCACGGCAAAGCCAATGCGATCGCTAGACTGGACAGCTAAAACAGTGGCTTGTTGCTGTTCCAAATCAAATAATGTCACATCAATTAATTGGCAGGGAAGTAAGGGATAAGTCGCAGCTAAGGCCGCTTGGGCAATTCCTTTGGGAGAAATTGCCCCCAAAATCGACCGATCTAACTCTTGGAGAGTTTGTAATCTTGTAGCGTAGCGCTTTAGTGCTTCTTCTGAGCGTTTGCGCCCGGTGATGTCTTCCACTAGCCCATCAATCACCTCCTCTCCATTGGTAATATTGAGAGTTTCATTTACTGATACCCATATATAGCTACCATCTTTTCTCCGTATCCTTAATTCCCGTTCTCGTCTTTTGTTTGGTGTAATATCTCCAGATCTGGAAAAAATTTCATTAAAGTTAGTATTAGACTCAATTTCTTCTAAAGAATCAAGCCTCAAAAGGCTGAGAAATGCACTGTTGACTTCTAATAAACGTCCGTCGGGAATTGCCCGAAATACGCCAACATTTAATTGATTGAGTAAAGATTGCAGGCGGTTCTCTAAAAAGCTAGCTCTACGGCGAGTTTCATTGCGTTCTAAGACAGACCTCACCGTTGCAGATAAACGAACTAAGTGCTTGGGTGACTTGATAATATAATCATCGAGTCCGCTTTTCATTGCCTCAACGGCGATTTCCTGATTGCCTGTGTTAGTAAACATAATTACCGGGCGATCGGGATAGCGGTTCTTCAAAAGATGTAGTATTTCCAAACCATTGTTCCAACGAAGTTGATAATCAGTGATTGTTAGATCGAAGCGACCTGCTGCCAATGCTTGCTCAAACTTTTCTGGTTCACCCACTTCCTCTATTTCTACATCAGGGAATTCTCGCCGCATCTCCCGGATAATCATAAAACGGTCATTTGGATTGTCGTCAATAATCAGAATGTGCATGAGAAGCAAAAAAATTTGATGCTTGAGAAGCTCTAAGTGCAGAACACTTACTAAAGAAAGTAGATTTAATAACTTGCAATTTTTGTACTATCTGTTAAGAATGTAATACATAAGTTCTAAATCTTTCGGTATCGTACTCTTGGCGAGAAGACACTTTACTAAGGAATCTCAACTTAAAGCTATTTCTAGATAAATAGACCATGCTTTAGAGGTAAAGCGCAATGCTCATTGGTCTTAACTAGTGTTAACTCTAAGATAGAAATAGCTTAACTGTTATTTTGGTCACCCGCCTTAAACTTTAGTTCAAGGCTAATAACAAAAGCTTACTGAACTAGACGAAAGATTTTTAAGGTATTTAGTCATCTTCAGATGACTTGTGCTATTAGCAAGGAACTTCACTTTTAGGTAAAGTTGGCATATATAAGCAATGCCCTTTATCCTTACAAAACAATAGTTCAATCCAGCAAATTTATTCATGAATTACGAATTACATACCTTGCTTTTCAGACCTTAGCGAGTATTAAGTATTACGAATTACTTAATGATGCCTTTTCTAGGCTAAACCATTATTGACACTTCCACCCTTTTAAGAAGTGGAATTGCAACGTTTGAGCGAATAAAGTTGTCTAACTGAGGTAAACCAACGGCTGTTGATTTAAATTTAGCCAATAGGCATTAAGTAACTTTATCATTGCGGTTAAATCATTGAATGCCACGGGTTTAACTAAATAAGAATTAACACCCAAGTCATAAGCTTTATGAACGTCGGTTGTTTCTTTAGAAGTTGTCAACACAATGACTGGTAGGCGTTTGAGTTCAGGTTGTTGTTTGAGCCACTCCAAAACCTCAAACCCAGATTTACGGGGCATTTTCAGGTCTAACAAAAACAGTATCGGCAGAGGGTAGCGTTCTCGGTCAGCATATTCTCCTTCACCACACAGGTAAGAAATAGCGGTTTCTCCGTTGCTGACAACTTGTAGGGGTTGCATCAGATTAGCTTTGCGTAAAGCACGACGAATTAACAGGACTTGATTGGAGTCGTCTTCTGCCAGTAAAATTGTCTGCTGCTCTATGTTCATGTTCTCATCGAAAGTTTTTTTGTAGTTCAATCCAAAAGCGGCTGCCTTTACCTACTATTGACTCTACACCGACCTGTCCCCCCATACGTTCAACACCTTTGCGGACAATGGCTAAACCAATGCCAGAACCAGGATAACTTTCTTGAGTATGTAATCTTTCAAATACGTTAAAAATTTGCTGCTGATGTTCTGGTGCAATGCCAATACCGTTATCTTCTACCCAGAGGCGAACGGAGGACGCAACGGAGGACGCGGGGAGTGGGAGACGCGGTGACGCAAAGAAATTATCAAATACTCTCCCCGCGTCTTCGTGTCCTCCGAAGTTTGGATCGGAGGAAGCCTCCGCTCCAACTTCTCTCCGCGTCCCCGCGTCCTCCCCCTCTCCCCCGACGATTTCTGCCCAGATACGAATTTTGGGTTGTCTGTTAGCGGGGACAAATTTAATTGCATTACTCAGCAGATTTACGAGTACTTGGATTAAAATTGTCCAATTGCCTGTAACTTCTGGAAGTGGTTGCTCTATGTTTACTTGAGCTTGTCGCCATCGCAATTCTACTTCTAGTTGGTTGAGCGCTTTTGTAACAATGTCTGTTAAGTTAAGTACGCGCAGATTAATTTCTACTTGACTCAGGCGCGAGTAGTTGAGTAAGTCTTGAATTAGTCCATCCATCCGTTCGGCAGAGGCAACAATCCTTTGGATGTAGTCTTGTCCATTGTTATCCAAGCGATCGCTATAATCTTCCTGTAGTGCTTGAGCTAAACCTTGCATTGACCGCAAAGGAGCGCGTAAGTCATGGGAAACTGAATAAGCAAAGGTTTCCAGTTCTTTGTTGGCTTCCAGTAGGGCGGCTGTGCGGTTGGCGACTCGTTCCTCTAATTCATTGGCGTAGTTCTGCACCGCCTCTGCCATTTCACGATAGCGAGTTTCACTTTCTCGCAGCTTTAACTCTGTGCGTCTCCAAGCTGCATTCAATTCGGTAGTTAGCAGCGATACGATCGCAAATAACCCCAAGCGGATAAAGCTATCGAGGGTTACAATACTCAGTGAATAAGTTGGTTCTAAGAAAAACAAAGCGATCGCCAAGCTACACAGCATGTTTGCCAATAAACTTGAGCCGCGAGTCCCATACCACGAACTCAGCACCACCGCTGCAAAAAATACAGAAAAAGTAATGTTCTCTAACAGTGGCGATATCAGTAGAGAAAATAACAGTGCTAAACCGCTGGCGAGTACAGCAATGCCATAGCTTTGTTGCCAGGAGCGATTTGTATTGTGCATTAGACACCTGCTGGTGTGGTCTTAGGACTTCTAAGTAGGTCGTGGTGAATATTTATTCTCAGGATAAGGCAGAGAGCAGGGGGCAGGAGTGAAGAGGGTTTTAGCTTTATCGGGAAAGGCAGAGGGCAGGAGGCAGAAGGCTTTTATGAAATTCTGACTCCTGCTCTCTGCCACGACCGTAGGGAGTAAGGGTTTAAGACAAGAACACCAAATTTCAAGAAAGGTGGCTCTTGTTTAGGAGGGGTCTGAATCCCCGATCTTACAAAACCTTCTGCCCTCTGCCCTCAGCATAGCTGCCTTCTTCAAAATTTTTCTTCACATAGTTTGGTTTTATTGTACCGACTTACTTACCTTAGAAAGCAATACGCTTGGGTTAAGCATTTCTTCCTTCTCTTTGCGTCCTTTGCGTCCTTTGCGGTTTTTTAAAAAAATGCACCTTTATTGCATTGACTGGCACCTTTGTTGCATCGGCTTGCACCTTTATTGCATCGACTTGCACCTTTGTTGCATCGGCTTGCACCTTTATTGCATCGACTTGCACCTTTATTGCATCGACTTGCACCTTTGTTGCATCGACTTGCACCTTTGTTGCATCGACTTGCACCTTTGTTGCATCGACTTGCACCTTTGTTGCATCTTGCTACTACACACCGTTAACGTCAACAGTCAACCTTGCACTAAGTTCGCAATAGTTTCAATTAACTGGCCTGGGTCTATTGGCTTGCTAATGTGGGCTTGAAAACCTGCTGCCATCGCTCGTTGTTCGTTACCTTCTCCAGCATAGGCTGTGAGGGCGATCGCCAAAATTTTTCCTCCTTGTTCTGGACTCATTAACCTAATTTGTCTCAATAACATATACCCATCCATTTCTGGCATTCCGATATCGCTCACTAGTAAATCTGGTTTCCACTGTGGCAATATTTCCAATATTTCTGTTGCTGATGATACAGCAGTGACAGTGGCTCCAGACTGTTGGAGTACAAAGCTAACTAACTCTAACGAATCAGGTTCGTCATCCACAACTAAGATTTTCAAACCATCAAAAGCTGGAGTGTTGGTGGCTGATATATCGCTTTCTTTACTGCTGTCAACGGTATCACTAAATATCATTGGTAACTTGACAATAAAGGTTGCTCCGTGGCCTTCTCCTAAACTTTCTGCCAAGACAGTTCCACCATGCATTTCTACTAAATAGCGAACAATTGCCAATCCCAAACCCAAGCCGCCAAATTTCCTAGTAGTTGCACTATCGGCTTGACGAAAGGTTTCAAATACATAGGGCAGAAAATCTGGGTTAATTCCTTTGCCTGTGTCTTTAACTGTAATTTGCACTTGAGAATCGATTTGCTCTAAATAAATCTGAACTTGTCCGCCTTCAGGAGTAAATTTAATGGCGTTGGAGAGGAGATTCCAGACAATTTGTTGCAAGCGTCCTGGATCTCCAAATACCTGACCAACGGCAGGATCGAGAGCAGAGTGAATTTGAATCAATTTGGCTTCCGCTGATAGCCGTACTGTTTCCATTGCGGCTCGAATAATGGTTGCCAAATCAACTGGGCAAACATTGAGACTGAGTTTACCTCGCAAGATGCGGGAGATATCTAACAAGTCTTCAATGAGTTTAGTTTGTAATTTAGCGTTACGTTCGATGGTTTCGAGAGCTAAAGCAGTTTTTTCTCGATTTAGCTTGTTAGTACGCAGAAGTTTTGCCCAACCCAAAATCGGATTTAGGGGTGTTCTAATTTCGTGAGATAGAACAGCTAAAAATTCATCTTTAATGCGATTTGCGTCTATTGCTTGCTGGTAAAGCCGAGCATTATCAATTGCTGTAGCTGCACGCAAAGCCAGGGCTTGAGCCATATTTAAATTAGCTGTAGTGTAGCGACGGTTCCCTTGGGTGGTAATCAAAGTAATTGTACCTAGCTTGCGTAGGCGCATTCCACCGTAAGCATCGCGAGCCACTAGGGGCACAATTATGTAGGATTGAATTTCCATCTGGCGCATCAACCGTTGGGTTTCTGCGTCCTGTTGCATCGTTAATAAAAAAGAATTCGCCGTTGCATCAGTAACTAATTCTGGTTCGCCTGTTTGCAAAACTTTTCTGACACCAAAATCAGCATCTGCGGAACTAGAATAAAACCGTCTGAGTAAGAAGGCTAGTGCTTCTTTTTGGGGAGTGATTGCTGCAACAACTGGTTCTTCAAATACTGTTAAATTAGCCTCAACAATATCAATTAAACAGCAATCAGCTAATGTAGGAACTACCAAGTGGGCTAATTTTGCCAGAGTTGTGTGGTAATCGAGGGAAGATACTAGCAATCGGCTAGCTTCAGACAATAAACTATAATTTTGCTTTTCAGCCTCAGCTTCCATGCGGGCAGCTTGTTCGCTGATGAGTAGTT
Organism: Nostoc sp. ATCC 43529; assembly: GCA_003326205.1. Lineage (GTDB taxonomy): Bacteria > Cyanobacteriota > Cyanobacteriia > Cyanobacteriales > Nostocaceae > Nostoc. The sequence continues at coordinate 73,271 of LWTK01000084.1, forward strand.
GCTCTCGTTCTAATTCTACTCGTTTGCGATCGCTAATATCTTCTACTAAGCCATCAATGATACCTTTGCCATCAATTTTGCTGAAGGTTTTACTGACACGTACCCAAATCAAACTACCATCAGCTCGTCGCAATTGAATTTCCTTGTCGCGCACTTCGCCATTTTCTCGCAGTTGATCGATTAGCTGAGTATAATCTTCTGGCTGAAAATAAAGCTCTATGAATCGACTTGCTTGCTCTTGGGGTAAGGTTCCCAACCCAATCAAACGCAGAAATGCTGGGTTGCATTCGAGTAAAGAACCATCAAAAGTTGCCCGATAAATGCCAACATTGAGGCGGTTAAGCAGAGTTTGAAAGCGAATTTCTAAATTTGCGGCTTTTTGGCGAGTTTCAGCTCGTTCTAGCGCCGATCGCACTGCTGCTGTTAAGCGTACTTGGTGCTGAGGAGATTTGATTACATAGTCATCTAATCCAGATTTCATTGCCTCCACAGCAATCTCCTGAGTGCCGCTATTGGTGAACATAATCACCGGGCAGTTAGGATAACTAGCTTTAATTGCGTGTAATACGTCTATACCATTACTCCAGCGCAATTGATAATCGGTGACAACCAAGTGAAATTGACCCCTCTCCAGTGCCTGAGCAAACTCTTGTGCTGTGGCAACTTGTTCTACTTGGGGGTCAGAAAACTCACGTTCCAATTGCCGAATTGCTAAGAGGCGATCATTCGGATTGTCATCAATCAAGAGAATTCGTAACATTTGATTTGGCTACAAGTCCGATTGCCTTCAAATCATAAGCCTAAAAGTAGCCTAAACGTACTCCACATTTAGGAAGGAATTTCAGAAACATATTTGATTTTTCCAATTATCTACTCAGGCAGGGAGTGGGGCTGGAGCCTTTTCGATGTCAGAGCAAGTTCTTTCATGGAATCAAATCATACCTTTATCTGTGATATTTAATTGTGGCGATCGCTTTTGTTAACAGGTTATGGCTGGGCTGGGAGTGTGTGCAGATTTACAAGGGACACCTGAGCTAATTTGTATAGAATTTAAGTACAATCAACTTGGCTTAGCTTTTTTATGAATTCCCGCCGCATTCTCAAAGCTGGTGAATCTTATAGCGGTTTTCAATTGAATGGAATACACCGAAAGAAAATCAAATCATTGTAGGGGCTTTACAGCTGTGCATTGGTGTCAACTTAACGTGAAACCCGCTTTGTGACAAGGTTTTGCCCTCACCCCCAGCCCCTCTCCCTAAGTGAGAGGGGAGCCAGAGATTTAATTCCCCTTCTGCTGTGGGAGAAGGGGTTAGGGGATGAGGGCGCCAGGGATGGGCAAAACCCCTGTCTGATATAGCTTTGAGCTTAAGTTGACACGTATGACAGCTGTGCGCCCCTACTGTAGTCTATTCAATTGCAAATTGCTATATATAGGAATCCGATTTGATTATTGAAAAAATTTAAGTATGTGTAGGGTGCGTTATTGCGAAGTATAACGCACCAAATCCTTAAGAATGGTGCCGTATCCTCAGGCTAAGGCAACGCCAGTCCGCTCAAGTCGGGAAAACTGCCCATGCGGCTGGCTCCCCTACGTATATTTCAAAAATCAAATATGAGTCCTATATTTTGTAAAATATTGGTTTTAATTTATGTTTTTTTACGGTTACAATACATTACCAAAAGTATAAACAATCCCATTCCTGCTAAATATTTAATCGGATCTGGTACGTTAGGATTAGGCGAAAAAAAGCCTTCGATCGCACCTGCAATCATCAACATTGGTACAATCCCAAATACTAACTGCGCTGCCTGATTGCCATAAAATTTTAGTGCATCGCCTCGGCGATATTTACCAGGAAATAAAATTGCTCTTGCTAATAAAAATCCCGCACCTCCAGCAAAAAATATCGCAGGCAGTTCTAAGGAACCATGCGGAAATACAAACGCCCAAAAAGGATAAGCCAGATTATTTTGACCGACTAAAGTACCAACGGCACCAATTAATAAACCATTAAATACCATCAAATAGGCTGTGTATATCCCAGCTGTAATCCCACCGGCAACAGCCCCAAAAGACACCGCTAAGTTATTAATCGTAATGCCGCTGGATGCTAGAGGTTCAATGCCAACAATTGACCCCATCCACAATTTATGCTCATCTCGTACCTTGCTTATCAAGTTTTCAGGTACGATTAAGGACATGAAGCTAGGATTTTGCCAGGAATACCACCAAGCCACTACTCCACCCAGTAGAAACAGCGCCGTTGCTACTGCGATATATGCAAATGTTTTTTGGATTACAGATGGTAATCCCCAACGGTAAAATTCTAAAACTGCCTGCCACTCCTGTCGCCGCGAACCCTGATAAATTTGTGTATAAGCACGAGTTGTTAAAGATTGTAAACTCTGTATTAAAGTATTACTGATTTGCTGGGTGCGGGCGCGGGCTAAATCTGCGGCTACTGAACGATATAAAGAAGCTAATTCTCGAATTTCGGATGCCCGCAGCGACTTTAGCCCTTTTTTTTCTACCTGCTTTAATAGGGCGTCCAAACGCTGCCAATTCGGTTCTCGTCGCGCAATCCAACGTTGAATATTCATGAATTTTGGGAACACTGACTTTAACTTAGCTTAAGATAGCCTCAAATTCAGATCCGTACTTTCAAGGGAAATTTGGTATTATGTCTGAAAATTTTGGATCTCCCGGACACATACAACCACTGAGTATCGGTAACGTTGTCAGTGCTGCGGTGCGACTGTATCGTTCTCATCTTAAAACTTATCTAAATTTAGCTGCGATCGCTCACTTGTGGGTTATAGTCCCAATCTATGGCTGGGCGAAGTATGCTGCAATTTCTGGATTAATTTCGCGCTTGGCTTTTGGAGAATTGGTTTACCAGCCTGAAAGTATCCAAAGTGCCAACAATCACATTAATCCACGTCTGTGGTCATTTTTCAGAGTTGCTTTCCAAGTAGGAATATCTTTACTAATTGTTTATTTTGGCTTGGCGATCGTTGGTGGTATCTTCGCTGCCTTGCTAGGGGTAGTATTAAGAGGGGTATTAGGTGGTTCAGGCGTTATTGTCGTAACTACATTGGCAATCATCGTCACAGTAGGGATTGTGCTTTTAGGGTTAACGTGGTTTTATTCGCGTTGGATTGTTGCTGAAGTCCCCCTAGCAGTTGAGGAAAATATTAATGGAGGCGAAAGTGTTGCCAGAAGTTGGGAGTTAACTAAGGCTTCAGTATTTCGCATTCAAGGCGTAGTATTAGTTGCTTTTTTGGTGACACTACCAATAGTATTTGTATTCAACTATATACCCAGTTTATTCCTTTTAAGACTTGAGCCAGGTACTGCTATCTACTCACTTGTGTATTTTATTTCTTGGATTGGTAGCTTAATAGGCGGAGTTTTTGTGATGCCATTCTGGCAAGCACTAAAAGCTGTTTTATACTTTGACTTGCGTAGTCGGCGTGAAGGTTTGGGTTTGCAATTACGACAACCTCCTTTGTAGAATTTTTGTTAACTCCATACCTAAATTCAACTTTATTAGTTTTTCATTAGTTCAAATATGCGCTTTTTTAATCGCATCTCATTCCAGACTCCAGAAAGTGTAGAACTGGAATTTACTTTAGCAGGAATCGGCAATCGAGCTTTAGCATTGCTGATTGACTATACAGTGTTGGGTATAAGTTTGCTGTTGTTTGTGTTGGTCTGGACTGTTTTCTCAACACAACTGTTCAATTTTCTCGAAGATTTAGTTACAAATCCTCGGAATATCGGACTTTGGTTGTTAGCGATTTTCTTTTTTATTGCCTTTGCAATTTACATTGGCTATTTCGTATTTTTTGAAACCTTGTGGTTTGGACAAACCCCTGGTAAACGCATCGCTAAAATTCGCGTGGTTAGGGATGATGGTAGACTCATCGGGTTACAACAAGCAACCTTACGTGCCCTGTTGCGACCCTTTGATGAAACTTTCTTTATTGGCGCTTTTTTAATTATGTTGGGTAATCGCGAAAAGCGTTTGGGCGATTTGGCTGCTGGTACAATGGTGATTCAAGCCCAACCAAATACTGCATCGACATTGACAATTTCAGAACAGGCAAAGATACTCCACGACCAATTACTACAAAGCGCCAATTTATCCCAATTATTACCTGATGATTTTGCAGTTATTCGTGAATATTTACAGCGACGTGGTGCAATGTCATTAAAAGCAAGAGCATCATTATCTTTAAACTTAGCCCAGCAAGTTAAATCTATTATTAATTTAGAAAAATTGCCAGAAAATGTTACACCTGATGTACTTTTAGAAGCTATTTATCTTGTCTATCAACAGCAAGAATTTTAAAGCCTACATTCCGCAGTAGGGTGCGTTTTGCTTTGCGAAACACACCCTACATTTATTTAATGTGAATTCGACAAACCTCACCCACCCAACCTCCCTCTCCTGGGAGGAGAGGGAGGAGTAACAAAAAATTAGGTTTTTTGCTCCCCTCTCCTTGAAGGAGAGGGGCTGGGGGTGAGGTCAAAATCCTATACATCGAATTCACGTTTATTTACATCTACGTCTTACGTTTTTTTAAAGTTAACCTACTTATAAGCCCTGTAATTATTTGGTCAAGTCCATAATTTTCTCAAACTGGAAATTATGAGCTAAATCGCTTATAAAGTCTTGCAAGGCAGTATTTTCCAATGGTATTTGCTCAATCAACTCTAAAATTAGGTCATCACTACATTGAGCTGCGGCATTGTATATTTGTTTTACCCATTCAGGCGACATTGCAGATATCATAGGAGCTAAATCTGTCAGTGTCAAAATTGATTCCGATCGCTCTTGGTTTCGATTTATTATCTGATACGTTTGTTCTTGATAAATATATTGAACTCCTAAATATTCTTGCAATTTTTCGAGTAATTCTTCCTCACGAAAGGGCTTGTTAATAAAATCATCACAACCCGCTTCGATCATTGCCTCTCGTTGTTCTTCAAAGGCATGAGCAGTTAAGGCAATAATTATCGTGTGGGTATGCAGAATGGGGCATTGTAAAATTTGTTGACTGTACTCAATTTCTCTAGTTTTAATAATTTTTGTGGCTTCGTAGCCGTCCATAATTGGCATCCGCATATCCATTAATATGAGGTGTGGTTGCCATTGCTGCCAAAGTGCGATCGCCTCTTGACCATTTGCAGCTTCTTCTACAACAAAACCGATGGAGCTGAGAATTTTTATTAGTACTAAACGGCTATCTGTAGAGTCATCAACTACTAAGATGCGGTATTGATTTTGACCAGGTGCTAAACTGGAAACTCGCTGTTTATTCTGCTTTATATGTACTTCACTAGCTGCGGCTAGACCAATTTGAATATCAAAGCTAAATTTACTTCCCTCCCCAATTCTGCTAGTGACACTAATATCTCCCCCCATGAGTTGCACATATTTACGGCTAATGGCTAAACCCAGTCCTGTGCCCTGTTGTGATTTCCTTCCAGTTTCAGTTTGCCCAAAAGCTTGAAACAACAAGTTAATTTCTTCTGTAGCAATACCGCAACCAGTATCTTCGATCTCGAAGTAGAGATGGGCATTGGGCATAGGAAGAGGCAGGGGGCAGGGGGCAGGGGGCAGAGGGGAAAAACTCTTCTCTCCTGCTCCCTGTTTCATCTCTCCATTGCCCATCTCCACGCGCAGCATCACCCTCCCAGTATCAGTAAATTTAATTGCATTTCCCAGGAGGTTGAGCAAGACTTGACGCAGTTTACTTTCATCGCCTTGGACAACCTGGGGAAGTCCAGATGTATATTCAAATACCAACTCTAATCCTTTGGAAGTGGCGCGGAAACGCAACATTTCTTCGAGGTTTTGCAGAAGATGAATTAAGTCAAAACTGCTGAGATTCAATGTCATTCTTCCAGCTTCGATTTTAGACATTTCCAAAATGTCGTTAATTAAGTTGAGAAGATGTTCGCCAGCACGATTGATGATTCCTAGATTTTGTTGATGTTCCGTAGATAAAGCATCATCGTGGCTCATAAGTTGCGTAAAACCAAGGATGGCGTTGAGTGGGGTACGCAGTTCGTGGCTCATGTTGGCGAGGAATTCGCTTTTGGCGCGGTTAGCAGCATCGGCAACGATCGCAGCTTCTTGCAGTGCTTGTGATTGCCTTTGCATTTGTGCCAGCAATTGCGCTTGCTGCAAAGCAACTGCCAACTGATTGCTAATTTGAACTACTATGTTGACTTCTTCTGCTTTCCATTGGCGGAGATCGGAATTTTGATAACTTGCTAGCAATCCCCAAAGCTGATTACCAGATAAAATGGGAACAATGATGTAAGCCTTTGCCTGAAAGCGTTCCAAGAGTTTGATATAAGCAGGATTAAGCCCAGCGTTGTAGATATCTGGGATGCAGCGGAAACTTGCACCTTGGGCGTACAGATCTTGGAGGTAAGTATTTTGCGTTTGGTCATCTGACCGATTCAAGATTTTCGTTAGGCAACGGCCATTTTCTATCATCCCTTGTGTCAGATGGGGGTCATTTTTCAGTTCTTCCATCAAAGAAATCCAACCGTCTGCTACTGACTCAGAGATAAATTTGCCGCTCCAGTTGGCATTGAAACGATAGACAGCAACCCGATCGCAATTGAGTACTTGCCGTAATTCTTGGGTTGTGGCTGCAAATATAGTCTCTAAATCCAATGTTTGGCGCATCCTTTGAATTACTTGGGCGATCGCTCTTTCCCTTTCTGCACTCTCACGCAAGGCTTCTTCTGCCAATTTTCTCTCGGTAATATCAGTAATCATACCGATGTAGCCTTTAATTTCTCCATCCTCTGCAAATTCCGGCAATGCCTGACAGATTACCCAAACAATTGAGCCATTCTTATGGCAGAAGCGATGTTCGTGTTTATACTTTTTACCGGATGTTGTTGCTTGATTCCACGCTCTTAACAGTTGCTCTAGGTCATCTGGATGCACAGCATTTACCCAACCTGTCCCCAGAGATTCTTCAATGGTGCAACCAGTAATTTCACTCCAGCGTTGATTAAAGTATAAGATATTACTATTCAGGTCTGTATAAAATATACAAGCAGGTGAAGCTTCTGCTAAAAGTTTATATCGTTGTCTACCTTCTTGGACAGCGAATTCTGCTAGCTTGCGATCGCTAATATCTGCCCAATAACCAACACATTCTATTGGCTCACCAGTTTCGTCACGAATTAACCTCATCTTTTCGTAGAACCAGTGATAAGTTCCGTCAGCGTGTAGCCACCGATACTCATAAGAATTGTATTCTTGCTCAACTAGCTGGCTAAATTTTCTTGAGACTAATTCCACATCTTCTGGATGGACGCGATGGAGCCAAAAATTGGGATTCTCAATAAATTCTGCTGCTCCATAGCCAACCATTGCTCTAACATTCTTACTAATAAAAGTAGTGCTAAAGTCTCCTGATGTTTTGCTGCTATAAATCACCACAGGACTAGAAGTAAGGAGATATTGTAGGCGTTCGTTTGCTAAACCGAGTTCTTGTTCAACGCGTTTGCGTTCAATTAATCCACCCAACTGAGCAGCAACAGCACTCACCAATAGAAGCAAACGCCGATCTACTAATACTGAACTACGTTTAAAAAATACTAAAACAGCTAATACTTGGTTACCAGCCAATATGGGTACGCCAAAACCAGCTTTTAATCCGACTTTTGCAGCTTGTGGCGATCGCAAAAAAATCGGCTCTGATACTTGGGAAACATCTTCTATCCATTCTGGCTCCTGCTTCTGCCAAACTCGCCCTGGTAGTCCTGCTCCGAAACCAAATGTAACAGTTTTGCTTTGACGGCAGAATTCTTCTAAGCTGTCTTCCTGTCCATACCAACCCAGACTGTGTTCTAAAACGGTGTTCTCTTCATTGGGTATCCAAGCCTCGCCAAAATCCCAGCCGATGGTCTGACAAATTAAACGCAAAACCACCCTTAAGGCGTTGTTAACATCACTGGCGCGGGTGATGGCTTGGGTTGTCAACAGCAGCAAACGGCTTTCATTTTCTGCTTGTTTGCGTTCAGTGATATCTTTGGCGGTGGCTAGTACATACCATTGTCCGTCGATGTCCATCATTTCGGCACTAAATAAGGTCGTCCTGATTTCTCCCGAACAAATGCGAAAATCAACTTCGTGGTTGCGAATGGCTTTAGTTTGCCGCAGGGTGTAGGTAACCAGATTATATTCTTCTGGATTCACCCAAATATTCAATTCTTCATCGGTGCGATCGAGAACTTGAGAGCGAGAATAACCAAAAAACCGACAAAAGCTGTCGTTAACTTCGATATAGCGTTTATCAGGAACGGTAATTAAGGCAATGGGGTCAGGAGATGACCGAAAAGCTGATGCTAACTTTTTTTCAGAAGCGCGTCGCGCCGCTTCTGCACGTTGGCGAGAGCGTACTTCCAGTACTAAAGAAACTAAATTACCCAAAGAACGAGCAAAATTTTGGTCTTCTAATGTCCAAGAATGAACACCCCCCACCGCTTCCAGACATAAAACTCCTACTGTTTTTCCCTCCAGCCTGATTGGGGTATGGAGTATGGAAGTAATGTTTAATTTTGAGTAAGACGCCGAAAATTCTTTCGTTCTGGGATCGATGTGGGCATTATCGGCGGCAATTATCTGGTCTTGCTGCAAAGCTGCAAAATAAGCTGGATAGTCTGCTGCTGATAAGCAAACTCCTTCGGTATGTCGATCCAGACTCGCCTGAAATAAGTCTATACACTGGATTTTTGTCCTTTTTTCGTCATATAGCCAAACACTGGCTCGTTCCACCCCAATATTTTGGGTAGCAGTTTCTGTAATTGCACTCAAAGCTGCTTTTAAGTCACCCTGATAAAGGGTTTGATTTTGGGCTAATCGTGTTAGTACTAAGTTATGAGTGCGGAGCTTAATTGCGCTTTCTTCCAGGATTTTAAAATTTGTTATTAAATCTTTGTTAACGCTAATTTCTGGTAATATATTCTCTGTTTGTCGATTACGAATATTTAACTCAACTGTCAGACGTTGACGTTCTTGAATCTCTTCTTTTAACTGTTTTTTTAGCCTTTTGATAGTCAGTTGATTTTGGACGCGGAATAAAATTTCTTGAGTATTGAATGGTTGAGTAAGACAATCAATATCATTAAAATCAAAGACCTTGGCTTTTTCAAATAATTCATCTGAAGCGCCAAAAAAAATTACCGCTACATTTTGAGTTTTTTGGTAATTTTTCAAGTCATGGCAAACTTGATAACCATCCATGTCTGGCAGCATAACATTTAGCAAAATCAGCTCGGGAGGAAAAGCGATCGCTTTATTGATTGCCGCTTCTACAGAGCTAAAACTTTGCACCTGATAACCTTGGCTTTGAAGGATATCTGATAAAAAATCTAAATTTTTTAAGTTATCATCAACTAATAAAATTCTGATTTTTTGAGCATCCATATCAGGAATTAAACTAATTTTTAATCAAAAATAATTTTTTCAATTAATTAAACTCAATAATAAATCAAAATTAAAGGTTAGACAAAAAATATTTATACAACAGATAAAATAAACAAAGTCAGCGCCAAGGGCATTCAAGAAAATGACAACAAAAGATAAAAATATCTAAGTCGCGCATCTAACGTAGCACATCTTTTCGTGTTGACTATTAGACATCTCCACAAATTAAATATGCGTAACTATAATCCTTGTAGAGATGTAGCAGTGCTACGTCTCTACATTCTTTTTCGGAGATGTTTATTGACGGTTGATAGTTAGCTGTCAACCCTCAACAGCATGAGTCACTGTGCAATTTAAAAGCGTAATAGCTTATTCGGCCACAGATACGATTAACCGCGTCTATAACCACTCCCTACGTATAAAAACGTAATAAGTTACACAAAAATAACACTAACATCTCTTCAGTCCTCCCCTTAGCGAGCAATGTCTCATTTTCAATTTCAACACGAATGTAATAAATAGCACAGACAATGGCTTCAAATCTTGCTTTCCTAGTCCCCAGTTTCTAGTCCCTATTTTCAAGCTAGATATGATATACCAATCATACTGGATTGGTTCTAAATTTTGAAACTATATTATTTTTTCGCTAAAACTAATTTCAATTTTGATTTAATTTTAAAAATTCACCTATATTCATCAATTTTGGAGCATCTTTACTGACAATTAACGGCAGCTTACCATCCCATTTTTGTATTGCTTGCCTTTGTAGTATTTGTGGAGTTAGACCGTCACGTAATAATCTGTGTGCCTCAGCCTCTCCTCTTGCCAAATTAACTTGTGCTTCAGCCTCTTTTGTTGCTTTTAAAGCAATAAACTCTGCTCGTTTTGCTTCTTGCTCAGCAATTTGCTTTGCCTCTACCGCCTCACTAAATCTTTCTGAGAAATGAACGTGAACTAGAGAAATATCATCAACTGCAATGTGATAACTCTTTAGACGTGTAGTTAATGCATCATCTACTTCAGCTTTAACTTCTCCTCGTTTAGTAATAATTTCTTCAGCAGTATACTTTGCCATTACGGCTTTTAATACTTCTTCAACCGCTGGATTAATGATTCGGTCGATAACATTTTGTTCATCTCCGATTTGCTGAAAAATGGCATTGACTTCCTGAGCAATAATATGCCAATTTAGAGCCACATCTGTAAAAACATTTTGTAAGTCTTTAGAAGAAGCTTCGGCAGAAATTTCCTGCTTTTGGACTCTAACACTCAATTTTTTGACAGTATTGTATACAGGAATAATAAAGTGTATTCCTTCTCCTAATATCTGGTTTTGGACTTCGCCAAATTTCATTAAAACGCCACGTTCTCCTGCATTTACAATTACGCAAGGTGTGAGCAAGAGAGTTATCAAGAACAAAAGAGCAGTCAGTTTGCCAGCACGGTTAAAATTTGTATTTTTTGTCATTTGCCTGAAACATTTATGCGTCTTGCATACAGACACATATTTTGTAGTTGTATGCTTCTTGTCGTCATGCTCTTATGAGTTTGGCTCTAAGTCAATTTCTGGGTAGGGTTTTACGTATTCAATCAAATAAAACTTTTCTCTTGTGTTGTCCGCGTCTGTGTGGTCAAGTAAAATGATTTTTAACCGCACAGGCACAGCGCAAAGTCTGAGCGGAGGTTTCCTCCGATCAGAACTTTGTTAAGAGAGAGAACGCAGAGATTTTATTGCCAGAAGTAAGATTTTATAGTTTACTTTAACAGGATTAGGTAGCTTTAGTCTATGTAAAATACTGTAATATTATCGAAAAGCCGTAGTATTTGAAAAGTTAAATTTGGCCTTAAGTGACTAAGCTCATCAGTTGTCGATCTAGCCCAATGAGGTAATCTCGACCGTAAGCTCCATTTTCTAAGCTGGCGACGAGATGGTTGGGGATGTCTTGGGTAATTTCTTCGCTGCAAGAACCGGCGGCTAGTGCGATGGCTGCCACCGTATCCACATCACCGCTAAAAGCTATACAATCTTGTAAAAGTTGGCTCATACTATCATTTTGCATGACGCCAGTGATGGCTGCTCTGACGCTCATCCAACCTTTGGATTTTACTTCACCTTGCCAAGGTTTAGACCACTGCCCAGATACATAAGCTTCTAAAAACTTGCCTAATTTGCGTTTTGGCCCCAGTCGATAGATAAAGTAATGTGACATCAAGGCTGCGGCAACAGCTGCGTTGATTCCATCTGGTGTATTGTGAGTAATTGCAGCTTGAATTGTTGCCGCTTCGATGACTTTTTCTGGTGTGGGATAAATGCCAATGGGTGCTGCACGCATCGCCGCACCGCTTTTGTCGCTGTCAGGGCGAATTTTTGTGATAAATTCTTCCCCATTTTGGATTTCTAAGAGAAAATTATAAAAGTTTCTCGCATATCCTTGTCTGGGATCGCGTTTAAAGGCTGTAACAAAGCTTTCGGCTAAAACTTCTGGCGTCCACGGTGCTTGAGCAACAATCACTTCAGCAATGGCAATGCTCATTTGGGTATCGTCGGTGTAGTTGCCAGGAATGAGTCGAAAACGTGGATGTTGCACGTATCGACTCAAATCGTTGTTAACGAGCATTTCGTCAGCATATTCAAAGCCTGCACCGTAGGCATCTGCAATCGCTAACTCTAGCAGCATATTGTTACTACACTAAAAATGGACGCGCCAGAAAAAAGCTAGAAATTGATTTAGCGTCTACCGGCTCTCCATCCAGAATAGCTTTTTCTAATTCTTCCGGAGTGAACAATACAGTTTCCATATCCTCGTCTCCATCTTGAGGTGGTGGAGTTTCCAGCTTTTCTAAATCTTGAGCCAGAAAAGCATAAATAATTTCATCAGAATAACCAGGCGCTAGAAAAAATTCTCCGAGTTTGTGCCATTTTTGGGCACTATAGCCAGTTTCTTCCTGAATTTCCCGTTGTACCGTTGCTAAAGGATCTTCATTGCGTTCTAGAGTTCCCGCCGGAAATTCCAATATCCGTCCTTGAATTGCAAAACGATACTGGCGCACGAGTACAAGTTTACCTTCTGGTGTCACGGGCACAGCCAAAGCGCCGCCAGGATGGCGAATACACTCCCATTCTCCTTCTGATTTGTTGGGTAAGCGTAAGCGATTCACTTCAAAATCAAACTTGCGTCCTTTATGAAACAAGCGTTGTTTCAACAGTTGTGGTAATTCTCTACCTAATGGCATAGTAAAAAATCTGAATTATCAGTAAATAGTTGAAAATTATATGGACAAATATCCAATTTCATTAGTTGAGAAGTTTTAGTTTTATGGTTTTACCATACAACTTCTATCTCATTTCAAGAATGCACTCAGAACTACTTTTGTTGACAAATTCCTGGTTTGATTACCTCGCTATTTTTAGACTAGAGGTTAATGAAGGAAGAAGCTACAGAATTCGTACTTTTTGCAAACTAGATTAAGACTTTCACCTTTTTAGAATTAAGTGATTACCTGTGAGAATATATCTATATTTTACAACTTGTGGCGATATAATCCGCAAAGTTTTGCAATAAAGAGCTAAAACTAGCACTGTTGTAAGCTGGCGATAAAATTTAACGCAGCACAACTTTTTGCGTTGGCTGTCAACCATGAGTGACTGTGCAATTTCAAAGCCAATCGCTGACGTTTATGGATGGTAATGTTAATTGCCCACCAATAAATGTACATTTGAACAGTCTACCTCTTTGAGTAGTTCTTTAATGACAAGCCCAGAAACAGGTTCTACCCAATCTGAGGCGATTTCCGCAAGTGGTACTAATACAAAGGCTCGATCCCGCATTCCAGGATGGGGGATTTGGAGATTTGGTGTATCCACAATAAAGTCATCATATAATAACAAATCCAAGTCCAGGGTTCGTGGCCCCCACCTTTGTTGACGCACACGCCCAAATTGCCGTTCGATTTTGAGTAAATTTTCTAATAAATCCTGGGGTAGCATTTCCACTTGCAATGTGACGCACCCGTTTAAGTAGTCTGGCTGTGGTGGCCCCACGGCTTTGGTTTTATACCAATTGGATTTTGCTTCTAAAAAAATGCCTGGGGTTTGGGCTAAAGTTGCGATCGCTGCTTCTAAAATTGCCTGGGAATCTCCCATATTACTACCAAGGGCAAGGGCTGTTTTAGCACGCTTTACCGTATTGTGCCCGTTTTGGGATTGTTTTTGCGGATGCTCCCCCGCAGCTGTTTGCCTAAATTTCAATAGTTTTGATATTCCGAATACTCTTGAATCTTGCAGTATTTTCACAAAACCCAATTCATTAAATCGAAAAAACATTATTTTTCAACAAGAATTCATCAGTCGGTGGCGAACACTCACGGATTAGCAATAAATTACCACTATTTGTGGGGTGGGCGTCTCGCCCGGCCGTAACTAAGGCCGGACAAGATGTCCACCCCACAGGAACAATTGGATATTTTTTATATAAGCTTCAATATACCAGCCCTTTGCCTTACTCAGTTACAATTATTTGTTTGTATAAAAAAATACTTTTTTGGTTAGAGTTTTCAATTCTTCTTAATAGTGAATTAAGTTAATTATTTATTAGGATAGTATACTAACACAATGTGGTGCTATTACCCCAAAGCTTATTGATGGTGGTTAAGTAGTTACTACTTTGATCGAGGAACTGACGTGGGGAAGCTGACCTCCTGGTTCAAACCAAGACCAACTAATTTAAGTGGCTCTAACAAGGAACCACGATTGCCACCTGGTAATCATCATCAACACGAGGAATCCGCAACGTATGAAAGCTTACCACCAGCACATGTGCCACAGGCGAGGCAGTTACTGAGCAAAATGAAAATTTTACCATCAAGAATGAAGGCCGAACGGGCAACTAGGAATAAACCAATCTATCGTCGGATCTGGTTTTGGGCAGGCCTGGGTGTGGGTGGTGGGATACTTGCCTCGATCTATGGGGTCAGTGAAATAGATCGCACCTTGCCAGATCAAACCGAACTCAATGCCGTTGTCAGAGAACAAACACTGACCATCAAAGCTGCGGACGGTACCATATTACAACAACAAGGTGAAGCCACTAGAGAACAGCTAAAGCTAGAGCAAATACCAGATAATTTAAAAAAAGCTTTTATAGCCTCAGAAGATAGAAGATTTCAGCAACACAACGGAATCGATGCTCAAGGGATTCTCAGAGCGGGTTTGAATAATTTGCGATCGCAAGGTGTGGTAGAAGGTGGTAGCACCATCACCCAACAGCTAGCCAGGATTCTGTTTTTGAAACAAGAGCAGACAATCTGGCGCAAACTCAAGGAAATTCGGCTAGCACAAAAAATCGAGTCAGAATTAACCAAGGATCAAATTCTAGAGCGCTACCTCAACCTGGTTTATTTGGGAGCTGGGGCTTATGGCGTCGCGGATGCTTCCTGGGTATACTTTAGTAAATCCCCAGATAAACTTTCTTTAGCCGAAATGGCTACGATTGCTGGACTAGCTCCTGCACCTAGCTTATACGCCCCAGATAAAAATCCAGCAGTTGCCAAACAGCGGCGCAACCTGGTATTAATGCGGATGCAGGAAGAAAAATTTATTACGCAAGAACAAAGGCAGGCAGCCGCCCAAGAACCACTAACCCTGAAAACCAGTTTACCCAAACGAGTGCAAGTAGAGTCACCCTACTTTACTACCTACATCCAGAAAGAATTACCCAAGTACGTTCCTGCTGATGTATTGTCCACCGGAGGTTTAGTAGTGGAAACTACCCTCAACCCCACTTGGCAGAAAGCAGCAGAAGAAGCAGTAGCCAAAACCCTGCGAAATCAGGGACGCTGGGAGAACTTTAAAGAAGCGGCAATGGTCGCCATCGATCCCCGCAACGGCCAAATCAAGGCAATGGTTGGGGGAAAAGACTTTGGCAAAAACCAATTTAATCGCGTTACCCAAGCACAGCGGCAACCAGGATCGACATTTAAAGGATTTGTTTACGCAACTGCGATCGCCAGCGGTAAAAGCCCCTACGATACCTACCAGGATGCACCCTTTGTAGTAGACGGCTACGAACCGAAAAACTATAGTGAAAGCTTCCGCGGCTCGATGAGCATGAGGGATGCCCTCACCCGTTCTACTAATATCGTTGCAGTGAAGGTGTTGATTGACGTAGGTTTTAAGCCAGCCATTAAACTAGCCCATGATATGGGGATTAAATCTGAACTTAAGCCTACTTATTCCCTAGCTCTCGGCTCGAATGAAGTTAATCTCCTGGAATTGACCAGCGCCTACGGCAGTTTTGCCACCCAAGGATTGCACACAGAGCCTCATGGTATCACCCGGATCGTTAACCGCCAAGGCAAAGTGATTTGGTCAGCTAATTTTCAATCAAAACGGGTTCTTGATGCTGACAGCGCTGCTATCATGACTTGGATGCTACGCAACGTCGTGGAAGCCGGGACTGGTGGCGCCGCCCAATTACGTGATAGACCAGTTGCTGGGAAGACCGGCACCTCCGATGAAGCCCGCGATTTATGGTTTATTGGTTACATTCCCCAAATGGTGACAGGAGTTTGGCTAGGTAACGATAACAACCGCCCTACATACGGCAGCAGCGGTAGCGCCGCTTACACCTGGCACGAGTTCATGGAAAAAGCCGTGGAAGGAATGGCTGTAGAAAAGTTTCCCAAACGACCAAAATTAGAAGGTCGCAAAGGCACCATCAAAGCACAGTCAATTAAACCCAGACAAGTGCTCAATCGCTCTATTTCCTCTAATGATGATCAATCAGAACGGGAAAGTTATAGAAATTCTGAAGATAACAGTGGTTCATCTAGAAGGCGTAGAAGCAGAAGGAGATATTCTCAAGAAGAACAATCAAGCACTGACTATACCCCAAGACGGAGAAGACGTTATCGCAGCAGTGAAGAATCAAATTCTAGTAACTCTTCTTCAGAGTCATCTCGTCCACGCCGCCGCTATAGAAGAGTAGAATCAGATTCTCCCCCACCTCGAAGAACTCGGCGATCCTCATCTCCCGCCAACAGTTCCGGTTCTTCAGGTTCTTCATCATCACAACCATCGTGGCGAGATAGGCTGAGACCTTCTCAGTAATTGGGAATGGGGCAGGAGGCAGGAGGCAGGAGGCAGGAGGCAGGAGGCAGGAGGATGGATTCTTCATTTTGAATTTTGAATTTTGAATTTTGAATTGTTTATCTCCCCATGCCCCTCTTCCCTCTGCAAGATCGAGTTGCTCAAACTACAGGGGGATGTTAGGTGATACGCTGATTTTATATTGTCTTAAAAATAGTATTACCTGACCTTGGAGAACATAACCATGCATTTATTGATGCAAACAGCAGCACAAGCCGCAGCAAATAGTCCTCATTTCCCCTACGCTTTTACCTTGGTGTATGTCGTTGGTTTTATAGCTGCTGTCACCATTGGTTCAATAGCTTGGTACAACTCAAAACGCCCCGCAGGTTGGGAAAGTAAAGAGCGTCCTGATTTTGTGCCTAAGGTTAATAAAGAAGAAACTCCGGGTCTGGGTGAACCGAAGTCATAAACAGTGATGAGAATGAGTGATGAGTGATGAGTGATGAGTGATGAGTGCTGAGTGCTGAGTTAAAAAACTCCCAACTCCCAACTCATAACTCCTTAACTCATAACTCTAAATTCTCTGTTAGTTTTGAACTTCAACCCAACGGCGGTAAAGTTTTTGAATTTGTTTGAGAAGCTGAGTGTGGGCCGGTTGGGCTAACGCATTCGGCTTTGTTATATCTTGCAATTCGGTCAGGAGTCTAGCTTCTTCGATCGCAACATCGCCGTCGCTGTAAATTAAGCCACTGATGGCTTCAATTAGATTTTCACAATCTTCAAGGCTAGGGCGATCGCCTAAATACTCCCTAACCCACTCATAGCACTCTTTTGGCTGTACGGGAACTAACTCGTACAGCCAAGGTTTAATTTCTGGGTCGCTAGCCAAACCTTTAGCTTGAGCTATTTCGCGTAGATATTGCCGTTCCTCTGGTTGAATTCTGCCATCGAGCCAAGCGGCTCCAATCAGGATTTTAACTAAGTTTTTCACATTGGAATGGGTAACCATTGTTGCCTCCTCTGGTAGATTCTGGCTTCAACCAAATCGTACAATCCCAAACAGTATTCACTCGGAATTATTGGTTTTTCTTAAGCGCACCATAAAAAAGCCATCCATGTCCTCTCGATGAGGCCAGATTTTAAACCAGCCTTCAGATGTAGTACGTGCCAAATCCGGGAACTCAAGGCTGCTAGGAGACTCAATTTGCCAATCAGGTGACTCAGCTAAAAATGCTGAAATCACTTGTTCATTTTCTGCTGGATGTAGCGTACAAGTGGCATAAACTAGTACGCCACCAGGTTTGACAAAAGTGGATGTATGTGATAATAGTTCTTGTTGAAGCAATGAAAGTTCTCGGACAGATTCTGGTGTCTGTCGCCAACGAGCATCAGCGTGACGGTGCATAGTTCCCAAGCCAGAACAGGGAGCATCGAGTAATACGCGGTCTGCGGTGTTTTGAAATTGGGTAAAATTACGGCTATCGCCGATGCAAATTTGAATAGATTTTAAATTTAGGCGTTGAGAGTTTTCTTGGAGTTTGCGAAGACGAGAAGAAGTGCGATCGCAAGCCCAAATTTTCCCTTTATCTTGCATTAACTCAGCGATGTGAGTTGTTTTACCCCCTGGCGCAGCACAAGCATCAATAATCACCTCACCTGGTTGTGGGTCAAGTAAATGGCTTACCAATTGAGCGCTGCTATCTTGTACAGTCCACCAACCTTCTCGGAAACCAGGTAATTTTTGAATTGACCCAGGACTACTGATTAATCGTAGTGCTTGTGGCAAATGACGAATGCGCCTCACCAAAACACCAGCAGATTGCAACGCCGCCTCAACTTCTTCCATTGAAGTGCGAAGCGGGTTGATACGCAAATCGATTGTTGGTGACTGGTTCATCCATTCACACAGCTGTTCTGTCTCCGTCAAACCCAATTGTTCTAACCAAACTTCAATAATCCAATCAGGAAAACTGTGTAAAATCCCCAGCCGTTCCACTGGGTTTTCTGGGAGTTGTAGAGATGAAGAAGACGCGGAGAGTGGGAGACGCGGGGACGCGGGGAAAGAATTCTCCGTGTCTCTATGGTGTCGCTGTGTCTCCGTATTCTCTTTCTCTATGTCCCCGCGTCCCCGCGTCCCCGCGTCCTCTCCCCCTTTCCTGAGATACTGGCGTAATAGGCCGTTAACAAAACCTGTGAGTCCAGAAAAACTGTTTTCTTTGGCTAGTTGGACGGTGGTGTTAACAGCAGCTGAAGGGGGAATACGCTCTTGATATCGCAGTTGGTATAAGCCCAAATGTAGGATTGTGCGGAGGTCTTTTGGTTGTTGGTGAGATTTTTTTTGGGCGAGTTGGTCAATGAGAGTATCTAGGGTGCGTTGTCTTCTGACACTGCCATAAACTAATTCTGTCACTAGACGGCGATCGCTATCAGCCAAACTAACTTTTTGCAGCACTCTGTCTAAGGCAACATCAACATAAGCCCCCTTGTGAACATCTCGTAGGGCGATAAAAGCTACTTGACGGGCATTTGTCATCTAGACACAAATCAGGAGTCATGAGGCTTTTGTATTCTAACTCCTCACTCAGTCAATTTTAGATTTTGGATTTGGGATTTTAGATTGAAGAAAAAATCCCAAATCCAAAATCAAATCACTCTTGTACAGACGCCGATTCATCGCGTCTCTTCCTATCGAGGCATATACGGGTCTACGCTAGCGATTTCAAATTCACAGGCTCTAGAAACCACTTCTGGCGGTAATTTACCAAAGGTAATTAATGGTAAATAATTGGGTTTCGCTATGAGTTCTTTTGCTAATAAGAACCCAGTAATTGTCCAAGTTTGATATTTTCTGGCTTGTTTGCCAATTAGTCGCCCCTTCTTACCGTCGTAATACTCTGGCCATTCATCTTCACACAGGCGTGCTTGGGCAATTTCAATCGCTCTTTGTGCAAGACTTGTTCTCTTGGTTTTTATCGCCGCTGCTGCCAACATCCACATTAAGACTGGCCAACTACCTGCATTGTGATATGACCAAGGTATATTTTTCGGGTCGCATCCAGTCACAATTCTGTATTCTTCATCTTCTAAAGCTGGAAAACAGATTTTCATCGGCATATCTCCCACCAAGTCATCCCATCGTTCCTCAATGAGAGTCATAATTGCTTGTGACTGTTCTTCGGTAGCTAAATCAGAAACGATTGCCATCAAGTTTCCCACTGCAAAGAAGCGAGTATCTAGCTGCGACGGGCCAACATTACCTGCTAAATAACCGCCTTTTTTAGGCAGCCATTTATCTAATTCATAATAGGGAATTGAGTCTACATATATATTGAATAAATTGACGGCGGCTTTGCCATATTCTTCACTTTTGAAGCGATAAATTGCATTCAGACGATTAATATCTATCCAATAATGTTGGCGAATGTGGGCACACAACAAAGGCAAGCGGTTATCAATGGCGACAACAATATCTTGATTACCTTGACAAATCAGCAGTTCGCGAGATGCACGCAAGGCTGTGTAAAAGAGAACTTGTAGTTCTAAAGGATGGCCATAAATACCCATACGACGGTCAATCATACAGGCGCCATCTGGAACTAACAGCGTTGGGTACATATCAAAACGATTCGCCAAACAAATCTCCATGATTAACCTGATACCATTTTGGAATTCAGGCTGATGAGCTAGAGAAAAATCTTCTGTGGCGACTACATAAGCACGCAATAAAATAATCCACCATAGACAAGAATCAACTGGTGTAACTCTGGCGATCGCATGTTCCCCAAAATCGGCTTCTAAATACTCTTGCCCATTTTCTGATAATACTTTAAAGCTAGCTGGAATTAATCCTCGACCAGGCTTATAGGCATCTAACGCTCTTTCTTTAGGCTGTAACTTTAAGGTTTCTTCTAAGAAATTGCGAACAATATCTGCTCTACCTTTGAGCAAAAAAATTAGAGCCGACGAAACAAAATCTCGAATAAAGCACTGGTCATAATTGAGAGCCTCTACAGAAAAATCATAAGCGGCTACCGTGCCGACGGGGCGTCCTTGATAGTAAATAATTGACTTTTCTAGCGCTTTCCACGCTTCTGTTACTTCTTTTGAATTTTCAGTAGATTTTAATTCGTTTAATTGCATCGCCAGAATAACTCCATTTGGGTTGTAAATTTGTGGTAGATGCGTCTTCGTTGATTATTTTTGCTATTCTCAGCATAACAAAAACACATTTTTGAATAGCAAATATAATTCCGTAAATTGCTTGCATATTAACTAACAAATCTGCTGAGAAATATGCAATGTTGATAGTTAATTTCCTTCTAATCAATTATTCTTTCGATGAATTACGATTCTTCTTCACCGTCAGTAGTAATTTGATTTATCAAACAGTCACATAAGATATATTTTTAGATTATTTATGTTTCCGTTTTGATATCCGGAATCTTTGTTTTACCAAACAAAAACATAACTCCAGTGCTGTTTAAAGTTTGCGTGAAGTTAATACTAGTTGCGGTATTTTTACTGAATTAGGATTAGTTTTTGACACTAAAAAGTCAGATTATTCCCCCATAACATAATAATTTATAACGTTTTGTCATAATATGCAAGACAAAAGGTAAAACAATTTAATATGTCAATACATCCGGGGGGCTATATATCTTACCCTATCGATAGATAATATGCGGTGCTTGTGGAAGTCAAGCGAAAAAAAGCGAAGTAAACATTATGGTGTCAGCTTAATTCAGTTGGTAGCTTATTTAGCAAAGTTTATATGATTTTGAGTGTTCAATTGTTTTTCAAACTCTTTATAAGCTTGATTAATTGCTTGCATTGAGGCTTTTGCACTTACACAAGTGTTGACATCAGGATGATACAATCTGGCTAATCGATGATAGGCAAATTTGACAACATTGGCATCATCACTCTGATTTACACCTAATATTTCCCACCATTCCCCTGATAATACAGCGTCGAGTTCCAAGTTATTAAAGGTTTGGATCTGACTCCAGATTTTAATGCTCCCGCCATTACCACCACTTAAGAGCGTGCTGCCATCAGGACTGAAAGCAACAGGAGTACACCCAGAAAGAGTTTGTAGCAGTTTTCCAGTCTGTAGGTTCCAAAGTTTAATAATACCGTCTTGGCTGGCACTAGCGAGGGTTTTTCCATTGGGGCTGATGGCAACAGATAAAACTGCTGTTGAGTGTCCAACTAAAGTCGTGAGTAATTCTCCAGTATGGAGATTCCAGAGTTTTATTGTGGCGTCTGTGCTACCACTAATCAAAGTTTGACTATCAGGACTGATAGTAACTGTATTCACTGCTGCTAAATGTTCAGTGAAAATACAGCGCTGTTGCCAAGTTTTTAAATCCCAAAGTCTGATAGTTTTATCAGTGCTAGCACTTGCAAGAGTTGTGTTGTCGGGACTGATGGCGACAGACAAAACTCCATCTGAGTGTCCATTCAAAGTGCGTTTTAATGTTCTTGTATAACGTCCCCAAATTCTAATAGTTTTATCAGCACTACCACTAACTAATATTTTGCCGTCCGGGCTATATGCAACCGAATTAACAAAGCCATTATGACTGTAGGGAGAATTTAAATAAAATAATGTATCGAGATATTTTTTTGTGTCTATTTGCCAAGTGCTAATTTTGCGGTCAACACTGCCACTTGCAATCTGCTGTCCATCGGGACTGATAGCAACAGATAAAACTGCCTCTGCTTGTCCAGAGAAAGTGTAAAGCCATTTTCCTGTTTTCAAGTTCCACAAATTAACTTGTCTGTCATCACTGGCACTAACTAACGTGGTACCATCAGGACTCAGGGCGATCGCATTCACCGCCGCTAAGTGACCCTTGAGCGTGCGTACACATCTCCAAGTTTCAGATAGCTGGGTTGTCAGAGATATTGTGTCTGATTCAATGTTTCCAGTAGAGGGTTTAGGGTTAACAAATTCTGATTTTTTCTTTAATTGAGCTTTGAGTGCTTGTAACTCATCCTCAACTTCCAAAGCAGCAAATTTTTGGTTGAGATCCTCACCAGATAAAAATGCCTCTAATTCCATCACTGCTGCCGAATAGTAGTCCATCTGCAAGACTTTTTCTTCCATTCGCTCAAAAAGCTGTGCTGGAGTTTCCCTAATTTCAGATTCATCTAACAGCTTGGCAATACCATAGGCGGCGAGTCCCACCACTGCACCAACTCCCGCCATCGGTACTGCGCCAATACCAAATGCCAGCCCTACTTTCGGTGCGACTAAACCCACACCACCAACGACGCTATAAACGCCAGCACCGCCGACTGCACCAATTCCCATTGCACCAAAAGCAGCTGCATCTCCCTGTGCGATGGCTTTGAATGCACCATAAGCAGCTGCACCAGCCACAGCACCAGCACCAACTACAGGAGTTGCCCCAATACCAACCGCCCCAAATCCTCCGGCTAGTCCCATCCCACCTACAGCTGCGGAAACACCAGCACCTGCTATACTTCCGCCAGCTATGAATGCTGCACCTGTTTTAGAGTTTTGTGTCATTGATTTTCGCTCCTCATCATTGAATTCAAGTTAGTTAAAGTTGAGAATTGGTAAATTTTTACTGATGCGAAATCAATAGTTGAAACCATTAAATAATGAAAGCCCCTTGGTAAATCCACCGCAGGGCTATTTATAAAATTGGAGGAAAATTTTACTCTTTAATATCTAGCTACTCGCACCCTTGCCACGATTACACTTAAAACATAGCGTTTGCAAGTTACTCATATCATTACTGCCTCCTTTAGAGAAAGGTTTTTTATGGTCAACTTCTAGCGTGACTTCTGGTGGACTTTTACCACAAGAAACACATTTGTGACCGTCTCTTTGGAGAACTGTAAAACGAACAGATAGAGGAATATGGCGCGATCGCTTTTTTGTTCTCTGTTTGGGTTGAGATTGGAATTTGGTTACAGTCAGTTTTTTAGCCTTCGGTTTTACAGGTTTCTCATCTTTTTGACTGTTAACTTGATTAATTAAATCCCGAATTACACCCCGTACCAGTTTTTGAAATAGATTAGGAGGCTTGCTAGAAGTCATCCATTAGGCACGAGGTAAGCGTTTGTCGTCGTCTCCGTTGTTAAAGTGCTTATGGGCTTTGTAGCCTAAGTAGCTGACACCGGCTACAACCCCTACAACAGCTGCTGCTGGAACAGTAATGGTGGCTGTAGTAGTTAATCCTATAGCACCTAATATTCCAGGAGCAGCAACAGGAATTCCTATTTGGATGGCACCAGCACCAGCAGCAGCACCTACTGCCCCTGCTATTGCACCTAAAAGATTATTATCCTGGTTATCCATTTATATTTATCGTCTCTACGTTATTCAAAAAGTTTCTTCAAACCGTAAGCTGCCAAGCCTACAACAGCGCCAGCTGCAACAACTGGTGCTGCACCAATAGCAACAGCCGTTCCTCCAACTGCTAAACCCATACCTCCAACTGTTGCAGCTACTCCTGCACCCGCCACTGCTCCACCTGCTGCGAATGTTGCTGCTTCTTGAGCATCCTTTTCCTTATGTTTTTTAGCCATTGCTTTATTTACTTCCACTCACTTTAGTTATTAAAAAACTAACAGAAGCTTTTTCTAAACTGCATTTGTACTTTTACTTAAAACTTTAATTAACTTTTCGTAAAGCAGAAAAAGTGACAATACTTATATTCACCAAGCTTCTTGATATAAAATTCAAACTGTTATCACAAATCTTCAGGTGTTAAACCTGTCACTTTGGCAATTCTTGATAACATCCGAGGCCCAATTTCTTCACCATCATGAAAGGCAAACACAAAATCAGGTGAATCATGTCGTGTCAGAATTTTATGAGAACCTGATTGGCGTTTAATCTCCCAACCAATACGCAGCAAAGCAGCTAGGACACGCTTTGCTTTTGTGCTAGACCATTCACTCATGTTGCGGCAAATGAAACACTTAATAGCTCTGGAGTTACTTCCCCATGTTCCAGCTTATCTGCTAAAACACGCAATGCTAACGCTTGAACTCTAGCAACTGCTTCTTCTCGTGTCTGTCCATAAGCCAGTACACCAGAAAAATCAATGACTTCAGCTAGAAAGCGTCCATCTTCTTCTTGTTCAATCTCTATCGTGAAGTTCATAGCCAGTGAAGGTATTGTAATAAAAGTGATTCCTGAATAAAACAAAAAGTTTATATGACCTCAGTTGATTCTAACAAGCACAAAAAAGCCAAAGCCTTAAAACCTACTAGCCGTCGCCCTGCGAAAGAACTTTGTAGCGAGTGCGGACTGTGCGATACATATTATATTCACTATGTCAAGGAAGCTTGCGCTTTTCTTAATCAGCAAATAGGTGAACTTGAAGAACAAGCGCATAGGCGATCGCGCGATCTTGATAATCCTGATGAGCTATACTTTGGTGTTCATCAAGACATGATGGCAGCGCGAAAACAGCAACCAATCGAAGGGGCACAATGGACGGGTATTGTCAGCAGCATTGCTATTGAAATGCTCAATCGCGGCTTAGTCGAAGGTGTTGTCTGCGTCCAAAATACCAAAGAAGACCGCTTTCAACCCATGCCTGTCATTGCCCGCACCCCAGAAGAAATACTTGCAGCAAGAGTAAACAAACCAACACTTTCGCCCAATCTTTCTGTGTTGGAACAAATAGAAAAATCGGGGATGAAGCGGCTATTGGTAATTGGTGTTGGTTGCCAAATTCAAGCATTACGAGCTGTAGAAAAACAACTTGGTTTGGAAAAGCTGTATGTTTTGGGTACGCCTTGTGTAGATAATGTTAACCGCGCTGGGCTGCAAAAATTCTTAGAAACCACTAGCCGATCGCCAGACACAGTTGTACATTATGAATTCATGCAAGACTTTCGGGTTCACTTCAAACATGAAGATGGCTCAACAGAAACCGTGCCTTTCTTTGGCTTGAAAACTAATAAACTCAAAGATGTCTTTGCCCCATCTTGTATGAGTTGTTTTGATTACGTCAATTCCCTAGCAGATTTAGTTGTCGGCTACATGGGGGCACCCTTCGGCTGGCAGTGGATTGTAGTTAGAAATGACACTGGTAAGGAAATGCTGGATTTGGTAAAAGACCAGTTGGATACTCAGCCGGTGATGTCCAAAGGAAATCGGAAGGAAGCTGTACAGCAAAGCATTCCTGCTTACGATAAAGGGGTGACTCTGCCAATGTGGGCTGCAAAACTTATGGGTGTGGTGATTGAGAAAATTGGCCCTAAGGGTTTGGAATATGCGCGGTTTTCCATTGATTCACACTTTACTCGGAATTATTTGTATGTGAAGCGAAATCATCCGGAGAAGTTAGAGGAGCATGTTCCGGAGTATGCAAAGCTTATTGTTGGGCAGTATGATTTGCCGGAGTGATCTCACGCAGAGGCGCAGAGGCGCGGAGAGTTTTTGAGGATTTAGGGGGTGATTTTCTATTAATGGTAACTACTAGCTTGACGAGTAAACATCAAGTGATACTGTCCGCCTAGTTCCATGAGTTCGTCGTGGGTTCCTACCTCGATGATTTGACCGTGTTCTAGTACTACTACTCGGTCTGCTAATTTTGCTAAGGCCAGGCGATGGCTGACTATAACGGCGATTCTGCCCTTTGCTAGGGTGCGAAAAATGTTGTAAATTTCGTGTTCTGTTTTGGGGTCGAGGTTGGCTGTTGGTTCGTCAAGTATGAGGAGTTCGGTTTGGGAAAGTCGCAACAAAGCACGAGCGATCGCCAGTCTTTGCCATTGTCCCCCCGATAAATCAACACCTCCTTCTAGCTGTTTGCCTAAGAGGGTTTCTAAGCCTCGATCTAACTTCTCAATTACTTTTGTCAAACCAGCCTCAGCGATCGCTTCTTTGATGTCCTCGTCATCCTGCATTTTTGGTAAGTCCCCAAAGGCAACATTTTCGCGCACCGTCGTTGGAAAACGGGCATAATCTTGCATGACTACATCAATACGCGATCGCACTTCTTCTAAGGGGAGCGATCGTAAATCTTGCCCATTCCAAATGATTGCACCTCCACTAGGGTCATAAAGGCGACACAATAGCTTTGCTAACGTGGTCTTACCAGCACCATTTTCACCCACCAAGACAATCATTTCGTTTGGTTGAATCGTCAGATTGATGTCTTTGAGAATTGGGCGTTGTTTACCGCCGTAGGCATCGCTATTGGGATAGATAAAGGAAAGATTTTCGATCTGAATACCTTTTTGCGATGGCTTAACGGCGTAATGAGGCGAATTTTTGCCATTTACTGGAAAATTTTGAGAACGCGATAATTGCGGCTGTAAATCCAAAAGCTGGAAAATAGGTGTTGTTGCCAGTGCAATATTATACAACTCAGAACTACCAGACATCAGATTTTCCAAACTTCGACGCACTTCCAGAATCACCCCAGTATAAAGCGCCAAATCTCCCAATGTATGAGTTCTACCTAGCACACCCTGAACTACATATATATACGGTAATGCCAAACCTAAACCACTCAATAAAGACCAGCTAATAACCGCTGTTGTCCCCCGACGGCGGATTTGTTCCATTGCGCGAAAAATTGTGCGGAAAAGTCCTCGCCAGCGTTCCAGTAGTAAGGGTTGCAAACTAAACAAGCGTAGTTCTTTGGCATATGTCTCCCCAGTTAAAACGGTCTTGTATAAATTCATTTCACGAGCCACACTGGCTTGAGTTCTTTCTACCCTCCAACTTTGCTTGCGGTATTTCATTTCCACATACATCACAGGGGTAACGCAGCTAAACAAAATTAGTGGCACCCACCAAGCCAGAGACATGGAGAGTAAGATAGCTGGAATAAAGATAAAAATCCCTTGTAACAAGCTCAACAGCCTGATACAAAGTTCTGGAAGTCGTTGCACTCCCTTTTCTGTCAGCTGCACCAAATTGAGCAAATCAGGTGTTTCAAATAGGGCAATATCTTCAAAAGTGGCAACCTTCTCGATTACTTGTCCTTGGATAAAGCCTAAAATGCGATCGCGTAGGGAAGAATAGACAAAACTAGTGATACTACTGAGGGCATCACTGAGCAAATTTAGCACCACTAAACCTGCAACACTATAAAGCAGCAGGGGTTGGGAAAGTATTAAGCTGATGGCATTTTTTGTTGTTGGTAGACTCAGTAGCTGAGTAATTTCATCAATGATCGTCTTGTTGAGCCAAATGGCGATCGCTGGACTTGCACCACTTAGTAATGTCAGGATTGCTACATTGCGTAGTTCTCTTGGGACTACTTGTACCACTGTTAATACGCTGCGGCGAAATGCTTGGAGGGGAGAGATTTCGAGTATTTGCATACTTTTAGGGTAGCAAAAGAGAAATGTCTCACGCAGAGGCGCAGAGGCGCGGAGAGTTTTAGAGGTTATTGACTACGCGGGAGATGCCGTCTTTGATGAGTGAGACGTTGAAGTTGATGAGTAATCCAACTCGTTTGTCGGCAAGGCGTAGGTAGGTTAGTAACTGCTTTTTGTGTACTGGATGAATAGATTCTACAGATTTGAGTTCGACAATTACTTCATCTTGGACTATCAAATCAGCACGAAAGCCTTCCTCCAAAACTACACCTCCATAAACCACTGGAATCAGTACCTGCCTTTGAACCCGTAACTTTCGTCTCCGTAACTCAAAATCCATCACCGTCTCATAAACGGATTCCAGCAAACCAGGCCCCAAACTCGTATGAACCATATAAGCCGCATCCACAACCGCCCCCGAAACCTCATTTATCTCATCCTCATTCATCTCTCTGCGCCTCTGCGTCTCTGCGTGACACAATACTAACTCATGTTCCTTATATAACCCTCACTCCCCCCTCCCCACACCATCGATCGCCGCCTCCAATGCGATCGCCACATGAGTCCAATGTGTCCCCCCTTGGCAATAAACCACATACGGTTCCCGCAAAGGCCCATCTGCCGACAATTCCAAAGTACTCCCCTCAATAAACGTCCCCCCAGCCATCACCACTTGGCTCTCATACCCCGGAATTTCATCTGGGATGGGATCTAAGTAAGAACCGATGGGAGAATACTGTTGTATGGCTTTACAGAAAGCAATTAACTTTTTGGCAGAACCCAGTTTAATTGCTTGAATCACATCTCCACGGGGCGCTAGTGGTGGGGGATTCACTGGGTAACCGAGTTTATCAAATACATAGCCAGTTAAGTATGTCCCCTTCATCGCCTCTCCCACCATCTGGGGCGCGAGAAATAGTCCTTGGAATAACAAACGATTTTGGTCAAAAGTAGCACCACCATAACTACCAATACCGGGAGCCGTCAGGCGACAAGCGGCGGCTTCCACCAAGTCGGCACGACCGGCGACATAACCACCAGCAACGACAATGGTGCCACCAGGATTTTTAATCAATGACCCCGCCATTAAATCGGCACCTACGGCTGTAGGTTCCTTGGTTTCGATAAATTCGCCGTAGCAGTTATCTACAAAACAAATTGTGTTGGGATTTTGCTGTTTAACTATATGGATGATTTTTTCAATATCAGCAATTGATAAACTCGGACGCCAAGAATAGCCACAAGAGCGCTGAATCGTGACTAAACGAGTTTTGTCAAGCACTGCATGGCTTAAAGCTTCCCAATCCACCCCTCCTTCGGGGGTTAGCTCCAATTGGCGGTATTTTATGCCAAACTCAATAAGGGAACCTTGACCGTGACCCCGCAAACCAATGACTTCTTCAAGCGTATCGTAAGGAGAGCCAACTACTGATAACATCTCATCTCCAGGACGGAGTACCCCAAACAAAGCACAAGCGATCGCATGAGTTCCCGAAACAAATTGCACTCGCACTGCTGCGGCTTCGGAACCCATAACTTCGGCAAAAACTTTATCTAAAGTTTCTCGCCCTAAATCATCATGGCCATAACCACTTACACCAGCAAAATGGTGTGCGCCGACACGGTGATTACGAAAGGCATCTAGCACTCGTTTTAGATTATGCTTGACCTGAGTGTCAATACCAGAAAAAATTTCTAACAGTGCGTGTTCTGCTTGCCGCAGCTGTTCCAAGCTGTTCATTAGTTCCTCGTTCACAAAAAATTATAAATATGCCGATTTTCAGATCGCGCAAATTCGGCCGAACAATTCCAATTCAGGTTACTGCATGACAATTGCTACTTCAACTAAACCTCAAATCAACTGGGTTAATACCCTGTTTTTCATTGGTCTGCACATCGGTGCGCTGTTTGCCTTTGTTCCTAGTAACTTTAGCTGGACGGCAGTTGGCGTGGGTTTGTTGCTCTACTGGGTGAGTGGTGGTCTAGGCATTACTCTGGGATTTCACCGCCTTGTTACCCACCGCAGTTTTCAGACTCCCAAGTGGCTAGAGTATCTCCTGGTTTTCTTCGGAACACTCGCCTGTCAAGGAGGGCCAATTGAGTGGGTAGGTACACATCGTATCCATCATTTGCACTCAGATACTGACGGCGATCCCCATGATTCTAATAGAGGCTTCTGGTGGAGCCACATGGGTTGGCTGATTCATTTTTGTCCCACTCACGATCAAGTTCCTCGTTTCACCAAAGACATAGCCGAAGACCCAGTTTATCAGTTTTTAGAAAAATATTTCATTTTGCTCCAGATTGCTCTGGGTGTATTGCTTTTGTTTTTGGGTGGCTGGCCGTTTGTTATTTGGGGAATTTTTGTTCGTATTGTGTGGGTTTACCACTGCACTTGGTTGGTAAACAGCGCTACTCATAAATTTGGTTATCAAAGCCATGATTCTGGCGATCGCTCAACTAATTGCTGGTGGGTAGCCGTACTAGTTTTCGGTGAAGGCTGGCACAATAATCACCATGCTTTTCAATATTCAGCTCGTCACGGGCTGGAATGGTGGGAAATTGATTTAACTTGGATGACAATTCAATTGCTGCAAGCTGTTGGTCTAGCTACTAATGTGAAGTTAGCTCCAACAAAGCAGTAAATTATTTGTCCTGTCTTACAAAGTTCCGATGGTCGGAAACCTCCGCCCAGACTTTGCGCTTTGTCATTAGTCATTAGTCGTTAGTCATTGGTCATTGTTTTTTACCCAATGCCCTATGCCCCATTCCCATATCCAATGACTAATGACAAAGAATTTTCTGTGCAACCAAGTACGTGCGCCAATTCTAAAATTGCCTTTAAAAATTATTTACGGGTGCGCTTGTATAGGTTAGGTTGCTATAATCCGAGACGCTAATATTAAGCAACTTTACGGCAAGTTATTTTTTGATGACTTGGTGGAGGAGTTTGTTGTATTTCAGGTGTTCATGACTACATCAATAATTAATACCCAGAAACTAAGTGACGAGTCTGCCAATTCTAACTTCAGGCTCAAAGATATTGTCAAAACTCTGCCACGAGAATGTTTTCAGCAAAGCCGTCGCAAGGCTTGGACACAAGTAATACTTAGTGTCTTGGCAGTTGCTTTGGGCTACTACAGCTTGGCGATCGCTCCTTGGTTTCTTTTGCCCCTAGCTTGGGTTTTTACAGGTACCGCTTTAACAGGTTTTTTTGTAATTGGTCATGATTGTGGTCACAGATCGTTTGCCAAACGTCGTTGGGTAAATGATGTGGTGGGCCACTTTTTTATGGCGCCGTTAATTTATCCGTTTCACAGCTGGCGGATTAAGCATAATTATCACCATACTCATACCAACAAGCTCGATGAGGACAATGCTTGGCATCCTATCAGACCAGAAGTGTTTGAAAAGTGGGATAAAACCCGACAGTCTGCTTTTGAATTATTCATTCGCAAACGCTTTTGGTGGGTAGGTTCCATTGGACATTGGGCAGTTGTGCATTTTGATTGGCGGAATTTCAAAACTAAAGACCAATCCAGCATCAAGCTTTCTGTAGCTGTGGTGGTATTATTTGCTGCGATCGCTTTCCCAGCCCTGATTGCCACTACAGGTATCTGGGGATTTGTCAAGTTTTGGTTAGTGCCCTGGTTGGTCTACCACTTTTGGATGAGTACTTTTACCATCGTTCACCACACTGCTTCTGACGTTCCTTTTGTGGGAGCAAACAAGTGGAACGAAGCTCTAGCTCAACTATTTGGCACTATTCATTGCGATTATCCCCGCTGGGTAGAAATCCTCTGCCATGACATCAATGTTCATGTACCTCATCATATTTCCACCGCCATTCCTTCTTATAATTTGCGGCTAGCTTACAGCAGCATCAAAGAAAATTGGGGGCCTTATCTGCATGATGAATGTCAGTTTTCTTGGTCTTTAATGAAGCAAATTACAGACCAATGTCAACTGTACACAACTGATGTCGGCTATAAGACTTTCGACGAATATTACGCAGAACGATAAACCGCGTTGCAAACTTTCTTCACGCTCTTGAACTCCACGAGAGCGTTTATCTTCTCGTGGGTTTCAATAGAATCTGGCAATTCTTGACTGATTAAATATTGTTAGGTAGATTGCCAGAAAACCTACTCTTGGATGTTACGAGATTTAGTATCCTGGGCATACTAGTGAAGTAAAAAATAAAAAGCGTTCCTTTTGCTTTTTTATTTTGACTTTTGCCTTGTGCGGTAAGATTATCTTGCCTCAAATAAAGTTCCGATTTATCTTCAACAAAACAATCCAACCAGTGCAATCAAATATCATCACGCTCAACGAGTCTCAGAATCATGAATTATCTGGGGAGACTACCAAACTGCCTTTTACTCTTCAGGATTTAAAAGCTGCGATCCCTGCTGAATGCTTTCAGCCCAATGTGACAAAATCACTTTATTACTTTTTTCGCGACATCCTGATTATTAGTCTGCTTTATGCAGTTGCTTATTACCTGGATTCTTGGTTTTTCTTTCCGATTTTTTGGTTAATGCAAGGAACAATGTTTTGGGCTTTGTTTGTAGTCGGACATGACTGCGGACACCAATCTTTTTCTAAGCATAAATGGCTGAATGATTTGATTGGACATCTTTCTCATACTCCCATACTTGTTCCTTATCATGGTTGGCGAATCAGCCATAGAACTCACCACAAAAATACCGGTCATCTTGATAATGATGAAAGCTGGTATCCTGTAAGTGAATCACAGTATAAGGAAATGCCGCTACTACAAAAGATAGGCCGATATTATGTTTTTCTATTGGCTTATCCTGTGTATTTATTTAAGCGTTCTCCAAACAAAGAAGGCTCTCACTTTTCACCTAGCAGTCCGCTATTTAAACCTTCAGAAAAATGGGATATCATCACTAGTACTGTTCTTTGGATTGGGATGGTAGGTTTGCTTGGCTACCTTACCTATCTATGGGGTTGGATGTGGTTGCTGAAGTATTACGCTGCACCTTACATTGTGTTCGTAATTTGGCTTGATTTAGTGACATTCTTGCATCACACCGAACCAGATATTCCCTGGTATCGTGGAGAAGAGTGGACTTTTTTAAAAGGTGCAATTTCCAGTATCGATCGCGATTATGGTTTGGTTAATCATATCCATCATGATATTGGCACTCATGTTGCTCACCACATATTCCTTAACATCCCTCATTACAATTTGCTGAAGGCGACCGAGGCGATAAAACCAGTAATGGGTGAGTATTTCCGTAAATCAGACGAACCAATTTGGAAATCATTATGGAATTCCTGTGTGAACTGCCATTTTGTACCCGATACTGGAAGTAAGGTTTACTACACATCCAACAACAAGTTAGCGAAACCCTAAGCTTGAAATTTGCGACTTCTTTAAGGAGTCGCAAATCTTGTATTGTCAGTTGTTGATGATTTATAACTAGCAATCAAACATTACTTTGTCATTAAAATAAATTTTTATAAAAGGTGCATTTTAAAGATTAGCGAAATAGCTTAATATAACTTCTCTTTTGGAGGCGATCGCACATTACATTATTATTGCTGCAAACTCTGTTAAAATTTGAGCGTCACAGCTAGAAGTAAATTCTATAGAAGAAATATTTAAAAACTTTCCTGCCTGTAAGGTCATTAAAATACAGAGCTAAAATAAAAATAGCTTGATAACACCCAACTATCCCTGATTTAAGGTTATAGGCTCATAGGAAGATATTTTCTTCCAACTGTTGCACTTGTAGTGGCTAAAGACTAGCATATCTATGTTTAGAGATGATATTTCGTTAAATAAACCTAAAATAAATGAAAAACTTTTACTTAAAGTATTTTAGGCTCTATTAAAGATGAGTTAAGTTTATTTGCATCTAGCGACTTCACTCAAGTTACTGCTACGGTTATAAATTAGCAGAGACTATACTATAGAAAATTTAGCTAAAACCCTTTTCAGATTTAAAATTCAGAGGTATCAATGATTATAACTAATTTTAGCAAACAAAGAAATGAATTAAATGAATCTAAAGTACTCAAAGCTAAACCACATTGGCAAGGGCAAAACTTGAGCGATACTGCTGTCAAAGGTAAAGATACCAAGATGCGAGATACTGCACCTGATACTTCCATTTTAAATACCTTGAATCGCGGTCGAGTTGCCATTTTTATTGATGGCTTAAGCCTATTTCATACAGCTTTACAACTCGGCATAGAAATTGACTACGTTAAATTGCTTTGTCATTTAACCAACGGTTCGAGACTCTTACGTGCTTTTTTCTATACTGGGGTTGATATCACCAATGAGAAGCAACAGGGTTTTTTATTATGGATGCGTCGTAATGGCTATCGTGTAGTAGCAAAAGACCTCGTTGCGTCGCCAGATAATTTTAAAAAATCAAATCTGAACGTAGAAATTGCTGTAGACATGATCACTTTAGCTCCTTACTATGATACAGCGGTATTAGTCAGCGGCGATGGAGATTTAGCTTATGCTGTGAATGCTGTCAGCAGAATGGGGGTTAGAGTGGAAGTTGTTAGTCTGCAAACAACCACTAGCGAAAGTTTAATTGATGTTGCTGACTGTTTTATTGACATAGATAGCATTAAAGCATACATTCAAAAAGACTCTAATCTTGGCTATACCTACCGAACCACAACAAATTCAAACCTTTAAGTAAGAGGATGCGGGGACGCAAAGAGTGGGAGAGGCGGAGAATTTTTTTCTTGTATCCCCCCGTCCCTGCGTTCCCCTTCGGGTTCGGAAGTTTGGACTCGACGGGAACCGCCTTCGCGCAGCGTCTCGTAGAGAAGACTCCAACTTCCTCACTGCGTCCCCTGGTCCCCGGATATTTTTAAATCTGCGTATTTTCGGATGGATATTTTAATAGTTGAAGATGAACCAGAAATTGCTCATTTAATTCAACTCTCTTTAGAAAAAGAAGGATTTTTCTGTCGCATTAGCCGTGATGGGATCAATGCTCTACGGGTGTTTCAAGAACAGTCACCCGATTTAATCATTCTAGATTTGATGATTCCGGGTTTGGATGGGCTGGAAGTTTGTGCCAGAATTCGCCAAAAACCAGGCGCAAAAGATCCTTATATTTTGATGCTCACCGCGAAAGGCGAGGAAATCGATCGCGTCATTGGCTTATCTACTGGTGCTGATGATTACATGGTGAAGCCCTTTAGCCCCAGAGAGTTAGTAGCCAGGGTACGAGCGCTATTGCGGCGTAGTCTCCGTCAAGGGGGACAAAATCAAGTCAATCGTACCCAACACTTTATAGTAGATGTAGATCAACGCACTGCCAGTCGGCAGATGAATTCTCAGCAATCTGAAATTCTCGACTTAACTACCCTAGAATTTAATTTGCTAACTACTTTTGTCAGCAATCCCGGTCGAGTTTGGAACCGCACGCAACTAATTGATAAACTTTGGGGAGATAACTTTTTTGGTGATGAACGCGTGGTAGATACCCATGTAGCTCGATTGCGAAAAAAGGTTGAGCCTGACCCAGCAAATCCCACTTTTATTAAAACTGTTGTTGGGGTTGGCTATAAATTTGAAGATTCGCCGATCGCGTAGGTATTATGAAAATGGGGCTGAGAGGACGACTATTTTTTTCTCACTTGGTAGTCATGATAGTGGGAGTAGCTAGTCTAGTTATTATCAGCAAAGTTTCTTCTCCCCGATTCTTTGTCTTGCATTTGGAACGACTAGAAAATCGGGGGTTTGATTTAATCGATATTCGTACTGAATTGGTGACAGGATTTGAAATTGCTTGGCAGCGAAGTACTATTTGGTCAGTTTTAGTTGGTGGCACCGCCGCTGGAGGATTGAGTTACTGGGTGTCTAGAAGGATTATGCTGCGGTTGACTGAGATGGAACAAATCACCCAAAAATTTGCTGCTGGGCAGATGGATGCACGACTACCAGCGTATGACATTCCAGAACTTAATAGATTAGGTGCTAGTTTCAACCGGATGGCAGCCAGTTTAGAAGGGGTGGAAGTGCGGCGACGAGAAGTGATTGGAGATATGACCCACGAACTACGGACACCGTTAACAGTTGTGCGCGGTTATTTGGAAGAACTGGCTGATGGAGAAATTGAAGCGTCTCCAGAAATTTATCGGCGTTTGGCGAAAGAAACTAGGCGTTTAGAGCGGTTGGTAAATGATTTACAAGAACTGTCAAAGGCAGAAGCTGGTTATCTGCCAATTAATATACAACGGGTAAATCTGCGTCCGTTGTTAGAGTCATTAGTCGAGAAATTTACTGACCAGTTGTTGGAAGATGGGCCGGGTCTGCACTTGGAATGTCCGCCTGTGTTGCCTCCTGTATTGGCAGATCTCGATCGCACAGAACAGGTTTTAGTTAATCTGCTTGGAAATGCAGTGCGTTATACCAAGGAAGGTTCAATTACTATTCGTGCTGAGATTGAAGCATCTAAACTTTGGATTGCAGTCATAGATACAGGTATTGGTATTGCTCCAGAAAATTTGCCCCACGTGTTTGAACGCTTCTGGCGAGCCGACCAATCACGCGATCGCAATTCTGGAGGTACTGGTATTGGTTTAACGATTTCCCGCCGTTTGATTGAACTACAAGGCGGTGAGATTCAGCTAGAAAGTAAATTGGGAGTTGGTAGTACGTTTCGTTTTTTTCTGCCTTTGGCTTAAGTCCAGTCCAAACATTTGCAATACAACAAATTGACATCAGGTAGTCACGTCGGTGTCATACGCAATTGCTAGTTTGAAAGTATCCAAATTCTTGGTTTTTTGAAGGGGATCGAGATTTGGAATTTGTATTTAATATAACGTTAATTCGGCATTGTGGATCGTATGCCTAATATTGTTCTGGCGGCTTTTTTAGTTAGTTTACTTACTGTATCTGGTTACGCTGCGATCGCCTACCTGTTCCCTCAAAATAGTTCTCAGGACTGAGCAGGTATTAACATCTTGATATTTGGTATTTTTTATACAACTACATATCTGTGTTCATGAAAAACTTATGAGCGATCGCCACATTTTATTTTAAATATTTTATCTTAATCAAATGTATTCTTTTTAACAAGAAAATAATTTTTTAAAACTCTTATTACTACACAATCTATAATAGATAAAAGTCTGACTGACTCCTGAGAAAAGTATGTTATAACATTGTACGGACGATGTTTGATGAATCTCATATAACTCAAGGAGTACACAGAGTGAATCAGATAGAATTAAGTTTAAGTATTGCTTACCTGTTAATGACGTGCTATTTTTTGACAAATTGGTTAGTATTTTCCCTACGTCATCCCAGTTCTGCTCCAGAAGATAAATTTTTGTCCTTGGTGATGTTTTTGACAACAACTATCTTTTGGCCTTTGATGATTTTCATGTCTTGTTTAGAAATGTTTAATAAACAGAAAATAGATATTAATAAGGTAATTCCTGTAATTTTAACAATATTTGTATTTAGTATTTCTTATTATCTGACTTATCTTTGGTAACGGGAATTTTTATTTAATTACCCATGTCTTTTATCATAGTTTAAACCATTTTTGAGAAAGTTTAATAGTAAGATTTTTATAAAATTCAACTTTTTGACTATATTTTACCTACGAAAATTGAGGATTAAATTTAAATTTTGTCAATTCATTAGAGCAAAGGTTTTCAAAAATTAAATTAGTGCGATCGCTGCAAAATTCGATTTGATAAACTTGAATAAAAATTAAAATCTCTAGGTCTGGTTTCTGCTTATATCTCAATTCCAAAATATTGCTTTTAGGTAGGTGTATAAACCGCCTATAAATTATTTGAAGCTAATTCTTCGACTACTTTTCGGATGCCTGTAGCCACATTAGCAAAGGCGGCATCAAGATTTGTCCATTGGGTAACAGGCTTACCATCTACAGGCAGAGGTTGGAGGTTGGTAAAAACTGCGGCTTGATAATCAACTGGTCGGAGAATCACAGGAATCACACGGGCTTCACCAGCTTGATGACGTTTCATTGCCCGTTCAACAGTAGTATAGCAATCATCGGAACGCAAGAAATCAGCACTAATCAGTAGCAAAATTATGCGGGCTGTGTTGAAGTGTTCATCAATCTCAGCATTCGTTTCTGCTCCTGCACTGATTTGGCGATCGTACCAAGCCTTAATTACTTTGTGACGTTGTAAAATTGAAAGATGCTTAACTAGTTCTTCCAGCAAAGCTTCGTCTTCAGGGGCATAAGATAAGAAAACTTTGATCGCTTCATTAATAGCTTGAGGAGATGGCTTAGATACTGTAGATTCAGATTCAGTAGTCTCAAGAGGAACTAATTCCGGATAATATTGTAATAACTGATCGTTAGTGAGTTCATCACCTAACTGTGCTGGCGAAAAATGTACAGCAATTGCCCTTAGTTGATGTCTGTAATGCAAATTGATTAAGACTTTTAAACCTTCCTTCAACGCTTGAACGTTAGAAAGATCGGTTTCCAATTCTGGTACTTCTCCTTCATAAGCTATTACAATCATCACAATGAGGTTATGATTTACGGATACAGATAAAGGTTCATTAAATCCAGAAACAGAACTGTAATCTGATTCACCGAGATATCTTTGGGCACAGTCAGTAAATAAATTATTGACGTAATCTCCTGCCTCGCCTTCATCCCAAAATACATCTCCTTCATTAGCAGCCGAAAGCCAATATTCTTGATATCGCAGTAGAGTCTCGCAGATTTCTACCAATCCTTCTCCCAAAACTTCTAAGTCACCATCAGCCTCAATTGCATCCTCTTCAGCACTATTTAATATTCGCAAAATCGGTGCTACCCCACTTCCCCCTAAATGCAAAAATAAGCGAAAGACCACATAGCGAGTTCGACGAATCATTCTATTCAAAATATCGCGCATATTTTTGCTATTTAAACTAAATACCAATAAGACTAAAAAGGCAAAAGTAAAACACTTTTGCCTTTTTATTATCTAGTATTTAATTTAGCGTAATCTCAAAACTCAAAACTGGTAACTATTTTAGCGTCGTCTAGCGCCAAAACCAGTAGAGCGACGGGGTGCTGAACTACGCCCGCTACCAAAACTACTTGAAGGGCGTCTTCTGGTCGAACTAGAACTTCCATCTCGTCTTAAGATATCGCCTCCAGAACCTGAACCAGTCGGCCGATTTCTCGTAGTAGTACGGGGTGCAGTGGGTATACTTGTACCAGGAGACGATCTTCTAAATCCCCCAGAAGCCCGGAAAGTATTGCGATTTCTTACCGCTGCGGGTTCTGCATTATAACGAGTTTGGTAGCTTTGAACTGCTTGGTTATAGCTGCTACCATATCCACCGAAGCCACTCAATCCTCCTGGTTGATAAACAGGGGGTACGTAGTACTGGGGTCTAAACAATAGACTACCAATGGCTTGACCCGCCAAGTTACCAGCCACAGACGCGGCAAAGGGTGTCCAGAAGCTATTTTCTTGGCGGACTACCACCGTTTCTTGTCTTCCTGTTTGCGGATTAGTTCTGTTTTCGGTAACGTTGTGGACGTAAGCAATTTTAAAATCTTCTGTGAGATATAAAATTGGTTGTCCATTTTC
This sequence comes from Nostoc sp. ATCC 43529, assembly GCA_003326205.1. Lineage (GTDB taxonomy): Bacteria > Cyanobacteriota > Cyanobacteriia > Cyanobacteriales > Nostocaceae > Nostoc. The sequence goes on from LWTK01000084.1 coordinate 112,742, forward strand.
TACCTTCAGATAAGTTTTTTTACCCTGCTTAATTTCGTCATCAGTTAGCCGTGCCATTTGCAAATTTTCAGTTGCAAAGGTTGGCGGCGTGTTGTTCAGTAAAAATAGGGTGTACTGTCCAGTTGCATCGTCGTATGTAGCTTGTTGGATTTGATACTGACCATCACCCAATTTAGTGTTAGTCGAGGTTTGGCTAACGTTCTTAGCTGGGGGATTAGCTTGCTCTCCGCCTCCGCAAGCAACAGTTGTCAAACACAAACTCAGTGCTAAAAAAACAGCTGTAAATTTACGTACTATCGTCATGATCATTGCATTATTGTCCTATCTCCGAGCTTAACAATTTCTCTGTGTGAGAGTAAGTAGGGACTACCCAACACATTACAAAGGAATCAATTCTGGGTAATATTGCAACAATTGATCGTTGGTGAGTTCTTCACCTAACCGAGATGGAGAAAAATGCAAGTAAAATCCCAGCAGTCTATTTTGATAGTGCAATTGTATTAACGATTTTAAACCCTTTTGCAGTGCGCTGATGTTAGAAAGATCGGTTTCCAAATCGGGTGCTTCTCCTGTATAAACCACTGTAATAATCACAACTACGTTACGCGTCACAGGTATAGATAAGGGGCGATCGAAATCAGAGTCAGAATTCAATTCAATACCACTGCCATATCTTTGACTGGAATCTATAAATAGCTCATCTATATATTGTGCTACTTCGTTTTCGTCAGAATATACCTCACCTTCATTAGTAGCTGAGAGCCAAGAGTCATCGTACTCCAGTAGACTTTCGCAGATTTCTACTAGTCGTTCTCCTAGATCGTTGATATCGTCCTCTTCTCGTGGTGCGGCACTATTTAATACTCCTAAAATTGGTGCTACCTCACTCCCTCCTAAGTGCAGAAATAGGCGAAACCCTACATACCGATTTCGACCAACCATTTTATTAAAGATATCGCGCATTTTTCCCTCCAAAATTTTGTCATTCGTTATTGGTCATTAGCCAGTTATGCGATCGCTAATACTTAATATCCCATACCGAATGCCCTGTTTGGGCAATGCTGCATAGTCAATAACTAATGACTAATATAGTGAAACCCTTTCACAAAATCTACAACCATGTTTAACGAAGGTAATATATATTTTGTTGATTCGCTAGATTTATCATCATAAACTGAAGTATTGAGAGAAGACCGATTAATAAATCTTTTACCAAAGTTGGGATTGTCATGCACAATCAAAGTTTGGGCGCTAGAATTTGTTAAAATTATTTGACTTGGGGCTTTACAAAAATTTAGCTTAGCGGCTACTTCTAGATTTTTTTTCATTTCTTTGATTGTTGTAGCTTTACTTATAGCTTGATCTAAAAGCATATTTAATTGTTTTACCATATTTGGAGATTTAAAATCTTTTAAATCTGGGTTTGCTACAACTTCAGTATTAATCATTTCCATCATTTGGGAAATATTCTTTTGGGTAGATACCGCGTCTAGAAAGGGAAGAATTGCAATATAAGCGGTGGGGAATAATGCTTCGTCGCTATCTACACGGAATGTGAAAATAGTGCGGCGACGACCACTTTCCAGACTTGGGGGTTGTTTTAGTCCTCGATATTCTTGAGCAATTTGGTAGTAAGCGCCAGCAAGAGCAAAGTTAGCTTCGTGTTCTAGGGCTGCATCAATAATAATACGAATTGTTGGGGGCGTTTCGTTAAAAAAATCTCGTGAATCGTCGGAATGAAATTTTTGGATAATTGAGCGATCGCCAGTAGGGCTGAGGTCAACCCATTCACAAATCATACCTTCGGTTTTTAAACCAAATCTAGAAGTAGCATAAAGCTTTGCACCGGTTAAAGTTGCTCCGGTTAAGTCAGCACCAATCCATTCCGCCCTAATTAATTTTGCTTGAGTTAAATTCGCGTGTACTAAACTCGTATTCGTTAAATTGGCATTGCTTAAATCTGCACCAATTAAATTTGCACCGCTCAATTTTGCCCCGCTCAAATCTGCCCACCTCAGGTTCGCCCCGCTCAAATCTGCCCACCTCAGGTTTGCCCCACTCAAATCTGCACCGCTGAGGTTAGCATGGCTGAGATTTGCCTGTCTGAGTTCAGCATCTCGTAAATTCGCGCCGGTGATGTCACAACGACTTAGGTCAGCGGCGTTTAAGTTAGCTGTTTCTAAGTTGGCTCCTGTCAAGGAAGCGCCTCTCAACACAGCCCCACTCAAGTTAGCGTTACGGAGATTCGCTTGACGCAGAGTCCCCTCTCGCAAATCGGCGCTGGTGAGGTTAGCTTGGGACAAGTCAGCACGACTGAGGTCAGCGCGAATTAACTCGGTACGGATGAGGGAAGCTCCCCTGAGTTGAGCGCGGCTAAGATCTGCTCTAATCAAATTAGCTACATTCAGGCTGGCGTTGTTGAGGGTGGCGCTGCATAGATTTACACCACTCAATCTTGCTACATTCAACTTGGCATTGCTTAAGTTAGCTTCGCTGAGATTGGCACCACTCAAGTTGACAATACTCAAATTAGCATCGCTCAGATTTACGCCACTGAGTTTAGCCCCACTCAGATTAGCTTCAGACAGTTCAATACCGCTAAAGTTTAAGACTCCTACCGCGTATTGTTCCAGCAATTCCTCTACAGTCATCGATGCTACCTCTGGGATGCCAACTTTATATAGTTGTAAAGTCGGAAAAAATAAAATGTCAAAATTAAAGAATGAATATTGGGATTTTAGGACTGGGACTAATTGGCGGATCTTTGGGTTTTGATTTGCGATCGCAAGGGCATCATATCTTAGGGGTTAGCCGCCGGGAATCCACCTGCCAAAAGGCAGTAGCCCTTGGTTGCGCCGATGCCGCATCAGTCGATCTGAGCCTGTTGGCAGCCGCAGAAGTTGTATTTATTTGTACGCCTTTAGCACTTATTGTGCCCCAATTTACTCAATTAATTCCTTATTTGTCTCCCACTACGGTTGTGACTGATGTGGGTTCGGCGAAAGCACAAATAGTCGAAGCGATTTCTCCCCTTTGGGATAATTTTATCGGCGGTCATCCAATGGCGGGAACAGCAGACAGTGGGATAGAAGCTGCACAACGGGATTTATTTGTTAATAAACCTTATGTACTCACACCCCTGACCACAACACCAACCACTGCAATTACAATTGTCGAAGAAATAGTGCGATCGCTAGGGGCGAATATCTACCATTGTCAACCAGAACAACATGACCGGGCTGTGAGTTGGATTTCTCATTTACCCGTGATGGTTAGTTCCTCGTTAATTGCTGCTTGTTTGAGTGAAACTGACCCAGAGGTTCTGGAATTAGCCCAAAAGCTAGCTAGTTCGGGTTTTCGGGATACCAGCCGTGTGGGTGGTGGGAATCCAGAGTTGGGGATTATGATGGCGCGGTATAATCGTCAAGCATTGCTTTTGTCGCTGCACCAGTATCGCCACAATCTCGATGAGTTGACTAACTTAATTGAGCAGGAAAATTGGGCGGTTTTAGAGTCAAAATTGAAATCAACACAACAGGCACGACCTAATTTTGTTGAGTAGTGGTAATAGAGTACGTTACGCTATTAATAACGCACTCATTACTACATTTAGTAAAATTATTGCTGATTTGTTGTGAATGCTTTTTCAGGTAGTTGATGAATTCTTTCAGAGGCAACGGTTAACATGCAACAGGTAACAGGGAAACCCACACTTAAAAACGTGGCATTGGATTGAACAAAGACGGCGTTTTTCCCAAGGGCTGCGCCTCTAGAAGAACATTTTTTTGAAAGTAGGATTTATACTTACAACTAAAGTTTTCGCTCCCTGTTCCCTGTTATCTGTTCCCTACCCTGAAGGGGTTGTAAATTTATCAAAAGAAACAATGGTAGAACGCCCAATCAAAAAATCAGAACGTCAGGCCCAAGCAAATACTGACAACAATGTGGAAAAATTGGATTCCACACCTCCTGTTGAATCCAACCCCAAAAGCTCAAAACCCGATCGCAATCGCTCGTCTGGTAAAGGGAAAAAAGGATCGTTTGCAGATGAAAACAAGCCACCTGTTAATCCTGCACTAATGCGCGGCCCAAAACCCGTTAAACCTCCAGTTAAAGTTGAAAAAGAAGTGGAAACCGAATCTGAGCCTATCTCAGAGGAGTCTGAAGGTTAACATTTTCCCCAACTCCTCACGAAAATAAAGGTAGTTATCTTAAAAGTAAAAGGTAGCTATGTTTTTAGGTTTTTTAACGTGAAAACATAACTACCTTAATTAATAGCCCAATTCAAACTCCAAAATATAGTAATACTCTTTGATGTTTGAAATTACATGAGTTATAAAGACCCAATTAATCATGTATTCATGAAATTATAAAAACATTTTTTTAGAGATGTACAGATTTTTTTAAATTAAATAAGAGCCGGATATAAATAGTAATTAAAAAATGTTTGCGAGTCATGGATTAACTAAACACATATTCATGGTTATATTATAATATAAATAATTTAATTTATACTTTTTTAGCATTATTTGTAACAATTTAAAATTATGTTAAGTCAATTGTTGGCTATAAAAAAAGCGATTAAAGAGCGTGCTAAGACATATTTGCTAATAGCGATCGCCTTTACCATAGTGATATTCTTAGAATACATAACACCGCCTGAGTACGTATTCGGCTACCTCTATACAGCGACTATTTTATTAGCAGATTCTCGATTAAATCGGAGAGCAGTAGTCGGGGTCACCCTTGCGGCTACAGGATTAACATTATTAAATTTGTTTGTTCCAGGAAAAGAAATAATCAATCCTCCAACCTTGGCAAATAGGTTAATTGCAGTATTGGCGTTAGTGGTAACTGCGACTTTAAGCGAACGCAACCGCCGCAACGAAGAAGCGATCGCTTATACTCAAGCACAATTACGCTCCCAAGAACAACTAGCTGCAATGCGTGAAGATTTTATTTCTACCCTCACTCATGACTTGAAAACACCTCTACTCGGAGCAATTGAAACACTGCAATATTTTCAAAACGAGCAATTTGGTGAAGTCACCCCAATGCAAGCAAAAGTTTTGCAAACAATGGCTCGTAGTCATCGCAGTACACTGCAATTAGTCCAAACTCTTTTAGATGTCTACCGCAACGATGCCGAAGGGCTGAAACTACAAAGATCGCCTATCAACTTAGTAACTGTAGCAGAAGAAGTAATAGCCACTCTCATGGAACTAGCAAAAACACGTCAGGTTTATATTTCTCTGCATTATGGTGAATCAGATTTTCGCAGCTTTGTTTGGGTAAACGGTGATTCATTGCAACTGGGGCGAGTTTTTACCAATCTATTGAGTAATGGCATTAACCATACTCCCCGTGGCGGTAAAGTGGAAGTAGTATTTGAAAGTTATGCTAGCGAGCAAGTGGTAAAAATACTCGACACAGGTTCCGGCTTTACCGAAGAAGAGTTACCCCACTTATTTGAAAGATTTTATCAAGGACATAGCGATCGCCACCTTTCAGGATCGGGACTAGGGCTTTATTTAACCAGGCAAATTATTACAGCTCACGGAGGTACAATTTGGGCAGAGAATCGCTTACCACGAGGCGCTGTGTTTGGTTTCCGACTCCCTGCTTGTCCGCCACCGGGGGGATGAGGGAGATGGGGAGACGCGGGGACACGGGGACGCGGGGACACGGAGAATGACAAATTACAAATGACTAATGACCAATGACCAATGACTAATGACAAAAATCTTACTTGTTGAAGATGATGAATTATTTCGGCTTGGTTTGCGGATGCGGTTGCAACAAGAGACTAGTTTGGAGATTGTTGCAGAGGCAGAAGATGGAGAACAAGCTGTAGAATTAGCCAATCAATATCCTCTGGATTTGGTTTTGCTGGATATCGGATTACCGGGAATTGGCGGGATTGAGGCTTGCCGTCAAATTAAGCAGAAACACCCAAATTTACCAATTTTGGTTTTAACGTCTCGTTCTGAAAAACCTCTAATTTCACGGTTAATTGCGGCTGGGGCACAAGGTTACTGCCTCAAAGGTATTCCGGCTGAGTCTCTGATTTTAGCAGTGCGATCAGTTGCAGCGGGGGCTTCTTGGTGGGATCAAACGGCAACAACAGAAATTAGGGCAGCTTTTGAGGGTAATTCTACGATGGTATTACCTACAAAAACTGAAGAAACTATAGAAAACCCCTTAACAAAGCGCGAACAAGAAATTTTGGCACTGGTAGCAGCTGGCAAAAGCAATCAAGAAATTGCAGAAATTCTCTACATTGCCCCTGGTACAGTGCGGGTTCATGTCCATGCAATTTTACAGAAATTAGAAGTACGCGATCGCACTCAAGCCGCAGTCTTAGCTATCCAAAAAGGATTGGTAGCACCAGAATTATTAATCAAATAGTAAAAATATCTATATAAATTCAGCATTGTTTCTGGTTATGAAAATATTTTGAGTAAAAAAAACTACCGCTACATTTGTTATTTGTCCTCTATTTCTTAAGTATTTCTTCTAAAGATTCGGTTGAAAACCGCTGCCTAAATTCCGAAGTGCCACTAAGCTCGACTGTATCTATCATAAACGTGATATTCAAAGGCAGAAACAGACATGGCACAGATTAACGGCACAATGATGCAATATTTCCACTGGTACATTCCTAGTGATGGTAATTTATGGAGCAAAGTTGAGGGCGCTGCCCCAGAATTAGCAGATGCAGGTTTTACAGCTTTATGGCTACCACCTGCTTATAAAGGATTTGCTGGTGCATATGATGTGGGTTACGGTGTTTATGACTTATTTGATTTAGGTGAATTCGATCAAAAAGGCTCAGTTCCCACAAAATACGGTACACGTCAGCAATATCTGAATGCGGTTAAATCTTTGCAAACACATGGTATGCAAGTTTATGCAGATGCAGTGTTAAATCATAAGATGGGTGGAGATCGCATCGAAACACCGAAAGCAACGCCTTTTTCCCAAGATAATCGCCTCCATCCTCAAGGTGGGCTGCAAGAAATTAAAACCTACTCTCATTATGATTTCCCCGGAAGACAAGGCAAATATTCTAATTTTGAGTGGCATTGGTGGCATTTTGATGCGGTTGATTATAACGAATATAACAGTGGCGATCGCGGGACAATCTATTTACTAGAAGGGAAACGATTTGATGACTATGTAGCTTTAGAAAAAGGCAACTTTGCGTACTTGATGGGTTGCGATCTCGATTTTCAAAACGATTGGGTACGTGGTGAAATCACTCACTGGGGTAAATGGTATCTTGATACTACAAATGTTAATGGTTTCCGCTTGGATGCCATCAAACACATTTCTGCTTGGTTCTTTCCACAATGGATAGATGAACTAGAACGCCATGCTGGCAAAGATTTATTCGTAGTTGGAGAGTATTGGTATAACGATCTCAACACCCTACTTTGGTATGTTGATGCTGTTCGTGGCAAAATGTCAGTTTTTGACGTACCACTACATTACAATTTCCACCAAGCCAGTAAATCTGGAGGCAATTATGATTTGCGCCGGATTTTAGATGGCACAATGATGCAAGCACGTCCTACCCATGCTGTCACTTTTGTCGAGAATCATGACTCTCAACCTTTACAAGCATTGGAATCTGTAGTTGAACCTTGGTTTAAACCTTTAGCATATGCTATTATTTTGCTCCGGCAAGAAGGTTATCCTTGTGTCTTCCATGCTGATTACTACGGTGCAGAATATGAAGACTGGGGCAAAGATGGCAATCGCTACAAAATTTTTATGCCCTCTCACCGCTGGATTATCGATCGGTTACTTTATGCACGTCAGCATTATGCTTATGGCCCACAGTACAACTATTTCGACCATTGGAACACTATTGGCTGGACACGTTTAGGTGATGAAGATCATCCTAAAGCAATGGCTGTGATTCTCAGTGATGGCCCAGAAGGTAATAAATGGATGGAAGTTGGCAAACCAAATACTAAATTTATTGATTTAACCCAACACATCAAAGAACCTGTTTACACCAATGAGTGGGGTTGGGGTAATTTTCGTTGCTTAGGTGGCTCCGTATCTGTTTGGATTCAAGAATAAATCTAATCAACAACTTGTGAAAATTTAGAGCCTAAAATCCTCGAATGCTTTACAAAATCGGGGATATTTTCTTTTATATTTATAGCAGCATTGGCAATTAAAGAGACAATACTAGGACTTACGCAAAAACTCTCTGAAGCTCTTATTTCTTTGTGTACTTTGCGTACTTTGCGGTTCGTTTTTTCATAATTTTGCGTAAGTCCTGAATACATTTAACTCATATTTCACAATAATTAAGTAGAAGGACTCAATTAAACTAAAGTTCGTAGTATGGGCTTAAGCCATTAAAACGTCTGTTAAGAGCGATAAATCGCTTACTACGAACAAAGCTCCAATCTTACATTTAATTATGTCTACCTACTTAAACATGAGTTTGACAGTTATAAAAAGCCAAAAAGCTTGCTAGATATAAAGCGCGAGAAACTGGTTATTTACACGAATCAAAAATAGCTGAAATTGCCAATTAAATCTGCCTAAAAAATCGTTTTTTACATTCAGCTAATATTGTGTATTAGCTGAAATTTTCAATAATTTAAATTTTCTAAATATAACAAGTATTTGATAAAAGTTAACTTTTATTTAAATATAAAATTTATTGTAAAACAGTTAAATTATCAACCAAAAAACGATAATAAGTTTGGTCAAAAATTACTAGATTAAGCAAAAATATTGTTTTTGTAGATACAGCAGTTATCAATTACCAGAGTTTAGTCGATGGCATTGCACCTGGCACTGAAGTACTTATACTTGACTCTAATAAAGCAGCGATCGCCAATAATGCAGGTATTCCCACATCCATGAATGATTGCCAAGCTTTTTACTCATACATTAATACCATTTTTAATGCATCTGGGTTATTACAGTAATAATACTGTAGCAATTATTATTTTTTTAGTATAATTTTGTCCTGAGTTACTGTAGTAGACTTTTTTATTTTACCTCCATAAAAAGAGGTCAAATTATCTATTTTATTTACCTATGGAAGCGTATGTTTAAGCATTTGCTTCCTATTTAGTGTTGTGTAGCTAAATCCATCATTTTCGAGTTCCCAAGTTTTATCGGCTAACAAGAATTACAAAACTTCTAAAATCCCAAGGAACTTTACAGAGGAATTACAGATGCCAAATCAAAATATTATTTTTATCGATCGAGCAGTTATCGACTATGAAAACTTGATTGCTGGCATTCAACCAGGGACTAGTGTAGTAATCCTTGACTCAAATAAAGATGGGGTAGAACAAATCACTCAAGCCTTACAAGGTGAAGAATATCAATCAGTTCAAATTATCTCCCACGGCAGCGCAGGAAGTTTGCAACTAGGGGCAACTCAACTCAATGCCAACAATTTGAACTTCTACAGCAATCAATTACAACAGTGGAGAACTTATTTAACACAAGATGCTGACATTCTGCTCTACGGTTGCAATGTAGCATCTGGAGATCGAAGTTTTTTGCAACTTTTGAGCCAAATCACAGGGGCAGATGTGGCAGCTTCTGATGACATCACTGGTAGTGCCGAGTTTGGCGGTGACTGGGATTTAGAAGTGAAGGTTGGTTCCATTGAGTCAGATTTAGCCTTGACGCCAGAAGTAAGGATGGCTTACAGCTCAATTTTACCCTTATCATTTGCAGCTGCCAGCAACTTTGATGTCGGAAGCGATGCCCGTTCCGTAACAGTGGGGGACTTCAATAATGACGGCAACTCTGATTTGGCAGTAGCTAACTATAGCTTGGACAAAGTTTCAGTGTTGTTGGGTGATGGTAGTGGTGGTTTTGGATCTGCCACAAGCTTTAGTGTGGGAAGTAGTCCCATTTCCGTGACAGTGGGAGACTTTAACAAAGACGGTAACTCTGATTTAGCAGTAGCTAACTATGGCTTGGACAAAGTTTCGCTGTTGTTGGGTGATGGGAATGGCGGTTTTGGGGCTGCCACAAGCTTTAGTGTTGGAAAATATCCTTATTCCGTGACAGTGGGAGACTTTAACAAAGACGGCAACTTGGACTTAGCGGTGGCTAACTCTGGCTCGAACAACATTTCAGTGTTGTTTGGTAATGGCAGTGGTCGTTTCAATATTGCTGCTAGTTTCATTGTGGGAAGCAATCCTTATTCGGTGACAGTAGGAGACTTCAACAATGACAACAACTCTGATTTAGCAGTGGCTAACTATGGTTCCAACAACATTTCAGTATTGTTGGGCAATGGGGCTGGTAGCTTTGGGGCTGCTAGCAATTTTGGCGTGGGAAACAACCCCTATTCCGTAACAGTAGGGGACTTTAACAATGACGACAACTCTGATTTAGCAGTGGCTAACTATGGCTCTAACACAATTTCAGTATTGTTGGGCAATGGTAGCGGTGGCTTTGGGGCTGCCAATAATTTTACCGTAGGAAGTAATCCTGCTTCGGTGATAGTAGAGGACTTCGACAAAGACGGCAACTTGGACTTAGCGGTGGCTAACTCCGGCTCCGACAAAGTTTCAGTGCTGTTGGGCAATGGCAGTGGTGGTTTTGGAACTGCCAAAAACTTTGACGTGGGAAGTAATCCCACTTCCCTAGCAGTGGCAGACTTTGACAAAGACAACGACTTGGACTTAGTAACAGCTAATTCAGGCTCCAGTAACGTTTCAGTGCCACTGAATACTAGCGCACCCGTAAAAGTTAACTTTGGTGCTGCTACTTATAACACTACAGAAGGTAGTGCTGTTACTGAGGTAATTATTACCGTTACTTTAGACGTGACTCCCGACACTGAAGTTACAGTTCCCATTGTCATCAACAACAGTAGCACTGCTAGCAGTGGCAACGATTACATATTTTCACCCAATAGTCTTATTTTTAGCGCAGGGGCAGCAGGTTCAAATTTAACCCAGACAATAATTGTCCCCATTCAACCAGACGATTTACCAGAGAATACGGAAACCCTTGTACTCGATTTTGGTACAATTACGGGGGCTGTTGCCGGGGCGATCGCTCAGACTACTATAAATATTGCTGCTAATGATGCGATTGAATACGGAATTTCCACCACCACCCCAACTTTAACTGAAGGTAATAGCGGCACTCAATCTGTTACCTTTACCGTCACTCGCAGTGGTGGTATTGGCGCGGCGAGTACGGTAGATTATGCCTTCAGCGGTACAGCAGTTTTAGGCAGTGACTATAACAATATTCAAGTTACAAATGGCGGAAACGCTTCATCGGGGACTTTAAACTTTGGAATTGGGGAAACAACAAAGACGATTAAAGTCGATGTTTTGGGTGAGTATGCAGTTGAACTTGATGAAAATATTATTGTTACTCTCAGCAATCCCAATCTCACAAATGCGCCGGAAAGTTCCACAATTACTACCAGTTCTGCTCAAGTAAACATCGTTACTGATGATTTCGCCGTCCCGACACTGATTAACGAAATTCTATTTGACCCTCCTAGTACAGATACCTCAAAAGAATATATCGAACTGCGTGGTACTCTCGCTGCAACTCTACCAGCTGGAACTTATTTAGTTGCCATTGAGGGTGATTCTACTACTAACCCTGGTGCTGTTCAAGATATTTTTGATTTGTCTGGTAAGCAGTTTGGTACTAATGGGTTGCTAGTTCTTCTGCAAAAAGGTAATAGTTATACAGTCAACCCGAATGCTAGCGTATTTACTAATACTGGAACTGGAACTGGATGGGGGAATGGAGCCTCAAGTTCACTCGGTCACACTGGTGGTGCAACAGATATCGAAAATGGGTCTGTTAGCTTTTTGTTAATTCAAACTAATACTGCACCCACCTTGAGCAATGATATTGACTCGGATAACAATGGTATTGCTGATGGTGATACTTACTCAAATTGGACTGTGCTGGATTCAGTTGGGATTCTAGATGGAGGAACCACAGACAAAGCATACAGCTCGATTGTATTTAGAAAGGGTTCTGTCGGTTCAGTTCCAACGAATGCTACAGTCGTCAACACCTCATTTATCGCCGGATATGTAGGGCGTTCAGGTAATACCACTGGTTCAACAGCCTCGGATTGGGTGGCAAGTGTAATCACTGGGACAGCACCGAATCTGACATTAAATACTGCTGCTAACACATCACCTGGAAGCTTTGCTAGCCAACCACTAAATCATATAGGGAGTGCTAACTTTGCTCCTGTTGCTAATGTAAATTACGCTATTTCAACTGATAAGCCAACTGTGACTGAAGGTAATAGTGGTACGCAAACTGTGACTTTCACTGTTACTCGTAGTGGTGATACTAGCATTGCTACTAGTGTAAATTATGCTTTCGATGGCACAGCAACTTTTAACAGCGATTACAAAACTATTAAAGTTGCAGGTGTCACAGCTAGTTCGTCTGGGATTGTAAAATTCGCCGCTGGGGAAACAACAAAGACTATTACATTAAATGTTGTGGGCGAAAAGGTCACTGAAGTTGACGAAACCATTAATCTGAATTTGAGTTACCCCAACCAAACAGTTGCGATCGCACCAGGCACAGTTACCATAGTTAACGATGACATCCAACCCACCATTTCCATCGTAGATAAAAGCGGTAAGGAAGACAGCGGCAATCTTGTTTTTACCGTCAAACTCTCTAATATTAGTAGCGACGTAATTACAGTCGATTACAACACTAGTAATGATAGTGCGATCGCCAACGCTGATTATACCCCAGTTACTGGAACCCTGACTTTCAACCCTGGAGTTACTACTCAAACAATCACTGTACCCATTCTCAACGATTCTTTTGACGAAGCCAGCGAGCGCTTTTTTGTCAATCTCACGAATGCCACTAATGCCACCATTGCTGATAACCAAGCTAATGCGACTATTACTGACGACGATATAGCGGGTTTCAGTATATTACCCGTTAATGGACTAGTAACTAACGAAGCTGGTGCTACAGCTAACTTCACTATTCAACTCACTAGCCAACCGACTGTTGATGTCACCTTAAGTTTGAGTAGTTCCAATGTCAATGAAGGTACTGTTTCAGTTTCTAGTGTTACCTTTAGTGCAGCTAACTGGAACATAGCCCAAACCATCACGGTTACAGGTATTAACGATGGCGTTGCAGATGACAATATTGCTTACCAAATCATTACTAGCGCAGCAGTTAGTAGTGATGCCAAATATAATAATCTCAACCCTGGCGATATTGATGTCGTTAACATTAAAAGTGGCAATCAAGTTAGTAGTATTATTACTGGTTCATCCAAGGCTGATAACCCGTTACAGGGAACTGGCTCAGACGATCTGATTTTTGGCTTTGCTGGTAATGATGTCATTGTTGGTGGTGATGGAAACGATCAACTTTATGGCGGTTTGGGTGGTGATAATGTTACAGGTGGTGCAGGTAATGATATCTTTGTGCTTGCCAAGGGTGAGGGTAGAGATACTATCAAAGATTTCAACATTAGTGAAGATTTGATTGCTTTATCAGGTGGTTTGAGCTACTCAGGTTTGTCTATCACTCAGAGCGTCAATGATACCTCGATCAAGGTTACTGCCACTAACGAAAGTCTTGCTTTATTAACTGGAATTACAGCATCAACGTTAAACGCTAATCATTTTATTACTTACTAAGTAGAAGGACTCAATTAAACTAAAGTTCGTAGTATGGGCTTGAGCTATTAAAACGTCTGTCAAGAGCGATAAATCGCTTACTACGAACAAAGCTCCAATCTTACATTTAATTATGTTTACCTACTTAGTACAGCGCTACGTCAATAGAAGAACTATACTCGGTTGAACTCAATCAACCGGGTTTATCAATTTTTTATATTTAGAAAATCACATAATTAGTTTTTCTAGATTTTAATTATATGAAGTTAGCTGTTAAAAACTTGATTAAACAAGACATTGATGAATTTAGATATGGAAATTAAAGGTATTTTACTTTCTAACTAAACTCTAAATTTTAATTTTTAGCAGATTTAAGCGATCGCAGTAATAATACAGTAGAAAATATAGTGTTTTTAGCATAATTTTGTATTTACTTATCATATTCATTTTTTAGTTCGCAACTGCCAGAAAACTAAACTTCTAAAACGCAAATTAATTTTACTGAGGAATTACAAATGCCAAATCAAAATATTATTTTTATCGATGGAGCAGTTATCGACTACCAAAGTTTGATTGCTGGCATCCAAGCAGGGACTAGTGTAGTAATCCTTGACTCAAATCAAGATGGAGTAGAACAAATAACTCAAGCCTTGCAAGGTGGGGAATACCAATCAGTTCAAATCTTCTCCCACGGCAGTGCAGGAAGTATACAACTAGGGTCAACCCAACTCAATGCCAACAATTTAGATTACTACAGCAATCAATTGCAACAGTGGAGAAATTATTTAACACAAGATGCCGACATTCTCCTTTACGGTTGCAGTGTGGCATCTTTGGATCTAGGTTTTGTACAAAAGTTGAGTCAAATCACAGGCGCAGATGTAGCAGCTTCTGATGACATCACAGGGAATGCCGAGTTGGGTGGTGACTGGGATTTAGAAGTGAAGATTGGAGAAATTGAGTCAGATTTAGCCTTGACACCAGAGGTAACTAACGCTTACACCTCAATTTTAGCCTCCAACACAGCACCCACACTGAACAAAACCGGTAATCCCAGACTCTCCGCCATTGCCCAAGACATAACCGATACCAATAACTCCGGCACTTTAATTTCCGCCATCCTCGCTAGAGATGCAGGTGGCGACCCCATCATCGATCCTGACGCAGGTGCAGTGGAAGGAATTGCTGTCATTGGTGTAGATAATACCAACGGTACTTGGCAATACTCGATAAATGACGGCGGCAACTGGATTAATTTCGCTGTGTCCGATACTTCTGCTACATTGCTCAGAGATACAGGAAAAATTCGTTTTGTCCCCAACCCTGGCTACAAAGGCACAGCGGAATTTGCTTTTCGGGCTTGGGATACCTCAGACGGCAACATTAGCGGCACTACTAATGTAGACCCTGGCGTTGGTGGAGGTACAAGTGCTTACAGTAGTAATGCTGAAATCGCTAGTATCTCAATTATACATAATACTTATGATGTAGGATTAAGACCTTATTCCATTGTTGTTGGCGACTTTGACAAAGATGGAAAAACAGATTTGGTAACGGCAAACAAGTCCTCTCAAACCGTTTCGGTACTTTTGGGAAATGGTGATGGCACTTTTAAGTCTGCTAGCACCTTTAGTACCGTCGGGTTCAATGGCTTAAGTCCTTCTTCTGTTGCTGTAGCCGACTTCAACAAAGATGGGAAATTGGATTTGGTAACGGCAAACAGCGTTTCAAATAACATTTCGCTGTTGCTTGGTAAGGGTGATGGTAGCTTTCAAACTGCTGTGAATTTTGCTTTGGAGTCAGCCTCAGCACCCATATCTATTGCAGTAGGCGACTTCAACAAAGATGGAAAATCTGACATAGTAACGGTAAACAACGCCTCCCAAAATATTTCAGTGCTGTTGGGAAATGGTGCTGGTAGTTTCGGAACTGCCAGCAACTTTAAAGTTCCCAGTCGTCCGACTTCGGTCACTGTAGCCGACTTCAACAAGGATGGAATATCTGACCTAGCAGTGACGAGTTCTTACTTCAACAACGTCTCAATAATGTTGGGAGACGGTGACGGCACTTTTAGCTCAGCTACACAATTTGATGTGGGAATAAATCCTAATTCTGTTGTTGTCGGCGATTTCAATAAAGACAACAAATTAGATTTGGCGGTGGCAAATTCGGACTCTAATAATGTCTCAATACTTTTGGGTAATGGTGCTGGCGGCTTTGGAATTGCTACTAACTTTGATGTGGGGCTAAATCCTGCATCTGTTACAGTGATTGACTTCGATAATGACGGTAACTCTGACCTGGCAGTGGCAAATGCAGGCTCAGACACGGTTTCAGTGCTGCTAGGAAATGGCAATGGTAGCTTTGGAATTGCCACTAACTATGGCGTGGGGACAAAACCCTATTCTCTCACCGTAGGCGATTTCAACAAGGATGGTAAATCTGACTTAGCAGTGGCAAACAGCGAATCTAAAAACGTTTCGCTGGTAAACGCTGAGGATGAAACCTATGAACCTGTCCCCCCGCAACCGATACTTATCAACGAAATTCTGTTCGCTCCTCCAGGTACAAATAGCCCGAAAGAATACATCGAACTGCGTGGTACTCCCGGTGCGATTCTAGCACCTGGAACTTTTTTAGTTGGGATTGAGGGTGATTCTGGCTCCCCAAATCCTGGCAATGTTCAAGATATTTTTGATTTGTCTGGTAAGCAGTTTGGTAGCAATGGCTTGCTGGTTCTTCTGCAAAAAGGCAATAGTTACGCAGTTAACCCTAATGCAAATGTAGTCACTAATACTGGAACTGGAGCCGGATGGGGAAGCGGAGCCACAAGTTCACTCGGTCACATTGGTCAGGGAAATGCAACTGACATTGAAAATGGGTCTGTTAGTTTCTTTTTGATTCAAACTACTACTGCACCTAGCCTTAACAACGATATTGATGCGGATAACAATGGTATTGCTGATGGTGCTGCTTACTCAAATTGGACTGTGCTGGATTCAGTTTCGGTTTTAGATGGGGGAACTACAGACATAGCATACGGCTCGATTGTATTTAGAAAAGGTTCTGTCGGTTCAGTTCCAACTAATACCACAGTTGTTGACACCTCATTTACAGCAGGATATGTAGGGCGTTCAGGGAATACCACTGGTTCGGCAGCTTCGGATTGGGTGGCAAGCGTAACCACAGGCACAGCACCGAATTTGTTGTTAAGTAATACTACTAGCACATCACCTGGAAGCTTTGCTAGTCAACCGCTAAATCACATAGGGGATACTAACTTTGCTCCTCCTACTGATATCAATTACGCCATTTCAACTGCTACCCCAACTGTGACTGAAGGTAATAGTGGTAGCAAAACTGTCACTTTCACTGTGACTCGTAGTGGCAATACTAGCATTGCCAGTACCGTAAATTATGTCTTGGATGGCACGGCAACTTATACTAGCGATTACAACACTATTAAAGTTGCAAGCGTTACAAGCGGTGTATCTGGCTCTGTAATTTTTGCTGCTGGGGAAACAACAAAGACTATTACATTAAACGTTCTGGGTGAAAAGGTCACTGAGATTGATGAAACTATTAATCTGACGCTGAGTCACCCGAACCAAACAAGTGCGATCGCTTCAGGCACAATTACCATAGATGATGATGACAACCAACCTACTATCTCCATCGCAGATAAAAGCGGCAAGGAAGATAGCGGCAATCTTATTTTGACTGTCAAACTCTCTAATGCCAGCACTGATATAATTACAGTCGGTTACACCACTGCTAATAATACCGCGATCGCCAACGTTGATTACACCCCAGTCACAGGAACCCTAACTTTCAACCCTGGAGTTATTTCTCAAACGATCGCTGTACCCATTCTCAACGATTTTGTTGCCGAATCCAATGAGAGCTTTTTTGTCAATCTTACCAATCCCACCAACGCCACCATTGCTGATAACCAAGGTATTGGTACGATTAGTAACGATGACACAGTGGGTATTACTATCTCTCCTGCCAATGCACTTGTAACTACCGAAGCTGGTGGTACTGCTAACTTCAGTATTCAACTCGATAGCCAACCCACTGCTAATGTCACCGTTAGTCTAAGTAGTTCTAAGACCACCGAAGGTACTGTTGCAGTTTCTAGCGTGACATTTACCGCAGCTAACTGGAATATACCCCAAACCATCACAGTTACAGGTGTTAATGATGGTATTGCAGATGATAATATTCCTTACCAAATTATTACTGCTAAAGCAGTTAGCAGTGATGCCAAATATAACAATTTAATCGTTGACGATGTTGATGTCGTTAACATTAAAAGTGGCAACCAAGTTAGTAGTATCATCACAGGTTCCGCTTCGGGTAATAACTTACAGGGAACTAGCTCAGACGATCTGATTTTTGGCTTTGCTGGTAATGATGTCATTGTTGGCGGAGGAGGAAACGATCGCATTTATGGTGGTTTTGGTACTGATAATCTCACAGGGGGCACAGGTAATGATATCTTTGTGATTGTCCAAGGTGAAGGTAGAGATACAATCAAAGATTTCAATCTTAATGAAGATTTGATTGCTTTATCAAGTGGTATAAGCTATTCAAATTTGTCTATTACTCAGAGCAACAATGATACTTTGATTAAGATTGGAACCGTAAGTCTTGCTTTGTTAACTGGAATTACGGCATCGAATTTAAACGCCAGTCATTTCACTACTTACTAGTGGTTCATTGCATTAATTTTCAGGGTTTGCAAGATCCCCGACTTATTGAAAAAGTCGGGGATCTGACTATACCTAAAAAGTTAAACCATACACTATTTATCTATTTTTTACCCAAAAAAATTACATTATATTTAATGGGTCTACATCTATTGTCAAACTAACAGATTGAGGACAAAGCGATCGCACTTGTTCCCAATCTGGTAATTTTGGCAATTCATCAGGAGCAAATTTAATCAATATTTGCCAACGATAACGATTCGCTACTCGTAAAATACCTGCTGGTGCTGGCCCCAATATCTCTAATTCCTCGTTTTCGCTTAAAGCTGTAGCGATTATTTGGGCTGTGTTCTGCACTTGAATGGGATCGAGACTACTTAAGCGCAATAAAATTAACCGTCCATAGGGAGGATAATTCAAGGCTTGCCGCTGTTCTAATTCTGCCTGAGAAAAAGACTGATAATCGTGCGATCGCACTGCCTCAATTACTGGATGTTCTGAAGTATAAGTTTGTACAATAACTCTCCCTGGATCGTCTCCTCTCCCAGCACGTCCAGCTACTTGAGTCAAGGTTTGAAATGCGCGTTCGCTGGCGCGATAATCTGATAAATTCAGCAACCCATCGGCGGCGACAACACCCACAAGTGTCACCTGGGGTAAATCTAATCCTTTGGTGAGCATTTGCGTACCTACTAATAAATCTGCTTCGCCGTTAGCAAACTGCGTAAGTAGGGTACGGTGTGCGCCTTTGTTGCGGGTGGTATCGCTATCAAACCGAATCAAGCGTAATTGGGGAAACTGTCGCGCTAGTTCCTGGGTGACTTTCTGAGTACCGCTACCGAAGAATTTGAGGTAAGGGGAACTGCAATCGGGGCAGAATTTGGGATGCGATCGCGTATAGTTACAGTAATGACACCGCAATAATTCCGGCGCTCCTTCTTCGGTGTGATGATACGCCAGCGACACATCACAATAAGGACATTCCAATACATAGCCACAACTGCGACAAGAGACGAAAGTACTGTGTCCCCGACGATGGATAAATAAAATTCCTTGCTGCTGTCTTTCTTTTAGCTGTTGCAAAGCTTCTTGCAAGGATCTACTAAATATAGAACGATTTCCCTGCTGCAACTCTTGGCGCATATCCACAATTTCTACTGGCGGTAGCGGGCGCGAGTTGATGCGTTCGGGGAGGGAGAGGTAGTAGGAGGACGGGGGGATGGGGAGACGCGGGGACGCGGAGAGGGAAGGGGACGCGGGGAGGGGAGGACGCGGGGACACGGAGAGTGTTTGTGATAAATTCTCTGTGTCTTCGTGTCCCTCTTTCCCCGCGTCCCCGTGTCCCCGCGTCCCCGTGTCCTCTTCCCTGACACTTAGCCAACTTTCCAAGGAAGGGGTGGCGGAACCTAAAACCAAAGGGCAGTTTTCTAATTCGGCTCGCCATTGGGCGACGGTGCGGGCGTGGTAGGTGGGGATGGGTGAGTCTTGCTTGAAGCTGCTGTCGTGTTCTTCATCTAAGATGATTAAACCCAAGTTGGGTAAAGGAGCGAAAATGGCGCTGCGGGTGCCAATGACGACTTGGGGTTCTCCTGCGAGCATTTGTCGCCAGGTGTCGTAACGTTCGCCTTCTGAAAGGGCGCTGTGATAGACGCTAACTTTATTGCCGAAGCGGGCGCGAAAACGGTCGGTAAGTTGGGGCGTGAGTCCAATTTCTGGGACTAAAACGAGGGCAGATTTACCGATTTGGAGTAGAGGGGCGATCGCTTGCAAATATACTTCGGTTTTTCCGGAACCTGTAACGCCGTGCAATAAAACTTGAGCAAATCTATTTAATGTCTGAATTGTTTCTAGGGCGTTAGCTTGGGCTGCATTTAATGTCTTTGGTTGGTCTTGAGCTAATGCTGGACTTTGTTCTGTTCGCAATACTTCCCGTTCTTCAATGACGATGTAACCCTTTTCTTCCAGCCCTTTGAGAGTAGGGGTAGTTGTTTTACAAATCTGTAGGAACTCATTTAACCACAACTCTCCACCATGCCGCCGCAACACTTCTAAAATTTCTCGTTGGCGAGTTGTTAAATCACGCTCATATCTGCTTGCTACTAGCGTCACTACTTTTTCAAATTTCGGTTTAGTCAGTTGGGGTGGTTCTAAGTAACTTTCTACTAAACCTCGTCGCAACAGTTCGCGGACTGCTTGGTAAGCTCGTGGGACTTGATTCTGTAAGTAGCGAAAGCTATAGTCACCGTCTGATTGTTGCTGTAGAAGTTGCAAAATTTTATGAGCATCTTTATTGTTGACTTTGGCTACTAAACTTTGAAATTTTAATAAAGCCAAAATTTTAATCAAATAATTATTTTCGATTGTATAAAGTAAATAAAATCTAATTAGGCAAGAATAAGGTTGGCGAACAACACGCATCAAAGGTGTATCTAATAAACCATTAATATTAGTGTTAGTAGACACTGCTGCGCCAGCTACAGTTAAGCGGATGCGACGTTGCGATCGCCCCAATAATCCTGGTGGTAGTGCTGTACGTATTACCTGAATGATTTGTGTGTAGTAATACTGCGACACCCGTTCCATGAGAGTCCAGTAACTATCGCGAAAAAAATTCTTTTGAATAACATCTTCCACATCCCGAATTTTTTCTAGCGGTAAATCTGCTGGAGGTTTTGCCACCAATCTAATGGCTATTCCTGTGAGATGTTGTGCCCCAAATGGCACATTCAAAATATCTCCAGGTTTAACTTCTAACCCTGTTGGTAATCGATAAAGGTATATATTTACGCCTTTTTCTGTTTCTGTTGCAGTTCCTGGACAGTCTACCAGTACTTCAATCCAACGATTAAGAGTTGCGTCTGACTGATAAGATTCTCCTGGTTCTGCTACCACTAATGGAGATAAATTTAGGTCATTAATATACATACTTGCTGACTTAATAGTTAGATATTTTACTCCCTTAGTTATAATACCTCGACTTTAATTTTTTGCTTTGTTAGACATAAATGGTATTTCTCAATACTGTTATTCTTCATAATACTTGATAAGTTTCCTCTTATGTAATCTACTAGACAAATTCGTATCAACTTTACATGCAATAAATATTTGGGGTTCTCTATACAAATAAAAGCATCTTGGCTATCGCTGCATTTATTGGCTCTATCTACTAAATAGGGAGTAGCCTTTTTCCGCCTATCGATAGATATTCAACCCTTTATGCTTATGAGATGCTTTTATACAAATAAGAATATCCCGAAATTAACCTCCCATCATTGTAATTTGTATTATCAGGGTAACTTGCCATCGGGAATGCATAACCCCAACACCAGGTTTTCGTTTTATCCAGTGACTTCCGCTACCTAAACATTAAAAATATTTAGAAAGATATATGAAGATTTAAGAAATCTGGATAATTAGCTGAGATTTTTATATTTGTTTAAGTTGAGAAAGTTTGAGGGGGTTTGACATATTTGGTAATTAAGAAAAAAATGAAGAATATATCTGTTGTCAACCTGAAAATTAAGTTTTGTTGGGTGCGAAGGCCAGTTAAGTCATAGCCTGTATCTAACTGTAACCCTTAGTTAGTAGGTACATGACAATTTTTATTCCTGAAGATAAATTAGCATTAGCTTGTATTTGGCTATATAAACGGGTGCATTCGTCCCTTAGGGAAAACTACCAAGCTTCAAACGAGTGGCTGTAAGTAAATTATGTACCAAACAAAGCAACAATCCCTAAAGGAAACTATGAATATTGTTGAATTGGGAACAATGGAAATACTGGAGAATACTGCTGATAGTGAAGAACTATTACTGGACAATTTAGATGTAGTAACTGATGAAGAGCCTCCAATTTTAGTAGAAAATCTGGAATCGGAGGAACGGGATGGAGATGAGATGGCGGCGGCTCGTCCTTCGGGATACAATAAGACCGAACATGATGATGCTGTAGGCGCATTTTTTAAAGAAATGGCGCGCTATCCGCTGCTAAAACCCGATGAAGAAGTGGAATTAGCACGGCGAGTTAGGTTTATTGAAGAAATTAGGGAATTACAAGCTAATTTGCTTATCAAACTAGGATATGAACCTAGCAAATTAGAAGTGGCTTCTGAGCTAGAAATGACGGAAAAGCAATTAGAAAGTCGCTTGTATCAAGGCAGGGTAGCGAAACGCAAAATGATTCGCTCGAATCTGAGATTAGTAGTTTCTATTGCGAAGCGGTATTTGAATCGGGGAGTACCTTTTCTGGATTTGATTCAGGAAGGAGCAATGGGTTTAAATCGCGCTACAGAAAAATTCGATCCAGATAAAGGATATAAGTTTTCTACCTATGCCTATTGGTGGATTAGACAAGCGATTACTAGAGCGATCGCTAATGATGCGCGAACAATCCGGCTACCAATTCATATTGTTGAAAAACTTAACAAACTCAAAAAAGCACAACGAGAACTCAAGCAAAAACTCTGTCGTAATCCTTCTGAAGCTGAAATGGCCCAAGCGTTGGAAATTAGTGTCCAACAACTACGCCAATTACAACAATTACGCCGTCAAGCACTGTCTCTCAACCACCGCGTTGGTAAAGAAGAAGACACGGAATTGATGGATTTGTTAGAAGATGAAGATAACCTATCTCCAGAAGCAAAAATGAACGAAAACATGATGCGTCAGGAGATTTGGGAAGTATTGGGTGATGTTTTAACTCCACGAGAGAAAGACGTAATTTCTTTACGTTATGGTTTGACAACTAGCGAACCCTGTACTTTGGAAGAAGTTGGCAATATGTTCAATCTTTCACGTGAGCGAGTGCGACAAATTCAAAGTAAAGCTATGCGAAAATTGCGGCGTCCCCATATAGCCAAACGGTTAAAAGGTTGGTTGATCTAATAATTTTACCCGGCAATCAAGACGTAATACTAAATTAGGATAAATAGAGATTCTGGGAACAGTCTTTAGTAAAGATATTGAATCCAAAGTCGCAAATCTAAAATCCCAAATTGGTATGATACCTGACCTCATTATCTCTCATCACGAAACATTTCTTGAGCGGGGGCGATCGCCAACCACAAAAACCGGGTGTTTTGTACCTTTTTTCGGCTTTGGTTTAGTCATTAATCAGAAAAATTGCACACTTAACTATAGACTATGGACTATGGACTATAGACTATAAACTCATGACTTCGAGTAGCAATTTGATTGTGCGTTTTGCCCAGCCAGCTGATTACAGCGTACTGTTTAACTTAATTGAAGGGCTTGCTGAGTATGAAAAGTTATCTCATGCAGTCACTGGCAATGCTGTGGCACTGAAGGAACATTTATTTGGTTCCCACAGATATATAGAAGCAATATTAGCAGAATCTAGCGGACAAGCTGTTGGTTTTGCCCTATTTTTTCATAATTATTCAACATTTTTAACTAAGCCAGGAATTTATTTAGAAGATTTATTTGTTTTGCCAGAATATCGTAGGCAAGGTATTGGTAAATCTCTGCTGACTAAAGTAGCCCAGATAGCCGTAGAACGCAATTGTGGGCGGTTAGAATGGAGCGTGTTGGATTGGAATGAATCAGCCCAAGCCTTTTATCGTAGCATGGGAGCTTCGATATTAGATGATTGGCGAATTTGTCGCGTCACAGAAGATGCACTCAATAAGTTAGGCGCTGTGTAATAATTCAACAGACGAGTTCGTTTGCTCTTGGTAATGGCAAAGCCATTGTCAAGGGTGAACCAGACTTAAGAACAGCATGTTAAATATAGCAAAATGTTAAAAAAATTATAAAAACATTGATTAGCTAATATTTATTATTTACTTTTAACCAGCTTAATTTTTAGTATAGTAAAATTCTATGGCAAAAGATAGATTTCATAATATTGTCAGAAATGCTTTAGAAAAAGACGGCTGGAAAATTACTGCCGATCCTTATGAAATCAATGTCGATGATGTAGATTTTGAGATTGATTTGGCAGCAGAGCAACTTTTAGGAGCAGAGCGAGAAGGACAAAAAATAGCAGTAGAAATTAAAAGTTTTATTAGTCCATCGAATGTTTCAGAATTTCATACAGCGTTGGGACAGTTTTTAAACTATCGAGATGCATTAGATAAAATTGAACCAGATCGTCAACTTTATTTAGCTGTTCGGTTACCTATTTTTCAAACTTTTTTTCAACGTAAATTTATTACATCGGCAATTGCTAAATATCAATTACGATTGATGATTTATGACGTACAAGAGGAGGTTATTAGTCAATGGCTATAGAAAAATATCGGCAATATATTCGACATCTTCTCTCCGAACGACAAAAGCGAGCTTCGATGTCACGAAATGCTGAAGAGTATGAAGTGCAAACAATTTTTGACGAACAGCAAGACCACTATCAATTACTTTATGTTGGCTGGCGTGGAAATAAACGCGATTTTGGTTGTATCTTACATCTTGATATTAAAGATGGTAAAATATGGATTCAACACGATGGCACAGAAGAAGGAATTGCCAATCGATTGGTTGAAATGGGAGTACCCAAACAAGATATTATTTTAGCATTCCATGAACCCTATATACGTCAGTTTACCGGGTTTGGAACTTAAGAAATATTGTAGAATTTAAAAATATATTATCTCAAGATTGATGGGTATGGTAGCCAATAATCTTTAATTAAAAATTTTAAGGCTAGTTTGACGGCTTGTCATTTGACTATAGCAGCGACTCAACTGACAATTATGAAGGATATCCCAGCGAATCAGCTGTTATTGCAGAGGGAACACGAAATGAAAAAAATTATTACAGTCATGCTGTTAGGCATAGCAATCTTCACCTTTGCCTTCAGTAGTCCAGCTTTAGCCGCAGATACTGTTAGTGGAGCTAAAGTATTTAGTGCTAATTGTGCTTCTTGTCATGCAGGCGGCAAGAATTTAGTTAAAGCTGAAAAGAGCCTGAAGAAGGACGCTTTGGAAAAGTATGGTTTGTACTCACAAGAAGCGATTATTGCTCAAGTTACAAATGGTAAAGGTGCTATGCCTGCTTTTGGCAATCGTCTAAAACCAGAGAAGATTGAAGATGTAGCAGCTTATGTGCTTTCACAAGCAGATAAAGATTGGAAGTAGAAGTGATATCATCAGAATTGAGAATTCAGAATGGGCTGCGCTAACAGAACTCAGAATTCAGGATTAAAATAGTCTTCACATATCGCTTGAAATCTGAGTTTTTTTAGTTACACAGATTACAAAAGAGTGAGGTAGAGATAATCGTAGGAGTACAAAATATTGCACCTCTAGCGGGTACTTCATTTACCTGAAATCTGCTGTAATTTAATTGCAAACTACCATAACTTCAAGAATTAATAATTAGCGGGGCTTTGTGTCTCGCTAATTTTATTGCTGCTGAAATTTTTATATCATCTATACTAATTAGACTTCTTGCAAAAGTCCTTCTTTTTGTCTTCTTCTTTGCGCGGCAGTCGCTCATGGGGGAAACCCCCAAGACCGCGCTGCCTTGCCTTTGCGTGAGATAAAAAATTATTTATGCAAGAGGTCTATTGTCTGTAGGGACATACAGATGTAAGTAGAAGGACTCAATTAAACTAAAGTTCGTAGTATGGGCTTGAGCCATTAAAACGTCTGTTAAGAGCGATAAATCGCTTACTACGAACAAAGCTCCAATCTTACATTTAATTATGTCTATCTACTTACCCATCTATCTCAAGATCTGTCGTATTTTTATTTGAGATGAATATCAGTACTACTGATTGTGTGGTGAGATTTATACGGAAATTTTAACTGAGATTAACATTTAATTAAGTAAAATCTCTGATATAGCAGTTGCAGAATAGTTTAGGGCATAAACTAAACGAAAAACCTTGACATCAATAGATTTTTAAGGCTTTTGTTTGTTCCCTGCTATAAATAATTAAGTTTTCGAGCAAATTCATTACTAGATGTACGAAAACTGATATTAAGAATACGTAAAGGGGAATACTAAGGCTGAATCACAATATTAGAAATACCACTGCAATGATAGTACTATCCAACGATATACTTCCCCTGTCTGGATATCGCATCACAGAGCAAATTTATTCAGGTAGTAAAACCTTAGTTTATCGAGCTATCAGAAAACAAGACCAAAAGATAGTGGTCATCAAACTGATGCGGAATGAATATCCTACTATGCATGAAATTGCCCAATTCCGCAATCAATATACAATCACTAAAAACCTCAATTTGAAGGGGATAGTTAAGCCTCTGAACTTAGAGAATTACCGTAATGCTTATGCCCTAGTGATGGAAGAATTTAGCGGCATATCCCTCAAAGATTGGGCAAAGAGGAAAGAAAAAAATATTGTCAGTTTAGGAGAGTTTTTTCAGATTGCCATACAGATAGTATCTATTCTAGAGGAATTGCATCGCGATCGCATCATTCACAAAGACATCAAACCCGCCAATATTCTGATTAATCCTAGTACTCTCGAAGTCAAAGTTATTGACTTCAGCATCGCTACCCTACTACCAAGAGAAATCCAATTTCTTACTAATCCTAACGTCTTAGAAGGAACATTAGCTTATATTTCCCCCGAACAAACTGGAAGAATGAACCGTGGTATTGATTACCGTAGCGATTTCTATTCCTTGGGAGTCACATTTTTTGAACTTCTTAGCGGACAATTACCCTTCACTAGTAATGACCCAATGGAGTTAGTCCATTCTCATATTGCGAAGCAACCAGACAAATTGAAAATTAAAAATTCCAAATTCACAAATGAGGAAATTCCACAGGTACTTTGCGATATTGTAATTAAATTAATGTCCAAAAATGCCGAAGACCGCTATCAAAGTACCTATGGACTTAAGCATGATTTAGAGATGTGTTACAAGCACTGGGAAGAAACTGGTAATATTCGAATTTTTCAGTTAGCAACTAAAGATATTTCCGACCAGTTTGTGATTCCTGAAAAACTCTATGGTCGTCAAGAAGAAGTTGCAAATCTTCTTGCAGCTTTTGACCGTGTAACACAAGGAAGAACAGAACTAGTTTTAGTTGCAGGTTTTTCTGGTATTGGTAAAACTGCGGTAGTTAATGAAGTTCATAAACCTATAGTCCGACAACGTAGTTATTTTATTAAAGGTAAATTTGACCAGTTTCAGCGAGAAATTCCCTTATCGGCATTAGTACAAGCTTTTAGCGACTTGATTGGGCAAATTTTGATAGAAACTGAGGCTGAAATTCAACGTTGGAAGGTGAAAATCGTTTCAGCACTAGGCGAACAAGCTCAGATAATTAGTGATGTGATTCCTGCACTAGAAGAGATTATTGGCAAACAACCAAAATTTGCTGAACTCTCTGGTAATGCTGCCCAAAATCGCTTCAATTTATTATTTAAGAGATTCATTAAGGTATTCATTAGCAAAGAACATCCTTTAGTAATTTTTCTGGATGATTTGCAATGGGCAGACACAACATCTTTGAAATTTATTCAATTATTAATGAGTCAAAATAATGTAGAAACTAAAAAATCTCTTTTATCTTCTATTGAAAGTCAAGAAAATCTATGGATTCCTAACTTTGATGGAGAAAAATGGGAAGGCGATCGCACCCAGAATATCGATAATAATGAAGGGAGTTTATTATTGATCGGTGCATACCGCGATAATGAAATTTCTGAAGCACATCCACTTTGTTTAACAATACAAGAAATCGAAAAAACAGGAGCATCTATTAATTATATTAGTCTCCAACCATTAAATCAAAATAATTTAAATTATCTAATTGCTGATACTCTATTTTGTCAACAAGATGCAGCTGTTCCTCTGACCCAAATGGTCTTTGCTAAAACTAAAGGTAATCCCTTCTTTGGAATTCAATTTTTGAAGTCTTTACACAAAGATAATATTATTAAATTTAATTATAATATTGGCTGTTGGGAATATAACCTTGCTGACTTGCAAATATTAGCTCTCACAGATGATGTCGTCGAATTTATGGCGCTTCAAATAGAGAAGTTACCCAGAAAAACACAAGATGTTTTAAAATTTGCAGCTTGTATTGGCAATGAATTTGATTTAAAAACTCTTGCCATAATCAATGAAAAATCTGCGGTAGATACAGCATCCCAAATATGGAAAGCTTTATACGAAGGCCTAGTTTTACCTCAAACTGAAACTTATAAATTATTTCAAAATGCTAGCGTTTCAGTAGAAAGTTATGATAGCCAAAAACCGCAAAATTTACCGCTAAATAACTCTCTGTGCCCTCGATACAAATTTATCCACGACCGAGTGCAGCAGGCTGCTTATTCTCTCATCCCCCAAAATCAAAAAAAGCAAATTCATTTGCGAATTGGGCAACTACTATTAAAAAATATCTCAGTTGCAGAACGAGAAGAAAAGATTTTTCAGTTAGTAAATCAGTTTAATATTGCAGTTGAAATTATCACAGATAGAACTCAACGTGATGAACTAGCTCAGATGAATCTGGTTGCTGGACGTAAAGCCATAGCCTCGACTGCTTATGTTGCTGCAACTAAGTATTTAAGTACTGGTATAGAACTACTAGCGAATGATAGTTGGCAAACAAAATATGAGCTAAGTATTGCTTTGTATGAAACAGCAGCGGAGGCTGCATATCTTAGCGGTAACTTTGAAAAAATGGAGGAATTAATAGAGATAGTATTAGCACAAGCAAAAACATTACTAGAAAAAGTAAAAGTTTATGAAATCAAAATTCAAGCTGATGGGGCACAAAACAAAGCATTAGCATCTATCAATACTTCCCTAAGCTTTTTGAAATTGTTGGGAGTGGAATTTGTAGAT
This sequence comes from Nostoc sp. ATCC 43529, assembly GCA_003326205.1. Lineage (GTDB taxonomy): Bacteria > Cyanobacteriota > Cyanobacteriia > Cyanobacteriales > Nostocaceae > Nostoc. The sequence goes on from LWTK01000084.1 coordinate 141,898, forward strand.
TCCCCAAACCAGCTTGATGTGCAATTAGCGATGGAAGAAATAACATCCAATCTAGCTGGAAAGCAGATTCAGGAATTAATTAATCTCTCAGAGATGAAGCAGCCTCAACTGTTAGCAGCTATGCGTATTTTATCTAGTACTGCTCCGGTTGCTTATCAAGTTGCTGCTGAATTGTTCTTACTTATTTGTCTCAAGCAAATAAATTTATCAATAAAATATGGTAATTCTTCCTTGTCTGCTTATGCTTATATTGTTTATGCAGTAATGCTTTGTGGAGTCCTCAAAGATTTTGAATCTGGTTATCAATTTGGGAGGCTAGCTTTAAACTTATTAGCTAAATCTGGTGCCAAAGAGATCAAAGCCAGAGTTATGCAAGGATTTTATTCTCTAATCGAGATTTGGCACAGACATGTTAAAGAAACATTAAAACCTTTACTTGAATCTTACTCTGTCGGATTAGAAACTGGTGATTTAGAATTTGCAGCCTATTGTTTAATGTATTATTCTAGCTTTTCATATTTCATTGGCAAAGAATTGACGGAATTAGATCGAGAAATAGAGAATTACAATCATGCTATTAGTCAAATTAAACAAGAAAGACCTTTGAATTGGAGTAATATCTATAGACAAATTGTTTTAAATTTACTACAAAATACAGAAAATCCATACTGTTTAGTTGGTATAGCTTACGATGAAAATAAAATGCTGCCTATTCATTTGGAAGCTAAAGATGGAGTAGGTCTTTTATATTTATATTTAGGCAAGCTACATCTGTGCTATTTATTTGAAGAATATTTTCAAGCAGTAGAAAATGCAATTTTAGCAGAAAAATATTTAGATGGTGGTATAGGACAATTAGTTGTGCCTGTTTTTTATTTTTACGATTCATTAGCGAGATTAGCCGTATATCCTAATATTTCAGAAATTGAACAACAACAAAACTTAGAAAAAGTAGCTGCTAATCAAGAAAAGATGAATCAATGGGCACATTTCGCCCCAATGAATTATTTACATAAATTTTATTTAGTAGAGGCAGAACGACATCGGGTGATTGGTGAATATCTGGAAGCAATGGATGATTATGACCAAGCTATTGCCTATGCTAAAGAATATGAATATTTGAATGAAGAAGCTTTGGCTCAAGAACTTGCAGCTAAGTTTTATTTAGGAATCAATAAACAAAAGATTGCCCAAAGTTATCTGAATGATGCCTACTATAACTATATGAAATGGGGAGCATTAGCTAAAGTTGAAGATTTGCAAAAACGCTATTATCAATTACTTGCTCAAATTATCCAGCAAGAAAAGCTTAATATCCAAATAAACGATCGCAGTACTGCTTCTATACGTATATCCCATTCAATTGCTAGTAATAATGAAACCGTTTTAAGTACTAGCATTTCAGATATGCTAGATTTGGCATCTGTAATTAAAGCTTCTCAAGCAATCTCCGGAAAAATCGAGATGGAACAACTGCTTTCTGCATTAATAGCAGTTGTAATCGAAAATGCAGGAGCTTCTAAGTGCGCGATGATTTTGAGTGAAAGCGATCGCTCCAACTTAACCGTTGCCGCAGTCGGTTTAAGTTCAACATCTGGGAGTATTTCCACACAGTTTCCAGCAATTGATTTAGATTCAAGTTCAGATGTTCCTATTACTTTAATTAATTACGTCAAACGTACAAAACAAATATTTGTTAGCGATAATGCAAAGATTGTTAACTTTTTAGTAAATGATTCTTATATTCTTCAAGATAAACCCAAGAGTCTCTTGTGTATTCCGATTATTAATCAAGGTAATTTGTTGGGTATTCTTTATCTCGAAAACAACTTAACAATGGCAGCATTTACCCGCGATCGCATCGGAATTATCAATCTCCTCAGCACCCAAGCAGCAATCTCTTTAGAGAATGCGCTCCTCTATAAGAACTTAGAAACTTATAGCCAAACCCTAGAGGAGAAAGTTAACGATAGAACCCACGAATTGAACGAAAAAAATCAATGTTTGGAAAAAACTATACAAGAATTACACAGTACCCAAACTCAATTAATTCAAAGCGAAAAAATGTCTTCCTTAGGACAAATGGTGGCGGGTATCGCACATGAAATTAATAACCCTATTAACTTTATTCATGGAAATATCACTCACATAAATGAATATGTCCATAACTTGCTAGATTTAATTAATACTTATCAGCAGGAATGCTCCAATCCTTCTAATTTAATTAATGAAAAAACTGAAAGGTTTGACCTCGATTTCCTAGTAGATGATTTACCCAAAATTCTTGATTCTATGAAGCTGGGAAGTTCACGTATCCGAAATATTATTTTGGGATTACGCAATTTTTCTCGCTTAGATGAATCGGAAATGAAGCCTGTAAATATTCATCAAGGTATTGATAGCACTTTGATGCTTTTACAACACCGACTCAAAGAAAGGAGTGGACGCTGTGAAATTGAAGTCATCAAAGAATACGGAAATCTACCAGAAGTTACGTGTTATGCAGGTCAACTTAACCAAGTGTTTATGAATATTTTAAATAATGCGATCGATGCTTTGGATGAGTCATTTGCCATTGGTCATCTGTCATTGGTACACCAACAGAGAAGTCATACAGAAAGTTTACAGCGATTGCAATTTGACGGACAAATTCGCATCGTTACTGAACTCACCAATTCCAATACGGTGATGATTAGGATTTCTGATAACGGTTGTGGGATGACTTCCCAAGTGCAACAAAAAATCTTTGACCCATTTTTCACCACTAAATCTATAGGAAATGGTATCGGCTTGGGGTTGTCGATTAGCTATCAAATTGTTGTAGACAAACACAAAGGTCAGTTAACTTGCCATTCTATTCCACAAGGTGGAACTGATTTCATCATTGAGATACCGATACAGCAATGAATGGGCATGGGGCATTGGGCATTGGTTATTCTCCTCTATGCTCCTTCATTTACCTCATTTTCCCAGTCCCCAGTCGCCAGTCCCCAGTCCCTTTTACAATTGTGTAATCACAGAGAATTTTTTCGGAACATCTTGTTCATCAGTAAACTGCTCATTTTTCCTTTGCCAATTAATCGCTTGTTTTAACACTTTTGCGCTGATACTGGGGTGGAAAAATGCAGTAGGTGGCTTTAACATGTGTATTACTTCTAAAAATGTCTTGTGAATTTCGGCATTTTCAGTTTGTAGTAACAACACTCGATCGAGATAGAGTTGCATGAGTCGGCTGATGAAGTCGGGTTGTCCTCCTTCAGTGGTATGCCAGCGTAAATCTTCGCCTGTTGTCATTAGCCAAGGCACGGCAATTACTTTGTTTAATTGTTTTTGAAAGTGTCGAGATAAACCGATTAAATTACCGTCGGAATGGTTAGATAATTGCTGATTTAAACATCCATCTAGAGCCAATGCATCTAAAGCAGCAACCGTCATACCTTGTCCGTAGACTGGATTAAAAGCACAGACAGCATCACCCAGTAACACAAAGCCTTCTGGCAATCTTTTAAGTTTTTCATAATGACGCAGGCGATTTTCTGTCCGCCGATAACCATAGATGGATGAGAGTGGTTGGGCATCTTTGATAGCGTCATAGATGGCTGGCGATCGCAAGCTACGAGCAAACTCTAAAAAGCCATCTTTATCCGTAGGTGGATAATCTTTACCTACACCTATAAGTGTGAGAATCCAACGATTACCTTCAACTTTATAAATTACGCCACCACGATTGTTATTTGGCGGTTGTACTGTTACGTACAAAGACTGCCAATCATATTGCAAATTCTTTGGAGGCTCATACCAACAGCTGGCATAGCCCAAAAAAGAGTTGATTACCGTCTCTTGGGGTGGTGTGTAACCCATTGCTTCTAACCATTGAGGCGCTGGCGAATTGCGTCCACTCGCATCTACAACCAAATCGGCTGTTAAATCTGTTTCTGGTTGGTTGCGAAGACGCACTCTTACACCTGCAACACTAGTCCGGTCTGAACTAGACAATAAAGAAACTACCTGTCTTTCTTGCATAAACGCCAGATTGTCTTCAGCAGCTAATCGGCGGCGGATAGTTTGCTCTAAAAGATTCCGACTGCAAGCGTGGGTAATTAAATCAGAATTAAAACGGGGTGCCCAACCCGCAAAACCCAGCCAGGGTAAATCATTTCCCCAATCTATAGCGGATGCACCTAAGTCGGCTAATTGAGCTTCTATACCAGGAAAAAGTTCTTCCAACGCCTGCAAACCACGCTTAAGCAGGGTATGAACATGAGGAGATTGGGGTACACCGTGGCGATGTTCTGTTTCTTGTGTGAAGTTATCCCGTTCAATAACTGTTACTCGCTCAAAGTATTTAGTCAGTACTTTTGCAGCTAGCAGTCCCGCGATACTTCCCCCAATGACAACAGCGTGTTTAGGAAGGCGAACAGATGATTGTAAAGATAAAGTCAATACTTCTAAATTAGTCATACTTCTAACCTTGCGAGAAAAGTTTGCACCTGAATTCTGCTGTATCAGTTAAAGAACAACGATCGCACTAGCCAGAAGAAGGCAATACCAGTAAGTAAACAGTATGTAAGTCTGATGATCTTCTTGTGGAGAGCGATTAAATACAATCCGAGCTGCAATAAACCAGCTAAATACTACCAGTACAACATCGCACAGTAAAGTACTTGCAGTATTTTGCGTGGGCATCATCAATATGAAATGGATGATAAATGGTAATAATCCAAAGCCCAGACTAAGTATAAATCGGCTTGCTTTTTCACCAAAAGCAATGGGAAATGTGCTTCGGTTAACAGCTAAATCGCCCTCTATATCTCGAAGATCCTGAACCGCAACTAATGTACTCCAAATAGCACCGATAAGAAATAGCCAGCGCCAGGCGATCGGTGTAATTGGCGTCATTAATTGCCAAACTGCTGCCAAGTGCGCGAATGTACCTAATCCAATCAAGAAGTTTTTGGTAATCCAGTGCTTATCCCAACCGCCAAAATTATGCAGGATCACAACCATCTGGCAAATTAAAGCCCATTCTAAAACTCCAAAGTACCACCCTACAAATGTAAATAAGGCCATACTCAAAAACCATCTCACTAAAGCTCCATGAAGTGAGATTTTTCCTGTCACCAGCGGGCGATTTGGCTTATTGATTCGATCTTCTTCTACACCAGCTATTTGGTTAGATAAACAAAATGAAAAAAGGTACAACCAAACAAATAATGTTCCACATGGCAATGCAAAAAGAAATTCACTAAAAGACGATTGTGCATAATGCCACGCAGCTACTATAAATAGTATTGGCGGTATGATAGTACTCGAAATATCACGCCCGGTAAATTGCCAAAGTAAATTTAACTCTCGAAGCAGACTTTTGGATAAATTTATTGCAGCAAAATTTGAAGATACAACTCTAGTTTGTGCATCCATTGTATTTTTCTATCCTTAAGTAATTGTCAAATCCAATTAGTAGTAGAGCTATCCTACTTAGCTAATGAACAATAGATTAAAAAAATCTCATGCACCAGACGCAGCGCCAACTACAAAAGTCGCTTAGGCAGATTTGCTGAGCTGAGTTTTGTAAACTAGCGTTGCATCAAAACTTTCCTAGACAGAGACGCCCAGAAAAGAGATGGCAAAAAATCTTTAGTATTCACAACTAATTTATGATTGCTGAAGTAATAAATAGTAAGCATTATCATCAAAGGAGCTTTTTTATTAAAAGCTACCGAACAATAAACTACTATTTCTATACCACTACTAAATTAAACTTCTTAATCGGTCTTCCAAAATGAGATAGTTTCTACTAACTGAGATGTCAAAACCATCGAAGCTGGAAGCTGTTCACTAAAATTTTGATATCAAAATATGTAGATATAAAACTTAAATATTTATATATACATATATATTGAAATTGTAAACTTTTTTGCTAAAAGCAGCATATAAAAGTATATTTTAAGGTATATTGTTTTTTACGGAAAATTCAATATTTATATACCTAAAATTGCTTGCTTTTATTAGTAGATTTATATAAATAACTAATTTTTTATCATTTTATGAATATCTCAATTGGTTTAATAATTATTTAATGAGAAAAACTTGACTTGGCTAGTACACTAGTCAAGTAGAAAAATTGTTTTTTAGTGGTGTTCGCTTGAACTTACTAACTTATCAATGATTATTTAACTTTTTTTTTATAATTGTAACCGTATTCTTAAGCAATTTTAATTAATTGACAGATGTTTTTACTACAATGTATAGTTTGTAATACGCAGATAATCTTTAAGTACTTAGGTAAGTATTTAAAATTAGCAAGATATTTTATAAAAAACTCTAATTTTTAGAGCATTTTACTTAACAGCTTAGCTCCTTATTTAAATTAAAATCCAAAATTGGTTTTGGAAACTTTTGTACTCCCCAAAGCTTAGCTTTTAGCTACCTGCAAAATTAAAAATGGAAGATGCTACAGATAAATCCTCTTCCTTGAATAATTAGTTTGAGCATTTTATTATCTATAAACAAATGTTGCTGTGTTGATAATTTTTTGAGTTAGAGCCTAAAACCCTGACTTAGCAATTCTATAGATTAATTTGTTATTTGCATTAAACTAGCTCTTTGAGTGGTTGTCGAAAATATTACCTCTGGTTTTTTTAGCTTAGATGCATTTAGTCTGTAGCTTTTTTAAAAATTAAATAAAATTATTTGTCAATAAAATTACTTTTATATACTTAGTTACTCTAAGTATTTTCCTTGGTTGATAGATATAAATTAAGCAAATTTTTATGTATCTATATTTTAATAAAATTTGATAAAAAATTAACTTCTCAATTTATATACAGTTTTAATAAGTATTTTTACATAAAAGTCATGCTTTTATGACATAGATATATGTTATAAAAACATCTATATTAATTTATTAGCAAGGTCAAAAGCTAACAATAGATATAATCTTCTATCAAAAGACCGATATTATTATATACATAAAGCTAGAGTATAAAATATACATAGCATAAAATTAAATTTCTATCTATAGATTGACAAAAAATACAAAATTTGTATGCACAAAGGATGACTATATTTATTGTGTGTGTTCAAGTCTGCAAAATGAGTGAAGGTGATATCTATTTGTTACTTGAGTCACTACTTAAGTTTTGATGTAGATTTCTAAAAAACTTCTTTAAAAAAGGGTTATAGACAATCAATGTCAATGTATATAAATTAAGGTATGGTTAAGTATGAAGAGCGATCGCTGATTTAAGTACTTCCAAACCAACAACACATAGAACTACTTATTTTGGAGTAGACGCTTTTGAAGTTGCTGCAAAATCTGAGGTGCTGTACTCCTAATTGCTGCAAATATGACACTGTGTCTTTTGACATAGTTGTACCGCAACCGCAAGAATACGCGTGGTGACTGTTTTAACTTAGTGTGAGAGAACGTGAAAAAGTATTTTTCCTTGCTAACAGTAGGTTTACCGACTTTACTGATAGCATTTCCTGGTTTAGCTGCTGATACTGAAATTGAGCAGAGAAATACGAATAAATCAACCGAAGCTATTTCAAATATTCCGAGTTTGAGTGAAATCGACTTACCGGCGACTAATGCTGAATTATTAACTCAAGAATCTACACCGAGTGAAATTGAGTCAGAAACTCAGCCGGAAACAGAGTCAGAATCTAGCGATGGTGAAGACATTAACATAGAAGCGATCGCAGAACCAGACAGCCTGCCTCAGTCTACACCAACTTACGTAATTGAGAAAGAAGAAATTCAAAAGCAAGGTGCAACCAGCTTAGCTGATGTTCTCAAAAGAATGCCTGGTTTTGCTATCAATGATGTCGGCCCTGGTGCAGATATTCACACAGGAACATATTACCGAGGAGCTTCAATTAATCAATCTGTATATCTGATTAATGGCAGACCAATTAATAATAATGTCAACACCTATCACGGTGCAACTGATTTAAATAGCATTCCTGTAGAAGCGATCGAGCGAGTAGAATTATATAGCGGCACAGCATCAACTTTGTATGGTTCCTCAACCTTTGGGGGAGTTGTTAATATTATCACCAAAGAAGGTTATGGACAGCCGAAATTTTCTGGTACTACAGAATTTGGCTCATTGAGTTTAACTAATCAACAAGTAACCTATGGTGGTTCGGTTGGTTCTGTAAAGTACAATTTTAGCTTTGAAAGATTCTTTTCAGATAACCGTTATCGCGTGCCTGTAGGTGCAGCAAATCGCGATAGTCAAGGGTTTTTATCGAATGCAGACACAGCTACAAGTACTTACTTTGGTAGCATTGGGCTAGATTTAGATCGAAGAAATTCTTTGAACTTAGATATTACTAAACTCAGCAGTCGTCGCGGCTTAATTTATTTTGGTTTTCCTCTCCAGCAAGATAGATTAGACCACGATAATTTAAATGTTGGCTTATCTTGGAAAACTCGACTCGGTAATGGAGAAAGCTCTAATCTGACAACAACAATTGGTTATAACCAAGATTATTTCAGCACCTATGGCCCTACAGGAGCATTTTCCCGTACAGGAGTTTTAGATACACAACAACTCTCAGCTAGAGTAGATCATGAATGGAGAATTACTGCCAATAATAAATTGCGTTGGGGTTTAGATTTGAAAAACACCGACTTAATCGGTGATGTTTTGAGTACAAATCCTAGTAGGATTGCTAATAACGAAATTGAAAATCGGAGTTTATTCAATACAGCTTTATTTGCTGTGAATACTTTCAATATTAGCGAAAGTTTTCTGGTAGATTTAGGACTCAGACAAAGCTTTGATAGCGAATTTGGAAGTTATTTGAATCCTAGTGCCGGTTTACGTTATGCAGTTACACCAATAGTAGCAGTGCGCGGAAGTTGGGCTGGGGGACAACGCAATCCTGGGTTAGATCAGTTATATGTTTATGATACGGTTCATGGTTGGGAACCTAACCCTGATTTAGAGCCAGAAATCGGTTCCACTTGGAGTGCAGGAGTGGATGTCAAATTTTCTGACAATTTGATTGGGCAGTTTACTTACTTTGGTAGTAGTATACGCGATCGCCTGGGAATCATAGCAGGAAGATGGGCAAACATTGGATTAGTAGATACCAATGGTTTAGAAGCCGCATTGCAATTAAAAATTGCTGCTGGCTGGTCAACTTTTCTCAACTATACTTATACAGATGCCCAAATCAAAACAGGAGCAGAAAGAGGTTTGCAGTTAGGTTTAATTCCTTACTCTGTACTTCAAACTGGTGTAGGTTATCAAAATGCAGGTTGGCAAGCTAACTTATATGTTACTTACAACAGTGGCGCTCGTAGATCTATCTTTACGAACCCTGGTGATAGGACTACAGATTTTGCGCCATCTTTTGTGAATTTAGATTTCACCGGTCGCATACCTTTAACTAGCAATTTAGGACTGACAGTTTACCTCGAAAATTTACTAGGCGAACAATACGAGCGAGTCAATCGCATATATAGCCCTGGTTTTACTTTTCGTGTAGGTTTAAGCTCAAGTTTGTAGATGCCGACTTTTCGCTGTGTACTCTGTGCTTTAGATTTCTCTAACCACAGAGGCGCAGAGAACACAGAGATAAGATGGTGCGTTAGGCTAAAGCTATAACGCATTACTTAAGATTTACTTTTTATCTAAAATCTAAAATCTAAAATCCAAAATTTCAATGAGAGCGAGGATTGAAAATAAATTACTTTTTATCCACCATGAAGATTTGCCAGAGTTTAAAAAGGGCGGTTCTGTGGTGAGAAATTCATATTTCTGGGCGCTACGTTCAATAGCTGGCCAAGCTTCCCGTTATCGTGATTGGGAATACGAACCGGAGGTTTGGCTGGCGCTTTCGCGGATGCTGTTATCGTTCGCCGAATCTGGGTATTTGGGTTATAGAGAGACTATGTTAGAGTTTCCGTTGTCTCAAGGGGAAATTCCCGATGTGTTGCGAAATGTATCCACTTGGGAGTAGTAGCGATTTTGGATTTTGGATTAAAAACTGGCTAGGTAATCCGAATCAAGCGTTTATTGTAAGATTATCAAGCTTTAAGCCTAATTTAAGATATTTTACGGGTCGTGAATCAAGTTTCTGACTTTAAAAGCTGCTTTTGTGATTTTAAAAGTTGCTTTTGTGATTTTAAAAGTTGCTTTTGTGACTTTAAAAGTTGCTTTTGTGACTTTAAAAGTTGCTTTTGCGACTTTAAAAGCTGCTTTTGTGACATAAATACAGCAGATTGCAAAGGAGTGAGGTCTTGTAGGGTGTGTTATCGCGGCAGCGTAACGCACCCCCAAGGATTTACGGTGCGTTAGGACTGCCGTCCATAACGCACCCTACCTATGTACTTCATTTACTGTTGGCTTCCTCACCCGCCTGAAACTAAAGTTCCAGGCTAACAGTTCAAGTCTACTCAAGTAGACTAAAAAATTTTGGGTATTATTTAGTCATCTTAAGATGAGTTTTGCTATGAGTAAGGAACTTCATATCCTTGCGGGACATCAGTATTAAAATGTGGCAGTTAGTGTAGGGAAACAACGTGAAAATAGGCTTTATTGCTAAAACATTAATTACATCCATAGGATTTTTCACTTTATTTGCTCCAAGTCAAGCATCGGCTCAACTGATACCGCAACCTTGGGTTTCAGTGGGCGGCAAAGATGGCGATATAACTTATGCTGTAGGAGCTAGGGCTTTGAATTTTGGAGTTGAACTAGGAACAGGCCCTGATGGTGCTACAGGAGTAGATGTTTTGAAATTTATCAGTTTGCCTGTAGTTTCACCTTATGTAGGAGTTGGACTTTATTCAGAAGATAAAGGTGTTGCGGTTTCAGGTGGCGTTCAGGTAGGCGCAACTGATAACGTTTTTGTAGGTGCCGGTTACAATTCTATTCGCGGCTTTAATGGGCAACTGGGAATCAGATTTTAACAGATCTCTTGAGGTAGGCAATAGGCAATAGGCAATGGGCAATAGGGGATTTCAAAATTAAAAAACATCGAAATTATTCTTGTGGGGTAGATATTTTGTATGCCTAGAGTACGGGCGGGCGAGACGCCCACCCCGCAAGATTCCACAAAGTTTAATAATTGATTTGTTGGTCATCCTTAGGGAATAGGCAATAGGGAATAACTAATAGATTTTTAACCAATAGCTGATCCTCTAGGTTTATCAGTGGGAGTCATCCAAAATTCGTCTTGAAAAGCTGATGAATGATTTAGGATGGCTATAATCGTTTGATAGCTTGGTAATACACATCGGTTAAACGAAATACTAGATGGTGCGTCTCAATCCCACATCATACGCCTGATAACTGTTCCGGGAAAATTTGGACAATACATGCTATCTTTTGGATAGATGATATTTTATAGACAAAGAGTAACATGTATTGTCTATAAAATATCTAACACTCGGCTATTATTCAGATTTTCGGCACACTGTTAGTGTTATTTATTTAACAGGAATCTCCTTATGGAGCCAGGGCTAAGATTACTAATTCAATTGGTATTAGAGTTTGCACCTGTAATTGTAGACCTGATACAAAAGAGAAAAGAAGAAAGTCTGACTACAACTAATTATCTATTGCCAACAGTTGTCAATGAAGCTGTTAGATTTGGCAAGAATCTGATGGCAGAAAATGATAGCTATGATTCAAGTTTTGAACAAACAAAACTTCTGCAACAACAATTAGCTGTTTATCAGCGTCAAACACAATTAAAAGTAGCAAATCAAGAAAGAGAGACTGCTCTTAAGTTACCAGAAGTATATAAAATTTTTGATAGTTGGCCTTTAAGATTATACCCGTCACAAATTTTAGAATCTCAGACAAATCAAGGACGCACTCCGCTAAAAGTTTTTCTTGCTCCTCCCCAAATCAAGTTTGACCAATTTGAACATAAAACTGATGGTGTTTCTGAAATAGAACTAATGTTGGCTGAAGGTTTAAGAAAATTGTTCAATCAGCATTATTCTCTGCACAATCCCATTAGACCAACAGAATTTTTAGCAGGGGCTTGGGATAGTAAACGTTTTCATAGTGAATCTAGTATTAAGGCTTTGTATGGGATATTAAAAACAGAGCCAATTTTAATTTTAGAGTCAGAAAATGATGGAGATTACCTAAATTTTCGGATTGCTTATTGGGGATTCAAACAAGATAAATATTATTACAAAACAATTGCACGGTTGTCTTATAAAGAAATTCTTCAGGAATCTGCAAAAAGTCGCGCTCTGGAGTGGAAGAAAATTCGAGATGAATTATTAGCTTTGGGAGAAAACTTAGAAGAAATCAATCTTTTGGGTAGAGATAATGTATTTAATTTGGCAATTTTAGAAAAATCAGAAAAATGGCAGGCTCAAGGGATTGATGTAAGCAAGTTATCTTTGCAATATCAAGTTAATCATCAAGATTTTGAAAAACTTTGCCAGGTGTTGATTACTTGTCACTTTCTGGTTGCTGCTTGGGTAGCGGATGTTTATCATTTAGTTCATTACGATGTACCGCCTTTGCTGCCAAAGTTGCTGCCAAGTTTGCTCAAAGATACTTTTGATTTACAATCTGTGCAAGCAATAGCTTCTGGTTATAAACAAGTCTACCAAGCTCTAGAACAGGAACGACGTTATTGGGTTCCAGAGTTGGCTTTGCAGTTAGCTCAAAGTTTATCTCATTTACCCGATCGCTCTTGGGCACAAGAACAAATTGATTATTCAATCAGCACATGGTTGGAATTACGTCAAGCTTCACCGCAGGAATTTGCTAACCCTTTAGAGGCGATGCAATCGGCTGTGAGAATTGAAGATGAAGAGTATTTCCAAAACTTAAAAGAATATTTTACAGCTGTGAGCGATCGCCAAAGTATTCTCAGTGTAGAAAAACTCTTAGATGCGATCGCCACTCTCAAATATAAACTTACCTTAGAAAATGCCAATCTCAGGTACACCCTCACTGGACATGCTGGCAAAGTCACTTCTGTGGCCGTTAGTCCTGATGGCGAAATTTTAGTTAGTGGCTGTGCAGACAAAACCATCAATCTCTGGAATCTGCAAACTGGCAAACTAATTCGCACTCTCACGGAGAATTGGGGTGAAGTTTCATCCCTAGCAATTAGCCCCGATGGTAGTTTCTTGGCTGTTGGTAGCTGCGAACACCCGAAAAGTAATGTCAAAGTCTTGCATTTAAAAACAGGCAAAGTATTGCACACACTTTTAGGGCATCAAAAACCTGTAAATGTTGTGGCAATCAGCCCAGATGGTACAATTCTTGCCAGTGGCAGTAATAAAATCAAGATTTGGAATTTAGATAAAGGCGACCGCATTTGTACCCTTTGGCATTCATCGGCTGTTCATGCCGTAGCAATCAGCCTTGATGGTACAATTCTTGCCAGTGGTAGTTCTGATAATAAAATCAGGTTGTGGAATCCACGCACAGGCGACCCGTTAAGCACACTCAACGGTCACGATGGCGAAGTCAATTCAATTGCCATGAGTCCTGATGCACAACTCGTTTTCAGTGGTAGTGCTGACACAACCATCAAAGTTTGGCATTTGGCTACTGGTAAACTGCTGCACACATTAACTGAACACTCAGAAGCAGTAAAATCCTTAGCCGTTACTCCAGATGGACAAACTCTAATTAGCGGTAGTGCAGATAAAACTATCAAAATTTGGCGACTTTCCACAGGCGAACTACTGCAAACCCTCACTGGCCATTCAGAGACGGTGAATTCTCTAGCTTTAAGTCCTGATGGTAAGTTACTCGCTAGCGGTAGTACTGACCAAACCATCAAAATTTGGCAAATATAGCTCAATACGCTTGGGTTAAGACTAAAAACTAAACTCCTGTAGGTTGGGTTGAGGAACGAAACCCAACATATTAGGTGCTTTGCTCTGACTTTTCACGGGAAGTCCTCAAACCGCGAAACAACGTCATTTTTTCCACAGGCTAATTCTCAATAGTTTTAAATTAATGAAAATGGATAACGTAAAAATAAGGGTTTGAGAAAAGCTCAAAATGGCGTTTTCCAGATGCCGTGAAAAGTCAGGTGCTTTGCTGGGTTTTACTTCGTACCCCTACGGGGAAGCAAGCTACAACCCAACCTACAATTTTCCTTAACACCAAGCGTATTGAGATATAGCTGGGGATTGGGGACTGGTAAAAGTCTAAGTAGGGTGTGTTATGGCTTTAGCCCAGCACACCCTAATCAACTAAAACAGCCTCTTAATCAGGAATAGTTATGCGTGTTTTATAAATGGATTCTTCAACTATTAAGCTGCTGTCTTGTTTCATTTCTAATTGAAAACTTCCTTTTTTTGAAGGAGCATAAAGCATAATTTTATTGTTATTTAAAGTCTCGATTTTCCAATCACAAATATGCTGAATGTTATCCATAGCAATAGCATAGATAAGCAGATGCTCGTTAGCAATAGGGGTAGTCCATGTAGATATTATGCCCGATCCCTCAGCCCCTTGACCTTTTTGGTTAGGTTGGGGGTGATAAAATTCATGAACGTAGCCACATTTTTGGGAAAAAGTTGCACCAGTATCAGGATTTTTTTCGTCCAAAAATAGAGAATCATCTTGATTCCAAAAGTAATTTCTTGAAATTGCAGTTACTAGTACAAACTTTATGGCAACATCACTTCGGCGAAATATTAAATGACGAGGAGCGATCGCTTGAGTTTGAAGTTTTCCTTCTCGATTATTCAACAAAAAAGATGTTTGAACTGCTACAGGTTGGTTGGATTTAATTCTGTCTACAAGGAAGATACTATTCGTACCACACAAAATCCACATTCTCTGAGCTTTTTGGATAGGCTTACCATAAACATCTGCGGCATCAGACTTGATTACAGTGATATTTCCTTCTTGAGAAAGAAGTTTAAATTTATTTAGAGGCGGTATGTCTTTGTAGATACTGCCTTGTACAAGATTTTGTTTCAAGCTGGAGCCATTCTTAGTGATAAAACTCCAAGTATTGTGAGAAGCTGCGGATTTTGATTGAGCTTGGATATCAAGACGATAACAACAATGTCCAGGATCTACAAAGAAGTTTTCTCCACCATAGGAGAGCATAAAGCTGTTCTGATCCTCGTGTCGATGTCCATCAGACCTTAAAGGTTCGTATCCCGCTTGAACAGATAAAACTATAGATGGATTATGCCAGGAATCACGGACGATAACGTTGCCGTTGTCGAATCGTTTTACTAGAGGAAGGTTAGCTTGTTCAGGTGTTATGGGATTTTCAGCATATCTCCAGTTGAGTATGGTCGGGAACAGAAAATTGTTAAAAAAGCCGAAGGTTGCTCGATCGTCGGGGCCTAGTTTTGGATCTTGATAAGTTTCATGAAAAATCCAAGATGCAAGACCCGCTTCTATAGGCATACTTTTTTTTGCCCGTCGAGAGATATGAAGCAAAAGATCGGCAGTAGGTCGAAAAATAGCTGCTGAATCACCCCAATTTAAAGAATGAGGATAAGCTAAGTCTCCCCAGCCTGCAACCTGTTTCATCTCAAGAAATGATGACACGACCCAAGGTATACTGCGCGTATAGCAAGATATATCAAGCTCGTGTTCTAAAGAAGAGTTATAACGTACAAGCACTTCAAATAAGTGCGCTAGATTGAAAGTTGCGTAGTTCCAATATTGTAGAGATTCGCCATAGCTATCTTGGTTATATAGCTTGGTAGCCAGTTCATAGTTTTCTACTGATTTTTCTACGCCAACTCGATCGCCAATAATTGCAGATATCGTACCGTAGCCATTCAGCAGAACCATAAACCAGTTATTGGCAATTTTTTGTCTTTTAATGGTATTGTTAAGCCATTCTTGACAAAGTTTCTGGGGCTTATTTATCAAAGCTTCACGTATCTCATCTAACTCAGTAGCAGTAAATATATCTGGGCAAAGATCGAAAACAGTTGCCACAGCAATGCCTGCATGAGCAGTTTCCAGATGCCCTAAAAGACGTTTAATACGTTTTCTTTTTCTATACCACGGGCCTACCCACTCATCTGGAGATTTACGTATTGTATCTAATACAACCAACTTCAACCATTCTCTGAGCCTAACAATTTCTGTTTCAGGGGTTAAGCCACAAGCTTTAATTACTTGATGGAAATTATTTGACTTATTTGCTAAAAAGCAAATAAACGCTACATCGCTTAACCGCTCCCAGATAATATGCCACCATTCATTCGTATCTGAAGGTTGTATTAAACCTGGAAAGCGAGTGTTATTTATAGTACGCTCGATTAGAGCTATCAAAAAATTTTGCTTACGGTCATCAGCTATCTCAAGGGCAGACTCTAGTTCTATAAGTTCATTATCTGCAATTAACATTCCAATAAATCCTTGGGTTCGTGTGGCTCACGTAGCAAAAAGCTGTTGGCGCTATCGTGAGATAAATCTTTGATGATGTCTGCCAAACATCGACAACCTGTATATTTTGATTCTGCCAGCACAAAAAATCTACTTGTAAGTGTTGAAGTCGCACTTGGCAGTAGATGGTCTGGTAGTGGCTGTAAGTGAATGAAATATACATATAAGAATCACTTTGATTTCTGAAACGATCTACGCAGTCAGGAAACAGGGAACAAGGCACCCTAAAGTCTACTGAGTTTTTTCAGAAATCAAATTATGAATCCTATAATGTCATAAATGATACTTTCAATGGGGATAGAAATACAATTAGGAAAATACTTATCTTGTCTAAGTATTTCTCTTGAACCTATCCCAGTAATAGTATTCTTCGAACCCCAACATGTATAGTAGCAAGGTCAATAAATGCATCAAAATATACTTTATGTCGTTTTCAGCGGACAACCAAACGACGATATTTCCTTTGATACCAAGCAAAACAACGCTCTTGCCGAAATCTTGGAGCAGAAATTTTGATGGGTATACCTCTGTTTTTCTTTGTTTTCTAAGCTCGTTTTGGTATTTGGGGTTGAATGCCCCGTTTATGTCAATAAAGTTACTCAATGCCTCGAAATGTACTACCATCAACTAATACACTCTACTCCTGTATAAAGTAGATTACCATAATTTAGTATTAAGTAGGTCAGTATTGAAAATTGCCGTTATGACAAGGCAGAAGGCAGGATTAAAGAGCTTTTTGAGCAACTTTACTTTTGGTGATATATTTTGTTTTTTTTACACACACGTTACTTAGTAGGATAAGTTCATGCAGCAGGGGGAGTAGTTGAGATTATTTCTCTCACTTGTTGTGCCGAATCTTGTTGCAATGCTGATGTTGCGATCGCCTCACTCTCGGCTAAACTTAACTGATGAATCTCCTGCTTGATTGCAGGTATACTTTGAGGATTCACACTTAATTCATCCAGTCCCAAACCTAATAAAATCGCTGTTGCTAAAGGATCTGCCGCCAATTCGCCACATAAACCGACGGGAATTCCTGCCCCATGACCAGCCTCAACGGTTTGCTTTACCATCCTTAACACCGCTGGATGCAGCGCATCAACTAAATTTGCTACCCGTGGGTTAGTGCGATCGCCTGCCATGACATACTGGCTAAGGTCATTAGTGCCGATACTAAAGAAGTCTACTTCAGCGGCTAACCGTTCGGCGATCGCCACTGCTGATGGCACCTCTACCATAATCCCGATTTTTATTCCTGTATCAAAGCGAATACCAGCTTGCTTGAGTTCAGCCTGCACCTCACCAAGAATTGCCTTAGCTGCACGCACCTCCGTTAAAGTAGCAATCATCGGCAACATAATTTTAATTTGGTGTCCGACACTAGCTCTCAAAATTGCCCGTAACTGAGTTTTGAAAACTTCTGGATTACCCAAACAAAAACGAATTCCCCGCCAGCCTAAAAATGGGTTGGCTTCGGGAAACCCTACCCTCAAATATGGAAGTGGCTTGTCGCCGCCGATATCCAAAGTGCGAATCATCAGCGGACGATGTTCCAAAACTTCAGCGATCGCCTGATACACTGCTAATTGTTCTTCTTCAGTGGGGGCGCTTGTTCTGTCCAAATAGAGAAACTCGGTGCGGAGTAGTCCCACACCTTCGGCACCATTAGCTACAGCAGCTTGGACATCATTAATACTACCGATATTGGCAAAAACGCTCACTTGCCGACCATCAGAAGTAATTGCTGGCTGGTGTGCCGTGGCTTGTGCTTGCTGTTGGGCAGCTTGCCAAGCTTCTCGTTTGAAAAGGAGGTGTTCTAGAATATCTAACTCTGGTTCCACCCAAGCTTTGCCACTTTCACCATCCAATGCCATGAGCGTACCATCTGCCAAGTACAACACCTGGGCATCTATTCCCAAAACTGCGGGAATACCTAAAGTACGGGCGATAATTGCACTGTGGGAAGTGGCACTCCCAGAAGTTGTACAAATGCCCAGCACCTTTGTGGGGTCTAGTCCGGCGGTATCCGAAGGCGTTAAATCGCTGGCTACCAAAATTGCTGGTGACTCCAGATGCAAGTTTGCAGGGGCATTGCCAGTCAGTAACCGCATCACCCTTTGCCCCACATCCACAACATCGTCCACTCGTTCTTGCAAATAAGAGTCTTCAAGTGTGCGATAAGAAGTCGCCACTTCATCGACTACGGCTTGCCAAGCAGCTTCGGCATTGATATGGCGTTCTAAAATCCGCGCATAAGCCGTTTCTAAAAGAACTGGATCTTCTAAAAATAGTAAATGGGCATCAAAGATTGCAGCTTCAGCATCGCCAATTTGAAAAGATGCTTGTGAGAACACCGCCTGAATTTCTTGGCGGGCAATGTGAATTGCTGCCTGTAAACGTTGCCACTCTGCTTCCGTATCTTCTACGTGGTATTCCGTAACGGCAATTGGGGCGGGTTGATAATGAACAACAGGTGCGATCGCCACTCCAGCAGAAGCCGCAATTCCCGACAGTTCGCCATCAGTAGCTGGGGTAACTTCGTTTTGCAACACTGGTGGATAATTAAAAGCAGCATTATCCTCGCCAAAATTAGTGGCAAACAATACTTGCAATGCTGCCAGTGCTGCATCTGCATCTGAGCCGGTGGCAGTAATTAGCAATTCGTGTCCTTGACGCACCCCTAAAGTTGTGACTTGGTTAATACTGTCACCCCGGACTAACTTGGTATTTCTAGTTAAATTTTGCACCAGAATTTGAGATTGAAATCTGGCTGCGGTTGCTACAAATTGGGCTGCGGGGCGGGCGTGTAAACCTAAGCGATTGCTGACAATTAGCCGGATTTCTTGCGTCGGGGATTCTGAATTGCTGGCTGGGATGTGCCTATCCACAACCGACGTAGGGCTACTAACTCCACCCAATTGAGTTGCTTTTGCTAATAATGCGCCCCGTGCTTCCGCCATCACTTGTTGAATGTTCCTCCCAGCCGCCGCAGCTACCACAGCAGCGATCGCACCTTCTACCAGAGGTGCTTCACACAAATA
The DNA here is from genome assembly GCA_003326205.1 of Nostoc sp. ATCC 43529. GTDB lineage: Bacteria > Cyanobacteriota > Cyanobacteriia > Cyanobacteriales > Nostocaceae > Nostoc. The sequence goes on from LWTK01000084.1 coordinate 161,315, forward strand.
GACTTTTTGCCGCTGTTCCTCTGGCAGAAACTCCAGCGCCATTTCTGCGCTGAGTAAAGCACTACCCAAATCCATTAACACCAAAACACCATCATCAGAGAAAACAGCAGCGATCGCTTCACTAACCTGGATGGGATCTGTACCCAAAGGATTTTCCGGATCTTCAATACCTGCTGCAATAGCGATCGGGACTTCACCTCGAACCATCTGCGCGGCGAGTTCCCGCACACCCAAAGCTAATTGTTTACTGTGAGAAACTATGACAATTCCGACCACTGCCACACCGCCAATCTTATTGAGAGGTTTGCGATCAGCCAGTTATCCATTTCATTTTCCCATTGAGCTAAAATTGCAACTGCCCGAAAATATTCCGGTCTTGCCAGCTAGAAACTCGAACAAAATAGCCCTCTTTTATAGGAATACGTGGTGTCCACTCATGAACACCATCGCTAGCAGTACGGGAAGAAATATTTTGAATAAGTTTCTTCTCATAGTACAACCTAATCGAGACATCGCCATCAAAATTGTCTCGCCACAATATTAAAAAAGACCGATCTTTGTTTGCAAGGACTTTGCCTGCTGGTTGATTGAGGAAAATTTTTGGTGAAACTTGATTTTTACTTTTTTTACGGAATCCTAGATAATGGGGTAGGTCTCGGAAAGTAGGATTTTCTTGCACATTAGACAGTTGTGGGACAATAATATTTCCTCTTTGGGGATTGAACAAATAAGTCGATCTGCCCCCGTCAACGGTGATGATATCGCCTTTGACTCCTAATTTGCGTAATAAATCCGCTGCTTCATCTAAAGTTGCTTGGTTCACTGTCATAATCAACAACAACTCGTCACCCTTAACACCATCTTTGTTAAGAGTACCGATGACTTGGTATTTATTCACTTGATTTTGAGCCAATACTTTTGCCGGATGGTCGCTGTATTGGTAAGTGACAATAGCATTTTTTACTGCTTTTTGATTTAGAGGCGCACCACTAACGCGATCGTAATTTGTAATGTATGCCTGATTATCATTCCAGACTAAAGCCTTGAGGCGAATATTACTATAATATTTATCTTTTGGTTCTTTCACGGGCCCGTAGGGACTATTACCGCCGCTGATGACTACACCATTGAGTTTAATCGGAAAAGATAATTGAGTGCTGGGTTGATATTGTTCAAAAAAAGAACAATTAATGATAGAAAAAACGTTGTTAGCATAAAGCTGTTGATATTCCTCTGCAACTTCAGAGAATAATTTGTTCTTGAAAAAAGGGCTGTAATGTCCACCTTCTCCTTGATAATATTTACCTTGCTTTTGACCCATATTATTGACCTCTCCAACGATTTGGTCGATGTGCATTTTCCGGAGGTCAATAACTTGTAAATAAGCTTCGTTACCGTTGGTTAATTCTTTTCTATATAAAGCTGCACCGTCTATAACCTGGAGAGGTTGATAAGAAGATAAAGGATTGAAACTTTGAGCAATCCAAAGGCTACTTAGAATTGGCAGTAAAAAAACCAATAAATTGATGAGAACATTCATCAGAATTTTCTTGAGGCAGAAATATGTCTCAGGAATTATAATCTAGATTTTGATATTAGCCAGGTTTTGAAGCCCAAGTTTTAGGGTTTTTACTCCAAAGTTAAGCTTATGAAATAGGAACATCGAGTTCAGAACTCAGAACGTCGAGTTCTGAACTCGGAACATTAAGCTCAGAACTCGGAACGTCGAGTTCTGAACTCGGAACATTAAGCTCAGAACTCGGAACGTCGAGTTCTGAACTCGGAACATCAAGCTCAGAACTCGGAACATCAAGCTCAGAACTCGGAACATCAAGCTCAGAACTCGGAACATCGAGTTCAGAACTCGGAATGTTGAGTTTTGACTCTAATATTTAAGTTCTCAGTCTTTAACCATATACCTCACAAGTGCAACTACCAAGTTATTTTTTACAACGCTGGTTTTTGAGCCTTGGCTTTTCTAGATTTACGGGCAAACCGTTGCCCCATTTCTGCCACTACTGCATCTAAACCTGCCACGTGTCCACTAACTTTGGCATAGTTATATACCTGCAACGCAGCTGCAAAAGCTTCACTACCCACCGCAAGAGTTGTATCATCTACCAACTCTTGTAACTGCTTCAGCGACAACAACAGCGGATACAACGCTTCAAATAATTGCACATCCTTCCGCATTTCTTCCAAATCAAACGAACGCGGTAAAAACTCCGGGTTCTGTGTCGCCACCTCTAATGCTTTGCTAACAAACGCCCGACTTTTATCTCCCATCTTGGGTAAAGCTTGACGCTCGTCGGTAGTCAAATCGATTAAAAATGGTAACTTTTCTTTAATTGTGGCGATCGCTTGCAACAGGGCATCTCTCTCTGTTTGTTCTAGTATTGCACTAATTGAGGTCGTAGACATAAAAAGAAATCTCTAGTATTTTTGTTAGATATAGAGTGCCCAAGTATACAATTTAAATTTCAACTCAGATTGCGTCTCAGAGCTAGCTTAATCTCAATGAGAGTGGCTAGCTCTGGCGTAAGTTCTAAAAATTCTGCAACGGTTCCAACTTTCCAGCCCTTTTTTTCTAGCCGTTTTCTTTTTGTTTCATCCATAAAATGCTAATCCTGCATGTCTCTCGTTGTAGTATAATTTTCCTTTTGTATTATTAAACGTATAAGAGATGACACCCCAATTTGAATACAGCACTTTAGCACAGCCCCAGGATATTCAGCAGCTTGCGTTTATCTTTAAGCAGTGTTTCGTCAACGCACTTGGTGGTGCAGAAGCTTACATAAACCAAATTGGCGTAGAAAACTTTCGGATTATTCGTGAGTCACAGCACTTAATTGGTGGATTAGCAACTCTGAATATGGGTCAGTGGTGGGGTGGTGAGCGTTTACCAATGACGGGAATTGCCGTAGTGGGTATTGCTCCAGAATACCGTGGTTCGGGAGGAGCGATCGCTCTCATGCAACACACCCTCAAAGAACTTTATGCCAGAAGTATACCGCTGTCTGCTCTTTATCCAGCTGTGCAAAGCTTGTATCGAAAAGTCGGGTATGAACAAGGGGGTAGTTGGTACATTTGGGAAGTTCCAACCAACGCTATTGGGGTACGGGAGCAACCCCTACCTTTGCAGCCAGTAGTTTCGATAAATCATCAAGTCTTTGACGAACTATATCAGCAGCAAGCCAAACTCACGCATGGATATTTAGACCGACATCCGGCAATTTGGCGGCGATTAATCGAACCAGATGAAAACGAACAAGTCTATGCTTATTTCATTGGTACAAAAGACAAACCCGAAGGTTACATCATCTTCGCTCAACAACGAACACACAATGGTGAAATTATCTTTGTCAAAGATTGGGTACTAAAAACAGCTGCTGCGACACAAACTTTTTGGTCTCTTCTAGCCAGCCATCGCTCCCAAATTCAGCAGGTGCGTTGGAAGAGTTCTGCAATTGATACCCTGACATTGGCGTTACCAGAGCAAACTGCTAAGATTTCGACTCAGTTTCGCTGGATGCTACGAATAGTAGATGTTGTCAAAGCATTGTCCATGCGCGGTTATCCATCAGGAATCGAAACAGAACTCCATTTAGACATTCAAGATAATGTCGTAGATGCAAACAATGGTAAATTCATCCTTTCTGTTGCCAATGGACGCGGTGAAGTTACAAAAGGTGGAAAAGGAGAGTTGCAACTAAATGTCCGGGAACTAGCACCACTATATACAAGTTTGTTCTCACCCTACCATCTGCAAATAGCCGGAAAACTGCATGGCACAGAAACAGCTATTTCAACAGCTACGCAAATATTTGCAGCTAGTTCTCCTTGGGTGGCTGATTTCTTTTAATGGGAATGGGGCATGGGGCATTGGGCATTGGGCATTGGGCATAGATTATTAATTATTCTTCTCTGCTTCTGTGCCTCTTTTCCATAACTCATAAGTAGATAGTCATGATTAAATCTAAGATGTCATTAGACATTTGGTGAAAAACAATGTAGAGACGTAGCACTGCTACGTCTCTACAAGGGTTCTGGGTAACTTATGAATCAACAAAAATAAAGTTGGAAACATAATTGACCCTTGGCTCGTCCTTGCGCTAGATTAACAATTTCTGTTGTTGTCAACTCACGTCACAAACAAAATTCTCAGCGATTTACTTTTAATGAGTAATGATGATTTGTTGTGCTTATCTAATCCCAAAGACATCTCAAAAAATAACTCAATGGGATTTAGAATTTTTATCCGGAAGTTCAACATAGTCATCAGAAAACAATCTAAGTAAAGCTGATTACTTGCTACTTACTTGCACACACACAATCTCAACATGAAATCACATCTACTCGCCGTTGGTTTGAGCAGTTTAGTTCTGCTTGCCGGACAAGCTAAAGCTTCACAATTACAGTCTTGGTATTTTGATTCTAGCCAAAATCAATTACACCTAACTACAACTTCTGGCATACAACCAAAGGCATTTTTATTAGATAATCCCAACAGATTAGTAATTGATTTACCTGGAACTACTTTTAATTCTGATAGCTTCAAACAAAGTTTTGGGAATGCAATTAGAGAAATTCGTCTTGGCAAACCAGACTCTCAAACAACTCGTTTTGTTGTCGAATTGGCTCCTGGTTATGACGTTAATTCCCAAAATATATCAATTAAAGGAGATTCCCCTTCTCATTGGATTGTTAAATTCAATTCATTTAACCGCCAAACTAATCCCGTTGTTGGGGAAAATAGAGAAGATATTGCGATTAAATCCACAGATGCAACTACATTTGCGGGAGTTGTCAATCTTGGTCAAGAGATGGTCGGCCTCAGTTCTCAAATTCGCACTTTGTTAGCGAGTTATAAAACATTGAATCCGGGAATCTTTTTCTTAGATTTAGATACAGGAAACTATATAGATATTAATGGCGAAAAAAGATTTGCTGCTGCAAGTACAATTAAATTTCCTTTATTAGTCGCTCTTTTTCAAGATATAGACGCTGGCAAAATCAAACTCACAGATAAATTAGTGATGCGTCGCGATTTAAGGGTTGGTGAAGCTGGAACAATGCAATACAAACCCATCGGAACTAAATTTAGCGTCCTAGAAACTGCTACTTTGATGATGACAATCAGCGATAATACCGCAACCAATATGGTTCTCGATCGCTTGGGCGGTGCTGCAAAAGTTAGCCAACGTTTTCGTAGCTGGGGATTGCAAAATACAGCAATGCAAAATTTACTTCCAGACATTCCTGGCAAAAATACAACTAGTTCCAAAGATTTGGTGAGATTGGCGGCGTTAGTTTATAATAATCGCTTGCTCTCGCCAAACAGCCGCGATCGAGTTTTAGGTATTATGCGCGGCGTCAAAACCAATAGTTTACTACCAGCTGGTATCGGTAAAGGAGCTACCATCGCTCACAAAACTGGTACATTGAGATTTATCATTGGTGACGCAGGTATTATTCAAATGCCCAACGGCAAAAGCTATTTAGCGGGTGTTTTGGTACAAAGACCAAACCACGATCCCAAAGCTGGAGATTTTGTCCGTGAAGTTTCGAGAAGAGTCTATAATTACCTAGACCATACCAAAGTTAGTAATATAGAACCGACTTTTGGCGATGCCTCCGGCGGGCTACGCCTACGCACTCGTTAGCAATAAAGTAGGGGCGTACAGCTGTACGCCCCTACGTATGTATATATATCAGGTATTTCCCGAAATGGTATTAGCTCAGGAAATTCGGCGTACCAGTACCACCATTCTTGCCAACAGCAGGAATTTCCAGTAGGCTATCTGTGGCTTTGCCAGTACCGTCGTCGGTAACCTTTGTAGAATCACCCGGATGTCCGTTGGGGATAAACAGTTGTGGGTGGTCAAAAGGTGCTTTTTCATGCCGAACTCGGTCATCAGTTAGTCCTTTCAAGAAGGCGACTAATTGCTGCTTTTCTTCTGGTGAGAGATTCAAGCGGGGAAGCGCTCCAAAGTCACCACCGCGATTGTAAAAATCAATCACTTGTTCTAAAGTCGCCTGACCTCCATTGTGGAAGTAGGGAGCAGTGAGTTCGACGTTGCGAAGTCCAGGACTTTTGAAAGCTCCGTCTGCAACCACAGTTTCAGTAGGCTTCAAGGGTGGATTGAGAGTAGGGGGGTTTTCACCAAGGAGAACCTGAAATTTCCCTAACTGCGCCAATCGAGCCTCTGAGAGGGGATTACCTTGGCCGTTACCAAATAAACCGTCATTACCACCCAAGCCGAGATCGTCTGTGTTAGGTCTAACACCAATCCTGAAGAAGCCATTATCTTCAGGGCTGTTTGGCGGGAACGGCACACGTTTGATTCGTCCGTTTTTAGTCACATTGCTCACTGAAGCAGCGGTGAATTCTGGCGCAGTGTGACAACCAATACACAGAGCTTTGCCTTCAAACAGTGTTTTACCTAATTGCTGCTGCTGGGTAAGGGCAGTGGTGTTGCCTTGTAAGAAGCGATCGTATGGCGTATCATCAGAAACTAGCGTGGCCTCGTACAACTGAACTGCCAGACCGAAGAATAGCGAGAAGTTGTACTCCATTAATGTGTACTCATTAGTCTCTAAGGAGCGATCTGGCTTTTTGATAAAAGTGCGTCTTCCTTCGGCATCAACTTGGATTAGTTTATTAGACTTCCACCATTCCGGCTTAAAGGCATCTTGAATCATGCGATCGTAGGTTCTATCTTTGAGTCCAGGTTTAGGCCATCTGCTATCTGCACCTAAAACACTATCTTCTGGATGTACGACCTGTTTACCTAGCGGTCTGAGAGGAAATAACTTTTTCGCAAGTTTTCGGGGCAGTTTTTTACTTTTAACACCGTTGGTTCGCCCAAACTTATCACCAATTTCTTGAAAAGTCCGACCATCAGCAGAGACTTCAAAGGAACTGAGTGGCGGCCCGACGGCTTGGGAAGCCAAAGACGAATTATTCAAGCTGATTTTGACAAACTTGAGCTGGTTTGGAGTTTCTGCTTTGACAACAGAAGCGTTAGGATCTCTCAAACCCAAAGGATTCACGCCATTAAAGATGTTCTGTGCCTTTCCGTCCCAGAAGTTGCGGAAGTTAAATACTGCATTAATTACGCTTGGGGTATTACGGGACTGAACACGGCGCACATTTATGCCTCCCACGTTAAATACGGGATCTGGCTCAGTTTTTACTTGGTCTTCCGCATTACCAGGTACGACATCAACAAACTTAGTATTGGTAACCCCCTGGGAAGAACTGACATCGTTGCGATCGGATATGACGCTGTTAGGATCGTTGGGGTCTGCTAGTTTGTGGAAGGGAAAATCTTCTGGTTTGAGTTGATAGTTTGGTTGTCCTCCTATATCAAAAACTGTATCTGGGTTTTCTGTACCATTGGCGTTAACCCGCAACAGCCCAGGAGCTATCTGATTTTTGGATCTATTGTCGGCTCCTGCATGGAAGTGACAAGTCGCACAGGAGGTCACGCCGTCGCTACCCACCTGCATATCCCAAAAAAGAGCCTTGCCTAATTTGATGGCGGCTGTTTTGTCTTTTACGAACTCTGTGAGATTGTCTGGTTCTGGAACAGGCACGCTTTTGAGGGAAAGTGGCGATGGGGTAATCTGCGCTGATACGGTATTTCCAGCTATTACTGCCACCATAATCATGGCAGCAATTACTATAGTTTTGGAAAATCTCGATCGCAGAACATTAAACTTGCCAGATCTATGTCTTTGACGTTTAATGTCAACAGGTAATTTGGATGATGGCGTTGCTCTAGGCAATCGATCAAGGTCATAACGCACCAATTTTTGCTCATTAGCTAAGCCTGGGACTGCTTGCTTAATTCTGGTGATCAGAAATTTGAGCGAAAATTGACCTCTTGAATTGAGTAGGAAATAAATTGGTAAGCTAGTCAAAACTAGCACCAAGACTATTACGGGTATAGTCCCCATAGTTGTTGGTTATAAATTAAGACTGCGAGAAATTATACATTGGCTAAAAACCTTAAAATTTATTGTTTAGATAAAATGATTACTAATTTTATGTAAACAAAAAACTCATGAAAGCATAGCTTAGTTGAGCAAAGCTAGCAATCTTTGTTTACATTTTTTATAGAAAATAGTGGTTAATATGCTTAGCTAGCAAGAGTTTGATAAAATTTAGATATGTAAAATATATATGTTTAACTTTATTATTAGCCATAGTTTGCATAGCACATTTAAATGTCACTACATCAAAGTTCTGGTCGCTGGCGCTTAGGGCTAGCGTTATCATTGTTGACAGTATTATTGTGGGGAATTTTGCCGATCGCTCTTTCGGTAACTCTGCAAGTATTGGATGTATATACAGTTATTTGGTTTCGTTTCCTAGTATCATTTGTACTGCTTTTTGTCTATTTAGGAATAACTGGTAAATTACCAAAGTTGGAACAATTGCGTTCCGGTTCTAGGAAATTATTAGCGATCGCTACACTCTTTTTAGCGATGAATTACTTCTTCTTTATGCAAGGTTTGGCGTTAACATCACCCGCTAACGCTGAAGTTTTGATTCAATTAGCTACTCTTTTATTAGGTTTGGGCGGTTTAGTAATTTTTCACGAACGTTATCGGTTGTATCAATGGATTGGTGTCAGCGTACTGACTTGCGGTTACTTTTTATTTTTCCGGGAACAACTAACGAATTTAATTACAGCGCATAATACTTATATACTAGGTAGCATTTTGATTGTGCTAGGAGCAGCAGCATGGGCTATTTATGCTTTGGCACAAAAGCAATTATTACAATCTTTATCTTCCGCTAGCATCATGCTTATTATTTACGGAGGCTGTGCTTTATTATTCACTCCTCTAGCTAAGATAAAATCAATTTTTACACTTGATACTTTGCACTCAGGAATGTTGATTTTTTGTGCGTTGAATACTCTAATTGCTTACGGCGCTTTTGCTGAATCATTAGAACATTGGGAAGCATCACGAGTCAGTGCAGTATTAGCGTTAGCTCCCATTGTGACATTAATATCAGTTGCCGTTGTATCAGCGATCGCACCTGATTTAATTCCACCAGAACGCTTCACTTTTCTTGGAATATTTGGAGCAGGTTTGGTAGTTGCAGGTTCAGTGGCGATCGCCTTGGGAAAAAGTGATTGAATAATTCTGAATTCTGAATTCTGAATGTAAAAAAATCAACAGTGAATTTGCTGTGTGTTAATGGTAATAATAAATGAATTCAGGTGAATCCTAATTTTGTTGAGAATAATTTTAATAATTAATAGGAATTATTTTCAAAATGTTTAGTATTTTTTTAACATAGTAAAGTTGTCGCACATTCAAAGTTACAACATAGATACTGAGGCAGCATATTTTTTCGTTTGTTATGATTTTCTGGTGAAGGCGAACTACTGAAGTCATCCTTCTGTAAAATCGATACTTTTCCCACAAGTTTGACTCTGTAGCAATCTAATTTGTTCAATTGATAGCCAACAAAAAAATGTTTGAAGAAGAATTCAGAAGGTGGAATTAATGTTGATGGTTAACTGTTGAATGTTGACTGTCAAATCTATGATTTTGTAGTGGTTTAGAGGTGATTTATAAAGTAAACCTTAAAATGTAGGGTGCGTTATAGCGAAGCTTAACGCACCAAGGTATCTGGTGCGTTACGGCTAATCCTAACTACTTAATATTTACTTTATAAATAGGCTCTTAAAACCCATTTATTCAGATGCTGGCGGACTTGCTAATGCTGTGCTATGTGCAATTGATACACAAATCATAATAAATTCTAAATTCTGAATTCTGACTCCTGAATTCTTTTGTAAACCAAGCAGGGCGCCGGAAAAACTACCAAAGCCAACACATCAAAATCAGACCACCGAAGCAGTTGAGTGATGAATAGTTTGTTTGGTAATTGGGCCAGCACCCTGAGAAAAAATTCCCTATTGCTGGTTCTTTCAATTGTGCTGCCAACGTTTGGAATTAGTAATTCTGCCTTGGCAGCAGAACGCATTTATGCATCTTATTCAGCTCTAGAGCTTTCGATTTCAGTGAAAGCTTTAGAAAACTACGCCAAAACAGGTGCAATTGACGATGATTTAGCACGATATCAACAATATTTGCCTGTTGAAAAGCTTGAAGAATTGCGACGAATTTTACTCAATCGTGTCAATGTTAGTCCGGCAATAGTTTCGCAACTTCTGTACACATCCCAAGGAGAATTTTTGCTGCATCGGTTGGCGCAAGTGATTAAAACTAAATCTCCTCAGCCAGAATCAGAATTTGGTGCTTTGCGTTCGGCACTCATTTTAGCCTCTGCTGAATCAGGAGGCTTAACACTTTTAAATGTGTTACGCAAATATCCTAGCAAGAGCATTCATCTTGATGTAGCGCAGACTTTTCAAATAGCTACAGAATTGGACAAACTTGTTAATCAAACCCATCGAGCGATCGCCGCAGTTTCCCAAAGGTCAAATATCGAAGCTAATAGTATCCAAAAACCCAATTTATCACAATTACCTAACTTAGAAATTCCGGGAAAGTTTAAGTCACAAAAATATACGTTAAAGTTTTTTGATTCAAAGCGCGATCGCCTTTTATTAACTGATGTTTACATTCCCCAAATTTCAACTCGCGCACCTGTAATTGTAATTTCTCACGGCTTGGGTTTAGACAGCAGTAATTTTCAATATTTAGCTTATCATTTAGCTTCTTATGGATTTGCTGTAGCTGTTCCCAATCATCCTGCTAGCGATACTAAAAAATTGCGTTTGCTGTTGAATAAACACGCCAATGATTTAGCACAACCAAGTGAATTTAAAGACCGACCTTTAGATGTGACATATATATTGAATCAATTGGAAAAAGCTAACCAATCTGATTTACGCTTTAAAAATCGGTTAAATGTGCAAAACGTTGGCGTATTTGGTCAATCTTTGGGAGGCTACACAGCTTTAGCCTTGGCAGGCGCTAAAATCAACTTTGAGCAGTTAAAACAAGACTGTCAGCTAACAGGACTGAAAAAAACCTGGAATATGTCTTTACTGCTTCAGTGTCGTGCTTTGGAATTGAATATTAATAATTTTGCCAAAGATTATAACCTGCGGGATGAGAGAGTTAAAGCAGCGATCGCAGTTAATCCAATTACTAGTTCTATTTTCGGCCAAGCTGGCTTAAATCAAATCAAAACTCCAGTGATGATTGTCAGCAGTAGCGATGACACAGTTGCACCGGCTTTATACGAGCAAATTCTACCTTTCTCGTGGCTGGCAAATCCACAAAAGTATCTTGTCATGCTTACAGGTGCTACTCACTTTTCCATCATTGGTAACGCTAATCCAACAAATCAACAATTATCATTACCTGCTGAAATGATTGGCGATGCTTCCCAAGCGCGTCGTTACATGAATGTTTTAAGTTTGCCTTTCTTCCAAAGTTATGTTGCGGGAAAGTCACAATACGTTCGTTATCTCAATGCTAGCTACACTCAAAGCATTTCTAGTAAGTCTCTTGGTTTGAGTCTTGTTAAGTCACTGAATAGAACTGAATTAACACAAATGCTGGATATTCAAGGAGGTAACTCTTTAAAAAAAAAGTTCCTAACACCATAGTCAGCTTCGGATTTTGGATGCTGGATATTGGTGTTTCATTACTAAATGTGATGATTTTTATTTGATTTTTCGGCGTAGTATAATTGCGGAATGATCTATTTCACGCAGAGGCGCAGAGACACAGAGAGAATAAGTATTAAGTTAAATTTCAACCGCAACACCACCGCCACCAATTTAGCAATTCAAGGTTTCAATCCCTAATAGGGATTAAGTGAAATTTCAACGAATATGCCTGTTAGAAAAGTGTACCACCACTTGTTTCAATCCCTAATAGGGATTAAGTGAAATTTCAACTCTATAGTTTGAGAAGGAGTCAAGCTAAGAAGGTAGTTTCAATCCCTAATAGGGATTAAGTGAAATTTCAACTATCACATGGTTTATATCGCTGGCATCAAAGACAGGTTTCAATCCCTAATAGGGATTAAGTGAAATTTCAACCCTTTCCTTTTGATTTGATTTACCCTCAAAATGGTGTTTCAATCCCTAATAGGGATTAAGTGAAATTTCAACTTGAGCAGCGATTTGTAGTAAATCGTCTCTAGTAAGTTGTTTCAATCCCTAATAGGGATTAAGTGAAATTTCAACGAAAGATGGGATTTTTGGAGCAACAGCGACATTGTTTCAATCCCTAATAGGGATTAAGTGAAATTTCAACGGCTTGCCCCCTGAGAGAGAGAGGGTGAGAAATGTTAAGTTTCAATCCCTAATAGGGATTAAGTGAAATTTCAACTGCGGTAGCCTGAAACACAGTTTATATAGGGTTTTCAAGGTTCGGTAGCGCGGACGAGATAATCATAGCATCTACGATTGAGATTGAGTTTTAGGAAAATAGCTAGAACGTAGGCTGTGTAAGGTGCGCGGGTACTTTCTTAGCTATTTTCTCCAAAACTATTGCAGCAGGAGGGTTTCAAGGTTACTTCCTGCAATTTCGTTTTGAACACCTACCCATCCGCGCACTCAGCAAAGAAAATAGAGTCATCACGAATTTTTTCCCCACCGATACGTTCTACTTTACCTAGACAGCAAGCACACAAAAAGTAAAATAGGATACTATCGGTTTCAGGCTTGATTAACTTGTTCAAGCGCGATCGCAATTTTGCATACTGAGTATCAGTCAGATGGCATTCAAACACACTGTACTGTACCCACTGTCCATAGGACTTGAGAATTTTGTGAATTTTTGTGCGGCGTTTATCTTCTGAAATATCATAAGACACAACAACATTCATTACTAGTTTTTTTCTCCACTTTCTACACTAATGAATATTGTACAGACGCGATTAATCGCGTCTCTACTAATAACTAAATTCCTACTTCAAAACTAATGGTGGGTATTTCTCAATTTCACCCATTAAGTATTTCGCTAATAATCGAGCCTGTAATTCAAATGCTTCTTGATAAGTGCATTTGCGTCCGAAAACAGGATGTTTAAATTGGGATTGTTTCTTTTGTCCATATTGCTGCAAAAATATTTTTCGTCCTTCTGGGGTTAGAGAAACTGCTTGACTCAAAGGTTCTGTGATGAAATATGCTTTTGTTAACAATTGTCTATTTAATACAGACAATACTATTGCGTCTACAATTAAGGGACGAAACTCTTCCATTAAGTCTAATGCTAATGATGGTCTACCGTAGCGATCGCAATGTAAATATCCTAAATAAGGATCGAATCCGGCAATATTAATTGCGCCTTGAATATCATGCCGCAATAATGAATAGCCAAAGCTGAGTAAAGAGTTAACCGGATCGGTTGGAGGACGACGGACACGCTTATTAAAACTAAATTCTGTAGTCTTAATTAATTGGTCGAAACAACGAAAATAAGCAGCACTTCCAGCACCTTCTAAACCGCGCAATGAATTAATATTTTGAGTAGTTTCGATAGGTGCGATCGCTTGCTCTAAACGTGTTAAATTTACAGATAAATCTAACTCTGGATTTTCACGTTGACGACGGTTCAAGAGATTACGATAATTTTTTAACTTCCCGCGTACAAAGCTTTGTACTACATGAATTGCTTGGGCTGATTCACCGGCTGCTTGCCATTGGGCTTTACGCACAAAGATATTTTTAGTCACTTCTGGTTCTATTCTTCCTAAATAACGACCATTTTCTGTGAGAAAAGTAACAGGTATATGTCGTTCTAATAGTTCAGATATGACGGCTGGCGAAACAGTTGCGCGTCCTAAAACTACAACACCATCTATCTTGATTAATGGGATATCTAAAATTGTTTTTTTCTCAAATTTGACGTGGAGTCGTTCGTCAATTTTTCCAATGAAAGCATCTTCTTGAGTAACGTATACTGTACCCATAATTACATCCTGAATTAATTGTTGGTAAAAAAAACTGGTATTTTAGACGCGATGATTTTTTAGACGCGATGATTTTTCAGACGCGATGAATCGCGTCTCTACAAGAATATTTTTATGGTTAACTGAATGGTTTGACTCCTGAATTTTGAATTCTGATTAATTGCCTTCTTGATAGCGTTGTAGTTTTTCTGTAGTTTGAGGTAAACAGTGTGAAAATAAACTACATCCTTCACAGCGTTTGGATTTGATAGCTTTGGGCATTGCACCCGTAAATAAGAGTGTTTGGACTGTTTTAATAGTGGCGATCGCATTTTGACGTAATTCTTCAGAAATCTGGACTAATTGACGTTGGTGGGTTTGTGCGTAGTAGATATAGCCAGTATTGATAACTTGACCTGTCATTTCTTCTAAACATAAAGCTTGGGCGCAAACTTGCAATTCATCGTTATCCCATTCGCCCTTATGTCCTCGTTTGTATTCGATTGGATAAAATTCACCATTTTCAGATTCAATTAAATCAGATTTACCTATTAATTTGTATTTATCTGATTTCAACCAAATTGCTCTGATTTGCCAAGTATCTTCGCGGTTAACGTCTCCAGTTGTATGCACGCGATCGTGTAAACTTGTGCCTTCAATTGTGTATTGATTATCAATAAATTCTCCGGCACAAAACATTCGCCAACAGCGATGCGGACAGTAGCTATATTGATTTAACGCAGCAATAGGAACGTAATCAATTTCATTCATATCTTTGATTAACTATTTAAAAATCCAAAATTTAAACTGGTTATACTCGGCGTACTATTCCCATTCCCATCGTTGTTTTACGCCCCAAACCTGCGTATAATGCAAAGTCAGCCAAAGTATTAATTTGCTTAATTACCAGGGCTTCAACATCTCCCAAAATCCGATAGCTAATGCTGCCAACGCAACCTATAAACTTACTTTCATAGTTGCTTATAACTTCGGTATTGATATTAAAAGCACTGGGATAAATTGATTCAATAGCAAGGGTAGAAAATTCAATTCCACTGTATTTATTCCAACGATTCAAAAGACTGTTGAACACAGATTCTTTGATAGGGAGGACATTATCATACCCACCTTGACGGAATGATACAGGCGTAGCGAAGGTGAAATTGAGAGTGCGATCGCTTTGGGATGCTTGCTCGTACAATTGTGCGTAAGTGCAAGCATTAGCCCAAGGTTGCGTTAATTGCGGAGTACCTTGAATACTGGTAATATGTAAGTCTGCAGAACCCAAATGCCAAGGGCGATCGGGGTTAAGATTTAGCCAAAGTCCAGTTAGTTTACTAAATAAAGTGTCATCGAGTAGAGAAATACGCCACCAGCAGGGAGTACCAGCCGGAATCGGTTTTTGATGGCTAAATTGCAACGTCTGGTGATGTTGTTTGTTTTGTCGTTGTATTTGCAATGGTGAGAGAGTAAAGGCTTTATCTGCGTTAGAAGAGTGCAGATAGTCTGCCAAGTTGGAATCAACCGAATTGATGAGAGTGAGAAATAGCGCGTGGTAATGTCTCCCTGTTAGGAATTCCGGGTAAATCGGAGATTGGGGAATGAGGTTAAGGACGAGGCTGTGAGGCATGAATAATTTAAAATGGTAGATGTAGGTGGGCATTGCCCACCACTTGAAATTAAGCTTTAAATCGATACTGCATTTTTGCAGGTAAGCGCAATTTTTCAGTTTTGTTGGGATTATCGAATTCGTAATATTGCCCTTGGCGTATGGTGACATTTTGAATCAAACTCACCGGGGGCATATTTACCACATCGTAGCTAACAACTTGATGGGTGAACATCATGTCTAAAGGATTTAATGGGTAAGGAAAAGAGAAATCACCTGTTTTTAATTCAATTTTGGTAACTTCTTGAATAGTGAGTTCAGCTTTACTCATCCATTTACCCAAGCGAATCCATTTTGGTAGCTTCAGTTGCTTTTGAGAAATTATAAACAACTCAAATTGACTTTCTGGTACAATTTCTTTTGCCCTACCAAAACTAGGAATATTTTTTTGCGTTTTCTCCATTTCCACATGGTAGTTATTATTAGCATACTTCCAGGTATTGAGAATGGCAGAATGTTTAACTGCACGCGCAGGTGTTACATAAATTCCTTGTTGATTTAGCGGCGTTAAATGTGCCTCATATTTTGGAACTTGTTCGGGGCAAAAGTAACGATAAGAATCTTCTTCAGTAACAGTGGTAGAGTAAACTTCGCTATCCACTAACCCTAATGCGTAGCAGAGTGCGTAGTTGTGAATTACTGGTTCTGTTTCGTAAAGTCGTCCGATTTCACGAGTAGCGTAATACAGACTGTCATGAAGTTCTAATTGACAAAGGTAAATTAGCACCATGTTGCTTACTCCGTGACAGCAGCAGATTTTTTATTACTTTTGGTATCTTTCTTAGCTTCTTTTTTACCTGATTTAAAAACCCATGTTTGAGCATAAGTAGATGATTCTGTATTTGCTTGACTCAACATTTCTTGCAATCGATTTTCATCACTAGTGATAGATTTAACTTCACTTAAAAGAGGTGTGAAAGATGTACCAAAAAAATCAGTATGAGAAATATATTCTTGAGACATCAGAGTAGTAATTGCTTCTTTGGCAGCCGCTAAAACATCATCTTCATTCAGTGGATCTGGAGAATTTATTTGCTTTTTATCCTGCATTAAGTCATAAATTTTTTGCGTCCAAAGAAGATTACTGACAATCTCACCATCTGCAAAAATTACTCCGACTAGTTCATTACGTACCCTACCTGTACGGGTAGTTTGCGCTCCATAATGGCGCGTTCTAAGAATGTTGTTGAAAACGTAGAGAAATCCTGCTTCTGTTGGGTCTTTGAGTGTAACAATACTAGGGAAAAAGACTTGTGGTAAAATATGGTCTTGGCTATTAATTCGGCTAGTTACTTCACCTTGACGGCTCATTGTACCATTTTCAAAAGGTGCGTTGAGGGTGAAATTAAAGTGAGAATCATCAAAGGCTGTGATCGAATAAGCTGTGTCTACAACTACTTTTGATTTTTCAGAACCAGAGTCACCAATAGCAAAACCGTAGAGAATACAATCAGGAGTTGTTTTGCTGAAATCTACGTTATAGTCGCATTTGTCCCAGTCACCAATTTTATAATTACGTAGTAACTCTCTACCTGTTAAACGTTCTGGCGTTGACTGTTTCCGCTTAAACATTGCTAAACGACTAATAGGTTCTTTATGTTCAATTCCAGCACGTACTCTGGCTTTATTGAGTTCACCATCTGTTTGAAATAAAGGATAAGACTCGGTAATGCGAATAGTGATGAAATGAGCATATTTCCCCATAGGTTTAGCAGGAATTACTTCTTGGAAAAATTTAGAATCGAGAGTTTTGATAAATTTCATGGTTTGATTACTCCGTATTTAATTAGTTTAAAAAGAAGAACTTAGATGGCTGCTTCAATTTCTAATTCAGCAATTTCATCCGGTTCATCTTGTGAACGTGCTTTACGTTCTTCATCATCTGCTAGGCGATAAAGGTATTCACAAGTATCTCTAATTAGATTTAGTTGAGTACCTGCTAAACGTGCGCGATCGCTTTTAAAACTACCCTCAAAAATCTCCTTAACAAAGTATCTAGCAAACTCATAAACTGCTAGACGTTCTTCTTCAGAATTTAAAGCAGGTTTCCACTTACCATCTATTAAAGTTAGGGTGGGTTTTCCTTCAGCAGCTTTACGCCGTACATTATTCATTAGCTTCGACAAACGAGCCGCTACTACATCTGTTAAAGCATCAGCATCACTAGCTACAGCTTTATCAATTTTCAAAATGACATCAGCAGCTTCATCAATTGGTTTTAGAATTGCATTCGCTTTAGCATATTGACTTTTTGATCGATAAAAACGACGATAAAGTTCTGTTAACTTACGCAGTTGATTCACAGTTGTTCCTTCTGGTTCAAAGTAGTAATAAAAATCCAAGTATAGGCGAACTTTTGCAATAGAGACAGAATCAATTTTGTCTTGCTTCCGCAGCCATTTATTTAGGTAATGAAATACATACAAGGGGCTGGTTTCTAAATCTCGTGCTAAGTCTGCTAATTTCCCCCAATCTGGATCGCCATCTTTTTTGCGGTTTGCTTCTAAGTGAATAGAGTAAGCAGCCGTGAGCGAATTTAAGGGTGAAAACGTTCTTGGTTGCCGAGGTAAGATACTATCTAAGCGATAATTATCTTGTTTAATGAGAGAACGAATTGCTTGATGTTCTCCATCAATTACAGTTGTTTCATCAAAATCAGCACCACTAATAAAAGGTGGTATGGGTGATTCTGATGCTACAACTTTCACATCCATAATAAGTGGTAATGTGAATGCTAACCAAACTGGCATTACCCAGGATTCTGTATCTGTGGGTTCTCTTCCTGGCGGTAAACCTATAAAGAAGAAAGTTAATGTTTCATCATCGGGATAGCTAATTTTAAAAGTTTTATCATCTTCTGGTGCAATATCCTGCTTAATCAACAAATCATCTACTCGTTGATAGTTGTCAATTTTCAAATGAGCAACTTGTTCTTTAGAAACAAAATGTTTACGTAGTTCTGCATCAAATCGAGTTTGAGATATCGCATTATAAGCTTTTTGTAAAAACTTATTCGTTTCTGGAGTAAAGAAATAAGCTGGATAGAGATAGAGATAGCGATATTTACGGCCTTCAAAATCTGCACCAGTCGCGTTAGTCTTACTCATTAAAATTTGTCTCAACATGATTTCAATTGACCAGATTGAGCAAATTTGTCGCTTTGCAGCTTGAGCGTTAAATAAAATCTGACGATTACTGTAAACTTGGGGTGCAAATAACGTTGCTGACTCCATTTGCTCGGTTACAGTGTAGGGAGAGCTAGATATAGCACAAACATTTTCTCTACCTCTTCCTGTAACTTTTGCAGCGTTATACCTGCTTATCTCTACTAAAAATTGGTCTGGCTTGGGTTCAACAACGGCACCTGTTGGTAAAGAAATAACTCGACTTACATAAGTGCGTAAATCACTCCAACCATCAGGTATAATGAATTCTTCTAAAATAGGTTGGATGAGCTTGGAAGTATAGTTAACCATATCTTCCATCAACTCAATATTTTGCGCTAAATCCTTACCTAGATTTTTTCTGTAATATTTAGCAGCTAAATAATACCAATCTAAAGGCACACCTCCTGTCTTTTTTAAAGATTGAATTTCTCTTAAAGCTGGTATCTCTTCTGATAAACCCAAGTATTCAGCTAGTTTTTCAGTCAGGTTTAATTCACGAATAGTTTTACGTTCAGCTTTAGGGAATTGTTTTTGATATTCATTTGCTTTTTCTCGCCATTTATCCCAAATGCCTCGACATATAATGTCTCCAAATTCTGCTAATCTATCAATTTGAATTTCATTACCAAATATTACATCTATATTTTGTGGTATTTCTCCTTGTTGTTGAAAAGCTTGTAAACTTTCACTCCGCTTACCAGATGAGGCTAATTTAGTATCAGGCAGTATATTTCTAGCTGCATTAATGCTGACTTTCATTAATTCATTAGCTTGAAAAAATAGCCAGTAATAATCTGCAAACTTTAAACCTTTTCCATCTCGACTAAAACCTGTTTGCCGCTTCATTAACTGCTGACTGCATAAGGTTTTAATTTTATTTACAACCTGATTGGGAATCTCATTAGTATTAATTGCAGGTGCATTATTACTAGCAAGGTATACTACACCATCTGGCAAATACAACAACTCTGTATAGTATTGCTTAGGATGTACATCCATTAAAGCATTATTAATAATATTTGTAAGAACGCCACGATTATCTGATAAAGCATGGTAGCTAAACTTTAGTTGTCCATTACTTAAATCATTTAATAGTTCAGGTAGCTTCTCATTTCTGCCATCACTTTCTACATCACGAGGATGTTTTAATAATGAAGCAAATAAATCAGACATTTTCAACAGTCTGTGCAGAATATTCCGCACTCGACCATCTAAACGCGGTTGTAAACCACGAATTTCTAAACCTCGGTCAGCATCACTTCCATCACCAGCGTTGCTACTTAGCCAAACAATATCGTCTATATAATTTTCCCAATCATAACCCAAAAAACTATCTAAACTAAAATCTTGAATTTTTTGTTTCACATAGCCGCGTCTTAAATTTGGTGCATCTGATTTTTTTGCAGGTTCTTTGCGCCAATCACGGTTTGTAAACAGACTATCCGTGTCATTATCTTCTAGCCAAATCGGATAATCAGGAAATTTTTCAAAGTCATGTAGAATATATGCAGCTATAAATAAACGAATTTCTTTTTCTCCACATTGACGCTTGACCGGATTAGTTTCTAATGCTGCTGACTTTAATTTTCTAATAATTCGGTATGTTGGAAATAAGCCGTTAAGCAGGTGAGATAATAAGGATTGATCGTGCTTACTACGTTCAATATTTTTACCTTCGGCTTTACGGTCTTCTGTAAATTGACCACCCTTGGCTGTTGCTCCAACTAATTTATGAATTAATTGAGGTAATACATAATCAGCAAAACAAAGAAGTATGGAATCTTCTTGATTGTCTGGTGATTCTTTAATTGCCTTTTTGAAGAGACTAATAGTTAAAAGCTCTTTCTGAACAGGAGTATCTTTATTCTCTTCCTCGTCATCATAGTTATCTAAATCTGAAATTTCTGCATATTCTTCAAAATTATTTATATTACTCATTTTTCCTCTTCCTCTACTTCAATATCTTGAAATTCTTGAATATTGCCTTGGCGAATAATCCATAACTTTCCTGTTACATCTGCTGCTTCAAGCCCAGCAATTAAGGTTTCTGTCACTGCACGATAATCTTCAAAAATAGGACGCGGTGGTAAACGAACCACTATAATTCCTGCATATTTAGAAGGTTGATATTTCAGACGATTTCCAAATCCTCTATCTGTCGTTACTAAACACCTGGCTTCACTTCGACAGATATTAATTAATTCCTCATCAGGACTAGAACTTAAACCTTGTTCTCTTACTGTTGCAACATCATGTCCTGCAAGCCTTAATAAGGTAGCTACTCGCAAACTACCCATATTTTCATCAAGTTTAATATTCAATTTTTTGCTTCCTTTTGCACTCCAATAGGGATTTCTACATGGTTATCTCTTGCCATTTCTGCACCGTAAGCAATACAGGCTAGAATATCTTCTCGTTCTAAGCCTGTATATTCTTCTAAAATTGCCTCAATTGTTTCTCCGCCTGCAAGAAGGTCTAGAATTAAAGCAACCGATATACGATGACCTTTAATACAGGGTTTACCAAAACAAATATTTGGGTCAATGGAAATTCGGGACAGTAAATCGTTCTTGGTCATAGCTACTTCTCCAAATGTGTCGTAATTCTTCTAAACGAATCCATTGGTTGTCTTTCTTTACTTCAATGTACTCCCACCCATTGACTGCACCACCATTAAACTTTGCTGCTAAGGGACTTGCGTTATAGGCATTAGTTCCAGTACGAGAAATGTATAAATCATCAATATAGTCACAATGTAATTTTTTTGCCACTCCCCGTTTTAGTGTGACTTTAGCTCCACAACTTTCTAACAAATCCAGCCTTCATCTTTTTTAGGCTTGCGAAACCAAAGTAGGGTTTCCAACATTAATGCAGATTTACCAAAAGCTATGGTGTAAGGTGGTGACTTCTTATCATCGCTGCTGTATTTATCTGCCAAAGTGTATGCTTGAAAGTGGATAGGTAAACCTAACTTTGCTCTTAGGTAAGCGCGATCGCAATCTGAAATAAAACACACTAAACCCCTACCTGACACAGCATTACTTATTTTATTAATCCCGCTACCTTGAGGCTGGCGAATTTCTAAGTTTTTGAGAACTTGAACTTTACCAGACTTAGCAATATCGCTGATATCTTCAGGATAGTAAAATCGCCAGTCTTCTCTGACTTCTCGATAGCCAGTCAATTTCAAACAGCATAAAGCTTCTTGAAAACGAGTAGTTGTAACTCTAGATTTCTCAGCTAATTGTATAAATTCTTTTCTATCCATCCACTCAAACTTAAAGTTGCTGAGAATACCTGGTAAGTTATAAGTTTTAAAACGTTCATTTTCTGGTTCTTCTGGATTTGTCTCATCGTAAATTGCACAATCTAGCTGGCTGCTTCCGCGAAAACTTCGCGCTTCATCAATAACTTTCTTTTTCTTTTCTTCTAAGCATTGATTAATTTGGTTATATTTGTGCCAAATATTGACATCAAGTGCAGCTTCAATAGCCTCTTTGAAGTTTTTCTCCGCTTCAGGATATTGATGAGCCAGCCGTCTTAATTCTTGATGAACACAAGCTGATTGAATAGCACCCCAGCGTTTAGGATATTGCTTAAATTCATTTACAAATGGATAACTTGAATGAATAGCTTCTGTAAAAGTTACTCGATCGTAAGTTTCACTGTCTTGAAACGGGGGTGAATTAATTTCAAATAATCTTTGCACAATAAATTTAGGGATTAAAGCATAAGCATGATAAGGATGGGGGTGAAAATCTTTATGTCTACCTATCCTACCGAAGCGTTGAATAAAATTACCTGCATCAGCCCCTTCAAACACCAAGAAATTAATTCTAAAATCCACACCTACATCAATAGTGGATGTTCCTATAAGCAAATCAGCTTTCTCAACAGATTCAGCTTTTTCTGTTTCACCAGTTAAACCAGTATTTTCTCTAACTTCTAAGTCTAAAAGTTTAAAAATACCTTTGAAATGCTTAACCAATTTCTTAACCGCAGCAATCGAATTGAGAATAATCGCACCTTTACTACCTGGATAATCTTGAAAAAAGTTTAAAATCACTGATTCTGAATTTTTTATCAGCCATTCATAACTAGACTGAAGATTAGATTCTATTGTTTGTGGAAAAAATAAAGTTATTGGCTGACTAATTTGCCGCCATTGACTACCATTTTCTGAAAAACAATATTTATTTTCTTTGGCTGGATTAATTGGTTTATAATTAAGCCCCGATTTATCACAAAAATCTAGCAATAAATCATCTGGTGTTGCTGATAAAAACAAAAATTTTTTACCTGGAACAGTATGCTTAATTAACAATATTGCATTGAAGATACTTGCAACTTGAGCCGAAGAAAATACATGAAATTCATCAAATATAAACAAATTGTAATTATCATCTATTTTACTGAATAGCTTATTGGCGTTTTCTCCTTTTGTTTTACCGTCTTTTTTAAAACGCCTCAGATAGCGAAAATCGTGAATATAGTAAAAAATATCGGGATTAGTCAACAAAATTTCAGCTTGGTTAGAAAGATTAGTTAATCCAGACTGTTTACTTGGCAGTTTATTTGTTTCGATAAAATCTTCCAAAATAGCTGCATTTAGTCGATAAATCTGTGGATCTTTCTCCGGTTGAAATTTGTCCTTATAGTTTTGTACTTGCTTTTGCTGATCTCTGGCTAACTCGTTAGTCGGGTAAGTAGCCATCGTAGATACACCATCTACCATAGCTAGAAGAAAAGCAGCTAAACTTTTACCATCACCAGTCATTGCAGTGTTAAACACTACATCAATATTTGGGTTCCGTAACGCTTCTAAGGTTTCTCTCTGATGCCAAGAAAGCGACCAACCATCGGGTAATTTCACTCCAGGGGTAGATACAGTTTGTGAGTAAACGGCTTTCAGATTTATGCTGTAATTTTCAGACATATACTCAATGAAGCTCCTATATACAGAGTCAAAAGAATTTCTGCCACCAATGGTGGCAGTTTTGATTTATGTGGTAAATAAGACTCGTTTAATTTCTGCAACCAATGGTTGCAGTTTTTTATATCAATGTAAAAATCTTCAGTTAATTTCTCGCACTATTGGTGCGAGTTTTTTGCTTTCCTGCAATAGTGTCCGTAACTGGTTGTTAAAAACTATATTGGCACGCAAAATAGAGGTTGACAAGATATATCCGTATAAAAGTGTCCGTACAAAATGAGTCGTAAAGGTCAATCGATAACTCTGTCTCTGCGGGAACAGGATAAAACCGAATTAGAAAACCTGGCGCTGGAGTTTGGTATGATGTGGGGCGATCGCCCGAACATCTCCAAACTTATAGAAGCGATCGCTCGCCATCAGTTAATTATTGGTAAAAATCATGACTGGTCACAAGCGCGTATTCGTGCCCTTGACCGTGCAATGCGCCTATTAACAGACAATGGGCAAAACGACCAAGCGCAGATAATAGCACAATTGTTACTCGAACGTAGCGAAATACCCATACCTCTACGTACCGAAATCGAAAGTTTCTTAGGGAATTTAGCCCCGCAGTGGCGTTTGGAAATTGACCGTTACATCTTGCGCCAGCAAGCGTTTCAACTCAGCTATCAAGACGCTAGACAACGAGTATTTGATTTTACTGTTCGTTATGCCAAAGTTACACTCCACGAAAAGCGTCAATATCTTGATTGCTGGTGTGAGGAAACAGAGGGAAACTTGGATGTAGAAGAATTACACCACAATTGGAGTTTACGTTTAGATAGGATACAAGACGCTGCTGTTTTACCTGTTACTGGTGAGTGGCGTAGTACCGGGTTGGCAGAGATAGACGTAGAAATGCATCTACTGGGTAATTTAGGCTTTGCTTATCAAGCCAAACCGGAAGATAAGACAAATGAATGGCTACCAGACACGCACCGAGTGAAGCGAGTTGTTAGGTCTGTTTCCAGCACCTTCTGGTTTATTCGGGAAATCATGCAATACACTCCTGATTGTGTCATCGTTTCGCCAGAAAACGTGCAAGTACTTGTAGTGGAAAAACTTAAAACTCTCTGTCAGCATTACAAGCTGGAAGTTTCTTTGTAAAACGGACTGGGGGCATTTACCAAGGACAAATGACGAAGGACAACACCCACACGCGATCGCCTCCACACTTCTGGACATATACTTTAAAGAAATGTGACGTTTAATTGCGCTATTGTAAAAATCAGCTTTACATCAGTTGATTTATGAGCCAGTCTGAAGATCCCATCCAAGCTACTGCTCTGAGTAACCACGATCGCAAACCTATTCATATACCTGGCTCTATTCAACCTCATGGCGTACTATTAGCACTCAGTACTCAGCTAGAGATAGTGCAAGTCAGCAATAATACCCAAGTATTCTTGGGTAAAGAGCCAGAAGATTTGCTCGGTCAACCGCTGGGCTATTTGCTTGACGCTACAAAAGTGGAAGCTGTTAAGCAGTGCTTGGTAAAAAAAATTGGTAGTTATAGTGCATTTAAAGTATTAATAAACACTTCAAATGGCGAACGATACTTTGACGCTATCGTTCATCGTATAGAAGAGGCTGCGATCGTGGAGCTAGAACCGACTGATTCAGAATCAAAGTTGAGTTTCTTGGGCTTTCATGAATTGGTAGGTGAAGCGATCGCCAAAATGCAAAGCACATCCAATCTGATAGAATTTTTGCACATCGCAGCACAGAAAATCCAAGAAATCATCGGTTTCGATCGCGTGATGTTCTATCAATTTGACGAATCCGGAGCCGGTTCTGTAGTTGCAGAAGTCAAACGAGAAGATTTATCACCTTATTTAGGACTCCACTATCCGGCTACAGATATTCCAGCCCAAGCTAGGGAATTATATACGCGCTGCTTGCTGCGATTTATTCCTGATTTGACTGCCGAACCTGTCAAGCTAATTCCTACGGAAAATCCGACAACACATCAGCATCTTGACTTAAGTTACTCTCTGTTACGGAGTTTTGATTCGTGTTGTATTGAATATCATCAAAACATGGGAGTGACGGCTCTGTTGGTGATTTCCCTGATTCAAGAGCAAAAACTTTGGGGATTAATATCTTGCCATCATCAAACACCAAAGTATATTTCTTACGAAGTGCGGAAGATGTGCGAATTTTTGGGACAGATTGTTTCTTCAGAATTAGCGCACAAAATTAGTCATTCGGAATGGGACTATGAAGTAAAGCTCAAATCGCTACAGTCTGAATTTCTCCAGTCGATTTCCCAAGCAGACAATTTTATTGATGCTCTCATCAAACCTGAAATCCGTTTGTTGGATCTTGTCAGTGCCTCAGGGGCAGCGATTTGTCTGGATAATGAAGTTACCCTCGTGGGAGCAACACCAAATATTGACCAAGTGCGGGCGCTGATTGAATGGGCGGATACTCAAGTTAATGACAACTTGTTTTTCACTGATTCTTTGCCGAAGCTTTATCCAGAAGCGCCGAGCTTTAAAGATACTGCTAGCGGTTTGTTGCTGCTGCGGATTTCTCAAGTTCAGCGATATTACATCCTTTGGTTTCGGCCTGAAGTTATCCAAACAGTAAACTGGGCAGGTAATCCCAACGAATCCATTCAAGCCCAAGCAGATGGTAGCCTGACGGTATCTGTACGAAAATCTTTTGTAGCTTGGCAAGAAACGGTGAGATTAACTTCTTTACCTTGGAGGATGTGCGAACTTGAGAGTGCTGTGAGTTTGAGAAATGCGATCGTTGGTATTGTACTCTCCAAAGCTGATGAGTTAGCCAAAATTAATTTGGAGTTAGAACGCAGCAATCAAGAACTAGCCTCTTTTGCCTACGCCGCTTCCCATGACCTCAAAGAACCTTTGCGAGGGATTTACAATTTTTCGACAGTACTTTTAGAAGACTATGCCCAAATATTAGATGATGACGGCGTTGAGTGTTTGCAGACGGTAGTTTCCTTGTCTGTACGTATGGAAACGCTGATTAATGCTCTACTACGACTCTCTCAGTTAGGACAAGCACAACTACGAGAGCAAGCAACCGACCTCAACGAATTAGTCGCTCAAGTCATTGAAGTCTTTGGTGCTAGTCGCCAAGACTCTGAGCTTATGGAAATTCGCATTCCTCGACCTTTACCCATAGTTCAGTGCGATCGCGTTCTTGTCAACGAAGTCTTCAGTAACCTGATTGGTAACGCCTTCAAATATAACGATAAACCCGAAAAGTGGATTGAGATTGGCTACTTAGAAGAGGACACGGAGACACGCAGACACGGGGACACTGAGAAATTACTCACTGCCTCACCGCCTCACGCCCTCCCTGCGTCTTCTTTCCCCGCGTCCCCGCGTCACCCCGTCCCCGCGTCTTCTTCCTCATACCCAATCTTTTACATCCGCGATAACGGTATTGGAATTCCAGAACATCATCTAGAAACAATCTTTCGACTATTTAAGCGGCTCCACTCCCAAGAAAAATATGGCGGAGGTGCAGGTGCAGGACTAGCTATTGTTAAGAAAATTGTCGAGTTGCATAACGGTCAAATTTGGGTCGAATCTACCATCGGTGTTGGCTCGATATTCTATTTTACGCTCGAATAGTTTAAGATAGTCTCCAAATATATATTTTTGTTAAGTTCTTTTAAGACCACGAATGACAAAAAAACTTCATGAACCTCTGCTCGTTGTTGAGGACAGCAATGAAGATTTTCGGATGCTACAACGTTTGATGCGGCGCATGTCCGTCCAGAACCCCATACATCGTTGTACGAATGGGGATGAGGTTATAGAGTTGCTCTATCAGCAAAGGAGTAATACCTACGACCAGGGCGAAGAACCATGCAACTCTCAACTAGCATTACGACCGTCTGTGATCTTGCTCGATCTCAATTTACCAGGGATTGATGGCCGCGATATCTTAGCTAGGCTTAAGCAAGACAAGATTTTCAGGGAAATCCCCATCGTTGTTTTTACTACGTCATCGAACCCCAAGGATATTGAGTTGTGCTATCAAAAGGGCGCAAATGGATATCTAGTAAAGCCGATGGATGCTGAAGAACTAAAAAAGACGATTCAAGCTTTTGTGGACTACTGGCTTGAAGCCAATACGCCACCCGTCTTGGATTAGTTTGTTTATTTTTTACTGATGAAGCAGTAGGAACAAAGGGATAACAAAAAAGACGACCCAAGGGGCACAGAGACATTCTCGTGTTTGAGTCGCTGTGCTTAATTGTCTGTCTGAGATTGGTTTTCCCCATTTTCCTGTTTTTCTTGCTGCCTTTTAGTACTTGCGATCGCTTTAGCTTTGGTAAAGAATTTAGATTTTATTTATATTTATTTTATATTATTTTTAGAATTATGCAATAAACCACAATCTGGATAAAAGGGATCTACATAGCTCCCCGATCCTCATACTTAATATGTTGGACACATGGACGCTACTCATCATCGATGATTGTGCAGCCGATCGCAAAATCTATCGTCGATATCTATTGAAAGATCCGCACCAGTCATACCAGATTTTGGAGGCTGACTGTGCAGAAGAAGGACTCGCATTGTGTCAAAAAATACATTGTGATGTAATTCTGCTGGATTATTGTCTACCCGATCAAAGTGGGTTAGAACTTTTCGACCGGATGCAGCAGGAGATATTTAAGACTTCTGTGCCTGTGATTATGTTGACAGGACGTGGTGATGAAGAGGTTGCTGTACAGGCAATGAAACGAGGTGCGCTGGATTATTTGGTCAAGCAACACCTGACACAAGATGTACTGCAACTAGCAGTCCGCAACGCTATCAAGCAATTGTACTTGCAAGCTCAACTCAATAAAACCCGCGAACGTCAACGCTTAATTGCTACAACTTCCCTGAGAATCCGTCAGTCCCTTAACCTAGAGCAAATTTTGAATACGGCTGTAGCGGAGGTGCAGCAACTTCTGAAATGCGATCGCGTGATGGTATATCAGTTCGCCACAGATAGAGACGGTAAGATAGTTGCCTCCTCAGTTGAGTCATACCGCACCGTAGCGCTGTGCGATGGCGTCGGGACTGGGAATAAAGAGGACACGGGGACACAGAGAGAAGTTGGAGCGGAGGCTTCCTCCGCTCCAAACTTCGGAGGACACGGAGAGAAGTTGGAGCGGAGGCTTCCTCTGTTGGCGCAGCCCGCCGCAGGCATCCAAACTTCGGAGGACACGGAGAATTTTTTCCCTACATCACCGCGTCTCCCGGTCACCGTGTCTTCTTCTTTCACCGCGTCACCCTACCCTTCGGGAACGCTTTCAGCGAACGGGTTCGCAAGTGACGCTCCTGCGTCGCTACCGCTAACGCTAACGGACTCGACGCAAACCGCCTTCTCTACGAGAGGCTTCGCCAACGCGCAGCCTCTCGTAGAGAAGACTCCGACTTCCTCACCGCGTCCCCCCGTCAGAGCGTCTTCTTCTCTTACCGCGTCTTATCCCCAATCCCCAATCCCCAATCCCCAATCCCCAATCCCTCATATTTATGAGCTTGGCTTGTGTAATCATTTAAGCCTGAGAGAGCAATTTGACACTGAATCAAATCTGGTGGTTCCGATTAATCTCAGCAACAATGGAAACCCAACTCCCAAGCTTTGGGGTTTATTGATTGCCCACCATAATTCTTATGAACGACAGTGGCAAGCTGATGATGCCCAGATGTTGAATGAAGTGTCGGTGCAATTAGCTATTGCTATCCAACAGGCGGAATTGCTAGCCCAAACTCAAGCAGCTCTGGCAAAAGAAAAACAACTCAATGCATTTAAATCCCAAATTATTGGAACAGTTTCCCATGAGTATCGAACGCCCTTAACTTCAATTTTGGCTGCTGCATCGACTTTGGTAAAACATAGCCAGCAACTTAATGAAGACAAGCAGCAAAAATTTTTGGGAATTATTGAACAAAAAGCCAGGTATATGTCTAAACTTGTGGACAATATGCTTTTGGTTAATCAATTTGAACTGGAAAAACCCAAGCCCAAGCCAATACAACTCGACTTATTGCAATTTTTTTCTGATTTGATAGAACAAGAGCGAGGAACAGCAGGCGATCGCCACGAATTAATTTTTAAAATTACTGGGAATCACCACGGCTTTTGGGGCGATCGCGGGCTTTTACAGCAAATATTTAGTAACTTAATATCCAATGCAATTAAGTATTCTCCAGATGGAGGCACTGTAGAGTTCCACCTCATTGGCAAAGAATCACAAATTATTTTTTCCGTCCAAGATTGGGGAATTGGCATCCCGATAGGAGATCAAGAAAATTTATTTCAATCTTTCAGTCGGGGAAGTAACGTTGATACAATTCCTGGCACTGGTTTAGGGTTAGCGATCGCCAAAGCTTGTGTAGAGTTACATGGCGGTAATATCACTTTATCCAGTGAAGTAGGACAAGGAACTAAAGTTACAGTTACCTTACCGAAGGTATTATCAATAAGTCAAATTTCAACATAAGAATAATTCATAATTCAAAGGCAATAGGCAACAGGCAATAAGGGAATCTCCATAATTCAAATTAGGGAATTTTAAAAAGGACGCATTACAAACATATAAGACAATACAGTTGAGTTAGACCCAAAAACCTGATTCTTGCATAGGTTGGGTTTTAGAGGGATCTAAAACTTTTGATACCAACAAGAGGACTTTTCAAACATCCTCTAAAACCCACCTCGTTTCAAATGTTTAATTTTTTTATAATTCAAATTAGCAGCAAAGAGTTCGATTATTCGAGCAGGTTATTTTCACTATTGCCTGTTGCCTCTTTTCTAATCTCGAATTTCGATTTTAGTAATCAGCCATTCTTTGATTGTTTTTCCACAAGGTTCAGCACTTTGACAATCATTGACATCTTCTAGTTTATAAAATAAATTTACATTTTTATTAACGTATTTATCTGGTTCGCAAACGTCAAATGTCGCGCCAAGGCCTTCATATAATTTACCATTGTGATTGACAACAGAAACATAGCATTTTAAATCACCATTTTGCATATCTTTAATAGTACCAAAAGCTGGTTTATCATTTTTTATAGATGCCCGTTCAGATGCAATGGAATCATTAGTAGCTTTTGGATTTTTCTGCTGAACTAGCTTTTCTTTATTACCAAAATTCGATTTAGAACTACTTTGGTTAGCTGTTACAGTATCGTTTTGATTAGCTTTATTTTCTTGAGAAGCACTGTTACTAGTGTTACTACAACTACCAACCAAGATAGAGCAAATAAGGAATGTAAGAGTCAAGATGATTTTTTTCATATTATTCATATTCATGAAATTGTAATTTTCTGGACTTCTGATACAGCATAATTCAGAAGTAAAATAGGATTTATACTCAGCTTTGAAGCTAACCTAGTCTACTTCATGAACTTGGAATTTGCTGTATAATAAAAAATTATATTGATGTTTTAAGCATTTATATATACTTTAAAATGGAAGTATTGATGTTGTGTTGTCTCAAGGTTTTCTTAACTTAAACAAACCATTTGACTGGACTTCCCACGATTGTGTGGCGCGGGCGCGGAAATTGTTGCGCCTCAAACGCGTGGGACATGCAGGAACTTTAGATCCAGCAGCTACCGGAGTGTTACCTATCGCCTTTGGTAAAGCCACCAGATTATTACAATATTTACCAGAAAACAAAGCTTACAAAGCGACAATTCGCTTGGGCGTGCGTACCACAACTGATGACTTACAAGGTGAAATTATTAATTCTCAAGCTTGTGGTGGATTGAGTTTAGCACAAGTAAAAACTGCACTATCAAAATTTCAAGGCAAAATTGAGCAAATCCCACCCAATTACAGTGCAATTCAAGTGGATGGAAAACGTCTCTACGATTTAGCACGTCAAGGTAAAACGGTGGAAGTTCCAGTGCGGACAGTGGAGATTTTTCACATAGAAATTTTGGAATGGCGGGAAGGAGATTTTCCAGAATTGGATGTGGCGATCGCCTGCGGAAGTGGTACATATATTAGAGCGATCGCTCGTGACTTGGGTGCAATTTTAGAAACTGGTGGCACTCTTGCCGCGTTAATTCGTACCGAAAGCAGTGGCTTCCATTTAACAGATAGTCTTAGTTTCACAGATTTAGAAACACAACTACAAGCCGGAATATTTCAACCCATTTCTGTTGATGCGCCATTACAACATTTGTCGTCTGTTACTTTACCACTAACATCTGCTCAAAAATGGTGCCAGGGTCAGCGAGTTTCTTTAACTTTCGATGTTTCTAGAATAGTGCGAGTTTATGATGAAGAGACTCGCTTTTTAGGTATTGGAAAATTACAAAACGAAGGGTTGATCCCCCAAATGGTTTTTGAACCGATTTCTTAAACTTGAAGGTCAAATAATGAGCGATCGCCACAGTTATACTAATGCTGCTGCAAATCTCAACGTCTACGTCCAAGGTCAAGGGTTTCCAATTTTAGCCCTACATGGTCATCCTGGTTCTGGTCGTAGTCTTTCTGTATTCACCAATCATTTATCAAAACGCTACAAAACCTTTGCCCCAGATTTACGTGGATACGGCAAAAGTCGCTGGAATGAAAAATTTGATATGAATGACCATTTGACCGACTTAGAAGTGTTGCTAGATCGGTTTGAAATTGATAAATGTTTAGTATTAGGATGGTCACTTGGCGGTATTCTGGCAATGGAACTGGCATTGCGTTTACCAAAGCGGATTACGGGTCTGATTTTGGTAGCGACAGCCGCAAAACCCCGTGGTAGCCATCCCCCCATCACTTGGCAAGATAATTTATATACTGGCGTTGCAGGCCTACTGAATTATATAAAACCGAGTTGGCAGTGGAATATTGAAACTTTTGGCAAGCGATCGCTTTTTCGCTATTTAATCCAACAACATACATCGACTAGTTACAGCTATATTGCCACCGAAGCAGTGCCCGCATATTTGCAAACTTCTCCTGCTGCTACTCGCGCTCTATATAGTGCAATTCAAGCAGGGTATGACAGACTTTTAGACTTGTCACAAATTCAATGTCCTAGTCTAGTACTTGCCGGCGTTCAAGACCGTCACATCACAGTTGATTCCAGCCTAGAAACAGCTCGACACCTCAACAATTGCCAGTGGAAATGCTACCCTAATACTGCCCACCTTTTCCCGTGGGAAGTTCCCCAACTCGTACTGAGTGATATTGACCGTTGGCTGGAAGAACATCCCCAGGTAAGAGGACGCGGGGACGCTCTTAAAGAAAAGGACGCGGGGACATAAGGACGCGGTGACGCTCTTAAAGAAGAGGACGCAAAGACATAGGGACGCGGTGACGCGGTGAAATTAAGAAGATGCAAAGAAGGGAAAACCAGGAACGAGGCGTTAAAAAATTCCCCGTGTCTCCCCATCCCCGTGTCCCCGTGTCCTCTTCCTTCTCTTGCCTAAATTAAATTTGACCGCCAAAGGCAGGCTGTACTTTGCGGTCAAATCTTTCCCCCAAGTCTTCAGCGATTGTTAAAGTATTGGGTTTGCAGCGTTTGACATTTACAACAATTCCCTGCGCTCCTTCGGCCTCCAAATCTTCTATGTATCCAACGCTGGCGGATTTTGCATCAGGGTAATTCAGAAATGGCCCGAAGTAGTATGTGCAGCGGGGATTTTGCGTTGCAATTTCTACCCACCAAGCCAAGCCGAGGTAGTTGAACGTATTAATCAACCCTTCCTTGAGATTATGCCAAATGGTTTTCATGGTTTTCGCTGATTTGTAAACGTGCTACAGGGTGTTAAGGGATATGTTACTTTATTATCTTTTACATTTCTTTATACTCTTTTACTGCTATTTTTTCAAAGAGATTTTTTGTAATTTATCTAAATGGAATGTATTTAGCGATCGCTGGCGATAAATCTCATAGAGTGCCATCCCGGCTGCTACCGAGGCATTGAGGCTAGGAGTCTTACCTTGCAAGGGTATTGATACTAAGACATCGCAGGAGCGTTGAGTTAGCATACTCAAACCTTCACCTTCAGAGCCAATTACTAAAACGATGGGGCCGCTGAAATTGACTGTGTGTAAGGGTTCGCTGCCACTGGCAGCAGTGCCATAAATCCAAAATCCAGCTGTTTTTAATTCTTCTAAGGCGCGGCTGAGGTTCACAACTCTGGCTACAGAAAAGTTTTCTAAAGCACCTGCCGCAACTTTGACAACGGTGGAAGTGATCCCAGAAGCCCTTCTTTGGGGTATAACTAATCCTTGAGCGCCGATTGCCTCAGCAGTGCGAATAATTGCTCCCAAGTTGTGGGGATCGGTAATTCCATCAGCCACAACAATTACGGGATCTGTTACAGATTTTGCTTGTTCAATGAGATCCGGCAATTCAATATAAGTGTAGGGAGCAATTTGAGCCGCCACACCTTGATGATTAGAATGATTGGTAATTTGGTCTAAACGTTTGGGTTCAACTTCGTCAATTACCGTGCCATTTTCTTTGGCTTGCAAAAGCAAAGGGTGAAAGTTGGGATCGTAGCGCAGACGGCTAGTAATCCAGATGCGGTTGAGACCGCGCTGATTTTGCAACGCACTTAATACTGGATGACGACCATAGATTAAATCGCTATCTTCTGCTGGTTTTGCAGGTAGAGACGGATGGGAGAAGTTGCTATTTTGTGGACGCGAATTGCTAGAAATCGGGTTGATATCTATTTTCTTTCTGGGATTGCGAATCGGATTAGTAACAACACGCTTTCCCTGAAGTTTTACGGGTTGCCCCCGATTTGGTTCGCTAGAAGTCTTGATTTTTCTTGGTTTATTTGACATTTTAGTTTTAGGATATTAGCGTATGGTAGGCATCCCAATCAACTCAAATTACCAGAGCTACTCTGCTGTTTTGATAATTGTGAAATTGAGTTTTCACTATTTCTCTAGATGGAGTATTTCCAACAGTTCGGTTAGGCGCTGGTAATCAGTAAGATATAGGTAGCCAATTAAGGTTTCTAGACTAGTTGCCTGTTGATAGATTTCGGGATCGAGCCGCTTAGGGCGTCCTGTAGCAGCGTTTCGACCCCGGCGGACAATTTCTAATTCGGTGTCCCTCAGATGAGGAGTCAGCGATCGCAAATGTAGCGCTTGTGTTTCCGCTCTTACCTGTGCCACTACCAGACGATGGTAAGTTTCTGTTCGCTGTAGTGGTAGTAGATAGAACATTCTAACATAAAGTTCATAGATTGCATCCCCCAAGTAAGCTAAAGCAGAGGGAGAAATTTGTTGTACTTGTGAAAAAGAAATCTGTTGGGATAATGGCGCTGTGGTTAACACCAGTGCTTGAGTCCAAGATAAACTCTGTTTGGCAGCTTCATCTTGTCCATCTAATAACCCTTCTTCCTTTGACTTCACAAATAAATCATTCCTTGACTAGCTCAATTGTGCAGGCATTCTTCCCAAAGAGTGATTTTTCTGAAGTATGCCATCATAGTATACCTAGCATAATCAACACTATCAGAAATACTTACTAAATTTTATCTTTTTGATTAAAACTTGGCATTTTAGATTACCCTGATTTCAACGTCTGCCAAAGTAATTTTGCGTACTTATTGTGGTCTAGGATTTACTTACATGAGATAAAATTTTGATGTAGTAGCTCGCGTTGAGATTGGCTAAATTGCTGTGTTTACTGAGTAGGGATTTATCCCTAATTATACAGTATCGAGTAAAGTTTAGAGCGAGATTAATCAGTCTACTTTTATGTCTTGAAACTTTCTCTGGCTTTGGTTTTTATCGAATATCCTAGCCAAAAGTTATCTCTCTAAAAAAATACTCGGCAAGTTTTTGATGATACACAAAGAAGCTAGAGAACTTGACTAAATCTCCCTCTTTTGAGTAGGGTTTAAGTTTATTTACCCACTTTTCAATGGGTGTTAAGGGGGATCGAGCTAAACATTTATACTTGACAAACGTCTTCTGAAAATTGACGTGTTAATCAACTTGAGATTTTAGATTAAGAACTACTTCACTACTCTTGCAAAAAAACCAAACTATATGTACTGCCCTTATTAAGGTCAACAAATCCAAAATCTAAAATTGTTTGGTCTTTTATATCTTTACCTTGGTCAGTTTTAAATATAATAGCTCAACTGGCTTAGCGCCTCTCCCACAAGGAGAGAGGTTTTGCCAGAAGTTTTAAAAATTCAGCTATCCGATCTTGAATCTAGATAGCCAAGTTAATCTCAAGAGGTCGAGCAATCAAGACTGCTTGACGTTTTCTAGAGCCGCTTCAACTGTTTGTTGCAGGGAGAGAAACTTCTCTAAGCGAACAAGCTTGACTGTTTGAGTGACGCGAGCATTCGTGACAATTTGCAAAGTGCCATTAGCGTTTTGAGCCTTCTTGGCTGCTTGCACCAAAGCACCCAAGCCAGAGCTATCAATAAAGTCGATTTGTGAGAGATCCAAAATAATATGCTTAGGACCTTCCTCAATCTTACTCTCAAGTACCTTGCGAAACGTCGGCTCAGAAAAGGCATCTAACAAACCTGTGAGGCGGAATAGCTGACAGTTATCCCGGACTTCACGAGTGCCCCTCAGGCTCACGGTTAGATTCAGTGGCTCAGCAATAATTCCCTCCTCATAAGTTAAAGTGAACGCTCAAGTATAGATGGTTTTTGAGCGTGTTGTCTACAATCTACTGGAGTAAGGGGCATGGGGCATTGGGCATTGGGCATTGGTTATTCCCGCCATGTCCCCAGTCCCCAGTCCCCAGTCTCCATTCCCTAGTTTCCATCACCTTGACGCGCTGTTCGCATGGCTTGAACAAATTGCTCAAACAAGTAATCAGCATCGTGAGGCCCTGGACTGGCCTCTGGGTGATATTGTACAGAGAATATAGGTAGGGATTTGTGACGTACCCCGGCAACGGTGCGATCGTTTAAATTCAGGTGGCTAACTTCCACAACTGTCGCGGGTAGAGAATCTGGATCGATCGCAAAACTATGGTTTTGGCTGGTAATCTCTACCTTTTGTTGTAGACCAGCAGGCTGATTCAAACCACGGTGACCAAATTTGAGTTTATAGGTTTCTGCTCCCAAGGCATGACCCAAAATTTGATGTCCCATACAAATCCCAAAGATGGGTTTTTGACTCAGCAGCAGCGCTTTGGCAGTTGCAATTCCTTCGGTGACAGCGGCAGGATCGCCAGGGCCATTAGAAAGAAAGACACCATCAGGATTGTAGTTGAGAATTTCCTCTGGTGGCGTATCGGCAGGTACAACAATTACCCGACAACCATAACTTGCTAAACGGCGCAAAATATTGCGTTTAATGCCAAAGTCAAGGGCAACAACTGTAAAGGGTTCCTCAATATTGTTGGCAGTTTCTGGGTTGAATTCCCAGGCTGGAATTGTGGGATCTGACCATTCATAAGTTTTTGGCGTAGTCACTTCCCGAACCAGATTCAATCCTGCCATATTCGGAGCTGCCTGCACCTGCTCTAGCAATTCCGCTTCATCCAGAATAGCTGTGGAAATGCCACCGTTCATGGCTCCGAACATCCGGATTTTGCGGGTGAGGGCGCGGGTGTCGATGCCATAGATAGCTGGTATTTGGTGCTGTTTGAGGTAGTCAGGTAAGGATTGGGTCGATCGCCAGTTACTTGGCCGATGACAAATGTTACGCGCGATCGCACCCCGCACTTGGGGGCGTTCTGATTCCTCATCTTCAGGGTTAACACCTGTATTCCCCAATTCTGGATAAGTGAAAATCACAATCTGACCGCAGTAACTAGGGTCGGTCAGCACTTCTTGATAGCCCGTCATACCAGTGTTGAATACCACCTCTCCGATGGCGGTTCCCGTAGCACCAAAAGACCAACCGCGATAAGTGGTTCCATCTGCCAAGACAAGTAAAGCTGGTATTGCGTCAGATAAGGACATAGATTGGGGAGTGGGTAGAGACGCGATTAATCGCATCTGTACGGAGTGGAGATTGGGGATTGGGTACTGGGTACTAAAGAAAATTTTTCTCTAGTTCCTAGTTCTTACTTCCTATTCCTACTCTCGAAGACTGCAATCTTTGATTGTGCCACAAGTTGAGCAATTAAGAGTTTTCAGGTTATTAATTAAAAATTAAAATTCCTTATCACCCGTTGCCTATTGCCCATTGCCCATTGCCTCTTGCCTCTTGCCTATTGCCTTTTACTTAAAATTTTTAAAGACTGGATTTGCAAGAGCTTGGGCAGTTAATATTAATTATGCTTCCCACTTTTTTATCCCGCGCAACCCTAATTTTTGCATTCGGCGCTCTAGCGGTTTTGAGTGTTGCCTGTAGTGAAGACAAACGAAACACTACTACTGGCAACGAGCAACCCGCAACAATTGGCGATTTGGCATCAGTACAGCCTGCCGCCACCGAACCAGCAACACCAGCGGCTACGCCTGAAGCACAGCCGCCACAGCCGTCTGAAACTGAACCTAGTGTTTTTGAATTGGCGTTAGATAAAGCTGTCAGTGCTTGGAGTATCAGCCAATCTGCTCAATCTCCAGATGATTGGAATTTGGTGGCGAGTCAATATCAAGATGCGATCGCTCTGATGCAAACAGTAGAGCGACAAACCCCAGAATTTGCCTTCGCTCAATCCAAAATCACGGAATATCAGCGGCAAATCAAATACGCCAAGCAAAAAGCAGCTCCTCGCCCTGTGCCAGTTCAGGAACCTCAAAAAATAGTAGTTGTGGTTCCCCAAGCAGCAACTACACCAAAGTTCACCTCGCCTTTATCGATTCCGGTACAAAAACAGTTATCACCACCAGAAACAGAGAGATCTTCATCAGCAGTGGTGATTCCACAACCAGTGTTTACAGCCCCAATTACAAGGCGGGCTGGTGGTACGCCAATTGTGGAAGTCACTTTCAATGGGCAGCGAAAGTTTGAAATGATTGTAGATACAGGAGCCAGTGGCACTGTAATCACCCAAGACATGGCAAATTCTTTGGGAATAGTCGCAGTGGGGAAAGCTAAGGCAAACACCGCCAGTTCTAGAGCTGTAGAATTTCCTGTGGGTTATGTTGAGTCAATGGCACTTGGCGGCGTGACAGTGAATCGAGTGCCGGTGGCGATCGCTGGTACGGAACTCGAAACCGGACTTTTGGGACATGACTTTTTTGGCAATTACGATGTCACAATCAAGCGTAATGTGGTAGAGTTTCGCCCGCAACTGCGATCGCAAATCAATTCCCCAAAAATTGAACTAACTGTTCCAGCTTCGTCCAAGCCGTCCCAGTTTGCAGAATATCCTTAGCGATTTTAATACCTTGGGCATGATCGAGGAAAGGTATAGCCCCCGCAACTTGCAGCGCCAACGAAGCATTTAAAGCTACTGCATCCTGTTGGGCTTGAGTTCCCTTACCTTGGAGTACAGCTTTCAAAATCACTGCATTCTCTTGCACATCCCCGCCCCGAAGCATACCTATGGGGGCAGGTGTGACATCCAAATCTAAAGGATTAATGGTAGTTAACTGCACTTCTCCCTCAGACAACACCGCCAAGTCAGTTAAATCTCCTAACCCAGCCTCATCGAGTTTTTCTCGCCCGTGTAACACAATTGCCTTTTCTTTGCCCAAATTCTGTAAAGCTTGGGCAACCGTCGCTAAAAGTTTCGGTGTGAATAATCCCACCACTTGCCCAGTTGGACGCAAGGGATTTACCAAGGGGCCAAGTAAATTAAACACTGTCCGCACCCTGAGAGTCCGGCGTAATGAGGCAACTGCTTTAAGTGCTGGATGCCAACCAGTGGCAAACAAGAAAGTGATCCCTACTTCCTGTAAAGCAGCTTGGACTTTTTCACTAGAGGCACTCAAATTTACACCCAAGGCTTCCAACACATCAGCGCTGCCGGTGAGACTTGAGGCTGAACGATTGCCGTGTTTGGCGACGGGTACGCCATAAGCAGCCACAACAAAAGCAACCGCTGTCGAAATATTAAAAGTTGACGAACCATCTCCACCAGTACCACAGGTATCAATTAGGGATTGGGGATTAGGGATTGGGGATTGGGTGGATGTTTCCCCAGTCCCCAGCCTGGATTGCGCTTGTAATACTTCAGCCATGCCGGTTAACTCGTCGGCAGAAACGCCTTTAAAGTTCAGTGCTGTTAAAATTGCTCCCGATAACTCTGGAGGAACGGCTTCACTAAGCCAACCTTGCATTAATTCAGCGGCTTGAGTACGCGATAATGATTGACCATCTATTAGTTGTTGCAGCAGAACATAATAGGATTCTTGTGTAGGGATTGGGGAAGTAGTCATAGCTAAGGTTTGTGTGTGTTGTAGGGTGTAGCTACGTTGCAGGGCATGGGAGCTATCCTACCGGAAAATTGGCTTTCATCAAAGTTACAGCAGAATTCAGAAGTCAGAATTAAAATAGCCTTTCGGGCTAGCTTTGAAGTGTAAATTGTGTACTTCATGCTTATTGAAATGTGCTGTTAGTTTAAAGTTCAAGGTTTAACTGCAAAGCCCCATTCATAAGATGATGATTTTGTAATTTATAGCATTTCTCGTTCTAGTAAAGTACAAGGTAGGGGCGCAAAGCTTTGCGCCCCTACAAATTTCTGTACCTCATTTGCTTGGGAACCGCTATATTATTCAAATCAAGTTGAAGTTTGTAATTAGTCGGGACTTACGCAAAATCATGAAAAAACGTAGACGCGGAGCGGCTTGCCGCAGGCTACCGCAAAGGACGCATTCGCGCAGCGTCTCGTCAGAGAAGGACACAAAGAAATAAGAGTTTCAGAGAGTTTTTGCGTAAGTCCTATTAGTAATAAATAACTCTTTTCCTTTGGCAGCAGCACTTTGCTTGTAGTTATTCATGCCATATTGCAATTGCCACTCTGAAACATTAGCCCATTGAAAATTTTCTCGAATTTGTGGGGAATCGTCGTAAGTGATTAGCCAACGGTGATGACATTGTTGCAACAGTTCGGCAAATCTTTGATGTTGAAATGAGGTGTGTAAATCACCATCTTTTCCATATAGCTTTGATTTGGTAGCACTAAAATATGGTGGATCTAAAAATAAAAATACATCTTTTCCTTCGGGCTTTAATAGATGACTATAATCTAAATTAGTAATTTTGACATTTTTATTTAGAATATTTTCTAATTTTTCTAGTCGTTGTATTGAAGAATCAGTAAAGCGTTTATGAAAAGCTTCTTGAGAAAAGCCACCTGATTCTACAGTGCCAGAAAACGTAATTCTATTAAGTACAAAAAAGCGGACTGCTCTTTCCAAATCAGATAAATTATTGACATCTACGCTAGTCAGTTCTGCAAATAATAATTTGCCATCTGTGTGTTTAGCTTTAATGTGGCGGATTTCTTTAACTAACTGAGCTATATCAGACTGGGCAAATTTCCAGAATAAGAAGAGTTCGCGGTTTAAATCGTTAATCCAAATTTTGATATCGGGGAATTTTTGTTTTAAATAAATAAATACGGAACCACCACCGACAAAAGGCTCTCGAAATTCATCAAAATTTTCTGGTAAATATTCAACTATTTGATTTATTGCTTTTGATTTTCCACCAGGATATCGTAGAGGACTTTTGAACATAGCCTAAATATAGTAACTTACTTTGTATTTTGAACTTATCTATATAAATAACGAGTGAAAAATCAGGCTTTTTTAGTTGTAGGAGTTTTTTCTGAGCTAATCAA
Source organism: Nostoc sp. ATCC 43529 (assembly GCA_003326205.1). Taxonomy (GTDB): domain Bacteria; phylum Cyanobacteriota; class Cyanobacteriia; order Cyanobacteriales; family Nostocaceae; genus Nostoc. The sequence goes on from LWTK01000084.1 coordinate 202,697, forward strand.
ATAGGAATCCTAATAAGCTCTAAAATTTTTAATATTAACTTATAACTTCTGCTCAATCTTATGACCCGTTCTGCACCCTATCAACCTTTGTTGTTGCGAATTCTTCATGGCGCGAGTGGAATTTTAGTTATCGCAGCAATTATTACTGGATTTCTAGTTTACAACACTTACGATCGCCGCTTTGGCAGCATACCATTTCCTCAACTTCCTGATATTCAAGGCATTCACGGCACTTTTGCATTATTTTTCTTGCTTGTTCTACCTGCTTTTGCCCTCTATAGCTTTCATGCTGGACAAAAGCGCCTTGTTCAATCTGATTCTTTACAGCAATTGAGGCAAGTTGGCAAGCCGATTTGGTGGGTTAGCTTGCAACGTTTGGCAAACACTTTCATGCTCATCGCTGCTATTTTAGCTGTGAACTCCGGCAGAATGATGAAGGAAGAGTGGCTGCCCAAAGGAGAGTTGTATCATATTTGGTATTCTCTCCACCTCAGTGCTTGGGTTGTCATGGTTTGCTGTGTGGCAATTCATGTTTTGATGTCTACTAAGGTGGGTGGTGCGCCGTTGTTACTCTCGATGTTTTCCTGGAAGTTTCGACCAGAAGATAATCCTGGACAGTGGTCTAGGCGTTTTCGTGGTTGGTTGAGTAGGTCGGCTAATTTTGGTGCGCTATTAAGTAATTTTATGCAAAATAACTTTTATCTCAGAATTATTGAGGTGATTGTTTTGGGTGGAATTTTAACAGCGTTCGTTTTACCTTTATTTTTCGCTGGTGGTGATTCTTAAGCAAATATGGTTCACTTAAAGCCTTTACGAACCGCAGAGGCGCAGAGAACACAGAGAGAAGAAAAGTCATAAGCCATTTTTTATTGAGGCGTAGCTTGCCGCCGTAGGCATCGCCACCATAGCACAAAAAGCTACGTATCCGTAATAAATTCTGTGTCACTGATTTACTTTTGGTTTATGTTGCAATTTCGTAAAAATCTGATACATTACTTTACAGATGGTTATAACCATCACAACATAGAAGCTCGGAGTGTGAATTATGTCAAACGCTAACAAGACTGTGCCTTCGGTTTCGGAAGATCCTAACGCTTTACGCTGGGGCTTTACTCCTCAGAGTGAAAACTGGAATGGCCGTTTGGCGATGATTGGTTTTTTAGCTGCCATTCTCATTGAAGCGTTTTCTGGTCAAGGGATTTTACATTTCTGGGGCATTTTATAATTGAGTCATTAGTCATTAGTCATTTGTCCTTTGTAAATACGGATGACTAATGACTATTGCCGCAGCTAGCGTGATGAACGGAATATTACGCGGCCTGGTGAATCTTCGTGGTTGATTCGCGCATAAACCCGCAGACAGGTTAACACTTCGCCAGGAGTACCGCCAAAATCTAGTTGTAAGTCATCTTTGGACGAAGCGCAAATATCTGCGTAAAGTCCAGATAATTGACGAATACGCACTTCATGACCTGCATTAATAGCTTTATCAGCGATTTTCTTGAGAATGCGCCGTGATTCATTTTGTAGCTTCCCCCACCAGGAATAACGTTCCGCTGGTGGTACAAATACTAAGGAGTGTATTGCTTCATCCATGTCAATCCAGGCACGCAAAATGGACAGGGGATCGGCGCTTTCTTCGGCTTTTTGGGTGCGTTGACAGCGATCGCTCAAAGCACTAATATATTGACTCTGCTGTTCTGGTTTGGAATTTAGCGAGATAATATCAAAGCTACAAACACTCTTTAAAGCATGATATAAGTTTGGTTCTATTTCAATAAATTTCGTATATAAAAGTAAGAATCCTGTTGATAAATCGGATTCATTATTTTGGAAATTCTGATAATTTGAAAACGCTTTTTGAGATAAACTTAAGCCCTGAGTTTGAACAGTACCGCTAAGTCCAGGGTAGATAATTTCATCGCGGATAAAAGGAAGTTCATAGAGATTAGAATTGTCAGCGATCGCCCCAATTTCTTGAGCCATATCTAAAGTACGCTGTCGCCAAGATGCAGCTAAATCTTCTGGTATTCGCAACAGCTTGCGTTGAATTTCATTCCACAAATCTGGGTCAGTTTGACTTTGCAATTGGGAATTACCCAAATAATAAGTAAGTTCTGAATCAGAATTAAAAGCTTCTCTTAAACGATCGAGTTTTAATGTATTTTGGGAAGGTATAGTTACATCTTCCCAACCAATATGTGGGTGTAAAGGTGTAGGCGCAGGTTGCAATAAGTTATGAAGTTCTTGCAGCAACTCATCACATAACTTAACTCCTGGATCTTGCGGAAATTCTGCACGAGCCTGATTTAAAGTAGTTTCAAGACCGTAGAGAGTAAACCGTAATAATTGGGCTAATTGCGAGTTTTGTAGTTCTAATAATTGGCGGAAATGGTGCATTAATATTACCTTTTTTTATCTCACGCAGAGGCGCAGAGGCGCAAAGAGAAAGAGCTTTTTTCTATCTCACACCTAAGACGTAAGATACTAAAAAACTCTGCGTCTCTGCGTCTCTGCGTGAATAAATTCTAATGTATACCGCAAAATGGATCGCGTTCCTTATCAACTTCATTAGGCTGTAATTCTAATTCAGTCAGATAAACGCATCCTTCTTGTTTAAGACATTCTTGATTTGTTGATGTCCAATAAGGTACTTCACCTGCGTGCATCCGTAAAATACCTTGATTATCAAGAGTCACACGATATTGACAAGGATAATCTGTTGTGATGTCTGGTTTACTGAGTGCGCCAATTCTGATCCATTTTTTTGTTTGGGTTTCGGCGTCTGTTTGATAAACATAGAAAGTGTGCTGACCAGTTTTCGGGAAGGGAGGTAAGGGATTACTAATTAATCCGATTCCTGGTTCTGTCACGCCATCACGCAAGTAATGAAATTCGTGGAAGGAGCGATCGCTATTTCCAACTTCAAATACTAAATGATAGGCATCTGCTCGATCCACAGTTGCAGATTCAATCACATTAACTGCAATATCACCGTTATTTAAGTCTTTATTGGGGCGTTCTACAGCGATATTCCACTTCAAGTTACCATCAGCAAATAGGGCTGAACTTTCTGAAAGTACTTCTCCTAAATCAATGCCAGGAACATCAATTAAGTAATGGGGATTTCCTTGACAAAGCAACACCTTAAATTCGAGGGTTTGGTCGATTTCAAACTGGATTTTGATTTTTTTCAGGAATTCTGCTTCTTCCATTCCTAATTTATTCATCAGGTTTTTGCCGTCGAAGCTACCCCAAAGCCGTAAATCTCCTTCTTCGTAATCTTGGCGGTAGATGATATTAGTTAATTGTATTCCTTGCCAAGGAGTACGAACTTTAGCAACAGTTTCCCAAGATGCTAGTTGATAAAGTTCTTGACCAGCTTTAAATATAGTTAATAAATCGTTGCTTTGGGTTTTACGTTTGAAGTTGCAAGGCAAATAATAAAATAGATTTTTAACATCAATTTCTAGCTGGTTAGCTCCCTTACGTAGCAAAGTTTTTGATTCTTCTGGATCGAATCTCAATCTGCGTAATTTTTCGGCATAGCAAGCACCGGCAGAGGTGGCTAATTTAGTAAATTCCAAGACAAAAGTAATGCGTTCTGGATTCCAAACAAAATAGGGCGAATTACTAAATTCTTGATAAATTTGCCGCTGTACTAAGTCGAGATTACAGGTTTTTCCAGACAGAATTAACCAATCAACTTTTTGAGAATTCCAAGAATCTTTGGTGAGATCGTCGGGACGCAAACGGCTTTCCATCAATCCTTTGGCAATACCGATCGCTTCTTTAATTCCTGAAACTGCTGCTCGTTCAAATTGATGATTGTCTAGGATGACGCAGATGTTATTTGGGTCTTTGACTTGCAATTTAACGGCACTTTGATTTAGGAGTTCAGAAATTTCTTGTTCCGAAAGTGTGAAGGTTAATAATGAATCATCAGTGGGTGGTTTTTGCCCAAGTTTCAGTTTAGCTGCTTCTGCATAATCCCACAATAGATAAAATGTTTGTAGGCGTTGCGGTGCTTGTTGCCAACGAGTAGGTAATACTTTTTCGGCAGTATCGAGAGCATCTTTATAAGCAACATCACCTTCTGGATTTTCTTTATCCAGACATTTCAAAAGACTGCCATTTTTAAATTTACCTTGTTCTAGGAATCGCTCGTTTAACTCCGAATTAATTAAATCTTCTAGCTTTTCGCTTTCGATGTCACCTGTGGTAACTGCTGTTAATAAAAAGTCAGCGATCGCCACTTTTAAAAGTCGAAAAATTCGCAGTGTAATTAGCTCACCACCTAACTGTAAATGTCCAGATGAACCTAATAGTTTAGGAGTCAGTTTATAATAACGTCCTCCTAAGCCCCTGTCTTCATAATCACCAAAAGCTGGGGTTTTATCTTCCAAAGTTAACTCAATCAAAGCTAAATCTGTGGTTCCGCCACCGATATCCAAAACGAGAACATTTTGCGACCATTTATTTCCAGTTTGGCGACAACGAGTTTTAAAGGATTCAATACCAATATTTAAATTACCGCCAAATTCTCGCCACAAAAAGAATATCGCCACAGATACAGCTTCATCATAAGCAGTTTGGACATCATCTATGGCCAATTGTTCAACTAATTCTTTAACTTCCTTGCGAACAACCGGCGGTGCAACTGTTGGATATGTGACAACTGCTGTTAACAAATCCCCTTCAGAAAATCTGCGTCGCGCCCGTTGGCGGTAATCTTCAGTTAACTTTATTAAATGCGCCCAAGCAGATTGAATTAATTCTTTGGCGGTAATTGTTTCTTCCTGACCATCTAAAATAACTGAAAACGATCGCTCTTGCCCAAAATAGCGTTTTGGTGAATGATAAAACCTGCTAATAATTTCTTTTAAAGTACTGCTTGTACCTTGGGCGATCGCTTTTTTTCTATTATCTCTAGCTTCCCTACCCATCCGCAGTTGTAATTCGCCTAAATGGGAAATTTCCGACTCGCTAGGAATTTCTGTTTCACGGCGATCTATATCCAACACAACTGGAATGAGATTTTGTGATTCTAAAGTAGGAACGCGGAAGACTTCGTGATAGATTTGATAGAGTTTTTTGCTGACAGCGCGACGGAATCTTTCACTATTTCCTAAACAAAGTTCAATTTGGCGAATCGCTTCTAAAAATCGCTCTTTGTTATCAGTTTCAAAAACTTCACTTAATTTTCTTGGTTCTATTTCCAGGTTTTTACTAATTTCTAGAATAAACTTTTGCCAATCCTCATCGCTGACATCTGGTAAAGCTATAGAAGCGGGAGAACTCAACCATTGCGATAAGCGATCGCGCAATCGTATTTCTTGTTCTTTCGGTAAAATTTCAGCTATGGGTACTTCAATTGGATCGAAAAGTGTGACTGTAGAATTGGACGTACCAAAATCTAACGCAAACCATCCCGGAAATCTTTTTTGTTGTTTCTCGTTTGGTTGTTTATCAGTATAATTGTTCAATTCAAAAGGATTCATTCTAGTATGAAATAATTCTGTTAGGGCTGACTTGATTTAGGGCGATCGCTTTGAAAAAGCATTGCAAATTCTCAGTTCAAAATCGTGTGAGTTAGCTCATCAAAAAACATCTTAATAAGAAACAGCCGCAATATCTGAAAGCAGCTGCAACCAAGTAGGAACTGCTACCTCGGATGCCATATCACCAGCTGTTAAATATCTCAGTAATGCTTCTTTTTTCGAGAGATTTTGCAAACTCGGAATAATTTGATCCAAAATGCCTTCTAATTCGGAATTAATTTGTTGATTGACTTCACTAACATACTGCACAAGATGAAGGCTGGCGCTAGCAGTAATTTCATCTCGCAGTCGCAGTACTAAAAGCTGATGATTGCTAGATCTAGCTAAGCCTTGGCTTTTTTCTGGTGCCCAGTCAAAGATTTGGCCAACGTTGTGTTTATCGTCTTGACGCGCTAGGGGAAAAATTATTTCGGGTGCAACGGTTTTGTCTTGGTTACTAATTTCAGAAATGATTGCTTCTTTCCATTCGTTGGGGTCGCATCCTAGTAATAATTTATAAAAGAGGTCGGCTTCTTCCACACCAAATTTTGATTCAATTTCTTGTTCCATTTCTGGATTAAGAATTGCTTTCAATTGGTCGCGTTCTGGGGCTACCTGATTTGATAATTGGTTCAACAAATCTATCACAGCCTGACGAATGCGATCGCGGGCAAATTCTTCTACTTCTTTAACGGTTTTTTCAAATATTGGATAAAAATCATCACTCTTTGTCGGTAGAGAACTATTCAGACGGTTTCCCCTATCAAATAATTTACCTGCCGCACCTTTAGATTCAGTGAGGGCGATGCTACCATTGTTTACTTTATTAAACAGTAAAGTCCACTGATTCCAATTAAGTATTTTAAAGGTAAGTTCGTCTTTAACTATATCGCTAACAACTACACCGCGTCGGTCTTTAAGTGGTTCTTTAGCTAAATTTTTTTGAAAATTTCTGTAGATTTTATCTAAAGTTTCCACCACGAACCGCAACTCAATAAAAGCGGGGCTGTCTCCTGTGGGGATGCCTTGCTCGTGAATTTCATCTATGATATCTTTCAAATGATCTTGTTGTTGGTTAACTACATCAGCAGCCCTTTTAGTATCTTCATACAATTGCTTGAGACCATGAGTAGCGACGTGATTTTGAATCAATTCTCGTAGCTTTGCAAGGCTACCATCTTGAGCAAAGTAACCTAATTGTCTGCCCAAATAGCTGCGAGTATCAGAGTCTAAAAGCTGTTGGCTTAAGCGTCCCCATTTATCTTGTAGCCGTTTAGATCTGTCTAAGTAATCAGGATAATCCAAGTTAGCTAAAAACTCTGGCGAACCTGCTTTGACTTTAGTTGAACGTTTTGCTAAATCAGCCAGTCCTAACAGTGGTGACAGTAAAACAATGCGGTCTTTTTGAGTTGTAAACGCCTTTGCACCGTCAATAGTTGTTTGCAGAACTTTGAGTTTTTGCAAAACAATTTCCTCATGCAAATCTCTATCTTCAGTCAATTGGTCGAGTTCTCTTTCACCACCCTCACTATCTAAAGGTAGTTGATCGAAGCGACCCACACCGACGAGAATTAAATCTTTCAGGTCTTGTCCGGGTCGCTGCTGCTGCATCATCGTAAAGATTTTATTAGCGCGATCGCTTCCTGGAGACTTACCATTTAGCAGTACTAAAATTGTTTGTACTTCTGCCAATTCTCGCAGCGACAAAAACGTATCTCTAGCGCCCGAATTAGCAGCTCCCAATCCGGGAAAATCGATGAGAATAAATTTAGCAGCCCCCGTAACATCCCAAATTTCCCGTGAAATTTTGACATCAATATCTACGCGGCGAATCAGTGGAAAGCTGTTTTGCAATAATTTGGTTGGTAGCCTCTGGGGTGGACTCGGTAAGCGAATATGGGCTGGTGGTAAATCTTCAAATTTGAGAGTTTGAATGGCCATTGGCTGTTCCACTAGCTGTAGCCCTTCGCGGGCGGTGGTAGCATCAATCTGGTAGCGCCCACTACACATTACTTCGCCATAGGCTTGATAAGCCCGCAGGAATAATACTAACTCTCTGAGTAAATACCGTAATTCTAAATTGTTAGAACTGTTCCATGCTTCCTCACACCAACCAATAATATCTTTGCCAGAATTCAGCTTTGATACTGGTATGGGAGGAAGCCCCGCTGCTGTTGTCCGTTTATTGGCTTCCCCCAGCATGAAACGCAGACACTCGTGTACCCCTTCATGGGAGAGATATTCTACTGTAAAATTACTGAGTTGTGTAGTTGCAAAGTCATCTTGGGGTATGATGTGCAGGGCGGTGACATTACCTGTAGTCGGGTTTTCACTGACTGGTAAAGCATCTGCATATCCAATCAAGCTGCCTAAAAGTAAAGTTTTGCCGCTACTGAATTCTCCCATCACACCAATTTTCACAGGCGAGGTGGCAAGATCCACAGTTTTTTCGGCAGCTTCCCGCAGACGACGGAGACAATCATCAAGGCTAGCCGGAACCCAATCTTCTTGTTGTGAAGGGTATTCAGGTACAGAATCTATTTTCCGGAGGATGAATTCACCGTACTCTTTAAAACTAGCCAGTTTGTCTGGTTCCATAGAGTAGTTTCCGCCTAACATAAATTTCTTTGAGGTTTATAACATATAAAATGCGATCGCCAAGGGGCTATACAACAGATGGGGCATTGGGCATTGTCTCCCTCATCTCCCTACTCCTTACTCTTGGCTTTAATATGAAAATCTTGAAGTTTGTGAATTTTTGATGAAGACATATCTGTAAATAATTCGTGAAAAGTCAGATCCCCAACTTCTTAAAGAAGTCGGGGATCTAAACACAGCCAAGTAAAGCTAATTCAGATTTTCAGCCATTAAATTAGATAATCAGTATAAATTTATCGATGATTTTCAGGAAAAAAGATATTTAAGTAATTTTACTTAAGTTAAAAAATTTTCAGTTTGAATAAAAATGGTGAAGTTCATCTTAATCAAAACTTCAGCATTTCCCCAATTTATTTACACAAAAACAGGAATTAATGTATATCTAAAAAGAAATAAAGTATTAAGATAATTACCAGGCTGAGATAAAAATATTATACACATTTTTTAACAAATCAAGTTTCAGAAATTTTACTTCAATAATTTAGGCAGAGCAGGCAGGCAAAAGTGTTTCCTAGAAGGGTGCAAAACTACATTAATCAAATTAACGTTGAAAAAGAAAATATAGAACAAGATGAGAAACTATTTAAGAAACAGGCTCAAGTTCTAGAAAAAAAGCAAGCCAGAGAATTAACAAAGGCACTAAGACGGCTATCAAAGGAAACTGCAAAACGTCAAAATTTTGAAGCACAATTGCACCAAAAAACATCAGAATTTGCAGCGATCTTAAAAGTAATTCCTGATTTTTATTTTCGTGTTGATGCTGATGGAAGCATCCTGGATTATCGGCCAGGAAAAATGCCAAATTTGTATATTACACAAGGAGTTGAACGGGGTAAGAGTTTGCAAGAATGCTTACCGACTGTTGTAGGCGATCGCTTCCACCAAACCATGACTCAAGTACTTGTAACTCAATGTGAAGTTAGTTTTGAATACACAGTAGTAAATAGTCACTTTGAAGCTAGATTCTTACCATTACCAGAGCAGCAAATTATAGTTCTGATCCGCGAAAACGAGGACAAAGTACAAGCTGCATCGCTCGAAAGAGACACCAAGTTTCGCACTATTATCGAGAATGCCAATAACATTCTTTTTGCGCTGACGGCTGAGGGAATATTCTCCTACGTTTCTCCGAACTGGACTGATATTTTGGGGCATGAAGTTACGGAAGTCGAAGGCAAATCCTTTAGTCTGTTTGTACATCCTGAGGATGTGCCTATGTGTGCAGATTATTTGCAACGGCTTGTAACAACAGGCGAAAAACAAAATGCAATTGAATATCGAATAAAACACAAAAATGGCAGTTGGCGATGGCACACAAGCAACTCATCTGCTACTAGAGACGCCAATGGTAACGTTTTGAACTTCGTTGGCATTTGTTACGACACCACTGACCGCAAACAAGCAGAAGAAGCACTGGCAGAACGCGCCCGTTTAGCAAATTTTCGTGCCGATGTAGATGCAGCCCTCACCCAGAGTGACAGTTTAGAGAACATGATGCGCCGCTGCACAGAGGCTTTAGTTCAACATCTCGATGCCGCCTTTGCTCGGATTTGGACGCTTAATAAACAGGAAAATGTACTAGAGTTGCAAGTCAGTTCTGGAATATACACCCATATTAATGGGCTTCATAGGCGCGTTCCAGTTGGTGAATTCAAAATTGGTTTAATTGCCCAAGAAGGCAAACCCCACCTAACTAACTGCGTACAGGCAGATCCCCGCGTGAGTAACAAAGAGTGGGCACAGCGAGAAGGTATGGTTGCTTTTGCAGGTTATCCTCTGATTGTTGAAGGTGAAACTGTAGGGGTAATAGCCATGTTTGCCCGCCAAGCAGTGACAGAATCAACTTTTAAAGCGCTGGAATTTGCCGCCCAAGAGATTGCCATTGGCATCAAACGCAAACAAACAGAAGTTGCACTTGGAGAAAGCGTCCAGCGGGAAAGATTACTCAATCGTCTTTCTAGCCAAATTCGAGCTTCCTTGGATCTCAATTACATTGTGGAAACGGCAGTCCGGGAGATTCGCAACTTATTTCAAATAGACCGTTGCGCCTTCTTTTGGTATCGACAAAACGCTGAAATACCCTACTGGGAGAGAGTATATGAGACCAAAAGTTCGTTTTTACCATGTCTGCTGAACGACCAAGGAAATAATGCAGAAATCGAACTCATCGGCTGCAAAACTTTGAATAAAGAAATCATCCGCATCGATGATGTTAAAACTGTGGGCTATGGCATTGCACGGGAGTTTTTGAACGATTTCGGTTTCACTGCTTTTATTTCGTTGCCGGTACATACCCAATCTGGGGAAATTGGCGCCTTTAGCTGTGGTTATTGTAATGGCTTTCGGCCTTGGCTAGACAACGAAATAGAATTACTCCAAGCAGTTACAGACCAAATAGCGATCGCCATTGACCAAGCTAAACTTTATACCCAAAGTCGCATCGCCGCCCAAACTGCCCAAGACAAAGCCCAGCAACTAGAAGCAGCACTGCTAGAACTTCAACAAACCCAAGCGCAACTGATTCAAACTGAAAAAATGTCTAGTTTGGGACAGTTGGTAGCGGGAATTGCCCACGAAATCAATAATCCCGTCAATTTTATCTATGGCAATATTAGCCACGCCAGTGGATATATCCAAGATTTGCTGCACTTAATAGAACTTTATCAACAGCACTACTGCCCACCAGCACCAGAGATTCACCAACAAATCCACGCCATTGATTTAGACTTTCTCAAACAAGACTTGCCCAAAGTCCTCAACTCTATCGATATGGGTTCTGAACGCATTCGCCAGATTGTCTTATCTTTACGCAATTTCTCTCGCCTTGATGAAGACGGTATGAAACCAGTGGACATCCATGAAGGTTTGGATAACACCTTGCTACTTTTACAAAATCGCTTGAAAGCCAAACCAGGCCATCCCGAAATCCAAGTAATTAAAGACTACGGTAACCTGCCACGAGTAGTGTGTCACGCTGGACAAATGAATCAGGTGTTTATGAATCTGCTGACAAATGCGATCGATGCATTAGAAGAGGGAGTGGGGAGATGGGGAGATGGGGAGATGGGGGGATGGGAAGATGAGGTAGACGCGGGGACATGGGGACGCGGGGACGCGGGGAATAAACCAATGCCCCATGACGCCACTTGCTCCACATTTGGAGACCAAATGACCGCAGTGGCTCCCCAATGCCCAATACCGAAAATTCGCATACGTACTTCCATTGATAAGAACTCTGTAACTATTCGCATTGCTGACAATGGGTTAGGAATGAGTGAAAAAGTACGCAAACACTTATTTGATCCGTTTTTCACTACCAAGCCTGTGGGGAAAGGCACTGGTATGGGATTATCAATTAGTTACCAAATTGTTGTTAAAAAACATTCTGGAAAACTTGAGTGTATTTCAGCACCAGGAGAGGGTGCTGAGTTTGCCATCGTGATTCCGCTAAAGCAGTGAGGGCGATCGCTAATATAATCTAACTTTAATCTTTTCTTAACTAAAACTTAATCTATTAATTGTTAACTGATATTAATTCACTTTTTGCTGCAACATTTGAACAACCCTCCAACAACTGCAAATTTACAGGAGTTGGGGGGATTATTTACGGCGTTTTTCAGATAAATAAACTACACGGGTAGACAATCTGTAACTCACCAAAGTTTTTCTTTTAAGAGACTACCAAATAAAAAAATATACAACTTTTCTTGTGAGGTGGGCGTCTCGCCCGCCCGTAGAAAGGGGCGGACAAGATGTCCACCCCACAAGACTGGATAATTTATTTATTGATAATCCCTAATACAAAATTCATAGATACCCAAATTTTTTAATAAGTCAGATATCTTGTTTTATAAGTGCAGAATGCAAGCTATATTTCAACTTCTTGAAAATGTTCAACTGTCGGAAATGGATCGTAAAAATGGTGTAGAAGTTTTTTCCACTCTTGAAACTCAGCAGAACCTCGAAATTCCACAGTATGAGATTCTAAAGTTTCCCATCTGACAAGTAATAAATATTTACCTTGTACTTCTATACATTTGTGCAATTCATGGGATAAATATCCTTTAACTGAAGAAATTATCTGAGAAGCTTTTTTGAAAACAGTTTCAAATTCGGATTCCAAACCGGGTTTAACATGAAGTGCCACAGCCTCAAGAATCATAAATTTTTTGGTGAGAATAAAGTTGGCAAAAGTTTAGAAAATAGAACATCGGGTGTTGGAGATAATTCTATAATATTGGGGATTGCAGCAGGAATTTATGGCTGATTCATTGTTTAATTAAGCTGATTTAAATTGAATAATACCTCGATCAAAAACGCTCTTATTAGTAGCGATCGCACTTACTTCTATTCTATCTGCATACACTTCATAGGCTGCAAAACTCAACCTTTCAGCAGAATATTCTGTCCATTCTGAACGTCCTACAGGACGAGTACCCGCACCACCACCAGTAATTAAATAAGTAGTTCCATTAATTACACGGGTGCGTTCATAATGATGTTCGTGGCCATTTATATAAAGTTGAACGCCATATTTTTGAAACAACGGAGTAAAAATTTTAATAAACTCTGGATTACTTCCATATACACCAGATGCATATATTGGATGATGACCAAATACAACTTTCCAACCAGCTTTACTGCGACTTAATTCTTTTTCTAACCAAGGTAGCTGGTTTTTCCAATCAGCATTACTATTAGTATCTAAAGCGAAAAATTGTACAGTTCCACGCCGAAATGTATAATATCGCCTTCCGTTCATATTAAAACCGGCGTACTTCACTTGTGGTTCGCCATTTGCAGTACGAATATCGTGATTGCCTAAACAAGCTTGAAATTTTACACCTTGCTTGAGCAAAGCTTGATAGGGACGCTCAAAAACTGCATTAATTTTCTCAATTTCGCCGTTGTTGTAAATGTTATCTCCAGCTAAAACAACTAAATCATAAGGATTTTGTTTGTAATAAAAATTCATTGCCCCAGCCACAGCATACTGTCCTTTAGCGCCGGTTCCTGTATCGGCAACAGACACAAAACGTAATAACAAGTCTTTTTTCGGTGGGTTGGCGGCTATGGCTGTTGTGGAATCGCTAATATCAGCATTTTGATAATTTTTCTGACTTAACATCCAGCCCAAAAATCCCGTACCAATGGCGCCCAGGCTACTTAAAAATAAAAATTGACGGCGTTTCAAGTTCATAATTCACCAAATTTAATAAATAGTTAGTTTCCAGAGAAGTAATGTGCTTTTGAAGTGATACATTAAGGCAAAAGAGGCAGCACCAGTAATAATGTACGTTGTTTGTCTTTGATTCGCTGCTTTTGGTGAAAGTTCCATGTCACAAGACAATCCAAAACCGACCGATGAGCAGGTAACTAAACCCCCCCAAAAACCTTACCAGAGAGTTCAGCCAATTTGGAAGGCTAAAATTATCCAAATTCTCCGAGGGACAATTGGGGTTTTAGAAGTAACAGTCGAGAAACTGGAGACAGCACCCCCACCTGGTGCTGAAGAAACTCCTGGTTTTTTGCAACAGCTTCAGTCGCGCTGGGGTGGACTATTAAGGACAGTCCGCTTATTTTTGCCATCAAATTTATCAACAAAGTTATCAGATACAGCCTTGACGGGAATTATTACTGGAATTGCTGTAATTCTCGTTTGGACAACTACGACTATCTTGAGTGGTAAACCTACGGAAGTAGCAACACTTCCTCCGGTTGAAGAGGTTCCCATACCAACGCCAACCATAACTACTCCACCGGAGTCAGTCACACCAGAACCACAGCCACCAGAAGAAATTACGCCGCCGCCAGAAGAAGTTACGCCGCCAGAAGCACAACAACCACCAGAGGAAATTACGCCGTCACCAGAACCAGAACCAGAAGTAATTCCAACGCCAACGCCTACGCCGACACCAACACCAACTATAGAATTGACACCCGAACAAGCCTTAATTGTGGCTATTGAAAATCAGGTAGCTGAAATTAGCGATCGCATCGCCTCTGGTCTGATAAAGTCAATTCAAGCCAACTTCCGCACGAGTAATCTCACTGTTACAATTAACGACGATTGGTACACTCTCCCAGAATCTCAACAGGATCGACTCGCTGCCGAGATTTTACAACGCTCTCAACAACTTGATTTTACTCATTTAGAAATTATCGACTCCCAAAATCGCCTGATAGCACGTAACCCAGTTGTTGGCACTGAAATGGTAATTTTTAAACGGCAAGCAACAAGTTCAACAACAACTTAGAAATTGGCGTTGCATATTTTGAGAACCAGGATTTTTAGATTGCAATATCTAAATTCCATACCTTATTTGTGCAACGCCCTAAAAGCATAAAATTGTGAAAAAATAAAATAAAGAATAAATTTTTTAATTAAGTATCAAATCTTTGTTTATCTCATTTTTGTATTCATTAGAAAATTGATGATAAGCTATTGCATTATCTAATATATAGGTGTATTTTAGAGATTGGCTTTTTCAAAAATTACAAAAAGGCTCAATTGATATTTATCAATTGCAGCAAAGCTTGTCTTGTCAATTCCTATAATCACCTAATTTAAAAGTTGAGCTTCAAGCATTTATGTTAGACAACGTTTCGCTATTGCTCCAAGCTTGTGAAAACTTAAATATTAGCTATGAAATTATTCATCCTACTGAAAATTTAATCAAAGTAAAATTGAGTAATAAACACCATTATTTTTGTAATTATAGCACTCCGTTAATTAATCAAGCAGTAGCAAAGATTTTGAAAGATAAGGAATATACTTATCATATTTTAAAGAAAAAAATTAAACTTCCTCGAACAATCGGTTTTCTTTCGCCTTACTGCGATCTTCAATATAAAATGTACTTAAAATTTCCAACTATTGAAGATATTATATTAGAAATTAAAGATAACTTTGAAATACCTGTGATTGTCAAAAGAAATTCTGGTTCCAGCGGACACAACGTCTTTTTATGCCAGAATCAAGATGAAATTGAAAATGCTATAAAACAGATTTTTGATATCAATCACAAGTATGATTACGTAGCTCTTGCTCAAGAAGTAATTCACATCAAATCAGAATATAGAGCAGTTTTCTTAAATAAAGAGTTAGTTTTACTCTATGAAAAAGATATAAGTAACGCGAATTTTATAGGTAACTTAAGTCCTCTACACTGGGATGGCGCTAAAGCTAAATATATCAGCGATCCACAAATATTGTCAGAAATTGATAATTTTGTCAGACCAATTTTTGAAGAATTAGACCTTGATTATTGTGGTTTAGATATCGTATTGGATAGAGATAATAAATATTGGTTAATTGAAATTAATTCTCATCCTAATTATACGATTTTTACCAGAGATAATGGCAAAGAATATGTGTTGAAAGTGTTTGAAAAAATGCTAACAAATTTAGCATCAAAATAATATTGGGCATGGGGCATGGGGCATTGGGCAGAGGAGAATAATAACTCCCCAATCACCAGTCAACAATCAACAATCAACAATCAATCAACACTAGGCACTTTCATTGTCTGAGTTGGTATCCATACAGTAAAAATTGAGCCAACACTCACTGTTGATTCTACTTCGATTCGACCGCGATGGAGTTCTACAAGTTGTTTAGTTAAAGCTAGTCCCAGTCCAGTGCCTTCATAACGGCGGCGATAGGGTGTATCGAGTTGCTGGAATTTCTCAAACAGTAATGGTAATTTTTCTTCGGGAATGCCAATTCCGGTGTCTTCAACTTGAAAAATAGCGGTATCGTCTTCTACCCAAAGACGTAGAGTAACATTGCCATTTTCGGGAGTGAATTTAATTGCATTAGTTAACAGATTCCAGAGAATTTGTTCTATTCGTTCGGAGTCGGCGGTAAAGCGATCGCGCTTTTGATCGATTTGCAAATCAAGTTTAAGATTTACTTGTTGGTTTGTTGCTTTTTGTCGGAGTGATTCTACAGTTCTTTGGGCAACATTCACCAAAGAAAATTCCGAAATATTTAAAGCTGTCTTACCAGCCTCGATTTGTGATAAATCGAGGATGTCATTAATCATTTCTAATAAATGTTCTCCACTATCGTGGATTGTTTGCAGATAATCCCGTTGTCGTTGACTTAATTCACCCAAAGGCCACCGTAACAACGTTGAAGACATGCCAATCACATAAGTTAAAGGCGTGAGTAATTCATGACTAATAGTAGCGAGAAATTCATTTCTGAGGCGGCTAGCAGCTTCGGCGGCTAGCAAGGCATCACGTAACGCCCTTGTACGTTCAATAACTCGTTCTTCCAGCGTTTGTTTTTCTTGGGTGAGGGTTTGCATTAACTCAGCTTGGTGAATCGCGATCGCTAATTGTTCGGCGATGGAACTGAGCAAGTTTTTTTCGCTATCAGTCCACTGACGTGGACGATCGCACTGATGAGCAATGAGCAATCCCCAGAGTTTTTCCTCAAATATAATCGGTGCAGCTAACTTTGCACGGACTTTGCATTCCCTTAAAAAATTTAACAAACACTCTTCTAAAGTATAAGTCTTTTCGACATCATCCACAGCTAAAGTAAAGCCTTGGCGATACTTCTCCCAACATTGAGAGGTTGGGAAAAAGCAATTTCTTTCTCTGTAATTCAATACCGATGTAATACCATCTTTACCACGGGCTTCATAGACAACATAACCCCGATACTTTTGATAGTCTTCTGGTAGAGATTGGCTATTAACAGACACAGAAATTGAGGGCGTACCATTATCGCGATCGGAGGAAAAATCCAAGCCTTGGCTTTCTTGAATTGAGGTTTCCAATTTGATACCACTAGCGAAAATTCTCTCTGTCGTAGTGACTGCTGTGCCATTGCAATCAATACTATCAAACTGGTATTGTTGAGTCTTGACTTTAGAACCCTGAAATTTATAAATTACTAATCTGTCTAATTCCAGAAACTCACGCACCTGTGTAATTGCCGTTGCCATAATTACTGGCAAATCCAGGCTTTTGCGGATCTGCGTTGTTACCTGATTTAACAGCTGTTCTTGGGAAACTTGTTTTTTTAGGGCATCTTCTACTGGCTGACAAATATAAACAGCTGGCCCAATTGCACTGGGAGGTGGTATTATTTCTTGGCTTGACTGAGTTAGAAAATATTCTAATAACAACAGTGTAAATTTACTTTGCAGCGCCGGATCGTTAGGCTTAATAACTTGGCGATAGCGTTCGAGATTTTGGTAAGTATTGGAATTGCACTCAAACAAATCTCTCAATTGGAATATAAAAGACGCGATCGCCTCCAAATTAAATGTCAATGTAGTAGAGACGCGATTAATCGCGTCTGTACAAGAGACCTGATTAATCGCGTCTGTACAAGAGTTCTCAGCAGATAGTTGTTCTTCGTCATCTTTCTCCAAATTCCCCAGCAACAGCGCACTAAACTGCTCAGAAAGAACTACTGTAAACCTTTGGCTTTCCCACTCCACAGGTATGCGAATCGAGGCCAACATAGCTTCTGTCATTACCAGAGCCGGACTTCCCACCGTTTGAGCCATCTGCTCTAACAATTCCCCAAGCCCATTGAATACAACAATAGGCAAGGTTCGAGAAAGGCTCAAATCAGGAGAACTCAGCATTTTCAATCATTCTGGTAAGAGAGGGCTCAATGCAAGGACGAAAGTTTATTTTTCTTAAGGAAAACTCAAAACTCAGAGCAAAGATAGAGATGCTCCGCCAAGGCGTCAGAATTCAGAAGAAATCAGAGCTTGAGTCGGTGATGAGTATTAGTCGAAACTTCGTCCCCTTGTGGGCGAAACAAAGTTCAAAATTCTTCCTTGTTAAAACTCCATACCTTAATGTATGGAGCCTTCTGAATTCGGAATTCTGACTCCTTTTTTATTGTGTACTAACCAATAGTTTAAGACGGTAATACAAGATTATGCATCGTATTAGTGGCATATCGGGTGGATTGAATCAGTCAGAAAGTTTAATTTTTATAGAACAAACTCCAGCGACCTTAGTCTTGATTACGGCTGCTGATACCGACATTCAAACCTTGGCGGCTGCGCTTGGCAAATTACCTGCACCCTTTCCCACATTCAGAGTCGCCAATCTGTTGCAATTGCAACAACAATTAACTATAGATACTTACGCCGAGCAAGTTTTAGAACATGCCGAGGTAATAATTCTGCGCCTCTTAGGAGGACGTTCCTACTGGGCTTATGGCTTAGAAGTAGCGCAGGAAATCGTGCAACGTAATGGTACAACCCTTATTGTAATGCCCGGAGACGACAGTCTCGATCCCGACTTAATCTCCCAGTCTACTGTGCCTTTAGACATTGTTAACCAGGTATGGCAGTATTTTAGCGAAGGCGGCGTAGAAAATTTTGTCAATGCTTTGCAATTTATCGCCGACACTTGTCTGTCAACTGCATACAATCCTCCACTACCCCAGCGCATTCCGCGTGTGGGATTGTATGAATGGGTAGATGGGGAGATGGGGAGATGGGAAGATGAAGGAGAGTTAGAATCTCATTCATCCACTTCAGAACCTCGTTCATCTACCTTTGAAACTCAAAGTTTACAATCCTCCATCCCCTGCCTATCACGAATTCCGAACCCCCAGTCCCCAGTCCCTAATCCCCAATCCCCAATCCCCAAAGTCGGCATCCTTTTCTACCGCGCCCATTATTTAGCGGGAAACACTAGGGTAATCGATGCTTTATGCCAAGCCTTAGTAGAGAAAAATTTACAACCTGTACCAATTTTTGTTTCGTCATTGCGCGAACCGGATGTTCAACTTGAGTTGAGTGAATTTTTTCAACCCAAAGAAGCCGAAGCAATTGGACTGCTGTTGAATACCACCAGTTTTTCTCTAGCAAAGTTAGAAAGCGAGACACCCCAAACCGAACTATGGGAAAAGTTAGATGTGCCTGTATTGCAGGTTATTCTCAGTGGCGGTTCAGTTGAACAGTGGGAGTTAGAGTTTAAAGGCCTTTCTCCCCGCGATATTGGAATGAATGTAGCGCTACCAGAAGTAGATGGGCGCATTATTACTCGTGCTGTGTCTTTTAAAGCGGTGCAAACTCGTAATTCCGATTTAGAGACAGATGTGGTAGTTTATGAACCAGTGAGCGATCGCATCGAGTTCGTTGCTCAACTAGCAGCAAATTGGGTGCGCCTCCGTTCAAAGCCACCCCAAGAGCGCCGAATTGCCCTAATTCTGGCAAATTACCCCAACCGCAATGGACGCTTAGCTAACGGTGTAGGACTCGATACCCCAGCTAGTTGTGTAGAAATCCTGCAAGCGTTACACAAAGCAGGTTATCAAGTAGAAAATCCACCTGCTCAAGGAGATGAGTTGATTCAACGGCTAACATCTGGCGTCACCAACGATCCCGAAAGTCAAGAATGGCGTCCGGTGCAGCAAAGCCTCTCTTGGGCAGAGTATCAAGAATATTTCGCTTCTTTGCCACCAGCTGTGCAGCAAGGTATTAGCGAACGGTGGGGAGTGGAAGAGGACGCGGAGACTGGGAGACGTGGGGACGCGGAGAGTTCTTTCCCCGCGTCCCCGTGTCCCCGCGTCTCCGTGTCCTCCTTTCCCGTTCCTGGAATTCAACTAGGCAACATTTTCGTGGGAATTCAGCCACCAAGGGGCTATGATAATGACCCCAGTTTGAATTATCATGCGCCGGATTTAGAACCAACCCATGCTTATTTGGCTTTTTACTATTGGGTTAGAGAATGTTTTGGTGCTGATGCTGTAGTTCATGTGGGCAAACATGGAAATTTAGAATGGCTACCTGGTAAAAGTGTGGCTTTATCAAGTAATTGTTACCCAGAAGTAGCTTTCGGCGCACTTCCCCACTTATACCCGTTTATTGTCAATGACCCTGGTGAAGGTTCCCAAGCCAAACGCCGCGCCCAAGCAGTAATTGTAGATCACCTCACGCCGCCTATGACTCGTGCAGAACTTTACGGTTCTTTGCAACAGTTAGAGAATTTAATTGATGAGTATTATGAAGCCGAAAGTTTAGATCCTTCCCGTTTACCAACAATTCGCGATCGCATCCGGGAATTGATTCTTCAAGAAAATTTACATCTAGATTTAGGAATCCAAAACGAAGAAATTTTAAATTATGAATTTAAAATTTTAAATTCATTAGATGGTTATCTTTGCGAACTCAAAGAAGCTCAAATCCGTGACGGGTTACACATTTTTGGGCAATGTCCCCAAGGACAGCAATTAAGAGATTTAATAGTGGCGATCGCTCGCATACCAAATCGCTATTCTGTAGGCATTACCCGTGCCATAGCCCAAGATTGGGGTCTAGACTTCGATCCCCTCACAGCAGACCTTTCCATGAGTAGCGGTCAATATTCCGTAGTCAATGGCACAGAATGTCGCACCATCGGTGATATTGTTGAAGTCCTAGAACAACACGCCGCCCTTTTAGTAGAACAAATCATTAACCAGAATTCAGAATTCAGAAC
Source organism: Nostoc sp. ATCC 43529 (assembly GCA_003326205.1). Classification (GTDB taxonomy): domain Bacteria; phylum Cyanobacteriota; class Cyanobacteriia; order Cyanobacteriales; family Nostocaceae; genus Nostoc. The sequence goes on from LWTK01000084.1 coordinate 223,363, forward strand.
TCAGAATTCAGAACTCCCAACTCCTAACTCCTCACTCTTAACTCTCCACTCCCCACTCAGCACTACCCTCGACTGGATACGCGATCGCCTCCTTCCTGCTTTACAACAAACTGACCAAGAGATTACCTATTTATTACACGGACTCGATGGCGGATATGTCCCGAGTGCCCCATCTGGCGCACCCACCCGCGGACGCCCGGAAGTTCTACCAACGGGGAAAAACTTTTATTCTGTGGATATTCGCGCCATTCCCACAGAAACAGCTTGGGATATCGGCAGAAAAGCCGCTGAAACCCTCGTTGAATATTACACCCAAGAACATGGTGAGTATCCAAAAACACTAGGCTTATCATTGTGGGGAACTGCCACCATGAGAACTGGAGGCGATGACATTGCCGAGGCTTTGGCTTTACTGGGAGTCAGACCCGTGTGGGATGGTGCAGCACGGCGAGTCGTGGATTTTGAAATTTTGCCTCTGGCAGTTTTGGGGCGTCCCCGCGTAGATGTTACCTTGCGAATTTCCGGATTCTTCCGCGATGCATTTCCCAACTTAATTGATTTATTCGCGCAAGCAGTGACAGCGGTGGCAAACTTGGATGAACCCCCAGAACAAAATCCACTCGCGGTTGCAGTTCGCCAAGAGACTGATTTGTGGACTCAACAAGGTTTAACTTTAGAAGCAGCAAAAGTGCGATCGCTTTATCGCATCTTTGGTTCTCGCCCAGGTGCCTACGGCGCCGGACTCCAAGGCCTAATAGAATCGCAAAACTGGACAGATGACCAAGACTTAGCCCGCGCCTACATCAACTGGAGTTCTTACGCCTACTCCTCGGCAGGGGGAGCAGGGGAGGCAGGGGGAGCTGAAACTTTTCCTAATTCCCAATGCCCAATGCCCAATGCCCCATGCCCCATGCCCACTCCCGAAATCTTCGAGCAACGCCTAGCCCAAATGCAAGTCGTACTCCACAATCAAGACAACCGCGAACACGACCTACTCGATTCTGATGATTATTACCAATTTCAGGGGGGCTTAACAGTTGCGGTGCGTTCTCTACAAGGAAAAAATCCTCAAATTTATTTTGGGGATCATTCTATACCTGCCCAACCGCGAATCCGCCAACTGAGAGAAGAAATCGCACGGGTGTATCGTTCTCGCGTAGTCAATCCTAAGTGGATTTCGGGAGTTATGGGTCACGGTTATAAAGGTGCTTTTGAAATGGCAGCAACAGTGGACTATTTATTCGCCTATGATGCTACAACTAAATGTGTTGAAGATTATATGTATCAAGGCATTGTACAAGCTTATTTACTCGATCCAGTTGTTTTAGAATTCATTGAGGAAAAAAACCCTTATGCACTGCGTGATATTGCTGAAAGATTATTAGAAGCACACAAGCGCAATTTATGGCAGGATGTAAATATAGGAACACTAGAAACGTTGAGAAACCTAGTACATCAAGCTGAAGCAGTTATCGAAGAAAAATCAATGGTGTAGGAAAAAAATATGGAGAATCTTGCGTATTTACACCTAGCTTACGCCTACGAAGACGGCACACCCAGTGAATTGATTTCGCTCAGTTCTTTGTTAAACAATGCAACTGCACCAAACTGGGGACGGCTTTCTGGAAAGGCTTGGAAGTATATGCTGCCCCTTGCTCTGTCTTTGTCTATTCTCAGTGCTGTCAGCAGCGTTATGGCACTGCAAAAAGGCGACCAAGGGCCCTCTGTCAGAAATTTACAACAAAAGTTAAAATCAGCAGGTTTTTATCAAGCTCCCATCACCCAAGTATATGACGCATCCACAGAAGAATCTGTGCGGCGCTTTCAAAGGGCTGCTGGCATACAAGTAAACGGTGTTGTTGGAGCAACCACTTTACAAAAATTAGAAAACTGGCAAGCTAAAAAGCCTAGTCCTGCAACTGCACAAGCTAAAAAAACTGCTGCGACTACACAAGCTAAAAAAACTAGCACTACAAGTTCAGCTAGTTCAGCAACCAACCAACGCCGCAATTCTAACTATTTGACGAAGGGAGATGAAGGCGAAAATGTTAGAGTTTTGCAAGAACGCTTAAGAGTTGCAGGCTTCTATTACGGGAACGCTACAGGAATATTTGGCCCGATTACTGAAGAAGCTGTTAAGCGCTTCCAAGATTCTTACAACTTAAGTGTTGATGGAATTGTTGGCCCGGCAACATTAAGTAAATTGCCACCAGTTGGCGTTGGTGATGGAGAAGAAGCTCCTAAAAAAGCAGCAGATCGAAGCAAACTCCGCCTTGGCGATCGCGGTGAGCCAGTTAGATTACTTCAAGAACACCTAATTCAAGCAGGATATTTAGAGGGAGAGCCAAATGGCTACTATGGCCCCTACACAACCGATGCCGTCAAGAGATTTCAAGCAGCTAATTTCTTGGCAGCAAGTGGTGTTGCTGGCCCAACTACTAGAGCTAAATTATATAGCTCAATAAATACTGCCCCAAAAAGCGACTTTAGCGTCCTCGAAATCCAAACACGATTGCGGGAGCGCGGTTTTTATAAAGGCAAGCTCAACGGTGTAATGGCAGATGACACCAAAAAAGCAATTAAACAAGCCCAAGAATTCTACGGTATTAGCCTCAAGGATCTTAAGAGCGGACGCTTTTAGCATCCGCTTTGGGGTTGTTAGTATCAGTCCTCAACTGGTTGCTTGCCTCCAGTAACAGCAAAGAAAGGAACTGCTCAAAATTCCACTTATTTGGTTAATTTGAGTAGTTTCGTTTTTTGTCTACCCAACTGCTAAAGCGGCATCAGCGCTCGTTGACACTTAGGACACACCGCATGGATGGTCATTTGACAGTCAAGTAAATGAAAGCCTTCTTTTTGAGCAGTTTTCGCCCCAATTTTTAAAATTGAGTCGTTTTTAAACTCAATGGTTGAGTTACAGCGAACACAAATTAAGTGATGGTGGTGATGGGGATAGGGCTGGTTGAGTTCATAATGCTTATGTCCCTCACCTAGTTCTAGTTCCCGTAGAATCCCCATTCGCGCCATCAACTTCAAAGTCCGATAAATAGTTGACAGACTGATCCCTTCACCATCAGTTTCTAACCGATGATAAAGATCTTCCGCACTTAGATGTTCACCTTGCGGAAGTTCTTGAAAAATGTGTAAAATTGTTTCGCGCTGGGGAGTTAAACGCCAGCCTCGGTCGTTCAGTTCCGCCTTGAGTGAAGTAGTTGTGTAGACTGTCATAGCTAATATTTCTCAACAAAGCCTATTAGTTGAGAATATAACAAATCTTGGGAGCAATTTGCAACAATCATTGCCTATTGAGAATCTTTACTAAAAGCTTAAGAAAAATTCATCAAACTTTGATGAGTAATCAGTTAACAATACGATCCCAGCCTTCAAGATATTCTGAGCAAAGGTGTGGGGAAAGTGCTGTAACCTTAGATGCAAATAATTGGCTATAAGCTTGTGATAAGTTTTGTGTCTGTAGATCGAATACAGTTGTTTGTTGCTAGTCACTTGTTAGGCAAAGTTTTCAAATGACAAGACACAAAGTCTGAACCTCGGCAAGCCACGCTCAGACTTTGTAAAAGAGGACTAATGACAAATGACCATTGACTAACTTAGAGACTCCAAATAATCGCGGATGAGGTTGCGGCGCTTCGGTTGGCGTAGCTTTTGCAAAGCCTTAGATTCAATTTGTCGTACTCGTTCCCGTGACAAATCAAGAGCGCGTCCAATTTCTGCTAAAGAGTAAGGATGACCATCTGCCAAGCCAAATCGCATCAAAATCACGTCGCGTTCGCGGCTAGTTAAATCTGACAGAAGATGATGCAAGTCTTTTTGTAAAGATTCTCGCATTAACATCTCTTCAGGAGTTACATTATCAGTCTCTAGTAATTCTCCTAACTCAGTATCTTTATCTTTTCCTACCTTGGTTTCCAAAGACACGGAGCGAGGAACCCGCAACAAAACCTCACGTACTTGAGTAGGCGTCATTTCTAACTCAGTAGCCAGATCCTCTAGAGTCGGAGTGCGACCTTTTTCTTGAGCAATTTTGCGTTGGGCTTTTTTGATTTTGTTTAACTTTTCTGTAATATGAACAGGTAGGCGGATTGTGCGACTAGAAGTAGCGATCGCCCGTGTAATTCCCTGACGAATCCACCAGTAAGCATAGGTACTGAAGCGATAACCCTTAGTTGGGTCAAATTTTTCTACAGCTCTTTCTAGACCTAAAGTACCTTCTTGGACTAAATCCAACAATTCCAAACCACGATTTTGATACTTCTTAGCAACAGACACAACCAGGCGAAGATTAGCCTTAATCATGTGTTCTTTTGCCTGGAGTCCTTGGGACTGAATTTGCTCCAATTCTTCTACTGTCAACTTGGCAATTTCAGCCCAGCGACGTTTGCCCTCTGCCAAAATCGGTCTGAGATCCGATACCATGACACCAGCAGTGGTAGCCCACCTTTCCAAAGACGGCCGATGTCCTAGTTCTGAAGTCAAACGCTCTTGAACTTCAATTAACTTTTGATAAGGTGAAATTACCTCATCTCCTTGCTTTGCTGCATTAGCAAGTACTATCCGCATCCGCAAGTAGCGTTGAACTTTTTGAGCTTCTGAAACCTCTTCATCCCGCCCTAACAACCTAACCCGACCAATTTCCTGAAGATATAGACGTACAAGGTCTGTACTACGGCGGTTGGCGTTAGCAGCAAAGTTAGCATGGTCTACAGAAGCCATTTCTAACTCTTGTAGATCGTCTACCGATAACTCACTCTCATCAACCGTGAGATCTGAGTCCAAAACCTGGCGGGACTTTTGGGTATTGTAGGCGGCATCTGCATAAAAAGATGTTGCTGGCATAAAGCGTCTCAATGGCTCCAGGTAACAATAGATTAGGGTCAGCTTAAGATTACGGTCAGCTATTCAACTGTTGCTATTGTTCCCGTGATTCTCGATGAACTAACACGGTAGAGAATTCCATTACAATTAATTTTTTAAGAAAATTAGGGTAATGGTTTTATTGAATACATTATTACTGAACTTAATCGGCTGCTAAGCTTCTGATTGAACCAATAGCTATTCAAATCCGCAGCTAGGCTTTCAATATCTAAACTACTTAGTTAAGATTTCAAATTTGATTGTTTTTGATAGTTACTTTTGTAACACTGTATAAACATAATTCAGTGAATATCTTGTTTATATTTGTCATAGTCACATTTACATGGCTACGAAAGTAATATCCTGACGATTTACCAATTTTTTCTCAGGATTATTTGGGAATAAGTTTAACTAATAGATCTGGGAGAACTGATTAGCGTCCCAAGAAGACGCAAAGACTAGAAGACACTCTGACCCAAAGAATGTTTGCGATTGATTCCCCGTGTCAGAACGTCCTCTTTCCCTGTATCGCCGTGTCTGCCTACTAGTAGTTATACTCAGGTTTGATATCTCGCAGCATCAGTTCATCAAGTGCTTGTCTGGGTGTGATATCACCCTGAAGTAAGCGATAAACTTGCTCGGTAATTGGCACAGCAATGTTTTGTTGCTTGGCTCGTTGTATCAAAACCCGACAAGTGTTAACTCCCTCAGCGGTTCCTTGTAAATTTGCCAGAATTTCTGTGAGTGTCTTACCGCCAGCTAGCTGATAGCCGACTTGGTAATTGCGACTTAAGGGACTGTTGCAGGTTGCTAACAAATCTCCTAGACCCGATAAACCATAAAATGTTTCCGTCTTTGCGCCCCAGTCGTTACCGACGCGAATTATTTCTGTAAGTCCACGGGTAACTAAAGCAGCTTTGGCATTAGTTCCTAGTTGTAAACCATCGCACACACCAGCAGCGATCGCAATAACATTTTTCAGAGTTCCCCCTAGTTCTACACCAAGGGGATCGGGATTGGTATATACCCGGAAACGATGTGAAGAAAATACTAACTGCACTACTTCAGCAGCCGTGGGAATATTACTCGCTACCACCGTTGCTGCTGGTAATTCTTGTTCAATTTCTTTAGATAAATTCGGCCCTGACAGAACAACTACTGCATGGCTAGGGAATATTGTTTGCCAAATTTGCGATGGCGTACAGGTGGTTTGAGGATCTAAACCTTTCGTTGCTGTGATGAAAATTGTCTCTGGAAAAAGGGGGAAACAGTGGACTTGGCAAGCAACATCTCTGACACCTGTCATAGAGATAGCTGACAGGACTATTTGGACATCTTTTAATACTGCTTCGAGAGTTTGAGAACCGTGACGCGACCAGAGACGCACCTCATGGCCGTTCGCAGCTGCTAGATTTGCCAGCGCCGTACCCCAAGCACCTGCACCCAGAATTGTCACGGATTTTCGACTAACCATTACTCAAGAGACTCCACGAGTTGCACTGACAAAGTAAAGATAAAATTTTTCTTCCCCACTCCCCACCTTTGTACAGACGCGGGATTAATCGTTTATACAGACGCGATTAATCGCGTCTCTACCTATTCCCCATTTCTCCATCTCTTGACTCACTAATCTAAAATCTAAGATTGGCTGCGTGGATAACGTTCCATTAATTCCCTGACTTGTTCTGCATGATATGAGCTTCTTGTCAATGGTGAAGAAACAACTTGTAAAAATCCTATTTCTTCGCCGAATGCCTTCCAAGCAGCAAATTGTTCTGGGTGGATAAATTCATCTACTTTCAGGTGTTTTTGACTGGGTTGGAGGTATTGACCAATTGTTAAAATGTCGCAATCTACAGTTCGTAAGTCTTGCATGACTTGGCGAATTTCGGTGTCAGTTTCACCGAGTCCAACCATGATACCGGATTTAGTGTAGGTGCTCTTAGAAAGTTGGCGAGTTCGCTGCAATAATTCTAATGTGCGATCGTAGTTCCCTTGGGGACGCACCCGACGATACAAGCGTGGAACGGTTTCCGTATTATGGTTTAATACCTCTGGCTGAGCTTGGAGAATCAACTCTAAAGCATCCCAATTACCGCACAAGTCAGGAATCAGTACTTCAATTGTAGTGTTGGGTGATATGGTACGAACTGCATTAATACACCCCACAAATTGAGATGCACCACCATCTGGCAAATCATCTCGATTTACAGAAGTGATTACCACATGATTAAGTTTCATACGCCGAACAGCTTCCGCTAGCCGTGCAGGTTCGGTGGGGTCTAGTGCTTTAGGTTTTTTCTCAAAATCGATATCGCAGTAGGGGCAAGCACGCGTACAAGCCGGCCCCATAATCAAAAACGTGGCAGTACCAGCGTTGAAGCATTCACCAATATTCGGACAGGACGCTTCCTCGCAAACTGTATTGAGGGCTAAATCCCGCAAAATGTCTTTAACGTTACCGATGCGCTCACGCCCAGGTGCTTTCACCCGCAACCAGTCTGGTTTTACAGTCACAATCCGCTTTTACCACTAAAGTTATACAAATTTTATGGTAGCAAGCAAAGCCTTTGGTGAAGCGATCGTATATAGATGTAATTTTGTCATTTGGCACAGCTTGTGATATTTTGGATTTATAATGCCATTTTTATGGCGGGATGTAGCGCAGCTTGGTAGCGCACTTCGTTCGGGACGAAGGGGCCGCTGGTTCGAATCCAGTCATCCCGATTTATGTTGTACATTCGCAAATTATCTGTCGCAATTTGCGAATGTATAGCTTGATTAATTTGAATGCTATAATAGCAAAGGGGATGCACTAAAAATTTCCCTGAGATTACAAGATTTGAATGTAAACAAATTTCAAATCTGTGAATAAATAGCTGGAGAGGTGTCCGAGCGGTTCATGGTGACGCACTCGAAATGCGTTTTGGGGAAACTCAACGGGGGTTCGAATCCCCCCCTCTCCGTTAACAACATAGTTTTAGAACTCATACTAGAAGTCAGAAGTCTCGGTTCTGACTCTACTAATTACCAGATGTATTGCACCCAAGCTAGAACGATTATACTTCAGTAACTACTTAGCTTCATATTTGCTATAAAACACTAAAATATACATCGCGAACACAGATTTTTAGGATAAACTAATGCCATTGTGTGAGGAGTGAACGATGGCGAATACAAGCTTGGGGCGAGCAGTTTCATTCGCTTTTGTTGGTGTATGTTTTTATCTAGGCATTGGTGCAGGAGTTGTGATTCGACTGGGGCAATCACAGCGAACAAATGCTGCTACTACACCTGCTGAATCTGGTTTGTTACCATTAACTATACCTGAATCTACGCAACCAACATCAAAAAAACAAACCTTTGCAAGCACTATTACCATTAAAGCTGTTGGAGATATTATTCCTGGTACTAATTTTCCTAACTACAGATTACCCCGCTTTCGAGATCAACTTTTACCAAAATCAGTGAGAACCCACTTGCAAGGATCTGATATCTTGTTTGGTAACTTTGAAAGTAGTTTAACTAATTATCCATACACTACTAAAGATATTAATCGAGCACAAGTTTTTGCATTTCGCTCCCCACCTGCATATGCTCAGCTATTTGCTAAAGCTGGTTTTAATGTATTCAATATGGCGAATAACCATGCAATGGATTTTGGCTTGGTAGGGTTCAAAGATACAAGGAAGAATCTTGAGGCTTCTGGCATTGCTACATTAGGTCATAAAAATCAAATTCTCTATCTAAAAGCTAACAATATTCCTGTAGGAATGATTGGTTTTTCTCCTTATGAAATGTATAATTCCATCCATAATTTAGCAGCAGCTCAAAAACTAGTAGCAGAAGCCAAAAAGAATGCCAACATTGTAATAGTATCAATGCACGCTGGAGCAGAAGGAACGGAGGCATTACATGTTAAGAACCAGACAGAGTTTTTTTATGGAGAAAACCGAGGTAATTCAATCAATTTTGCCAGAAAAATGATTGATGCAGGAGCAGACTTAGTACTGGGACATGGTCCTCACGTTCCGAGAGCAATGGAAATTTATAAGAATAAAATCATCGCTTATTCTTTAGGAAATTTTTTGGGATATCGGACTTTATCTACAAATGCTCAAGCTGGTGACTCCCTAATTTTAGAAGTCAAACTCAATTCATCTGGAAATTTGGTATCAAGTAAAATTATTCCTATTCGCATGGATAAGCAGGGAATTCCTCAAGTAGATCGGCATTTTCGGACTGTGAAACTTATGCGTTACTTGAATCATAAAGCTTTTCCAAAGAATCCGGTGAACATTAATAATAAAGGGGAAATTGTTCTCAAAAATAAATCGTAACGATCACCCCTGCATTCACCGAATTCTAGATTTTAAATTTTGGATTGTTCATTCAAAACTTAAAATCTAAAGTTGGGCATGGGGCTGTTGAATGTTGAGTGAGAAGTTAACAGTGAAGAGTTATTTTCTTTGTCCCCCTTTTCTCATATCATCACTAGCTTAACTGACTTCTTGTCGCCCATATTTCAGGACAGTTGACATCCAAACTAACTCATCCATAAACTTTGACATGCGGCGAATGTAGGTTGGTTTGTCAATTAAATTGCCTGATTCATCAAATAGTTTCTCAACGTTGCTAAAGTTGAGGTCATAGAAAATAGTTACTAAGCCTAACTCCCGCATCACGGGTAAAAGATTTTGGATTACTCTTGTACCACCAAAGGAACCTGCTGAAACGCCACACAAGCCAACGGCTTTATGAATGTATTCTTTGAGGCAGGTGTCAAGTACATGTTTGAGCAAACCAGGATAACCGTGGTTATATTCTGGTGCAACGATGATTAATCCATCTGCTCGTTCCATAGTTGCAGAAAACTGAGGGTCTTTAATTGATTCCCCTGCATCATCTGTAGCGATCGCCATTTTTCTGATATCGATCAGTTCGGTTTCTAGGCGATCGCGTGCTGCAACCTGCTCGACAATAAATTTAGCAACGTGTTCGCTTTGGCGACCTTGACGAGGAGTACCAAGAATTACTGGAATAAATAGGGATGAATCTAGCATAGTTTTTTAATCTCTACTGTTCTTGATAATTCCAAAGTAATCCACCATCCACAAAGAAGGTACTACTACCTTGGCTACTACCAGTAACTAAGGTGACTTTACCTTCTAATTTTATAAACTTTTACCTCTGACTTATTGTTGAGTTTTTGGTTAGACTTTAGGAACTCAAATTGGCAGCGCCAAAAGTAGCATTGAACTTGCGACACCAAATAGCGACAGATTTATAGTCTGCTAAATTGATGTTTTGAGGAATGGAATAAGCTTGAGCGCCACTATATTTTTGTAAAGGAGCAATAACTATATAGTCTCCCTTGTTTAAAGGATAGGATGGTGGCTTAGTTGAATTGATGACGTTATCTGAACGATGCAAAATTACTACCAAATCTGGCCCCATTTCAGAGGTTTTAAATGATTGGTCAAGTTCTAAAGATGATTTTCCATCTTTGTTAGTAATACGGACTGTTCCTTGAGTTTTATGTTCTCCAGAAACAAATGTGCCTGACTTGATAGGAGTTGAATTTTGAGATTGTGGTGATTGCGCTAAAGGCTTGGTCTGATTTGAAGATGCTCCAACAGATGAACTCACAGCCTCAGGAGTTTGATTAGGCTGTTTATCTGATACTTCTGCGGTACAGCTAGCTATGACAACAGAAAACAAACTTAGAATTAACAAATGTTTTATTTTCATGACTTCAATTCACAATACATCAATCAGTAATATAGCTTTTGGCTTTAGCGTTCAACCTATTATTACTTGAACAATTAATTCAAAAATTATAGAAGTATAAGGAGTAATATTTAGAAAGCTGATATTTTATTGAGAAATGTTTTAGGAATTTCTCAGCAAAATTTAAATTATTAAAATTTGAGTAATTTAGACGGCGAAGCCTTGAGGTAAAGCTGGCGGTGGTAAATAAAATTACTATTTTTTAATACCCACTACTTAATATCCCAGCCCTAGATGGTGATGTTGATATTTAGTCATACAAATGGGATTTTTGAGTGCGTAGGCGTAGCTCGTCGTTAGCGCCACAATTAGCTAAGTTTATACATGCTCTCAATCACTGCCCTTATTGCTCTCCATTTCCCCCACTGGTCATTCCCCAAAATTGCTAGAGTGAAGAAAATTATGAGGACGCAAATATGACTGACAAAAATCGTTCTCAATGGGACTTAGGCAGGTTTATCGAAACCCTGACTTACTTTGAGGTAATTCCTTTCCTTAACTGGGTACAGCAATTAATCCAAGGCCGTCCTCAGGATAATCAAGATAGACCCAATGGAGGAAGAAATGTGGGTGTAATATTAGTAGCAGGTGCCACAGGTGGTGTAGGTAAACGGGTGGTAAAGCGATCGCTCGAACGCGGTTATAAAGTTCGCGCATTGGTGAGAGATATTGACAAAGCGCGATCGATTCTTGGTAATGATGTTGACTTAGTAGTTGCAGATATCACTAAACCAGAAAGCTTAACTCCTGTAGTTATGGCTAATATTGAAGCTGTAATTTGTTGCACGGCAGTGCGCGTACAACCAGTAGAGGGAGACACAGCAGATAGAGCAAAATACTATCAGGGTGTGAAATTTTACCAGCCAGAAATTGTTGGTGACACTCCAGAAAATGTCGAATATCAAGGTGTCAAAAACTTAGTCCAAGCGGCAGCAAAATATCTACCCCAAGCAAACGAAAAACTAATATTTGATTTTACAAAACCATCAGCAGAATTAAAAGATGTTTGGGGAGCGCTGGATGATGTCGTGATGGGTGGTGTGAGTGCTAGTAATATGCAATTAGTGGAAAATACAGCTTTATTTGCTGGCAATGTTTCCACTGCGAACTCTGGCGGATTTGCTTCTGTAAGAACTAAGAATTTCGATCCAGCATTTAACTTATCTGGTTACGAAGGTGTGAAATTGCGCGTCAAAGGTGACGGTCAGCGTTATAAAATATTTCTCCGAACAGATACAAAATGGGATGGCATTGGCTATAGCTATTCTTTCGATACTGTAGCTAATACCTGGGTAGATATTCACGTTCCTTTTAAAGATTTGGTTCCTGTATTTCGGGCAAAAGTTGTTAAGGATGCACCGCCAATTGAACAGAGTAGAATTTGTTCATTCCAACTGATGTTGAGCAAATTTGAATATGATGGTGCTTTAAATCCTAAATTTTCTCCAGGTGGTTTTAGTTTTCAATTGGAATCAATTAAAGCTTACGGCGGCAAAAAATTTCCCCAGTTTATCCTTGTCAGTTCAGCAGGCGTAACTCGTCCTGGACGTCCTGGCATTAATTTAGATGAAGAACCTCCAGCAGTAAGATTAAATGACCAATTGGGAGGAATTTTAACTTGGAAATTGAAAGGAGAAGATAGTTTAAGAACAAGTGGAATTCCTTATACAATTATTCGACCTTGTGCTTTAACTGAGGAAGCAGGGGGCAAGGAATTAATATTTGAGCAAGGCGATAATATTAAAGGCAAAATTAGCCGTGAAGATGTCGCAGAAGTTTGCGTACAAGTGCTAAAAGTAGCAAAGGCATGTAATGTCACATTTGAAGTGAAAGAGGGAGACAATACTGTTAACTCTATAGATTGGCAGAGGTTATTTTCTAACTTAGAACAGGATAAATAAGGAGTCAGAATTCAGAATTCAGAATTCAGTAATTTTTATAATGTGGTAATGCTGAGTGTTTGCTCCAAGCCTGAGAACTTTATTGGAACCTCTGACTTTAGGCATGAGCATATTCCGAATTCTGAATTCTGAATTCTCAGTTATTAAGAACAGTGCAAGATATTAATATGAATAAAATCAAGGTGCTAATACTTGCTGGTATTTTAGGAGTAATTATCTGGGGTGGGTTCTTTTCAAACACTGCTTCATCGCAGCAAATCGAGTCGCGTCTAAACAACTTGGAAGCGGACTTTAATCGTGTTGAGTCGCGGTTAAACCAGCTAGAATCTCAAATAAATCGAGGTGGGCGATCGCCATCTCCAAGAACAACACTTACTCCACGACAATCAACAGGTTCCGGACAGAGTTCATCACGACAAGATCCTATGTTCGATCGCCTTGCAACTTTAGTGATTGAATTGAAACAACAAGTCAATAAACTAGAGGAGCGAGTATCTAAAATAGAATCACGCTAGGCTTTTGCAACCAAAAATAAAAAAAAATGGTACTACGAAGATTTTTTATTATCTGAAACCATTTGCGAGAGAATATATGCTGCAAAATCTAGCAGCTGATCCAGCAAAAAGCCAATAATACCAATGTAGAGTATTGCCTCGATTATGGCATCGATGTTACCAGTTTTATAACTATCCCAAAGAAAAAAGCCTAATCCTTTTGGGACTGTCAACATTTCTGTGGCAATTACTGTAAACCAGGCTACCCAAATCCCAACTTTCAGAGCATGAAATATATGAAATATAGCTACTCGAAAGTTCTTATTTTGTCTATGAAAATGTTGCAGACCTATTGCAGTATTAATGATTACTGTCCAGAGAGTTCCAAAAAAAACTACTACAATAGCAGCAGCTTCACTTTCTCTAAATACTAATAAAGTAATCGGTAGTAAAGCTATAGGGGGAATACTATGTGGTATCTGGAATATCCGCCTGAATAGCTGATAAACCATGCTATTCATACCAATAAAATATCCGATGAAACTACCCAATACAGCGGCTGGAATGTAACCAACAAATAATCGTTGCAGGCTTGCTAAAAATTCTAAAAACATGTTATTTTCCATGCCTCAGTTCTCATTGAGAACATGTAGGAAATACTGGGATAACAGCGCAAAGCAGCATGTCTGGCAAATCATTTACGGATGCTATAGAAAAGTGATTTTAATTGCACTTACTCTTTTTTGACTACAAAAGTTTTTATATCTTCTCCTCCTTAAGGGTTACTCAAACAAGTTTAGGTATTCTGACAATGAGATAGGAGTAGTACAAAGAAAAGGTAAAATTTGTTGGCTTTCCTAGAATTTATCATCAAAATAAATCCTGATTAGTAAATTCAATACAATTTCTATAATTGGCTTGCTGGCGAACAACAAGATACCCGACTTTTTGAAAAGTCGGGTATCTGTGATTTTTATAAATTGAATCAGATTAATATAGTTAAACTTGTAAGGGGCAATACAGATAATCAATAAAATAAGAAATATGAAGGATGAAATAATAAATAATATTTAACTTTCATCCTTAATGCTCTGTAGTTTGGGATTATTTTCCCATATTCCGCTTCATTTGCTCTAATTCGTCTTGTGTTTCCCAACGGCGGAACTTTTCTTCTAAGTCGTCAAAACTACTAGAATTGGTGCTAGTTTGATTCCACCAGCCATTAGTTTCCAAGCGTTGCTGGGTTTGGGCTTTGGCGCGGGCTGTTTGTGCTTCGGCGGCTTTGGCTTGCACCTCTTGTCGTCGCTGCTGAATTTTCCGCAGTAATTCTTGAGATTGGTTAATGCGTTCTTTCAGCCCTTGCATCTGTCCCCAGCGCTGATTTCCTTCTCGTAACAAAGCTGCTTCTCGTTCGCTGGCCGCAGTTACCAAATCTTGTCTGCCAGCGTCTTTGGCTTTTTGAACGCGGATGTGCCAACGCTGGATTTCTTGAGCTGTAGCCAGAATATCGTCTTGCGATCGCTTCTCTTGTAATTGTAAATCTGCAATCAGCTTTAATGTATCTTCCTCTTGCTCGCGCAGCTGTTCTAGCAGCGCCTCTAACTCCAAATGTGGATTGTTACGCAAGAATTCTTCTAAACGGTTTTCTAGAAACCGACTCAAATCATCAAATAAACCCACTACCAGAACTCCAGAGTTCGCGTGTGTGACTATTTTATTGTAGTAATTATTATCGCAGCCCGAATGTAAATTTTAATAGTTTGCTTTATCAAGTAATTGAAATTGCTGATAGAAAAGTTAAATTCCACAAAAACGCGCTAAATTTATGTCAAAAAAAGCACAATTTTCCTGACTCAATATCCGAACGTCAAAAATCTCAATCGTTTTATGATAAATATATATAGTAATCATCTCGTTCATCTAAATCACAGTAAAATTGATTTATTTTCTAGGGTTAAGATTGGCAATAAAGCCTTTTGTATGATTGAAGAAGATACAAAATTAGACAGAAAATTAAGTTAAGCTTTAGCAGTTACGGCAACTTCTTTTGAGTTAATGCTAGAGTTAGTTAAACCACTAGAAATTGCATTGAATTTTTGTCTCAAAATAAGTTTATTGTTGTCAATATCTAAATTAGTATCTGTTTCTGCAATAACCCTCTTAATAAAATTAGTAAATGTACTACTGTATTTTTTTCGTTTTTCGCCAAAATTGGGGATGCTATTTGTCAAAATTTGATGAATTTGAGACATAGGAATCCCTGCTTTTTTCAGCTGACTAGCTTGTTCATTATTCTGCTGTAATTTCTGCAAAATTTTCTGAGTTTTTTCGAATATTTCATCATTTAATAAATTATCTTCAGTTACTTCAGTAACTTGAATATCTTCTATTTTTGCTTGGGGAGCAGGTATAGGAATAAAGCGATCGCAAACAGATTTAAGGACACGATTCATTTGTCCTTCGTAAGCACATCCAATTACAGACTTGCCATATTCATGGAGTTTTTTAGCTAAAGCAGCAAAGGCACCATCCCCTGATACAATAACGAAAACTTCCAAAGTAGGGCGACTCTGAGCTAATTCCATGACATCAATTGCCAGTTGCATATCTGCTGCATTGCGTTTATGACTGTAGTCAAAAATTTGGACTGCTTCAATTCCCAGTTCTTGAATCTGATTCTTGAGTAGCCTTAAGCGCGAATCACTCCAGTCAGCATAAGCACATTGGATAGCAATTTTATTTACCATACCAACTTTTTCGACATCAGTTTGAATTTGTTTTAAAGAAAAATTTAAATTAGGCTCGTTTCTGCCCATTGTTAAATTTTCAATATCATAAAAAATAGCTGTATTGAACTTCTCAATTTTCGGTAGTTCATTAGCGCCATTACTAAACTCTTCTAAACGAATCTGGCACTGTTTTAAATCATGAAATTCAGTTATTAAAGATGTGGAATCCGAACTAATTGCTTGCTGTTTGAACTGCCTAATTGTTGTGTTTAAATCTTTAAATTGTAAATTTGCTTGTTGTAATTCTTGCTGTAATTGCTCAGTTACTATCTTAATTTGAGTCTGAGTTTGAACAGTCTGCTGCTGGAGTTCACCAAGAGTTTTGGAAAGCGTATGTTGGCGTTGCTGATAAGCTGCTACCAAAGCTTGCTGGACGATATTAAATTCTTTTGGAAATGTTTCGCGGTTGTAAATGTGTAAAACCGCTTCATAACCAGCGATCGCAATTTCCAAATTAATCGCAGGATTGCCTTGTTCAAAGCTTTGAATCGTTGTACTCAGTTTGACAATGACTCTGGCTATATTAATAGCATTGGCAGGTTCTTTAGTAAAGCGATCGCTTACCCATTTTCGTAACAGTAAAGCCAAATTATCATTCAGTTTACTTAAGTTCTCTTGCAAAATTGGATATAATTCCTGATTTTGATATGTTGCTCTTAATAACCCAATCAGGAAAGTTTGTTCCTCGTTAGCAGCTTCATTTGGCATAGCTAAATCCCTAACAATGCACCTTTTGATTTAGTATTCCCAATTTTGTGTAGTATCTAACATAAAAATTCAGAATTCAAAACCTTCAAAATCAAGAAAAAAAAGATTTTATTATATAAATTCTGATTTTTAATACCTAACTCTTGTACAGACGCGATTCATCGCGTCTCATAATTTCTAACTTTTACTTAAAGCGGTGTCACCCAATAACTAATACCTCTGACAAGTTTATTTTTCAAACCAAACAAAGGTAATTTGTCCTCGGATAAACCTATATAAGTCCAATGTGGAACATCGTTTTCTACAGTTTGAAACCAACCATTTTCATTGAGGGCTTTTCTCTGTTGTTGGCTGGATACGCGTAAATCAATCGCTAACCCCCAGAGATGTTGTGAAGTTCCCGGAGGTGCAACTACACCAAGAATTTTTGTTTCTGTACCTTGTTGAACTCTTGCCAAAGTTTGATTATTTGCATATTTGTGCCAAAATCTTAAATTTGTATTGAAAGTGCGAGTACAATCTCCAGAACCATAACCAGATTTAAGTGGAATGTTTTCTAGCTTTCGCGCTTTATTCAAAGCGTCTGCAGCTGATTTTTGTAAATAACAATCTTTAGTTCCATCAACATGACCCATTGTTAAAGTAGTCTGGAAATCTTGGGTTTCTTTTTCATTAGCAAAAATTTCTTTTGGTGGTAATTTAATTGCTACATCTTGATTGACAAAAACTGAGCCGTATGTACGTAGCAAAGTATATTCATAAGTATTTGGCTGGGGAATTGTCGATAAATTTTTGGCGATCGCTGCTAAAAAACGCTGTTCCTCGTTTAATTTTTGGTCGGGAATAAATGGTTGTGGCGTTAAATCTTTTGAAGTATCTGTGCAGGATACTAAATCACTGCTTAAACATGCGTTTAATGGTTGGGCACTTTTACCCAAACTATGATGGCTAATCTCATGACTAGCTACTAGGGCGAAAATCATCGAAATTACTATAGTGACAAAAGTTGCAATTTTGACAATTTTCTTATTTAAATACTTTTTGGTACTGATGGTTTTCATTTTTAATATTTACCTAAATATAGTTAAAATTAATCTTCATAGTATTTTTGTGTCAATCAGGTATTTCTAGATTAGAAACTATGAGTTAATAACAATAATTGAACTCAAAATTATTTACACAGTTAGGGGCGCACAGCTGTGCGCCCCTACTACATCTGTGTGTATCTGTCGTCATATCTATAAGTTATCTATTTTGGCAAGATGTTTAATCTACATCACGGCAGAAATCATGTGATTATCACTGACAAGATGAAAAATCTTTGTAAAAAATAGAAATCTCTTTGTTATTGAGTAATAGTAAATTTGATAACTTATTTATTAGTAGAGTTACATCCATGAAATCACTGGAAAGGTTAAAATTGGAGAGAACTTTCAGCTTGCTGTTCCTGTAAGTATGACCATGCACAACTCTGTTGAATTCCAAGACGCTTTTGATGTAATTGTCGTCGGTGCAGGTCACTCCGGTTGCGAAGCAGCTCTCGCCTCTGCCCGCCTCGGTTGTCGTACCTTGCTATTGACGCTCAATTTGGATAAAATCGCTTGGCAACCTTGTAACCCAGCAGTGGGTGGCCCGGCGAAATCCCAGTTGACCCATGAGGTAGATGCACTGGGTGGGGAAATTGGCAAAATGGCAGACCGCACATACTTGCAAAAGCGCATCCTCAACTCTTCACGAGGGCCTGCTGTTTGGGCTTTACGCGCCCAAACTGATAAGCGGGAATATGCGGCGGTGATGAAAAATATTGTGGAAAACCAAGAAAATCTGACCATCCGTGAAAGTATGGCAGTAGATTTGGTGTTGGGGGCTAACGATGAAGTCATCGGCGTGGAAACTTATTTTGGTGTGGCGTTCCAATGCAAAGCCGTCATTTTGACAACTGGCACCTTTTTGGGTGGGAAAATTTGGGTAGGTAATAAATCAATGCCAGCCGGACGAGCTGGTGAATTTGCCGCTGAGGGACTGACGCAAACCCTGAATCGCTTGGGATTTGAAACCGGCAGACTCAAAACTGGAACCCCAGCCAGGGTAGACAAGCGATCGGTAGATTATAGTAAAATGCAAATTCAGCCAGGGGATGAAGATGTGCGCTGGTTTAGCTTTGACCCCGATATGTGGGTAGAACGCGAGCAAATGCCTTGCTACATTACCCGTACAACTACTGAAACTCATCGCTTAATACAAGAAAATTTACACCTATCTCCAGTTTATGGTGGTTGGGTGGAAGCCAAAGGGCCCCGTTATTGTCCCAGTATTGAAGATAAGATTGTGCGTTTTACTGATAAAGAAAGCCATCAAATCTTTATTGAACCCGAAGGACGAGATATACCCGAACTTTATATTCAAGGCTTTTCTACAGGGTTGCCAGAAAATCTGCAACTACAAATGTTGCGGAGTCTCCCCGGTCTGGAAAAATGCGTAATGCTGCGTCCGGCTTATGCTGTGGAATATGACTATTTACCTGCAACCCAGTGTTATCCCACACTGATGACTAAGAAAATAGCAGGGCTGTTTTGTGCTGGGCAGATTAACGGCACCACAGGCTATGAAGAAGCCGCGGCTCAAGGCCTTGTGGCAGGAATTAACGCAGCTCGGTTTGTGAATTCCCAGGAAATGATTGTTTTTCCCCGCGAACAAAGTTACATCGGGACGCTAGTTGATGACTTGTGTACCAAAGACCTGCGGGAACCTTACCGAATGCTAACTAGTAGGTCAGAGTATCGGTTGATTTTGCGTTCTGACAACGCCGACCAACGCCTGACACCTTTGGGACGGGAAATTGGTTTAATTGACGATCGCCGTTGGAATTTATTTACCCAAAAACAAACCCAGATTACCACAGAAAAATCGCGGCTATCCAACACCCGCATTAAAGAACATGATGAAATTGGTATAGCGATCGCATCTCATACTCAGCAAGCAATCAAAGGTTCAATTACCTTAAACGACTTACTGCGGCGTCCGGGATTTCATTACGTTGACCTCGATAGGTTCGGACTGGGAAACCCCGAACTCAACCGCGCCGAAAAAGAAGGCGCAGAAATTGACATCAAATATTCTGGATATCTTGCTAGGCAACAAAATCAGATCGACCAAATCGCCCGCCAAGCCCACCGCCAGTTACCTGCGGATTTGGATTATACAAAAATTGATACTCTTTCCAAAGAAGCGCGGGAAAAACTGACTCACGTAAAACCACTCACGCTCGGTCAAGCTGCACGTATAGGTGGTGTCAATCCAGCCGATATTAACGCCTTGTTATTATATCTGGAATTGCGTAAAACAAAGAGCCAGCGAGAGTTTACAGCGTTAATTTAACGAAAACTTTATAAAGGGCGAGTATAGTAGAAAAGAGCGAGATGGGTATGATAGATGACATAAGTCTTAGTACTGCCCTCGTTAACAATCCCCAGATTGAAGTTGATTTTAATACCACCGCTCAATAACTCGTCTTCATCAGACGGGGAATTGACTATTCAATGGAAAATCTTGATTAAAAGGCAGTAGGAGCGGCGTTTCCCTGTCCTAGCAACAACCCAAAACGTCTATGTTACAACAAGCCACGACCCGTCTCATAGTTCCAGAACCATCAGAAGATTTAATCGCCAACGAACCTTGGTCGATAGAAAATTATGCTGATGGCTTAATGGATGAACTCTTTGCGGATATCGACTACATTCTCGATGCTAGTGGTAATCTGGCTTCTCAAACCTTTAGGCAAAGTAGTCAGAAAAAATCGAGCCAGTCCGTTGGCGGGGTTTCTTCCGAAGTTCAGAACGGCGGTTTGGGCCGCTCTGGCTTCTCTCCAGTTGTAGCAACTGGCGCTCTTAACCCACTGCAAACAGTTACCATGCCGCAGGTTATCTCAGCAAACACAGCCAATAATTCGGGCCAGTCAGTTACTCAAGCTAACCACAAGCAATTGAGTACTGTTGTGTTTGACACCGCCACCGTAAAACCAGTTATTAGAAAGCGCCACAAAAGCAGTTCTGCTTTGGGCAAACTGCTGATTGCCGGAACAACATTAGGCGTGGCGATCGCCAGTATGATTTACATGGTACAGTCTGGCGTTGTCCATCTTTTAAATGCCAAATTGCCCGAATCAGCTCTTGTACTGTCACAACAGTCAGAAGTGTCGGCAAAGCCAGAAATTGAGGCAGAGTTAGTTGATTACATGCTCAGCGCTCTATCAGTTATAGATAAGCAAGGTGCAAAAAATCATCAAAACTATGTCAGACCTGGATTTTACAGTCAAACCAGTACTAGCCAAATAGCTGTTGCCAACCAGCTACCAACTAATAACCTACCACCACTGCCACCTTTAGCAGCTAACAGCACATCACCAATTCCTAGCCGTGGCAACGTTGTCGAACGCATCTACGTGCGTACCCCAATGCGCTACGCTCTCCCAGCGATTCCTGGTAGTCCCACACTTTTGCCACAAGTTGCCACAGCATTGCAAGGTTCTCAACCTAATGTTGTGAAAACTGCCTTGAATACTGTGCGACAAGCTGCTAAACCCGCCACTGTCAATATGTTAGCTGCGGCTGTACGCCCAGACATCAAAGGTGTGGCTACAAAAACTGCACCTATTACTGTGCGCCAAACACCCAACCCCCTACCAGCATTACCAGTTGTACCATTACGTGCAGCACTCGCACCAGAACCAGAACCAACTATCACCCAGCATCAAGTGTATTTGCCAACTGCGATCGCCGAGACTCCGAGTAGTACATTGGAAGGATTGCTAGAGTTAGGCAATAAATCTGCTGCTTTGTTTAAAATTGATGGCGTGACTCGCCGCATCAATATGGGTGAAACCATTGGTTCTAGTGGTTGGACACTTGTAGATGTTAGCAATGGCGAAGCAGTCATCAGGCGTAACGGCGAAGTGCGATCGATTTACGCAGGGCAGAAATTGTAAGAATTTCCAGAAAATATAGCAGGTAATAGACAACAGGCAAAGAAAGTCTTTTGGTGTCTGTGTTTTAAGCTAACGCGCCTACATATTGCACAAACTCCGTGTAGACCGTCATTAGTCATTAGTCATTTGTGTTTACCAAGGACAAAGGACAATTGACTTAGGACAACCTCACCAGTTGATGTGCAATCTTATTTGCGTAACAGCTTACCAACGGTTTATGTCCTAACCTAGCTGGCAACTGCTATATCTACTAAAAATTTTTAGTCTATTTCAGTAGACTTTACCTGTTAGCCTTGAACTTGAATTCAAGGGCATCACTAACAAGCAAAATGTTTTAATCTTCTGCGGTCTTAATGATATCATGTTTGCCTAATCACTTATCAAAAAACTCTCCGCGTCCCTGCATCCCAACATCAGCCCTCATGATAAGTGTTCAACCAGAAACCAGATCGCAATCCAAAATCTAAAATCCAAAATTTGACAGCACAGAATTAGCTTCTCAGTGGTGGATAAATTTCAAAATGAATATGATGATCGTGACCAACCAAATATGTACAAAGCCCCTCTGTAATTAGCCTTGGATCGTTAAAGAAAACTGCCCCTGGCTTTACTAACTTGTGCTTGCGAATAGATTTAAGAATAGCTCGTGTAGCATCTCCATCGTATTCAGAACTCGACCAAAAAATACCGCCAAAAGCTCCATTCTTTTTGGGCAAGAAAACATCGCACATCATACCCGTTTCATGTCCGTGATGGTCGGGAGTATCTCCTCCATGAGGAAGGCTAACATCATTAATTGCAAATAAACCAGCTTCGGGATGAGTTTTACGATAACTATTTTGATAGTCTTGGGCAATTTCTTTAATTGCGTCAGCTAACCAATGCGTTCCATAATCGTGGTTATCTTCAGTTTGTGCCAGTTCACCGTTAATTAAACCATTGTCTGGGTCGCTTTTTGGCATTAATACCCACTGTGGCGCGTTAGCTGCTTGCAGCCATCGATGAGTCATTTGACCGACATCAACTCGACCATCACCATTAACAGTACTACGACCAGCAATGATTGATTGAAATAGTTTGATGGCGTCAAATAATCCTCTGTTTATGGTTGCAGTGTTAGGATCGCCTAGCCAGGTGTAGCCTAGCTCATACAATCGTGCTTTAACTGCCTTAACATCATTAGCTTTATTGACTCCACCAATTCCTACACTACCAGTGAGTTGAATCACCTTCGCTCCTGATACACTGGATACTGTAGGTTGTTGAGTTTGTTCATCGTCGTTGTTATCAAAAGGGACAACAACTTTAATGGCGATCGCTAGAGTTCGATCCTCTACACTAAGAATTATGCGGCGATCGCCCTCTTGTTTAAACACGAAATCAAATTGCCACTTCCCGCCCTCTTGAATTGGTACACTTGGCGCTGGAAATTTGTCATCAATAGTTATCGACAAAACTTTCCCGCTATCAGCTAAAGGTGCCACACCTTCAACCCGAAAACTTTGCCCTACTTCCACTTCTTGAGGCGCACGAATTAACTGTAGTTTTTCCACTGGGGGAAGAATAGAAACCCCACTTGCATTAGCCAGTAAACTCTGCGCTTCTGGCAGCAAATTTACAACTTTAGCGACATAGTTTGGATCAGATGAATAACCTTTACCCTTGATAAAGCCAAGAAAATTTTCTGGTGTGTTGGTATAATCTTCTAAACCTTTATAGGGAGTGCGAGTTAAAAACTTCCAATAACCAATAATAAAAGCGTCTATATTTGTGAATTTACAAAACTCAACTTCTTCTGGCTCCGAAGGAACTTTAATTTTTAAGGGTTCGGCAAACCCCTCCATATCAGGAAATCGCCATTTTAATCCCCCAAAATTGTTAGCCTTAATAGCAAGTTCGCTTTCAGTTCTCGCAGACTCTAATAACCATTGAGCAAGGGTAACTTCTTTTAATATTTGCCGATTATTATCGGTAATTTTTTCAGATGGAATACCAACTTTAGTCAAAATTTCTTTTAAGTCTTTTTGCAGATAGTTATTAACCAAATCCTTTAGCAATGACATAATTTACCTTTTACAAAATACTGAAATTTAATTTATACGAAGCAGAATGAATAGATTCAGATATCCGACTTCTATAAGAAGTCGGATATCTAATTATTCCCTTAACAGTCATCAGTCAACAATCAACGTGAAATCCCACACCCTTGTAGCGGTTGACATTAATCTTTTTCTATCACTTTGCTATGTCCAGCAAAAACAAAATGTTCATTTCGATTACCTTTATTTTTATCAGGCCACTTAACCCAATAATGATTTTCCTCGAAACGGACATCTAAAACTGGGTAATCCCCTGGCTCGATATCAATTAAAGATTCTTTTGGAAGGTCTGAAGCCTGTTCTGTAGAAGGCTTGAGGACAGTTTTTGTAGTAATTTCCAAAACGTATTTCTTATCAGATTTATGTTCATCATCACTTGACTCACCAATTAATCCATCTTTAATCGCTTCCGCCATTTTTTCAGCATCAAAGCGATTCATATCTGTTGTAGAATCACAAAAACAGCACTCAATTAAAATAGCTGGCATTTGTGTATTCTTCAGAACGAAGAAACCTGTGTTTTTAACTCCTCTAGTATTAAAACCAAGTTTAACAATCTCTTTGAGAACTGATTGAGCAATACCTTTTGATGCATTACTAATGGCAAAAATTTCTGTGCCATTGGCTTTAGTGTTGAATTTATTAAAGTGAATCGAAACAAAAACATTAACGTTATTGGCATTTGCCTTATTAGCTCGTTGTCTAAGAGAATCCGTAACACTGCTAGCGCTGGTAGAAGTGCAATCAATAGCGGTATGACCTGCTGCTTTGAGCTTTTGAATTAAATGTGTACCGACTGCTTTAGTTAAAATATCTTCTTGTTTAATGCCTGTTGCTCCTGTATCGTGAGGAGGGCAATTGTGTCCTATATCAATACCAAATTTCATAGCATTAATCTCCTTGTTATAAATTTTGAGGTATCCATTATCTTCCTACAGTGTATTAATTATTAAGCCAAATGCAAGGCTCTATCAGTGAGAAAAAGTGAGTAATTACTGTAAAAATTTGTAACGGTTAACGTAATTATCTCTTAGAAAGCAGAAATCTCATAAGTCTAACCTATAAATAAAGCACGCTGACTAATGACGGTTTATTTTTTCCTGCATAAATAAATAATCTGAAAGTAAAAAACTAAAACCTACTGATAAAAAATAATCTCAAACTCTTATTTCTCCGTGTCCTCCGCGTCCTCTGCGGTTCGATTTTCCCCTACCTCTGCATAACTCCCCTGGACATTACTGGAAAATGGCACAATAACTGTAAAAGTAGTTCCTACATCGATCGCACTTTTAATACTAATCTCTCCGCCGTGCAAATCTACAGCTTTTTTGACGATGGACAACCCTAATCCTAGCCCCGGAATATTGTCGGTATTACTGGCGCGATGGAAAGGTTCAAAAATGTGTTCAATATCAGCAGCGGGAATACCAATACCAAAATCTTGAATTTCAAATATAGCTCCATCGCTGGTAGTACTAACATAAAAATTAATTGTGCTGCCAATGGGAGAGTACTTTAAAGAGTTGGAAAATAAATTATTTAATATTTGCCGTAGCAATTGAGCATCGAAGTTAGCTTGTGTGCTTTGGGATTCATAGCTAAAAGCGATCGCATGTTGAGAACCATCACCCTGTTTTAATTGTTTTAACAAATACTGGCAAAATTCCGCTAAATTCAAAGGCCTTGGATTAAACCCTAACTTACTCATTTCATCTTGACTCAGTACTAATACATCATCTAAAAGCTGAGTCATGTGCATTACAGATTTTTGAATGCGGCGTAGGTGAGTATTTTGTCGTTCCTGGCTCCATTGATGGCGATAATATTCTAGTAATTCCGCAGAAGAATGGATAGCAGCCAAAGGCGTGCGAAATTCATGTGAAGTAGTAGTCAGCAAACGGGATTTAAGTTCACTCAGTTGCCTTTCTTTGGCAAGTGCTTGTCGCATCGCTTCTTCTGCCCATTGCAGCTTTGCTTCGGTTCGTTTGCTTTCGCTAATGTCGCGCAATAGCCAGCGTAGACTGACTAAATCACCTTCTTGATTTCGCACAGCAGCCACCTTAACCGCAACAATAATCGGTGTTTTTTCATGTGGTCGCAGGTTTACTTCCCATTCTTGGGTTTTCCACTCTGGAATTTGGCGATCGCGCAGATGAGTCAGTTTCAGATGAAAAGCAATTAACTCTTTCTCAAGCGCAAAATTCTCCAAAAATTTGCCAATTAATAAACTTTTGGAAATGTTGAACAAAGTACTAGCAGCAGAGTTGGCTTGCTGAATTATGCCTTGTGTATCAGTTACCAAATAAGCATCTGGTAATTCCTCAAAAAGTTCCTGATAGCGTTGATGTTCTACTACCAAATCTTGTTGAATATTGTGTAATTCTTTATTTTCTTGTTGTAGGTTTTCATTAGCTATTTGCAATTCTTCCAAAGCCAGGTAAACTTCCCCAAATACTGCGGCGACGAGTTCAATATCTGGCTGTACTTTTTGCTTGTCACTTTTGCTTTGCAAAATGGCGACGCGTTTACGTACATTTTGTATCTGTAGGGCTAAATCGTCCAAATTCACGTTTTTGCTCCTATTGGATATCTAAAGTTAAGTTTACTTTGAGATTCCTTTCTGGAACGATTTTAGCTTTTGAAATTTATATAATTATTAATGGTCATTTATCAGTTTTAATTATCAGTTAAAAACATCTTAATTGATTACTTTTGACTGGTTAATCGAGGTAAGGAACTTGTAAATAAAAAATATCTCGTTGTGTTGAGGGCAAGGGGCAGCGGGAATGATTTATAACTATAATTTCCTATAAATCTAAGATTTGTGAACGAGTCTTTGATACTCGTGAACGAGTCTTTGATACTCGTGAATGAGTCTTTGATACTCGCGGGCGAGTCTTTAATACTCCTGAATGAGCCTTTGAGTTACACTCTAGTGGTCTGTCTCATTAATTTTGTAGAGAAAAAATGTTTGTAGTAAGGACTTTAGTCCTTGATTTTTAAGCACTAAAGTGCTTACTACGAACCTTTCAGAATTAATGCGATAGACCACTAGTGGTTCATCGCATTAGTTCTGAGGGGTGAACTTCTTGTTGATTTTTCTTTATTTGCGCTCTTTGCGTCCTTTGCGGTAGCCTGCGGCAAGCCGCTCCGTGTCTACGTTTATTAAACCTGCAAAATTAATGCGATAGACCACTAGCGCCGCTGCTTCCCTGTGCCTATTTTTGTAATTGATTTCGTATATCTGCCCATTTAACTCCTGCTAGACTGGGCAAAACAACATGAGCAGCTCCAACTCGTTCAACTGGGCCAATACCTACCGCCCACATACCAGCAGCTAGAGCCGCCTCAACACCTGCTGCTGCATCTTCTACAACTACAGATTGCGCTGGTTCGATTCCTAGCTGCTTAGCTGCATAGAGAAATAAATCGGGTGCTGGCTTGGGTTGCTGTACGCTATAACCGTCAGCGATCGCATCTACTTTATCAGCAATACCCAATCGCTCGATGACTGTGCGGGCATTTTTGCTGGCTGAGCCAATGCCTATTTTAATTCCAGCTTGCCGGAGTTCATCTAAAAGTGCGATCGCTCCTGGTAACAAATCCTCAGATGTCATATTTTTCAGCAATTGGACATAGTAGCGGTTTTTGCGCTCCATCATTTCCTGGATTTGTTCTTCCAAATACGGTCTATTCCCAATAATCAGCATTAGCGAAGCACGACGGGATACGCCCCGCAGTGCTTCATTAGCTACTCGATTAAACGGTATACCCTCTTCATCCGCTAGCTTCTGCCAAGCTAGATAATGAAGTTCTGCTGTATCCGTCAGCACACCATCTAAATCGAAGATGACTCCTTGGATGTTGGGAGTTTGGAGTGAGGAGTTTGGAGTTTGGAGTGAGGAGTTTGGAGTTTGGAGTGAGGAGTTATTATTCTCCTCTGCTCCCCTGCTCCCCTGCTCCCCTGCCCCCTGCCCCATGCCCACTTCCTGATGCAAATCAAAGTCGTACCATAAGCCTTGCCAGTGCAATTTAAACTTCAGGCGTGTCCAGTTAGGGGGCAAATGAGGCTTGGCTAGGGGACGATTTTCGGCTAATTGGATACCGCCAAAGCCAAAAATTACGGCTTGCCAAACGCCGCCAGCAGTGGCGCCATGAATTCCATCGGCGGTATTTCCTCGGTTATCTTCAAGATCTACCATTGCTGCTTGCATAAATAGTTTGTAAGCTTCGTTGGATATATTCAAATCTGAGGCTAAGATGGCGTGAACTGCGGGGCCGAGGGAGGAACCATAGGTGATGTCTGTGCGGGGTGCGTAGTAATCCCAGTTTGTTTGTAATGCTTTTTCGCTGTAGGGAAAATCCACCGATCCTCGCATTAAATAAAGCAGCATTAATACATCTGGCTGTTTGAGTACTTGATATTTGTTAGTTTTATCAATACCCAAGATGGCTTGCATGGAGCGATCGCGCCCTTGATAATCTGCTAAGTTAATATCTTCTAATTGAAAAAATCCCTCGAACTGCTCGATTAATTCTGTTGATGGGTCGTAAAACAACAACATTTTGGCGATGATGTCTTGCCAGTGGTTTTGTCGTTCTAAAGTAAGTTGCAGTTTCTCTTCTAATTCTCTGGCTCGTTCTGGGTATTTGTGAGCCAGCCAATCATAAACTGCGATCGCTTTTTCTAAATGCCATTGCACCATCCGGTTTGTAAAAATATTGTTGTGAACGAATTCATGGTATTCATCCGTTCCGATTACTCCTCGAATTTCATACTTTTGGCGTTCGGGATTGAATTCTACCCGGCTATCCCAAAAGATGGCGGCATCTAAGATAATCTCTGCACCATATTTTTGCATCCACTCATCATTGTTGGTGGCTTCCCAGTAATTCCAAACGGCGTAGGGGATATCTGCGTTGATATGAATTTCGCGATCGCGGCACCAAATTCGCACATCTTCGCCATAAAAATCAGTCGGAAGCGACCAACGTGGTGTTACTTCATCTCCGGTAGCAGCACTTTCCCAAGAAAACATCGCTCCTTTATAGCCGTAATGGGTCGCTTTGCGTCTAGCTCCTGGTAAAGTGTGCCAGCGATAACTCAGTAAATTACGGGCGATCGTAGGTTGGGTAAACAGAAAAAATGGCAACATAAAAATTTCTGTATCCCAAAAAATATGACCGCGGTAACCAAATCCTGAAAGAGTTTTAGCAGGAATGCTTACTTTGTCATCATGCTGTGGGCTAGCGATCAGCAGCCCAAACAAATTGTAGCGAACAGCAAAAGCCGCTATCCTATCTCCCTCAATCACGATATCGCTTTGTTGCCAAACCTCATCCCATGCCTGTTCGCTGGTTTTTAGGAGTTTTCCATAGTCTGGTAAGTACGCGAGTTTTTCTTTAGCTGCTGCAACTGGTGTTTCCACCTCCCGCGAAGTAAAAACTGTCACGAGTTTTTCCACCGTTACAGTTTGTTGCGCTTTAGCTAAGAAAGTCGTGCTAAGGGTGGGATAACCAGGCGCAGTACTGACTTGGAACGATGTTTCTGCCCCTGATATCGTCATTTTAGCTGCGATACCCAGTTCAATTTGGGAATTGCGGGTGCGACGTTGCAACCAAATTCCTTCGTCAGTCTTTCCTTGATCTAGTCCTTCCCAGTGATTAAAACCCTGATTTTCTGTATACCCATTTATGCTTCCCTGAACTTCGATAACCCCATCGAAATCTACTGGTGTTAGCTGACACCGTTGCGCTAACACATGCTGGTCTGCAAAACTGACGAAGCGTTCAAAGTACAAGTCTATAGTTTTGCCACTGGGAGAACGCCAACGCAAAGAACGCGACAGAAGTCCTTGACGCAGGTTAAGCTTTCGCTCATACTGCAATATCTCACCTTGGTCGAGACGCAAGCGTTCGCCATTCACAATCGCTACCAAGGGTAACCAATCAGGGCAATTAACTAGCTCAGTGTACACCACCGGCACATCGTCATAGACACCGTGGATAAAAGTAGCCGACAATGCATGAGGATAACCTTCCTCAAAACTGCCCCTTGTTCCCAGGTATCCATTGCCGATTGTAAAGACAGTTTCTTTGGAGTGCAATTGGTCAGGGTCAAACTGGGTTTCGGTTAATATCCAGTCTGTATAGATAAAATTGCGAGAATGACCTTTTGTTTCCATGTTGACTGGTGATTGGTGACTGGGGGCTGGGGATATGGGGAGATGGGGAGGCAAAGGGGCAAAAGGGCAAAGGGGCAAAGGGAAGAATAATAACTCTTAACTCTTAACTCAGCACTCCTCACTCCCCACCCCCTTATCCACCCATGTGTTTTTCTAAAATCTTCTCGGCTCTAGGTTTATAGATCAGGTGAAATAAAGTTTCCATGTAACGATCTCTGGCTTCATTATTTTCTGGAGCCACAAAGTTCCAAAAACTAAATATTTTCGTCAGTAGTAATAATTGATTAGTATGTGAATGCCAAGTGTATCTATTATGAATTCGTTGGGTCATCCATTCTGAAACTTCCTGCCAGTGTTGAGGATAAATATCGCATTTTTCCAGGAAGCTTAAAATTTTATTTGCTGTTCCTTCTAAATCTGTAGGATTAATATTAAATCCGTCTTCTTGATTTTCAATAATTTCTAAAGATCCACCAAATTGAGTTGCAAAAGTGGGTAAGCCAGAAATCATGGCTTCTAAAATACACCGGCCAAAGGATTCAAAGCGGGCAAATTGTACATAAATTCCCTGACAATCTGCTATTACTCGATAGGCTTCACCAAGGTCGCGGCTAGGAAGACGCATGGCCAACCACCGAATCTTGCCGTGGAGATGGTATTGATTAATAATATCGTAGAGTTTTTGAATTTCTATTGCCTCTTCTGGATTTGTGGCTTCATGTGGATACAGTTTACTAGCTAACAAAATCAGGTTACAATGTTCCTGCAATGCCTGACTTTTACCGAAGCATTCAACTAAACCAGTGAGATTTTTAATGGGAGTGAAAGTTGCAAGAGCGAAAATTGGTCGCTTATGAAGATTATCTAAATGACCAAATATTTGGGGGTCTTCGCTACTAAAAATTAGTTCGTGGACTTGCTGAGAAACTTGAGCGTCTCGGTCTGATTTTTGGCTGTATGGGAAGAAGATGTTTTCATTTACTCCCGGCGGTACAAAGTTGAACTTAGGGCTAAATAAATCAATGCCATCAACTACATGGTAAAGTTGTGGCATAGTAAACCATTTATATGACTCATACTGACCTATGGTGTCGGGTGTGCCGACAATTTCTTGATAGGACGATGTGATGATGAAGTCAGCTGCATTCATGCTGATTAAATCGGCGGTAAATTGTGCCGAGAAGTGGTATTGTTCTTCAAAGTCTTGCCAATATAAATTGCTAAATAGATATTTAGGTTTTTCTAGGGAATGAGCAATGTTACACTGGGTAACTTTAAGACTATGGGATAAGAGAAAAGCCACTAAGTTACCGTCACTGTAGTTACCAATAATCAGATTAGGCTTACCTTGGAATTGGGTAAGCAATTCTTTTTGAGCGTCGGTAGCAAATGTTTCTAGATACGGCCAAATCTCAAATTTAGAAATCCAATTATTGGTAACTTCTGGATTAAATTCAGCAAAAGGAACCCGCAATATCCAAGCATTTTGTGTACCTTCAACTTTTTCTAGGCGCAGGTTACAACACGTTCCTTCACAGTTAGGAATTAGCCTAGTGAGAATAATTATATGGGGTTTAATTCCTAAAAAATCGAGGCCAGCAAGTTTGATTTCTTCGCAAAGTTTGTTTTCTAAACTGCGGGCTTGTTCGAGGACATAAATAACTTGACCGAATGTTTCATCTCTTCCCAAGACATCTTCTTGTCCAACCCAGCCGTGTATAGAAATGAGGACTACCCGAAATACAGCGGGGACACGGGCGACAAATGTTTCTAAAATGCCTGGTTCTGGAGAGTAAATCAGTCGGTCGAAAAGTTCTAAGGTTTCGCAAACTCGCGCCACAGTATTACCCCAACCTGGTTCAAAGCCGAGTTCTTGGAGGTGAGACCGAAATTTTTCGTAGGGTTCCTCAGGAGGTTGCTGACTGAGGAATTTGATGGCTAGTTTAATTTGTTTAGCTAGCTGTATACCTGAGGGAATGCGATCGCCAATTAGTAGCGGGATTCCTTCGTAACTGATTTTGTCTAAAGCTAAATACAAAAGTTCTAGCCAATGTTGGGGGTCACTCAACAATTGGCTAGACAGGTAACGGTTGAGAAAGGCTAAACCTTGACCGATATTTCTGGGGTCATCAATTCTGGGAGAACCTTCATAAAAAGGATGGAGGTCGATTTCTAGGATACGATCTTGGTAGCGGTTCACTAAGCGATCGCTTGCATTTAGTAACGCTTGGGGCGTCATCTGCTCAAAGCTATTAAAGTCTGCTGTTAATAGCCAAACTTCCTGGTTAGCAATCCTGGGTCGAACAACAAACCAAATACACTCGTTCTCCAGAATTATTTCATGGGTATAGTGTATGACTTTACCCACAGAAGAAGAGTGATAAAAGTAAGCTTGCTTCTGGGATTGCTGACAATAGTCTGCAAAAATTTGCAAAATCTCATTTCTCAGGAAGTAACGCTTACCGGAGGTATTAAATACATCTATCAACTGACGGAGAACAGTTTTTTCATCACTGTTCAATACAGCTTGAAATAATTCATACATGAGAAGTTCCAGAGTTTAACTAATTCAGAACCCGATTCCTTTCTCCTCAACAACTGTAATTTTTTTTAATGATTGTTCTGTGAGACACATTCTTACTCAGATGATAAATAAATGTGACTGCTGCTGCTTCTAGCTGTGGTATGAAATGATAGAGAGAGATTCAAAATTATAAAATCAAAAAATACAAGTATTTTTGCTAAAAAAACTGCCAAGTTGGCTAAATAAGACGCAAATACATATTATTCTATATGTGTATAAGTTCTCAGTCAGGCATAACTATAGCAATCCTCAATGACTTGTAACTAAATCAAATTTATTGCCTATTGCCTTCCTCCATGAGGAAGTTCACAAATCAAATAGGAACGCTAGAAGGAGTATAGAATTTTCGTTAGTAATTGAGAACTGGTTTGAGACTCTGCGGGTTGAAGTCCGGCACATTCTTGGTTCAACAAGTTCACTTAACCAAGATGACCTGGCGGTATCTAAAATCAAAAGCAAAAATTTATTTTTCTTGATGAGTGAAACCGCTTGAGCCAGACCAAATTGTTGAGTAATCACTATCGAACAAGACTGTTTCGGTAAGTTACATCAGGGTTAACCATGAACTACCAAATTTCTTCCTCTCAAAAAAATTTTCAAAAAGCCATGAGTCCAGAACAATTGGAGCAAGTGATCGCAGCAATTACAGATGGGCGATATTCCTGGGCTTGTGTGCTGATTCTGCGTTTCATTGGTTACAATCCACTCCATTTTATTCCCCAAAGAACTTACAGCCGTTTAATCAAAGAAAATTACAGCCGTTTAATCGAAGAAAATACCTACGTTCAGAATTCGCCTGTATCTACCACTAGGCTAAATTCCTAATTATTAATTAATTTGGGCAATAATTAAAAACATCTCAAACAGTTTACCAATTCATGTTGCAACCTAAGCAAAATGAATCCGATCGCCCCTAAGATATACCAATTTTCTAGCTAAATTAAGCCTAAATTAATAACTTTTTGCAATGCTTTATCAAAGTTGATGCCTTGTTTTAAGGCAATATATAGCAATACTATAGTGGCTGAACGAATTGAATTATCACAATGGATGAGGGCTGGTTTTGGTAATTCAGCAATTATCTGAAATATCTCCAGCGTAGCCCGATCGTTAATATCTTGAGCTTTGAACGGGAGGTTTAGATAGTACAATCCCAAAAGCTCAGTTTTGTTCTGTTCATCAGCCAGCAAACCTGTTTCATCAGGTAAACGCAAATTCAGTACGGATTTATAACCTTCATCAGCTATTTGTTTTAGCTGAACTAATGTAATTTGTCCAGCGATCGCTAACTCATCATTAATCTTCCTAACAATATTCATCGGGAGTATCCCAATTTTGGCAATATATTACCCACAGCCACAGTTTAAAAAAACAATTTGAGGAAGTTGTGAGTAAATTGGGAATTGGGCATTGGGCATTGGGCATTAGTTATTTATTCTTTCTTCTTCTGCTTCCCCTGCGGGTGAACGAAATTTTGTGTGGGATTTCTAGCTAAGTATCCAAAAAATTACCCTCCACACTCCCCACACTCCCCACACTCCCCACACTCCCCACACTCCCCACACATTTTTTCGCTCACCCTTCCCCTGCGCCCCTACTCCCCGCTTCCTAACAACGGTAGACAAATCGTAAAAGTCGCGCCCTGATTGGGGATGCTACTGGCTGTGATGCTGCCTTGATGAGCTTCGACGATGCGCTTGGCGATCGCTAATCCCAAACCGTTACTATTACCTTTGCGGGAGGGGTCTGTTGTATAAAACTGCTCAAAAATCCGGGGCAAATCGTTCTCATTAATGCCTAATCCCTGGTCTTCAATTTTCACGATCGCTTGTTTACCCTTGGTGTACCCAGAAATAAACACCAAGGAATTAGGTGCTGAGTGTTTGATAGCGTTATCTAGCACATTTAAAATAGCCTGTAATAGCCGCTCTGGATCGCCTTGTAGTTTTAAATCCACTATGTTTAACTGCACAGATACGCCAACGGCTTGCATCCGGGGTTCCATCGCATTGACAGCACGGCTAATCAAACCACTCAGTGAAAAGACTTGCTTTTCGAGTTGAGTAACTCCTGCTTCCAACCGTCCTAAATCGAGCAAATCATGAATTAGTTGTGATAAGCGTTTGATTTCATTGTCAATTGTTTGGAAAAAGCGATCGCGTAATTCGGGTTCTTCGTGTGCGCCATTTCTAAGTGCATCTACTGTTACCTGCACGTTACTGATGGGCGTGCGGAGTTCGTGGGAAACATTTGCTAAAAAAGCCCGACGTTCTCGATCTAAAGAAGCTAGTCGTTCACTCATCCGGTTGAGTTCTGCCGCTAATCGATCCAACTCATTGTTTTCATGGATGATTAACTTATCCCCAAAATGACCAGCACCCAAGCGAATCGCAAAGTTTTGCATGGTTTCAATTGGTTTTGAAAGGCTACGAGCAAAACGAGTGCTGATTAACGCACACAGAAAAATTGTTACCGTTAGGGTTCCCAAAACACTCCAAATCACTCTTGCAAACTGACGCTGAAACTGATCCAAAGTGATGGACATTCGCAGTACGCCCAGTAATTTACCGTTACGCACAATTGGCCTGGCGATGTAGAGACGGTCTTCGGGCGATAAAACTCCTTTTGCCATCCCTTGTTGGGGACGATTTTGCAAAGCTTCCCGTACTCCAGGAACTTTGTACCAGTCTTTAACTTGTTTGTCTCCCAGTGTATCGGAAGTTACTAAGAGGCGGCCTTGTCGATCGAAAATGCGGAGTGTTACAGTTTGTGGCGCTCCATATCGCTGCACCAGCATTTCTACCCGTTGGAGATCGTTTTCTTGTAAAGCATCTGCGACACTCTCACTCAGCCCAGCTGTCCAATTCTCCAAATCCATTAGTCGCGATCGCATAAAGTAAGCGTGGAACGACCAAAGGATGTACCCTGCCATCAAAGAAGTTCCCAAAACTATCAGTAAAAGATACGTGGCTAGCAGCTTAATATGAATGGAATTTAATTTGATTCTATGCAACCAGCCCATCTTTAAAACTAATTTCCTAAACGACGGCGTAACACTGTTTTGATACGTGCTAGCAGTTCACGAGTGTTGAAAGGCTTGGTGACATAATCATCTGCTCCCGCTTCCAAGCCCCAAATTTTCTCAATATCTTGATCTTTTGCCGTCAGCATCACAATGGGAACATCCGAAAATGCTCGAATTCGCCAACAAACTTCCATACCATCAACCTCTGGCAGCATCAAGTCTAGCAAGATTATATCCGGTACTTGTTTGTGGAACTGTTTAATCGCAGTATGTCCATCGGCTGCCGTTGTTACTGTATAACCTTCTTTTTCCAACGTGTAAGTCAAGCTTTCCCGTAGAGGTGCTTCATCATCCACTAGTAAGATATGCGGCATTTTTAGCATCAACATTAAGTTCTAATTTTAGCCTCTCAATCGAGTTGGTTTTCTGCCATCCATCTGTGGGTGGGGAGTGATAGCAATTCAAAATTCAAAACTTTAGGACTTACGCACTGTACAAATTAATCATGGTATGCGTTCACGAAAATAGTAGGTTTCAGGCTTTGATTAATCGTTCTTTGATGATACGTAAACCCGCACTGTAGGGGCACAGCATTGCTGTGCCCCTACGATAGATATGGTTTTCAAACTGTGCATAGTTTGTATTTTGCGTCAATGCGTAAGTTCTAAACTTGTACTGAGCTTGTCGAAGTATTCAAAATTCTTGCATTCAGAAAGTCAGAATTAGTAAGGCTTTGGTGGGTTTGCATCTGGCTCATTATTTTAGTGAATTGGTATGAGGAGATGGGAAGTGTGGGCAGATGGAGAGATAGGGGAGAATAATAACTCCTAACTCCCAACTCCTAACTCCTCACTCAACATTTCTAAATACTTGGTGTAATATTTTCAATAATTCTTTTGCTGTGTACGGTTTCGATAAAACTGCTTGCACATTAGCACCAGCAACTTCAGTAAAGATTTCCATTGAGTTAAGCCCACTACAAGCAATAATTTGAACATGATTGTTCATTTTTTGCAAGGTACGGATAGCGGTGATGCCATCCATTTCTGGCATCATGATATCCATTAATACAGCTTTTATTTGATGCTTGTACTGAGCATAAAGGGCGATCGCTTCAATTCCAGTACTGGCAGCAAGCATTTTGTAATTGTGATTTTCGAGGATGATTTTAGCAATGTCACGAATTTGAGCTTCGTCATCTACAACTAAAATTAATTCTCCCTGTCCTATATGCGCTTCTGAATTTTCTACATTCAATACTTGGGTTCCTTCCACTGCTGGTAAAAAAACTTTAAATTTGCTGCCTTTACCAACTCGGCTGGATACTTTAATAAAACCATCGTGGCTTTTAATAATGCCAAGTGCAGTTGAAAGTCCTAACCCTGTACCTGTATTAACTCCTTTTGTAGTAAAAAATGGCTCAAAAATTTTATCTAATATTTCTGGCGGGATACCTATTCCATTATCGGCAATAGTAATCACAATATAATTGCCAACTTTGGCATCAAGATTCATTTTCGTATAAGCTTCATCAAAAAACTGATTTGTTGCAGAAATTTGGATAATGCCGCCATCTGACAGAGCATCACGGGCATTGACTATTAGATTCATCAATACTTGATGTATTTGTGTAGTGTCTCCAGTTACAGCCCAAATATCTTCTGCAATGTTTGTCGAAAATTCAATAGATTTGGGGAATGTTTGCTGGGCAATTTGGATAATTTCTGAAATCAGATACTGAATTTGGATAATTGTGCGCTCTCCTTTAAATCCTCGCGCAAAGGACAAGACTTGCTTAACTAATGTCGCACCACGTTTGGCGTTGCTTTCTACAAGTGTCATTAACTGCTGACAACGCTCCTCGTCTTGAAAAAATTTGTTTTGTAATAATTGAGATGCGGCTAAAATTGGCGTCAATATATTATTCAAATCGTGGGCGATGCCGCCTGCAAGGGTACCAAGGCTTTCCAATCGCTGGGTACGAAAAAACTGCTCTTGGAGTTGTTTTTTGTCAGTAATATCTGTGTCAACACAGAGGATGGATTTAGGTTTACCGTTTGCATCCTGCATTAATGTCCATCGGCTTTCGACGAGAATTTTCTGACCAGATTTGGTAATTTTATTTAATTCACCTTGCCAAGAACCATTTTCAATTACGCTTCTTAGCGGCACTTCTAATTGCTGTTGAGTTTCTGTTTGAGACAAAATCTCTCTAGAGTCTTTTCCAATAACCTCCGTGGCAAGCCAACCGTAGATCCGCTCTGCACCTTTATTCCAAAATAATATTTGGGATTGGAAATCTCGGACTAATATGGCATCGGTGGCAATATCAAGTAGAGCCGCTTGTTCGGAGATTTTTTGTTCGTTGAGTTTGCGATCGGTGATATCTCTGTTTGCGCCGATGGTTCGTATCGGTTCACCGATTTCGTTGTAGTATACCTGACTTGTACAGTTTAACCAGTGTATACTGCCATCAGGCCAGACGACTCGATACTCTATGGTTCCTCTTCCTTCTTCAAGAACGCGAGTTATGTTGGCAACCACAGATTCGCGGTCTTCTGGATGGATTAAATTGAGGTAGTCTTCAAAGGTAGGACATGGACTGTCCCAAGGCAAACCATAAAGTAGTCCCATATTTGCAGACCAAATAACGGTGTTGGCCTTCAGGTTCCTGTCCCAGATACCCATGTGGGCAGTTTCTAGAGCTAAATTCAATCGTGCTTCACTTTCGCGCAGCGATTCTTCAGCCAGTTTGCGTTCGGTGATATCTTCGGCGATACCGCTATAGTAGTTAATTTTTCCTTGGCGATCGCACACAGCAAAACCCCGATTCCAAATCCAGCGTAAGGAACCATCAAGTTGGAAAATCCGGTATTCTGCTGAAGCTGACTGATGATTGAGCAGTTGTTCGATGAATTTGCTGGCTAGATGGCGATCGTCTGGATGAACCGTATCTATCCAGAATGACTGCTTCAACAAATTCTGACAAGAACGACCCCAAATTTTTTCATAAGCGGGACTAATGTACAAAGGTTGCAATGAATTAGCGCTAGCAATCCAAATCACTGCCTCGGTATTTTCGGCGAAATTGCGGAATTTTTCCTCACTTTGACGCAGTGCTTCTTCGGCAATTTGGTGATCGCGCAGTGCTACTTGCTGTTCGGTAATGTCTCTCCCTACGCCTTGAATTTCAACAATCTCTCCTTCTTCATCTTTAATCCCAATACTCTTCCATTGAAACCAGCGAATACCGTTAACAGTGAATGCACGTCGCTCACCAGTTGTCAAGGAATAAGACCCAGATATTAAATTTGTGATATTTTCCCTGGTTTGCGGCAAGTCATCTGGATGAAAAAATTCAAAAATCGGCTGACCGCGAAACTCATCTTGTTTCCAGCCAAAGGTTTGACAAGCAGCCGCATTGGCAAAGGTCACTCGCCCTTGCAAATCAATGCGGATAATAATGTCTGTTTGGCTTTCCACCAGTTGGCGATAGAGGTTTTCACTTTGCCTTAATGCTTCTTCGGCGCGTTGGCGTTGGCTAATTTCTTTTTGCAATCGTACGTTAGACAAGACAAGTTCTGCTGTTCGTTCCGCCACTCGTCTTTCTAGCTCATCGTTAGCTTGGCGCAGTGCTTCTTTTGCTTGTTGTCGTTCGCTAATGTTGCAAATTAACCACCGCCAGCCAACCTGCTCATCTTGTGAGTCGTATATCGCAGCCACTTTAACCCTAGCCAAGAAAGGTTTCTTTTTCCGTGGTTTGAGGCTAATTTCCCACTCCTGCACCTGCTGGCAATTATTCAGTCGGGTGATAAAGGTCTGGCGGTCTTCCTGAGCAACAAACAATAGTAACGGTTTGTTTAACAAATATTCTTGCGGCACAGCAAGCAACGTTGCTGCTGCATGATTAACCTCTTGGATAACACCTGCTGTATTAGTTACCAAGTAACCATCTGGAGCAAAGTCAAACAAATCTTGGTAACGCCGCCGTTCTAATTCTACTAACTCACGAGCAGCGAGCAGTTCTTCATTTTGTTGGCGCAGTTCTTCTTGTGCCGTCCGAAATTCTTCCAGGGCTAGTTCAAGTTGCTGATTAACTTGCATAATTTCACAAGATTGTGCCTCAAACCAAAGTTTTAAGTAATTTTGAGTTTGGTAGCGCACTTGGTCTATTTCAATTTGCTGATTCATCTGCCTGAATTCATCTGTGGGTTTTTGGAAGCATTGCTGTAATCCTTCAACAACCCCAGCCATTTTGACTAAATCAAAAGCTTGTAGCAAGTTGGCCTCACTGATAATTCCTACCAATTGTCCACCATCGTCTAAAACTGGTAGATGGTGAATTTGGTGGTGACGCAATAACGATAAGGCCATAAAAATATCTTGAGAATCAGATTCTCTCAGGGTCACAACTGGCTGCGTCATCACTTGAGCCATTGTCGCCGTCGATAAATCAATTCCAGAAGCTATAAGTTTAACTACATCTTTTTGTGTAAAAATACCTAATAACTGTCCTGCCTCCATAACCAAGACACAATCAGTTAATGATTGCTCTGGAAGGCTTAAATCTAATGATATATTTAAACTAGTTGCTGCATATTTATTACATCTTGCCTGACTCATTAAGACAATAGCTTCGACTACATAACTATCAGGGTTAATCGTTAATGGGGTACGATTAATAACATGATATAAAGTAGGTAAATCAATCAGGAGATCGTTGAATTGCATAGTTAATTAGTCAATTCTAATTATCTTGTTGATAACAGGACGAACTAGCACAAGCTAGCAAAATTAAAAGTAAGTAAAGTGTTGTAAATCAATAATTTTTGTGCTTAAAGAAGTAATTAATCAACTATTTGGATAAATATGCCCTGTAAACTCCACCAGACGAATACAGGGAAAACAGCATAATTTAGCAACCAAGCCAGGAACAGCAAGTAGATAGAATTTTAGAGTTGACAAACTCATTCTATTGTCAAATTCAATAATAGATGAGCTGTTATTTAAAGAGATTACCTTAATTAATGGCGTTGTAGTATTACGTAGCGTGAAATTTTGGAAATTGATAATAGAGGACTTACGTACAAAGGTTGTTTGTTGACAGGACTTACGCAAAAGATAACGAAAGTAGCGGTAATACCCTGCGGGTTCGCTCTTAGCGTTCTCGCAGAGTAGCCGCTGTGCGTCTACAGGTTATCCAAAAGCGGCTTTGTTTACCTTCTGTATCGCTTTAGTCGCCTATAACGTGCTGTCTACTGTTCAGGCAAAGCCAACAGAGCAAAGGTTTCAGAGCGTGTATATGTAATATTCTTTTTTTTAATTGGTATAATCTTAAATTCTGAATCCTCAATTCTGGCTTCTTGTTACCAAGGATTACCCACCATTGTGAATCCAGCCCAATAATAAGGATGCATAAATGATTCATCAGCTTCCTCAATACTTTCAGCAGGCAAAGGCAAGTTACCCACCGCTCCCAAACCTTGAATTTGGCCATCCTTTAAGTAAATCTGCCCTTTAACCATAGCTACTTGAGCTTGTCTCAAAGCCTCTGCCTTAATTGGAGAATTTCTTAAATTCTCATAAAATTTAGTCATCAGTGCTGCTGTACCAGAATCGTTAACAGACCAAAGACTGGCAACGCTGGTTTTCACGCCTGCTAATACTGCTAAACCCGCAAACCCAAGTTCTGACTCTTTATCGCCCAAAGCTGTCCTACAAGCACTCAGCACCATCATTTCTACTTGAGGTTCGTTTAACCGCAACTGGCGTAACTGGTCTAGACGTAACTTGTCCTCCCACAGTTGAATATAGGACTTGCTTAAGCCGCCAGCTACAAAATCGGCATGAGTCGCCATGTGAATAATGCCAAAAGGTTGTTGACGCCGGACAGTTTTGAGATTTTCTAAGGTGGCTTGCTTGTCCAACAACAATTTGCCTTGCCAGAGTTTGGATACCAATGTTGATATTTCCACGGGAACTGCTGGTAAAGGATTTTGCCCTTGAGTACTCTCAGAAACCCCCAAGGCTAAAATTTGAGATTTTCTAATGTCTGTATACAGTGTGTTGGTTAAGCTAAGACTTGGCATCAAGCCAATACTGTATTTTTCTACCAAAAATTGTTTACCATCGTGAAATGCTGCCATTGGAGTTGAACGTAAACCAATGTCTGGCAGAAAGACTAAATTGTTAATTTCTCTAGCTTGTAAATCTGCTTCCAGTGGCGCAATTATCCAACGATAAAGTTGTTGAGATGAACGCAAATAAGCAGTGCGGCGACGGTTTTGTGGACTTACAATTTGGTCGCGAAATTCTTGAGCTACTTGTAAAACTTTGGCTCTAGTAGTTTCTGGAATGCGCTTACGAATAGGGTCACCTTTTCCAGTAACTACCACTATTTCCAGTTCGTCGCTATCGTTTTCTAGTAGGGTATTCAGCTGTTTAGTTCTCTCTGGTATAATCTCCACAGGTACAAAACTGATGTAGATAAATGCAGGTTTTATACCAGTAGCTTTCTCAATTTTGTTAGCAATTTCTTTGGCCTCATCCAGTGTTTTAATTCTGGGATTGGGTATGCCTAAATAATCGCCAAAATCATCTGTAAAGTTATCTTCGGGAGTAGGATTGGTATTAATTACAGGGTCACCAATCTTAGGATCGCCTGGGTTAGGATTACCTGGGTTACCTGGATTGCACTGGAATGAGCAGGGAGGAACCTCAGGA
This sequence comes from Nostoc sp. ATCC 43529, assembly GCA_003326205.1. Classification (GTDB taxonomy): domain Bacteria; phylum Cyanobacteriota; class Cyanobacteriia; order Cyanobacteriales; family Nostocaceae; genus Nostoc. The sequence continues at coordinate 265,517 of LWTK01000084.1, forward strand.
ATCTCAGGCTCGGTAGGAATTCCAGGCTCGTCAGGAATCTCAGGCTCGGTAGGAATCTCAGGCACATTAACGTTGATTGCTACCTGTACGGGTTCTGAGGATGAAACCACATCGCTAGCTCTGACGGTGAATGCATTTATTAGCCCTGTGCTATCGGTGGGTGGTGTGTAATTTAGTGTTTCACCTATAGTTAATGTGTCTCCCCCAGCTAAAATCGTATCGCCTCGCCTCAGGGTTCCTGCTTGGATGGCATCAATGACAACGGTGGTATTATCTAGATTGACATCGCTAGTGCTGGCTGTAAATGTGAAGCTCAAGGTTTGATTGACTTGAGCATCAGATGATAGGAGCGTGTTTGTTGTCAGCGTTGGTGGGGTATTTACGGATGTAATGGTAATGCTGGCTGGGGTGCCAACAGCATCTCCACCATTGGGCAAAACTGGAAAGTTACCTGCATTGATGGTTAAATCGCCTCCGGTATCAATTATTCCGGCTGTGCCATTGTTATTCGTGGCATCACCGACGATAAATGGTACATTATCTGGGCCACCATCATGCTGAATTCTCACATTACCTCCGGCAACGCTAACACTTCCTGCTTCACTGAAAGGGTCTAAGAAAATTCGAGCTGTAGCGATGGTAGTACCTGTCCCTGTTCCTTGAACTAGTCCGTTTGTCAACACTTGCACATTGCCACTAGTCAAAGTACCTTCAGCCGACGATACAGCCTGTGTGTTGATGGCTGTAAAACGAATTGTACTGCCAGCGGTACTGTTAGTTTGTAGCGTAACGTTGCCACCTGTGGCAGCTTCTATATCAAATCCGGTGGCGATCGCTTGGCTATTAATAGCGTCATTGACTGTGATATTATTTGTAGCATTTAAACTGACTGCACCAGCTGTAGTACTTACTCCACCATCTACTCCGATGCCACTTGCTGACGTGTTGATGCCACCATTAACGGTGATATTATCTGTGGCAGTTAAGGTAACCGCACCTGCTGTGCCAGTAAATTCGCCACCTCCTTGCTTGACTACAGAGGAATTAATTGCGCCTGTGGTAATACTGCCGCCTGTGGTTGTTGCTACTACACCGCCAGCGATACCTGAGTTACTAGCATCATTTGAAAAGGAATCAATTGTACCTGTAAGGATATTGCCTGCGGCGGTCAAGCTTACTGTTCCAGCCGTATTAATAGTCTGAAAACCTTCAGTGTTGCTAGTATCAAGATTATTTAGAGTAATTCCACCACTGGTACTTTGGACTGTAATATTACCCGCCGAGTACCCCAAACCAGTAGTGACAATATTACCCGCAACGATATCGCCAGTGGCGGACAAGTTAACATTACCACTATTGCCAGAAAAACCAGTACTTGTATTTAGATTGCCAAGTGATAAACTGGCTCCAGAAATATTTATTGCTCCTCCGGTTGTGGCAATTGTGTTGGTAGGATCGACAAAGTTTACAGAACCGCTTTGTGAGGAGAGGTTGAAGCTACCGCCAGTACCCAAGTTTAATGTCGCAACACCAGCAGCGGTAGTGACTCCAGGTGTCGCTCCAGTGATATCATTGATGGTAATATTCCCTGTGGCTTGTAAGTTGATATTGGCACCTGAAGCTGCGATCGCACCCCATGAAACTGTATTCGCGCCAATATCTGCATCGCCAAAAGCAATGTTGTCAGCTGTGCCATCAAAAGTCCCTACTCCACCATCGATAATAGTCAACGTGGTGGGGTCTAGTAATAAAGTCCCAAAGCTACCATTGGCGGCTGAAGTGTCTACTAGACCGTTGAAGGTCAAGAAATTTTTGCCTGATACTTCAACAAAACCACCATTGCCAGCATTTGCTCCTCCACGTGCCGAAATATTACCAAAATATTGGGTTGCGTTGTCACCCCAAACAATTACCCGTCCGCCATTTCCATTTAAAGTACTATCGGCATTAATTACGGAGTTGGAGTTAACATAAGTCTGCTGTGCATTGGGCAAAGTCCCCTTTCCTTGGTAATCGCCGCCAATTAGTACAGTACCGCCGCCATTCGTTCCAGAGGCGTTAATATTGGCATCAATCACACCGACTTTTGTACCCAAAGCGGTTACTGTCCCGCCTGTTTGACTTGATACATCAACTGTGCCAGAAACAATGGTTGTACCTGGAGTTGCCGGAATTTTGACGTTAGAACCTGTTAGTTGTACGGTGCCATCAGCATTAGCAGTTAACCCAGTGTTAGTATTACCAACGGTGAGCAATTCTGGTAAAGACGCAATGGGAATTGTCCAGTTATTGGGCTGGTTGCTACTAGCGAGGGGCTGAATTTCCAGACTCAGTACATTTCCTGGCTGACTGAGGCGTACCCAATTTTGACCTGGTACAGATGTGACGGTAATCTGTCCTCCTGGTGCTGAAACTTGCCCAGTGTTGACCACCGTACCACCCAATAAATTCAAGTTCTGCCCCGTACCGACTGCCAAATTTCCTGCATTCACAATCGCCCCTGGTTGGCTAGTACTAAAGGCAAATCCATTAGGGTTTCCCACTAAAGCACTGTAATCATTAACACCTATTGCATTAAACCAACTGCTGCCAAAACCGATGCCGTTGGCTGTGGTCACCGTGAAAGCACTAGGTACATTTAAGCTGGCGTTTGCTCCAAAAATAAATCCGGCTGGATTCATCAAGAACAAGTTAGGGCTACCACCAGTTACCTGAATTAAGCCATTAATGATGGAAGGATCGCCGCCTGTGATTCTACCAAGGATATTTTGTAGGGCTGGACTGGCTTGAAAGTTGGCGATTTGTTCTGGTGAAATTCCAAATTGTTGAAAGCTATGGAAAAGGTTCGCGCCATCACCAGAAGTTGTACCCCCTGTGATATTAAGTTGATTGCCGTTGGGAGTCACAATTGTGTTTGTACCATCACCAGCAGGAACAATTTGCTGTGCTTGGGCTAATTTGGGACTGATAGCACTCAGCAGGGGAGCAAAAACTAGTATTGAAGCAGCGATACTAGACAGTAAAGATTTTTTGCGCCGCAGGATGAAGCGACCTGTGGAAAATTCTACATCGATTTGTAACTTATTTGCTAATCCGCGTCGCCAGAGTGCTTGGGCGATCGCTTTTTTTGACCACAGTATTTGTTCGGTTTTTCTAGTAACAGAGATGCTTTGAGAATGAATTCGGTAGAAATACAGGGGCTTTTTAACTCGCCTAACTTGGGTAACTTCGGAAAGTCTCAAACACAAATCGTAATCATAAGCAGTAATGGTAAAGGACGCATTGACACCTCCCACTCGGTCGTAAACACAACGACGCATGAGGCGGAAGTGGAAAGTCATGAAGTTTACCAGCAGACCTTCTTTTGAGTAGGGGATGTCACAGCGATGGCCGTAACCGAGAACTTTGCCGTCTGCGTCGATATTTAAGTAGTCAGTGTAAACAAGTCCCGTTTCTGGGTGGCGATTCAGGACTGCGGCGGTTTCGGCTAGGGCGGTAGGGGCAAGGATATCGTCACTGTCAAGTATACCGATGTAGCTGCCACTGGTTTGATTAATCGCTGCTTTACAAGCCGCAGCAACTCCTTGATGGTGTGCTTGGATTACCCGCACTCGCTCATCTTGCTGAGTATATCTTTTGGCGATCGTCACCGATCTATCGCATGACCCATCGTCCCAAATTAGTAGCTCAAAGTCTTGCCATGTCTGGGCTAAGACGCTGGCGATCGCTTGTTGAAGGTAAGCCTCCCGGTTGTAATTAACGATGACAATGGAAATCAGTGGTGACATCGAAGTAATCCAAGTTTTCTACCTAATTACCAGGATATAATGCTCAGGGCTTTCACTTAGGTAATCATTGCTGTTTATTATTTTTTAGTTACAAATTTTCTTAAATTGGTATGTCAGAAATATGATATTCAAATATTCATGCACCTATATATGGGGATGGGGAAAGGGAAAAGGGTAAGGGGGAAAGGCAAAAGATTAAATTTATTCCTTTTCCCTTTAACCTTTAACCTTTTCCCCACCTCCTCATCTCCCCATCTCCCCATCTCCCCTTCCCTTGTCGCCAGTCTCCTAAAAAGCGAAAAGCAATGAAAAAAGGAACAGAAACTAGTGTTAAGCCCAAAGCAATGACTAAGCCAAGAATTTTGTCTCTCTCTCATCAATTAGACGCTTGGCAAATAGCAATTACTAAATGGAATCAGCACAGTTTCAGTTTCAAGTGTGGCTTGTTAATTCTGCCTGCGATATGGATTTTAACTGCAAATGGACTCAGCGCTAGAGCTAATAGCTTTACACCAAATTCCGATGCAGATAATACTTACCCAGAGTTACAAATCGTACAGGAAACAGAACCTTCCCCGGTAACTGAACCTAATCAACCAACACCAAACCCCGAATCATCGCCAGCCCAACCAGAAACGCCACAACGCATTCGAGTTCGTAAAATTCAGGTTGTAGATAGCACGGTTTTTAGTGAAAATGACTTGAATGCAGTTGTCAAGCCGTTTGAAGAACGAGAGTTGACTTTAGAAGAAATCAGACAAGCAGCAGACGCTGTTACCCAACTTTATTTAAATAAAGGCTATCTCAATTCCAGGGCGGTTCCAGAGACTCAGCAACCTAGTACCGCCGATGGAATTGTGGTCATTCGCGTCATTGAAGGGCGTTTAGCAGAGATAGACATCCAAGGAACGCGGCGTTTAAACCCATCTTATATTCGTAGCCGCATCGAATTAGGTGCTGGCGTTCCACTGAATATTGGTAAACTCGAAGACCAACTAAAGCTATTGCGACTCGATCCTTTGTTTACAAATGTCGAAGCACGCCTGCGTCCTACGGGTAAAGTCGGTCAAAGTGTTTTGGTTGTGAGAGTTGAAGAGGCAAATCCTTTAACTGGTAGTTTGGGTGTAGATAACTATTCGCCTCCGAGTATTGGTGCAGAAAGATTGGGTGTTGAACTGCGCCATCGTAATTTAACTGGGATGGGAGATGAGTTAGCAGGCTATTATTTTCACTCCTTCACAGGTGGTTCCGATATCTATGATTTTAGGTATCAGGTTCCTGTGAATGCGATGGATGGGAAGGTACAAATTAGAGCTGCATTTAATCGTAACAGAATCACTGAAGCGCCGTTTGATGCCTTTGGAATTCGGGCAAATCAGGATCTTTATGAAATCAATTATCGCCAACCATTGATGCGATCGCCAAGAGAAGAATTTGCCTTATCTTTAGGATTTACCTATCAAGATGGTCAAACTTTTCTTTTTGATAACCTCGCAACCCCCTTTGGTATCGGCCCCGATGTTAATGGAGTTAGCCGTACCAGCGTTATTAAGTTTGGTCAAGACTATATCAAACGCGAACCCCAAGGTGCTTGGTTTTTGCGATCGCAATTTAATTTTGGCGTTGATATATTAGATGCCACAATCAACAATGACCCCATACCCGATGGTCGCTTTTTCAGTTGGCTATTTCAAGCACAGCGCGTCCAACGACTTAGCAACGACCAATTATTGATCGTTCAAGCAGAGTTACAGCTAACACCAGATAGCCTGTTACCTTCCCAGCAATTCGTCATTGGCGGCGGACAATCAGTCAGAGGATATCGTCAAAATGTCCGCTCAGGGGATAATGGATTTCGGGTAGCGATCGAAGATAGAATCACAGTGCAGCGTAATGAATCTGGATTATCAACGATTCAAATAGCACCATTTGTTGATATGGGAGCCGTTTGGAATAAATCTAATAATCCCAATCAGCTACCCGATCAAACTTTTCTGATTGGCGCAGGTTTAGGATTATTGTGGAATGAAGCCTTTGGCATTAATAATTTAAATTTACGACTCGATTATGGATTTCCATTTATCGATTTGAGCGATCGTGGTAATAACGTTCAAGATGATGGCTTTTATTTTAGCCTGCGGTATCAGCCGTAATTGGGCATGGGGGAGCCACTGCGGTCTTGGGGTCTCCCCAAGTGGAGCAAGTGGCGTCATGGGGCATAGAGTATAGAGATTATCACAATGATATTAGACAGCTATTAAGTATTAACAATTATGTTAATCAATTTATCCAATCTAGCAACCATGATAAATAATAACGAGTACTGAGTAGGTAAATAAAAGTACAGATATTATGCTGCCTCTTGAGCAATTGTTTTGTCCGTGTTGTACACCCGCTCTTCTATACGGCTTATCTCAATACGGTTCCCAAGTTTTTTTACAGCCGTTGCTTCTGTTGGACTCAAGATTTTTATCTACTGCTGTGGAACTGAAGCCGAAGCAGCAATCGCTAAAGCCTGAATCTATACTCTGCAACCTTACCCTTGATGAGACTCGCCAGATTCTATAGGAAGTATCTACTATGCTTTTTTTTCCCCATACCAGCCAAGGATGGCTCAAAGGTAAATTGATGGTTGGAATAGTCAGGGTGATTACCATCGGAATCTTTCTGGTGACAGGTATCCTATTTCCTTGGAGTGGCTTTGCTCAGGCTGAAGAAGTAGTTCCAGAATGCAAGTCTATCCAATCTCAAATCTTGATCGACAATGTTCGGATCTTTGATGGTGAGTCGAAGGACTTGACTGAGAAGAAAAACCTCCTCATTGTCAACAACAAAATCAACACTATATCTGCAACTCCGATAAATTTCATCGGGCGTTCCGAACGTTGTCGCTATCCTATAAACAAAGAAGGACTAAGTGAAGAAGAAATAGAGCAAAAAGAAGCAGAGTCTGAGACAGAAGATGAAATCAAAGCGCGAGAGAAGACCATTGATGCAACTGATAATCAGGTACTGATACCAGGTCTGATTGATGCACACTACCATGTTATGTTATCGATCATACCGCAGCAAACTGCTTTGACTGCTGACATTGGTTACATAAATTACGTGGCTGCGAAGGATGCCAAGGATATTTTGATGCGCGGTTTCACTTCAGTCCGTGATGTGGGGGGGCCCTCTTTCGGATTGAAGCGGGCAATTGATGAAGGAATGATAGTTGGGCCACGAATCTTCCCGTCAGGCGCCTTCATTTCCCAGACTGGAGGACATGGGGATTTTCGACTACCCAGCTTACTGCCAAAGGCGCTAGGCGATCTAACTTATGAAGAGCGGATTGGCTTGACAGCGATCGCCGATAGTCCTGATGAAATTCGTCTCCGTGCAAGGGAGCAACTGCGCCAAGGGGCCAGTCAACTCAAGGTAATGGCAGGTGGAGGTGTTAGTTCAGACTACGATCCCCTTGATGTAACTCAGTACACTAAAGAAGAGATTGCTGCGGCAGTCCAAGCAGCAGAAAATTGGGGTACTTACGTGACCGTTCATGCTTATACAACGGATGCGGTGAGGCAAGCTGTTGAAGCTGGTGTCAAGTGCATTGAGCATGGGCAACTGATAGACGAAGAGACCGTTAAAATACTGGAAGATCGCGATATTTGGTGGTCTTTGCAGCCCTTTTTGATGGACGAGGATGCAAATCCTAAAAAGGGCGAAAATCTGGAAAAACAAAAGCAGGTGGCGGAAGGAACAAAAAATGCCTACAAATGGGCAAAGCAGTACGGAGTCAAGACAGCATTTGGTACTGACAACATGTTTAGCGCCAAGAACGCTAAAGCTCAAAATAGGAAATTGGCAAAGTTAGTTTACGACGTGAACTTGAAAGGAACGTACACAGAAGCCGATGTCCTCAAGATGGCAACTGCGGACAACGGCAGCTTGCTGCAACTGTCAGGTCTCCGCAGTCCCTATCCTGGCGAACTGGGAGTTGTGAAAAAGGACGCACTAGCGGATTTACTACTAGTTAATGGCAACCCGCTTAACGACATCAATCTCATCACAGATCCAGAAAAAAATTTCCTCGTCATCATCAAGGACGGCAAGATTTACAAGAACATAATCAACAACTAGTGAGACTAAAACCAATAATGTCAAAGGCGCTCTGTATAGACATTTGAGTGATTTTTTTGGGTATTGTTTGTCGAAGTCCTACTATTAAGTAAAAGCCTAGCAAAGTCTAGGCTTTAATTATGGGGTAAGCAAGGAATTGATGATGCGCTGATTCAGCCATACTCTGGGCATTCGTCCCGGCAATCACTGGAAGTTTACTCACAATTGTCCATCAGAGAAGCCCAAAAAGAATACGACTCTGCGATCAGAAAGTTCCCTGTTTAATACTTATGTACTATTTTACTCAGCAATTTCTAAACTAAACAGTTTAGTTTGCCACTGGACGCAGCTTCCGTAACACTACCCCAATTTCATATTCAAATTCAGCAATTCCCTAATTTTCTTTGTCTGTCAATGCCCAATACCCAATGCCCCATACTTCTCTGCGAGAGGCTGCGCCCTTCTCTTTCAGAGACGCTAGCGCGAACGACTACGCTCAGGACAAGCTCAGTACAAGTGCCCCATACTTCGACTTACCTTGACTTCGCTACTTCGACTGCGCTCAGCACAAGTCGGCACAAGTCGCTCAGTACAAGTGCCCAATGCCCAATGCCCAATGACTCATTTTTTATATAAAGCACGATATTCCCAAGGATTGACAAATTTAGTATCACTCCAAATGCCAAGCTTTTGGTTTTTGGCTTGTGCTTCAGCTTGTTGAATTAAGTCTTTACTAGGGCATTTATTTAAATAGGGACGATATACTTTTGCTAAGCCTTCTTGCAATAATACTTGTTGGATGAAAGTGCCATTTTTTAAACGAACTTCTGCAACTTTACGTCCATAACGATCGCTATCTGTTATATTCAAGGTGACGCGTTCGCCTCCTTGCTGCACGAGTTGTTGCACGCGTTCTTGAGCTTTGATCCCCCAAGTAAATTGATTGCGATCGCTACTAACTTTACTCTGTTTTTCTTTATTAGTATGAGCTATTTCTGGCGCATCTACGCAAGCAAAGCGCACAGTAACATTTTTACCATTAGCATCTTTTACTACTATAGTATCACCATCACTCACTCGCTCAACCACATCTCCAGAATTACCAATAAAGCGATCGCAGCCCATCAAACCCAAAATTATGATAGTTGCACAAACCCAAAATCCCACTACTTTAATTAATTTTTCCATCCAAACCTACCAAATTAGAGGTCATTTATAAAGTAAAAATAAAATCATTCCCCTCTTGCCTCTTGCCTCTTGCCTATTGCCTCTTGCCTATTGCCTCTTGCCTCTTGCCTCTTGCCTCTTACCTCTTACCTATTCCCTGCTATAACTTTTGACATACTCTCCCAGAGATTCCAAACATATCTGAATTTTTGTATCTATTAATTGATTACCAAAAGGCAATCGTTCGCCAGTCACCCAAGCTTCTTGAGGTTGACACTGATATATTCTGCGAGGTGAATCATTTAAATAATCCGCGGCTGTGCGATTGTGCTTTCTCTTGGCACGATTTAAAAGTAACTTCAAAATCTTTTCTGTTTCCTCTGGCTTTAATTCTGATGCCGTTCCATAAAAATACAAACCATCTGCGGTACCTTCAGAAATACTCGAATTAAAAATAGCGATCGCTACCTTCCCACCATTACTATATAAATTCTGCGAATGCTTCGACTCAATAGCCGAACTCCAATAAATATTGCACTTTTCATCATAGGCAAAAAACACAGGTGACACCCAAGGATAGCCATCAAAAGAACAAGTAGACAAACTGCAATAAATATTATTTTCCATCATCCTAAATCCTTTAGCGATCGCTTCTGGATTTTGGAAATCAATCGTATTCACCCACCGATTCCCAACACTTGCAGATTCCAACATAATTTATTCTCAACTCTTCCTCTCTGCGCCTCTGCGCCTCTGCGTGATTAAACTAAAGTTGATTTCGTGCCTTCAATTGCAGATATCGTTCAACCAACTCATCCGCAATCTGATTCGCTGGTGCATCTAATACTAATACACCCTTTTGTTTCAGTTGAGCAAATGCCACTTGCCGCTGTGCCAATAAATCTAAAGACACTGCACGTACATAAGCATCTGTAACATTTTCACTAAAAGTATGTGCCAAACGATCCACTTGCGGATCTCGCAAAGTCACGCAAAATGGCAGATAGCGGGGCGCTAACTTAGAAAGTGCAGCCAGCAATTCCATAGAAGCCGTCACATCAACTAAATCAGTAATCACCATCACCAGCGCCCTACGAGTTTGTCGCTGCACAACATTTGTCACCGCACCCAAATAATCAGATTCAAATAACACTGGTTGAATTGGAGTCAGTTTATCAATTAACTGATTCAAATGAAGTTGACCGCGTTCTGGGGGAATCCACGTATGCATTTGGCGGTCAAATACACCAACACCAACGCGATCGCCTCGATGCAATCCAGCCAAAGCTAACGATAAAGTTGCATTCAAACCCCAGTCAAACCGCTGTAAACCCTGGACTTTTGCCGTCATTAACCTACCGCGATCGAGTAAAATCAGCAAAGTTTGTTCCTGTTCTGGTTCCAGAACCCTTACCAATGGCGGTGAGTTACCATAAGCACCAACCCTACGGGCGGTAGCTTTCCAATCAATAAACCGCAAATCGTCGCCAGTGCGATAATTCCGCAGTTCGGCAAACTCAGTACCGATACCCGTTTGCCTAGCTTGGCGCATCGATCCCGATGATTGCAGTGTCAGGCGAATTGTGAGCGATCGCAACCCAATTAAATCAGGATAAACTTTCACAGGCAGACTTTGTAAAATCTGCCAATCATCCCAAGCTAACCCCCAAAGTCCCAATTGTCTGACTTGAATATTTCCCCAAGGAAATTCTCCCCGTTGTGTCGGGTTAACGGTATAAGTTAATTCCTGGGTGCTGTTACTGGGAATAATCGCCTGTAGTCCGGGTGCAGATACGCCAAAACCTGTTGGGTAATAGTCGCGGATTTGAATTTGAGCGTCGGCTTTTTGCGATGTTACTTTTAATACAACTGGATTATCCCGCCCAATAGATAGCCGTGATGGTAATTCGCGGGTAATTTGCACGCGATAACGCCGCACCTGCAAACCATCTGCAACCATTAATAGGAGAACTGCGACATCATATAATAAAGTGATGGCGATGGTTGCTTTAATGCTGAGAAAAAACGATAGGAGAAGGGCGATCGCAATTCCTAAAACTAATAATAAATAAACTCGTTTAGAAGGAACCATTTTTTTCAATCAGGCAATTTTAGATTTTAGATTTTGGATTTTCTATTGATTCCAAGGATAAATCCGCTTGCTTTCTACCATAAAGGAATCATTGGTCAAAGGTAGAGAATTTTCAAAAGAAGTTTAAATTTTAGGTTAGCACGCTATCAACGCTTGTAGGGGCGCACAGCTGTGCGCCCCTACAATGATTGCTGTATATGTTGTGTTAGGGACTTCCAGATAAAAAAATATACAACTTTTCTTGTGGGGTGGACATCTTGTCCGCCCCTGTTTACGGGCGGGCGAGACGCCCACCCCACAAGAGTGGATAATTTATTTCTTGGTAATCCCTTAACAAAAAACGCGCCCTTGGTTTGGGCGCTCATATTTAGTAATACTTAGAAATTGTAACCAACACCGAATAGCAAGCCGACATCAGTTTCATCCATGAAGGCGGCATTTACAGCACCTGTAAGGGTGAACCGAGTACCTAGAGGAACGTCCACACCACCAGTGAGCAATAATCCAAAATCAGTATCGAGATTAGCTTCAATGGCTACGCCTGCGCCTATGTAAGGAGCTATACTGACGGTTCGTTCGCCCACGGAACCTGCTGCACGTGGAGTGAAATCATAAGTTAAGGGAACCAAGAATACTGTATCGTCGCCAAACAGCACTGATGGTCTTACTGATAGGTAGTTTGTTAGACCAAGTTTGCTGATGACTGTAAAATTACCTTCGCTCAAAGCTGTATCGTTGCCGCTCAAACCAATGTTACCAGCAACACCGACATAGCTTCTGCCACCACGGGTAGCTCTACCTACATCAACATTAGTTCCACCATCAGCATTGCCTCCATTTTGGGGCTGATTTAACTGGCTGAGATTAATATCAGGTGGAATGAGGACTTGGTTGATTGCATGGATAACACCGTTGCTGGCTGGAACATCCGCTTGGATGACTCTAGCATTATTAATTGCGACTTGATTGTTAGCGCGATCGATTTGAACATTTACAGGTCTTTGTTCAAAGGTGTTCAGTTCGCCGTTTGTGAGTTGGCTAGCAGTTACCGCACCGGGAACTACGTGATAAGTCAAAATCTTAACCAATGCTTCTCTGTTTTGTGGTTGCTGCAATTGTTCTAAGGTAGAAGCAGGTAAAGCGGCAAATGCATCGTTAGTGGGAGCAAAAACTGTATAAGGGCCGGGCTGTTGAAGAGTTTCTGCTAAACCTGCTGTTTTTAACAAAGAAGTCAGTGTTGAAAAAGAGTTACTGGATGCAGCCAGAGAAACAATGTCATTACCTGTTTGATTGCCGGTACCAACTCCACCGACAACATACTGAGCCGCTGGCAGATTGCTAGCAATGGGTTGCAAACGTCCCTGTCTAACTAAAGCTTGATATAAAAGTGCTGCTGCTTCAGCACGAGTTAGAGATTGTTCGGGATTGAGTTGTTTGACATCTGGGTAGTTGACAACAAGATTAGCTTGTGTAGCTGCTGCTACGCTACTAACCGCATAATTGGGGATAGCTGAAGCATCGCTGTAGGAACTATTAAGAATACTTGTATCGCTAGCAGACAAACCCAAGCCATTGCTGATAGAAACGATTGCTTGTACCTTGGGAATTTGTTGATTTGGTCTAAATACATTCCCAGGATAACCCGACAAAAACCCGATTTCGTAAGCGTTTTGAATTGCCGCAGCTGCCCAGTAGCCGGCAGGAACATCACTAAATCCACCCGCACTCAATTGGCGAATTCGGTTTTGGTTACCGAAAGCCTTTTGAATTAGGGCGGCAAATTCCGCACGAGTCACAGATTGATTTGGCCTAAAAGTCCCATCAGGGAAGCCACTAATTACATTGTTATCAGCTAGAGTTTGAATAAATGGACGTGCCCAGTAATCTGAAGTGACATCCGACAAATTAACTGTTGAAGTTGGTGATGGTGTAGCAGATGGAGATGGGGTGGTACTGGGAACAGTATTTTGAGATGAAGCTGGTGTAGAAATTACGATGGGAGCTACTGTAGCAGTTGTCATTCCAAAAACTAGCAAAGCTACTCTTAGTGATGACCAGCGAAACAGACTAAACATTACAATATCCTCCAGGAAAAAAAGTGGCTGAACGGGGCAAAAGGCAAAAGGCAAAAGGCAAAAGGCAGAATTCAAAAAAATTATGATTGAACACTAGTTTTACTTTTTACTTTTTGCTTTTTATTGGATTTTTCCAGAACCGCAGATAAAACTAAGAATAAAAAGAGATACTGTGGTCATCTGATATATTGCAATAATAAAGACATGTGTTACAAGTATTACAGCCTGGCGATTTTATCATGCATAGAATCGCAGTTAAGGACTATATTAATTTGCGTTTACTAGCCGTGTCTTTATGATTGCCGAGAAAGGTGAATAGGGTCAAGCTTAATGCATCATGACATTTATTAATATTTAATAAAGGAAAATCTGTATTGGCGGCATAAGTAGTATTTTTGAGCTATTAGCTAATTTACGCAACTAACTAATGGCTGTAATTTCGGCTAAATCTTTCACTCTTTAGATAGTTGTCGCTAACGCTAAATTTAATAGAGCTAAAATGGGAATCAGCGATCGCAATCAAAATTTTCGACAAACGATCCCATATTTTTGACTAGAGATTAAATCATCAACTAGGTCTTAAAGCTAAGTATAGTAATTCGATTTTATTTTTGAATTTATAGCAATTTACAATTGAATAGACTACAGTAGGGGTACACAGGTGTACGCACCTATAACAAATTCCTTTTCATAAGTACAAGGCAGAAGGAAGAAGGCAGAAGGCAGAAGGAAAAAAGCTTATTCTGTCTAGCTAGTTTCTGGAGATTGGCATTTTACATTTAATTATGTCTACCTACTTAGTGTATTCAATATACTTCTTGAATGAATCAAAAGCCCTCACCCTAAATCCCTCTCCCATGAATGGGAGAGGGACTTTGAAATTTGCCCCCCTTCTCCCAATTGTGGGAGAAGGGATTGGGGGATGAGGGCAAATTTTGCATTCGTGCAAGAGGTCTAATCCAATTGTAAACCGCTATATTTGCGTAGATAAAGATGCGATTAATCGTATCTCTAAGCAAGTAAAGAATCAGGCTTTTTGAGTTGGGAGCAAATTTTTTTACACAATCAAATGTCCTAATATAAATACTATTTTAGGTTAAATTCTTCTGAATTCTGAATTCTGAATTTTGATATATCTTGTTCACTAATCGTGCTTTGAAGAGTCAGGCATAATTGCCTCTTGAAAATTCACACCGCTGAGATTAGCTCCCCTCAAGTCGGCTCCTCGGAGGTTCGCTTTTCTCAGATTTGCCCCTGCCAAATTCGCTCGTCTGAGGTTAGCCCAACTCAAATCTGCTTGGCTTAAGTCTGCCTCATTCAAGTTAGCAAACAACAAGTATGCGCCACTCAGGTGAGCCTTAGTCAAATTAGCTTTATACAAATCAGTTTTGTAAAGATAAGCCCCCAACATTTCCGCCTCGTATAAGCTGGCCTCGCTCAAATCAGCCCCAATCAAGTTAGCTTCAATGAGGTTCGCAAAACAGAGGTTAGCTCGAATTAGTTTTGCTGCATCTAAATCCGCATCTCTCAAGTTAGCGTTTTTTAAGTCAGTGCCAATAAGATTAGCATTAACAAGCCCAGCACCTCTAAGATTCGCCTCACTCAAGTCAGCACCAATAAAATTGGCATCGCACAGATCTGCCTGTGAAAGTGTAGCACCGCTCAAGTTAGCAACACTGAAGTTAGCAGAACTCAGATTAGCTTCAATCAGCAAGGCTTTGTAGAGGTTTGCGCCGCTGAGTTCAGCATTGCTGAGGTTTGCCCGCACAAGTAAAGCATTCGCTAAATCTCCCTTGCTCAAGTTTACCCCCTGGAGGTTTGCACCTCTAAGGTTATCCCCTTGCAAGTTCGCCAAGCTGAGGTCTGGTTGAATATCGGGATTTTTGTTTCTCCACTCAGTCCATACAACTGCACCTGCTTTGAGTAAACCCAGATGCTCTCGATTTGCCATTGTCTCTCCTTTACTCCTGACGCCCACTTTGAGGATTTCGACCAGGTACGCTTTCAATGGCCGTTAACGCTCCCGCTGCACCTGCTAAAATATCTCGTTCTTCTCCACCCAAGTAAAGCCTTCCAAAACTGCCTACGGCTTGCACTTCAAGAATGTTAATCGACGCCGATTTTTCTGCTTCATTTGCAGCCAAGGCGGCGTAAGCAGCAGGTTCTACTTCTAATACATATAGCGTTTGTCCTGCTAATAGAAGCTGTCCCCGGCGGGTGCGATTGATAAGTTGTGTTTGGTAAGCATCGATGTTGCGGATAATTTGGCTAGAAACAACACGCGGTTTGAGACATTCTTCTCTTCTGACTCCCAGTGTTGCTAAAATGGCTTGACCAGCGGCTCGCGTTTCACCTTGAGAGCCAGAATGAACTTCTAATAGACCATATAAGCGTTCAACTACCTGTACTCCCGGACGTACAGAAGCAGCTTTTAGGGCTACGTCTGTAATTTTATTAATTTCGATACCAGGTGAGATTTCAATCCACAACGATGTATCTCCTGGTAATGGTAAGAAACCTTGGGCTACTGTTCCCATATATGCTGCATGTTGAGGTTGCAGGCTGTCGAGAAACACGAAACTGCGTAGTTCTATTCCCAAGATTTTGCTCTCCAGTCATGAGGAAAAGGTTATCTAAGTAAGTCGGCATAAATAATTATCGTTGGAATCAGGCAATAGGCAATAGGCAATAGAAATAAGGGTTTTTGCCTAGTTTATTTTTCTGTGCCAACTTATCTTATTGCACGATATCAGCGTCAAATTTGTGGTATTTTAGCCACAAATGAAGAATGGAAAAACACAAAATAGAAAAATTTTGCTGTCGATAAATTTTACACGTGAGAACTACCTGTTAGTGAAAACCGCCTTGATAATTGTACAAGTTTTCTGGGAAAAAATAAGTAGAAATAGCAAGAGGAAAGCTCAATGAACTTTCCCCTCTACGTTTAAGATGTTGGCACTCAAACTGATATTTAGAAACACAACAGTGGTTGATGTGTTGTATGCAAGCAGGAAGCACTAAATTTTGCCGATCGCCTATTTTGTAGCGATCGCCATTGCTTTATCCACAGCTTGCAAAGCAGTATTTACTTCGGCTTCTGTGACAATCAATGGTGGCACAAATCGAATGACTTTTGGCCCGGCTGGTACGAGCAATAAACCTTCGTTGATGGCAGCATTGACGATATCGCCTGCGGTTAGTGCAACCTCAGCTCGTAATTCTAAACCATTGATTAAACCCCAACCCCGAACTTCACTAATGTGATGAGGATATTTAGCTGCGATCGCTTTTAATCCAGTTCGTAGCTGTTCGCCCCGGTCTTCAACATTTTGCAAGATATTTTCCCGCTCTAATGTTTGGCAAACACTCAGTGCGACACCGCAAACAAAAGGATTGCCACCAAAAGTACTGGCGTGTTCTCCTGGTTGAAAAACATCGCAGAATTTTTTGCTCATCATTGCACCGATGGGGATACCACCGCCTAAGCCTTTAGCACTGGTGAAAATATCGGGTTCTACGCCCAGATGTTCGTAACCCCATAACTTACCACTGCGACCCATACCAACTTGCACTTCGTCAAAAATCAGCAAAATTCCGGTTTCGTCGCAAATTTGCCGTAATTTTTGGAAATATGCAATGTCTCCCGGACGCACGCCGCCTTCTCCTTGCAAAGGCTCAATTAAAATCGCTGCTACACGATAATCGCCTTCATCCAACTCACTAACCGCCACTTCCACAGAGTTTATATCGTTGTAATTTACGTAATGGAACCCAGGCATTAAAGGATCGAAGTGCTTTTGATACTTTGGTTGCCCTGTGGCGGTAATAGTTGCTAAAGTCCGGCCGTGGAAACTGGCATTGGCGGTTAAAATAATCGGTTTTTCAATGTCTAATACCGTGTGGGCATATTTTCTGGCTAATTTAATTGCTGCTTCGTTAGCTTCAGCTCCAGAGTTGCAGAAAAAGACGCGATCGGCACAGGAATGTTCAACAATCCATTTTGCCAATTCACCTTGTTCGGGAATATAGTACAAATTAGAGACATGGTGCAGCTTTTGGATTTGGCGCGTCACCGCTTCTACCATAACTGGGTGGGCATGTCCTAAGGTACAAGTAGCAATTCCCGCCACAAAATCCAAATATTCGCGCCCCTGTGTATCCCAAACCCGACACCCAGCACCCCGTTCTAGAGCTAAGGGAAACCGCCCATAGGTAGACATGACAGCTTCATTAAAGCTATCTGTATTAAATGGACTGGGTGTTATAGACCCTGAATTTGGGGGGGTGGTGGTTTGTTCAACTAGAGTTTGTAAGCTCACTACCGCTCCTCCTGGAAGTTTTTCATCATATAGTTATTTACTAGTTTCCTAGAAATCTCAAAAAATTACTTTTTATTCTCCCAGAGCTAGATCGCTTCGCGAACCCCCGATGGTTTTGATTCCAATTAACTAGGGGCGATCGCTTGACATCATATAAGTAATTTAACGGGCAGGTAGGATTTTACGCAAGCTTTGGCTGTGTATAGGCTTTGTCTGCTTTGTAGTCAAGAATCTAGCTAAGGTACACTATGCTGATGCTAACGCACTTGATGTTATCAAATGTTGACTAATGACTGATGGCTAGGGACTGGGAAAGGAATATTTTCATAGTACTACCTAGCAGTTTTGAGCGGCGACACTTTGTCGCTTCTAGGATCTTTTTGGAACAAATAACCCCAGACCGCAAGAGAATTTAAAATTGATGTTTATACATCCGCAGTATCAATCAAGTCAAGCGATCGCTACAATACTGCTAAGCTAACGCGCCTACATATTAGACTTCTTGCATGAATCAAAAGCCCTCACCCTAAATCCCTCTGGCAAGCGTGGGAGAGGGACTTTGAAATTTGCTCCCCTTCTCCCACAATTGGGAGAAGGGGTTGGGGGATGAGGGCAAATTCTGCATTCGTGCAAGAGGTCTATTGCACAAACTCCGTGTAGACCGTCATTAGTCTTTACAAAAAACTATTTGTTTTCCCTATGTTCTTTTCTTCTTTGCTCCCCAGGATAAATACTATAAAGTTAGTACAAAACTCAAAAATATAGGCCCAAAGTACTATTTATACGTCATTCTCAACTCTTGAGCAAAAATATCAACGTATCCAAAAGGAGTTAATGGCCGGGGTCATCGCTCTTGGTGGTGTTTTTCTTATTGGCACTTTGTGGTATCGAATAATGGAGGGCTGGTCATGGGAAGATGCTGCTTACATGACGGTCATCACTTTAGCTACCGTAGGGTATGGAGAAACCCACCCACTCGGTAGTCGAGGACGCTTGTTTACAATTGCCCTAATTTTGTTGGGCGTAGTTAATATTGGTTACATTGTTAACAGACTTACAGAAGCGATCGTTCAAGGCTACTTCCAACAAGGAATTCGACTACAACAACAGAGGCGGTTAATGGAATCCCTGTCAGAACACTACATTATCTGTGGCTTTAGTCGGACTGGTCGTCAAATTGCTAAGGAATTTCGGGCAGAAGGTGTACTTTTTGTAGTTATTGATTCGGAGTTAGAATCCGTGCAAAAGGCACAAGCTGAAGGTTACACAGTATATCAGGGTGATGCAACGCTAGATGATACTCTTTTGAAGGTAGGCATTCAAAGGGCGATTTGTCTGGTGGCGGCACTGCCTTCTGATGCCGAAAATTTATATACAGTTTTATCAGCAAAAACACTTAATCCGGAAATTCGGGCGATCGCTCGTGCCAGTACAGAAGAAGCATTACAAAAATTACAACGCGGCGGTGCAGATGAAGTAATTTCACCGTATATTACTGGTGGAAAGCGGATGGCGGCCGCGGCTCTCAGACCGCAGGTTTTGGACTTTGTAGATGGAATTTTAACAGGTGCAGACCGCCAGTTGTATATGGAAGAATTTTTACTCGACCCGGCTTTTTGTCCTTTTGTCGGTCAAACTTTACAAAAAGCGAGATTGCGATCGCAAACTGGCGCATTAGTTTTGGCAATTCGCCGCCTTGATGGTACTTTAATTGGCGGCCCCACTGGCGATACAGTGTTAATGCCAGGAGATCGGCTAATTGGTATGGGTACAGCTGAGCAGTTGCGTAACCTCAACAAAATTCTCGGCCCGATTAATTATAAACAAATGCGGCGGCCGAAAAGTAACTGATTATTTGCTTTTTTATACCAATTTTAAACAATGCTCGTATAGTGTAGTATAAATTGTGCAATGAAAATTAGATTGGCGATCGCCACAATATTTATTTTGACTTTGGGATGTTATGCAAGACGCGATGAATCGCGTCTCTACAAATGGTTTATTTGTCTATTCTCTAACCACTGCAAAATACTAACTTTACTTTCTACCAAACCTTTATATGCTAAAGCTTCTGGCGTCATAGACTCAATTGCAGCATAAAGTTTAGAATTTAATATTGAATCTTTTTTAACTACAGCACAATCTCTAAAGTAAGTACGAATAGTAAACAGTGCTGCTTCACATTCTGGTATTCCCCAAATTACCTGTCTCTCAATTCGCAGATAAAGCCTGGGATCTTGCAAATCAAAGTTTCTACCTTGCCATTGGCTAACTGACACGCCAGACGGTGGTTCGGGATGATGGTTGAGGCGGGTATCGGTGCTCAAACCCCAAGCAAAACGCACCATCGGTTTCTGGGTAATCATTGTATTAGCGATCGCCTTCCCTCGCCGATTTATTTTTTCCATACCCGCCACCGGTGCATGGATTTTGGCAAAATCGCCACCAATTTTCTCCTCGGCTGACCAGTGGTTGGGATAACACAGATGAACTGCACTCAAGAAGTTGCTACCATCAGTAGAACGGCAAATAATTGCTAGGTCTTCCTGCACCTGTGCTGCTAAAGCATCAAGAGTAGAAGCATAAGCTGGAACAACTCGGCTACCTTCAACTTGTTGTAACTTCAACTGTGCATCTAAACAAAGCGTTTCTTTGGTGAGTTGGCTATGAAATTTCAGGCTGTTATCTATTGACTTTTGGCAATCAAAATGCTGTGGATGTTCTTGGATGAGGCGATGAATTATTAAACGAGCGATCGCACTTGCCACAGTCTTAGAATAATTGCAGGTTTGGTAGTACTTGCTCAACCGTTCTTCACGGGCTAAAAGCTTAGCTTGACGGTACTCGGTAAAATTATCATCAATTTGAAATACCTGTCCATCAACCTGAGTGTTACCCAAACAGCAGCCAAAAGGCATCATTCCTGGCTTAACTTCATAGCGTCCACTCATCAAAGGAAAGTAGCAAGCCGCATTACCAGAAGCTTCCACTGTCCTAACTTCTTGGAACAAGTAGTCTACAGACACAGATTCCATGATGGTTGTTTTTATTTTCTCATTTCCAATATAGAAGAGATGGGGGGATGGGGAGATGGGGGAGACGCGGGGACGCGGAGAATAATCAATGCCCAATACTTCGACTTCGCTCAGTACAAGTGCCTAATAACAAATGACAAATGACTAATGACAAATGACTAATGACTAATAACTAATCATCAATTTCCTTCCAACCATGCATAACAGCTATAGCTTTAGTAACCCATTCAATTACAATTGGTGGAGCTTCTGAGATCATAATGCTAGGATAAACTGCTGCACCCCATTCGGGATGAATTAAGACGCGGCATTGATTTTTAATCACTGGATAGTTGAGTAAAGCTTGAACAACTGCCGTGTCGTCGTGGGGAATTGCTCCAGGATGGGATAATAAAGGGTAACCTGTACGAGGGTCGATTAGGTCAGTTAAGTAACCGCGATCGCGCAGATTAAATGCCAAATCGCAACCAAATTTCATAAACTTTTCTCGCAAGCGTTCTTTCTCTGTCTCAATTTCGGCGGTCTTTTCGACTAGTTGATAACGCGATTGCTGTAAGACAATCACTACTCTCAAAAATGGCTGGTGTTTCCAATCTGGTAATATCCGTTCGCAGTTGGCACAGATATATTGACTGGGAGGATGAATTGAAATTTGAACCGCTTGTCCCGTTTCGCCAACTAAATTAATGGGATAGCCTTGCTTTGAAGCGTAAACTCTGGGATAGTTCACTAAATTGATTCGGTTGAAAGCAAGTTTTTTAATTTAATCTCCGGTATAGATGATAGCTCTTAATAGTTGCAAAAAATCATGAATTTTATACAATATATTAGTTTTTTGGGAAGTAGTTGTTAATAATTTGATAATTTTAATCTGATTTTTATGCTTTATTAACCTGTTTAATAGGATTTGCCAGATTGGCTGTTGAAATATAGTTAATCAAAATTTCAAAATATACACCATAGTTGATGAATTCACGAGCAAAACAAAGACCTGGGCGATTGTTTGCGGCATGACAATTGGTTAATCTGTCACTAGTGCAGAAACTAGCTTTATCCTAGACGGGTTACATTTGAAATCCTTGAACCAGTGAGAAAACAAACCTGTAGGAACACTCAAGGAAAATCACAGCGCAGCAAGTTCGTGGAAAAATGACGACCTGATTGTGGAACTGCAAAGGTTGTATCGATTAGCTAATGGAGATTTGGTGATGAGTTGTGAGTGTCGTTGAGGTTAGAGAAAGAATGCAGTTGTGCCTACTTTCCATTACCTCAACGACGACTACTTAATTCAGTTTTAAAGAATTGACTGGAACTTCATCCCAAGAATCAACTGTGCGTAATCGCGCTACCCAACCTGCTGCTTTTTGCGTCTGGGTTAAATTATTCTCAAAGGAATGATGACAATCTTTGGCTTGAGATTCGTTACAACAAGCAATACAAGCATGAATCATGCCAGACGGATCGATTTGCTCATTTACCCAAATAGCCATAAAGCCTTCCCTCAAAAACTTTAGTCAAAAAAGATATCCATTATTTTAAAATACTAAATGTTCTCCGAGTTTTAATGTATATATCTTGTTACTAAAAAAACTATTAATTTCAGGATTAGTTTATGGCAGGAAACTTTGGTCGGCGTGAGTTGATTTATGGTTGCACGGTTTTTGCTGGTAGCCTAGTGCTGAAAGCGTGCAGTAGCAATAACCAAACTACAACACAAAGTAATGCAAGTGTGGGGAAGGATTTAAAATAGCGATCGCTCTCCCTGGAGTCATTACCGATAAAGCCTGGAATCAATCTGGTTACGAAGGTGTAAATCTGGCGAAACAAAAGCTGGGTGTAGATGTTGCCTATGTCGAACAAGTAGCCCAAGCAGATCAGACAGAAACTTTAACAGATTTTGCTCGTAAAGGCTACAGTGTAGTATTTGCCCACGGCGGACAATTTGATGCAGCGGTGGAACAAGTTGCTTCACAGTTTCCCAATACATTCTTTGTAGCTGTTAACGGTTCTATTAAAGGTGATAATATTGCCGCTTTGCGAATAGACCACCTCCAAGGTAGTTATTTGTGTGGGATTATTGGTGCTTCTTTAACTAAATCCAACAAATTAGCTTATATTGCCGGACAAGAATTTGAAGCCACTCAACAAGAATTACGGGGATTTGAATTAGGAGCAAAATCTGTCAAGCCAAATATTCAGATTACTTCTACTTTTACGGGAGATTGGAATGATGTCGCTAAGGGAAAGGAAGCGACTTTGGCTTTAATTTCCACAGGAGCAGACGTAATTTATCAATGGTTAGATAATGCTTCAGCCGCAGTGTTGCAAACAGCAAGTGATAAAGGCGTGTATGCATTTGGTAATACTCAAGACCAGTTAGATGTCGCCCCCAAAGCAGTTTTAACTAGTGCTGTGAAACGATTAGATATAGCAATAGCCTATCTCGCAGAACTGGCAAAACAAAAACAACTCAAGGGACAAATATATACAATTGGGCTAGAAAGACCAGATATTTTATTTTTAGGAAAATTTGGAGCAGCAGTACCGGAAACAGTCAAACAGAAAGCATTGCAGGCAAAACAAGAAATTGTGGACAAAAAAATTACCTTTGAAAACTGCAAAGATGCTGGTAAGGATACGCGTTGCGTAAAAACATGACTTAAATTTGTCCGATAAACCCAATCAGTGATGTGATAGCGATCGCCAAAGCCGCAAATGTAGTGCCCAAAGCCGCAAATGTAGTGTCCGAAGCCGCAAATGTAGTGCCCAAAGCCGCAAATGTAGTGTCCAAAGTCGCAAATGTAGTATCCAAAGCCGCAAATGTAGTGCCCAAAGCCGCAAATGTAGTATCCAAAGCCGCAAATGTAGTGCCCAAAGCCGCAAATGTAATGCCCAAAGAATCAAAAGCTATTCCTATATATTAATTTAAAAAATTGCTGCCAATGATATATTTAAATTTAGAAAAAATTACTAAATACTTTGGTTCATTTCTGGCAAACGATAATATAAATCTGAGTATTGAAACTGGAAAAATCCATGCAATTTTAGGGGAAAATGGAGCAGGTAAGACTACTTTAATGAATATTATTAGTGGTCTTTATCAACCTGATACTGGCAAAATTTATTTGCAGGAACAACCAGTAGAAATTACTTCGCCCAATGAGGCTATTAAACTTGGTATTGGGATGATTTACCAACACTTCATGCTGATACCACAGTTGACTGTTACAGAAAATATTATCTTGGGAACAAATAACAATTGGCGTCTTAATCTGCGTCAAAAGCAACAAGAAATTGCTGCTTTATCCCAAACTTATGGATTAGCAATTGACCCTACTGCCAAGGTAGAAAATTTATCGGTAGGGGCACAACAGCGTGTAGAAATTCTCAAAGTTCTCTACCGTCAAGCAAAATTATTGATTCTCGATGAACCAACAGCAGTTTTAACGCCGCCGGAAGTAGCATCATTAATGACTATCTTGCGTCAACTTGCATCTGCTGGCAAAACAATTATTTTTATTAGTCACAAATTAGAAGAAGTGATAAATCTGTGCGATACAGTAACAGTATTGCGACGAGGCAAAATAGTAGCAACTACAAAAGCTCAAGCAGCAACGCCTAAAAAATTAGCAGAATTGATGGTGGGACGCGAAGTTGTTTTACAACTCAATAAATCTCCAGTTTTACCAGGAAAGATAATATTGTCAGTACAGGATTTACAGGTTAAAGATGAACGAGGTTTGACTGCTGTACGTAATATTTCATTTCAACTCCGGGCAGGAGAAATTTTAGGAATTGCTGGTGTAGATGGCAATGGACAGCGAGAATTAGCAGATGCGATCGCTCTTTTACGAAGTGTCAAACAGGGAAAAATCGAATTTTTCACAAAGGAAGTAAACATCGGATACATCCCAGAAGATCGGCAAAAAACAGGTTTAATATTGCAATTTACTATTGCTCAGAATTTGATTTTGAAAAAATTTAAAAAGTTGCCATTTTGTCATTATTTTTTACTACAAAAAACAGCGATCGCCAACTATGCCAAATCTATCATGCAAGAACTTGATATCCGCGCCGTAGGCGAAGATGTGCAAGTAAGTCAGCTATCGGGAGGAAATCAACAAAAAATAGTCTTGGCGCGGGAACTGGCACAAAAACCACATTTAATTATCGCCATGCAACCAACACGGGGCTTAGATGTAGGTGCGACACAAGCAGTACATTCTCGATTGTTGCAAGAGTGCGATCGCGGTGCAGCAATTTTGTATATTTCTACTGAGTTAGAAGAAGTTATGGCCATAAGCGATCGCATTGCGGTAATTTACAGAGGTGAGTTTGTCGCCATTTTGGATGCACAAACAGCGACAGTGGAAGAGATTGGTTTGTTGATGGCTGGAGGGAATAGGGAGGAGGACTCCCAGCAGAGGGGAGAATAGGTAACGTCAAAGTGTAAGTAGGAAGACGCAAATAAACTGAAACTCAAAAGTTCTAGTCAAGCAGCTAAAAACCTATTTCCTTTTGCCTTTTGCCTCTTGCCTCCTGCCTCCTGCCTCCTGCCTTCCCCCAGTGACAATTATTCATGTCCAGCTACTTATTGTGGAAAAACTTTTACACGATTGCTGGCGATAGATAACTCCACCCTTGTACCCACAGGTAACGCCGTATCTGTTATCGTCC
The DNA here is from genome assembly GCA_003326205.1 of Nostoc sp. ATCC 43529. GTDB lineage: Bacteria > Cyanobacteriota > Cyanobacteriia > Cyanobacteriales > Nostocaceae > Nostoc. Next base: position 290,774 of record LWTK01000084.1, read on the forward strand.
GCGCGTGGAGTTCTTTCCCAGAAGGAGTTTGCAAACAATATTGGTATTCACGTCCTAAAAACCGCCGGGTGCGAACGACTACAGGCGCATCATTGGCTGGCTTCAAGATAAAATCTTCTTGGCGAATCATGATTTCGCCAGCGTCTTCGCTGTGATTTACTGCTAATTCAAAACTGCCGATTTCTGTTTTCCATAAATTCCCTTGACGATGTGCGGCAAGGAAATTCGCTTGAGTCACAAATTCAGCCACAAATCGTGATGCTGGATGAGTATAAATTTCTTCTGGTGTACCAAGTTGTTCTAAGTGTCCTTGGCGCATAACGCCTACTATATCTGAAATAGCTAATGCTTCTTCTTGGTCGTGGGTAACAAAAATTGCTGAAGTACCAGCGGCTTTGAGAATATCTCGTACTTCTTCTCGCAAGCTTAACCTAACTTGGATATCAAGATTGCTCAAGGGTTCATCTAAAAGCATGAGTTGGGGTTGGGGTGCCAAAGCGCGTGCGAGGGCAACTCTTTGCTGCTGTCCACCTGAGAGTTCGTAAGGATAACGTTTTTCTAAGCCTTGGAGTCTCACTAGGGCTAGAACTTCGGCTACACGTTTTTGTATTTGCTGTTTAGGGAAATGTTTCAACCCAAAACCCACATTTTCTGCCACATTCAAATGGGGAAACAATGCATAATCTTGAAAAACAATGCCAATATCGCGCTGTTCGGCTGGGATGCAAGTAGAAGTGTTACAAACTACTCGTTCTCCAATTTTAATTTCTCCTGTTTGCAGCCGTTCAAAACCAGCAATCAATCGCAACAGCGTAGTTTTACCACAACCGGATGGGCCGAGCAATCCTAATATATCTCCTTGTTGCAATGTCAAAGATACGTTATCTACAGCAGGAAAAGAATTTTCTGGAAACTGCTTGGTGACATTCTGTAAGTGGAGAATTACTTGTTGCATAAAAAGAGGGGTTAGAAAGGAGTTTTTTATCCTATGTTTTCGGTGGAAATATCACGCAGAGGCGCAGAGGCGGAGAGAGTAGGAACTGAGAAGAGTTGATTTTTGCATACCATGAACAAAGTTCATAACAAAGGATGAAAATGTCTATTTCCTACTCCTCACTCCCTATTTTTTCTCAACTAAAATTTTGTTTGTATTTGCGCTTGATTTATGGTTTTCTCTTTTTTGACGTTTTCTTGAGATAAAACTAATAAAGTTGAACCGATAGAAACTAGCAACATAGCTAGCGAAGCTGCGGCTGCGTCGGCAAAATCTACATTTTCTGTAGCTTGCCAAATTTGCATTGCTAAGGTGTTAAACCCGATGGGTGCTAATAGTATGGTGGCTGGTAGTTCTTTAATTGCTGTCAAAAATACTAGCACTGCACCACTCAATACTCCCGGTTGTACTAATGGTAGGGTAACATCTCTTAAAGTTTGCCAAGCATTCCTACCTAAGCTGCGTGCTGATTCTTCTATTTGAGGATTTAATTGTAAAAGCGAACTGCGGACTGTTCCTACTGACTGCGGTAAAAATAACACTAAATATGCAAATATCAGCATGGGTAAGGTTTGGTACAGCAATGGTAAATAATTAGCACCAAAAAATACCAGAGATAAAGCAACTACAATTCCTGGAACTCCAAAACCTATATAAGAACAGCGTTCAATTATGGCGGTGATTTTATTGGGAAATCTAACTCCTAAAATTGCAACTGGTAGGGCAAAGATAGTAGTAGCTAAAGCTGCTAGTCCAGCTGCGCCAATGGAGTTGATAACGGTAGGGATTAAGTTGGGGAAAGTGTAACCAGTGTTAAATCCACGAATTAACCAAAATAAAGTAATACCTACTGGCAAAACTACACCCAAGCTAGTAATTAGCAAACAAAAACCGCAAGCTGGCCATTTCCAAATTCCCAACTTGGTAATTTTTGGTGGACGCAGGGAAGCAGAACCACGACTATAATATGCAGCACGCGATCGCATTCTATATTCCAACCACAAAATCACCAACACCAGTATTACCAACATTAAAGCTAAAGCTGCGGCTGAGTTGCGATTAAAACTAGCTTTGTATTGCAAAAATATTGCTCTGGTAAAAGCATCAAACCGCATCAGTGAAGGCGTACCAAAGTCACGTAAAGCATACAAGGCAACTAATAATCCACCTGCAATTATTGATGGTTTCAACTGCGGCAAAACTACCCTAAAAAAAGTTTCTCTGCTACCATAACCCAAACTCCTGGCTGCTTCTTCTAAAGATGGGTCAATACCTTGTAAGGCAGAACGTACACTCAGCAGCATATAGGGGTAGGTAAACAAAGTAATTGCCAAAACTGTTCCAGGAAAACCATAAATAGAAGGTAATTCTTCAACCCCCAATGGTTGCAGCAACAACTGTAAAAAGCTACCCCGTGGTGCTAATGTTGCAATCAGCGCAAAACTGCCTACATAACTCGGAACCGCTAAGGGTAATGTTGTCACTACTAACCAAAAACGTCTTCCTGGTAAGTCAGTTCGTACTGTTAAAAATGCTAACGGTATGGCAATTAAGGCAGAAAATAATGTTACCGTCGCTGCCATCGCCGCACTGTTAAAAAAAACCAGAACATTGCGGGGGCGAGAAATTAATTGCCATAATTCTTCCCCGCCAATGCCTGTGGTACGAATTACTAAATATAGTAATGGCAGAGCGATCGCAACTGCCACTACTGCTGCGGCTAATGTCAGAAATAAGGGAGGTCTAACCGCTTTCAACTCTTATAAAACTCCTGCCTGTTGTAATAAATTTAAAGTTCCTGGCAAATCATCTAAGTCTGTCAGGCTAACATTAGGTGGATTGAGTTTGTTAATTGGCACTTGTTTTGATGGTGCTGGAATTCCTTTTACTAAAGGATATTCATTAGTTTCTTGAGCAAAGTAATTTTGTGAACTCTGTTTGAGCAGGTAATCAATTAACGCTTCAGCATCAGATTTTTGGTCAGTTGTACTTGTAATTGCTACCCCTGCCACATTAATTATTGCTCCAGCATCTTTTTTCGTGTAGTGATGAGCTACAGGGAAGTTAGAATTGTCTTTTTTGAAGCGATACAAGTAGTAATTATTCACTAAACCAAGATGAATTTCTCCGCGTCCCAAAGCTTCAACGATGGCGGAATTTTTACCGTAATCTTTGACACCATTTGCTTTCATATCTTTGAGCCATTGTAAGGTCTTTTGGTCTCCATCCAAGACTCGCATGGCGGTAACAAATGATTGAAATGAACCGTTAGTTGGTGCCCAACCGACTTTACCGCGCCATTTTGGTTGTGTTAGCTGTGAAATTGATGTTGGTAATTCGCTTTGTTTGACTAGCTTGGTGTTGTAGTCAATTACACGCGCACGTCCAGAAATTCCGAGCCAATGTCCTTTGGGAGAACGAAAGCGACTATCGACTTTATTCAGCAATTTCGAGGCAATTGGTAGTGTTAATTGTTTTTTCTCCAAAGTGCCTAAAGCACCAGCATCTTGAGCAAAAAACAAGTCTGCACGACTATTTTTGCCTTCTTCTAAAAGAGCGATCGCTAATTCCGCAGTATCACCATAACGTACTTGAATATCCTTTTTTAAGTCTTTTTTGGCTTTTTCAATTAAAGGCCCAATCAGTTTTTGTTCTCTACCTGAATAGATTACCAGGGTTTTTGTTTGGGCATCTACAGCCATCCCAATTCCCCAGCCGAGTGTTAAAGCTAGAGCTAATGCTGAAACTTTCAGCAATGGTAAAGTTTTCAATCTTCAGTCCTCCACCTTAATACTTACCAGGAAGTTTTTGCAACAATTTTGTTATTCTCAATCTTTACCATTAACTTGTACTACTAAGCAAGAAAATTTCTCAAAAAATTAAAATTTCATCCTTTTGCCAGATGACTTTCAGCCGCTTAGGATTTAAAAAAACTCTACGAAATTCTTGCCCCAATACCCTACAAACAAGGGTTAATCGCGTTTCTACCCACTGCCTAATACCCACCTTCACCAATCATTTTTAGGTTGACAGACCTCACCCACCCAGCCTCCCTCTCCTACGAGGAGAGGGAGGAGTAACGAAAAATTAGGCTTTTTGCTCCCCTCTCCTATTAGGAGAGGGGCTGGGGGTGAGGTCAAAATCCTGTACATCGAATTCACGTATTTTTACGTTGACAGACCACTAGTACGTTAAAGTCTCTTGAAGAGATAGGATCTACTAAAAGAGTCATATTTATTAGGAGTAGACCTCTGTCTTTACAATTTATTAACGTCCCTACAGCCAACTCTCAACCGCCCGCAGGTTTAATAGTCACTTTGCATGGTTGGGGTGCTAATGCTGAGGATGTGGCATCTTTGTTACCTTTTATCAACTTATCTGATTACCAATTTGTATTACCCAATGCACCTTTTCCTTATCCCTACTCGCCCATAGGGAGGGCATGGTATGACTTGAGGGTAGAAAATATGTATGAAGGGTTGGCAGAAAGTCGGCAACTGCTAATAGACTTTTTGCAATCTTTAGAAAGCAGTACTGGGATACCTTTGTCACGGACTATTTTGAGTGGATTTTCTCAAGGCGGGGCAATGACTTTAGATGTAGGATCGAAATTACCCCTAGCAGGTTTAGTTGTGATGAGTGGGTATTTACATCCTGATGCGATCGCAGCAGCTAAAGGTGAAATTCCCCCGACTTTAATTACCCACGGGAGAAAGGATGAAGTTGTACCCCTGCAAGCCGCATGGAAGGCACGAGAAACTGTAGAATCTTTGGGAGTGGCTGTAGAATATCACGAATTTGACACGGGGCATGAAATAGATCCACAAACGTTAAACGTGCTACGGAACTTCGTTGTCAAGACAATTGCCTAGTCAAGATTACGATTTTTTTATAAATTCTGGTATAAATGCGGAAAAATTTCACGAAATCAATGACCTCTAATGAGTAAGATATATTGGGAGGCTGCAAAATAAAGCAACTTCACCCATGCTGAAGGCGAATGCTGCATAAGGGAGGGGCAAGCATTATGACAACTCTAAGCATTTCCAGGAAAGAAATTGCTGCCATGACTGCGGCAGAGGTAGAAGATCTGGCTACACGTCTGGAACTGGATAATTACAGTAATGCTTTTGAGGGTTTAAATGATTGGCATCTACTACGAGCGATCGCATTTCAGCGTCCAGAGTTAGTGGAACCCTACATTTACCTGTTAGACTTGGAACCCTACGACGAAGCTTAGTTGAAAGTTGAGAGTTAGGAGTTAGGAGTTGGAGATTCATATTCGTAACTACTTGCTCCTAAGTTACTACTTACTCCTAACTTTTTTACCATGACTAATCGAAAATTGAACAGGGTTTTAATTGCTATAGGTGGCGGTATCGCCGCCTATAAGGTCTGTGAGTTGATTTCGACGTTGTTTAAAACCGGTGTGGAAGTGCGAGTCATCCTCACCCGTTCGGCGCAAAAATTTATTACGCCTTTGACTGTCGCCACCCTATCCCGCCATCAAGCATACACAGATGATGATTTTTGGCAACCAACTCACTCTCGTCCGTTGCATATTGAGTTGGGTGAATGGGCCGATGTGATGGTAATTGCTCCGTTGACGGCTAATACATTAGCAAAGTTAGCCTACGGTATGGCTGATAATTTACTCACAAACACCGTGCTGGCTTCTACTTGTCCTGTATTGTTAGCACCAGCGATGAATACGGATATGTGGGAACAACTATCGGTGCAGCGCAATTGGCAACAGCTGTTGATAGATAGCCGATATCATGGTATGAGTACAGTATCGGGTTTATTAGCTTGCGATCGCGTCGGTGCTGGTAGGATGGCAGAACCGCGAGAGATTTTGACTTACATCCAATCGCTCCTGCACACCCAAGGCAAACGAGATTTAGTCGGGAAACGAGTGTTAGTTAGTGCTGGGGGAACGCGAGAGCATCTTGACCCAGTAAGGTTTATTGGCAATCCTTCCACTGGTAAAATGGGATTAGCCCTAGCCCAAGCGGCACTCCACCGAGGCGCAAGAGTCACTCTGGTGCATACTCCAGCTAATTGGGAAGTACCATTGGGAGTGCAAGCAATTTCTGTGACGAGTGCAGAGCAAATGCATCACGCGATGGTGGAATATTTAGCCAACGCTGATATCATTGTCATGTCAGCAGCCGTGGCAGATGTCAAGCCCAAAGATTATAGTACAGAAAAATTGCCCAAGCGATCGCTCCCCGAAGCTTTACCCTTGGAACCCGTACCCGATATAGTCGCCCGATTAGCACAACTCAAACAGTCGCATCAAATATTAGTTGGTTTTGCAGCACAAAGTGGAGATATTGTCAATCCAGCGTTAGAAAAATTACAGCATAAAAAATTAGATGCGATCGTTGCTAATCCCATCGATAAACCAGATAGTGGTTTTGGCAGCGATCGTAATCAAGCGATATTTTTAGATATCCAAGGACATCAATTAGAAATTGCACCTTGTTCTAAATTAGAAATGGCGCATCAATTATTTGATTTTCTCACATCCGAATTTTAGATTTTCAATTTTGCCAAAATGTAGAGATGTTGCATTGCAACGTCTCTTTTGAACCCATCTTAAAAAACCAGCAAAATCATTCTGCTTTCTCTGCAACACCAAAAAATTAAACAGTCCTGTTTTTGACGAGAGAGTTAGCTTTAGGCTTATGATAACCCTTTTATGAACTCACTGTATTGCTGGTCAGAGAGTAAGGCATTAACCGCAGAGGAATCGCTAAACTTGATTTTTACTAACCAGCCTTCGCCATAGGCGTCTTGATTGATTAGTTCGGGGTCATCAACAACTGCCTGGTTGACCTCTACAAGCTCCCCTTCTATGGGACTATAGAAGTCTATTACTCCCTTAGTGGCTTCGATATTACCGATTATAAGATTCTGGCCAATCAATGTGCCAACGTTTGGCAACTCTACTCCTGTAACCTCATTAAGGTGATTGCTTGCATACTGAGTAAAGCCCAGTGTAGCAATGTTGCCATCAACTCGAACCCATGTATGCTCCTTACTATATTTCAGGTCGCTCATGAACAAATTTTTCCTTATAATCTCAAATAAAAGTATTATTAAATACTGATATTTGAATGTCAATATATTTCCCAAGTCCAGAACCTATAAGACAACTAGCAACCGAGTCACCATCCACCTGGCGTTTTATTCCAATGCTTCAGACATCAGGAGGAGTGCAAATGGCGATCGATGCTTGGTTGTTCAAGCAATGCGAAGAGGAACAACATCCGCCTACCTTGCGTTTTTATACCTGGCATCCCCACGCCATCTCCTTGGGACATCTGCAAAAACAATGGCCTGCCCAGTGGCATAATCTCATTTATCAAGGACAGCAACTCGATATAGTTCGTCGCCCAACGGGAGGTAGAGCCGTTCTCCATCAAGGAGACTTAACCTATGCCCTGATTACAAGAGCGAGTACTGCAAAAAGCTGGGGTATTTATGAAAACATCTGTAACTTTTTGATTCAAGGCTGGCAAACCTTGGGTGTTGAATTAGATTATGGTTCTGCTGGACGGGGTTATATTCACAATCCCAGTTGCTTCAACACAGCAACAGCCGCAGACTTGGTTACCCCTGATGGGAGTAAATTCATTGGTAGCGCCCAACGCAAGGGAAGAAATAATATTCTTCAACACGGCTCGATGATTTTGTCCACAGACAAAGGTTTATTTGAAGAAATCTTTGAACAATCGGCTCCTTGGAATACCTCGTTTTGTAAAACAGAGGAACAGGATAGCTGGATTGTAAAGATTGTAGATACACTAACAGAGACGGCAAAACAGTATTTTGGCATAGAATTAGTCACCCAACCATTCACAGAACAAGAATGGGAGGATATTCTTAAATTGCGATCGCTTTATGAAGTGCGATCGGGCATATTAAAATCTCAAATCTCAAATCTAAAAATTGTTTTAGGGAATGAATACAGTTGATTGACCAGGATAAACTACCTCAATCACACCAGCCCACGCACACATCAACTTAGATGTATTATTCAGTGCTGGGCTGTTAGCAATCAGAACGGTAGGCGAACCCGGTGTCCAGGGTGCGGGGATAACAGGTATACAAGGCATAGGTGTTAACACGCCCGAAGCTGCTGCTGTGGCGGATGCAACTGTTGGATTGGCTAAAGACGAACACATACCAAAAGGCATGATATTCACCATTGGCTTATTATCCAAAATGTTCGCATCAGGCGTACCTGTCAACACCCGATTGACGGGTAGAACTACAAACGAACTTGGTGCCGCACCAAAGCTACACTTGAGGGTTGCGCCGGAACATACTTGCAGAGCCATAATTTATCCCCTCCACAAATCAAGATACAGTTACCTGGATAATGTAGCGTAGCATTCATCAGGTTGTGTTGCAAAACCCCAAGCCGGATAATTTGGGCAGAGGACGGGGGACGTTATACATTAATAAGTGTGTCTGCAATACCGGACTTGTTCTGGCTTAGTCTCAATAGCAAAGGTTTAGAGATGTCTACTTTATCAGAAACTTCTATCTTGGCGGCAATTCTGCTAGTAGCTTTAGGCATTTTGGGTTGGGGCTTTTATCGCGCCAGACCTTTTGGCAAGCTAGGAATCTTGGCTTGGTTACAGTCGGTGGTGTTGATGACTCCGTGGCTACTGTTTTTTGGATTGTTTGCCGCAGGAATTTACATCAACATAGCAGGTATATTGTTCTTAGTAGTGGCTTCTGCTGGATTGTATATCTACTTGGGCAGCCAGTTACGCAAAGCTGGGCAAGATGCCATACTCAAGCAGCGGGCAACCGAAAGACTTGCGGCTGAGTCCTCACCTGAAGAAAATTCGCCACAACCAACAGTAATAGAACTCAAACCCCAAATCCCACCAATACCAGAAGATGACTTGAATGCAATTAAAGGTATTTTTGGTATTGATACATTTTTCGCCACAGAAACCATCCCCTACCAAGATGGAGCGATTTTTAAAGGCAATTTGCGGGGAGAACCGGAAGAAATTCACAACCGTTTGAGTGCAAATTTGCGAGAACGGCTTGGCGATCGCTATCGCTTGTTTTTAGTCGAAAATACAGATGGCAGACCAGTAGTTATTGTTCTGCCCAGTCGCAACGATCCCCGACCAATGCAGTTATCGCAAAAAGCTTTTGCAGGTATTCTCTTGGTAGCCACCATAGCCACAAATTTAGAAGCTGCGGGATTACTGCTAAATTTTGATTTCTTTACTAGTCCTGCAAGGTTCACAGAAGCTTTGCCCATAGGTGCGGGCATATTTGCGATTTTAGTCGCTCACGAAATCGGTCATTGGGTACTTGCTCGCCGTCACCAAATCCGCCTTAGCTGGCCGTTCTTTCTACCTGCTGTGCAAATTGGTTCCTTTGGTGCAATTACCCGCTTTGAATCTTTATTACCCAACCGCAAAGTATTATTTGATATCGCCTTGGCAGGGCCAGCCGCAGGTGGTATCGTTTCTTTGGGAATGCTGATTACTGGCTTGCTGCTTTCCCACCCTGGTAGCTTATTTCAATTGCCAAATCAGTTTTTCCAAGGGTCAATTTTAGTGGGAAGCTTGGCGCGGGTTGTCCTTGGTTCTGCCTTGCAGTCGTCTTTGGTAAGCGTTCATCCCTTGGTGGTGATTGGTTGGTTGGGGTTAGTAATTACCGCTTTGAACTTAATGCCCGCAGGACAACTAGATGGCGGTCGTATTGTCCAGGCCATTTATGGACGCAAAACCGCAGGACGAGCCACTGTAGCAACTTTAATTTTACTGGTGCTAGTGTCTCTCGGTAATGTTCTGGCTATGTACTGGGCGTTCGTGATTTTCTTCTTGCAACGAGATTTAGAACGCCCCAGCTTGAATGAAATTACTGAACCCGATGATGCTAGAGCTGCTTTGGGTCTTTTGGCTTTATTCTTGATGATTACCACCCTTTTACCCCTGACTCCTGGCTTGGCTGGACGCTTGGGCATAGGATAAATCAGCTAAAACATATGTGATTGCGACAGATTCTTGAGTAAAGATGCGAGGAATCGTGTCTCTGGAAATGGTGTATTCGCATTCATTTTTTAAATGGGTATAAATTGCGATAAACGCTATAGTTCCTTCTAGCAGCGATCGCTAAATTTAACCTTGCTACAGCACTTTAACAACAGATAATCACTTTGGCGAACCAAAATACAACCAGATTTATCTATGGCATCTTTAGTAGGAAAAGTTGCAATTATCACAGGTGCATCGCGGGGAATTGGACGAGCGATCGCACTGAAGTTAGCTGGTAACGGGGCATCTATTGTCGTTAATTATGCTGGTAATGCAGGTAAAGCACAGGAAGTTGTTGCAGAAATTGAAAGATTGGGAGTAAAGGCGATCGCCCTCCAAGCTGATGTTAGCAAAGTACCCGACATTCAACGGTTATTTGAGCAAACACTCGAACACTTTGGTAAAGTCGATATTTTGGTCAACAATGCCGGAATCGCCTTCTACAAACCAATTTGTCAAGTGACAGAAGAAGAGTTTGACAAAATTTATGCCATTAATGTTAAAGGTACTTATTTTGCTTGCCAACAAGCCGCGCAACACATGGCAGAAGGGGGACGGATTATCAACTTTTCCTCATCAACTACGGTGATGATGCTACCAACTTATAGTGCCTATGTAGCAACTAAGGGTGCTGTTGAACAAATTACGCGGGTACTAGCTAAAGAATTGGGTGCAAAGGCGATCGCAGTCAATGTTATTTCTCCTGGCCCCACCGATACAGAACTATTTCGAGAAGGCAAAACACAAGAACAGATAGACCGTTTAGCCCAAATGGCTGCTTTTGGCAAGCTGGGAGATGTGCAAGAAATTGCCGATGTAGTAGCATTTCTCGCTAGCGACGAAGCTAGATGGATTACTGGGCAAAACATTCGTGTCAACGGTGGAATCGCCTAAAGTTATTGTCGGTGAACCTTCACTAAAATTAAGCGATGCGTTCACCGACAAGTTGTTAGGAAAATTAAGTGGAGGGTTTCCAACCGGCAAGTAAATTCGGATAAGTTGTTGGTGTGGGAAAAATTTTCTGGAAAGTAGTTTGACGATCTAGGGGTTTTTCTTTGCTCATGTTCCAGAGAGTTTCATAGAAAAAGAAAGAGACTCCAGCAAAGTTGCGATCGCGTACTTTTTGCACTTGTGTCTGAATCTGTTGCATAGATATAGATCTATTTTTTAAACCAGCCAAAATGCCAATACTCACCGGAATATGACTCTTTGCAGCTTTCACTTCTGGATATTCTAATTCGCTCACAAAAACATTCAAATCATCCCGATAGATTTGCAAAACCAAATCTTCCACAATTCCCATCCGTTCCCATTTTTGCCAATCTGCTAAAAAGTATTCGTAAGAAAAACGCTGGGGATTTGGTGCAACAGAAACAATACAATCTTTTTTAGTAGCTTTGATGGCTGAAAATACCCGCTTCATAAAGTCGGTGATTTTGTTAGCTCTCCAACGTACCCATTCTGGATCTTTAGAATTTTTAGACGGAGCTTTACCACGGTGTTCTTTTTTATAAAGCGCCACTGTGTAAGCATCGTATCCTAATTCTGAAGGTAAGCCAAAATGGTCATCAAATTGAATGCCGTCGATATCATAATTTCTCACAATTTCAACGATTAAATCTTGGATGAATTGTTGCACTTCTGGACGAAAAGGATTTAGCCAAACTCGATTATGTGTACCTTCTTTGACAATCCGCGTCCCATCGCTGCGACTGGTGAGCCATTGGGGACGATTCTTAGCCAGTAAGGAATCCGCTGGTGCCATAAAGCCAAATTCAAACCAGGGAATGACTGTTAAGCCTTTTTGGTGTCCCACATCTACAATTTCTTTGAGCATATCTCGCCCTTGCAGTCCGGGTGTGGGATCGATCGCTCGTCCAATTACTTTGGCTGCAACTTTGCTAGGATACAGTGTATAACCCCAATTCCAAACCGCTGGGTATACGGTGTTAAAATTAAGTTCATCAAGGCGTTGTAAAGATTCCTTAAGGCGATCGCGCTCAAATAACACATCACTATCAATATTTGTTAACCATACTCCCCTTAACTCATGCGTCGGTAATTTCTGAGGAATAGTTTGAGCGTTTAAGGGCAACGATAACATCACCGTAGCTACCACACTTAAGGTAGCCATGAGGAGAAATAACCCCGACTTTCTGCCTTGGCGAATATTCCAAAACCCAACACACCACTTTACAAATTTTTTCATCATCAACCACAAGTACGATCGAATTATCGTTTCGATTGTATGCCGTAAAAGGTACTGGGGACTGGGGACTGGGGACTAGCGACTAGAGAAAAGTTTTATGAATGCCCAATTATCAATCCCCAATTTCCAGTACCCAATCCCCAATCCCCAGTCCCCAGTCGCCATTATTGAGCGCTAGCTGTAATCTGATTCCAAGCTTTAAGTACTACTTGTAAATTGCTTGGCAGATTATTTTGAGAAATATCGTTGTACTGAACTGTATTTTTTTGGCTGGTGAGAGTGTAAGTGATATAGTCAGCAGCACCGCTGGGTGCTGGGTAACTGAGATTCCGGAATTGAGTGAACTTATAACGTTCTAGCGATCGCAAAAATTGTCGCACTTGTTGTACAGAAACACGGCGAACACTACGTTCAGAATCATTCGCATCACCAATTCGCACGCGAATCAATTGCCCATTTTTGAGTAAAACAGTCTCGTAGGTTCTACCAGCAAATCCCCCACTGGAAATTTGTCGAAATACTACATCTCGATCCAAGGGTGGTGGTAACTCGCTGGCTGGTATTCTCACAGGTGTTAGTGCATTTTGGTTAGGCTTTTGATTGAGCCTAACTATCGAACCTGTTTGATTAGTGTGATAAACCAAGGTTTTTTCCCGTCCACCAACAACTACCCGCCAGCCTGGTACCAAGGCTTGGGTACAGAATTCATCAACCTCAGCTAATTCTAAACAGCCATTTCTCCAAGTTTGCTGTTGAGACTCAACAATTGTTAGCTGAGAAATTGGTTGTTGCAAACGTTTAGATGCAACCTGCAAAACAGCATTTTTTACAGATGTAGGTAATTTATTTGAAGGATTATTTGTCGAGGCTAAACGTAGCGATCGCCCGTTGTTATTAGTATGATAAATCCAATTTTGTTTGCCATTAGACACTACAACCCGCCAACCAGAAACTAAAGCTTCTGTGCAGCCTTCATCCGGTTGAGGTAATTCCAAACAACCATTACCCCAAGTCTGTTGATTATAGTTAGTAATTTTCAGTTCTCTAATGGAAATTCCTTCTCTTTGGGCTAAATCTTGCAGCACAGCGTTAGCTACTGGACGCGGCAAGCGATTTGATTTAATATTGTCTTTAGAAACATCACTGCTCGTTTCTAGTGACAAATTTGCAGAAGCCGCTGTGGCATCTTTGATGAGTGTTAAACCGCTGGTAACAGATAAAATACCAGTCAAAACCAAAGCAGTAAAAATTCGTGCTTTATTTGTGCTAAAATAAGCTTTCACCATGATTTTCATACTAATATAGTGCTATTAGTCAATAGTTATAAGACTAATAAATAATATCGAGCGACTCAGGACAAGAAACTATATAATCCCAGAACTTCATTAGTTGGGATTAGCTTAATATTTGTCTTTTGAAGCAGATATAAAGACAGACGCTAATGTCATGATTCTTTGTTCCTGAAGTAGACTCAAGCCAAATCAAAGAACGTCAACTTTATTATCTGGCAACATGCTGGACTTTGCAGCTAAAACTTTTCTTTGGGTGATACCAATTTCTACGCCAGATGTTGCCTTACGCTGCGTTAACTCAAACGCTACTTGATGTTACTGCGATGCGATCGCCTTACCTATAAATGTAAAGAAAAATTTCTATTTCTTGAGAGCAACGTATAGTCGGCACACCAACCCCCACTCTCTACAGACAAGGGTTAATCACGTTTCTCCCTACTCCCTATTTTTCTCAAAAACGTTAGGCGCTAATCGCTTGTTGTTCAACTTCAACTAACTGATTATTAGGTACATCAAATCTAATGGTAGTAGATGCCCAATCTTTGAAATCGGGTGCTAACCAGACTAGCTTGCACAGAATTTCGTCATTAACCCACAACACCAAGGGAAACTTAAACTGTTTGCGGAACTCATCTCGCATGATGTTGGTACTGATGATGAGTTGATTAATTGCCTCTACAGATTCTAAGCCCCGTACCATCAAAGCTTCGGGTTGAGTAGTACCAATTGTATTGGCAATGGGCGTGTACAACGTATCAGCCGCAGGTGTCAATAGGATTTCTGGGATGTCGGCTGATGAAAATTCTGTTAACCAATTCAGGACTTGCTGCTGTCTTTCAACGCTGTTACAACACGCTAAAATCAGTGAAAACTCTCCAGCAGAAACCATCATTGCTCTTGCGAGCCTCTTAGTGGTTGCTGTGCTGCTAACTGTAGTGTTTTCTGAATTAGTTAAGCCGATCATTTATAAAATCCTGCTTTGAGATTAAAAATAGCGGATCGTTATTCAGTTATTCTACCCTATTGATTTTTAGTCAAAAGTGTTAAAGGATAATTTCAATGACATTTATTGCCTGAATTTTAACATAATTTCATACTTGCTTAAAATAATAAGAATATTCTGAACCGTCGCAAATTTATAATTCAGGATTAATGTGAAGACAACATCAACATTTGATTAAACAAAAGCGGAAAAGCCTAAAATTAGCACTTGTTAGGATTACTCTTCCCTCTATAGATTTTCGGATTTGGCATTAATTAAGTAAGTTTTGTTTACAATTTAGTTAAAATATATACTCAGCATAAGTCTAATAACAAACATTGGCAACTGGCAGAAATTTATTGCAATTTCAGGGGCATAGCTAGCTGTGCGCTTTAATTTGTAATTTTTAGCTTATTGAAATAAAAAAATCTTCCTCCATCTGGTTGATAGTATTTCATCGAATACCTCATACCGATACATAGGGAAAGGCGCATAGCTGCCCTGACAACCGATTCATTAGTTGCCAAGATTTTTGACAAAAGTGGTGTGAGTCATCCATTTGATAGAACTATAGATTGAAGATGTCGCCCCGTTAGTCAGAGGACACGACATTTTTAGCTTTCTAAGATTGGTTCAGAACGTCAGACCATAACAAGTCATGCACGATCTGGAGGGAAAATGCAACACGATGAGTTTATTGGACAGGTGCAAAATCGCGCCCATCTCAGTTCGCGTGGTGATGCAGAACTGGCAACCCGCGCGACTCTGGAGACGCTAGCAGAACGGTTAGCTGGAGATGAGCCTTTTAATGCCGCTGCCCAACTGCCAAGAGGCATTGCAGAATATATGCGACATGAATATGCAGGTGCTGGAGAACGCTTCTCTATTGATGAATTTTTTGAGCGAGTCAGTCAAAGAGAAAGTGTAGAGCTTCCAGACGCTGTTTATCACGCCCGTGTAGTCATTGAGGTATTGAGTCAAGCGATTAGCAGAGGCGAAATCGATGATATTCGCTCTCAACTGCCATCAGAATTCGATCCGTTATTTGAGGCGGGCAGTGAAAGACGAATGCGGATAAATACTTAAAAATTTTGTAAATTCATTAGGAGTGTTACACCATGCTATTCAAAGACAGGAGGTTTGCAGGTCAACTTTTAGCTAAGGAGTTAGTTGCGTATGCTAATCGCTCAGATGTTGTGGTTTTAGGCTTACCAAGGGGTGGCGTACCCGTGGCCTTTGAAGTTGCTAAAGCCTTAAATGCTCCCTTAGATATTTTGGTGGTACGTAAATTGGGTGTACCCGACCAAGAAGAATTAGCAATGGGAGCGATCGCTCCTGGTGGTGTGCGGATACTCAATAAACATATTATCAACTTGGTGAACATCTCCGATGAACTAATTGCTAGGGTGGCAGTGCAAGAAGAACGAGAGTTAGAACGCCGGGAAAACCTTTATCGAGGCGTAGACGCGGAGCGGCTTGTCGCCAGACATCGCCCTTTTCCAGACTTACACGGACGCACCGTCATCTTGGTAGATGATGGTTTAGCCACAGGTGCAACTATGTGGGCTGCTGTTGTGGCTGTGCAAAAACAACAACCGGCTGCGATTGTAATTGCTGTCCCCGTAGCTGCGCGTGAAACTTGTGAACAGTTAGAACCCGAAGTAGACCAAATCGCTTGCGTTTCCAAACCCAGCCCTTTCTACAGCGTTGGTCTTTGGTACGAAAGCTTTCCCCAAACTACAGACCAAGAAGTCCGAGAATTACTCATAAAAGCAGCAAATAATGGTCAACCATTGTTTGCTAGCTAAAAATGGGCATAGGGCATAGGGCATGGGGCATGTTGACTGTTGACTGGTAAATCAGGATTTATTCTCCTTGTCCCCTTGTCTCCCCCATCTCCCCGTCTCCCCATCTCTCCCATTCCCATTCTTAAAATGAAAATTACACCAGAAATTACCTATCGCAATCTAGAGAAAACTCATGCGATCGCTGCTTTAATTAATCAAAAAATTGCCAAGCTAGAGCATATTTGCAATTACATAAATAGTTGCCACATCGCAATTGAAAAGATACACGATCGCCCCCGCAGTGGTTCTCCTTATAGAGTTAGAATTGATATCACCGTACCTCCCGGTCACGAATTAGTAGCAGAAAGTAATCCCGGTGAAGGTAAGCAGTATCAGCCACTAGATGTAGTAATTAGAGATGCCTTTGATGCGGCTTGTGGGCAACTCGTCAAACTCACCCAACGCCAACAAGAGAGCCATAAAACTCAAAACCGTGAAGTAGCACAGGATACAACGGCATTTGTCACCAAGTTATTTCGCGATCGCGGTTATGGCTTTCTCAAAACCCTGGATGGTCAGGAAATTTACTTCCATCGCAATAGCGTGCTACATGACGACTTTCAACGCCTAGAAATTGGTACTGGTGTCTATTTTTCCGTAGAAGAAGGTGAAGAAGGACTCCAAGCAACCACAGTCAAGATTACTGATAAGCCAGGAGTGCGTGCTGGCAAATCTGAGCAGACTCTAATTGAACTACCGTTGGACTGGAGGCAATAGACGTGTGAACTTACAAGTCTATGAATTGAAACAAACTGCATCGCAACTCCTCGCTGCAATGTTATCCAATCCCCACATTTATGCCCAAATCAGCGACGAGGGAGGCTACGGAAAAATGGAACAACAGTTGATTATCGTCGCCGTTGAAATGGCTGAAAGCTTGATTGAGCATATTGAAAATGCTCATCCTCCGAGTGGGGAGAGTGGGGAATAGGGGAGATCGGGAAGTGTGGGGAGTGTGGGGAGTGTGGGGGGAAAGATTTCTTCATTATGCTCCCACACCTCCCACACCTCCTGCCTGCCCCATGCCCAATTCCTATAGGATGACGCTGGCAGAACAAGCGATTAAACTATGGATAATATGAAATGTTGCTTTTAGCACCTCTTACATAAATTTAATCGCATTGTGAAATCTAACATCTCATCCTGTTATATCTAAAACTAATTATGTCAGTGTATCAAGGAACTTGTGGGGAGACCACCGATGTAATTATTGGGGTTCAAAAAGAAGAAAACGGCGAATTACAAACAAATTCTGCTCCTGTGGGTGCTCTTGCCACAAGACAAGGAACTTTTTCTACGTTTCTTGCTCCCTTGACTCAAGATACTTTTAAACAGGTTGTTAAGGATGTCGAGCAAAAATTACAGATTGTCCATCAAACCCTATCGATGCTGGATTCTCAGGGGTTTGAAAAAATCTTGCAAGAAATGTTGCATTCGATTACCTTAAAAACCGGGGAATTACTGGGGGCAGACCGAACTACAATATTTTTATTGGATGAAGAAAAACAAGAACTTTGGTCAATTGTAGCTGAGGCAGAGGGCGATCGCTCTTTAGAAATTCGCATCCCCGCCAATAAAGGTATCGGTGGTGAGGTGGCTACTTTTAAGCAAGTTATTAATATTCCTTTTGATTTTTATGACGATCCGCGATCGCATTTTGCCCAAGCACAAGAAAAAAGAACTGGCTATCGCACTTACACTATGCTGGCTTTGCCGTTATTAAACGAACATGGGCAATTAGTCGCAGTAGTACAATTACTGAATAAATTAAAATCTGGTACTAATCCTAATGCTCCACTTGCAGAGCGCATTGATACCAACGGTTTTATCTGTGCTGACGAACAATTATTTCAAGAATTTGCTCCTTCGATTCGACTGATTTTAGAATCATCGCGCTCTTTTTATGTAGCTACCCAAAAACAAAGAGCAGTGGCGGCGTTGATGAAAGCAATCAAGTCCCTTTCTCAAAGCAGTCTCGATTTAGAAGATACCCTCAAACGGGTAATGGATGAAGCCAAGGAATTAATGAATGCCGATCGCAGTACACTGTGGTTAATAGATCGCGATCGTCATGAATTGTGGACAAAAATCACCCAAGATGATGGTTCCACGAAGGAGTTACGCATCCCCATTGGTAAAGGCTTTGCTGGGATAGTAGCCGCATCGGGAAAAAAGCTAAATATTGCCTTTGATTTATACGACGATCCCGACTCGGAAACAGCCAAACAACTCGACCAGCAAAATGGCTATCGCACCTGTAGTTTGCTTTGTATGCCAGTATTTAACGCCGACCAAGAATTAATCGGTGTTACCCAATTAGTAAATAAAAAGAAATCTGGGGATTTTCCGACTTACGATCCTGCTTCTTGGCCAAAGGCTCCCGAATGCTTCCAAGCTAGTTTTGACCGCAACGATGAAGAGTTCATGGAAGCTTTTAATATTCAAGCGGGTGTAGCCCTACATAATGCCCAGTTGTTTGCCACAGTCAAACAACAAGAACAAATGCAACGAGATATTCTTCGGAGTCTTTCCAATGGAGTAGTTTCTACTGATAAATCTGGGTTAATTATCGCTGCCAATGAAAGCGCTAAACGTTTGCTGGGGCTGGAAGCAGACGACCGTTTAGAAGGTAAATCAGTTAATGATGTCATCGCCATCAAAGAAAGCGACTTTAGTAAGTGGTGTCAGGATGCTTTACATGGAACTGACTCCAAACGTCGCCAACAATATTACCCCGATCGCACTCTTTTAAGTAGCGGTACAGAACAGCATAGTATTAATTTATCGATTAATACAATTGCTGATGCCACCGACCACGAGCAAGTCCGCGGGGCGCTGGTGGTGATGGAAGATATCAGTGATGAAAAGCGGCTCAAAAGTACCATGTACCGTTACATGACCCAAGAATTGGCAGAAGAATTGCTGAAGTTGGATGATGCTAAACTAGGGGGCGATCGCAAAGAAGTTTCAATTTTATTTTCGGATATTCGCGGCTACACCACTTTGACGGAAAACCTAGAAGCAGAAGAAGTGGTAAGTATGCTCAATGAATATTTTGAATCAATGGTCGAGGCAGTTTTTAAACATAAAGGCACTCTTGATAAATACATCGGTGATGCCATTATGGCTGTTTTTGGTTCTCCTTTACCTTTAGAAGAACACGCTTGGATGGCTGTGCAAACATCTTTAGAAATGCGCCAACGCTTGCATGATTTTAATCAGCGTCGCCATGCACTTAATAAGCCCAGAATCAACATTGGTATTGGTATTAATTCCGATACAGTAATTAGTGGAAATATCGGTTCTAGTAAGCGAATGGAATTTACAGCCATTGGCGATGGCGTGAATCTTGGCTCTCGACTAGAAAGTGTTAGTAAACAATATGGTTGCGATATTATTATTAGCCATAATACTTTTAAACCATGCCAAGAAAATATTTGGGCGAGAGAACTAGACTATATTCGCGTCAAAGGCAGAAATGAGCCGGTATCTATATATGAATTGGTAGGTTTGCGTTCCAATCCCATTAGTAGCGAAAAACTCCAAGTCATCGAGCATTATCATAAAGGGCGCAAATATTACCTCCAACGCGATTTTAATCGTGCTAGAGCTGAATTTGCCCTAGTTTTAGCAGCCGACAACCAGGACAAAGCTGCTATGTTACATCTGTTGCGTTGTCAGCACTGGTTACAAGCACCCCCAACAGAGTCAGATTGGGATGAAGGAGTTTGGACGTTTCAGGAAAAATAACTAGGGGCGTACAGCTGTACGTCCCTACTTGCCAGATTCTTAACACCAAAATTGAAGATTTCTAATAGATAAAATTACTTTTTAAAACTTTTTAATATTTCTTAAATATCTTTAAAATAACTTGGGATTGGGCGAAGAATTAAAAGCGATCGCCCTCTATCATTGGCAATCAATGTAAAGGTTAATTGATATTTGTTGTCAAAGTAACTGTTGAAGTTAGAAACTAAGAATACAACACAGGCAATTATTATATGACTGCTATTTCTAACGTTGCATTCAAACGGCCAATTTGGCAAACCGCTATCATATTGACTTTGGGTTTTTGGCTCAGTGCAAGTCTAGTTTTGGACTGGGTAATTATGCCTAGCCTTTATCTCTCTGGGATGATGAACCAAGGTGGTTTTACTACAGCGGGCTATGCGATTTTTTGGAACTTTAATCGTATGGAATTATTATCTGCTGCTGTAGTACTAACTGGAGCGCTGGTTTTGAGTAAAACGCAATTTCAAAGGGGTATAAGCAGTATTGTTATATCTGTGCTGCTGCTGAGTGTAGCTGTACTTGACACATATTTCTTGACTCCGCAAATGTGTGCGATCGGAATTCAACTCAACCTATTTGAAGCTGCTGCTGCTATTCCATCAACAATGAATTTACTACACGGTAGTTATTGGCTACTGGAAGTAATTAAGCTGGTGGCAGGTAGCCTCCTTTTAAGCTGGTACTGGCGCGATAAAGTTTCGTAAATTGTGAAATATAACGCCGAGAATGTCCACTTTTAAAGTTTACATTAAAGACGCAAAGAAACCCTTTGCGTCTTTTTGCTATCTAGCAAAACGCTGAGTAATATCCAGTTTGGATGATTACTATAATAAAATTTCTCAATGTAGGTTGGGTTGAACGGCAGTGAAACCCAACATCGACACAGACAGATCGAATGTTGGGTTACCCTTCGGGAAGCCGCTTCGCGTCTACGTTCTTCAACCCAACCTACAGATATTATAAGTGTTTAACCAAACCTGATATAAAAATCCCAGCCAAAAATTAAACTGGAGTTTCAATAATAAATTCAGTGCCTTCACCCAAAACAGAGTTGCAATACAATTTTCCATTGTGGGTTTCTTCAATAATTTGTCGAGCGATCGCCTAAGTTTTACTATACATTTTCAGAATCTCCGGCAATTCAAAAAAATAAATATTTATAACAATTCTCTGGGAAATCCTATTAATTAATTTTCATATTTCCTTTACTTATTTCTCATGAAGTTTATATATTTCTGTTATTTTTATTGAAAAATTATAGTAACCTAAATTTTAGTGAGTACATTACTTGCGATCTACCATCTAGCTAAAAATTGCTATTTTTCAGGTATGTACCACAGCTCCACAATTTCGCTGTCAGTTCTTGAATGTGTCACTCAAAATTGTCCAGAGTGACTATTTATCCCCACACAACACTAGAACCCGTTTGCAGTAGTTATGAAGAGATTTCCTTGTGCTGAGCCAGTTGCCTCTGCTCACTACACACCATCATGGCGTCAATTATCAGCTAACTCATCTTTGGTCGCACCTGACCCTTGTCGTCGCCCATACAGAAAAGTTCTACAATCACAAATCTAAGTAATATATTGAAACGATTGAATGCTGAGTTTTAAACTATACTTTTTATAAATGAAGTTCACCTGAAGAATAAACTTCTGATAAAAGTTACCTCCAGCAAATTGCTCAAGTTTTTTTCTCCTCAATTATTACTTGTAATTTTAAACTTTAAAATACGGATAACAGTGATATTTTTGCGACTGATGGGCGAGAGCCAATGGTCTATGCGTCGCACTTGAGTTACTGTTAGATTGGCTAGATTAGCGAAAGATACA
Source organism: Nostoc sp. ATCC 43529 (assembly GCA_003326205.1). Classification (GTDB taxonomy): domain Bacteria; phylum Cyanobacteriota; class Cyanobacteriia; order Cyanobacteriales; family Nostocaceae; genus Nostoc. The sequence continues at coordinate 312,799 of LWTK01000084.1, forward strand.
GAAAGTCAATCTGATTTTTGACATACTATTTCCTGACAACAGTCGGGTCAATTTGCTATTGGGCAATAGCATTAATATAGATTGATTTGTATTCGTGCATATAGTTTAGCAGAGATTGGTGAATTACGAGTTGGGGGGTGTGAAATCTCTGTACTAACTAAAATGTCACCGCTATATTTATCTGAACAGTGCTTCTAATTAATATCGCTGTGAATTCCGAAAAGGAAATTCACCGATTTCGCCTGCAAATATTAATTTTATTCCAGAGCCATCCCGATGAAGACACTTCCGATTAGTAGATACAGATTTTTCCAAAAACTCCAACCCTTATCTCTATTGAAAAAAATCACGGGTAAGTCCGTTACTGGTTGCTTGCAAGTATTTAGTACCTCAGGTTCTTGGTCAATATATGTAGACGAAGGTAAATTGATTTATGCCTGCTACTCAGAGAAAATGTTTGAGCCGCTTTACAGAAATTTGCAACGCTTAAGTCAGCAAATTTCTACTCTTCCTCGTGGAATTCACGAACAACTGCGAGCGATATTTGAAACTGGCATTGAAAATCAAGCAATACCAAATCCAGATTATCTGGCTATTTGCTGGTTAGTCAATCAAAAATATATCAGTCCCTCTCAAGCGGCGATTTTGATAGAGCAATTAGCACTAGAAGTTTTGGATTCATTTTTGAGGTTAGAACAGGGAAGTTATGAATTTATTCCTGAAAGCTTTTTGGATGATATGCCAAAGTTTTGTCATCTGAATCTTCGTTTACTAGTTGAACGATGTCAATCGCCCAGAAGCAAGGGAGAGCATTTTTCCGTAAGGGTAGGAGCTAATAGCCAAACATCAACAGTTTCCCCTGTACAACCCTCACAATTTTTACGAAAAAATCAGCCGCAGCCTCAAACCAACACTACAGAAAAGTTTCCCAGACCGCACAACGGCAATAAATCAGGAACAAACATTTTCAATAGTACCGATAATACGAATCAGCAAGTTGTACAACCTCCGGCTGAGAAAAAAGTCTACAAAATATTCTGTATTGATGATAGTCCTACGGTATTGAGTACTATTCAAAGTTATTTAGATGAACAAACCTTTTCTGTTATCGGAGTCAGCGATTCTTTCAAAGCTTTAATGCAGATTATCCGCACAAAACCCGACATAATTTTCTTGGATATTTCCATGCCTAATTTAGATGGATATGAACTTTGCTCTTTGCTGCGAAAACACTCATATTTTAAAAATACACCTGTGATTATGGTGTCAGCAAAATCAGGATTAATAGATAGAGCTAAAGCCAAAATAGTTGGAGCATCAGGCTATTTAACCAAGCCTTTTAGCCAAGGAGATTTATTAAAAATGATATTTAAGCATATTGTTTAATTTTTTTAATTAGATATAACTAAATTTGATTAACATATTTTTCAGGAGACTGAAGCTTGAGTATTAACTGGGTGGCTACTATTCTAGTTGTGGAAGATTCTCGGCAAGAATTGGAATTAATTAGTTATTATCTGAGAGATAAAGGTTATAACGTTATTAAGGCAACTAGCGCTAAAGAAGCTCTAGAAATAGTTTTAGAAGAAAAACCCGATGCCATTGTTACTAATGTTGAAATGCCAGGAATGAGTGGATTTGAATTATGTCGCTTCCTGAAAGCAAATCCAACTAATCAGAAAATACCTATTGTGATTTGTAGTAGTAAAAATCAGGCAATTCATCACTTGTGGGCGAAGAAACAAGGTGCTGATGCCTATATAACTAAGCCTTATACGCCTGAACAGCTAGTAAGTGCGATCGAATCAGTAGAGGCTTTTGTTTAACGTGAATTCGACAGACCTCACCCACCCAGCCTTCCTCTCCTGCGAGGAGAGGGAGGAGTAAGGAAAAATTAGGCTTTTTGCTCCCCTCTCCATGAAGGAGAGGGGTCTGGGGGTGAGGTCAAAATCCTGTACATCGAATTCACATTGTTTATACTGATGCGAGGGCGTGGGGACGCGGGGAGGCAGGGAGAAGCTTGATATGAAATTTTGGATTTTGAATTATTCAATAGAAAATCCCAAATTTAAAATCCAAAATCCAAAATCTAAAATTCTTTAAGTCGTGCCAAATTCAGATTGTAAAGCTTCGTCGTTGTTATCGGCGATCGTTGCCACAATGGTGATTAGCCGAGAGACTTCCCCTGGAGACAACTCTGCTAAAGTGCGTGTGGATATCACAACCACCCGATTTTCAATAATACCGAAACGTGCTTCAAAAGTGCTAGAGCAGTTTAACTCCAAAAGATGGCGCATTAACTTAGGTTCATCTTTAGCAGGTAAATCTAACACCGCAGACCAAACCGTTATGGTGTCTTCATCGCTTGTTCCACTGAGTTGGACAAATACTTCCACACTTCCGTACTTAAATTTCCACAGATGACCGCCCTCTGGCGTGTGGTTAACCATTGCACTGTCATCTTGTTCTAAGCTGTCGATGACATTTTCAATCACTTCTAGATGGTTGAGACCCGTTGTCTCGGCGATTAACTCGTTGATGGCTTCGTCACTTGTTAGGGTTTCTTGGTAGTTTGTCATACAGATTTTTTTCTCAATATACTTGCTGTTTCATCTACACATAATTTATAGCTTGTTGGCACGGTTAGTTTGAGCTTCCTTAAGTGATAGTCTGGTCATCAGTCATACCAAATCAGGTGCTTCTAAATAAATAGAGTTAAAAATATTACTTTATTTCATGTCTATGACTACACCTGAATTTCAGAAAGGGTGTAGCAGATTTACAGTCTAACGCCAAAAAGGATGTGCAAACTTATGACCTCTGTTTTTGAAACTACTCAAAATAACGATGTTCGTCAGTTGGGTATTAACCCAAATCATTGGTATGTAGTTACACGTAGTAGTGAAGTAATGAATAAGCCTTTAGGTGTGGTACTTTGGAAACAGGCGATCGCACTTTACCGCGACAGCACAGGCCAAGTCCACGCCTTAGAAGACCGTTGCCCCCACCGCCAAGTTAAACTCAGTCATGGGCAAGTCGTTGATAATGAATTGGAATGTGCATATCACGGCTGGCGTTTCAATTCAGCAGGTAAATGTGCAGCAGTTCCTTATTTAGCAGCAAATCAAAAACTCCCAAATTGCACAATTCGCCGTTATCCAGTAAAAGAACAAGACGGTTTTATCTGGCTATTTCCTGGAAATTTAGAACCATCTGTAGAACCTCTGGGTTTACCAGAGTGGGAACATTTGAATTATATTGCTACAGTTTCAGTTATTAATTGTAAAGCTCATTATTCTTATTTAATTGAAAACCTGATGGATATGTATCACGGACATTTGCATCAGGATTTACAAGCTTGGGCAGAAGCAAATTTAGAAGATATTGACGAAGACGCTAACCGTGTAGATGCCCATTATACAGCGCAAAGTTATTACAAAATAGATAAAATTTGGTCAATATCTCAATTATTTTTTCCAGCTTTACGGAAATTACATCCGGAACCATTGGATGTGAGTTATGTTTATCCGCACTGGGTTTCTACATTGGGTAAAGATTTTAAAATTTATTGTTTATTGTGTCCGGTGAATGAGACGCAGAGCAAAGCTTATTTGATTCATTTCACTTCATTAAATGCCTTTTGGCGATTGCACAAATTACCTGTGTGGTTTCGTCGGTTTGTGAAAGATAGTTTATTTGGTGCAGCACAAAAACTACTTGATGGTTTGGTGATTCAAGATGTGCAGATGATTGAAGAAGAACAGCAAGCTTATTTGCAAAATTTACAAAGGCGAAATTATGAATTGAATCGCGCATTGGTGAGCGTGCAAAGGTTGATGAAAAGTCAAGTTGAGAAATTGGGATAATATTTTGAACTGCAGAGGCGCAGGTATTAACGCTAGGGTGTTGCATAATTGCGGGATGATTTATCTCACGCAGAGGCGCAGAGGCGCAGAGAGAATAAGGAGTTTAAGATTTCAATAGTTCGGGTTTCATCCCATAATTCAGCAACGCCAACGCTAGAACTCAGTGATGCGGAGTTGGCGGGACGCATTTATGCAGATTTAGAACGCACGGCACAACCGATAGGACTTGCTGATGCTATCATTGCGGCCATTGCAATCCAACAAAACTTAACTTTAGTCAGCGGCAATTTATCCCATTATCAGCGGATTCAAGCATTAGGCTACAACTTGAAGCTGGATAATTGGCGAATATAAATGCCCTTTTCTTGAGGACAGTGGAAAATAAAGATAAGTAAGAACGATTCTGGGCGCCATTCTCCATGAGTTATTGCCTTAATCCCCGTTGTCCGAAGCCTGAAAATTCTGGTAATGTCAATTTTTGCTTGACTTGCGGTTCTAAGTTGCTTCTCAAAGAGCGATACCGTGCTATTAAACCAATAGGTCAAGGTGGTTTTGGCAGAACTTTTTTAGCTGTGGATGAAGATAAACCATCAAAACCGCGCTGTGTAATTAAGCAATTTTATCCCCAAGCACAAGGCACTAATACTGTGCAAAAAGCGGTGGAGTTATTTAACCAAGAAGCCGTACAGTTAGATGAACTGGGCAAACATCCGCAAATTCCAGAACTTTTAGCATATTTTACTCAGGAAGACCGCCAATATCTGGTACAAGAATTTATTGATGGGCAAAATTTAGCTCAGGAGTTAGCACATAAAGGTGCTTTTTGTGAAGCACAAATCTGGAAATTACTCAACGATTTATTACCTGTATTGCAATTTTGTCACGCTAGACAAGTGATTCACCGCGATATTAAGCCAGAAAATATTATTTTACGTAACAGCGACCGCAAATTAGTTTTAGTAGATTTTGGTGCTTCTAAATCTGCTACTGGCACTGCTTTGAATAGAACCGGTACTAGTATTGGTAGTCCTGAATATGTGGCTCCAGAACAAATGCGAGGTAGAGCTATTTTTGCTAGCGATATTTATAGTTTGGGCGCTACTTGTATTAACTTATTAACCAGGCGATCGCCTTTCGATTCATACGATACAAATAATGATACTTGGATTTGGCATAAATATTTAAAAACTCCTGTTAGCAATGCATTAAGTCGCATTTTGAACAAAATGTTAGAAAGTATCCCAATGCGGCGTTATCAAACAGTAGATGATGTTTTAAAAGACTTAAATCAACACTCACAACCAGCTACACCAGCTAGCACAGTAAAACCTCTTCCTCAACCTATACCTAATTCTACACCTCCTGTAGTCACCCAATCTCCGAGTCAAATCGATTTAGAATTAGAGGAAATGAAAACTGAATTTCTCGTTGGCGGTAAACCACAGCAAAATAAAGTTAAACCACCAAATTCAACACCTCAGCCTTCTAATAAAAGTCAAATAGACCGAGAATTAGAAGAACTAAAAGCTAAATATCTCGGCAATAACAACCCCTAATCAAAAAAACTCTGAAAACTCTCCGCGCCTCTGCGCCTCTGCGTGAAAATAAAAACAACTAAACCCCTCTTCTAGCCTTACGAACTACACCCTGCCACCGAATAGTTTGTTTAGCAGAACGTCCTCCCAAAGAGCGAGTTGCTATCACTTCAATTTGAACATTCATACCAGAACGCAAAGCGTCATTATCAATTTTCAGCTTACCCAAAGCTAGAGTAAAACGGTTGTAATCACGAGTCACAAATTCATTGGGAATATCACCTTCGTATTCAGTTTTGTAGTCAGAAAAACCGTAGGAAGTATCTTTGGCGCGAAATTTGACGCGAAACTGAGTATTAATAGCATCAGATTTTGCTGCTAAATCAACTATTTTTAAATTTAGGTTTTGTCCTGCATCGGCGAATTCTGCCACAGCTAACCGTGTGACATCTTTTTTGGGAATGGCATAGTTAACAGTAAAAGTTGTCACGTTAGCTTCACTTTTGCTACTACCATCAACCCATAAATCCTCAGAAAAATTAACTTCTACTTGTTTGCTGTCATTTAAATTTACTGTTACTACCTCATTGGCAAAGCTAGTGATGGGTTGTCTTTCTTGCCAAACTATTTGAAAAGCTTCTTCTAAACGCACCTCAAACTCTCGATAATTATCTGCGATCGCCGAACCAGGCGCAAGTAGAGAAAGGGCACCTGGGCGAATATTCCATTTGTTTTTTGAGAGTTTAAATGGTTTATTTGTCAGTTCTGAAATTGCTAATTTCACAGTTGGGTTATCATCAGCCAAGGGTTGTTTACTGTTGACAATACTCAAAGTTCCTAAGCTTCCATCCCTACCATCTCTACCATCGCTACCATCTCGGCCATCACTACCATCACTGCATCGATAAACCTTGTTAGTACACTTGTAATTAGGAGTACCGGGAGTTCCTTCACAAGTTTGCACTTCCCATTTCCGTCGGCGACATTTACAACCGTCCGTACCACTCGCACCTCTACCGCCGCGTCCGCCTTCGCCGCCAGTTGCGCGGACAAAAATGTTTCGCAAGTCTGCCAAATTCGTGTAATAAACTGTTATCGAACCACCATTACCCCCATCCCCTCCTTTACCACCATCACCACCGCTACCGCCATCTGGTGCATTGATATCGTGGCTGACATTATAAGGTTGGTTTCTACAGTGAGGGCGATAACCTGGTTCTCCATCTTCCCCATCTTCCCCATCTGTCCCAGACAGGTCAAGATTTACAGGCGAACCATTGACAAAAATATTCTGGTTCTGACCGCTAGAACCATCTCTACCAGAACGCCCACTACTTCCCGTGCGTCCATCTGTGCCATAATTTCTGGCTAGTTTATAGTATCCCTCAGAGGCAAAAACTGGACATAAAAGTGAATCAGAGGCAGGTAAAAAGTTAGTAAATAAGCAGAATGTAAAAAGAAGTGGCAGCTTATTTCTAAAACCTTTGTGCATTTGATTACACCTAAAACCTCACTATAATTAAGTGTATCTTGTTTTTGTCACCTTTCTACAGACAGAGAAGTTTCAAATATATCTTGAAAACATCCTCTTAAAAGTCAAGCGATCGCCATTATTTTTCAGGATAAAATAAAAGCGATCGCCAAGGAATGAAAGAGATGGAAAGATGGGGAGAGAATTTCACTCCTAAATCCTAACTCCTAACTCCCAATGCCCCAATTCATTACGAATGAGGTTCTCCAACCAAGACAATTGAACACTTCAATTCCTGAATCATCTGGGTTGTGACTTGGCTAACGGCTAGTCCACCGGCTGTGCGATAACGGACGGAACGTAACACCACTAAATCAAATGCTTGAGCTTGGCGAATTACTGTTCTAGCAACATCATCACCTTTGACAGTTTGAATATTCGTTTTCACCTGTAGCTGGCTTTTAGAGGCGATATCGGACAATTGAGAGACAAATTTTTCCACAAGATTTGGGCGTGCGTTGCGATCGCAAACGTGCAACAATACTACTTCTGCCTGATTTACATCAGCTAAAATTTGGGCAAACCGTAAAGCGCCTATGGTTTGGCGAGTCAAATCTCCAACTGGTACAAGAATTTTTTGGATTGTCTTGGGACTGCTCAAAAGGCGTGTAACTGCGACCGGACAATGAGAAGACCAAAAGACGCTATCAATTACATTACCAAATAAACGGGCGCGTAAACCTGTTGTCCGCGACCAACCCATCACCACCAAATTAGCGTTTTGTTCTCGACTAGTGCGGCTAATTGCCAAAGCTATATCATCATCAATCCGATTTGCAGGTGATACTTCTACATCAAATTCTTGACTGATTTCTCTAGCTAAATTCAATCTTTGCCGACTTTGTTCGAGTCCTGTTACTAATTGCGGATCGTCCATTTGAATATGCGCTTTAGTAATAGCTAATGGCACAATTTTTCCAGATTCATGACTAGCTAGCAGTGCTGCCATTTCTATCAGGTAGCGCTGGGTTTGAGGATTATATATTGGCACTACAACAGTGAATGAATCTTGTTTTTTTTCTGTTAATTCCTCTTCACTACCTCCCCACCAAGTAGCCAGACTATCTGTTTCAAAATCTGTCTCTTGCAGTTGTAATGAGGAAGCAAATCTGGCTGTGATTACCGGCCCTAATATTGCAGTCACCAGCATGAGGACAATCACGCTGTTTAACACACCTTCATTAATTAGCCGTTCGCCCGCAGGATTCATACTTTGATAAGCTACCAAAGTTGCTGCTAGTGTAGCTGCTACCTGTGGCAGTGACAATGACCACATGGTTAGCAATTCCGCCGTATTATAGCGGTACAACAGTTTGGCTAAGAATGCTGCTATAAATTTGCTACCAATCAAAGCCGCTATAATGGCGGCAGTCAGCCAAATTGAACTGAGAGTTTTCAGAAATGCTGGAATATTAATCAATAATCCCATGTCCACAAAGAAACAAGGGATAAACAAAACACTACCAATAAACTCAATTTTTTCTTTGACTGGGCTACGTCCCAGAACATCGTTGACAGCTAAACCTGCTAAAAAAGCGCCAACAATTTTTTCAACTCCAATTACCTGCGCTCCCACAGATGCCAAAAATAATGCTAGTAATATAAACAAAAACTGGTTACTTTGCTCGTCTCCGGAACGGCGAAAAAATTCTCTTCCTGCCCAATCAAAGCCAAACAGAACAACCACAGAGTAAATTGCTAACCCACCTAACAGCATTGCTAAACTCAAGGCGGAGAATTCTCCTCCATGAATTCCCACACAAATTGCTAATACCAGCAAAGCGCCTGTGTCAGTAAAAATTGTAGCGCCAATCGTCACAGTTACAGCTTCATTTGTTACCACACCTAGACGGCTCACAATTGGATATGCCAAGAGAGTATGTGAAGCCAGTAAAGAACCAATTAATACCGAAGAATTCCAACTAAAATTGAATAAACGTCCGACAATAATCCCAGCAATTAATGGAACTAAAAATGTGAGTGCCCCAAATCCCATTGAGCGGTTTTTAGTTTTCTTGAACTGCTCTAAGTCAATTTCTAAACCTGCTACGAACATCAAATAAAGTTTACCGATATCCGAAAGCAGTTTAATAGTTTCAGACTCGGAGTTTAACAACTTTAGCCCATTTTGTCCTAGTATTATCCCTGCAAGCAACAATCCCACTAAGCCAGGGAGTCGCAAACGCTCAAATATAGGGGGTATAGTAAAGATTACTATCAAGAGAATAGTAAATGCAATGATAGGACTGTTTATTAGCGAACTTTCTGGCATTTGTAATAAATAAACCTAAATTGTAAGGGTACTCTGTAAATACGAAAATTCACTGAAAATTTTCGTAGGCTTAAGTTTTTTTGATGACTGTTAATAAAATCTTTAACAGCATAGATGTTGCATTGCAATCCCAATTCTATCTTAAGAAGGGTTTATTTAGATCCACAGACAGAAATATATGGGTTTTAAAATTACGAAGATTATAAATATTTCAATAGCTATAAATAGTAAATATGATTGATAATTCATGAGATTTTAGAGAAAAAGAAGTTTTTGTTGAAAATAATTCAAAATTTTAGCTTCTGAGGAAGTTTAATGCAAAAATAATGCCAATAATTGCTCGAATTACAACATTAAATTTGTTAATTTAAGTAGAAAGATTCAATTAAACTAAAGTTCGTAGTATGGGCTTGAGCCATTAAAACGTCTGTTAAGAGCGATAAATCGCTGACTACGAACAAAGCTCCAATCTTACATTTAATTATGTCTACCTACTTACTGCAAAATAAACTAATATAACCAATCGTGTGATATTGTAATATCGCGCTCGGCTAATTACTGATAATTAATAATTCAAAGCTCTCTGTGTCGTCGCGTCCCCGCGTCTGTAGTTTCTATAAGAATATTTGCTTATAGGCTAGCTAGATCTAGAAAAATCTGGAAAAGCGCTCCTCTGGGTTCCTATCAATGATAATTTTAAGCATTGGGAACCCCTAAAAATCAGAGTTTATGAACGCAGCCGACGATAAAACAATTGTTCGCGAGTATTTCAATTCCACAGGGTTTGACCGTTGGAGGCGGATTTACGGCGATGGCGAAGTCAACAAAGTCCAGCTGGACATCCGCAATGGACACCAGCAAACTGTGGATACAGTTCTCGAATGGCTAAAAGCTGATAACAATTTGCCACAACTATCAATCTGCGATGCTGGGTGTGGTGTGGGTAGTCTCAGCATCCCCTTGGCGGTAGATGGTGCCAAGGTCTATGCGAGCGATATTTCTGAAAAAATGGTGGAAGAAGGCAAAGACAGAGCAAAGCAAACCTTGGGAAACGCTGAAAATCCTACTTTTGCCGTGCAGGATTTGGAATCGTTGAGTGGTAGTTACCATACTGTTATTTGCTTGGATGTCCTCATCCACTACCCCCAAGAAAAAGCAGATGAAATGATTTCTCACCTCTGTTCTTTAGCACAGTCGCGGATAATTCTCAGTTTTGCCCCAAAGACTTGCGCCTTGACTATACTCAAGAAAATTGGCAGTTTCTTTCCGGGGCCGAGTAAAGCCACTCGTGCATATTTGCATCGCGAGGCTGATGTGGTGAGGATTTTGGAAAATAATGGGTTTTCAGTGCAACGTCAAGCGATGACTAAAACTCGCTTCTATTTTTCCCGCCTGCTGGAAGCTACGCGTAAGTGAGTTAAATCTCATAGCAAAAAGCAATACTAAGTAGGGTGCGTTATGGCTTCAGCCTAACGCACCGCCATATTAACTATTGATTGGAAGATGTCGGATTTGGTAGCGAGTTTTGCTTTTAATTTTGGCTGTTAAATAATCATCAACGAAGCGATCGCTAAAAAACTGTCTTAGGGAGTAGATTGATATACTGGAACCTCAGAGAAAGTCAGGTTAAAATCTCTAGCAAAGTTCAAATCTGAAGTGGAACTATGAAAACTGCTGAAAAATTGGCTGCCGGTTGGCTACTGACACTCGGATTCATGTTTTTAACGCTATCAGCATCAGCAGCATTAGAAAAATTTGCTACACGTAAGGAGGTCATACCAGTGAAAGATGCGTATGATTTTCCTGCGCCAAATGCTACTTATCAAGATAATAATACTGTTGCTGGTGGTCTAATTTTTGGTGTCCCTACCTTCACACTCGGTGCCTGGTTAGCATTGGGATTACTTCGTCAAAGTCGGCAAGACAAAAAGGCACTTAATCAACAACGTAGCGATCGCTTGCAATCTCTCTTTTATGAGATGCTACAAGAAAATCATGGACGTGTGACTGTTTTAGGCTTTGCTATGCAATCACAATTACCCCCAGGCGACGCCAGACAATATTTAGATCAAAAAGCTAAAGAATTTAACGCAAATTTTAAAGTCAATGAAGAAGGGGCTGTATCATATCATTTTGATGTCTAATTGTGATTAGTCATTAGTCATTGGTCGTTAGTCATTAGTTTAAAACTAATACGCCATACCCAATGCCCAATGCCCAATGTACAATGCCCAATCTTCATCTTACAGCTAAGTGTAATGACGCAAATTTTTCTGAGTGTAGCTGCTATTTTAGGCGGTTTGTCAGTCGCTGCTGGTGCTTTTGCTTCCCATGCATTGCGAGAGAAAATTAGTGAGCGATCGCTAGAAATTTTTGAAACTGGCGCTCGTTACCAAATGTATCATGCTCTGGCACTTTTTTTAGTAGGGCTATTAATTAGTCGCAGCGAATTTCCCCAACCCACCCTCGTAGCCAGCGGATGGTTATTCATTATTGGTATTGCTATTTTCTCAGGAAGTTTGTACGCCCTGAGCTTCACTGGTATCAAATCCTTAGGAGCAATTACACCATTAGGTGGCGTAGCTTTTCTCGCTGGTTGGGGTACTTTAGCTTTTGCTGCTTGGAATTTGAAGCTGTAAAAATAAGGAATTAAAAATTCAAAATCAGAATTCAGAATTGAGAATTCAGTAATCAGAATTAATCAGTAACCGATAAGTGCAGAAAGTCAAAACGACGATACTTCACGATTATTGAAATCTGCTGGAATTCATTCTGAATTCTTTTTTATTAAAATTTATTCCCGTAATTTTACAGACGGTACTACAGCGCTTTTCATTTGGATGAAATACATACTTGAATACTAAATTATCGTAAGGGCACAACATTGTTGTGCCCCTACTGTGGTCTATTCAACTGCAAATTGCTCTAATACAATAAACTGCAAATGATCAAATCTTGTAGGGTGGTAAAAAGAACATTTTTTACACACTTGCTTTGGTTAACTCCACTTCACGCCGCCTGGGTACTTCATGAACCATGAAATCATAAGCCATGTCAGTATTCTTAAAAATGGCACGGGCTTCCCGAAGAAGATCTTTTAACTCTAAGTTATTTCCAGGAGCATAGCGGGGACTAAAATGAGTCATAATCAGGCGATGTGCGCCAGCAGCTAAAGCTGTTTGTGCCGCCATTGTGCTTGTGGAATGCAATCGCTGAAAAGCCATGTCTGCATCCTGATGGGCAAAGGTAGCTTCGTGAATTAGTACATCTGCATCCTTGGCTAATTCCACTGCGCCATCACAAAAAACTGTGTCTGTACAATAGGCAATCTTGCGCCCAATTTCTGTAGGACCGCACAATTGGGAACCATAAATTACACGTCCATCTTCAAGGGTTACTGTTTCACCGCGCTTGAGTTGGCCGTAAATCGGGCCGGAAGGAATTTGCAAGGCTTTGGCTTTTTCGATATCAAAGCGTCCTGTGCGGTCTTTTTCGGCTACGCGATAGCCGAAGGCTGTAATCCGGTGATGTAAATTACCACAGCTAATGATGAAGTCATCGTCTTCATAAATTATCCCTGGACGGATAGCATGGACTTTAATGGGGTAGGAAAAGTGTGTGTGGGAATAACGCGAGGCGGCTTGAATGTATTCGTTTAATCCAGGTGGGCCGTAGATGTCAATTCGTTCTACATTGCCAGCCAAGCCACAAGTAGCAAGAAGTCCCATCAAACCAAAAATATGGTCACCGTGCATGTGGGTGATAAAAATTCGAGAGAGTTGACTGATTTTGAGTTCACTCCGCAAAATTTGATGCTGAGTGCCTTCACCACAGTCAAATAACCACATTTCTGCCCTTTGGGGTAATCTCAGGGCGACGCTGGAAACATTGCGCGATCGCGTGGGTACCCCGGAACTCGTCCCTAAGAATGTTATCTGCACAGTTTTCTTTAGTCTTCCTCTTGCTCAAGTTGCAGCTCTATGTTTCTATAGTGGCACGGTTGATGAGCAAAATATTTTTTAGTGACTGTTGACTGAGAAATTAAGAGTAGAGACACGATTAACCCTTGTCTTTCCAAGAGTTAGGAATTAAAAATTATTCTCCTTGTCTCCCTTGTGTCCTCATCCCCCCACTCCCCAGTCCGTTCTAGCTTGAGACAATCCATAGAACTATGAGCAAAAATTCAATAGATAATCGCAAAAAATTGGTTGATCTCAGACATACTCATTTCCAAAAACATTTACCTCTAAATCAGCAGCTGATTGATTTAGTAGGGGATATAGATAGCCACGCCTTTTTAACAAACTCTGCCTCTCAGAATGTTTTCCTCTACCTCACAGAATACGTGAGGGCTGTTTTAGAGTATTGGTTTGGGACAAGTTCGGATAAAATACGCGTTCTTGATTGGGGGTGCGGTAAAGGACATATTTCTTTTTTAATGCGTGAAATAGGTGTCCAAATTACTAGTTGTGATGTCCGCGGTGGCGGTGATTCAGCTTTCGATCAGATTACACCAATCATCGAAAAATCATCTCTTAAAGTTGTCGCCCTAGAACATCCCTATTTACTTCCCTTCAGCGATGCAAGCTTTGATGTTGTCTTAAGTTTTGGAGTTCTAGAACACGTTTCTAATGACCTTGCTTCTCTTGGTGAAATTCATCGAGTGTTAAAACCATCAGGTCTTTTCTTTTGTTTTTTCCTTCCTTACTATCTTTCTTGGACTCAGCGTTTAGCCCATTTGCGTGGAGACTTTTACCATGACCGCTTGTATTCCAAAAAAATGGTCAAAAACCTCCTTAAACAAACTAATTTTGAACTCCTTGACCTTTGGCATAGACAACTTTTGCCTAAAAATCGTGTTTCATATCCTAAATATCAGGTGTTTGAATCTGTAGACCAATGGTTAACTCAAAATACACCGCTCAAATATACTGCAACTAATATTGAGTTTGTCGCTGTTAAAAGTTAGGTTCCTTGATTTTTGACCATTTTTATATGACAGATGAAGCATAGTTGAGAACACAATACAAATTACTTCCTTTGCTCCCTCTGCTTCCCATCTGTATGATTTTTAAAGTGAAATGGTATTACCTGTTGCCTATTGCCTGTTCGCTGTTAGAGTTGATTCTCCCAATAAACGAGTCGGGTTTGAAGAATACTGGTATGGATAACATACCGTTCGATTAAATTTTTTAATTCTCGCGCTCTGGCAGTACAATTTTGTTTATAGGCTAATGCCTGACGAACTCGATCTTCACGAGAATTTTTCAAGGCAATTTGTATTTCTTTTTCCCACGCGATCGCCAAAGCTTGAAGGCGATCGTAATCTTTTTGAATAATTTCTTTTGCTGTATTTGACTCAGCAATAGCTTCATGTAAACTTTGAAGGTAATGATTCCAGGTGTCTGCTAGCGGCTGAGCATTTTTGCTATCAGGTTGGCTATTTTGGGAATATAAAGTTGGTTTTATATGGGTAAATGAGTTACTTAATCTTACCATATTTTTACCCCTATTAATAGTTATTTTAGCCAGATTAGCTTCTGGAAATCTTGTTATTAAGTATAGAAAACAGTAATTAGCCAAGTCATTAGATTTTGGTGAAGACTCAATTACAGTATTAAGAAGAAAACATAGTAGGTTTGCGAACTAATTTATTTATAAGCTATTCCAATTTAACTTGCATACACTGGGCGGGCTTTCCGGGGCACCCTACAAGGAATTAAGGAATTTCCATGATGCAATATCGAAGATTTACTATATATAATTATTCCTAATTATTTATTCAATTACCAAAATTTAGTTACAGGCCAAGACAATTCACAAATTGTTCCTCTAGAAGAAAGAGGTACTCGTTGAAATTTACCTTTGAGTTGCTTTGCTAAATTTCTAAACTGTTGGGTACCGCGACCTTCTCTAGATGAATTAATGCCCAAACCGTCATCTATAATGCTCAAGGTGTACCAGCCTTCAGATGAAAAGCAAGTGACTTCGAGGCGAGTTACTCCTATGGCATGTTTGCCGACATTGCACAAAGCTTCTTCGAGAAATCGGCACAGTCCTTGCTTTTGTTCTATGCTTAAGTGTCGCTCATCTATAGGTTCAAAAGTACGAATTTTAACTTTGATAGTTCTAAAGCAAGGAAAGTCTCGCGCTAAGGTATAGCTATAAACTTGGTAAAGAATTTCGTGTAAAGGATCTTGCAAATTTAAGACTAAAGTATTTCCTAAATAAAGACTACTATCTTGAGTTGGCGGTTCTCGTTGTAAAAAATCGTAAATTCCTCGGAGTTCGTGGTTTAGTTTCTCAAGTTCTTTCTCCAGTTCGGGAAGTAATTCTTTGATTGGCAAATCTTGATATTTAACCATTTTTAAAACTTTAGCGAGACTTTGCAATGGGCCATTATGAATTGTTTCAAATGTGCGTTCAATAATATCTTGTCTGGCTTTAATTCCCGATCGCAAAGCTTTATCACATTGATATAAGGCAGTGAGTTCTATACCATTGAGAGTTAAAACGATAATTGTAGGAATTAGTGGAACCCACCAGCCCCAAGTTAAAAGAAAATAGCAAGTAACCAGTAAGCTAGAAGTTGTAGTAATTACAATGATGATATTTGCTAAAGGAGATTTACTCAATCGGGCGATGGCGATTCCTAAAAACCCCCAGGCAAAAATCCACAAATATTCCCATTCATCTGACCAAGTATTTAAAAGTGGTCTTTCATCGAGTACGGTACTGACAATTTGGCTAACAGCATGTGCTTGAATTTCTACTCCATTAACTGGTGTTTTTGTAGAGTGGTTAGATGTAATTGGCGAAGTAGTTATCAAGTGTTTTAGGCTAGGGGAAGTTATGCCAATAATTACAATGCGATCGCGTAACCATTGAGAATCAAATTTGTTGCTTTGAATATCATTTAAAGATATAGTTCTAAATCTTTTTTGACCGCTACGAAAATTCAGCATTACTTGAACTCCGGTTACATCAGTTCGGATATAGCCCCCAGAGTTAGGAAAAAGCTTTGGTAGTGGAGTATTGCCAAACTGAATTGTAGTGCGATCGTTAATACTATTTTTGAAGATAATATTTTCATGAGCTAAATAAACTTCTGCTAAACGTAGAGATAAAGATAATTTCTCTCCTTGAGGTGTTCGTGTTATTAATAAGCTTCGTCTTAATTTGCTGTCAGCATCCGTAATTTGATCGGCAAAACCAATTTGTTCAACAGAAAAATTGGGCGGCGGAGCAATTTGCTTGGGAAATACTTTTTCAATGGCGATTAAATTTTTGATATTTTTGAAAGCTGCCAACAGTTCTGTATGGCCAGGATTAACTGGGAAATCTCTATAAATATCAAGACCAATAACTCTAGGTTGACACTTATGTAATTTCCATAGTAGTGCTGCTAAATCTCTATCTGATATTGAAGAATCGATGAGGCTATCTTCTTGATTAATACCCACAATTATAATTCTTTCATCTATAGGTTCCTCAGGACGTAGACGCAGTAAACTATCAAAAGCTAGCCACTCTAAAGATTGCATTGAACCACTCAAACGAGCAACTATTACTAGTACAATGACTATAATCCCTGGAAATACACCGACACGCCAAACGCGAATTTCTTCTTTGATTATTTTCCAGAGCTTAGGCTGCATAAGCTTTCCTCCTAGCCTTTAGCTATCAGTAATTATTTACTAGATTTTAATAATTAAAAATATTTGTAATAGAATATTGATAACAAAAAGCCCTTAAATATTCATAACCAGCTAATCAATTAAACCTTCTTCTCTAGCGCGAATTTCAGTTTGAATACGAATATTTTTCCCCTCATCAGGATAAACGTTTAAAGCATCTTGTAGTTTACTCCAGTAATGACGCACCATACGTTCAGATATACACATTCGTTCAGCAATAGTTTTGTCTTGTAATCCTTCTTCAAATGCTAAAGTCAATACTCTCAGCCACTCTGGTTTAAACTCTAATCCTGAATAGATTCCTTTAATATCTTTTGTATGAGTTAATCCCTGTAACGCCCAATCAACTCTGGTCAACATTTCTTGTGTAGAAAGACTTTTATCAGCAACTGTAAAACCTCCTTTATGGCTATCAATATCAGGTCTAATTCTGACTAATGTTCTAACATGAGCGGTTTGGACAAGAATATTTAAATTAGGATAGTGCTTCATCAAAATTCTGAGTAGTTGAACACCCGTGTCAGGTCGCGCTGTAATTCCATAATTTTCTGGGATGGAAAGATCCATAACTACAAGATCTAGTTGTAAACTACTAACTTTATTGAGAGCATTATTAGCATTTATAGCAGTGATAATTTCAGCACCAGGGTAATGTTTTTGTAAAATATCTACTGTTCCACTTAAAACCGATTCATGGTCATCAATTACTAAAATTTTCAGCAACGACTTTTCAGACATTTCTTGTTTCATAATTCACAGCCTGCTGATTAAGTACATATTTAAAAAGTCTTGATAATTATCTACAATAACTAATTATTTTTATCAAAATATAAAGAAATATGTGCAATAAATCAATATAATAATTACCAATAAAAATGCCAAGAAATCCTTAGGTTGTTAGTTTGGCTAAAACATTTACCTGAAGTGAGTAATCGAAAACTCTCACAAAGATAGTTTAATTCTGGTAGTGTAGAATGGAGAAAAAAGGTAGATACATTAGAATAAGTAATTTCTACAATTAATATACCAATAGTTTTTTGTTGTTTTAAGTTGATATAAATTGATGTTAATGCCAAAACTTCTGCTAAAGTTATGGTCAGTAACTCATTTAAAGCTGTTAATACAACTAGGCTACGTTCTGTTGGCTCATGCCGCCAATAAAGGGGCAAATCAATTTGAAAATATAACTGAGGATTGGATACTAGCCAAGGTTCTAATAAGTACTCAATAGCTAGCGGAAAACTGTCTTGAAGGGATGCTGGAAATAAGCGATCACTCAGTTGTACTAAAGAGTGATGAAAATTGTCAATTTGTTTTAAGCACTCTTGAATTTTATTATCTGATAAATTCAGATTATCCACTGTCAACAAATCTAAATTGCGACGTATTGTAAAAGTTTCCTGTAACAAATCATCCCGAATTTTCTCTGATTCTACAAAGAGTTTCATCGACTGTCTAGCAGACCACCATTGCAATGAACGTTGAATTCTCTGATAAGATGTCAGAAACCATACTAGGGACATAACGCAGGCAATTCAAAGTATAATTTTCGTACACAATTTGAGGCTCACATAATTAATATTGTTATGTCAGCTATTTTAGTAGCATCAGAAAAAAGTTGTATGCAACCCACGGCATATTTAATCTAAAAAAATGCCAACGCATACAAAATAATTGCCAAAAAGTGCCACGAGAGTTTCTCAAGAGTTTATAATGTATCATTAGCAAATTTTAGATTAAATGTCTTGTAGTTGCTACCTTTAAAAAAGACAAAACTCTCTTCCCTCCCAGAAACAGAAAAGAAGGAGTTATGATGGGTAAATACTAGATTTGGCATTGATAGAGCAGAATTCTGAATTGTTCTTTTTAAATATCAGTGACTAATCTGGCCTTTCTGAGCATAAATTGTAATACTGTCTCTTCTTGGGAGATAATATTAGCTTTTGCATTCATCCCTGATTGAATGTGGCATTGAAGCTTACCATTACCAAATTTGAGCATTTTGGGTTGAATTGTGGCTTCAAAATAACTAGTATTGGTCTTGCTATCCACAGGTGTAATTACATCTGGAGAAATACTAGTGACAACAGCTTCGAGAGTACCATAATCAGGATATGGACAGGCATCAATTCGCAATTGTACTTTTTGACCAACTGCAACTTTTTGAATTTCTGCGGTGGGAATCATCGCTTTTATCACCAAAGCAGCATCCTGAGGAACAATTTCAGCAATAGATTCGCTAACACCTACAACTTGACCGGGGTTTCGCAAATTAAGCTTGAGAATTGTACCGTCGCTAGTGGCACGAATAATACTGTTTTGGAGTTGAGTTTCAATTTGTTGAACTTCTTTTTGAGATTGCTTGAGTTGGGTTTGCATTTCCACTCGTCGCTGCATTAAAGCTTGTTTTTCTTTGTTTAAAGTGGCTATGGTTGCTTCTCCTCTAGCAATTTCTTGATAAACGCGTTGTTCGGCGATCGCAATTTTCGCCATGCTAGGATTAACTACAGCTTGGGCTGATTGCACTTTAGCTTTAGCAATTTCAATAGATATTTTTTCCGATTCGAGTATTAACTTAGTCTGTTCGACAACTAGTTTTTTCTGCTCAAATTCCCGCCGGCCAATTGCTCCTATTTCTGCTAATTGCTCATAGCGATCGCTATCCATTTTGGCAAAGTCTAAATCAGCTTTAGCTTTTTGCAAATTTGCTTTAGCTTTTTGCAAACTAGCTTCTGAAACTAACAATTCACTTTCAGTAGTAACTTTTCGTTCTTGATACTCTCGTTGATTACGTGCCAAATCTGCTTTTGCAGAAGAAATACTCTGCTCTATAAATCTTTTTTCAGCCAATATCTGAGTATCTAAAATAGCAATTTGTGAATCAATTTGAATTACTTGTATTCTACTTTGTTCGATATTGCTTTCGAGTTGACTTTTTTTGATTTGTAATTGTCGCGTATCCAAAAGAGCAATCACTTCTCCTTTTTTGACAATTTGGTTTTCTTTGACAAAGATACTTTCAATAGTTCCCTCCATTTCTGGTTGCACTAGCTTAGTATCGCCTATTGGACGAATAGTGGCAGCAGTTTCCACCATGACATTGTATTTAATCCATGAAGAAAGAGCGATCGCAGAACCAATAGTTCCAAGAAGTAAGGCTCCAGCTAAAGATGTCCAAGTACTAATAGGAGGAAGAAATTCATCCTTTTCAAGTGATGGTGCAAACTTTTGATTATGGGTGTAAAGCATATTTCTCCTAATAATTAAATAAGTAGTCAGAATTCAGAATGAATTTTGTACAATTACCAGATTGAAGACAAAAAATATGAAGAATTCACTATCACACCAAATCTCACATTTATTAGTAAACAAAACTTTAATTAGTAATTCTGATTCCTGAATTCTGAGTTCTAATTCAAGGTATTAAAAAGTCTATATGGTCTCCTGGTTTTGTTCGCAGATCTTCCAAAGAACCTTGAACCTTTAACTTGCCACGATCTAGCAATACAATCCAATCAGCCCGATTAACTACCTTCGGGCGGTGAGTAATTAAAATCGTAGTTTTACCCCGGCGATGTTGAAATAATTTATCTAAAACTTGCGCTTCACTTACTGGATCGAGTCCACCGGTAGATTCATCTAAAATTAAAACTGGTGGATCTGTAACAATAGCTCTTGCTATTGCCAATCTTTGACGTTGACCACCAGAAATATTTGCACCAAATTCACCTAAAATAGTTTGATATTTCTCAGGCAAATTATTAATAAATTCATCAGCTTCAGCTACTTGGCAAGCTCTCACGATTTGCTCAAACGTAACATGAGGTGCGCCTAAGCGAAAGTTTTCAACAATCGAACGACTCCAAAAATGAGGCTCTTGTGGAACAAGAACAACCTGCTGACGTAGACAATCAAGAGAAAGGTCTTGGATGTTATAAAGTCCAATACGAATATTTCCAGATTGCAGTGGATATAACCCAGCAAGCAATTTTGCTAAAGTACTTTTACCACAACCAGATTTGCCGATAATAGCAATAACTTTCCCACCAGGAATTGTTAAAGAAAAGTTATCTATTAAGTCAAGGCGACCAGCATAATGAAAGTTAATATTTGTACAAAATATATCAGCATCACCGCGTATTTCAGCAAAAGCCTTTATCTCATCGCCCTCATTTTCAGCCGTAGCGTCTATAACTTCTGTGAGGCGTTGTGTAGCTGTTTTTGCCCGCGTCAATTCTTCCACAAAACTTATTAAAGTAGCAATTAACCCCAGGAAATTACCATTCATTGAGTTAAAAGCCAGTAGCTGACCAATGCTGAGGTTTTCTGCGGGATTAATCACTAAATTACCGCCAAACCAAAGCAAAATCACCCCGCCAATACCTGCAACAAAGCCAGAAAATGTATTATTGATAATCCCAATTTGAATAGTACTAAATGTGACGTTAGCCAAACGAGAAAATCTACTTTGAAATTCGTCCCAAAATTGTGGTCTAGATGTGGTAGTTTTGAGAGTCAGAGCGCCCTTAAATGTTTCTACTAAAACCCCTTGTGTTTCTGCTTCTTGAACTAATAGTTCACGAGTTTTTTGTCGTAAAGTTGGCTGGAATACTATAGTAGATATGCTCATCATCACAGCAATAAATACAGCAACTACTGTGAGTTTCCAGCTATAAAAAACCATGAAACTAAAAGATATTACAGCAATGAAAAATTGGCTTGGTAGAGTAATAATTAAGCTAGCAACTAACTGATTAATCTGGCTAATATCTCGTAGGCGGCTGACAATTTCACCGCTACGTCTGGCTTCGTAATAAGAGAGGGGTAATCGTAAAATTTGCCGCCCAAATTCTAGAACTAAACTCAATTGCAAACGTTGGGCAAAGTGAGCAATTAAGTTAGATTGTACAAACGAAAGACTACGAGAAACAACATTCATCACTACCACAGCGATCGCTACAGTAGTCAATAATTTTGTATCGCCTCGAACCAACACATCATCAGTAAGAATTTGCAGCAGAAAAGGAGAAGCTAAAGACAGCAAACCCAACGTTAAATTTAAAGGCAAAACTTGAGCTAAAATCCCACGATAAATCCAAACACGTTTGAAAAAACGCCAAAAGCCGCCAACTTTATCATCCTCTTGAGCAAAAAAGCGTATTGGATCGGGTTCTAATAACAGTATTAACCAATCTGTCCAGCCTTCTGTTATCTCTTTTAAAGAAAGATAACGTACACCTACTGCTGGATCTGCAACTAAACATTTTTTGCCTTTCTTACCATATAAAACAACCCAATGATTCCCTTTCCAGTGAATAATTGCCGGTAGCGGTGCCTCATTCATTCGATTAAGAAGTTCCGGCGAAGTTTTCACTGGACGAGCATTAAACCCAAGTGTTTCTGCTCCACGTTTTAGCCCCAATAAAGTGGTTCCAAATTGTCCAGTACCTACCGCTTCCCGGATGCGGCTGAGAGTAAAAGTACGTCCATAATATTTAGCGATCGCAGCAAGACAAGCAGCTCCACAGTCTTCTTTGCTATGCTGTTTCACAAACTGGTATTTCATAGGTAAATTACTCTACATAATGACAACTAGTGCCGCACCGCAAAAAGGACATTACATTGACAAAATTTCAAATTTGGAAAATCAAATAATTTTGTAATTTTAAATTAGAGGATGTTTGAAAAGTCGTTAGTGATGTAGCAAATACTTTTATATCCTCCTAAATCCCCCCTTAAAAAGGGGGACTTTGATTCTATTTTCCCCCTTTTTAAGGGGGGTTAGGGGGGATCAATAAGTGCCTAAAGTCACAGCCAACAACTTTTAAAACAACCTCTTAAGCAACGCGGTACAAATACTATGAATTTTTGTCAGTCTGTTGTTATGTCTTTGAAGTTTATAATTCTAAGTTATGAATTATTACCTGAGAATAATTAACAAAATATGACCCATGTAATCGTATTATTATGGGTCATATTTGAAAATTTACTATCAATTTTTGTTTGAGTTTATCGATAATTTAATGCCACCTATGCTGACGTTTTAGCCAAGCTTGCGGTAGATTATTCTAATAGAGATTTTAGATCGGCAATATCATTCACATCTAAAGCCAAAAAAGCTAACCCAGCAGTTGCAATCTCTTTAGAACTACCATAAGAACTAGCAGTGCTGCCATTTGGTCCAGAATAACTACTGCCGCTGAGAATATTTTCCCTGGCTATGTAAAAGGTAGCATTTAGGGCAAGATCGGCACCACCGACTACAACTTCTAGTTGTTCATCAGATAACTCTCTAAACAATTCGCCAGACATAGCCGCAAACCTCGTAATTTTAATTCTATGAATTTTTAAAATTATGTACGTGAGTTCGTATTAACAATAAAAATATAGAAAGTTTAGTTTTAAGAATTATATTTCATTCATGTACTAAACTATTTTCATCGAACTCACGTATTAGTTGATTACTGCTTTTACTTGCTCAGCTTAATGACTGTATCTGTTTGAAAGCTCAAGAATCTCATCAGCATCCAAGGCTAAAAAAGCTATTCCAGCAGTTGTAATATCTGTAGAACTACCGTTGGAACTAGCATCGCTACCATGAGCATTGGAACTGCTTTCGCCATTGAGAACATTTTTGTCTGCTGTATAAAAAGTTACATTGAGTTGAAAATCAACACCACCAGCTACAACTTCTAGTTGTTTGTTCGATAAATCTGTAAACAATACATTAGACATAGTTATAAACCTCGTAATTTGAAGAATTTGTAATATTAGTAACGTGAGTTCGTCATCGAGAAGTATAAATTTGATTTTTTAGTATGAGAGATAAAATCTCCAAGCTCTTTT
Organism: Nostoc sp. ATCC 43529; assembly: GCA_003326205.1. Taxonomy (GTDB): domain Bacteria; phylum Cyanobacteriota; class Cyanobacteriia; order Cyanobacteriales; family Nostocaceae; genus Nostoc. Next base: position 336,546 of record LWTK01000084.1, read on the forward strand.
CATCAAACTATTTTGAACGAACTCACGTATTATTCCATTGCCTTGTTTAGCTGCTAAAACTAATAGCTGTATCCTTTTTAAATCTCAACAAGCTCATGAGAACCTAAAGCTAAGAAAGCTATTCCAGCAGTTTCAATTTCTGTAGAACTACCGTTAGAGCTTGCAGCGCTACCGCTAGGATCGGAACTGCTTTCGCCATTAAGAACGTTTTCTTTTGCGGCGAAAAAAGTTGCATCGAGTTGGAAATCAACACCACCAGCTACAACTTCTAGTTCCTCGTTGCATAAATCTGTAAACAATACGTTAGACATAGTTAGAACTGTTGCAATTTAGATTTGAACAATTTGAAACATTAGTAACGTGAGTTCATGATTAAGAAATGAACATTTGATTTTTTACTATGAAAGATAAAATCTCTAAGCTCTTTTAATCAAACTGTTTTCAGCGAACTCACGTATTAGTCGATTGCTATAGGTTTACCCTATTTAAACTGTAGGGAACTCAGGAATTTCATGAGAACCCAAAGCTAACAAAGCTAGTCCAGCAGTTTTAATTTCTGTAGAACTACCGTTGGAACTAGCACTGCTACCATGAGGGCCGGAACTAGCTTCGCCATTGAGAACGTTTTCTTTTCCTGCGTAAAAAGTTGCATCGAGATTGAAATCAACACCACCAGCTACAACTTCTACTTGCTCGTTAGATAAATCTGTAAACAATACGTTAGACATAGTTAGAACCGTTGCAATTTAGATTTGAAAAGCTTGAAATCTTAGTAACGTGAGTTCGTGATTGAGAAGTAATAATTTGATTATTTTGCATTAGAGATTTTATCTCTAAGTGGTTTCATCAAACTGTTTGCAGCGAACTCACGTATTAATTATTGACCTTTTTTAGGTATTTAACCTAATAACTGTATCCTTTCCTTTTTAAACGTCAGGAATTGAAGGAATTTCATGAGAACCCAAGGCTAAGAAAGCTAGCCCAGCAGTTTCAATTTCTGTAGAGCTACCGTTAGAGCTTGCAGCGCTACCACTAGGATCGGAACTAGCTTCGCCATTGAGGATGTTTTCTTTTCCTGCGTAAAAAGTTGCATCGAGTTGGAAATCAACACCACCAGCTACAACTTCTAGTTGCTCGTTAGATAAATCTGTAAACAAAACGTTAGACATAGTTAGAAACCTCGAAGTTTGGATCTGATTAAATTGGAGTTAGCTATTAGTTGATTGCCTTGTGACTGGCTGCTCAACTCACCGCTTGTTTAATACGATATATGCCAATAACTATGTGAGTCATCTGAATTTTCCGCACAGTTAATTACCATGTACAGAAAAACTTGTTGCACGATTAAGAAAGTAACCTGTCTGAAAAATACGCTTAGAGAAAACTTCTATTTTTAGATTCTGTCTTGAGGATGATTATTCACAAAATGCGTTATTGTAGCAGAACTATACACACTTAACGTTGGTTGGATCTTTGTTCTTGCTGATTATTCGTTTAATGTTAAACTCGCTTGTGTAACCAAAATCACCCGCTAAATCACATATCCTCTTACCAACGTCGCAATTTTAGTTACAATACTCAATGGAATTAGATTAGCGATCGCCTTATATAAAACTTTTATTTGATTGCGTTACCCAAAGACTTTGTATAGACTGTCAGTCAGTTGAAATGATAAGTTTCCAACTGCACATGATATTACCTGCGTGTGCCAATATCATTTGAGTTGTTAATTGCTGTAGTTATGTTTAAGCCTCGTTTTGTTCGCTTTTTTCGTCACCTCAATTGGCGTACATTGAAAAAAACTATCGCCAGGACAATGGAAACACGACTTTTTGGACTAGCCTCAGAAATTGCTTTCAATGCCATGTTATCCTTGTTCCCAGCGATTCTTGCTTTGATTACAGCTATTGGCTTATTGGCAGAATCTTTACAAAACACTTTTAAACAACTGGCGACGCAACTGAGTCAAGTTTTACCTGAAGAAGCTTTAATTCTGATTCGTGATTTTGCCACTACAGAAATTACCAATTCCAAAAACAGTGGTTTATTTTCTCTAAGCTTTTTATTAGCAATTTGGACTGCTTCAGGTGCTGTGAATACTGCAATGACAGCCCTCGACCAAATCCATCAAATTCCCTCAGAACAAATACGCCCTTTTTGGAAAGCCAAGCTTGTTTCTTTGGGATTAACAGTTGGTACGATATTGCTTTTAGTATTAGCTTCTTTTTTAGTGTTTACCAGCGATTGGTTGTTGGGAATGGTAGCACGTGAAAATTCTTCTTTAATCTTTTTGTTCGATATTTGGCAGCTGTTACGCTGGCCTTTAGCTTTAAGTATTGTTGCTTACGCTTTTGGCTTTGTCTATCGCTACGGGCCGAGTGTGTGGAACCCAGGCACACCAATGATGCCTGGAGCGATTTTAGCAGCTGTTTTCTGGGCTATGTTATCTGCCTTATTTCGGCTTTATGTCGCGAACTTTGGGAATTATAATAAAGTATATGGTGCAGTTGGAGCTGTGATAGTTTTGATGCTCTGGCTGTCGATGAGTGCTGCTGTAATGTTAATCGGCGACCAGTTGAACGTGATTGTCGGCGAAGATATGCGTTCCAAACTACAGCTACAATCTAGCAAAAATATTAACAAATATTAAAAATAAATCTTGGAAGAAACTTTTGCAAAAGTTCAAGACAAGAGTAAAATGTCTAACGATTGAATATAAATAAGCGATCGCTTTCATGCCTGATTCTTCTTTTCGGTCTTCCATGATTGAACCTGATGCCAAAGCACCTACTTTAAAACGCCTCCGTCAGATAAGTCGGGTGTTGGATAATGCTATCACTATTCCCGGAACTCAAGTTGGCATTGGTATCGATCCAATTTTAGGATTACTACCTATTGGTGGTGATTTTTTGGGAGTCATGTTTTCTTGCTACATTATTTTAGAAGCAGCACGCCTTGGTGTATCTAGAGCCACCTTAGGCAGAATGGTTGTGAATGTAATTATTGATGGCTTAGTAGGTGCTATTCCAGTTTTCGGAGACTTTTTTGATGTTGCTTGGACAGCTAATAATCAGAATCTCAAGCTATTGGAAGAACATTTAAAATTTCCCAGCCAGCAAAAGAGTGCAGACAAGTGGTTTATTCTTGCTGTTTTGGTTGGGTTGTTGCTAATCTCCATTGCCTTAGTAGCATTACCCGTGATTTTAATTAGAATCCTGTGGAATGCTTTAACAGGTACTTAAATTATCAAAATTCTTCCATCTAGAATCTAAAAACCAGAATTCATAAAACTTTGAAACCCAAGTTTAATAATTTGAATAAAATTCACAAGGTATAGTAATCTTGATTTTATATTCATCCTGAATTCTGAACGGCAGTTACTCATGGGGGAAACCCCCAAGACCGCACTGCCTCCTCCTGAATTCTCACCTTAAATTATTGATTAATCAAGGAATGAAAGATTGGTGGCAGGCCACTTTTCCTAAAGGGCGGCAAAATTTGGTTATTACTGATGCTCATGGGTATCCTGTACAAATTGCTTATGGCGAAAAAGGTAGAGGAAAACCCCTAATTCTCTTACATGGTATGGGGAGTTGGAGCTACAATTGGCGTCACCTGATAGCACCATTATCTAAATATTTTCGGGTAATTTGTTTTGATGCCAAAGGGTTTGGTTTTTCTGAAAAACCATTGTCTCGAAAAGAACATAACGGTCATCAAGTTGTTGAATTTCAAAGAATTATTCAGGCATTATGTGATGAACCAGCAGTAATTGTGGCTGAATCTCTAGGGGGATTAATTGCCCTTGCCCTTGCTCAAGAATATCCCCAATTAATAGCGCGGTTGATAGTAGTAAACGTGCCTATATTTACCGAAACTTTACCCCATTGGGCTATGTGGTTACTTGCCCAAACACCTCTAGAAATAATGCAAACTGTAGACTCTTTGCGTCTGGCATATCTGTTTGCACCTTTATTTAGAGAAATAATGGCAATAGAAAGACGTGCAGTACTATTCGATCCTTCAATTCTGACACAGGAAGATATCTATTGGATAACTTACCCATTTATTGAACTACCTGGTACGATCGCTAAAGTTGCTGAAGAGTTACAAATAGCAGCCCGCGAAATAGAAAATTCCCAAGTAAATAAACCAAATATGCTCACTAAAATTCAAAGTAATTTACATAAAATTCAGTGTCCTACACTAGTTTTGTGGGGTGAGCAAGATAGTTGGTTTCCTGCTAGTCATGGTGCAAAATTACATCAACATATCCCTAATTCCAAATTTCAAATTTTGTCTAACTGCCGTCATGATGCCTCAACTGGTGCTTCTGAGGTAGTAAATAGAGCAATTGTGGAATTTTTGCAAGATAGTGGGTTTTACTAAAGAATTCAGAATATTTCAATTTTCAGTTCATCCTCCCTTTCAAAGACCTTGGTTGTTGACTGTTGACGGTTAACAGTCATCAGTCAACAGTTAACGCACTAAAAAGGATATAGGACTCATATCATGTTCGGTAGAAAACTTATCATTAAGACTGACGCGGGAACATGGAGACGCGGGGACGCGGAGATATTTTAATAATAAGTAATTATCCGAACTTGGTATCATATTTGATTTTTGAAATAAACGTAGGGTGCGTTACGCCAAAGGCTAACGCACCAAAACCTCAGGTGTGCGTTAGGCTACGCCATAACACACCCTACATATACTTAGATTTTTTCAGAAATCAAATCGGATTCCTATATATTCATCTCCCAGTAGTACAAAATTGATGCTGAATTCTTCCTCATAAAAAGAGAGTGGGAGGAAGCATATCAATTAGCTTTCAGACTCCCACTCTATCATTTGCTACTGAAGTGAACAGGAATGTATACACACCTTGCTTGTGATTTGGGGGCTAATGTGTACTTCAAGAACAACGCCTGTATACATTTAATATTCCTGTTGTAGCAAATGTCAAACTTAATTATTGATATTTATCTGCCAAAAAATCCTTTCATAATAATTATTTGTGACAGCTTTTTCTGTGTAAACCTCTTAGCAAATAATATTTTTTGCAAAAAACATTTGCTTGCTTGGTAGTCCCTGATAACAACACCCTTGAAGTCGTTTATCTTCTATAATTTAGCTTGCATAATCCAAATCCAGTTGCCATTTTGGCAGGTTTTTAACTTTTTAAAAGCCGTTAAATCTCTATATATCAAGCCTAAAAAATAAGATTCCTGACTTCTTAGAGAAATCAGGAATCTAGTCACCTTAATTAACAAAAAATATTAATTTGACAGGTTTTTACTTTACAGTATTTTAATACTGGCGTAAAATCGCAGACAATGAACTATCTTTACGGAGATCCATCAAGTCTGCCAATGATTCTTTGCGCGTATCCAAGTGGTGTCTGTGTTCTGGTGGTAGAACTGTCACCAAATGCTTTGTTTTAGGTGCTGTCTGCATCACAGGCATTAGTTGTGGCTGAGGCACAAAAATTGGCTGGTTTTTGGGAAGGCGCGGTTCCAATCTTGTGTAGCGGGCTTCTGCCATGCGTGCATGATGACGATTAACCTGTTTTGGGGCTTTTTGCGGTTGCGTTTTCCGGTTAAGCATTCGGAAAATAATCCAGCAACCACTACCACAACTAAGGGCGATCGCAGCCACCATCCATAAAGGTGTAGGATTACTATTCTCTGATGGTGAATATATTGGTTGTTCTACGATAACTGGAGGAACTTCTTCTGTTTCTTCTGATGTTACCTGCCCAGGATTAGTTAAGCTATACAAGGCAAAGGCACCACCTCCGAGAAACATCGCTAAAGACCCAGTTAACAATAGCCAAGGATGATGTGCAACCAAATATATCAGACCATTTGAGCTTTTTCTTAATCTCGATTTCCTGTTTGTCAGCTCTGGAGTGGCCCCTATTAGTTGGGTTGGCTCGTGCTGTACACTCTGACTTTTTTCCATGATTACTTTCAGATTTGTACCCCTCTAGTCAATAAATTGTACTGGAGGAGTCAAGCATCAGGTATCCGTAACAAAAGTTCAGATTCGAGTAACTTTTTTGTAAAATAAAGGTTACTAAATCTGATTAACTTTTGCCTAAATTCTGTATTTTCTGCTACTTTTTTCTGTAATAATCTGGGAATTTATTCGCTGATTTTTCTTGTCAAGTAGGAGAATGTCTTTCGATCGCAAGTTGAATTAAACGATCTACTAATTCTGGAAAAGCAACTCCACTATGTGCCCAGAGTTGGGGATACATACTAGTTGCAGTGAAGCCTGGTAAGGTGTTGATTTCATTAATCAAAACTTCTTGTGTCGCTTCCACATAGAAAAAATCTACCCTGGCCAAACCTGCGGCGTCAACAGCTGCAAAAGCTTGCAACGACATGTCCTGAATTTTACGGACGATAGCATCTGGAATGCGTGCGGGTATCAGTAAATCTGCTTTACCTTCAGTATATTTTGTTTCATAATCGTAAAAATCGCTGTTGTATGTAATCTCTCCAACGACAGAGGCTTGGGGTTGGTCATTACCTAAAACGGCACACTCTACTTCTCTGGCGTCTACCACACCAGCTTCTACAATTAGCCGTCGGTCATAACTAGCGGCATTATCTAAAGCAGCTTCTAATTCTGGGCGCGATCGCACTTTGGCAATGCCCACTGATGAACCTAAATTAGCAGGCTTGACAAAAGCAGGATAACCTAATGTTGCTTCAATTTCATCACACAGTTTCGGAAATACACAAGGATTAGACCAAACTTGCGCTCTAGTTATTGCCTTGTATTTCACCTGCGGTAGTCCCGCTTGCTCAAACGCCATCTTCATGGCAATTTTATCCATCCCCATGGCCGAACCTAATACCCCAGAACCCACAAAAGGCACTTGCATCAAGGTGAGCAAGCCTTGAATTGTCCCGTCTTCACCGTTGGGGCCGTGGAGAATGGGAAACCAAACATCCACTTCCGCAACTTGAGAGGGTGATTGCCATTGGTTGAGGGTTTGGGTTTGAGGGTTAGATGTTAGTCCCCCAGATGTTGATTCCTGGGATTCCAGTAGTGGGATACCACTTCCTAAAACCTTTTGGGGTGCTTCCCCTGCTAGCCAACGTCCATCTTTTTGGATGTAAAAAGGCAGTATTTCGTACTTACTAGTATTTTCCTCTGCACTTAAGGCTTTAGCGATCGCCCGTGCTGAGTTGATCGAAACTTCATGCTCTCCTGAACGACCGCCAAACAATAACCCCACGCGCAGCTTAGTCATTTTGAGTACCTCGAAACTCCTCAAGCAGATAGCGTATCACAACCTACAAAACTTGCCATATTTTTCGCTAATTTTTCGTGCCTTAGGACTCGGTTACCCACAAAATTATTGGTAGAGACGTTGCAACTGCAACGTCTCTACATCGTTGGAATAGTGAAAAATCGTGGGGTGTGACTCGTGGTTTCCCTACAGTAAAGATATTGTATTGCAACGTCTTTAATTGAAGAGATGAGAGCGAGCGCCAATTTTTTTGAGCTATTAATCATAGGTTTGAACCTATGACGGGCTGATTTAGGGCATAGGGTGGAAAAGAAGATCTGGCAGAAAGTAATTAAAAATTGCCCAGGTAGAAAAGGCAATTGATATCGAAATAACAGCAAGAACTGGTGCTAAGGAAAGATATCTAAGAAAATATCCTTGTTGATTGTTTTGTTTCTGCATATAATACTCCAACATGCTTAATAAATGGAACAACTTACAGCATTTTGCAAGTAAATCAACTACAAATTTTCAGATGAAAAATCTTCTGATATTAACATTACTCATTGTGTTTGAATACTTATGCTGCCAGTAATGCCAATAAAGCACCTGTAGCGATCGTTCCCCACTGAAACAACGGTAATTTACCTAAAAAATTAGAAATGCTGGGTATGACTAAATTTTGATAATCTCCATCAATTTGATTAATACTTGTTGACCAACTTTCGCTGGTAATGCCTGATAGTCACTTGTTGGCTGACAGATTTTCTGTATAGTGTTGTAGTTAATTTATTCGCCAATACTAATAAATTTTTGTCTGATTAAATAGTTGGCATAGTTAAACAGATTTTTCGCTAACAAACACACCTTATCGACTTCATGCCAGTAACGATGATGTCTATCAATAATGTGTTTTTCAACAAGATACATTCGGAGTAATCATATTGCTACACTCCTCGATATTCTGCTCCCCACAGCAGTTAATTGTCAATCACTCAATGAGCAATGTTGATTTTTGTCTATATTTGTTTATATGTATGGCAAAAATACTTAATACCCCAATTTTGAATATCTCACTCGCACCATATTGTTTCAGAGCGATACATTTCTACTTCTGGGCTTGTTCTATATGGTTGACAGAACCCATCAAATACTCATGCAGCTATGTAAATAAGGTAAATGGTAAATATTGATGAGCCAGTGCCAAGCAGCAGATTTATTGCGGGCGATCGCTGAGAGAATAGATCCGTAGCTACAAAATTCGCTACGTTGTTCAATTTACTTTTCAAGCGGCAAAAATTTTGGAATTTTGCTGCCACGGTAAAGGATGATTCGATCTTTACCAGTACTGTTAGAATGTATCGATGTCAAAAAAGCAACATTTTCTAAACAAAAAACTCGGTTGGTCATTGGATGAGCGAGATCCAAAGTTCATCAAATCTCTGATGCCCCTATTTGGCTTTTTCTATCACCACTATTTCCGAGTTCAAACTAGCGGCTGGGAGAATATTCGACCTGAAGAAAAAGTTTTGTTAGTCGGTTCGCACAATGGAGGACTCGCAGCTCCAGATATGACAATGATGATGTACGACTGGTTCCGACGCTTTGGTGTGGAGCAACCCGTTTATGGATTGATGCATCCCAAAGCCTGGGAAGTTAGCCCACCACTAGCGCAACTGGTTGCCAAAGCTGGAGCAATCATGGCTCATCCAAAAATGGCTTACGCTGCCTTGCGGTCTGGAGCTAGTGTACTAGTTTACCCAGGCGGAGCCGAAGATGTCTTTCGACCACATCATTTGCGTAACAAAATTTATTTTGTGGGACGACAAGGATTTATCAAGTTGGCCTTGCGGGAAAATGTACCAATTGTGCCTGTGATTTCTTGGGGTGCCCACGATACGCTAATTGTGCTTGCTGACTGCTACAAAATTGTGCAACAACTCCACGAATGGGGGATGCCTTGGCTATTGGGAATTGACCCAGAAGTTTTTCCCATTTATCTGGGGTTACCTTGGGGATTAGCAATTGGGCCATTGCCTAACATTCCCTTACCTGTGAAGTTGTACACGCGGGTTTGTCCTGCCATTGTATTTGAACGGTATGGTCGGCAAGCAGCCTGCGATCGCCAGTATGTCAATGAATGTTATGAATTAGTTGTTAGTCAAATGCAGCAAGAGCTAGACAATCTAGTAAAACTGTCTGCTAACTCATAGGGGACTTGCAAAATTTATTTGGAGTTATCTCAAAAGCCAAATCCCCACTAGATCTTCTATTTCCTGCTTTGACATAAGACCACAGGCTTAAAAGGACAATATTTGGGAGCATCCAATTTTCTCAAATTGAGATTCTCCCAATAATGGTTCTGACGGCATAAATAGAGCAAACACAACTTTGCCTATGTTAACCCTGCCAATTTTAGATTTTAGATCGTAAAATATTTTGCTGCCCTTACTCGCTGCAATAAATCCTTTAAGCAAAAATACAAAATCTTCAATTTCTGCACCCTTCTCGTGTGGGTCAATACAAAGTCACCAATCAAAAATTAATTAACTATTAATTTTTTAACTCCCCAGACTGGATTCGAACCAGTGACCAATCGATTAACAGTCGATCGCTCTACCGCTGAGCTACTGAGGAACGCTCACGATTTATAATCTTAAACCTAAACTATAGAATTTGCAAGTACTTTAGCTAATTTTTTTTTCTTAGATGTTTAATCATAGATTTTTGCAACCCAAAACCCGCTCTAGAAGCGAAACAAAGGCTTTTGGATAATAAGATTTACTGTAATCCCATTCGTAATTCAGCCAGACGCTGCCGTGCTTTAGCGTCGATTGCATTGGCTAAAAATCTACTCTTTGATTGTTTGCGTGTATGATACTTTTGTCGCATCCGACAGACTGTAGCTTCTACCTCGCCACAGAGTTGTTGTGCCGAAAGCCATTCAGCCCCATACCCCTGCACCATCAACTGCTGCGCTCGATCTGATGTGGCGACAATCACACGAGAAATCAAAGATTGAGCTATTTGCTGGCGAAAAGACGCACAAGATTTTTCAATAAAAGTATCTGCTGTTTGCCCAAAATCGGTGTAGTGAACAGATAAAAGCTCTGTAATAATTTCTTTATTACTAGAACAATTTTGATATTGGGCATCAAAAATTATTTGAGTTGCATAACCTTGAAACGCACTGTAACCAGTCATTGCTTCCACAAGTTCGTTGCGTGCGGCCTCTAGTCCAGCGCTATCACGGGTTTTTTTCAAGCAAGGCCAAGCGCCTATTATATTGTAGCCGTCCACTAACAAAACGGCTTGGAGTAACGAACGGGGCATGGTTTTTAATCACAATTTTCTAGAGTTAGCAAAATTCATTCATAATTTTTATAATAGTTGATGCACTGCATGTAACATTATATTACATAAAACAAAAAACACCCCAGCTTTATAAAACTGACCTTAAGACAGAGGTAATAACATAAAACGCGCCTTTAAAAAAAAGGCGCGTTTTAGTAAAGGAGAGTAGGGAGTGGGGAGATGGGGAGTATGGGGAGAATAACTCTTAACTCCTCAATCAACAGTCAACAGGAGCCAATGCATTGCGTATTTTCCCGCTGTTGTACCGCTAAAGCGTAACTCGTAGGGTAGCAACTGGCTCTCAACAGCCAAAACTCCCAACCTCAATCAAGAGGCTTCACTATGTATTTGCATCAGACGTTGTTTAAGGCGTTGGGCTTCACCGCTATCCACAACAGAACCTTTTTCTAACAAAAAAGCACCGTCACAGTAATTTAGCTCGTCTAACCGATGGGTTACCCACAAGGCTGTAATACCTCGACTTTTGACGAGACGGCGGACACCAGCGACTAAATCCAGCTGGCTATCTGGATCTAACAGAGCAGTGGGTTCATCTAATAATAAGACTTCACAACGACGGGCGATGGCGCCAGCGATGGCAACTCGTTGCTTCTGTCCTCCAGAAAGCGCATATATTGGGCGTCGTTGTAGGGTCAGTAAATTTACCGCCCCCAGTGCCTCCTCAACCCTGACTCTCACCACAGCAGGAGACAACTTTTCTTCTACTAATCCAAAAGCTACATCAGCACCAACTGTTGGCATCACCAGTTGATGATCGGGATTTTGGAAGACAAAGCCAACAGGCTGCAAAACCCTAATTTCGCCAGACTTCGGAGCTAATAGCCCCGCCACCAGCCTCAGTAAAGTTGATTTACCACTGCCGTTTGTACCCAAAAGCATCCAAAACTCACCCTTAGGAATTTCTAAAGAGCAAGATTTGATAACTTTCTCTCCATTAGGCCAACTGAAGTTTAAATCCTTGACCTCGATGCCCACTTGAGACATTTGTCAACCTTGGTTACTCAGCAGCTAGAGCGAAAAAGCCAGGTGGTCTACCACTAGCAGTGGTTACACCATCTTTCTGAACAATCTGCACCCCAGAAATTTCACTAGCACGTACAGCAATTTTCTTCTCTGTTTTGCCCTCGCACTTTAGCTCCACTATGTCAGGATTGCCAGAACGCATCGCTGCCAAAATTAACTGATAGACAGCCTCAGCATCCTCGGCTGACTTACGTTGTACTGAGATCGGGAAAGCAGTGTTTCTGATGCTTAAGTCGATGGTAAACATTTAGCATTAATCAAAATTTAACTGTAGCACTCATTTTAACGTCACCTGACTGATTCTTGGGGAAAGGGCATTGGAGATTGGGAATGGGGCATTGAGATGTCTAAGAGGAGCCAGAAGCATAAATTCTTTTTCTTCCCAGACTTCCCCATCTCCCCAAACTTCCTATGCCCTATGCCCTATGCCCTATGCCCCATTCCCTACTCCCTCATATCTATCTATAGTTAATTTTTATGACAAATTATCTAGAAAAATTAGAGATTTGCACTTAAGATGATTAAAGGTTAGTAAAAAATTGTAAACTAGGTTAACAACTTGGTTAACTTTCTGCATTGTAGAGAAGCTTATGAATAGCTATCTATAATACAGATACAACCTGTACTTATAAGATTTGGAGATTTGCTCTAATGACCATCGCAGTTGGACGCGCCCCAAGTACAAGAGGGTGGTTTGACGTAGTAGACGACTGGCTCAAGCGCGATCGCTTTGTATTCGTAGGTTGGTCGGGATTACTACTGTTTCCCTGTGCATACCTAGCACTAGGCGGTTGGCTGACAGGCACAACCTTCGTCACCTCTTGGTACACCCACGGTTTAGCCTCCTCCTACTTGGAAGGCTGTAACTTCTTGACAGTGGCAGTATCCACCCCAGCAGACAGTTTAGGACATTCCCTATTGCTGTTATGGGGACCAGAAGCTCAAGGCGACCTCACCCGTTGGTTCCAATTGGGTGGATTGTGGCCATTCGTAGCCCTACACGGAGCCTTCGGTTTGATTGGCTTCATGTTGCGCCAATTTGAAATTGC
>LWTK01000085.1 GCA_003326205.1 Nostoc sp. ATCC 43529
CGATTTTCGGACTGACGTGTTCCAGAATTTGGTCACGAACAGCTGTTTCTATACCTTCAAAAGTTTCAATTTTTGACGATGGCGTGTTTTTATACAAAATCTTAGCAATTTCTTTTACGTGAGTATCTAAAAGTTTTTTGTCTTCTGGTGTCATTGGCTTCGGCTTCTTGAAGATTTCTTTCCATCCTTAATTCTCTCGAATTAGGCTGTGGAAGTATAGCCCCCCTTTATTCGCGAGTATTCATCGCGAATATATTTTCACTCTCACTCTCTTCTTGCAAAATTGGGATGCTCCCGACCGAGACTTCTAGAAAAGTGCGGTTCATGAAGGCTAGCCACATACCTTTATTGTGGAAAGATGCAATCGTTCCTCCCTTTAGATTCAATCCTTTGCTACCAAAAGAGGAGCGTAGCAAGCCTAGTTTTGTTGAAGTTAAAGCGAAATTCCTGCCACATAGAAATGTTTTCGCATTTGAGAGCTTACTAGGGTTGCCGCAAGATAAACCGCCAAAGTTTCTAAAGGCATCAAAAGATGATAAGCTTGCCGCATTTCAAGAGAAAAAAGCGAATATAGCCGCGTCAAAGGGCAATAAACCCAAACCCCAACCTCAAACTAAACCAGTCAAGAAAGCTCAACCCAAAACTCAAACTAAGCCTGGTATGCCCCCAACAACCCCACACCAAAGTTCAAACTTTTGAGCGTCTTGCACCTGCCCAGCTTCAAGTTGGCGATAAATTTTACCGTAGAGGCGATTTATTTCCTGCTCCGAAGCCTTAAAGGTTTGGCGCGAACACTGCGCCACTGAACTATTATTCGTCAAACCAGCCTCCTTCAAGCACCGACTATACATTTTAAGCACTACAATAGCCGCCTCACAGTTAACAGCTACAACTGCGGCGGCTATTGTTCAGATATTGTTCGCTCAATCTCCTCCAAAAATCGCATCTAATTCTTGCGATGAAGCCTGACCCTGAACTAGAGTTGCTGGTCTGATTGAATCAGCCGCTTCCCCTGAAAGCTCAGGCGACTCTAAAGCATTACTCTTGTAAGCTGGGGCATTAACCGTTACAACTGGTGCTCTCACAGCAGGCTGTGACAGCACAAACTGCGGTTGTTCCACACCCAGAGCAAAACGCATATAACTACCGTGTTTATTTAAAGAATCCTGCGCTTCCCAACAAGCAAAACGGATCTGCTCTGGCGTAAAATTACCGCTCGAATACCGCGCCACTGGCAAGAAAGCGGCCACCAGGATATCAGCCACCTTACGCTGTGCCTCATCCTTGGGCAACGAGTTCAAGTAATCGACAACTTCCGCTAAAACATCACCCTCATACGGTTGAAGCCGCAAACTCAAAGACTTGCGTTTCTTTTTGCTTTGGTTCATTGACTTGTCTCCATCCCCAACAAATAATCAAACATCCCAAAGCAGTCCACCAAACGCGCTGATGTACTATACCTATACGTTTGTTCTGAATCTAAATTAAAAGTTTCTTGCACCTGAGTTATAAAACCACTACCCCAAACCATCGGTATCATTGGCAAGTTGTCGTCCTTGGGGATGTATTCACCAGTTCTTTCGTAAACACTGCTATACTTATCTATTTTCTTGAGTTGCCATGCACAATTGAAATACTTCTCCAACTCAACTTCTACATGGTAAGCAGCGCCCCCACCGATGATTACCTCGTTCAACGGTCTGGGTAATATTTTGTCCATCCACCGCTGTAGCTTATCCCAATATTGGGACGTTGCCACTCTAATTGCATCAGCAATATGAAAAATTTCTTTTTCTCTTAAAGTGGGGTCTTTGGCACTTGCTAGGGCTTGTATTTGGCCAAAACTTATCCAATCAGGGCGTGTCGAGTGATTACGGTTTTGGTTGTAGATCCCATCAATAACGGCATAGCGTGCATCAAATATAGCTTGTGCTAAACGCTCTCGGTCTAAACCGCTCGTCATATCCAGCACGATATCTAACATATTGGCAAATCCCAACAGTGGACTATCGCCCAGCTTCAGTTGCCCCCGGTCAAAATAAAGTGCTGTCGTGTTCCTGTGACCAAACATCAACACAGCTAGTTGGGAAGTGCGTAACCAATCCACCCCCTGCTGTTTGATTCGCAGTGCCGCTAATCCCCCACCTTCAGGACGGCACAAAAAACGGTCTAAGTTGACTCTTAAAGAGAGTTTGCGTACCGTAAAATCAGCCAGCATTACCCGTAACTGTTCTTCAAAGCGACGGCGATCGCTGTACTCATTCCACGGCAGAAGTAACGCCAACTCCAAGTTAATTGGTTTTTTCGCCGTCACCTTCACTTTGTTTAGCTCAACAATTAAGCCAACAGCCCCCAATACCTTCCACAAGGCATTTTCATATTTGAGTTCCTTAATGCGGTCAAGCGGATCAAAGTTAGCCGCGAACTCACCCAATACCACCACTCTGTTATTCCACTCGACCCACAGTTGTTGGTCTGGTGAGGGGCTACCAATCCAGCCCAAGCGTTCCATAAAAAAATTGAGTTTATCCTTAGTAATCTCTTCTATCTCAGGCGACAGCAGAAGATAACTAGGTTTAGTCTGGTCATCCACTTGATAAATTATCTTAGTTTGCGACCCACCAACGTCCACGCTGAGGTAAATGTCAGTCATGCAAATAGCTGGTTAAAGTAATGACTTTATGATGACGCATTTTTAGAGCAAGTTGGCACTAAATTAGTACAGATTTATCACCAATTTGGCACAAGCTGGCACACAGAACTGACCCCGACCCATGAGTGTCAGTAGTGATTTCGCCGTACTCAATTGTGCAGGTTTGCTCTAAAGCTGTGCGGAAGTTGCACTATTGTGTGCCAAGGAGTGCCAATGGCTTTCGGTTGGTGGGCGGTAGCCGCAGAATTTGGGTTGGGGGTACTAGTATGGTAGTGTACTCACTACACTTCTGCGCCTAAAGGTGGGCTGCGCCCATTCCTCGCTTCGCTTGGAACGCAGAAGCTACGTTCGCCCCTGCGGGGTTTTTGCACACCCTTGGCACAATTGTAAAATCCGAGAGTAAATCAATGGTAGCTTTGGCGATTCTGCGCGTTGAAAAACTCAAGTCTTTCGGTAATGTTGGGGGTAGCGAGAAACATACCGCCCGTTTACAAGATACCCCAAACGCCGACACGACTAAAAAAAATATCCGGTTGATTGGGGAGGAGGACGGTACAGCACTGGAAGAGTTGGTGAAAAACAAGATAGCCAGCACCACTAAGCACAAACCCCGCAAGGATGCTGTGCTGTGTAGTGAGATTTTTTTGTCGGCATCGCCCGAATATTTCCGCCCTGATGACCCATCACTTGCTGGGGAGTGGAATGATGAGCGCATGGTATTGTTCGCTGGGGCTTCTCGCACTTGGCTGATCAACAACTATGGTGATAAGTGCGTGAGGGCAGAATTGCACTTGGATGAAGCTACTCCCCACATTCATGCTTACATCGTTCCTATCAACGACAAAACTAAACAACTCAGTCACAAGGAAATGTTCGGCGGTGATGGTCGTGTTGGCAGCATTAAATTATCTAAGCTGCAAGATAGCTATGCTTCGGCACTCGCTCCTTTGGGAATTGAACGGGGGGTTAAGGGCAGTAAGTCCACCCACACTAAGGTAAGAGAGTATTACCAAGCCGTTAACAGCGAACCACTAACCAACGTCTGGTCGAATAAGAAACTTGCTCCCCAACCGCTTGAATCAGCTACAAATTACGTTGCCCGGATTCAGAATGATGACCAATTCCAAATCCTCAACCACCAACTGGCTGACCGGGCTTTCATGCTTGAGCGATTGTCCCGTGCAGAACAACGGGCAAGAGCCAGCGAGAAGGAACGACAACGTTTAGAAAAAGAAGTGCGAACGCTTGAGTTGAAAACCCAACAACTGCGGGACTTGGCCTTAGAGGATGTCGCCTGGGAACTGGGGCTAGATTACGATCTCTTGAGGTGGAAGGGCCACGGTCACATCATTAATATAGATGGCGCGAAGTTCTACGACTTTTCACCCGAACAGCAGAAGGGCGGCAGTGGTGCAATTGATTTGGTAATGCACGTAAATCAGTGCAATTTCCGACAAGCGATCGCTTGGCTTAGTGACCGATTCGGGGAAGCTGGGGCAGAAAAAGCAGCGATCGCCCACGCTAAAAAAACTGCTTCTGACATCATCCAGGCTGAACCCCGTCCCCAATTCACCCCACCTGTTGAGGATAAAAGCAATTGGACTGCCGTTGAACATTACCTCACCCAAAAACGGGGCATCCGCTCTGACTGTATTCAAATGCTGAAAAACCAGGGGCTACTTTACGCTGATGACCAACAAAACGCTGTTTTTGTCATGCGGAATCTTGAGGGTCAACGTAACGGTGCATTCCTACGAGGAACAAGGGGAGAGAACAACAGCTTTAAGGGGTACTTTAAAGGCACTAAGCGCAGTGATAGCTGGTTTTACTTCAGTTTGGGGGGAAAGGCTAACGATAAAACCTCAACAGCGATTTTGTGCAAGTCCCCCATCGATGCTATTTCAAGAGCCATGCTGGAGTATCTTATCAGGGGCGATGCCCCACCCGAACGAACAGCTTATATAGCTATTGATGACATCAAGAGCTTACCACTTGAGCGATTGCAGAAAGTTCCTAATATACTGGTGGCGTTTGGTAACGATAAAAGCACTGATGCGGCAGCGCAGCGTGTCTTAGAACTACTGCCACAGTCCCAAATCAAAAAATCTAAAGCCAGTGATTGGAATCAGCAGCTTATTGATTATGGGCAGCAGTTACGGCAACAGCAGCAGCAACAGCAGCAACGCCAGCAGGATGATGAATTGAGTCTTTAATTAAAATCCCTTTTGTAGTGCTAGTGTAGTTTTTTAGTAGTTATTTTTGATGGCTATTATTTTATTTTTCAGTTTTGACTCAAAAAACGGGTAAAACTTTTTTGCGTACTGTGCGAGGGAGAAGATTTTTTCAAATGACATGAAATTAACGTCAATCCGACATGGATTTACCATAGATTTACCAAGGATTTGACATAAGTTGCTTGTGGTACAATTTACCACTCCCATGAATTGAACATGGATTTGACATAGATGTAACATGAATCCACCAAGGATTTACCATAGTTTTCACATGAAACCTACATTCAATACTGATGTACTTTGTTACTTAATTTTGTTGTACTGAGGAGAAGAATTTAAGGCTGCTAATACTTGCCCAATCAAGCTTAAATGCTGTTAATCATGTCTAAGTTTAAGTACATTAAAACACTCAAGCAGTAAACGGAGTAAATGTTTAGCCATCAAAAGATGGGCTTTTTCATCCGTACCCCTGAAAACATTGTTCTCATCGCTTTCAAATGCCACTTGGAGCTTTTGTTTCTAGTGAGTGCATAATCTTAATGTCGTTGTGAACGGAACGCAAAAAGCGGTTTCAAATCATGGACAAAGTATTTGAACAAACATCTTTGGTGACGCTGCGCGAGGGACGCCCCGACGACGCACTCCGTTGTGGCATCATTTTCTCTGAAGCGTTCCGTGATATTGCTCAACAGCACGGTGATGCCTCTGACATTCCTTCTGCGGAGTCTGGGGTTGCCAGATTGACCGAACTATTGGCACACCCGGCGGTTTATTCAGTGGTGGCTGAGGCATCTGATGGGCGCGTCATCGGCAGCAACTTTTTGTGGTCAGGCGATACTATCGCTGGGGTCGGCCCTATTACGGTAGACCCCGCCGTGCAAAACGCCTCGGTTGGTCGGAGCTTGATGGAACATGTTTTACAGCGGGCAAAAGAAAAACAGTACGCTGGTGTGCGGCTGGTTCAAATCGCCTATAATAACTGCTCGCTTGCACTGTATACGAAACTTGGCTTCGATGTGCGTGAGCCACTGGCGGCGTTTCAAGGACAGCCGCTCGGTTTGACAATACCGGGGCGCAGCGTTCGTCCGGCCACTGAGTCCGACTTGAGTGCGTGTAATCAACTGTGCTATCGCATTCATGGCCATGACCGGGCAGGCGAACTAAAGGCAGCTGTCGGGCGGGGTATGGCAACGGTCGTCGAGTGTGATGGGCGTATATCGGGCTACGCCACTGAAATTGGTTTCTTGGGTCACGCTGTCGGCGAGAATAATGAGGACTTAAAGGCGCTGATTGCAGCCGCGCCCGCGTTCACTGGTCAGGGCTTTCTGCTTCCGATGCGTAATGCCGACCTGTTCCGCTGGTGTCTGAAGTCAGGACTGCGTATCACCCAGACCGCAAGGTTGATGAGCCTCGGACTGTACAACGAACCGGCAGGAGCCTTCCTGCCTTCCATCCTGTATTAATACGTAGCATTAACCGTGCCGCAAAACGTAAAAATTTGCTGTTTCAAAGCCGATTTCAAAAAACTGGGTCTGCATTACACGAATTAGCCCTTTTGTTGACTGCGGAAGCGTTGACGAAGCGGGCGATTGAGTTAGTGTATTAAGTTATATTTTATGCATTAAATATCTATGTTTTTACTTAGATGGGGTTATAACTGAGTAGTAAATCAACTTTTACTACTCAGAATTAAGCAACCATGTCATCAAAACAATTTCAAGCTGCACACAGCAATATTTGTAGCTTAGGCACACAACTATTAAAGTATCTTCAGGAAATCCGCCAAGATCGTCTTAATGAAGGTGATGATACCAAAAGTTTGCAGAGTGTTGAAAATGACATCACCACAGCCTTAACCGCATTGAAAGAACAAAAATATCAGGTTGCGGTTATTGCAGCTATGAAAGCTGGAAAGAGTACCTTTCTCAACTCTGTTATTGGTGTGGATGTTTTAGCTAGTGAAACCGCAGCTTGTACCATCTGCCGTACAGATGTACTCCATATTCCTGCCGACCAAGTTCCCAGACTGTTAGAATACCGGGCAGGAGAAAGAAAACCTGTTGTTATTGCTGAAGGTAATGAAGAAGAAATTCAGCAGAAATTTTTAGTTAGAACCCGTAAAATTAGAGAAACAGGAAATTCTGATAATACTATACGCTTTGAAATAGAACATCCTATTGAAGCAATTAGCGGACTTTCCTCGCTTGCAGGTTTTACTCTTGTTGATACACCTGGGCCAAATGAATGGGAATCTGCCCAATTTAATACAGTAGCACTAAAGCAAACTGCCTTGGAAGCGTTAAGGACTTGCAATGCAATTTTGTTTGTTTTAAATTACGCTTCTTACAAAGATAATGCTGTTTCTGAATTGTTTAAGGATGTAGTAGAGAATCGCAAGGAAATTTTAGAAGCTGAAAAAGGTAAGATTTACTTTATCCTTAACAAAGTCGATCAGAAAACTGAAAGAGATAGAGAAATTGACGAAGTAATTCAAGATTTAAAATGCGAATTATCTAATTTTGGTTTTCCTAACCCCATTATCTATCCTGCTAGTTCTAGACAAGGGCTTTTAGCAAAATTAATTCAACAAGGAAAAGCAACTGAAAGTCAAATCAAGGATTTCAAAAAATTCTTCAGTGCTAGATATGCAACTGAAGATGAAGAAGGAAATCAGATTATACCAGCACCTCGTAAAATTGCACCACAAGCTTTAATAGATAGTGGTATTCCTGTTATTCAAGAAACAGTAATTGAAAGCATCACTAAAAATGCAGGTTGGAATCTTTTAACTGATGCTTTAGCGAAAATTGATAAGGCTGCTAAATCAATAGAAGATACTCTCAATACAAAAATTAGTGGTTGGGAAATTGATATTGCAGCCTTAAAACAAAAAATAGAAGAATACAAAAAAAAGTCTGTAAATGCAAAAACTAAAGTAGAAGATGTAAAAAAGTCAGTAGATAGACAAAAACAAATACTTGTAAGTGGTTTTAGCCAAGGTATTGATATATTTGCTGACGGGACTAAAGCTGAAATTCAATATCAAATTGACCAAATTGCTGAATGTCAATCTAAAAAATCATCTAGCACAAAGAAAGTGAAAGCTAATCCTTCACCAGTCATGAAGAATAATAATATTGATTGGGGAGATATTGGTGATATTATCGCTGATGTGGGCGGCGGTATTATAGACTTTTTTAGCAAAGGTTTGGGCAATATATTCAGAGTAGGTGTAAGAGGAGGTTCATCTTTAATTAAATCTCTGTCTAAATCTGCACCAGAAATTTTTGATGCTCCTGACTATACTATAAATGAAATTCAGCAAAATTCTGACCCATACGTGATCAGAGCCAAGAACAAGAAGGATGCTCAAAACATTAGCAAAACTATCAACGAGTTTTGTAGCCCGCTGATTCAGAGTTTTTGGCTAGATACTCAAGATAAATTGGTGAGAGATGGTACTAATATTCGTGAAAAATTAGCTCTCAAAATTCAAAATGATATCCAACAGATATCAAATGAACTATCTGATTATTTAGGTGAGGCATTGCAAGTTAAATTAAACGTTAACCCTATTCAGTTCCCTAATTTTGAATTTAAGGGAATTGATGCAAGCATTAAACAACAACAAGAAGTGTTTACTAGAACAAAAAAAGAGCAAAGGACAGAAAGCCGTTGCTGTGATTCTGATAAAGTATATTATGTTGACGTTGACTATGAAGACAGGCAAGAATTTTACGAAATCAATTTACGCCAAACCGCGCAGTTGATTAACTCGAAGATAGATGAACAGGTTTCGAGAAATAGACAGTTGCTGCAAAGAGTCATCGAAAAACAAATTGCAGAAGATTTTAAAAATGCAGAGCAACAAATCAATGACTACATCAAAAAGTTTCAAGATGAGTTCGATAGTCTTTTAAAAGAACGGGAGACAAAAGAAGCAGAATCAGACAAAATAATTAAGAAATTGAATCATCAAAAAGAGAAACTGAATGAATATCTACAGGAATTAAAATCAATTTATCGGTCTCTCAGCACTTGGAAACCCTAAATTATATGTATGTTGTGACTTATTTTTTGTTGTTTCCAGAGAAGCGATCGCAACATAACCGCTTGTTTTTAACCCGCTGCAAGGCTTTCAGGTAATTGGTGGTTTGGGGCGATTGAACTGCTAGGGGCATGGAGCCGAGGATCTCGGCAGGCCCCTGAAGACCAGGGAGCATCCCAATTTTGCAAGAAGAGAGTGAGAGTGAAAATATATTCGCGATGAATACTCGCGAATAAAGGGGGGCTATACTTCCACAGCCTAATTCGAGAGAATTAAGGATGGAAAGAAATCTTCAAGAAGCCGAAGCCAATGACACCAGAAGACAAAAAACTTTTAGATACTCACGTAAAAGAAATTGCTAAGATTTTGTATAAAAACACGCCATCGTCAAAAATTGAAACTTTTGAAGGTATAGAAACAGCTGTTCGTGACCAAATTCTGGAACACGTCAGTCCGAAAATCGC
>LWTK01000086.1 GCA_003326205.1 Nostoc sp. ATCC 43529
TGGGAAATTTCCGAAAGCCAAAAATTAGCGCTGCGGCAACAAGGTGTTTATCAGTTGCTAGTGCGGCTGTATGATGCAACTGGCATTGATTTGAGTTATCAAACTCCCCAACTTATACAGCAGTACGACAGTGAAGAATTACTCAACAAGAGTGTGGAAATTCCCGCAAGCGATCGCGACTACATAGCTGAAATCGGCTATCTTGCTGAAGGCGATCGTTGGTTTGCCTTGGGGCGTTCAGCAATTGTGCGTGTCTTCAGTCCTGTTGAGCCAGATCCCATCGTCGATGATTCACCCCTGATGGAGGAAACAGCTGATGCACAAATCCTAGAGCATTTACCTGTGGTGGAGGAAACAGCAGATGCAGAAGCACAAAGCACTATTGTCCTAACACCGCGTACTCCCAAGTGGGCTTATGTCTCGTGGTATATTTGCCCAACTCAAAAACAAGCACTGCGACAACAGGGTGGTTCTCAATTGGCAGTGCGGCTTTATGATGTCACTGGCATTGACCTGAGTTATCAAACTCCCCAACTTGTACAGCAGTATGAATGCGAAGAAGTAGCAAAGGATCGGTTTGTAGCGATTCCCGTGAGCGATCGCGACTATATAGCTGAAATTGGTTATCTTGCAGATGGCGATCGTTGGTTAAGCGTGGCGCGTTCAGAAATTGTGCGTATCTTTAATCGTCCTCAGGGAGATTTTTGGTTTGTTGCAGATGCTGAGTTGATTATTCACGGAGCAACTGAACCAAATACAACCGTAGCCATTGGTGGTAACGCCATCAAAATCAAACCCGATGGTACTTTCCACCTACGTCTTCCCTTTTCAGATGGTTTAATGGACTATCTCATAACAGTAGCTGCTGATGGAGAATCTCCAAAAACTATTCATAAAAAATTCTCTCAAGAAACTTACGAAAGCTAATAAGCTGCCGAGAGTATTTAAGGCAGCAAATCTTTTTGTGTTGGCTGTTGACGGTTGACAGTTAACTGTTAACAGCACGTAAATTCGATGTATAGAATTTTGACCTCACCCCCAGCCCCTCTCCTAGTAGGAGAGGGGAGCAAAAAGCCTTATTTTTCCTTACTCCTCCCTCTCCTAGTAGGAGAGGGAGGCTGGGTGGGTGAGGTCTGTCCAATTCACATTAATTTATTTTGCCGTTGCTAAATTGCTGGATTATACCAATTCTCTAAAATAAAGTTTCCGCATCATAAATAATTCTACTGTTGGTTTATCTGTTACCTAACTAAGACTTTAGGGAATCCTAGTAAAGTCAAAGCCCTCTTGCTAAACCTATGACTTCTGTAGCACAGCAATTCCCAAAAATTTCTGGATATACCTTGGTTGAGCAGTTGTATCTAGGCTCTAGGACGGCTGTCTATCGAGGAGTGCAAAGGTCGCCGCAATGTTCGGTGGTGATTAAGACACTGCGGCACGACTATCCCAGTTTCAGTGAATTGGTGCAGTTTCGCAATCAGTATGCGATCGCTAAAAATCTCCACATCCCAGGCATTGTCCAACCGATTAGCCTAGAACCCTATGCCAATGGCTATGCCTTGGTGATGGCAGACATCGGTGGCATCTCCCTACGTCATTACATCCAGGCTTCCCCGCTGACTATCGAACAATTCTGGCCAATTGCCCTGCAAATTGTCGATGTCCTCCACCATCTCTATCAGCAACGGATTATTCACAAAGATATTAAACCAGCCAACATTCTGATTCAACCAGAAACTGGGCAGATTAAGCTGATTGACTTTAGCATTGCTTCGCTGTTACCCCGCGAAACCCAAGAGATTCAAAATCCCAATGTTTTAGAAGGTACCCTGGCCTACATCTCACCAGAACAAACCGGGCGGATGAACCGGGGGATTGACTATCGCAGCGATTTCTATTCCTTAGGAATTACCTTTTTTGAACTGCTTACCGGACAGTTACCATTCCCAGCTGACGAACCAATGGAAATGGTTCATGCCCATCTCGCCAAGCAACCCCTCTCTGTCTGCGATCTCAATCCTGATTTGCCTGTGATTCTCGGTGAAATCATTCGCAAACTGATGGCCAAAAATGCCGAAGATCGCTATCAAAGTGCCCTCGGTCTCAAGCATGATTTGATGAAATGCCACGAAGAGTATCATGTTGTGGGCAAATATGCTTGGTTTGAGTTAGGCCAACGGGATATCAGCGATCGCTTTTTGATTCCCGAAAAACTTTACGGACGAGAACAAGAAGTTCAAACCTTGCTCGATGCTTTTGGCCGAGTTGCCAACGGAGCCTCAGAACTGATGCTAGTGGCAGGTTTTTCTGGCATTGGCAAAACCGCCGTCGTCAATGAAGTGCATAAGCCGATTGTGCGCTGGCATGGCTATTTTATCAAAGGTAAATACGACCAATTCAACCGCAACCTTCCTTTTAGCGCCTTTGTCCAAGCCTTCCGCGACTTGATGGGGCAATTACTAAGCAGTGATGACACACAGTTGGCTGAGTGGAAAGCGAAGATTCTAGCAGCAGTGGGTGACAATGGTCAGGTGCTGATTGAGGTGATTCCTGAACTCGAACAGGTCATCGGACAACAACCCCCGATACCAGAACTCTCTGGCAGCGCTGCTCAGAACCGTTTCAATCTGCTGTTCCAGAAGTTCATCACAGTATTCACGATGCCAGAGCATCCCCTGGTAATTTTCTTAGATGACTTGCAGTGGACTGATTCGGCCTCTCTGAACTTGCTGAAGCTACTGCTGACAGAGCGCGACCGCGGTTATCTGTTCATTATCGGAGCCTATCGGGATAACGAAGTGTTCCCGACTCACCCCTTGATGCTGATGCTCGATGAGGTCAAAAAAGCCCAAACCCCGATCCATACCCGCACCCTGGAACCCCTGAGCCAAGCGGATGTGAATCAGTTAACAGCAGATACGCTCAGTTGCTCGATTGAACTGGCTCAACCGCTCTGTGAGTTGGTTTATCAAAAAACCAAGGGTAATCCCTTCTTCCTCACCCAATTTCTCAAAGCACTCCATGAGGACGGCTATATTTCCTTTGACTCCCACGTAGGATATTGGCAGTGCGACCTGGCAACGGTGAAGTTACTCGCGCTTACGGATGATGTCGTCGAGTTCATGGCACTTCAGTTGCAAAAATTGCCAGCTGCAACCCAGACTGTTTTGAAACTGGCGGCTTGCATAGGCGCTCAGTTCGATTTGGCTACCCTGGCGATTGTGAATGAGCGATCGCCTGAAGATACTGCCATCGACCTCTGGAAAGCCTTGCAAGAAGGAGTGATTTTACCCATCACCGAGGTTTATAAGTTTTATCAGCCGTCAGAACTTCAGGTGGCACAAGTCAACTCTTCAGCAACCTTTAACTGTTCCTATCGCTTTCTCCACGATCGCGTCCAGCAAGCAGCCTATTCCCTCATCCCTGACGAGCAAAAACAGACGACTCATTACCAGATCGGACAACTTTTGCTGGGACAAGTTTCCCCAGCCGCCAGAGAAGAACGCATTTTTGAAATCGTCAATCAGTTGAACTATGGAACCACGCTGGTTGAGGGACAACAACAAAGGGACGAACTCGCCCAACTCAACCTCACTGCTTGCCGCAAAGCCAGATTAGCAACTGCCTATCAAGCAGCCCGTGAATATGCCACAGTGGGGCTGAAACTGCTCTTAACAGACGCTTGGGAACGGCAGTACGAAATGACCTTATCCCTGCACGACTTAGCTGCCGAGGTCGCTTTCTTGGTTGGCGATTTTGAGGAGATGGATCGGTGGATTGAAGCGGTGATTCGTTATGCAAAAACGCCTTTAGAACAAGTGCAAGTCTATCAAGTCAGAATCCAGGCGTTAGTCGCCCGCAATCAATTTTTAGAAGCGATCGCCATCGGTCAATCGGTCTTCCAAATGTTGGGCGTGAACCTGCCAGAGGAAACAACACTAGAGGATATTCGGCTCCTTAAGCAGGAAATTGATGCTTTAATTGAAGGTCGTTCCATTGAGTCATTCATTCATCTGCCGAAAATGACCGATGCCAAGCAGCTTGCCATTATGCAAAATGCGGCTCGGCTGACACCCGTCTGTTACATGTCCGGCACAAAGCTTTATTTCCTGGTCGTTACACTCCAGGTTAAATTGTCCATCCAGTTTGGCAATAGTCCGGTTTCTGCTTTTTGTTACGTGGGTTACGCCTTCCAGCTGAGGATGCTGTGGGGCGACATGTCAAAGGTGCCTCAGTTTGGGCAATTAGGGTATCAACTCGCCTTAGAACCCGATGCCAAAAACATTCGAGCCGCAACCGCCATGTTAATGGGGGCATATGTAGGTCATTGGACGACCCATCTGCAAGAATCGCTGCCCATTCTTCTCGATGGCTATCAAGCCGGATTGGAAACTGGCAATCTAGAATTTATGGGCTACGATGCCCAGTTGTACTGCTTCAATGCTTATTGGTGCGGTCAACTGCTCGCTGAACTCGAACCCCAAATTCGCGCCTATTACCAACAGTTGTGCGACCTCCACCAATTCACGGCAGCAAACTGTGTTTTGGCTTACTGGCAAGCGGCTCAAATTCTCTTGGGTCAGTCAGAGGACGAGGTTCCTTTACGCCAGAATGCCTATGAAGAAAAAGTCTTGGCTGAGGCCAAAGTTGATTTTTACCGGCTATCCTTCTTTTACCTGTATCGCTTCACCTTGAATTACTGGCTTCAAGACTTTGCCAAAGCGGAACACGATGCCGCTCAAACACGACAGTATTTAGCCGGAGGGATGGGAAGTGTCGTTGAACCAATCTTTTACTTCTATGATTCTCTCAACGTGCTGGCCACTCCGCCGGAATCGATATCAAAGTCAGAGCCGCGATGGCAGCGAATGTTAGAAAATCAAGCAAAGTTAAAAGAGTGGGCAGATTATGGCCCTATGAATTACTTGCACAAATATCATTTAGTTGAAGCTGAAAAACATCGCGTTCTCGATCGCAAAACGGAAGCTCTTGAACTTTATGACCTGGCGATCGCGGGTGCCAAAGCCAATGGCTACCCTCAGGAAGCAGCCCTTGGCAATGAACTGGCGGCAAAATTCTACCTAGACTGGAACAAAGAACGGATCGCCCAAGCTTACATGATTGAAGCCTACTATGGCTATGCTCGCTGGGGGGCGAAAGCCAAACTCGCCGGCTTAGAAACTCGCTATCCTCAACTGCTGGCTCCCATCCTTCAACAAGCGCAGACACCACTCTCTATTGACGAAACCTTATTTTCCACTGGAACTGTCACCTCGACTAGTACTTCCTCTACAAGTCTTTCTGATTCCCTGGATTTGGTTGCCATCCTCAAAGCTTCCCAAACTCTTTCCAGTGAAATTGAACTCGATCGGTTAATTGGCACTCTCTTACTTACGGTAATGCAAACTTCAGGTGCGACGCATTGCACTTTGATGTTAAGTGAGGGGCAAAATCTCACAGTTCAGGCTAGGGCAGAACTTACGGAATCGCGCCAAATCAAAACGCAGATTCTGCCTCCGGTGCAGTCACTTGTTGATAGTGGTGTAGTACCAATCAGCCTGGTAACAAAAGTCAAACGCAGCTTGCAGCCTGCTGTGATTACCAACGCCGCGCAAGATCCGCTATGGATCGGCGATGCGTATATCCAAAACCAACAGCCTAAGAGTTTGCTGTGCAGCCCCATTCTGCAACAGGGCAAGTTGCTGGGCATGGTCTATCTGGAAAATAACTTGGCAACAGGAGCTTTTACCCGCGATCGCGTTAAGTTGCTGAATCTGCTCTGTGCCCAAGCTGCGATTTCACTGGAGAATGCTCGCCTATATCAGCAAGCCCAAGCCTATGCTCAACAGCTTGAAGAATCTCAGCTTCAGATTGTGCAAAACGAAAAAATGGCTACTTTGGGTAACTTGGTGGCAGGAGTTGCTCACGAAATTAATAACCCAGTCGGCTTCCTCAATGGCAGTATTAACAATGCCAAAGATTACGTAAAAGACCTGTGTGAGTATCTAGACACCTATCACCAGCAGCAACCGCCTACTGATTCGGTGGCCAAATTGGCTCAAGAAATTGATTTGGAGTTTCTGTTGCAGGATTTACCCAAGTTACTTGACTCTATGAAAGGTGCAACCGATCGCATCAAAGGCATCAGCACCAGTCTGCGTACCTTCTCTCGTGCCGATACAGAACACAAAGTTAGCGCTAAACTACACGAAGGGTTAGATAGTACGCTGTTGATTCTCAAGTATCGACTCAAAGCGAATGAAAATCGCCCTGTTATTAAAGTTATACAAAACTACGGTGACATCCCTGATATTGATTGCTTTCCCGGTCAGCTTAACCAGGTGTTTATGAACATTCTGGCCAATGCGATTGATATGTTCGATGAAATGGCACAGCAAACAACCTTTGAAAAGTTAGAAAATCATCCCCAACAAATCATGATTCAAACTGCATTATTATTAGAACAAAATACGGTTGAAATTCGCATTTGTGACAACGGTAAAGGCATAAATCAGGAAGTCAAATCGAAGATTTTTGATCGCTTGTTTACCACTAAAGAGGTTGGCAAAGGAACGGGGTTAGGCTTAGCGATCGCCCGTCAGATTGTGGTCGAGAAACATGGTGGTCGGCTGGAAGTCCAGTCGGAATTGGAACAAGGCACTGAGTTTTCCATCTCCCTCCCGGTTCGGGGTTAATCATATACGCCGACATAGTACTTTTTGGATTTGATTATATGGGTGTTTATGAGGTCGGTGCTATGAAGTTTTGGTCAGATTTAGCGATCGTACTTGTGTGTCTCAAGCCTGGTAAACCACCGTATTTTCAGCTGGTTCTACGTGCTACGATCCTGATTCAATCAGCGCTCTAGCCTTATATTACCCAATAAGGGTTTAAGCTGATTTCTAGCCAACGAACCGCACACCCCTGAAGGAGATATAACCAAATATTTAATTTTAAAAAGTATAAACAAAAAGCCCCCTTTCAAAAACGAAAGGAGGCTTTTGTTTTAGTAGAAAAATAAACCTGGCATCGAGCTATTTTAGCGTAGGGCAACCCCTAAACTATCGTTGCCGCAGCAGCGTTTCACCTCTGAGTTCGGGAAGGGTTCAGTGTGGTTCCACCGCGCAATAGACACCAGGAAAGCTTTTGAATTGTTACAAAACCCTGAAGGCTGCAAGGAATGCGAAGATTGCTTTTTTGTTTGTTGTAGAGGTCAAGCCCTCGGTCTGTTAGCACGGCTCGGCTACATGCATTGCTGCA
>LWTK01000087.1 GCA_003326205.1 Nostoc sp. ATCC 43529
ACAAGCTTCTACTCCTTGCTTACCTCAAGTGACATCTTCAAAACTGAGTAAATACAAGCATTTAGGCAAAGCTGGTACTACTGAACATATTGATGCTGTTATGTCTGTTTTCAGACGTTATGTTTGGGATGAGCTACAGAAAATAATTGATACCCTTGATAATTGTCTACTAGATATTAGTTCTGGTTCTGAGCAAGAGGAGGAAGATCCACAAGATTAAGTTCCCCCTTATTATTCGCGACGATTCGTCGCGAATAATTTTTCTTTCTTTATTTTTGCAAAATTGGGATGCTCCCCTTAAATGACCATGAAGAATTACGTCATGACCCGATGTTTGCTCTAGCATTAGGAAAAAAGATTGGAATAGAGAATGAACCTGCAACATTGGCAGGAAAGAGTACATTAAATCGGCTGGAACATTGTCCAGAAGATGTGGAACAAGGAGCAGACAGCCGTTACCATAAAATTGGGCATTCTCCATCAGAAATTGAAAGCTTATTTGTCAAAATATTTTTAGAATCTTACTCGAAAGAGCCACGACAAATTATTTTAGACTTAGATGTAACTGATGATTTAGTGCATGGTTCGCAAGAGCAAGTTTTCTTCAATACTTATTACGGAGGATATTGCTATGCTCCACTTTATATTTTCTGTGGAAAACATCTATTAGCAGCCAAACTTCGCCCATCAAATGTAGACCCAGCATTTGGGGCATTATCAGAACTACAAAGAGTGATTAAACAAATACGTCAACAATGGAAGAATGTTGAGATTTTAGTACGAGGAGATAGTGCTTATTCCAGAGACGATATTATGACATGGTGTGATTCACTCCCTGGAGTTGACTACGTTTTTGGATTGGCGCAAAATAGTCGTTTAGTTGGGATGACTACCACGACTCAAAATAAAGCTTCGCTTGAGTATGAGCAGAAATTATCAACAGTAGTTTCATTTTTAGAAACCGTATTTAAGCCAGATGAAGAACTCACGCAACAAGCATCCGAACTGATTGATAACTCAATTTGGTATAAGTCATTAGACTATCAGACTCGTGAATCATGGAGCCGTAGTCGTCGTGTTGTTTGTAAGGTTGAATATGGGACGAAGGCAGCTAAAATTCGTTTTGTTGTTACTTCTCTAACTATAAAAAAAGTACCTCCTGCTCAACTCTACACACAAAAATACTGTAAGCGGGGAGAGATGGAAAATCGCTTTAAAGAACAGCAATTAGAACTTTTTAGTGACAGAACTAGTACCCATACATTTGCTGGAAATCAATTACGTCTATGGTTCTCTTCTCTTGCTTACGTTTTGATGAATGCTTTGCGTCAAAAATGTTTAACTAAAACCGAATTACAAAATGCTACTGTTGGGACTATTCGTACTAAATTATTGAAGTTAGGAGCTTTGATTACTGTAAGTACACGGCGCATTTTAATTGCGATTACGAGTTCTTGCCCATACAAACATATCTTTGCTACTGCTCATAGACGCTTAAAAATTCTCCCTAATACCGCTTAGTTTAAAGTTAAGTTGCCTCTTACTTATTTCTAATTAATGATACTTTTGGCTTGGATTAATTCAAGTCTTGCTTTGGAATACTTAATTTTATGCACATAACATTTTTATTTTAGTATCAACAAAACAATAGTGATTATTTTAGCCTTGTATCTACGGTTTTATACTTAATTTAACTCCGCGCATAAATTTTGATTGGTGATGTATCAAAAAAAAGACTCACATCACGCCATACAAATTGATTTTTTACTGCTTGTGAGAAATCCGGGTTAAATTAGCCATTGGTGGTGCTGTTAGCTTCAGTGGTACAAGCAAAATTACTGCTGAAGTTATTCAAACTCAGACTGGAATTGCACAAACTTATCAAGAAATTAGAAGTAGCGAGGGCTTAAGTTTTCAATTGCCTAATCTGGGTATTAGCTTCTTAATCGCGTTTGCAGCAATAGCATTAATAGGATTTTTAAAAAAAGGAATATCTAATAATGAGAATCAAGGGTGATTGGAGTTTTCTAAAAATATTCATTAGTGGATTGACCACAGTTATATTTATTAATTATTTGCTAACTGGTTTTGTAGATGTTGTGATAAATATTGATACTTTGCTTACTTGGCTGCAACATTCAGGGGTTGATAAACTAATCAATCAATTATTTAAATGATGGAAGAAATTACAAAGTTTAATCAGCGATTAGCCAAACAGCGTAAATTATCTACAATATTGACTTGTGGATTGCTGGTGTATGGTTTTATTGCTGCAATTCCTATGTTTAATGATAGTGTTAAGCATGAAGAAACTTTGTATTGTAATTCCAGTAATTTATGTGAAGGTTCAAATATTAAACATGGTATCAGCTATTTGATTGACCGTGAGAGAAGAAATCAATTATTTGATAATAATATTCGTGTTATAAAAATTCTTCCTCCAGAGGATGATAAAGCTTTTGTTTGGGGAATTGTTAGCAGCTTATTCTTATTAAGTTCCTACGCATTATCAAAATCAATTACTAATAGCCAAGAAAAAGCCATACATAGTCAGTTCAAATTGTTAAAAATCAAAGCTTTAGAAAATGATTTATTAGAACAGGCGCATATAAATTTATTTGAATTTAGTAAACAAAATCAAGCTGAGATAACTAAACAGGCTATAGCTAGACAAACATCTGAAACTATCCAAGCGATGAAATCAGAAGCAGAATTGCAACTAGACCATCTTAATGGGCAACTACAAGGGGAATTATCTTTAAAATCTCATGAGTTACAAATAGCTGAATTATCAAAGCAGATAGCAGAAAATTTACTATCTGAAGCCGAGTTAAAACGTAAATTAGAAAAGATAAATAAACCCATGTCAGACGCTAAACAATCGACTGCTGATGAGCAGGTAAAACAGATTTTAATCGAAGCTCTCAAAAATCATGAGGATGGTTGGCTGTGGACAATTATTAAGGCAGTCAAGCCACTATGGATAATTGGGGAACAAGGCACAGGTAAGACTAATACATCTGTCGCCGTTGGACTGGTCAGAAAATACTGTTTAGGTGTGGCGGTATTTAGAATAGCTGACAGACATTTAAATGGTGCAAATAGCAAAGTCTGGAAGCTTTTAGAAGCAAAAGAGAAAGCTGATAATGACTTAGCGATTATCGAAGTACTGCAAGACACTTACGAACGTAGATTAAAGCGCATTGGGCTGGATTTGGACGACAAACAAGCCGAACAATTCTTGCTGGACGAATTTACTCATCTCAAGGACATTGACGAAGAAACCGTTAAAAAATTCATCAAATCAACGTTTTCAGATACGCGCAAAGCCAAGGAACGGTTTATTGGTGTCACCCATTTAGGTACTAATGAAGCATTCGGAGATGGCACGGCAGCAATGAGAAAAGCTGGCAGCATTTTGATTGAGAAGTTTACAGCTGATGGTGAGAAACCTCTGTCTAGGGTAGTAATCAAGCATGGGCTAGCAGATGCTCAAGGTAACAAACTGGAGGATGTTGAGCATACTTTACCAGGCTGGTTTGAGGCTTTCACAATTCACAAGCATTTTAATGATAAACCTATTGACTTTTAGTAAAACTAAACATGGCTTAAAAAACGGTTATGTAATGCAATTTATTCAAAAAAGAGTTAAAATTCATGCCTAAAAAATACATCTTGACATCACCTGACGAAGACGATTCTGAGAAACCAACTTATTACAATAAAGATAAAGAATGGTGGCAAACTGAATCAACAGAAGAGTGTGCTTATGATACTGAGGATGAAGCGCGTGTTGAGCAAATCTTTTTAAAAATGCAATATCGAAGTAATCCAAATCATATTGAATATCCAATCAACATTCAATCTATTGAGTAAATCCTGAAGGGGCAATCGCTCCCTTCACTTATCCTCTAAGAAAATGCAATCTTATGTTGTACGGCTTTATATCTGGCAACTTTTTAGATGGAAACTTCACGATTTCTATCCCTACCGAGCCTATGCAATGAAGGCAGGGAGAGATTTAGAATCTGTTGGCATTAAGGTCAGACTCATACAAATATCATCAACTGGAGAAAAAGACCATATTTATGAGAGTGATTAGGGAATAATACTTTAGTAGTGTGGAATATAATATGAAACTTAAGTTTAGAGTTAGTGATAAATTACGAAGTTTGGTATTTCTCTTGATTATAGGGATGTATTTTTTAGGATTGGTAGTTATTCCTAATGCCTACCCCCACTACCTAAATACCAATATCCAAAACAATCAGAATAAAAACAAATGAACACACTTGATTTATCAAAACTCCTATACTGCCGTGATTGCAACATGAAAACTCATCACTACAGAGATTTCAAATATGACTGGGGCTACAGCTGCCGTGTCTGCCAAACTTGGCAACATCAAAGCAAGCTCGCATCAATTCAGCAAAGTCACACAGCAAAAATGATTTTGGATTCGATGGGACATAATGAAATTTATTATTGTGATGGAACACTAGAAGAGTTTATCGAAACGGCTGAAGCTTTAGATATGGATTATGACTATCAAAAAACTGATGATGGTTATGATTTTCAAGCATGGCATATTGAAAATCAAGAAACGTTTGCAAGAATAAAGTTATGAAAACACTAATCAAAATTCTTCTTAAGCTATTGAATGACGACACTCTATGCTTACTTCATGAGGAATGTTTTCAGGAAATGAGAAGAAGAAAATTTATTATTTACGAAGATGAATTAAATCAATCTAATCAGAATTGAATTAATGGCGTTGCTTGCCGCCGTAGGCATCGCTATTCCTTACCTTTCCTCTAAGAATAAAAATATGACTACAATTTCACATTTTGAAGGGCTTGCAGATCCAGCAGACCGCAGAAGATTACAGCGTTATATCTCACAAATTCATGCATGGATTTATATAACCAAGGATGAGTTAAATTTGGGACAAGTCGCACACGCTTTCTATCACAACAACTTAGAAATAGTGGAGGCTTGGACAGAGGCAGACGAAATTAGGTTTTATAAACAGCTTGATGAGGTTCCTGGTGATGATTGGATGGTTATATTAGTGCAGCCATTTTACATAATGAAACAGTTGCGTTTAGTCAGAGCAAGGTAGAGCGATCGCAGATACCTTATAAAAGTATGATAGAAAAACGTGAAGTACTTAAAAAAATGCAAACACTACCATTAGAACTTGAACTAGCAGCATCTCAAATTGCTGCACAGCACTATCCGCATAGGCGGTTCAAGCTAATTTATGAAATTAAAAATAATTTTATTGATATCGAGTTTCAAGGCTACTACATAGAGGAATTTGTAGGCTCACGCAACCGCAGCCGACCATCAAATCCAATTCATGACTTTTACCGTGATAAAACGGCAGATTTCAAAGTTGCTTATGGGTATGGTCAACTATCAATATCTGGATGGTGGCGAACAGCGATATTAACTTTTGATTACAATACTAAATCTTGGAGCAATGAAGATGGGGAGGAAATTACTTGCCCTTATCCAGATGGTGAAAAGTTTGAGCAAATTGCAGCAGCACTTTATCCTTTGTTACAGCAGCATTACTAGCAAAGAATTGAGGGCGATGCACAATTATGGCCCCTCATCCTCTAAGAAAAACGACACCACACACTATTAATACAATCTTCTATAACATTTTCGCTTTCCGGCTTGAACACGACTAGATACCAGTTAAGGTTTCCTTGTTCTCTGTAGCACTCGCAACGAGCAGGAAACCAATCTTCTGATATCAAAACTTCCAGACAATCACCTGCATGGATAGGTTTATTCATTAAATAAAGACGGCTTCCACCGCTTTCTTGCCGTAGCTGTAGCTTTTCCACAATACCCCCTCATTCTCCAAGAATATTGTATAAAGGAGAGCGATCGCTCCTCTTTTCCTCTAAGAATCTTGGTGTGAAAAAGCTCTCAGGGCATCGGTTATGCTCTAGTATCGGGCGATCGCCTGTTGACAAGAATCAGAGAATCCACCGCGTTTGAGTGCAAACGACATTCTTATTTGAGTTGGCAGCTTGCGGTAAGTTCTACATTGAAGAAAGTTCCTGGCTGGGGTTTAATTGAACGCAACTGCTGGATAAAAGCATTAAATCTGGTATTAGTTATGCCAAAGCCAGCTTCAGCACAAGCAGATAAACCCCCTTCAATGGGAATAGGAGCGCCTTCTCTTGGGCTATATAAAACCCGATAACTTGGCGAACTGTTCGCAAAGCGGCATTATCTAAGGAACCACCGATACTGCCAATACTGATATTAACGGCACGACTTTCAGCTAATGCTGGCGCACTCATCGACAATACTGCCCCGACAATCATTAAACAGGTGAACTTATTCATTTTCTTTCCTCACTCGACTTAAACTTATGTATTTACAAAAACATAAACTCACTATTTAATATACGGGCATTATCTGAAGATAATCATTTATTAAAGCAGGGTAATGTAACAACAGAAGTATTACTTACACATAATAAATGCCATATGAATAATTTAATGTATCGTTTATATCCTCATTACTCAAGCCATAACGGTGTGTAATAAAAGTAGGTTTCCTTGGCGATCGCCCCCTCATCCTCTAAGAAAATGACACCCCTCAAAATCTGGAATCGCAATCTAGGCGTTGTAGTACTTGTACACTCAGCTTACATCGGTGGCTTGCTGTGCTTTAGTGTAGGAATTTGCGAAGTTGTTATGGAAGATTGTTTTCCATGCTACGTAGATGGGTGTTTAGTCCCTAAACCAAGTTTTGAAGAATAGCGATCGCCTTCACCACCCCATCGCCCCACATCGCCCCCGCTGCCCATCGCTGAGGAACAATTGTTCTTTGAAAATGCCAGTGGCGATTTTTCCAATGAGAGCGATCGCCCCAAAACCTTTTTTTCTTTTAGCCACAGAACGGGGATGCCATTAGAAGCACTACTAACAATCTC
>LWTK01000088.1 GCA_003326205.1 Nostoc sp. ATCC 43529
ACATCCCACAGTGCATCTCTTAAAAAATGATGTAGTGTTTGGCTATCTTTTAGACCCGCAGTTTTAGCTATTAGGGGCAGAGATTTTCGTGAAATTTCTGAAAGCATTCCCAGATGTAAAAATTTGAAGGCTTCAAAATGCCTCACATCCTCAAACACTGAACAATAGTGTTGACAATAGTTATCTATGAAGGCCACTGTGCTTACTGCTTGTCTGCGCGGCGTAACCATCTGTGTTACTTACTTTTTCCGGGTTTCTTTCTGATTATACTTTCCCTGTAGTAACAAAAGAGGGATAAGACTTAAGCACAAAGCCTGAAATTGAAATTTCCTCAAGCAATCTTTAAAAACAAGATTCGGGTATTTGAGTGCGTAACTCCTGGCAGATTAGGCACTGGAGTTACATTACCAACGCCAACATACACAAATCTCAATATTTTTAATATTTATATACAAATATTAATAATCCTTAATAGTGTTGACTATTAAGGATTGATGACAGGAGCAAAAACCGCTCAAAAACGTGATTTTTTCTTAAAAATCATCGAGAAACTGACTAAGGCGACTAATTACAGGGTCAACCTCTTGAGGAGGGGAAGGAACAGCGTAAGAAGTATTATTTACTACTTCTACTTGACTTGGAGACTGAATAAACGATCGCTCATTGACTATGAGTGCCAGTTGTGCAACTTGTTGAGAAAGTTGCAGCAGATGGTGTTCCAACGCCTCCAAACGATTAGATCCCTTGGCAAAAAAACGTTCCTCAAGGCCAGCTACTTGACGTTGCAGCTCACCGAGTTGTTGTTCAATCGGTTGTTGTTCAATCGGTATTGTGGCTGCTGT
The DNA here is from genome assembly GCA_003326205.1 of Nostoc sp. ATCC 43529. GTDB lineage: Bacteria > Cyanobacteriota > Cyanobacteriia > Cyanobacteriales > Nostocaceae > Nostoc. The sequence goes on from LWTK01000088.1 coordinate 843, forward strand.
TTTTGGAGCAGGTCGTACAGATTCCGGTACGCATAAGGATTGCCACAGGGCTTCTTTGCATAGGTCACTGAAAGTTTTTTCGGGTTGTTTCTCCAAATAACTTTCTACTTGTGCTAGCAAGCTTTCATCAGCAAGCCCTGGGTTGAACGTGACGGATTTAACTACCTTTTTTGACCATTGGAACATTAGTTTTAAGCCCTAGCAGCGCGAACGGCGGACAATTGCGCCTCTCCATAAATATACTGCCCTAAAGCATTCGCCTGCCGGGAAGGTGCAGATAAATGAGCATTAATCTTTGCTTCCTTGAGCAAACGTTGAACATCTTCCCAGAAAAACTCACCGCCTCCGCCAGTAAGAATCACATCGGTAACACGTTCTGGCAACCAGGCTAGCACACGGCTGCAAATTTCCCGCGAAAACATTTCTATGAGATTCGGCAGAAAATCGTCTAGGTTGGCGGGCTTGCTAGCGCCTTTGGGACGGTAAAAGCGTTCGCCTTTGGGTTTGTTAACAGCAGAAATGAGCGCCAGAGATTGACTATCTGCTCCCTCAATTTCAGCAGCTACCAGTTCATAAAACTTATTCATACCGAAGTCTTCACTCTTAGAAGCCCCTCTGGCAAAGCGGAAGTTATCTACCATCAAAAGATCGACAGTTTGATGTCCGATATCAACGATCGCCACTGATATTTTGGTAAAATCGGGGCTACCGGGGCTTTTCTTGGGTTGAGCTTCACACCACAGCAAGCTGCCATAGCCTTCTGGCATCACCCAAACCTTATTGACGTTCAGGGACACAGATTCGCCTCGGAAGTTCAACACATGAGGGCCACCTACTTGGCTGATTAACTGCGCTTTTTCCTTTTCAAATTGCTCTAAAGAAAGAAAAGGCAGACCCAGCACAACTGAGATTTCGTCTTTGAGTTTGAAGTAGCCAGCACATGCTAAGACCTTAATCAGTGCAGCCTCTACCTTAGATTGTCCTACTCCTAAATTCGCTCCAAAATCTGCCGCCAGTTGACCTACAGCATATCCATTACCTTGATACTCCAGCCATAAATCCATTAAAGGGTCAGTGGCGCGAGCTTCAAAAACACCACCGCGTACTTGTTCTATAGACATCTGCTTGACGTTGGCAGGTACGAACACAACACTACCAGGTTCGCGGCTGACACAAGTCTTTGTGGAAGTTCTGCCTAAATCAACACTAAGAATGGTTTTCCCTGAACTTGTGCTGCCTGGCTTGGGAGTATTAACAGCATTTATGGGAGTCGATGCCGATACTCTATTCATGGGTATAGCAGCGGCATTAATGGGGGTGGCGGCGGAAGGTTGGTCTGTCATGAAAGCTCCTAGTTCTAACTTAAATGTAAAAAGTTGTCATGCTCATCTTACAAAAATGCGGGCAACCAGAAATTCTAGGTTGCGTCAAGTGTAGCTAGAAATACGCCAAACATTAATTCTGGCAATTGCACATCTAGTATTATTTGGCATAGTGTAGGCGAATTTTGGCCAGATGTAACCCCTGCTTTCACTGCTTTCAAACCAAAAGCGCCCCGTTTATCTTCTGGTGCGTCTTCGCCGACGCTTGAATACCCAGAAAACAAATGCTAAAACCAAACCACCAAGCACAATTTTGGACACAGGAGCAAGGTATTCATCCACAAGTTCATACTGGCTACCTAATATATATCCTGAGTATGTTAGCAAACCCACCCAAGCTGCGCTACCTAAGGTGGTATAAAACAGAAATGGTAGCAAGTGCATGTTAGCGATCCCTGCGGGAACCGAAATCAAAGTGCGGATTCCTGGTACAAGCCGACCAATCAATACTGCTTTGCTACCTTGTCGGTCAAACCAGCCTTTAGCCTTAGTAATATCTTTACTGGATATAGCCAACCACTTACCATATTTATCAGCCCAAGCTTTCAAGCGCTTTTCGCCCAAAAACTTACCTGGATAGTACCAAACAAGTGCGCCCAATACAGAACCCAAAAGTCCTGCGAAAAACACGCCAATGATATTGAGTTTGGCTCCTCCTGGTTGATATGGGCTTGCTGTAAATCCAGCCAATGGCATAATCAATTCTGAAGGAATGGGAGGAAAGAGGTTCTCTAAGAACATCAGTAGGGCAATTCCCCAATATCCCATAGAGTTGATAGTGTTAGTTATCCATTCAAGCATTAAGTTAATTCCTAAAAATTACTGTACTAGTTTTTTATTTGGATAGGGCACTGTGCATTGGGCAAACAGGGAGTGTTAACTGTTGACTGATAAGTGTTGACTGGAGAGTTAGGATTTATTCACTTTGTCCCCTTGTTTGCTTGTCCTCTCATCTCCCCACTCCCTATTTTCCAAGAGAAGTGTTTTCTAAATAATTAGATCCCCCTTAGCCAGCTTTTTTAAATGACTAGGGAGGATCTAAAGATTTGATGGCAAATTAGAAAAAAACACTCTAGGGTTCTGGCTCATTGGATATTAGGCATTGAGAGTGCTGAGTAGCGTTAGCAGAAGCGGGGCGTTTAGCCTATGCTGACTGAGGAGTGAGGAGTTAAGAGTTATGAGTGCTCAGTGAGAAACTAACAGTTATTATCCTGTCCCTGTGCCCCTCTGCTCTTCTGCCCCTCTGCCCCTATGCCCCTCTGCTCGTCTGCTCCTCTGCCCCTTTTGTTCTAGACTGTCGGGGTCAATGATTGTACTCTTGATTCCGATTGCCAGTCTAAGGGATTCCAAACCCTCTCTTCTAGTGCCATCTGTTCAATTAAACTGGCCAATCTTAGAGCTTTGAGAGCTTGTTCGCCACCAACTGAAGGTTGATTGCCACCGTGTACGCAGTTGACAAAATGTTCTAATTCTGCACTTAGCGGTTGAATATTGCTGGTGTAGACTTTTTCAATCACGCCATCCTGCCTGTAAAGTACTTGTCGATGGTCGGTAAGAGAGTTAGGATTTGTTTGTCGATGAATCAAAATTTCATTTTTGAGAAAATCTGCCTCAGTGAATGAGTTTTTGCAGTGGGCAACAATCCGGCGAATTTTGCGGTGAGTGACTTTACTGGCAGTCAGGGTGGCGACTATACCGTTAGCAAACCCCAAGGTGGCAGTTACATAATCTAAATAACCGGAGTCTAGGGCACGAGTACCGCTAGCGGTCAATTTGGTCACTGGGGAAGCTGCTAATTCTAGAAGTAGGTCAATATCATGGATCATTAAATCCAGGACAACCGAAACATCGTTTGCTCGATCTGAGTAAGGACTCATGCGGTGGGCTTCTAATGCCAGTAATTCTTCTGTTTTCAGAACTTGGCTAAGTTCCCTAAATGCTGGATTGAAGCGTTCAATATGACCTACTTGGAGGATACATTGAGACTCAGCTGCCGCATTTACTAGGGATTCTGCCTCAGAAATGCTGGCTGCGATCGGTTTTTCAATCAAAACATGAATTCCCGCTAACAGGCAGCTAATACCCACGGCATAATGCAGCCGGGTGGGAACAGCAATACAAACTGCTTCCACCAGGGGTAGCAAGTCACAGTAGTCTTCAAAAAAACGCACTTTGTACTTGCTGGCAGTTTCTAGCCCTCGTTCGACGTTAATATCTGCTACACCTACTAGCTCAACGTCTTTCATTGAACTCAAGACGCGAGCGTGGTGCTGTCCCATGTTACCCACTCCAATCACGCCTATGCGGATTGGTCGTGGCTGGTTGCGCTGTGTATATGGATTCGGTTCTGCCAGTGACATGCTATTTTGCACTATTATTCTCTCCTCAACCACCAAATTAAGAGACGCTACGGCCGTTGGCGTTTATACAAAGAAAGCCAGTTACGATCCGTCTAAAACCATCCAGATGGTAACATAGAGCCTATGTTTATGAAGAATTTCAAAGTTTGCGATCGGTTCCCGCAATCCAGCTATCTTTTGTATAGATAGTTCGGGCTTGGTTGGCATTTTGCATTTTGTACAAAAAATATGTGTCTTTTTATTAACTTTAGAATATCAGGTAAGACTTAAGTATAAATTCTCTAAAATTCTAAGGATCATTTTTTGTGCTTGGATTCTCCTTAAGGCTAGAGTTGGGCAATTAATTACAATCCAATTGACAGTATTAAAATTACAAAATAATAAACCAGTAATACTATGCTTTTTTTCCAAAAAATGGTATGGGGTAATTACTGCTACCGATTACCTGAAACAGTTTTTGGATGATTATTTGCAGCATGTGTCGTAGAGAGGAAGTGGCTTGCCGTAGTTTTAGGTATAAGCAAGCTAGCAAGAGTGTCTCAAAGAAAAGACATCGCACCACTTTCTCTCAAAAAGTGGTATTGATTGTTTCTTGTGAATATCTAGTAGTTTGCCAAGGTAACTTTGCTAAGTAAAACCTCTAATTGGTAAAATAGCCAAAAATGGGGTGTAACATGGCGAAAAAGTACATTGTTGACTTGGATGAAGATGAAGTTTCTCAACTGCAATCGATAATTAAAAAAGGTAAGCATAAGGCAAGAACAATAACCCGTGCAAACATTCTTCTGATGGCTTCGGAAGGAGAAACAGATCAAGCGATCGCTGACACAGTTAGAGCGCATGTTGCAACAGTGCAACGAATACGAGAAAAATTCGTCATTGGAGGGTTAGATTTTGCT
>LWTK01000089.1 GCA_003326205.1 Nostoc sp. ATCC 43529
GATCTTTGACAGTGTGCGCAGGAAATTTGTGCGGGCGCCTGACGGGGGATGGATGAGTCCATTTCTTGCAGACGTCTAGCCAACAAGCTTTATATTTATTGAGTAATCAAGTGATGTAAGGCCAAGGTCGGATTTCTGCAGACAAAGCTTTAAGCTTTAACTGAAGAGTTTGATCCTGGCTCAGAGTGAACGCTGGCGGCAGGCCTAACACATGCAAGTCGAGCGGCAGCACAGCAGTAGCAATACTGTGGGTGGCGAGCGGCGGACGGGTGAGGAATACATCGGAATCTACCTTCTTGTGGGGGATAACGTAGGGAAACTTACGCTAATACCGCATAAGACCTGAGGGTGAAAGCGGGGGACCGCAAGGCCTCGCGCGAGAAGATGAGCCGATGTCCGATTAGCTAGTTGGTGAGGTAAAGGCTCACCAAGGCGACGATCGGTAGCTGGTCTGAGAGGATGATCAGCCACACTGGAACTGAGACACGGTCCAGACTCCTACGGGAGGCAGCAGTGGGGAATATTGGACAATGGGCGCAAGCCTGATCCAGCCATGCCGCGTGTGTGAAGAAGGCCTTCGGGTTGTAAAGCACTTTTGTTGGGGAAGAAAAGACCGTGGTTAATAACCGTGGTTCATGACGGTACCCAAAGAATAAGCACCGGCTAACTTCGTGCCAGCAGCCGCGGTAATACGAAGGGTGCAAGCGTTACTCGGAATTACTGGGCGTAAAGCGTGCGTAGGCGGTTTGTTAAGTCTGTCGTGAAAGCCCCGGGCTCAACCTGGGAATGGCGGTGGATACTGGCAGGCTAGAGTACGGTAGAGGATGGTGGAATTCCCGGTGTAGCAGTGAAATGCGTAGAGATCGGGAGGAACATCTATGGCGAAGGCAGCCATCTGGACCAGTACTGACGCTGAGGCACGAAAGCGTGGGGAGCAAACAGGATTAGATACCCTGGTAGTCCACGCCCTAAACGATGCGAACTGGACGTTGGGCTCAATTGAGAGCTCAGTGTCGAAGCTAACGCGTTAAGTTCGCCGCCTGGGGAGTACGGTCGCAAGACTGAAACTCAAAGGAATTGACGGGGGCCCGCACAAGCGGTGGAGTATGTGGTTTAATTCGATGCAACGCGAAGAACCTTACCTGGTCTTGACATCCACGGAACCCTTGAGAGATCGAGGGGTGCCTTCGGGAACCGTGAGACAGGTGCTGCATGGCTGTCGTCAGCTCGTGTCGTGAGATGTTGGGTTAAGTCCCGCAACGAGCGCAACCCTTGTCCTTAGTTGCCAGCGAGTAAAGTCGGGAACTCTAAGGAGACTGCCGGTGACAAACCGGAGGAAGGTGGGGATGACGTCAAGTCATCATGGCCCTTACGACCAGGGCTACACACGTACTACAATGGTGGGGACAGAGGGTCGCGAAGCCGCGAGGTGGAGCCAATCCCAGAAACCCCATCCTAGTCCGGATCGGAGTCTGCAACTCGACTCCGTGAAGTCGGAATCGCTAGTAATCGCGGATCAGCATTGCCGCGGTGAATACGTTCCCGGGCCTTGTACACACCGCCCGTCACACCATGGGAGTGGGTTGCACCAGAAGCAGGTAGTCTAACCGCAAGGAGGACGCTTGCCACGGTGTGATTCATGACTGGGGTGAAGTCGTAACAAGGTAGCCGTATCGGAAGGTGCGGCTGGATCACCTCCTTTTGAGCACAGACGAGTTGTCCTCTGCTCAGGCGTCCGCACAAGTTTCCTGCATTCCACAACGTGATCCGGCCTGGGTCTGTAGCTCAGGTGGTTAGAGCGCACCCCTGATAAGGGTGAGGTCGGAGGTTCGAGTCCTCCTAGACCCACCATTCTTGTCACGGGGCCATAGCTCAGCTGGGAGAGCACCTGCTTTGCAAGCAGGGGGTCGTCGGTTCGATCCCGACTGGCTCCACCAGGTAAAGCCAGAGTCAGTGGAATGACAGCGCACACAAAAGATTAGGTGACCGGCACAGGCCGGGCATCGTGTTCTTTGAAAATATGGGACGTAGCGAGCGTTTGAGACGTAATTGTCATCAAGACGTGTCGTAGAGGCTAAGGCGGGAATCCTTGCTAGGGATTCCTTATTGAGTTTAATCGTTGTAACTATTTGCGAAAACGATGGCTCCGAGGCGACTTGGGGTTATATGGTCAAGCGAATAAGCGCACACGGTGGATGCCTTGGCGGTCAGAGGCGATGAAGGACGTGGCAGCCTGCGAAAAGTTCCGGGGAGTCGGCAACAGACATTGATCCGGAAATGTCCGAATGGGGAAACCCACTGCTTCGGCAGTATCGTGCAGTGAATACATAGCTGTACGAGGCGAACGCGGTGAACTGAAATATCTCAGTAACCGTAGGAAAAGAAATCAACCGAGATTCCCCCAGTAGTGACGAGCGAACGGGGACCAGCCCTGAAGTCTATTAGGTTCTAGCAAAATGGCTTGGAAAGGCCAGCCGTAGAAGGTGATAGCCCTGTATGTGAAAGGGCCTAGTAGATGATGATGAGTAAGGCGGGGCACGTGAAACCCTGTCTGAATATGGGGGGACCATCCTCCAAGGCTAAATACTCCTGACCGACCGATAGCGAACCAGTACCGTGAGGGAAAGGCGAAAAGAACCCCGGCGAGGGGAGTGAAATAGAACCTGAAACCGTGTGCGTACAAGCAGTGGGAGCCGACTTGTTCGGTGACTGCGTACCTTTTGTATAATGGGTCAGCGACTTATTGTCTGTAGCAAGCTTAACCGTATAGGGGAGGCGAAGGGAAACCGAGTCTGAATAGGGCGCATAGTTGCAGGCAATAGACCCGAAACCGGGTGATCTAGCCATGCCCAGGGTGAAGGTCGGGTAACACCGACTGGAGGCCCGAACCCACTCCTGTTGCAAAAGTAGGGGATGAGGTGTGGCTAGGAGTGAAAAGCTAATCGAACCCGGAGATAGCTGGTTCTCCTCGAAAGCTATTTAGGTAGCGCCTCGCACGAATCTTCTTGGGGGTAGAGCACTGTTATGGCTAGGGGGTCATTGTGACTTACCAAACCATGGCAAACTCCGAATACCAAGACAGACTATGCGGGAGACACACGGCGGGTGCTAACGTCCGTCGTGAAAAGGGAAACAACCCAGACCCACAGCTAAGGTCCCCAAATTACCGCTCAGTGGAAAACGATGTGGGAAGGCACAGACAGCCAGGAGGTTGGCTTAGAAGCAGCCATCCTTTAAAGAAAGCGTAATAGCTCACTGGTCGAGTCGGCCTGCGCGGAAGATTTAACGGGGCTAAGCGGTATACCGAAGCTTGGGGTGTACATCTATGATGTACGCGGTAGAGGAGCGTTCCGTAAGCCGTTGAAGGTGGATTGTAAAGTCTGCTGGAGGTATCGGAAGTGCGAATGCTGACATAAGTAACGATAATGCGGGTGAAAAACCCGCACGCCGAAAGCCCAAGGTTTCCTTGCACAACGTTAATCGGTGCAGGGTGAGTCGGCCCCTAAGGCGAGACCGAAAGGTGTAGTCGATGGGAAGCTGGTTAATATTCCAGCACCTCGCGTGACTGCGATGGGGGGACGGAGAAGGTTAGGTGTACCGGGCGTTGGTTGTCCCGGGGAAAGGAGGTAGGCATTGAGCGTAGGCAAATCCGCGCTCATCTATGCCGAGCACCGAGACGAGTCCTATCGGACGAAGTCACTGATACCACGCTTCCAGGAAAAGCCTCTAAGCTTCAGGTCACGCAGACCGTACCGTAAACCGACACAGGTGGGTAGGATGAGAATTCTCAGGCGCTTGAGAGAACTTGGGTGAAGGAACTAGGCAACATGGTACCGTAACTTCGGGAGAAGGTACGCCTTGATGGGTGGCTATATGCATAGCTGAGCTCGTCAAGGCCGCAGAAACCAGGCCGCTGCGACTGTTTATCAAAAACACAGCACTCTGCAAACACGAAAGTGGACGTATAGGGTGTGACGCCTGCCCGGTGCCGGAAGGTTAATTGATGGGGTTAGCCGCAAGGCGAAGCTCTTGATCGAAGCCCCGGTAAACGGCGGCCGTAACTATAACGGTCCTAAGGTAGCGAAATTCCTTGTCGGGTAAGTTCCGACCTGCACGAATGGCGTAACGACAGCGGCGCTGTCTCCACCCAAGACTCAGTGAAATTGAAATCGCTGTGAAGATGCAGCGTTCCCGCGGCAAGACGGAAAGACCCCGTGAACCTTTACTATAGCTTTACATTGAACGTTGAGTTCGTCTGTGTAGGATAGGTGGGAGGCTATGAAGTGTGGACGCTAGTTCGCATGGAGCCATCCTTGAAATACCACCCTGATGTGCTTGACGTTCTAACCTGGGCCCGTTATCCGGGCCGGGGACCATGTATGGTGGGTAGTTTGACTGGGGCGGTCTCCTCCCAAAGAGTAACGGAGGAGCACGAAGGTACGCTCAGCGCGGTCGGACATCGCGCACTGTGTGCAAAGGCATAAGCGTGCTTGACTGCAAGATCGACGGATCAAGCAGGTACGAAAGTAGGTCTTAGTGATCCGGTGGTTCTGTATGGAAGGGCCATCGCTCAACGGATAAAAGGTACTCCGGGGATAACAGGCTGATACCGCCCAAGAGTTCATATCGACGGCGGTGTTTGGCACCTCGATGTCGGCTCATCACATCCTGGGGCTGTAGTCGGTCCCAAGGGTATGGCTGTTCGCCATTTAAAGTGGTACGCGAGCTGGGTTCAGAACGTCGTGAGACAGTTCGGTCCCTATCTGTCGTGGGCGTTGGAGATTTGAGAGGGGCTGCTCCTAGTACGAGAGGACCGGAGTGGACGACCCCCTGGTGTTCCGGTTGTCATGCCAATGGCATTGCCGGGTAGCTATGGTCGGAAACGATAACCGCTGAAAGCATCTAAGCGGGAAGCGTGCCTCAAGATGAGATCTCCCGGGACTTCAAGTCCCCTAAAGGAACCATCAAGACTAGGTGGTTGATAGGTCAGGTGTGTAAGTGGGGCAACCCATTGAGCTAACTGATACTAATGATCCGTGAGGCTTGATCATATAACCTCAAGACGCCTTATCCTCGACAACACGTCGATGACGGCATTACCCAAAAAATGTTCGCTACGTCCCCCCTTTGAGAGCGTGAGCGCATAACTCCGTCAATTTACCGACCGAGCCACTGCGACCCTCCACCCTCTCCCTGGCGACCATAGCGCTGTGGAACCACCCGATCCCATCCCGAACTCGGAAGTGAAACGCAGCTGCGCCAATGGTAGTGTGGCCTAAGCCATGCAAGAGTAGGTCATCGCCAGGGTTTTTTATCC
>LWTK01000090.1 GCA_003326205.1 Nostoc sp. ATCC 43529
CTCAGCAGTGAAGGTAGCAAGAACCGTTTGTATGGTGGTTCTGGCGATGACATTTTCTTCTCAAATCTCGATGACTTCTTGTTTGGTGGCGATGGTGATGATGTGCTATTTGCTGGTATTGCAGGTGGTAATAAACTCAATGGCGGCACTGGTATTGACCAATTCTGGATTGCTAGTAGCAGCCTGCCAACTGCTAAAAACATCGTCAGCGATTTTACAACAGGCATTGATAAAATCGGGCTTGGCGGTATTGGCGTGACTCAATTTAGTGCCTTAACGCTATTGCAACAGGGTAGTGACACTTTGGTGAAGTCTGGAAATACAGAGTTGGCTTTATTAGTTGGAATTACCTCAACTAGCCTTACTGCCAATGATTTTGTTTTTGTTGCTAGTGTTGTCGCTTAATTGCTTCGCCTAGCATAATCCTAATCGAAATTCCTGAACAAATAGATCCCCGACTTCTTAAAAAAGTCGGGGATCTTCAATTTATTGGGCGGTAGTTTAAAATATATTTTTTGCAGCGTTTCTTGATAAAATTTGACAAATATTATTATTAAACAATAAGTTGATTTTAATCGATTCTTCCGTTTTATTTATTCTTTTCTTAATCTTTCAATGAAAACATCTTTAAGGCTATAGCAATCCTATCGAGTTGTGAAAAACATCAATGTTAGCTGTTGACAGTTATCAGTCATCAGTCAACAGTCAACATTTCACCTTCTGATTGTTGCGATCGCTCTCAAACCAAACACCTAAAAAACATTCTAATTATGGCAATTGAATTAGTAGGTTTTGCCTCTTTACCCGCTGATACCTATGGTGAAGGGCCGGCTTCTGGTGAGGAAATTTCAGGTAATGGTAGAACCGGCCCTTTCCCAGGACAGCCAATACAAGGGTTTAGCGGTGTACAGTTTGCTAATAATAACTCTCTCTATTTCCTGTCAGATAATGGTTACGGTAGCAAAGATAATAGTGAAGACTTTTTGTTACGTATCCATCGTCTAGATCCCAACTTTAAGGGGATAGAAAATGGCGATGCCACTGTTAAAATTTTAGATTTCATTCAACTGTCTGACCCTGACAACAAGATTCCTTTCAAAATAGTTAATGAAGGCACTACCGATAGATTACTAACTGGTGCCGATTTTGATGTGGAGTCATTTGTCTTTGATAAAGACGGTACCATCTGGGTGGGAGAAGAATTTGGCCCTTACCTGCTGCATTTTGATGCCACTGGTAAGTTGTTAGAAGCTCCCATTGCTACACCTGACTCCTTTAAAACCCTAGATGGAAAAGCACCATTAGTTATCGGTCATAGAGGTGCTAGTGGAAAGCTTCCAGAACATACTCTAGAGGCCTACAAACAAGCAATTGAAGACGGCGCTGATTTTATTGAGCCTGACTTAGTAGTTACAAAAGATGGTGTATTAATTGCTCGCCATGAACCTGCTTTGGCAATTTTAAATGCCGATGGCACTGTCAATTTCAGCAATACAACCACAGACGTTTACGATATTATCAAGTATCCACAGTTTGCCGATCGCAAGAAAACAGTCAGCCTCGATGGAACTGAAATTACAGGTTGGTTTGCTGAAGATTTTACTCTCGAAGAAATCAAGAGTTTAAAAGCCATACAGCGTCTACCTTTCCGCGACCAATCTTTTAACGGTCAATTTCTGGTACCGACTCTGGCGGAAATTATTGACTTGGTGAAACAAGTAGAAGCCGAAACAGGTAAAAAAATTGGTATCTATCCTGAAACCAAGCATCCCACGTATTTTGCCCAAGAAGCCACCTATGTAGGCACCACAGAGAAAATCAACAGAAACATCAGTGAAATACTCATCGACACACTAAAAGCTGAGAATTTCACCGATCCCGATCGCATTTTCATCCAATCCTTTGAAGTTGGTAACCTCAAGGATCTAAACGATCGCATTATGCCGAATGCAGGTGTAGATATCCCACTCATCCAACTTCTAGATGCAGAAGGCATTGCATTAGATGGTACTCTCATCGAAACTAAGCCTTATGATTTCCAAGTTAGTAATGACTCACGCACCTATGGTGATTTACGAACTCCAGCAGGCTTAGCTGAAATCGCCACTTACGCTGATGGTATCAGCCCTTGGAAACGGATGATTGTTAGTGTCAAAGGAACTGATGCTAATAATGATGGTTTGGCAGATGATATTAACAACGATGGCGTAATTAATGAAGCTGACAGAACTCTGTTACCTCCTACGACTTTAGTTCAAGATGCTCACAATGCAGGTTTGGAGGTGCATCCCTACACCTTCCGTGATGAGGACTTGTATCTAGCAGCAGACTATAAAGGTAATGCAGAACTAGAATTTCAGCAGTTCTTTCAATTAGGCGTAGATGCGCTGTTCACAGACTTTCCAGATACAGGAGATAAAGTCCGAGATTTCTTGAGTATTCCTGAGAATAACTTAGTGCGATCGCCACAAAACCCAGATGTCCTCTCAGGAGATGCTTTTGCTAACTTAGGTGGTTCTAAAGGTTTTGAAGGTGGAGCAATCAACGCCAGCAAAACCAAACTCTACATGCTGCTAGAGGGTACAGTCCAAGGCGATCCCGTTGGTGCTTTGCGGCTCAACGAATTTGATATTGCTAGTAAAGAGTATACCGATAAGAAACTCTACTACAAACTGGAAAATCCTGGATATGCGATCGGAGATTTAGCAGTCATTAACGACAATGAATACCTTGCGATTGAGCGGGATAATGGTCAAGGTGCTGCTGCTCAATTCAAGAAAATCTACAAAATAGACTTGTCTAAAACAGATTCTGATGGCTATGTAGCAAAAGAAGAAGTTGCCGACTTGTTGAACATCCAAGACCCCAACGACCTCAACGGCGATGGCCAAACCACCTTCGACTTCCCATTTGTCACAATTGAAAATGTTTTAGTTGTTGACAAAAATACCATTTTGGTAGCCAATGACAACAACTATCCCTTCTCAACAGGTCGTCCTGGCAACGATCCTCAAAATCCAGTCATAGACAACAACGAAATCATTCTCTTGAAACTGGAGAATCCTCTCAATCTTGCTCCTGGTTTAGGTCAACCCCCAGCTGAAGACATTGATTTCGGCTCCACCACCAGCGATGACATTATCGCTGAGCCAAATCAAACCTTATTTACAGGTGATGGTGCAGACTTTATAGAAGGTAGCGAAGGCAACACCATCGAAACCGGAAAGGGTGACGACATTGTGCTGGTAGGTAGCAAATCTTCAGTATCCGGGGGAGACGGCGACGACCAAATATTTATTGGTCAAAACGGTTCGGCTAAAAATACCGATGCTGATGGCGGCAATGGCGATGATGTAATTACCGTGGTGGAAGCCAGTGGTAGCAATAATTTATTCGGAGCCGCAGGCGATGATACTCTCACAGTCATAGAAGGTTCTCGCCAATTCTTATTCGGTGGAGGTGGTAACGACACCCTCAGCAGTGAAGGTAGCAAGAACCGTTTGTATGGTGGTTCTGGCGATGACATTTTCTTCTCAAATCTCGATGACTTCTTGTTTGGTGGCGATGGTGATGATGTGCTATTTGCTGGTATTGCAGGTGGTAATAAACTCAATGGCGGCACTGGTATTGACCAATTCTGGATTGCTAGTAGCAGCCTGCCAACTGCTAAAAACATCGTCAGCGATTTTACAACAGGCATTGATAAAATCGGGCTTGGCGGTATTGGCGTGACTCAATTTAGTGCCTTAACGCTATTGCAACA
>LWTK01000091.1 GCA_003326205.1 Nostoc sp. ATCC 43529
TATCCTTGAGGATTTGTACTCGCAGTGTCACAGTAGTAGTAGTTATATTTGCTTGCTCGTCTCTTGTGAAAGTATTTCATGAACGAGTAAGCTTTTTCTACTTAGCACCAAATTTACATAACCCTTACATCTCATCCCCGTCTCTGTACAGCGATCGCTATGCGCGATCAACTTTCTCGGCGATCGCTTCCATGAAACTGCATCAAAGAAAATTGCCTGAGCCATCCCAACACTTTTAAATAGCTTTTAAAGCTGTAGTCCTTATTCCACATAGCTTAAAGCTTTTCTTAGTGCCATTCCTTCAAGGCATTCATCGGCGATAAGGGCATCACGCCTGCATTGTTGAAGATGACATCGACGCGATCAAACTTGTCTTTCGCAAACCCAATGAACGCTTTCACATCTTCTCGATCGGTGACGTCTACGGCTTTGAATTCTGCTGTACCGCCTGAGGCGTGGATCTCCTCAACAATCTTTTCGAGCTTTTCGGTGCGTCGTGCGCCCAAAAGCACCTTTGCACCGTTTCGAGCAAGTAACTTAGCTGTGGCTTCGCCAATCCCGCTACTGGCTCCAGTGATCGCAATGACTTTGTTCTCAATGTTTACCATTGTTGTTCTCCTTTCTGTTCGAGTTGAGTGATGTGAACTAAATATTGATTTCTATTAACTGGGTCATGAGGGTGAAACCCTTGCCCACAAGTCGGTGAACTTGTTCATGTCTAGAAAAGCGATCGCTTCGATTACTTGGTCGTCTTTCATGCGGAAATACCACGTGTAGGTGTTCCGATACGCTCTGCCGTCTCTGGCGGTCGCCTCCCCGTCCCACAGCACGATCACCATATCGCCATCCGCCCAGATGCCGCGTACAGTCGGGATGATTGGAGTTGATAATCGGGCACTGGTCGGGCTAACGACTTGATCGAGTAATGCTTGTCGGCTGCGATATGTGCCCGCAGTTGCACCCGTCCCAGTAATTGTCCAGGTTACATCCGGGGCAAGCAGATCAAATGCACTGCCAGTTCCGTTGCGCCATTGGTCGAAAGACTGCTGGACAGTTGCTTTGTTGCGTTGCTCGATCATCTGAGTTGCTTGTGCATCTGCTGGATTAGACGGAGTTGCTTGGGACAAGTCTGCGATCGCTGAAGGCTGAACCAGGAAGGACTGTTGATTCAATACTGTCGGGTAATCACTTGACCCAAACGCAGTCACATTCGATTGAATCTCTGCCTTCGCGCGAGCTTGCATCATCACCGGAATAGCCAACAGCCCAATCAGTCCTGCTCCCGTGAAAATTTGACTTAAATAACGCACTATTTCAATCTCCTCAAGCTAATTTTTACTTGGATTTGCTTCCAGTCAATCTATCAACAGCAGCTTCTATTGCAGTTTGTCCGGTGCGCGTTTCTATCTCTGGGCTACTTTCAAAGACGATATGACCAGAGTTGAAACCGCGCATCATCTCGCTGTAGCTGTTGACGGCTTCAGGTGAAAAGCCAAAGCTGGAAATCGTTGCTTGCCAGTCGCTTTCGGGAACAGCAATTGCCTGTACATTACGGTTAAGCACAGCGGCAAAAGCAGCAGCGACATCGTTTGGTGAGTAGTCGATCGGACCATGCAGTTCGATGATGCGCTGACCTTTCCAGTCTTCAATCATGGCTTCAGCCGCAGTGCGCCCGATGTCTTCGGTCGAAACCATAGGCAGCCGACGATCGAGTGGAGCAAAAAAACTGGGCAGTACCCCTTGTTCGGCAGCGATCGCGGCGGCACTCCCCCAATTCTCCATAAACGATGCCGCTCGCAGAACTGTGACGGGAACTGCCAAGTTGCCCAACATGCGCTCTAAAATATGGGTCGTCAAAATGTTGCCCGTACCGGAAGCGTGCTGTGAACCAACCGAAGACAGTAACACGACCTTCCGTGCATCAGCGTTTGTAAGGGCTTCAACATAACACTCGCCGATCTGTTCTGCCAGCGCAAACATATCGCTGACGTTGTAAGCAGGTGGGTTCATCACATAGACGGCATCCGCTTCACGCATCGCGGCGGTCATCGCTTCGACATCAGTGACTTCGGCAACCGCTACGTCTGCACCTTTCTCTCGCCATGTACTGGCAGCTTTATCAGAGCGCAAGACAACGCGCACTGGAAAATTTCTCTCAAGCAAAGCGTTAGCCACTGCTGAACCTGTCTGTCCCGTCGCTCCAAAAACTACATACATAAGGTTCTCCTGCTCATTAATCATTCCGGTCACTCAGGCGATTTTTGCCTTCTTGCATCATTGCCTGATCCTCATCTTGTCTATTCGTGTAAGTTCAGCATAGGTTGGAAAAGCTGTTCTTGAAATGCCCAAACCTATCCGATGATTGCCTAATTCTCCAGAGCGATCGTTTGCAGAGATTCTATAATGTCAACTGTAAGGTATTGAGTTAGTCGAGTCTCTGATATGACAGTCGCAATCTCTCGCCCTGACATAATCGCGGATCACCGCCAAGAAATCGCCACACGGATCGTGCGGCATACCAAATCCAGCGGCAACATTATCCAACCCACGGCGATCGAGCAATTAGACTTTGCGCGCTCAGATACAGTATCTACCGCACCTCATAGCGTGTATGAACCCATCCTGGCGATCGTCGTTCAAGGTCAGAAAAAAGCATTTCTGGGTGAGGAGACATATCAGTATGGTGCAATGCAGTATCTCGTCGTTTCCGTTGATTTACCGCTGAGTGGCTTTGTGACTGAGGCGACACCTGACAAGCCGTATTTAGGGCTGAAGCTGAACTTAGACTTGATGCAATTGTGTGAGATGGTTGCCCAAATGGGTTCCAGTTCGGCAAAGCCAGAAAACTCTATTCGAGGTATATCGGTTAGCAACGTCGATCCAGCGTTGATGGAGTGTGCCCTTCGCCTCGTCAAGCTCTTAGACACTCCGCAACACATCTCCATGCTGGCACCGTTAATGATTCGTGAACTCTATTACCATCTGCTGTTGGGTGAACAAGGGGAAGCCGTGCGTCAAATTGCCACATCCGGCAGTAATATGCAGCGAATTGCTTTAGCGATTCAACAAATCAAATCTGATTTTACCAAGCCGATGCGGATCGAGGATTTAGCGAGTCAGATCGGGATGTCTACTTCGTCGTTCCATCAGCATTTCAAGCAAGTCACTTCGATGAGTCCGCTTCAGTATCAGAAGCAGTTAAGACTATTAGAAGCGCGTCGTCTGATGTTAGCTGAGGATTTCGATGCGACCTCTACTGCCTACCAGGTGGGATATGAAAGTCCCTCACAGTTCAGTCGGGAATATTCGCGCTTGTTCGGTGCGCCGCCCATTCGAGACATTGAACGGTTACGGACAGCTTGAACGAAGACTGCTAGTAGTCTGCCAAGCCAACTTTGCTAGGTTAAATTTGGATATAAACGCTCCATTTTTCGGCGAGCATCTTTAGTTTGAAAACCCCAATAGACACTAGCTTTTTGCTGATTACGTTGTTTCTCCCAAGCGGCAATTTCAGAAGTTAATGTTTCTGCATTAGGAATACGCCGTTCTAAACATTGGCGAGATAAAACAGATAATTCAATTTCTACTTGATTCAGCCCTTCGGGTTCGCCAGTTGCTTCAAGTCTCTTAACCCGCCCAACGCACTGGCTCACCAAGAAGCGTGTTTAGGAG
>LWTK01000092.1 GCA_003326205.1 Nostoc sp. ATCC 43529
ACTGCTGAGTATTGGAGTCAGCAGATTCTCGCGCCTTTTGATTTTGCTGCTGGAATTGGGTGTTTGTCGCAGCAGGGTTATGAAGTTTTCTTGGAGTGCAGTTGTCAGCCTACTGTGTTGGGTTTGGGGCAACAGTCTTTGCCTGATGGGTTTGGTTTGTGGCTGGCTTCGTTACGACCAAATCAACACGATTGGTGGCAATTGCTCGATAGTTTGGCTCAGTTGTATGTGCGTGGGGTTAAGGTTGATTGGAAGCAGTTTGATTCCCACTACCCTCATCGCAAACTTGTTTTGCCTAACTATCCTTTTCAACTTAAACGCTACTGGCTGGAAACCGCTACACAAAATAGCCACAAGCCAGTACTAAATCAATCTACCTCCATAATCGCTCTGCTACAGCAGGGACAAACCCAGCAATTAGGACAGTTATTGAGCAAAAATGAGCCATTAAGCCCCTATCATCTGGAAATTCTCAACCGTCTGGTGGAGGAACATCAACGGCAACAAGCCCTTGGGTCAATCCCAGAATGGCTTTATGAAATCCAGTGGCAACCCAATCCTACTACTCTCACCCAAAAACCAATTGAAGATAACCCTGGTCATTGGCTGATTTTCATAGATCGGCACGGTGTTGGCTTCACCCTAGCCCAAAAGCTGGAACAGCTGGGACATGAATATACTCTGGTTGGGTTGCCTGAATTTCCCTTAACAGCGCCTCTACAAAAGCAGGAAATTTATTACCTTGAATCAGAAGCCTCAAAAGCTTATGAACTGCTGTGGAATCACCTTGAAATTCACCGTACCTTACCTCTAAAGGGAACAATCTACCTGTGGGGTCTAAACACACCTGCTACTGAACAATTGCAGGTTGACAGCTTAGAACAAGGGGTGAACTTTGCCTGCCAAAGTCTGCTTTGTGTGATGCAACTGTTACTCAAGCACCAGCCTGAAAATGCCTCCAAGCTGTGGGTAGTCACCCAGAATGCAACAGCCGTGGGGGACAATAATAGCACTTTAGCACTCGCACAAGGGCCTCTATGGGGCCAGGGGAAAGTCTTTAGTTTAGAAGCTCCGCAGTATTGGGGTGGATTGATTGACCTAGATGCACGAGTACCTGTGCAGCAGCAAGTCCAGGAGCTATGGTCAGAACTAGTTAACGTTTGCTCAGAAGAAGAAGTTTCCTTCCGACTTGGCACACGCTACGTAGCTCGGTTAATCCAGAGTCAGCCTCAAGCAAAAACTCAAGTGCTTATCCGTAAAAACTACACTTATCTAATAACAGGAGGTTTAGGAGGTTTAGGGCTAGCAGTGGCTCAGTGGTTGGTGGAACGAGGTGCCAGCCATCTGCTGTTGCTTTCACGCAGTGGGGTGAATACACCTGAGAAGGAAATGGCGATCGCCAAATTAAAGCAAGCTGGAGTGCAGGTGCTAACTCCCACCGTAGATATAGCTAAGCAAAAGGAGTTAGAGGCTGTTATCCAGCAAGTGCAAACTAGTTTGCCCCCGATTCGGGGAGTTATCCATGCCGCAGGAGTAGACGGAGGATTTGTACCCCTACTTGAGTTAGATCGTCACACACTGCTAAGGACTCTCCAGCCCAAAGTGGCAGGTACATGGAATCTCCACCAGATCAGCTTAACTTGGAATTTGGACTTTTTTGTCAACTGTTCCTCCATTTCAGCAGTCTGGGGTTCTACAACTCAGTCTCATTACGCTGCCGCTAACCAGTTTCTAGACTCACTGGCTCATTACCGTTACCAACAGGGCTTACCAGTTCTCTCAGTGAATTGGACAGCTATTAAGGGAGCAGGTATGATGACGCTGGCCAGCTCTGAACTTATGAACGAGCGACTTGAAAAAATCGGCGTTGGCAGTTTAAACCTCACCCAAGTGACAGCCGTCCTCGAATGGTTACTGGGTAAAGATTCAGTGCAAATAGTGGCCGCACCTGTGGATTGGAAACGCTTCCGACCCATTTATGAAGTAAACAAAAAACGCAGATTTCTAGAGCAGCTGGGTAGAGATTCTCTTGTGGAGGCACAACCCGCAATAGTAGAAGAATCACAAGTGCAGCAAGCATTGGCGGTTGTAGCAGAATCGGAGCGCTCAGAGGTGCTACGACAGCTGATTCAGCAAGAAGTAGCTAAGGTTTTAGATTTATCGCCAACAGAATTACCATCAGCAGATATTGGCTTTTTTGAGTTAGGTATGGACTCATTAATGGCGGTGGAACTGCGAGAACGGTTGCAAAAGATGTTGGGAAAAACTTTACCCTCAACTTTAACTTTCGATTTTCCTGACATCAAACAACTGACGCAATATATCGCTACTGAAGTCTTAATGATTAACGTTGCCAGTTCTCCTCCAAAGCAACCTACGGAAGTAGCTAATGCTGTGAATGAGGCGATCGCCATCATTGGGATGAGTTGTCGCTTTCCTGGGGGAGCAAACAATCCAGAGGCCTTTTGGCAACTGCTACAAAATGGTACAGACACGTGCAGTGAAATACCAACGGAGCGTTGGGACGTTAACGCTTATTACGACCCAAACCCGGAAGCAGTGGGCAAAATGTATACCCGCTTTGGTCACTTTTTATCGGATGTAGATCTGTTTGACCCAACCTTCTTCGGCATCTCACCTAGAGAGGCTACAGCTATGGACCCGCAGCAACGGTTACTGTTGCAAGTTAGCTGGGAAGCCCTAGAAAATGCAGCCCAGGTGACAGAGCGATTAGCTCAGGAGTCTGTTGGTGTATTCATAGGTAATGATGGTCGTGATTATGACCGCCTCATGACTGTATCGGTGGAACAAACTGCTAGCAATCTCACTCCAGCTTTAGCCATGACGGGTAATGCCTTGTCAGCCCTTGCAGGTCGGCTATCGTACAGTTTTGGATTCACAGGGCCTTGCGTGGCAATTGATACAGCTTGTTCTTCTTCCTTGGTAGCAATTCATCAAGCCTGCACTAGCTTACACCAAGGAGAGTGCAATATGGCTCTAGCAGGAGGAGTCAAGCTACATCTAGTTCCAGAGACCTTTGTGGCAGCTTCCAAAGCAGGAATGCTATCAGCAGATGGACGGTGTAAAACATTTGACGCCTCAGCCGACGGTTATGCACGGGGAGAAGGATGTGGAGTAGTAATACTCAAACGATTATCACAAGCAATTGCAGACAGGGATAACATCCTAGCAGTGATTCGGGGCAGTGCAGTCAACCAAGATGGTCCTAGCAGTGGTTTAACTGTACCCAACGGTCAGTCACAACAGCGATTAATTCAGCAAGCCCTGGCACAAGCCAAAATCTCAGCCACACAAGTCGGTTATTTGGAAGCTCATGGCACAGGC
>LWTK01000093.1 GCA_003326205.1 Nostoc sp. ATCC 43529
ATTCAGCAACACGGCTGTTAGCCAGACTGCTGGGTTAATTATCCAGCCAGAACCTTGAAAACTGCATAGGAATGCGAAGCAGGCAGACACAGACATTAATTGTTGTCAGTGTATGCTTTAAAAGTGGTCAAGCTAATAAGAGCTGACGGTGGATACCTAGGCACACAGAGGCGAAGAAGGACGTGGTTACCGACGAAATGCTCCGGGGAGTTGGAAGCAAACTTAGAGCCGGAGATGTCCGAATGGGGCAACCCAGTATACTACCTGCTGAATATATAGGCAGGAAAGAGCCAACCCAGCGAATTGAAACATCTTAGTAGCTGGAGGAAAAGAAATCAATCAAGAGATTCCCTAAGTAGTGGTGAGCGAACGGGGAAGAGCCTAAACCAAAGGGTTTACCTTTTGGGGTAGTGGGAGAGCAATATCGAATCTAGCGGTTAGACGAAGCAGCTAAATACTGCACCAAAGAAGGTGAAAGTCCTGTAGTCGAAAACTTAAGGATAGTAGCTCAATCCCGAGTAGCATGGGGCACGAGGAATCCCATGTGAATCAGCGAGGACCATCTCGTAAGGCTAAATACTACTGTGTGACCGATAGTGAACCAGTACCGCGAGGGAAAGGTGAAAAGAACCCCGAAAGGGGAGTGAAATAGAACATGAAACCGTCAGCTTACAAGCAGTGGGAGTCCGATTCAACGGATGACCGCGTGCCTGTTGAAGAATGAGCCGGCGACTTATAGGCACTGGTAGGTTAAAACGAGAATGTTGAAGCCAAAGGGAAACCGAGTCTGAAAAGGGCGTTAATCAGTGTTTATAGACCCGAACCCTGGTGATCTAACCATGGCCAGGATGAAGCTTGGGTAACACCAAGTGGAGGTCCGAACCGACCGATGTTGAAAAATCGGCGGATGAGCTGTGGTTAGGGGTGAAATGCCAATCGAACCAGGAGCTAGCTGGTTCTCCCCGAAATGTGTTTAGGCGCAGCGGTAATGATTATATCTGGGGGGTAAAGCACTGTTTCGGTGCGGGCTGGGAGACCGGTACCAAATCGAGACAAACTC
Organism: Nostoc sp. ATCC 43529; assembly: GCA_003326205.1. Taxonomy (GTDB): domain Bacteria; phylum Cyanobacteriota; class Cyanobacteriia; order Cyanobacteriales; family Nostocaceae; genus Nostoc. The sequence goes on from LWTK01000093.1 coordinate 1,061, forward strand.
AGAATACCCAGAGCACACATTGCCAGTGAGACGGTGGGGGATAAGCTTCATCGTCAAGAGGGAAACAGCCCAGACCACCAGCTAAGGTCCCCAAATCATCGCTAAGTGATAAAGGAGGTGAGAGTGCACAGACAACTAGGAGGTTTGCCTAGAAGCAGCCACCCTTGAAAGAGTGCGTAATAGCTCACTAGTCAAGCGCTCTTGCGCCGAAAATGAACGGGGCTAAGCGATGTACCGAAGCTGTGGGATTAATTAATTAATCGGTAGGGGAGCGTTCCGTGTTAGGAAGAAGCAGTAGCGGCAAGCAGCTGTGGACGAAACGGAAGTGAGAATGTCGGCTTGAGTAGCGCAAATATTGGTGAGAATCCAATACCCCGAAACCCTAAGGGTTCCTCCGCCAGGTTCGTCCTCGGAGGGTTAGTCGGGTCCTAAGGCGAGGTCGAAAGGCGTAGTCGATGGACACAGGGTGAATAATCCCTGACTATGATGTGGGAGCATTGCTAGGGACGCATGAAAGATAACCACACCCTGATTGGTTTGGGAAAGGTTTACGAACCTTGTGTGGTGAATGATAGTGCCAAGAAAAGCTAGGAATGTGATGAATACATTGTACCCGTACCCGAAACCGACACAGGTAGGGAGGTTGAGTATACCAAGGGGCGCGAGATAACTCTCTCTAAGGAACTCGGCAAAATGGCCCCGTAACTTCGGAAGAAGGGGTGCCCAAGATTTTCTTGGGTCGCAGTGAAGAGATCCAGGCGACTGTTTACCAAAAACACAGGTCTCCGCAAACTCGTAAGAGGAAGTATGGGGGCTGACGCCTGCCCAGTGCCGGAAGGTTAAGGAAGTCGGTCAGTGGAAACATGAAGCTGGCGACCGAAGCCCCGGTGAACGGCGGCCGTAACTATAACGGTCCTAAGGTAGCGAAATTCCTTGTCGGGTAAGTTCCGACCCGCACGAAAGGCGTAACGATCTGGATGGTGTCTCAGAGAGAGACTCGGCGAAATAGGAATGTCTGTGAAGATACGGACTGCCTGCACCTGGACAGAAAGACCCTATGAAGCTTTACTGTAGCCTGGAATTGTGTTCGGGCTTGGCTTGCGCAGGATAGGTGGGAGGCGTTGAGATATTCCTTGTGGGGAATATGGAGCCAACGGTGAGATACCACTCTGGCGAAGCTAGAATTCTAACCCGTCTCCGTCATCCGGAGAGGGAACAGTTTCAGGTGGGCAGTTTGACTGGGGCGGTCGCCTCCTAAAAGGTAACGGAGGCGCGCAAAGGTTCCCTCAGCACGCTTGGAAACCGTGCGGCGAGTGTAAAGGCATAAAGGGAGCTTGACTGCAAGAGTTACAACTCAAGCAGGTACGAAAGTAGGCCTTAGTGATCCGACGGCTCAGAATGGAATGGCCGTCGCTCAACGGATAAAAGTTACTCTAGGGATAACAGGCTGATCTCCCCCAAGAGTCCACATCGACGGGGAGGTTTGGCACCTCGATGTCGGCTCATCGCAACCTGGGGCGGAAGTACGTCCCAAGGGTTGGGCTGTTCGCCCATTAAAGCGGTACGTGAGCTGGGTTCAGAACGTCGTGAGACAGTTCGGTCCATATCCGGTGCAGGCGTAAGAGCATTGAGAGGAGCCTTCCTTAGTACGAGAGGACCGGGAAGGACGCACCGCTGGTGTACCAGTTATTGTACCAACAGTAGACGCTGGGTAGCCAAGTGCGGAGCGGATAACCGCTGAAAGCATCTAAGTGGGAAGCCCACCTCAAGATGAGTGCTCTCACTACATAAGTAGGTAAGGTCACGGGCAGAACACCCGTTCATAGGCGGTAGGTGGAAGTGCAGCAATGCATGTAGCCGAGCCGTGCTAACAGACCGAGGGCTTGACCTCTACAACAAACAAAAAAGCAATCTTCGCATTCCTTGCAGCCTTCAGGGTTTTGTAACAATTCAAAAGCTTTCCTGGTGTCTATTGCGCGGTGGAACCACACTGAACCCTTCCCGAACTCAGAGGTGAAACGCTGCTGCGGCAACGATAGTTTAGGGGTTGCCCTACGCTAAAATAGCTCGATGCCAGGTTTATTTTTCTACTAAAAC
>LWTK01000094.1 GCA_003326205.1 Nostoc sp. ATCC 43529
CTCAGCAGTGAAGGTAGCAAGAACCGTTTGTATGGTGGTTCTGGCGATGACATTTTCTTCTCAAATCTCGATGACTTCTTGTTTGGTGGCGATGGTGATGATGTGCTATTTGCTGGTATTGCAGGTGGTAATAAACTCAATGGCGGCACTGGTATTGACCAATTCTGGATTGCTAGTAGCAGCCTGCCAACTGCTAAAAACATCGTCAGCGATTTTACAACAGGCATTGATAAAATCGGGCTTGGCGGTATTGGCGTGACTCAATTTAGTGCCTTAACGCTATTGCAACAGGGTAGTGATACTTTGGTGAAAACTGGAAATACAGAGTTGGCTTTATTAGTTGGAGTTACCTCAACTACGCTCAGTGCCAATGATTTCGTTTTTGTTGCTAGTGTAGTTTAGTCCAAAGTTGATTACAGCGAATTATATTCGCTACTACACAAACTAACAGGACTTACGCAAAATTATGAAAAAACGTAGACGCGGAGCGGCTTGCCGCAGGCTACCGCAAAGAACGCAAAGTACACAAAGAAAAAGAGTTTCACAGAGTTTTTGCGTAAGTCCTAGTAGAGAAGACTGCGACCTCCTCACCGCCTGCGCAGACTAACATAAAATTAGGATTTTTAACCCGCGCAGGCGGGTTTTGTCTGTGTAGCCCCGATTTACAATCTCCGGGCTAGTATTAATTTAGACTTTTCAAACAATCTCTTAGAGGAGAGTCAAGATGTTTCCTCCCTGGTAAGTTGCTAGAAACCAATTCAGTCAGCGATTCGCCTTAGTTAGGCAGAGCTTTTGTTCGTGGATTCCCCCTCCAGATCCAACGCAGTAATCAGTTTGCGTAGCGATGGAATCTTAAGGACGGAGAATTTCACAATGTCATTGAACGATGAACAGAAAACTGCCAGGACAGTGATGAGATTAACCATCATTTTCCTGATGATTGAATTGTTAGATGAGTTGGTTGATGGGGTGCGAGGCGCGGCTTGGCCTTTGATTCGCAATGACTTACACCTATCTTATGTACAGGTCGGCATGTTGTTGACCATTCCCAATACGATCGCCAGCTTGATTGAGCCAATTCTAGGAATTTTGGGCGATGTTGGTCAACGACGGCAGTTGATTTTGGGCGGAGGAGTTGCTTTTGCGATCGCTCTACTTTTCATTTCCCTCAGCAATGACTTTTCATTGCTATTAGCCGGGTTTGTGTTATTTTATCCAGCATCCGGCAGCTTTGTCAGTTTGTCCCAAGCAACCCTGATGGACATTGAGCCGACTCGCCACGAGCAAAACTTGGCGCGTTGGGCATTAGCTGGTTCGTTGGGTAATGTCATTGGGCCTTTAATCTTGGCAGGTATAATTGCCTTACAAAGCAGTTGGCGGAGTGCTTTTTTCGTCCTAGCGGTATTGACGGTATGGTTGTTAGCACTGCTGTGGCGTTATCCAATTGCAACTCCAACATCTTTTGAAGATGCACCCGCACTCAGCTTCAAGGATGGCATACGCAATGCGATCGCTGCATTAAAACGACCTTCTGTATTGCGCTGGCTGACTTTGTTGCAATTTTCAGATTTGATGTTGGATGTGCTGCACGGCTTTATCGCGCTGTACTTTGTCGATGCGATCGGTACAAACAACACGCAAGCGAGTTTGGCTGTCACAATTTGGCTAGGGTTTGGCTTGCTAGGCGATTTTCTGTTGATTCCCCTACTTGAACGGGTGTCGGGATTGAGTTACTTAAAGGTGAGCGCCTTCCTGGTGTTAGGTCTTTACCCTGCTTTTCTTGTAGTACCCCACCTTAAGGTCAAACTGATTATTTTGGCTTGTTTAGGTTTGCTCAATGCCGGTTGGTACTCAATTCTCCAAGGGCAATTGTACACAGCGATGCCAGGGCAGAGTGGCACGGTCATGACACTCAGCAACGTGTTTGGTTTAGTCGGTGGGTTAATTCCGCTGGCAGTAGGAATTTTAGCTCAACAGATTGGTTTACAACCAGCAATGTGGGTGTTACTAGTAGCACCTATAGCCTTACTGCTTGGACTGTTTAAAGTTTAACGTGAATTCGATGTACAGGATTTTGACCTCACCCCCAGCCCCTCTCCTAATAGGAGCTACGGTGTACACACAAGTCGAAAAAACCCTATCTATAAAAGATTTGAAGAAAGGTAGGGTGCGTTATGGACGGCAGTCCTAACGCACCGCCAAAGATTTACGGTGCGTTACGCTGGCGCGATAACACACCCTACAACACCCTTAGAAGAGTTGAAACCCATGCTGGCTATACTTGTGTGTACACCGTAGCCTAATAGGAGAGGGGAGCAAAAAGCCTAATTTTTCGTTACTCCTCCCTCTCCTTCGAGGAGAGGGAGGCTGGGTGGGTGAGGTCTATCGAATTCAGGTTAAAGTTTAAGAAATCTTACAAAATTTGAGATTTTCGATCTGTTAGAGGATTAATACAGGGTACTGAGCCTACAAACGCGACCTAAAAATTGTACGTAAATGTAGTAACTTATTTTACAAAGGAACCATCTTATGGACATGGTTCCTTCCTACTTTATTAAAAGATTAAAAGCTTACATCTGTCAGACCAATTACTCCTGCACCCCCTAGCTGTGGGATTGAGGCATACTTGCATTAAAACTTAGATGAAGGCAGCGTCCCGCTGATATGCGTGTATATGCGATCGCCAAGAAGACCTTTGCATCAGCCCAAAACCGCTATTAACTCAGTCTATTTACTGAGGTTTTCCAAAAATTTAGACAATAAGCTGTATAGTGCATTCCTCACCTTGCTAGCAAAGAATATTACTCTTACTAACTATTTTGCAATCTCAAGAGAAACAGGTGTGAGGCAACCAAATATCATACTTAAAACCAATTATGACTGCATCATTTACCAATGCGACTAACTTCTTAGCTGGAACAAGCCCTAATTCCGTTGTAGTGGAAGATATTAACGGTGACGGTAAAAAGGATTTGGTGGTAGCTAACTCTGATTCCGAAAATGTTTCAGTGCTGCTTAACGATGGTAATGGTGGCTTTGGCACTGCTACCAACTACCCAGCTGGTACATCTAGCAATTTTGTTGCCGTAGCAGACTTCGACGGTGATAGCAAACTAGATTTTGTAGTCACAAACTATGATTCCGGCACTGTCTCGCTACTAGTTAACGATGGCAACGGTGGCTTTAACGCTCCTATCACTTTCACAGTTGGGTCGCAACCCAACTCCATTGCTGTCGGAGACTTTAACGGTGACAGCAAACTGGACTTAGTGGTAGCTAATTCTGGTGGTACTGATGTCTCGCTATTAGTGAACGATGCCAATGGTGGCTTTAACGCTGCCACAAGTTTCACAGTCGGCACAAAACCTTATTCTGTTGCCGTGGGAGATATTAACGGTGACGGCAAATTGGACATTGTAGCCGCAAACTATGATTCCGCTAATGTCTCTGTGTTGCTCAACAATGGCAGTGGCAGCTTTAACACTGCTACGAACTTCACAGCAGGTACAAATCCCGCTGCCGTTGCTGTGGCAGATATTAACGGTGATAGCAAGCTGGACTTGGTGGTAGCTAACTATGGTTCCAACAATGTTTCAGTGCTGCTAAACAATGGTAGTGGTGGCTTTAACGCTGCGACCAACTTTACAGTTGGGACAGGCCCTAGTTCTGTTACCGTCGAAGACATTGACGGCGACGGTAAAAAGGACTTGGTGGTAGCTAACTCTGATTCCGATAATGTTTCAGTGCTACTCAACGATGGTAATGGTGGCTTTGGCACTGCTATCGACTTTACAGTCGGTTCCAGTCCTAAGTCTGTTGTTGTGGCAGACTTTAACAATGACAGTAAACTCGATTTGGCGGTAGCTAACTCCAGTACTAACGATGTCTCAGTATTGTTCAATAGAGAATTAGTATTGGATGTTGATACTGTTGATGAAAATATCGCTGCTGCAACTCAAATTGCCACTTTCACTACTGGCTCAAGCACCACTCAGGAGTACACCTATAAATTAATAGCGGGTACTGGTGATACTGATAATGCTTTCTTCACCATTGTTGGAAATAGTTTACAAATAACCGATTCTCCCAACTTTGAAATCAAATCAGCTTACAACATTAGAGTATCTAGCACCGACATTGCTGGATTAATTGTTGAAAAAGAATTACTTATCAATGTCAACGACCTCAATGAAATTCCTACAAGCTTAATATTTACCCCTACCGCTGACGATGACGACGATGATGATGACGATAGCGGTAGTGGTGATGACGATGATGATGATAATGATGATGACGATGATGACGATGGTGGTAGTGGTGATGGAGATGATGATGATAGCGATTTACAAATCGTCGGTTACTTCGGTACTATCGACCCAGACAAAGATGACAAACATACTTATAGCTTAGTGGCGGGTAATGGTGATACCGATAATAGTGCATTCATCATTGAAGAAAATGCCCTAATACTTAACTCTGATATCACCAAATCCAGTTATAAAATCCGCGTCCGTACTACTGACGCTGGTGGGCTTTCTTTTGACAAGGAGTTGGATGTTAATCTTGATGGCTTTGGGTCTACAACTACCCAGATAACAACTATTTTCCAACTTGTTAATATTACTCAGAATATCTTTACTGTCAAAAGTAAATTCAAGGGCGGCAAAGGAAAACTTTCCATCAAGATTAAAACTCACAGTTCAAAAGAAGTAAAAGAATTGTGTGTATTTAATGTTGATGATGATGAAGGTAAGATTGACGGCATAGCCCCTGGTGCAGAAGGTTATGCAAAAGCGGCTCTTTTGCGTTCAAAGGTGATTTTCTTCTCCCTTGGAAATCAACCTAATGGTTTTAATACTGCTGACTTGACAAACATCTTAGAATTTGAGTCTAATACCAAACTCCGATTTTATATGGTATCCAACAGTACTACTCAGGCTGTACTGTCTGGAAAAACCTCTTTCTCAAGTGTCGTTTTTTCTTCCAGCACGAGTAGCAACTCACAAAGCTCAGAAAATGGAGGATTTTCTCTCAACTTCGAGAGTTTAGTTGTTACGGTTGAAGCAACAAATCAACAAGTCACTTTGGGCACAGGTTTGCAAGGCAAAAAAGAAGGCGAACTGATTGATTTACGGGATGTGAAACAATCAGTAAAAGCTGATTTTAAAGTTCACAGAGAAGCTGCACTCAACAACTGTGTCGGGTTTTATCAAATTGCTGATGAGAGTGGTGGCATTGACACCAATAATGATGGTGTGGCAGATATTCTTGTTGGACAGGCTGGTTATGCCGAAGCCGCTGTGCGTCAGCGTATTACAGGCATTGATTTGACAGTGATTAACCAAGGTACAGCTTCTCACAGTGGCACTTTTGCTGCTGGTTCGCTGTTTGCACCGTTTATTATTGTCAACGGTAAACCCGATGCATTTGTTGATGAAAATAGCAATAATAATCCCACGGTTTATTTTGCATTCTTGGGCGCTAATACTGATAAGACAGATCACATTCGGCTGTTGGGAAATAACACCTTTGGTTTTGAAGATTTGGCAAATGGGGGCGACAAAGATTACAACGATATCATTGTGCAGATCAATTTGACTGCTAATGCTGTGTAATATAGCAATCCTATTTGAGTTGTAAAAAATGTCAGTTGTGGCTGTTGACTGTTAACACTTAACAGCCAACAGTTTAGGTAGCAAGATTTCACAAATGATTTAGAACTGCTATAGGCAGAAGGCAATAGGGAAAGATTTATTGCCTTCTGCCTTATAATTTGCAGAATTTTTTCAATAGACCTCTGCCTTGAAAATAGGGACTGGGGACTGGGGACTAGGAAAGAAATATTTTCATTCCTTCGTTGTGAATTGTGCTCATGGAGTAAGAGTGCAAAAATCCTTGAATCACCCCTCCCCAACCCTGCCCTTGTGAAGGAAGGGGAGGGGGCAAGATTTCAAGTTTCCTTTCTTTATAAGGGGGGTCTATTCGACTTATGCAAGAGGTCTAATAATCTAACAATCAAATAACACTATTTACCCAGAACCAGGGTTTTTATTGATACTTGTAAAATGTGTCTTCTACTTTTTTGGAGATCAAATTTCGGTAATTACATAGTAAAATCGCACAAATTCACGCTAAAACGAGAATCAGCCGGAAATGCGAGAAATATTAAATTAGTAAATATACTGAAGCCAGTCATTGTCTTTCCTTCATAGATTTAATAGTTGATTCCTCTACAGTACTTTTTCAGTTATTCATATTGGACTTAACTGACAAAGAGTGATGCGGAATTCTTTAACAGTTAGGTATGGGTGCTATTTCATGAGGAAAGACCGCTGTCTTTCTTTATCAGTGATACTGTTGTTCCCTATATCAAAGAATTTGTAAAAAATAATTCAAAAATTTAAAGTTTTTTTTATTACTAATTCTTAACTAGGGTATTTACTTAGGAAAATTTTTGTGATATTTTCATGTTGACTATCATAACTTGAAATGCACCAGGCTAAATTTAGCAAACACGTCTGGATGTATCAGTTTAGTTGTGAGTATTCATTCTCCATAGTTGCAATAGTAAATTTGGAATTTCATCTTGTATAAATCTATGTAGCATTAACCAAGTAATAATCTATTCTCAATTTATTATTAAAACTAGGGAGGAGAGAGTAGGGTATATTCGTTTTCTACCTTTAGTTGTCGGATTTTACCGTGATTGATTGTCTTGGAAATAAGCGGTGGGCAGTAAGTACAGACGTGATTAATCGCTTCTGTAAGAGAGTAGGTAAGGAAAGCTTTGTTTATGTTGAGTTATGGGTTTTTACGGGGAATGCTAATTTTAAGAAATATTACAAACTGTGTTTATTTTGAATAATATAACCGTAATAACCGTGGATCTAAATGTAGGTTTGTAATTAGCAAATTTGTTATCTGTGGGATGGTGTATCCACATACGCTAAATGCCACATTGTCAAGTTAGGAGTTAGAAGTGAGGCAGTGCAGTCTTAAATGTTTCTTTAATAAGCAAATGGCGAACCCCGTGGAGGGTAAGAATTGTGTTAATTATTTATCCCTAGCTCATAACTCGATCGCTCATTTTTACCTTTTGACTTATTTGACATGACTTATATTAAGAACACTTTTCCGGAATTTCTCACAACCATAGAGGGGTTCGATCGCCTACCAGATGAAGCGATCGCCAACGTATCCCAACAGCTGCAAGCTTGGCGTTATCGATTGGGTCAAAAAATCATCGGCAAAGAAAGTCTGCCGCAACAGATAACAATCATTTACGAAGGACAGGTGCGGCTGTTGGGATACGAACCCCAGACCCAAATCCCAACCACCTTGAAATTACTGCAACCAGGGGAAATCATCGGCGAAATTGGTTTATTGCGCGAGATTCCTTGTGAAACAGCGATCGCCTCCACCGAGGTAGTATGTTTAACCTTGAGTGCGGCAGTATATTTTCAGCTATTAGAGTCATACCCAGCATTTGCCGAGGCTCGTAAAAACCGCAGTAACTTAGTAGAAGTATTCGATATTCTCGGTGGCTATTGGCAAAAGCAAGCGATCGCCACATTAAACCTGAAAGAACTCACACAAACAGCTTTACTAGATGCGACAATTCAGTACGTAAATCCAGGGAAAACTTCATTCACCCAACTCGATAGCGGACGCGTTTGGTTTGTTAGTGGGGGTACCGTCACCAACTTTGCTGCTGGCGATCGGTTAGAACCAGAGGACGATCGAGACAAGATCCACGTTACAAGTCAAACTCCCGCACGCCTACTCGGTCTAAATCCCTCGACTTTAATCTTGCAAGATACTCGTCAGCTAGAACTTGCAGTCAGTAACACCCAACCACCCAGCCAAGAAGAACTAGATATTCCCTACGCATCAGATGAAATAGTTCTATCACAAACAAACGGTCAGACCTCCAAGAACTCAGGAAAACGCATAAAATACCCGTTTTTTGGCGGCAAAGGAGAATTAAATTCAACCTTCGCCTGCTTCCAAATGCTTGCGAAACACTTAGAAATGCCGTTTCGCCGAGAAGTGGTTCGTCGCATTTTAAACGAGCAAATCAAACGCCAGGGTAATATATCCTTTCCCGCCGTTGCTTACCTATCAGAGTTAATCGGACTCAAGGCGCAACTTGTAGATCTGCCAGTAGCCTCAGTAACTCGGATTCCCACACCCGCATTAATTCGCTACGGCGATAATTTTGCCGTTTTGTATGAAACCGACGCCAATACTATCGTTGTGGGCGTACCATCCCAAGGAATTGTCCGCTGCAAACCGGCTCAATTTGTTGAACAATTAGACACCGACCCCACCAACTTCCCGCCACAAGTCAGGGTACTACTGCTGACAGCTACCAAAGAAACACCACAAGAACGTTTTGGTTTGCGGTGGTTTCTCCCTTATTTGTCACGCTATCGCCGAGTATTGATAGAAGTATTTATTGCTTCCTTTTTCGTGCAATTAGCAGCATTGGCAAATCCTTTGGTAGTGCAGTTAATTATTGACAAAGTAATCACCCAAAATAGTATTGGTACCCTACATATTTTGGGTATTTTACTATTAGTAGTCGGGCTATTTGAAGCGGTGTTGACTACCTTGCGAACCTACTTATTTGTCGATACTACGAATCGTATCGATATGGGTTTAGGGTCGCAAATTATCGACCACTTATTACGTCTGCCGCTGCGCTATTTTGAAAAGCGACCGGTGGGGGAACTTTCGACTCGAATTAACGAACTAGAAAATATTCGTCAGTTTCTCACCGGTACTGCTCTAACAGTAGGGTTAGATGCTCTATTTTCTCTCGTTTATATTGGTGTGATGCTGATTTATAGTTGGCAACTCACTTTGGTAGGTTTAAGCACAATCCCCGTGTTTGTGATTATTACCTTAATAGCATCTCCTACTATTAGCAGACAGTTACGTGGTAAAGCCGAACGCAACTCCGAAACTCAATCTTATTTAGTGGAGGTGATGTCAGGAATTCAAACAGTAAAAGCGCAGAATATCGAATTGCGATCGCGCTTTTCCTGGCAAGAACGTTATGCTCGTTATGTCGCCGCTGGTTTTAAAACAGTTGTCACTTCTACCCTCGCCAACTCCACCAGTAACTTTCTCAACAAACTCAGCAGCTTATTAGTGTTATGGGTAGGAGCTTATTTAGTACTGCAACAAGAATTAACTTTAGGTGAATTAATCGCCTTCAGAATTATCTCTGGTTACGTTACCAGCCCAATATTACGCCTAGCTCAACTTTGGCAAAGCTTCCAAGAAACTGCCTTGTCCATAGAACGCTTAAGCGATATTGTCGATACCCCAGAAGAAGCAGAAACAGACCGTTACAATATACCCTTACCGGCAATTACTGGAGAAGTCAAATACGAAAACGTTTCCTTCCGATTTGGTACCAGCGGCCCTCTACAACTTTCTAACGTCAACCTCGAATTTCCTCCTGGAAAATTTGTTGGAATTGTCGGACAAAGTGGTTCTGGAAAAAGTACCATGATGAAATTATTGCTGAGACTTTATGAAACCGAGTCCGGCAGAATTTTGATTGATGGTTACGACATTGCCAAAGTAGAACTTTATTCACTGCGGCGACAAATTGGTGTAGTTCCCCAAGAAACATTGTTATTTGATGGCACAGTTCAAGAAAATATTGCCCTCACAAATCCCGATGCGACAACCGAAGAAATTATTCAAGCGGCTCAGGTAGCCTGTGCCCACGAATTTATCATGAACTTGCCCAACGGTTACAACACGCGGGTGGGAGAACGGGGTTCTGCACTTTCTGGTGGACAACGACAAAGAATTGCGATCGCTCGTTCTGTTTTACAACGACCAAAATTACTAGTTTTAGATGAAGCAACTAGCGCCTTAGATTATCCCACAGAGCGACAAATCTGTCTCAACTTAGCTAGAGCATTCAAAGGTAATACAGTATTTTTTATTACCCACCGACTGAACACAGTTAGTAATGCAGACATGATCGTTGTCATGGATAACAGCAGGGTTATAGAAAAAGGTAGCCATCAAGAATTAATGGCTGCTAAAGGTCATTATTACTACCTGTATCATCAGCAAGAAGTCAACTTATGAACACGAGTCAGAATTCACGAGTCAGAATTCAGTAATAACCGTAGGGTGGGCACTGACATCCATAAATAGTGCCCACCCTACAAAAGTCAAAGTCTCATTTTCAATCCAAAATTCAAAATCCAAAATCCAAAATCACTATGACTCAACTTAATGGGAATCACACCAACGGTAATTATAAAAATGGAGCCAAGCAAGATTCACCAGTTGTGACAAAACAACAGAAAGTTGCTCCAGAATCGTTAATTAAATCAACTCCACAGGAGTTGGAACAGTCCGTTATTTTGCGGCAATCTCCAGTTTGGTCGCGTACAATTATGGCGACCTTGATGGCCTTAGCCTGTTTTGGAATTGCTTGGGCTTATTTTGCCAAAATTGAGCAAGTAGTACCAGCAACAGGCCAACTAAAACCCGAAGGAACAGTCAAAGATGTTCAAGCTCCTGTCAGTGGAGTAGTCAAAGCACTGTATGTCAAAGATGGACAAGAAGTTAAAGAAGGAGATGTACTACTAACTTTTGATTCCATTGCCTCTGTTGCAGAATTAAATTCTTTGAATAAAATTCGCGTAGCATTAACAAAAGAAAACCAAATTTATCGGCGGCTCTTGGGAGCAAGTACCGCTACTACATCAGAACTATTATTTTTACGTGGTAACTTGCCACCAGAAACCACTTTTTTGTTGAAAAGTCGGGCAGCTTTAGTAGCAGAAAATGATTTATTGCGGACTCAATTAAGAAACTCCGGTCAAAATTATGCACTGGGAATTGATGAACAGCAGCGTCTACGAGCTGCCAAACAGGAATTAGATTCTCGTTCAGCTGCGGCGCGGTTAGAAGTAGAAAAAATCAGAAAACAAGTAACTCAAACTCAAGTTAAATTGGAAGATAGTAAATCAAGTTTAGCTATTCAACAAAGAATTTTAGATAAACTGAAAATTCTCGCAGAAGAAGGTGGCATTTCTCAGCTTCAGTATCTCAACCAACAACAAGAAGTACAAAACCGCACAGCCGAAGTAGCCCAATTAGGCGAAGAACTCAAACGTCTCCAGTTCGACATTGAGAGGGGACAGGAAGAGGTAAGCAATACAGTAGCTGTCACTGACAAAAACGTTTTGGATAAAATAGCTGACAACAAAAAACGTATTGCTGAAATCGATAGCCAATTCATGAAAGTTGTGCTAGATAACGAGCAACGTTTAGCAGATATAAATAGTAAAATCTCTCAATCAGAGTTAAACGTCAAATATCAAGAACTCCGCGCACCGGTATCTGGAACAGTTTTCGATTTGCAAGCTAAAAATCCAGGATTTGTAGCCAATCCAACTACAAAACTGATGCAAATTGTACCCAATGAAAAATATATAGCTGAAGTTTTCATCACCAACAAAGATATCGGTTTTGTGCGAAAAGGCATGAAAGTAGATGTCAGAATCGACTCCTTTCCTTACAGTGAATTTGGCGACATTAAGGGTGAAGTAGCTGGAATAGGTTCGGATGCATTACCGCCAGATCAAACACATCAGTTTTATCGATTCCCAGCTAAAGTTTCTTTAGATAAACAATCCTTAGTTATTAAGGGTAAAAACGTCTCTTTACAGTCAGGGATGTCTATCAGTGCCAATATCAAAGTCAGAGAAGAACGAACTGTGTTGAGTCTGTTCACTGAGTTGTTTACCAAGCAAGTTGATAATCTTAAAGGGGTACGTTAACTTGTAACAGAATTCAGAATTCTGAATTCAGAATTCTGAATTCAGAATTCAGGAGTACGGGCTTACACTGTTCTTATAAACGTTCAAAAACCTAACTGAACTATTGCTTATTCTCAGTCATTTCGCTTGAAACATTAAATATGTCCCTCCTAAGCCTTCAACAATTGTGCGTGTATTAGCAATCATCATTTTTTGATAAGTATCTGCTTCGCCTCCAGGTTCTCCAAGTCCCTCAGAATATAGCATCCTCTGAGAAATTTTCACATCAGCTTCTGTGGCTACAGATTCAATTAAATTAGGGTTAATTGCTACCTCAGGAAAAATAGTAGGTACTTTAGCCTCTTTAATATTTTTAGCCAAATTGTTTACTCGTGGAGCTGTTAGTTTTTCCTGAGTGCGAATACCTTCCATTCTCCCTGCTAACGAAATACCGTATGCTTTAGCATAATAACCAAATGCATCAGAGGTAGTAACTAGCTTGCGTTGTTTGTCAGGAATACTGGCAATTGTTGATTTAATCCAGCTATCTAGTTGAGTGAGTTCATTGGTGAGTTTTTTTGTATTGCTGGTATAAATCTCTGCATCGCTAGATGATAATTTTTTGAGGTTACTACTAATTATTTTTACCATCTCCATCGCATTCTTAGTATTATGCCAAATATGAGGATCGCTTACCCTTTTACCACCTTGGATAAATGTTTGTGGCTTAGACAGTGCAACTTGAGCAACGGCTATTTTTGGTGCAGAATTTTTTGTGGTTTTAATTAATGCGATCGCATTTGGCTCAAAATTGTAACCAGTATAAAGAATCAGATTAGCTTGCTCAATAGCTTTACGATCTTCCGGCTTTAGTTTATAAACTTTCGGATTGGCGGTTGGGGAAATCAAACAAGTGAGGTTAACTGTATTCTCTGCAATTTGTCTGGCTAAGTCGCAAAGTACACTTGTAGTTGCTACGACTCGCGGAAGATTTTCATTTACTTCGGCCGTAGTCTGAGTAAATGTAGTTCTTACAGCTTGATTCCCACACCCAACAAATCCAAATGTAAATACAACAAGAATAGCTCGTAATAAATTATTTTTTGGTGATTTTTCTGACATCCTCATCTCCTACTGGATGCATAAAAAAGATAATCATTATAATTCAAGAATTCTGAATTCAGAATTCAGCAGACAAGGTTTTTGCAAGCAAAATGTAGCTTTACGCGACGGGCTGCAAAACTGCTAAAGGTAAAAGCACCAAGATACGAGGCGATGCTAGGGTGTCTGTTTGGTAGAAAATGTAGTTGCAGCCTGTTACCATCTGCATCAAGCAACTATACCATTGTGCTGATGTGCCGTCAAAATCGCAAATTGATTCAGGAAAGGAATGTGGTAATGGAGGCGCGTATCGCTCATACGGGTTGAAGGGAGCAAAGCAAGTCGTGAATCTAAGGCAATTGTAGCTGTGCTTTTATGATGTGTGATATGTATTTGTTACAAAATTGCTGAATTGGGGATTTTTAACCATTAATCAATTGCTGTTGCTTCCTGAAAAAAAGCTATATTTAGAAAAAGCTAGCGATCGCCAACTAATATGGATATTCGCAAAAAACTTAACCGTGTTGTAGAGTAGCTTCATGAATTCTAACTCCAGAAGCAATCAGAGGAACCTTTCTTTGATAGCAGCATTGGAATTGTAATATTAAGATTGCAGTTGAAAAAATAGCAAGACTTTTATAAAAATTATCTTTTAGTACATTAGAGTTCTAAATTCTTTATTATTCATATAAAGCTTCTACTTTATTGCGTAAAAAAACTTCCTCTCAAGTCCAAAACACTGATTTCCTACTCCTCAGTCACTATATACCTAAATAGCTTCCAAAATCAAAGCAGATTACTTGTAGAACAACTCCTCAAAGCTGACATTATTCAAGATAAACGATGGTAATTTTAGTTGTTACAATTAACACCTTTATTTCGTTGATACTACTCTATATTGCTTTGCAGGTGTGGCAACTTAAGCAGCGATTAGCATCTGTAGCAGATAGCTTAACTGCCTATGAAATTTGTACCCATACAACACTGCATCAAGCACCGGAAAATATTTATCTGAATCAGCAGAATATTTATAACTTACGACAGAGAAACCAAGCACTACAGATACAAATTCAACAAGTGCAGCAAATTATCAGTCTGATTTTACTAGGGCGGCAAATCTGGCAGCGTTATTTTCAAAGACGAGAGTTAACGCCTCACAAAACAAGATTCATAAAATGAGTTAATCAACAAAAGCTGACAATTGAGCAAATCCTAAGCCAGAAGTCAAGATTGACAGCAAAATGATGACTCCTGAATTCTTAGAATAAAAGCAACATTTGTGGCTGATATTTTGTCAGGATAGTAACTACCGCACTGTGACAGAAGTTCTGGCTACCTTTAACAAAGGACTTAAACCCTTAGTCTGCTGAATTAAGATGCTAGCTGGATTTGCACCGTGCTACACATAGATAAAATTGTTTAAGTCTTGCAAGGGGGGAAAACCCACCTAAAATGGGTCTAAGGAGAGAAACAACAAAATGTCTAATAATCGTTCTGGAATATTTGTTGGCGGTTTGATGCTGGGAGCTACCATCGGCGCTTTGGCCGGTTTACTCGTTGCTCCACGCACAGGGCGCGAAACGCGGAAAATATTGAAAAAATCTGCCAATGCCATCCCAGAATTGGCAGAAGATATATCGACAAGCGTGCAAATCCAGGCAGATCGTCTTTCTGCCAGCGCACTGCGAAACTGGGATGAAACTTTAGATAGATTAAAGGAAGCGATCGCCGCAGGTGTAGATGCTAGTCAGCGAGAAAGCCAAATCTTGAAGCGTCAAACATCACCTGAAGATTCAGATTCGCTTCCCCAGCAATTAGAACGCTTATAAATGATGTAACCGTGATCGACCCCCTGTTTTGGTTGGGACTTTCCTTGCTCTTAGTCGCCACAAGCTTAACTGCCGTTTTAGTGGCGGCCATACCGGCTTTGCAGGAGTTAGCACGCGCAGCCCGGAGTGCAGAAAAGCTATTTGACACACTCTCACGAGAATTACCACCGACCCTAGATGCTATCCGCGTCACAGGATTAGAAATTACTGACTTAACTGATGATGTCAGTCAAGGCGTAAAAAGTGCCAGTCAAGTTGTCAAACAAGTTGACCAAAGCCTTGATAGTGCAAGAATTCAGGCTCAAAATCTGCAAGTAGGTACGCGCAGCATAGTTGTTGGCGTCAAAGCAGCTTGGAGAAACTTCACGCGCCAAAAGCCAACAAGACGAATGAGCGATCGTCTCGGCGGCAATGAAAAACCAGCACTGACGTTGCGAGAACGAGAAGTGTTGAGACAAGACAATCACCGCATCAAACCAGAAGCCTACCGCGCCAATGACAGTTACAACGAGACTGCTAGCTGGGAAACAGATTTTGATGATGAAGAGTGAATTGCGGCATGGGGAGATAGGGAGATGGAGAGATGAGAGAATAATTCCAAACTTCAAACTCCTCACTCCTAACTCCTCACTCCTAATTCCTAACTCCTAACTCCTGCCCCCCGCCCAAAAAGGCTTTGCTTTGATCCCTAAGATTAGAGTAAAGTAAACAAGTGTAAAGAAGTATGATTTTTCCAGTACTCTTTTAAAACAACTTGTTCACTTTTACCTTTGATATTTCTATAAAAACGTTCATGCAGTCTTGTTTTTGGCGACGAATCCTGGTATCCATTGCAGTATTTTTTCTGGCTGGGTCAATTTGGGTGATGCATTCTTCCCCAGCGCTGGCTTATGACAATCCTGACTTACTTCCAAAGACCTTTACCCCAGTTGTAGACTTAGCTAAATCTCTCCCTGAACTACAAGAAGAAAAACTTGTCAAAGATTTAGAGCAGTTTGAAGTAGATACGGGCTGGAAATTGCGAGTGTTGACTCAGTATGACCGCACACCCGGTCGGGCAGTGATTAATTATTGGGGCTTAGATGATAAAAGTATTTTGCTAGTTGCTGATTCTCGCGGCGGTAACATCTTGAGCTTTAGTGTCGGCGATGCTGTTTATGAACTTTTACCCCGGACTTTCTGGATAGAACTGCAAACCAGGTTCGGCAATTTGTACTTTGTACGCGAGCAAGGCGAAGACCAAGCCATTTTGCAAGCTTTAGAATCTGTTAAAGGCTGTTTACTCAAAGGTGGTTGCAATGTCGTCCCCGGACTGCCACGAGAACAGTGGATTCTCACCTTGATTACTTCAGTTATTGGTGGGATAATTTGCGGATTTGCAGCTCAACCCCGCGAACAAGGGCAAGTTTTTGCTTGGCAATGGGCTTTAATTTTCTCTCCTTTGTGGGGAATCTTATTTATTGCCTTTGGCATCGGCCCAGTAGTGACACGTACAAACGACTGGTTACCCCTAGTTCGTAATATTTCTGGGTTTCTCATTGGCGTCTTGGTTGCTTATCTATCTCCTATTTTCAGTCGGCCTTCTTCCACTAACGAGTGAAGAGTACTGAGTTAGGAATTAGGAGTTATGAGTTATGAGTGGTAAGTTCTAACTCCAAACTCCTAACTTCTAACTCCTAACTCTCTTAAACTGATAAGCTGAAAGCTAAATATTTGAGAAGCTCAACAACAATGGAATGGCACGTAACTGATGCTCAAAGTTTAGCAATCATTGATAGTGAAATTGGCGATCATGTCTTTTCACCAGCAGAGTATGAGATTGTGCGTCGGGTAATCTACGCCACGGCTGACTTTGAGTATAAGTCTTTGATTCGCTTTTCTGAGCGTGCCTTGCAAGCTGGAGCAGCAGCCTTAGCTGCGCGTACCACGATTGTGGTAGATGTACCGATGGTACAAGTAGGTATTGCCTACGACATCCAAAATACCTTTGCTAATCCAGTGTATTGCAGTATGGAAGCTTTGACACGCCCACAAATAGAAAAAACGCGGGCTGCATGGGGAATAGAAACCCTGGCAAAGCGTTATCCAGAGGGTATTTTTGTGGTAGGTCAAGCGCAAACCGCATTAACAGCATTGGTAGATTTAATCGAAGCTGAGGAAATTAGACCCGCTTTAATAATTGCAACTCCGGTGGGATTTGTAAATGTCGATGCAAAGGTGCGTTTACAAGACTCTCTGGTTCCCCACATTACAATAGAAAGTCGTAAAGGTAATGCAGTTATAGCAGCTGCGATCGTTGACGGATTGGTAGATTTGGCTTGGCAAGCCTATGGGCAAGATAGAAATCGAGGAAGCTAGGAAAGTCGGCTCTGTGTTATCCTGTATCCAAAAGAGTATTCCTAATTAGTGAATATCCTGATATTTTATTAAATATTACCGAGTAAGGAGCCTAGTACTGTGGTAACTGAGGGTTTAAGTTTAAGCGCTTATATTGCAATCCCCGTAGTTTTAAGTCTTTTACTTGAGGGAGACAACATAAAAGTATCTGTAATTAAAAATGTTAGTCAGGAGTCTATAGAACAACAAGCGATCGCTCCCAACCCCCAGTTAATCAGCACTAAAACAGCTGGAAAAACATACTACGTTAGTGGTAGAGGGAACGACAAAAATAACGGACTTTCCACCTCATCGCCTTTTAGGACTATTCAAAAGGCAGCAAATCTTACCAAGCCTGGAGACACCGTACTCGTTATGAACGGAGTCTACACAAATGCAAATCCGAAAGGAGAGGTAATAACAATTACTCGCTCTGGAACTCCAAATGCATGGATTAAGTTTAAAGCATATCCTGGACATTCACCAAAACTTCAACACAATGGATGGCATGGAGTTTTGATTAACAATGGAGCTTCATATATTGAAGTAAACGGGTTTGAGGTAATAGGAAATAATGCCCGTGTAACTCTTGATTATGCAATGAGCCAGAAGAGTAATAGAACGAATCCGCTAACAAATGGAAACTGCATTAGCGTAGATGGACGAAAAAAAGGCCATCCCCACCACATACGCATTATTAACAACAAGACACATAGCTGTGGTGGTTCAGGTATTGGAGTCATTGAAGCGGACTATGTGACTATAGATAATAACGTAGTGTTTGATAATGCCTGGTACAGTATCTATGCTAGCAGTGGTATCTCATTGCTGCGTAATTGGAACTTTGATAATAACCAGGGATATAAGATGTTCGTAACCAACAATAAGGTCTACAACAATCGACAGTATGTTCCTTGGATTAAGACCGGAACTATCACGGACGGTAATGGAATTATTCTCGATAGTTTCACTAAAGAAAAAAACTCAACATACCCTCCATATAAAGGACGTACTTTAGTTAAAAATAATCTGACATTTCATAACGGTGGTTCAGGCATTCATGCATTTTATAGCGACCATATTGATATTATCAATAACACAGCTTTTCTAAATAACCAGACTCCAGAACTTAACTTAGGACAAATATTTACTTTCACATCAAATGATGTGAAAGTTTTAAATAATATTCTCTATGCTTTTCCTGGCAAAAATGTTAACAGCAACAGTAAAGGTAAAAACGTTATTTTTGATTACAATATATACCTGAATACTCCATCTGCAAAAGTGAAAGGGTCTCACGATATTGTTGCAGATGCAGATTTTATCGGGGCACATCCCACTTTGAAAAAAATAGCTGGTGATTGGAACTCACAATTATCTAAGCAAAATCGCTCTGCACCAACTTCTATCAAGCTTGACTCAACAAGTGTTGTTTGCGAACCAGTGAGTTTTACTCTCAGAGGTAAACTCATCAAGGTAGGATGTTCGCGTTAGGCAACTCCAAAAAATAAATTATCCTACTTAAAGTAGTTGACTGTTGACTGTAAACTGTTCACAGTCAACGGTCAACTATAACAATGGAATATTTTCTTACTACACACTGGGAACGCCAACAACTCTGGGGACATTGAGGAATCTTGCGATTCGACAGCGTAAGAATCCCCATCTAAGTAGGTAGACATAATTAACGTGAATTCGATAGACCTCACCCACCCAGCCTCCCTCTCCTACTAGGAGAGGGAGGAGTAACCAAAAATTAGGCTTTTTGCTCCCCTCTCCTTCAAGGAGAGGGGCTGGGGGTGAGGCCAAAATCCTATACATCAAATTCACGTTAATTAAATGTAAGATTGGAGCTTTGTTCGTAGTAAGCGATTTATCGCTCTTAACAGACGTTTTAATGGCTCAAGCCTATACTACAAACTTTAGTTTAATTGAGTCCTTCTACTTATAATCTCTGATTTAGATGGGGTGGATTCAATCACTCCTCTACTCTACGCCGACGCCGAGGCGGCCTTCTTTCTTGTCGATCTTCACGCAAGCGACGGCCAACTTCGCTAAAGAAATCGCGTCGCAAGTAAGGATAATCGCTGACCCACAACTCACGACTGGGAATGTATATATCGGTGAACTCTTCGATGCTGCTTAAATCTGGGCGATTTGACATCACTACCATTTCTGCAATTTGACCGCGAGCTATGGCTTTGTGGCTAGGACGTAGCGGTACGTCAAATTCAATGGTAAATCCGGTGTCATCACCCACCTCTAAGTTAATCCGTTTTTCTCGGTTTTCTACAATTACTAATTCACCTTTGCTATTGACGGTTTCCTGTTTCCCAATTAACTGGTCTGTAATCCACCAATCCAGGACTCGACCGCGAAAAAAACCGCTATATTTGTAACGGCGACATTGTAAATTTCGCATACTTGCTTGAAACACTGGATACCACAGCCAAAACAAAGCGCTAATTACCCCCAGCACAAATATTATGGGGCCAAAGTGTAGCCCGAACAAGGCTCTTACAAGCAGAATTACGACTATGGCGACTACAGAAATTAACAGGCGTTGCAATAAATTTGCAAACTTTCCCCAGTAGTACTTGTACTGAAGACCAGTGGCAATTAAGGGGACAATTTGTTCAAATTTCTGGCGAGTCAGTGGTACTAACATGAGTGCTGAGTACTAAGTAATGGGTAGTGAGTTTGAAGAAGAATACAGAATTCAGAATTCAGAATTCAGAATCAATTAGTGGGGATACGCTGCCTTAAGGAAGCTACAGACCCGTTACTAATAGCCACTAAATTGAAAATTACGCGCTTTGTGTTTCACCGTTTATACTCCTATGGAGAAGCAAGGTGCATTCACCAGTCGTACTCAGGTAAATTCTGAATTCTGAGTTCTGACTCCTGAATTCTTTGTTATTAAAGTATTTTTTCTAATCCATATACTAACGACTTTAGCGCTAAGACTTTACGAATGGCTAATAGTACTCCTGGCATATAGCAAGCGCGATCGCTCGTATCATGTCGTAAAGTATAAATCTGTCCGGGTGCGCCAAAAATAACTTCCTGATGAGCAACTAATCCTGGTAAGCGCACGCTGTGAATTCTGATGCCTTCCTCTGCTTGGCTTCCCCTAGCTCCTGGTAATTTCTCAGTTTCTTGTACTAACGCAGGATTAAAGGTTTTACCTAATTCTCCTAATAACTGCGCCGTTTGAATGGCAGTACCGCTGGGAGCATCAGCTTTTTGGTTGTGATGCAGTTCAATAATTTCTACGTGGTCAAAATATTGAGAGGCGGCGACTGCGGCTTGTTGCAGCAGCACCATACCAATGGAAAAGTTAGGAATAATCAAACAACCAGTACTAGCTTTCTCGGCAAAGTCTGTGAGATCTTCAATTTGTTCTGGACTTAATCCAGTGGTGCCAACTACAGGGCGAATACCGTAGGCGATCGCACTGCGAATATTGTCATAAACTGAATCGGGATGGGTAAAGTCTACCATCACCCCTGGCGGCCCTTGTCTTTCTCCAGCCACATAACCCAACATCGGTTCTAATTGATTGGTAATTGGCACTTCCAAAGGTTCGCTTAAACCCGCCAGTTCTCCAGCGTCTTTATCTTGATGTTCTGGACTGCTATCAATTGCACCCACTAAATTCAAATCGGGTGCTTGCGCCACTGCCTTAACTACTTCACGACCCATTTTACCAGCAGCACCGTTGACAATAACCGGGATAGGAGCTTGATTCGTCATACGTTGAAAAATTCTTTTTAAGTCAACAAGGGAATTGTAAAGACTTTTGCGAGTAAAAATACCAATCCCCAGTCCCTAGCTCGTTTTTCATGGATGACGGTGAAAATTTTTTCACTAGCACTGCCGTGATAAGTAAATCTTATGAAAAAGTTAAGCTTTTTTTGTCAAGTCTAGTTGACTAATCGTAATAAAATTTGTTAAATTTATTTACATAGGTTAACAAAGCAGCAAAGCAAGCCACCTAGCTAAGGTTAGAGGTTGTATATGACCTTGAGGTTTTTGGTTAGCTTAGATGTTAACTACAAAATAGACTTCGGTATCGGTATATCTCATCGACATTTGGACTTCTCCCATTTACCTCGGCTATCAAGTCGGGGTTTTTTGTTTTTTTGATTAGCTGCTTATTTCTTAAACTGATTCTAGTTATCTTTGAGATGAATTTCGCTATTAGCCATAGGTTTTAACCTCTGGCGAGTCATGGCTTCAGGTGTGAGATTTTAAACATCATCTGTCCGCCTGAGTTCGCCTGAGAATGAATTCTCAGGCTTATAGTTCAAGTCAGCTTAAAGCTGACTATGCTCAAATACTCAAGATTAATAATTGAAGAAATTTAAATTTATTGGTTTAGCTGCGTGAGTTTTGGCCCATCATCTAGCCTTGGAATTTATTCCGAGGCGGGTCTTCATCCGAAGCGTACCGCTTGGTGGGAAAATAAAAACGAGAAATGATGCTTGCCTGGTATTGCCTCCAGCCCAAAGGAACCTGTATAAATGTGGAAACGAATTGTATTAATTTTGCTATTGGTGTTGAGCTTCAGCCTGAGTAATTCTGGCGTAGCAGTTGCAGCTGGACTGAAAAGCTTTGTAGACACCAATGATGGCTATCAGTTTTTATATCCTAATGGCTGGCTGCAAGTTAAAGTTGCCAACGGCCCTGATGTGGTTTTTCACGATTTAATTGAGGTATCTGAAAATGTTTCTGTAGTCATTAGCCCAGTTCCAGAAAATAAAACCTTAGCAGAATTGGGAACTCCAACAGAAGTAGGGTATAAATTGGGAAAAGCCGCTCTAGCGCCTCCTGATTCCGGCCGTTCAGCCGAATTAATCAATGCTGCACAGCGCGAAGTCGATGGTAAAACATACTACCTTTTAGAGTATGAAGTTAAACTCCCCAATCAACAGGAACGACACAACATCGCCAGTGTAGCTGTTAGCCGTGGTAAACTTTTTACCTTCAATGCCTCAATTTCTGAAAAACGCTGGCCAAAAGTTAAACAAACAATTGATGAAGTTGTAAATTCTTTTTCTGTCTATTAGTCATTAGTCATTGGTCATTAGTCATTGGGCATAGGAAAAGGACAAGGGGAAAGGGAAAGGGGTAAGGGGAAAAGGGGAAAGATTAAATTTATTCCTTTTCCCTTTAACCTTTAACCTTTTCCCTCTTTCCATACCCATGCCTCCCCTGCCCCCCTTGCCCCCTGCTTCTCTATGAGCATTCCACCTTTTGTACTGGCCTCAGCTTCCCCAGCGCGACGGCGCTTGCTGCAAACTGTTGGTATTGAACCGATAGTTCGACCTAGTGATTTTGATGAGTCGCAAATCCAATTAAGTGAACCTGCACAATTGGTCAAAACTCTTGCCCAGTACAAAGCCCAAACCGTAGCCCCCCAGTTTGAATCAGCTTTGATTATGGGTTGTGATTCGGTTCTGTCTGTAAATAATCAGATTCATGGCAAACCAGTAGATGCTGATGAAGCGATCGCCCGTTGGGAGATGATGCAAGGTAGCTTTGGTGACTTATACACAGGTCATGCCTTAATTGACCCTAACCAAAACCACACTTTAGTCAAGTCTCAAGTTACAAGAGTTTACTTTGCTCCCATGAGCGACAAGGCAATTAAAGCTTATGTGGCCACAGGCGAACCTCTCAAGTGTGCTGGCGCATTTGCCCTTGAAGGTTTTGGTAGTTTGTTCGTTGAAAAGATTGAAGGCTGTCACAGCAATGTAATTGGACTGAGTTTACCCTTACTGCGGCAGATGCTAGCAGAACTGGGATACGATGTTACGGATTTTTGGCAATAGTTATTGGGGATTGGGAGTGAGGAGTTAAGAGTTAGGAGTGAGGAGTTAAGAATTATTCTCCTTGTCCCCTTGTCTCCTCATCTCTCCATGTCTCATGCCCTATGCCCAATAACTAAATTGTCTAATATTTAGTATTGCCTCTCCATGATCTGGAATCCAAGCCAGCCATTCATCTTCTGAAACTGGACATAATAAAAGTGCTTCGTCAAAACTCAAAGGGTTGGGAAGTTCCAAAAGCTTCACCCAACTAGAAACTCTCAAGTGCTGTAAATCCTCCAGATTCCGCCTTCTTGCTTGGACAGCAAAATCTGGTCTTTTAGAATCTAGTTTCATATCTTCGCCTTAGCCTTAACTAATGGGCTAATCTAAAATTATTTCTGTAACTTAGACTACAAAATAAATAATACTTGTGAAAAGCAACTGTCTTATAACTTTACGTTCGCTGATGTAAGTGTTTGCTTAATATTGCAAGCTATGACTGTGAGGCACGGCAAGTTGTAGACTGGCTACTAGACCGCAATTCTCCCAACTAGAATATGTCATTTACTTCTATGCCCTCGCTGCGCGAACAACAACATCCCCTAATTCGTCAGCTAGCTGATTGTATTGAGGCAGTTTGGCATCAGCATCTCGATCTATCGCCCTACCATTTGCCAGCTGAGTTGGGGTATGTGGAAGGTAGACTAGAAGGGGAAAAACTGACCATTGAAAACCGTTGCTATCAAACCCCCCAGTTCCGGAAAATGCACTTGGAACTGGCAAAAGTCGGGAATATGCTCGATATTTTGCATTGCGTCATGTTTCCCCGTCCTGAATACAACCTGCCGATGTTTGGTTGTGATTTAGTGGGGGGTAGAGGTCAAATTAGTGCGGCGATCGCAGACCTTTCTCCCATACATGTAGAACGTACCTTACCAGAATCTTATACTGCTGCCCTCACACAGTTAACAGTGCTTAACTTTTCCCAACCGCGCGAATTACCTGACTGGGGAAATATTTTTTCAGACTTTTGCATCTTTGTGCGCCCCACTTCTTCAGAAGAAGAAACAATGTTTTTGTCTCGCGTGGGAGAATTTTTAGAGATTCATTGTACCCAAGCGATCGCCTCTAGTCCAGTTCCACTCGAACAAGTCACACAAAATCTCGCCGGACAACACAACTACTGCACTAAACAGCAGCAAAACGACAAAACCCGTCGCGTCCTAGAAAAAGCCTTTGGCCCAGCTTGGGCAGAACATTACATGACCACAGTTTTATTCGACCTTCCCCAGGAGATTGCCAGATAAAAAATCTCCAAGAGGTAGAGGACAAGGGGACAAGGGGACAAGGGGACAAGGGGACACGGGGACACGGGGACAAGGGGACAAGGGGACGAGAATAACTCCTAACTCCTCACTCCTCACTCTTAACTCCTAATGCCCCATGCCCAATGCCTAATGCCCTTATTCCCGCATCTGTAGGTTCTGTTACGTTTTCCCGTGACTGATAAATGTAGAATTCATTCAACGAGAGTTTGATGGAGTCCCAAAATAGAAGCAGGGAGATTAGTAAGACCAATTAGCTTTAACTAGGTTACAGATAATGACGCGGGGACACAGTGACACAGTGACGCGGAGAATAATGTGTAGCAAAATTTTTGAGAATTGGTATCAGGTCTTTGAAACAAATGATTTTTGATCTTGTTTTTCAATGTTGTAAATAACTGTAGCCTCCGCTGATTAAGCATAAGAATTCTGAATTCTGAATTCTGAATTCTGAATCAATAAGACTTGGATACCCAGGTTTGATAATTAGCACAAAATCAAGCAGGTGTGCAAGATTGATTTTCCAAGTATTCTGACTTCGATTCTTGAGTTGGAAAATTCTTTTATCAGTAAATAGTTAGTAACCTTCACTGATTAGTTAATGTGAACTAGTTTATCTTTGCGGTAGTGAATGTAGTAGTACAGTACCGCATCATAGTAGTTTTGGATTTTTAATAGAGACGTGAGATATCACGTCTCTATATCTGAATGCCCCACTAATTAATTTGAATTCAGAATTCAGAATTCAAATAGCCAGCTACAAGAGGGCATCATTTTGCAAAGCTTTAGTGTGAGTGTTGAGTGTCGATCGCGCAATGAATTTTAAGCCATATCCATTGTTTGTCCTAATACCAATTTGAAAAAAGAACGCGACAGATATACACGCTCAAACCCTTGTGATATCTAGTCTTCTTAATACAAGAATTTTGAATTGGTATAAGCGGCTGGCTATTGATTAAAAACCCTTTTTTACTCGCATCAGCACAATTCAGATAAACGGGCAACATACTATGTCAAGGGTGACCGAGAAGCCAAAGCCAACTGAACAGACATTTAATCCCGAACAACCTAAGATTTGGTGGGGTATTGCTGTAGCGGTGCCAATAGTGATTGCTGCTGGAGTACTAGGTACAGCCAAAATCGAGCAGCTGAAAAAACTAAATGTATCCGCACCTGTAATGCCGTCTAGCAATAGCGTTAGCGCTGTGGGGCGTTTGGAACCGCGAGGCGAAGTTATTAAATTGTCTGCGCCATCCTCAGGATTAGCGCCATCCTCACGAATTCAGCAACTTCTAGTCAAAGAAGGTGAAAAGGTCAGACAAGGCCAAATTGTGGCAATTTTGGATAACCGCGATACTCAAATAGCCGCACTAGAAGAAGCAAAAGCTAAAGTCCAAGAAGCTCGTGCTAATTTAGCGCAAGTCAGAGCCGGATCTCCGCGAGATATTCAAGCTCAAAGATCGGTTATTGCTCGCCTACAAGCGCAGTTAGTTGGCGAAAAGAATGCTCAACAAGCGACAATTGCTCGAATTGCAGCTCAGTTAAGTGGAGAAAAACTCGTCCAACAAGCAACCGTGAATCGGCTAGAAGCTGAACTTAGCGGACAAAGAGAGGCTCTTAGAGCAACCTTGGCACGTATCCAAGCCGAACAGCGTAATGCTCAAGTCGATGCTGGGCGATATGAGTTTTTATACAAAGAAGGTGCGATTTCCCAGCAGGAACGCGATCGCAGACGCTTGAGTGCGGTTACAGCTAATCAGCAGGTTGCTGAAAGTCAAGCTACCCTGAGGCAGACATTGGCAACTCTAAGACAGCAACTTGCCGAGGCTAGAGCTACTCAAATACAAAATTTAGCAACTTTGCAACAGCAGCTGATTGAAGCCAAAGTCAACCGTGACAAAACTGTAGCAACTTTGCAAAGGCAAATTGATGAAGAGAAAGCTAGATTGAGTAGGCTTTTGGAGGTTAGTCCGACTGATGTGCAAGTCGCCCTAGCCCAAGTTAGTAATGCGATCGCTAATGTTAGAAAAGCCGAAGCAGAACTGAAATTGAGCTACGTTCAAGCGCCAATTGCTGGAGAAATTTTAAAGATTTACACCAAGTCGGGTGAAGCTATCGGTGCAAATGGCATTGCTGAACTTGGGCAAACTAATCAAATGTTTGTAGTTGCTGAAGTCCCTGAAGATAGTATTAGCAAAGTGCGTCTCGGTCAAAACGCTACGATCGCTAGCGATAATGGAGCATTTAGCGAAGAACTAAAAGGAACTGTCACTGAAATTGGCAGAAAAATTGGCAAAAAAGATGTGCTAAATACAGATCCAGCAGCAGATGTTGATGCCAGAGTTATAGAAGTGAAAATTGCTTTGTCTCAAGAAGATAGTCTGAAAGTTTCTGGTTTAACTTATGCGAAAGTTCTTGTGGAAATTAATAACAATAACTAACTCCTCAGCAATCAATTTTTAATAATGACTAAAAAAATCCCTCTGTCCTGGCTACAACTAACCAGAGAAAGGACTCGCCTTGCTGTGGCTTTGGCAGGAATCGCTTTTGCTGATATTTTGATGTTTATGCAACTCGGATTTCGGGATGCATTGTATTATAGTAACGTTCGATTCCACAGCAGTTTGCAGGGCGATATTGTTTTAATTAACAGTCAATCTAGTGCTGTTTTAGCCATGAGAAGCTTTTCTCAACGACGATTATATAAAGCTTTAGAGTTACCAACAGTAGAATCAGTACACCCTATATATTTAGATTATACAACCTGGAAAAATCCTATAACAGGTCGCCCTCGTAGTATCCTGGTATTTGGGATGAACCCAGAAAATAACCTAGTTAATTTGCCTGGAGTTCAAGAAAATTTAGAAAAACTTAAACTACCAGATGTAGTTTTATTTGACCGTTCTTCTAGGGTTGAGTATGGACCAATTGCTGCTGATTATGACCAGGGGAAGACCGTCACAGCAGAAGTACGAAGACGGCGAATTAGAGTAGTAGGAATATTTACATTAGGTGCATCATTTGGTGCAGATGGAAACTTAATTACCAGCGATGTTAACTTTCTGCGGTTATTCAACACTCGTCAGAAAGGATTAATTGATATTGGGTTAATTAAATTGAAACCTGGAGCAAATGTTAATGCTGTTGCTGAGGATTTAAAGAAATATATACCTAAAGAAATAAACGTTTTAACTAAACAAGAATTTATTGATTTTGAGCGAAATTACTGGGCAAGTAGCACAGCTATCGGATTTATTTTCACGCTAGGAACTATCATGGGTTTTATTGTCGGAACTGTAATTGTTTATCAAATTCTTTATACAGAAGTTTCAGATCACTTAGCTGAGTACGCCACTCTTAAAGCCATAGGCTATACACATAACTATTTATTGAAAGTTATTCTGCAAGAGGCTTTTCTACTAGCTGTTTTAGGATATATGCCAGGAATAATTTTTTCTTTGTTTATGTATCAAAGTGCAAGAGAAGCAACACTTTTACCAGTATTTATGAGCTTCGATCGCGCCACAACCGTGTTGATTTTGACCATAATTATGTGCTTTGTTTCCGGTGCGATCGCAGTCCGAAAATTACGCTCTGCCGACCCAGCAGATATATTTTGAAGAAGAATACATAACTCAGAATTCAGAATTAATTGAACTGCCAGTTTTTTAGAAACAGTTCCATGTCGTAAATGATAAATTATAACTAACAAATTTATGAAGAGAGAAGAACCAGTAATTTCCATTAAAAATCTGAATCATTACTATGGCAAAGGCGCACTGAAGAAACAGATTTTATTTGACATCAACCTAGAAATTAATGCTGGTGAAATTGTAATTATGACCGGGCCATCAGGTTCAGGAAAAACCACATTACTGAGCTTGATTGGTGGTTTGCGGTCTGTACAAGAGGGAAGTTTGAAATTTTTAGGGGAAGAAATATTCGGTGCCAGTCAAAACAAACTGGTGCAAATGCGGCGTAACATTGGTTATATTTTCCAAGCTCACAATTTGCTGGGGTTCTTGACTGCCAAACAAAACGTACAAATGGCAGTAGAATTAAACGATCGCGTTTCTCAAGCAGAAGCGATCGCTAAATCAGAAATGATGCTGCGTGCTGTTGGTTTAGAAGAAAGAATAAATTATTACCCAGATAATCTTTCTGGGGGACAAAAACAAAGAATTGCGATCGCCCGTGCCTTAGTCAATCATCCTCCCCTAGTGCTAGCAGACGAACCAACAGCAGCATTAGACAAACAATCAGGACGCGATGTCGTAGAAATCATGCAGAGTCTAGCTAAAAACCAAGGTACAACTATCTTGTTAGTCACACACGACAACCGCATTTTAGACATCGCCGATCGCATCGTAGAAATGGAAGATGGCCTGTTAACTCGTAATTCTTCAAATACAGTTATCCAGTCATAATTTAATTTGTCCTTTGTCATTTGTTCTTTGTCGTTGGCAAAAGACAAATAACTAATGACTAATGACCAATGACTAATGACTAGTGACTAATGACTAGCGACAAATGACAAACATAATTATTGTTTAGCCAAGCCTTATTTTTTCGTTCCAGGTTGGTTTGGTGGAGTTGGGGCGACTGGTTGGCGACTAGTGCGAAACGTCACATTCACGCCTTCATTTGATTGTTCCAACACCAGTAATGGTGTAGGCTTAGCCTTTTGATCCCAATGCATAGTAGCAATCCGACCTTGAATAGTTGGTTGCCAACTATCTTCATCGTCCATAGGACTTAAATAAGTTTCTATACAATCAATAATTTGACTAATAGTTGCGGAAGTTGCTTGCGTCGGTAACTTCATTAACCGGACTTGAATCCGAAATAGTACGCGTTTAGCAGAGTTTGGTGGATTACCAGTTTCATACTCTACATCAAAAATTTCATCCACCTGCCGACCGGCACTGTTAGCAATTCCCACCGATCCTTGTTGGGCTTGATTTGGGCGCAGCGCTTGAGAAATTTTATCTTTGACCTTAATCTTTACTTGATTAAGAATCGCAAAGTGAAATACTTCCTCTGACATCCGCATTCGTAGATAATCTAGGTTGAAATCCCGTGAATTTACCAAATCGGGATTAGTTTCCATTTTGCGAATCGTTTCCAAGGCTAGCTTAAATTTTTTTTCTAATTCTCGCGCCCGGAATTGTTCAAACTTAATTTTTTTCTCCAGTTTACTCATCTGGAGTTTACTATACACAATTAAAGCAATCACCACTAAAGCCAGTCCTCCAGAGGTTAGCACCAAGAATGGTGGTGTTTGAGGATTACTTGCTGGCACTTCCTGGGATGCCTTTTTAGTTTTTGTCCCAGAGGATTGGGCAAGAAACATCGAAGTAGGCATGGTTGGAAAACTGAAAAACTTGACTCCTAACGTTTAGGATTCCCAAATTTTTCAAGCCATCTTGCTGTATCATTATTATTTTTTACAGCTTTTTACAAACCGCACATGCCAAAACATCTGAGCCTCACTGCCCTGTCTGAGGTTTCACTTACTTGCCTGAGTAATATTCGTCTCATCGCCACAGATATGGATGGCACTTTGACTAAACGAGGAAAATTTACTCCTGCATTGCTGCAAGCTTTAGAAGATTTAGCAACAGCTAACATTAAGGTACTGATTGTCACAGGACGTTCTGCTGGGTGGGTGAGTGGATTGAGTAGTTTGATGCCTGTGGCAGGTGCTATGGCAGAAAATGGCGGTTTGTACTTTCCACCTGGAAACCAGAAACCAGTAGTTTTAACACCCATTCCCGATTTAGTTCAGCATCGCCAGCAGTTGGCTACAACTTTTGAAAAGTTACAAACTCAATTTCCCCAAATCCAGGAATCTGTTGATAATCGCTTTCGTGTCACGGATTGGACTTTTGATGTAACTGGTTTGAGTCAAGATGAACTACAAATTTTAGATCGTCTCTGTCAACAAATGGGTTGGGGATTTACTTACAGTAACGTCCAGTGTCACATAAAACCCCAAGGACAAGATAAAGCTGTGGGATTGTTACAGGTATTGCGCGAATATTTCCCCGATTATTCACCAGAACAAATTATTACCGTAGGCGATAGTCCTAATGATGAAAGTTTATTCGATCGCCGTTATTTTCCTGTTTCTGTAGGTGTGGCAAATGTGCTGGAATATGCAGATAAATTACAACATCAGCCCGCTTATATTACCAATGCTGCCGAAGGCGATGGATTTTGTGAGTTATCTAATTACATTTTGCAAAGCTTCTAAATCCTCAATTAGGAAGAATCAGAACTTGCTCTAAAATAATCTTGTAGCACTGATTTTATAACTATGACAGCTACTCTACCTGTTAGTGTCGAATCAGAAATCTTTTACCCCAGTGCTGATGGTCAACCAGTGGCAGAAACCTACGACCACCTTTATGCTTTATTAACTACTTTAGAAGTACTCAAACAGTATTTAGCAGACCGTCAGGCAACAGTATTAGCAAATCAATTTCTTTACTATGCACAAGGTTTTCCCAAATTACGGGTAGCCCCAGATGTGATGGTAATTTTTGATGTTGCACCCGGCGGTCGCGACAACTATAAAATTTGGGAAGAGGGTCAAGTACCAACAGTGATTTTTGAAATGACATCTTTTAGTACTAAAGGACAGGATGAAATTTTCAAAAAGACTCTGTATGAGCAGTTAGGCGTTAAAGAATACTGGTTATTCGACCCAAAAACTGAGTGGGTAGAACAACAGTTACGCGGCTATCGGCTGCGGGGAGAAATCTACGAACCCATAGAGGATGGACGCAGTGAACCGCTACAACTGCGTTTAGCGATTGAAGGAAAGATAATTGTATTTTATCGAGAAGATACAGGCGAAAAATTGCTCATTGGCGATGAATTGATAGAAGCTTTACGCCAAGAAGTTGTAGCAAGACAGCAGGCAGAAGAACGCGCAGAACAGGAACGCCAACGTGCAGAAGAAGCGCAATTAGAAATAGAACGATTAAAGGCAAAATTGCGTTCGCTCAACATATAGGACTCATATTTGATTTTTGAACAAAATTCAGTACCCTTTAATCTTCTATAAGCCTCTTGCCTATTGCCTTTTGCCTCTTGCCTACCCACATCGATCGGTTCATAAATAAAATCGGATTCCTATAGACCCCGATACTATTAAGTAAATTTTTTGTACTTTTAATTACGAATTACGAATTACGAATTATTATCAAGTCAAATTTATTACTTTAAGTATCTTACAATAGATGGATGTCTAACGGGTTTCATCTATCACCCAGAGAGGCTAAGAGACTAACAGATACTTCAAAAAAACAGTTTAGCGTTTGATTTCCAACTTCTACCAGAAAGTACAAAACCAAATACTAGGACTCCTATTTGATTTTTGAAAAAACTCGCCCTCAATTCAAAAAGGTTGATTTCCTACTTCCTATCTAGACAAATAAATTCAAAAATCAAAGCGGATTACTGTATAGAGTCAATAATTTACCTTTAAATATTGAGGTATAAAATCATGCAAGAAATTGAGAGATTCTTTGGTAACTTATTCAGTAGCATACTCAACCGCTTTAAATATTCTGCAATGGACGCGACTGAGCGAAAAATCAAAGAAACCGTCGATCGACAGGTCGAACAACATCGTCAAAGATCCAAGCCTCAGGATGGAGAAGATCGGCAGTAGAAATATCTTTTGCTGGTGAATTCAGGTATCAGAACGGCGTGGCGATCGCCTCTGAAAAAGCTCAAAATAGCGATATTTTCATTACTAAAATCATAGCGCTTCCCAGTTATTGAATGGGCAGCGCTATTTTCTCATCTTCACTCTCTGAGGGGTATTATATTCAGTAATATTTATATTGCTCTTATAGCAATCCTAAATGAGTCGTGAAAAATATGGATAAGAAAACGAACTGCCAAGAACGCCTTCGCGTTGGCGAAGCCTCTCGTAGAGAAGCGTCTCGTTAGAGAAGGACGCAAAGGTAAGAAAGAAGAAAGAGATATATAATTTTCACAAATGATTTAGGACTGCTATAGAAAAAAAAATCAGATACAAACTAAAGTAGATAAAACAATACCACAAAACACCCTTATAGTTACTAGTGCTAATTTATGGAAACACTGCTAAACGACCGCTATCGAGTTATTCGGACTTTAGGAAGCGGTGGGTTTGGTGAGACTTTCTTAGCGGAAGATACCCAAATGCCTTCCAACCGCCGTTGTGTAATTAAACAGCTAAGACCAATTCAAAACAACCCGCAAATTTATAAGTTAGTACAAGAAAGATTCCAGCGGGAAGCGGCAATTTTAGAAGATTTAGGCGGTACAAGTAACCAAATTCCCACTTTGTATGCTTATTTTCAGTCAAATGGACAATTTTACTTGGTTCAAGAGTGGATAGAAGGTGATACCTTAACAGCGAAAGTCCAAGAACAAGGCTTATTAAGTGAAAGCGCCGTCAGAGAAATATTAATAAATTTATTACCAGTACTAGAACAAGTACACAATCAGCGGATTGTCCATCGAGATATCAAGCCAGATAACATCATTTTGCGCCATCGAGACCATAAAGCAGTGCTGATTGATTTCGGCGCTGTCCGCGAATCGATGGGAACAGTGGTGAATTCCCAAGGGTTACCTACGAGTTCGATTGTCATTGGTACGCCGGGATATATGCCAAGCGAACAAGCCGCAGGTAGACCAGTTTATTCAAGCGATTTATACAGTTTGGGAATGACAGCAATTTATCTTCTCACTGGAAAACAACCACAAGAATTAGAGACAGATTCGCGCACTGGAGAAACTATTTGGCACAGACATGCTTTGAGTATCAGTCCTACATTAGCAGGGGTGATAGATCGAGCGATCGCCTACCATCCACGCGATCGCTTTGCCACAGCCAGAGAAATGCTAGACGCTTTGCAATTTGGCCCAGTAGCGCCAACAGTACCTTATAATCAACCGCCAGTAGCGCCAACAGTACCTTATAACCAACCGCCAGCAGTCAACGCACAACCTCCTGCAACACTACAAAATACAGTTGCTGTCAGTCCAGGTTCTAGCAGTCAACCTACCCATCAAAATACTGGAAACAAGAGTGGACAAAAAGGAATCCTTCTCGGTTTTTTAATTGCCGGTGGTTTAATTGGTAGTTCTATTGTTATTGGTTTTGCTCTTAATAAATCAAATCAACCAATAGCAGATACGCCTTCATCAACTGAACTTTCAACAAATAGTAATGACAAAAACGTCCCACCATCGGTAAGTTCTCAGCAGCCTGTTGATACTCCAGTTGCACAACAAACTACGCCTCCTGTTCGAGAGCCTGTTGATACTCCAGTTGTGCAACAAACTACGCCTCCTGTTCAACAGCAGCCTTCTTCAACACAACAACAAATTACTCGACCTTCACCAGAAGAAGCAGTAGAAGGCTATTATCAAACTATTAATAATGGCGAATATCAAGATGCGTGGAATTTGTTATCTCCTAGCTATCAAAATAATCAACGTCTTCACCCCAAAGGTTATCTTTCTTATATTGATTGGTGGGGAGGGCAAGTAGAAAACGTAGATGTTGAACAAGTGAGTTTAATAGAAAATAATTCAGAAACAGCTACGGTTAATGCTCAATTGAGATACTTACTTAAAAATGGCAAACAATCATCTAGTTCTGTGCGTTTCTTTCTTTTATGGGATGAGGGAAATAATAAATGGGTTATAACTGGTGCTAAATAACCAGAGACGCGATAAATCGCCGTCTCTACAATAATCATTCCTGATTTTTTGTTCAAAAAATATCTTTTCGCTTTTGCAAATAAAATGTCATAGTTAAATAAATAAATGCGTGTAAACATAAAATACTCCAATTCAAACTCAAATTAGACCATGTTGCTTCATAAACAGATGTTGGTTCAAATGGTTGGGTAAGTGTACTACCATCAGATAATTTAATCGGTTCGGGAACCAGTTGATTAAGGTTAACCAAAGTACCGTAAGCTCCCACTGACCAACGACTTAGCATTAACCAAGAAACTTTACTCGCAATACCTTCCATTTTGAACAAAACGCCAGAAAAGATAAATTGAGGAAGCAACAACAAGGGTAAAGCACTATTAGCTTGACTAGTATTTTTGACAAATGCTGAAACAAATAAACCCAAACTAAAACTAGTTACAAGTGTCAAAAATGTAGTAATAATTAATCCCCATTGCCAAGAGATTAATTCTGGTTGTGGGGATTTAAAAAATACAAAAATTACCGCTGTCATTAACAGAGTTTGTAATCCTGCTAAAACTGAAAGAATAGCGACTTTAGAAGCAAGATAAGCAAATAAACCCAAATTCACCAGCCGTTCTCGCAGATACATCGCTGACTCTTTGACAATTTCTTGTAATGAGCTAGAAAGTCCTACCCATAACGCAGCACAAGTAAATACAAATAAGACACGCAAAGCTAAAGGTGCAAG
The DNA here is from genome assembly GCA_003326205.1 of Nostoc sp. ATCC 43529. Classification (GTDB taxonomy): domain Bacteria; phylum Cyanobacteriota; class Cyanobacteriia; order Cyanobacteriales; family Nostocaceae; genus Nostoc. The sequence continues at coordinate 34,711 of LWTK01000094.1, forward strand.
AGTCGGATCTGGTTGTTCTCCTAATACTAAAGGGTCTTGATTTCGGATAGCGAATGTCATTAAACTAATACTAATAGGTGCTGTTAAAAGTGCTAAAGCAAGGTTCACGCGATCGCGCTTTTGAATTTGAAAGTAACGTTGGGCTAAAATCTTAAATTGTTCCCAAAAAGAAATGCCATGACTGTGATTATTGACAATATTTGATTCTCGTAATTGAGTGCCAGAATTGAGACGGTTATCAATATAACGTCGATAATCATCTGATTGCCGAAATTTGTTAGCTTGGTCGATGATGTTTTCCGGTTTTTCTAGCTGATTATAAATATCAGCAAAGTCATCTTTAACGCCAAAAAACTGTAAACATTCATCAGCAGGGCCAAAATAACATAGCCGTCCTCCTCGACCCAAAAACACAACGCGATCGCACAATTTAATATTCGTCGTTGCATGAGTCACCAAAATAACCGTCCGTCCCTGAGAGGCTAATTTCCGTAACAGCTGCATCATCTTTTTATCCAATCCCGGATCGAGTCCGGAAGTTGGTTCATCTAAGAAAAATAACTTCGGATCGGCTAGTAATTCCACTCCAATACTTACCCGTTTCCGCTGTCCTCCACTCAGTTCAGACACCTTAGCATCCCGACGATGGGACATTTCTACATCTTGTAAAGTCTTTTCCACCACCTGAATAACATCAATATCCGGCGGTAGTCGCAGCTTGGCAGCATAGGTGAGAACTTCAGACACCGTGAGTTCTTGGTGAATAATGTCATCTTGGGGTACATAACCAATGTGCGTGCGGTACATGTTGAAATTGTTCCGCAAATTTTCACCATTTAAATAGACTACACCTTGGGTTGTTTGCTCTACCCCCAATAGCGTCCGCATCAAAGTTGACTTTCCAGCACCACTTCCTCCCACCAAGGCGACAAACTGTCCGGGTTCAATGGGTATAGAAATATCATCCAATCGTCGCTTGTCTCGATCTTGAATTACTAGATTGCAAGCATCCAAGCGAATTTTATTTCCTGGGTCAAGTATTTGTAACTCATCGCCACGCAGCACTAGTGTAAATGGCCCGATACGAATTGTTGCTCCTGCTGACAATACAGCAGTGCCATTGACTTTTTGCCCATTTATAAAGACACCATTGGTACTGTAATCGCGCAGAATATAACGCCCTTGAGCATCAGTATCAATTGTCGCGTGGCGGCGAGAAACAGTAGGGGCTTCCAGAGGTAAAGTAGCGTTGACATCGCGACCTAGTAAAACTGACCGATTTTTCAGAGAAACCCTTTGTAATTGCTGTGTATTGTTCCCTGAGGGCTGGGTTCGATTATAGTAGGTCAGTACTATCTGGTCTTGAGAGTTCTGACCAATGCGAATTTCTGTGCCGTTTTTGAGGCTATAGCCAGATTCTGGAGTTATGCGGATCTGATTGATATAAAGCCCATTGGTACTAGGTTTTTCACCATTTCCATCATAAATGCGATAATCTTCGCCATCTTTGCGTAGGAGAGCTTGATATCTGCCTACAAGTTGCCAATCTATAGGGACAACTAGATCGGCAAAAGCGCGATCGCGCCCCAATATATGTTGTTGCTCCTTCAGTTCAAAGTATAAGATTATTCCTTTATTTTCTAGTTTTAAATAAGAATTTACGTTTGTACTATTTATGCCTGCACTCATAAACTTAAGTTGGTTTCAAAATGTTTAATTATGGATTATTAAGAGCAGGCGCACTCGCGGTACAGCACCCGCTACGAATGAAAGACTTTTTCGTCCCCTACACCCATGTTTCTTAAGAGCAGTTTACAGACGCGCTCACTGATGGAACAAAAAAATAAAATCTTCTTCCTTGTGCCTCCTGCCTTCTGCCTTGTTTATTAAAAGAATCTTGTCATGAGATATAGCAGGTTAAACCCAAAATAAGGAAAATATCTAAGGTACATTGAGAAAGGGCGCACGCTTGTAACTTTTCATGACAACAACGCTGCTAAACAATCGCTATCAAGTTATCCAGGTCATCGGTGCTGGTGGATTTGGCGAAACCTTCCTCGCTGAAGACACCCACATGCCTTCTGGGCGTCGCTGCGTAATTAAGCAACTCAAACCGATAACCAACAATGACCCGCAAACTTACCAAATAATCCAAGAACGGTTTAAGAGAGAAGCAGCAACCTTGGAATATTTGGGTGAAAGTTGTAACCAAATTCCCAAACTCTACGCTTATTTTTCTGAGAGTGGGCAATTTTACCTCGTCCAAGAATGGATTCACGGCCAAACTCTGACAAAAATTATTGAAGCCAAAGGATTTGAGAGTGAAGCTGTTGTGCGGGAAATCCTCTTGAGTCTGCTGTCAGTTTTGGATTATGTCCACAGCAAAGGGATTATTCACCGGGATATCAAACCTGAGAACATCATTATCCGTTCTGTTGATGGCAAACCAGTTTTAATTGATTTTGGTGCAGTCAAAGAAACAATACGTTCCGTGGTGACTTCCCCAGGATACCCCACGCGATCGCTCGTCATTGGTACGCCTGGGTATATGCCCAGCGAACAAGCCGTTGGGCGTCCAGTTTACGCCACAGATATCTACAGCTTGGGCTTAACAGCAATTTATTTGTTGACTGGCAAACACCCGCAAGAACTACTAACCGATTTGCAAACTGGTGAAATCCTTTGGCATCAGCACGCGCCTCATGTCTCTGCCCAATTGGCTGCGGTACTCAATCAGGCAATAAAACCTCATGCAGGCGATCGCTTCAGTACTGCTAGTAAAATGTTATATGCATTGCAGTCTCCTAGTTATATTTCGCCACAGCCACCTACAACTGCTAACACAATCAGCTTATCCCCCCCTGCGACATCAACTCGACAAACAGAAGCGATATCTTCCCCCCAAAAAACTCCAATAATTAATGGATCTTCTAAACCTGGAAATTGGCAAAAACCTGCTGTGATTCTTGGTAGTTTGCTGGTAGGCGGCTTAATTGGTGCAGTTGCAATTTCTGGCATGACTCGTCAGCAACAACTACAAACAACCACTGCCACAAGTCCCACTCCATCACCAGAATCTCAGCCGACTCCTACATTTACCAATCCACCAGTTTCTTCCCAAACTTCTCCAGTTCCAGTTGTACCCACCTCACCACCACAGCCAGAAGTAACTCCTGAATCCATACCAACTTTTAATCCCCCAGTTGCATCTAGGCCACAGCCACAAAACGAGCCTGTAACTTTAGAGACTCCAACACCAGTAGCGACATCAACACCACAGCCAGAACCAGAAAATCAGGTTCCGGTTCCCACACCACAGAAAAAGCCCCTAAGTAAATTAGCTGCAACTGCCAGCAAGCAAGACGTTCCCGCATTTCCCACAGGTACATCCAGAAATGTTGTAGAAGCTACCCTCGGCAAACCAAGGAAAGATTTAAGAGGCGCGTGGGGTAATACCCGCGCTGTTGTTTACAAACTTGTGCCAAACAAAATAGACCTTGGCTACCTATTCGATCGCAATTCTCAAGCACTGCGCCAAACCGAGGTATCTTTTGCCGATTCTGTAGAACCACAGCTAATGGAGTCTACTCTAAATCGACTTTTGAACGGCCAAGCCACTGAAGAGATTAAGCAGGGGCTTAAACAGGTACAGCAGGGTCAGTCTGATAATTTTAGTTTCAGAAATGGCTCAGTTAAGGGCCAGATTATTCGCCAAGAATGTAATTTTATTTACATTAGTATTTGGGATGAAGATTTACATGATTTTGTAAATCCATCTACAGGTAAAAAATGTTAATTTTCAATTTAATTTTTGTATCCTATAAGACAGATACAATATTCAACATCAGAGTGAAAAACCCAGTCTTTTGAGCAAAAATTAACAGAATTTCAGTCTTATTAAACACAAAAAGTAGGTTTTTAAGATTAGTAAATTTGTGTTCTAAGTTTTGGGAATAAACTCATAAAACTCTGTCTTGACCATGCCCAATGCCCATTTTCAATTCTGAGTCATCATAAAGTTATAAATACCATTATTAAGTTTTTAATAATACTTGTCTCAGCTTCCACATCCATGTCGTAAAGTGCAATCAAAATTGTGTAATCTGAAAACAGCTAAGCTAATGATTCTATTGAGGTCTGATGACTCCTACAATTATGCGTCAGCTTTGGTCTGTGGTTGAAACCGCCCAAGCGAAGATCCTCTTACAACTTGATGATGCTAGCTTGGTGCAGTGGTTGGTGAAACAAACAGCAACGCAAATTTTGTTAAATTCCAACGAAACTGATTTTCTCAGCCACTACATTCAATCTCGGCTAGCACTCATACGCGATATTGCTCATGAACGTCAGTAAATTTAGAATTCTGAATTCTGAATTCTTTTCACGCTCGACTTGTTTGGGGAAAATAACCTTCCACTAAGCAGTCTGAGCCTATTACACGCCAACGAACGCGTTCTAAAGACAGTGCCTGAGTCATAGTAGTAAAACCTAAATCGCCTACAGGTGTAGGAGCAATGCTACCTCCAATGATTTTTGGGGCAATAAACGCTAAGATTTTTTGCACTGCTCCTTGAGCGATCGCACTAGCAGCTAAAGTACTACCACACTCCCACAACACACTACAAAAACCCCGTTCATATAAGTACGCCATTGCTCGATCTGGTGTAAGTGATGTCAGTTCCACTACCTCCACCCCAAGTTTCCGCAACAGTTCTTGAAAATCAGGGTTAGCACCCTCTTCTGTCAACACCAAAGTTGGAGCATCCGCAGTTTGCCACAGGTGGGCATTTTCCGGTAAGTTAAGACGACGACTCATTACCACCCGCAGGGGATTATGTGCCCCTACCTGATGGCTAGTTAAATAAGGATTATCTAGTCGTACTGTATTACCGCCGACAATGACAGCATCACAAGCCGCCCGCAACTGATGTACTTCAGTGCGGGAATCTTGGCTTGTTACCCAAGCACTGTGACCAGAGGTAGTAGCAATTTTGCCATCTAAAGTCATGGCATATTTTAAAATTCCCAAAGGTCGTTTGTAGAGAATGCGATGAACAAAACCTTCATTTAGCTGACGACAAGCCTCTTCCTCTACTCCTACCAACACCTCAATCCCCGCCGCACGTAAGCGAGCAATACCTCCTCCAGCCACCAGTGGATTCGGATCGACCATACCCACTACCACCTTGGCCACCCCTGCTTTAACCAAGGCTTCCGAACAAGGGGGAGTGCGTCCGTAGTGATTGCAAGGTTCGAGGCTGACGTAGATTGTTGCCCCTTGGGCTTGAACTCCTGCTGCTTTCAAGGCAAACACTTCTGCATGAGGCTCACCTGCACGAGGATGAAATCCTTCCGCGACAATCTCGCCATCCTTGACAATCACCGCTCCCACTAGTGGGTTTGGTGAAGTACGCCCTAAGGCGCGGCGAGCAAGTTCCAAACACCGCTGCATCATCCGAGAGTCAAAGTCAGTTCCTACTTTTTCTTTCGGCGGTGAACCCGAATCGGTATTAGGCCGCATTATAAATGTATTTTCTTGAGGGTAATTGGGTAGGGATGCATCCGCTTGAGCGACCACTGGGAAATTATCCATAATTTTAGGCAACACTGTAAGTATTCTGCACACATGGGCGCAGCCTCTTGGCAAGAGAATCGCGCTTTGCTCCTGATAATTAAACAGAGTGATATCCAGGCGCTATTATTTAGCTGTTTTAACTTGCATCAGCCTGTAATATTTACATTTCACTCTAGCTTGAATCCTATAACAATTCTCATTTCGATGAGGTACATAAGTATTGTGCCGCTACAACGATTTGTACTATTTTCTCAGCACTGGGCAATAACTTTAGAACTTCACGGTTACCCAAATCACAAGTTCGGTGACTCAGGACTCAGTTTGGGATAGAGTATTGTGTGTGCCAACTTCGATCGCCACCTGATGGAGACTGCAATGAGTAAGGCTGTAATCACCATAACTGATGCCGATTTTGAAACCGAAGTGTTAAAAGCTGAGCAGCCTGTATTAGTTTACTTTTGGGCTTCCTGGTGCGGCCCTTGTCAATTAATGTCGCCCATGATTAACTCAGCTGCCAGTGCTTATAGCGATCGCCTCAAAGTCGTTAAAATGGAAATTGACCCCAACCCACTTACGGTTAAACAGTACCAAGTGGAAGGAGTCCCCGCCCTCAGGCTAATTCAAGGAGAAAAACTACTAGAATCCACTGAGGGAGTCATCGGCAAAGATAAATTACTCAGCCTTTTAGCCAAGCATTTAGATACTAATTAGTCATTAGTCAATAGTCATTGGTCATTTGTCATTGGACAAATGACAAAGCGCAAAGTTTCTTATCGGGTTTCCTGTGATAGAGTAGCGATTCGCTGTGTGCGGAAGCGTCTGGCTTTGCTATACCGTATCCCTACGGACAAGCAAGCCAGCAAAAGCGTCTCCATACACAGAAGGATACAGAACTTCGTAACTAATGACTAGTGACTAATGACTAGTGACTAATGACTAACGACTAATGACTAATGACTAATGATTAACATACAGTTTGCAAAACGTTTACAACCCCTACAATCTAATGTATTTGCTGATATGGATAGAGCCAAAGCACTTGCCTTGGCTGCTGGACAACAGCTAATTGATTTGTCTTTGGGGTCTTCTGATTTACCAGCCGAGGCGCATGTTATTGAGGCGATCGCCCAATCTCTTCACGATCGCACTACCCACGGCTATCTATTATTTAATGGTACCCAAGGCTTTCGCGAAGCCGCAGCCAACTGGTACGAAAAAAAATTTGGCATCAAAGTCGATCCGCAAACTGAGGTGCTACCCCTGATTGGTTCTCAAGAAGGTACCGCTCATTTACCCTTAGCATTGCTTAACCCTGGTGATTTTGCCCTGTTGCTCGATCCTGGCTACCCCTCCCATGCTGGAGGAGTCCACCTTGCAAGTGGGCAAATTTACCCAATGCCATTAAGGGAAGAAAACGGTTTTTTACCAGTGTTTGCTGATATTCCGGCCCCAGTCCTGGCTCAGTCGCGGATGATGGTATTAAGTTATCCCCACAATCCCACAGCCGCGATCGCTCCTTTATCTTTCTTCCAAGAAGCCGTCGCCTTCTGTCAGCAACACAATCTCGCCTTGGTTCACGATTTTCCTTACGTGGATTTGGTATTTACAGCGACTGGGGACTGGGGCAAAGAAGGACACAAAGACATGGGGACACGGAGATACGGGGACAATTCCCTTCCCACGTCCTCTTCCCAGTCCCTAGTGCCTTCAATTTTGCAAGCCGATCCAGAGAAAAGCATTTCAATCGAATTTTTTACCCTTTCCAAGTCCTACAACATGGGTGGCTTCCGCATTGGCTACGCCATCGGCAATGCCCAGTTAATTAATGCTTTACGCCAAGTAAAAGCCGCTGTTGATTTTAACCAGTATCGGGGAATTTTAAATGGGGCGATCGCTGCTTTGACTGGGCCTCAAAGTGGGGTAAAAACTGCTGTAGCTACCTTCCAGCAGCGCCGTGATGCTTTCATTACTGCTTTACACCGCATTGGCTGGAATGTTCCCACTCCCCAAGCCACAATGTATATCTGGGCAAAGTTGCCTTCACGTTGGAGCCAAAACTCCATAGAATTTTGCACTCAGCTGGTGAAACAAACTGGTGTAGCTGCTTCCCCAGGTGCAGGTTTTGGCAAATCTGGCGAAGGGTATGTCCGCTTTGCTTTGGTGCATGAGCCTTCTTTGTTGGAAACAGCTGTAGAAAGAATGGCTAAGTTCCTAAATTCAAACTGAATGCCAAGTATTTTTTCGCTGGGGTAGTACAAGACAGATGTGCTATCCCATTTTTACGTATATATACTAAAAAGTGAAATTAATTAAATGCGTATTTTAAATTACTACGCGTTTTAAAATAATTCTGTAATTATACATATAGATATAGAAAAATATTCGTCATCATTTTATTGATAATCAACACGAACTTCACCCAATAAAGTCTTCCGGTTTCTTAAACTGGGTTTGTACGTTCAGCTACCAGAAACGGCTAACAATACAAATTGTGTTTTTAAGCAGCAGTATTGCCAAAAAGCCTGTAGCCAAGACAGTCCAAGCCTAGAAATAGCAGTAGTTTAAACCTTAACTTCCAAACTGACGGAGACTAAAAAAAAATGAAGATGACTTTTCAGAAACTTGTGATTGGTGCATCAATGGCTATTGGTGTGAGCGCTCTTGCAACTGCACCAGCACAAGCTGGGACGCTGACCGGTGCTACCATAGGTGGAACAGCAGCAAGTGATTATTTAGTCTATGATGTGTCAGGTAACAGTACTGTACTTGTACCAAATACCCAAACAAACGTCCAGAAAGTTCTGGATGGTTCTGCTGCAAGCCCCACCGGAAATGTAGAGCTACGAGCCACCACTGAGCAGTCTGGTTTTGACTTCACCAAAAATACCACCTTGAGTGGACAAATCGGTGGTCAAAGTATTACCCTCAGCAGCCTGACAGCAACAGATTGGTTTAGTACTGGCTCAGGATTGAGTACAAGCTATGGGGCACAGAACTTTGCAAATACTTGGTTTAACCAATTCTATGATGCAGCTGGTCTACCAAGTTATATCTCTCGCGCTCAAGCTTTTAGTGCTTTTTTGGGCATCGGTGGTTTCCAACGCTCTAGCGACCCCAATATCTCTTACGTTAACCAAAATGATACGACGGGCGAAATCAAAATTGGCTTAGCAGGTCACTACAATTTAAAAGATTACTATGCTCCTTTATTGGGAAGCTTGGGTAGTCTTCTCAAAAATGGATTCCAAGCCAGTGAAGTCGTTAAAGTTACGTACAATGGCAAGACCGATTTTCTTTACAGCTTCTCTGCTACCGCAAGTGGACTAACTAACAGTGCAGGAATAGGTGCTGATGGCAAATCTCACAGTGGTAATTACGAAGTCAGCATCAAAGGTGTACCTCCCACAGCTGTTCCAGAACCATCAGTAATACTTGGTTTGCTCAGTGTTGCTGGTATCTTTACTACCCGACGCCAACAAAAAAAAGCATCTATTTGAGATAGTGGATGTAAGTCTAAAAAATGATTAGGGAGCTATTAGCTCCCTTTTTTATGAATATTTCTCTCCAAAATATCGAACGATGTATTCTGTTTGATAATTTTCGTAAGATCTAAATAAAAACTCCTTTATTAAGGCATTTACCCTAATAGCAAATTATTTAATAGAATTAATAATAAAAGCTTTGTGAAGAAAAGCTTAATTTTTTATTAATTTTTGCTCTACATATAATATGATTTAATTATACCAGTATAGCTAAAAATAGTATATTATAATTCTTGACTGTATAAGATAACTCAAGGTTTCTATTGATCTCACAATTCATCTGGCGATAATTGGCTTGTAACTTAAAATGATGATAAATGGCAATGACAGCACAATTACTGAATATAAATCACCAATTCCGTTCAAATCAAGCTAGACGAATTTTGTTAGTGGAAGACCACTATCTTAATAGAATGTTGCTCAGTGACTACCTAAGTTATTGTGGTTACGATGTCCAGAGTTTATCAGAAGGTTCTACTTTTTTTTCAACTATCGAAAAATTCCAGCCAGATTTAATGTTACTGGACTTGAAATTACCAGACGTTGACGGTTATTCCCTTTTAAAACAAGTCCAGCAAAAACCCCATTTAGCAAAAATACCTATTATTGTGGTTTCAGCATTTGCTTTTAAAGCAGATCAAGAACTAGCTCTGAGCTTGGGCGCACGTCACTATTTTGTGAAACCTCTAAAACTCAAAGATCTAATCGTGACAATTGAAAAAGAATTTAGTTGTCGTCACAGATAAGATTTTGTCCTATGTCTATATTTACTCTGCTTTTTGCTCAGCGATGAACTCTTCAACACGCTGACTAATATTTTGTACAGAATTACCAATACTAGAAATTTTATTTTGTACTTCTGCTAGCAATAAAACTGCTGCTTGCAGCTCATTAAGCGTATCAGCTATAGCCTCACGATACTGGGCTTCAAACTCTTGTAGATTCATAATTTATTTGTCTGTAATTATCATAATAGTTATATTCTCAATAATAAGCACAAATTTAATTTACTAAATCCGTTAATTCGCTTAATATTAAAACTTCAACAAATTAGTGAGTTTGATAAAAAATATATAAACCTAACATACTAAACTAATTTTGCGTTGGCGATCGCTAGTTTTTACTGTCTCGCCATACTCTTACACAAAAGCAAGCAACAACAGCGTTTTGTGCATTAAAACAGACCACTCTAGGTAGAGGTTGGAAGATTTGAAATCTAGAATGAAAATATTTATTTGATTTACTAGCAGTTGAGAATGTAGCTTGCTTAGTTGCAAGAGTACTGAAATAATTTTTCATCTAAAATCTAAAATTGGCACTGTCAAAAAACTAAAAATACTTTTTATTTAAAATAGAATTATAAGATGTTAAATAGAAATTCAAAAAGCAAAGTTTTGATTTCAATAAATATTGAAAATTACACTCGCAGCTATAAAAACTAAGTGCAAGCAGAGGTTTTGGTCAAGGAAACTTCTACTTATACTCTTCTATAATATCGGCTAGAAGCTTAGCTACGTATATTTACTTTACAAGGCTTCGTAAAATGGGCAAGAAAAGATAATTTTTCTTAAAATAGAGAAAGATTACTTAATTTTAGTTGTGACAATATCCACTCAAATACTACCACTGGTTAAAGAGCCGGAACGACTGGAAAACCGTCTCGCGGAAATTCCACCGGAACCGGGGGTTTATTTCATGCGGGACAAAAGCGATCGCATCATATATATAGGTAAATCACGTAAGTTGCGATCGCGGGTGCGTTCTTATTTTCGGGATGGATACAACAAAAGCGAACGCATCGCCACAATGGTAAAATTAGTGACGGAAATTGAATTCATCGTCACTGATACCGAATCCGAAGCCTTGGCGCTGGAAGCCAACTTGATTAAGCAGCACCAGCCATACTTTAACGTCCTGCTCAAAGATGATAAAAAATATCCGTATCTCTGCATCACTTGGTCGGAAGACTATCCACGGATTTTTATCACCCGCAAACGCCAATTAGGCAAAGAAAAGGATAAATTTTATGGGCCTTATACCGATGCTGGTTTGTTGCGAGAAATTTTACGTTTGTGTAAGCGCATCTTTCCTCAGCGACAACGACCCCAACCGCTTTTTAAAGATCGTCCTTGTTTGAATTATGATTTAGGGCGTTGTCCGGGTGTATGTCAAAAGATGATTTCACCAGAGGAATATCGCAAAATTGTCCAAAAAATCGCGATGGTCTTTCAAGGTCGAACTCAAGAGTTGATTGATATTTTGACCCAACAAATGAACGCTGCTGCTGAGGACTTGAATTTTGAGTCAGCGGCGCGAATTCGCGATCAAATTTCTGGGTTAAAGTCACTAACAGCCGACCAAAAAGTATCCTTACCAGATGATACAGTTTCGCGGGATGCGATCGCCCTAGCAGCTGACGCACAACACGCCTGCATTCAACTATTCCAAATTCGCGCTGGACAATTGGTGGGACGCTTGGCGTTTGTGGCGGATGCTCATGCAGAACCAGGAGCAATTTTACAACGAGCCTTAGAAGAACATTACCAAACTGCTGACTCTGTGGAAATACCCACAGAAATTTTAGTGCAGCATGAGTTACCAGATACAGAAATATTGGCAGATGTCTTAACTGAACGTAAAGGTAGAAAAGTGACGATTTTGGCTCCTTTGCGGCAAACTAAGGCAGAATTAATAGAGATGGTAGAGCGAAATGCCCAGTATGAATTACAAAGAATGCAAAAATTGGGCGATCGCAATCACCAAGCAATGCAAGATTTAGCAGCTATTCTCGATTTACCAGATGTACCCCACCGCATCGAAGGTTATGATATTTCCCACATTCAAGGCTCAAATGCTGTAGCTTCGCAAGTCGTGTTTATCGATGGGTTACCCGCCAAGCAGCACTATCGCCACTACAAAATCAAAAATCCCACAGTCACAGCCGGACATTCGGATGATTTTGCTAGTCTGGCGGAAGTTATCCAACGCCGGTTTCGCAAGTATGCTGAAGATCCGCAATTAACACGTTTGGGTAATCCTGATTGGCCTGATCTAATTATGATTGATGGCGGCAAAGGTCAATTATCTTCAGTTGTTGCTGTTTTGCAAGAAATGAATTTATTGGAAGACTTGCGAGTTGTTAGTTTAGCGAAGCAGCGAGAAGAGATTTTTTTACCAGGAGAATCTCAACCATTAACCACTGACGCAGAACAACCAGGGGTACAGCTATTGCGACGACTGCGGGATGAAGCGCATCGGTTTGCAGTCACTTTCCATCGTCAGCAACGCAGTGATAAATTAAAGCGATCGCGTTTGGATGAAATTCCTGGTTTAGGACATCATCGACAAAAGCAGCTACTAGGACATTTTCGCTCGGTTGATTATATTCGGCAAGCAACAACCGCACAACTCGCCGAAGTTCCCGGAATCGGGCCGCGTTTGGCTCAAGAAATTTACGATTATTTTCATCCATCTTGATCTGTTTAAAATTGCCATTACAATACTCCAATATTCTCAGTTATGTAATTAACAACTCTTAATCTAAAGTTACTACTTTGCCACAGTTTTGCAAAGCAAAATCTGCACGAATTTTTTGAGATTTTTGTAAGCCTCTTTCATCTAAGTAGCGTACTTTAAAATTAATTTGCACATATTTACCAGAATGAAGTCCAAGTATACGAGTTAAAAAAGAATCTGGTGGAGCCTCGACACCCCCAGGAGGATTAATCGCACAACAATCAGGATTCTCTTTAATATATTCATCAAAACTTGCATACTTGATAAATTCGTGATATTGCATTTTTCCTGCAAATTTAATACGTAATTGTTCTGCACTATTTAAAGAATCAAAAGCTAATTTAATTTTCTCGTAATCGCTGAGATAACGCATCTTAGCAAAGCATAACCCTGAGTAATTGAAGCTAAAGTATATGCTTAAAATGGTTAGTGGGAATCCGATTAAAAGGAAAATAGCCAAAAAATAAGTGCGGTTCATGATTGAATCTGCGATAATTTACATAGTTCTTCAGTCAAAACATCTTGCAGTCAAATCCAACTCCTATCTAAAAGATTTATATCAATCTAATTTTGTTCTTATGATTACAATTTTATTATTAATATTCGATAATTTTGAGTTATTTAATAGGTGCAGTAATTCTCGTTTGGTACGGTAAATTTTAAAAATATATACCTATACGTTCTTAGATACTTCTGGGCTTCATTTGATTAGGGATCTTTATAAAATGGAATGGATAATGGATATCCGCAATTTTCTAAAGTATTTCCAAAACGTGTTTCTTGTACTCTCTGATTACCATTTTCATCTAAATAACGTACTTTGAAGTTAATCACTATCAAATCGCGAAAACCAAGTCCAGATATACGATCTAAAAATGAAGACTCTGGAAGAAATGAAGACTGTGCAATTTTGTAAGCTTTACCGTGATTGATAGAACAGCAGTCTGGATTTTGTTTAATATATTCATCAAAACTTGCATACTTGATATGTTCGTAAAATTTTACTTCTCCACCTACATCTACAGGTAATTTATCCTCTCTATTTCTATAATCAAAAACTATTCGTAACTTTTCTTCATCACTTAAATAACGCATCTTGGCAAAACAGAAACCTGAATAATTTAAGCTATAGAAGATGCTTAAAATAGTTAATGGTATTCCGATAAAAATGAAAATAGCTAAAACAAGGATACGGTCTATCATTGTATTTCTGCGAATGAATTTATAGTAGTAATACCAATTTTATATTTTAGATTTTGAATTTTGGAATCAAAGTCTTTGCTACAAAGATGTTTCCAGAATCCTATTTGATTTGTAAAAATCGAGGGGCTTCAGATCCCCGACTTCTTTGAGAAGTTGGGGATCTTGTTGTTCACGAATAATTTAGGACTGCTATAGCATCTAAAAATCAATACGCTTGGGTTAAGTATTTTTGGTTTCAGCCACAAATTTCAGAACACCAGCACTAGTAAGGCCAAAGCACTTCTGGAGGAATTACCAACGGCGTCGCGAATAAGTACGTTGGGAATTTTTAGAGCGAGATACGTGGAAATTCGGACACGTTGTAAAGTTATGTTACGCAAATTGGCTAAACCGTCTGTACCTACTCTTCATGTTTCTTCAAAGCTCGCTAGTTTCGATGAAATATTATCTGACCAGAATTTAATATGATAAATCTAGTGAGTAAATATTAACTAAATCTTAAGACAGATATTTTGTAACCAAAGATACAGTAATTTTTGAATTTTAATTTTTGAATACTAGAATGGCTTTTTTGTTTTTGTCTACAATCATTAAAAATCAGCCTCTCTCAAGGCATTAACCATAGGGATCACTCAATCTCTAAACAGAATTTATTAAAAATTTAATTTATGTATCTAAAGTAGGAGGGTAAATTCACGTAAATTTTAGGATAATAGATTAAAGATATCCAAAATTTTTCAAACCTGAAATTTTGTTTAAAATCATTAGCTAATTTCACAGCAGTTTGTTAAGTTGGGTCGAACCAGAATTTTTTACTGGTTTAAGTAGCAGTTTTACCAAATAAAAAATAATTAGAACCAGGGGTATTGAAATGCAGACAGTACAAAAGATTTACTGCCCAAATTGTGGTAGCCAAGCGGAGCGTTATTTTATTACTGATAATGAATTAACTCGGACACAATGCCCAAGTTGTGATTACTTGATGATTAGCTGCACTCGCACTGGCAAAGTGATTGAGGCTTACGCCCCAGGAATTCTTGCAAGAAAGTAAAAATTAAAATTTTTGCATAAATCTGTGTTAGCTATTGTTTTTGTTGCTGGAGATATCCGATCGCTTCTAATGTATCTACCTGAGGAAATTGTGCGTAAAAATTACTCACACTCCAGAAAGGTTCGGGTGTTTTCAAAACAATAATGCGATCGCCCCATTGATTCAACCAAGGTAGCAATTTTGGTGGTGCTACCGGAGTACATAGCCAAATTGCTGCCGGCGAAAGGGCTTTGATGGCAGTAGCAGCAACAGCCATAGTCATACCTGTGGCAATGCCATCATCAACCAAGATTGCCGTAGCATCCTTTGTATTCACCTGAGGACAAGCAGAAATTAATTGCTCCTCCAAAGACTTAGCTTGCTTAATAGCTTTATTTAAAGCCGCTTCTCGCCACCGTGCATCATGTTTAGAGCGAAATAGTTTTTGCTCAGTCCAAAGAACATTTCCAGAACTTGTGACTGCACCAATAGCTAACTCTGGGTTTTCTGGATGGCTAATTTTTTTAGGTACAACTATCGTTAACGGACAACCCAAAAGACTTGCTATTGGTGCTGCCACCGGTACACCCCCCCTTGGCAAAGCATAAACGATTGGTACAGGTTTTATGCCAGAATCAATAGTTTGCTGAGTCAAAAGATCGTGAATTACTCGCGCCAATTCTTCACCCGCATGGATGCGATCGGCAAAAAGTGGGGTATATGACATGGTTTCCCCTAGTGTCTTAGGACGGCACTGCCTTTATCATGACTGAATTTTGTCTGAAATTAACTGATAGAATAAGATTTGTATAAATAATAAGTATTCAGTAAAAGTCTATTTGTGAAGTCTATTTCTGATAAGTCCCCAACCAAAGACAGACTTGAATCAGATAAGACTGGTGCTGATACCAAAATCGTAAATTTTCATGAGCAGCGAAACCCAACTCAGCCTCTTTGATGACTCAACCTTTAACCAACGAGAGCTGATTCCCACAGACGCTAAGATTTCTATCCCTGCCGGAACCTATTCCACTATGGCCGAGTTGGGGCAGCATTGCGATCGCTGCCACCGATGTGTACTAGGAAACACGCGTACTCATGCTGTTGTCGGACGTGGCAACCTTAAAGCTCCAATAATGGTTGTCGGAGAAGCGCCTGGTCAAAATGAAGACGAAACAGGTTTACCATTTGTGGGCAAATCAGGGCAGTTGCTGGAGAAAATTCTGGCATCTGTAAATTTGAGTACTGAAGAAGACATATACATTGCCAATATTAATAAGTGCCGTCCGCCAGATAACAGAGTTCCCACTAAGGATGAAATAGCAGCTTGCAAACCTTACCTGCTAGAACAAATTCGCTTAGTCGATCCCAAAATCATTCTGTTAACGGGTGCAACTGCGCTCAAAAGCTTGACTGGCGATAAGCAGCCGATTACTAAAATTCGCGGACAATGGCTAGAGTGGGAAGGACGTTTGTGTATGCCGATTTTTCATCCTTCTTATTTGCTGCGTAACCCTTCCAAAGAAAGAGGTAGTCCTAAATGGCTAATGTGGCAGGACATCCAAGCGGTGCGTGCCAAGTTAGATGAAATTAAATCAACTAAATAGTTAGCAACTATCTGGTGTTTTCTCAGGAACTCTGGAAAGTCGTAGAATGAGCAATGGCTGCCTTATAAATATGTAAATGGTGGCAAATAATCCACATCTAAAACTTGCTCAATAGTATAAGGACAACTTTGTGGGAAACAATTTAATCCACTTTTCTTTTTTGCTTGTCGTAATGCATCAATGTAAACTTCATCAAGCACTGCGAGCAGATAATTATAGAGGTTTTTAGATTTGGTTAATTTCCTAAGTTCCACCCGAAAATTATCAATTTCTACTTCCCAATGGTTTTTACAATCAGGCAGACTCCAATGTTGATACAAAAGCAGGTGTTTGAGAAGTTGCAGTAGATAACTTTCTAGCTTGTGTTTCTGTTCGTTACCCAATGCTTCAATCTCCTCAATCAAATGCTCCCAATCAAGACGATCTAAATCTCGTTCTTGCAATTGTTTCAATGTAGTTTCTAACCACAATTGATAATCCTGTTCGTAGAGGATTTGAGTAGGGATTTTAGACATTATTTAATATTCTCCTGATTTGCTTTTTTACGCACACTTCCAGCTTGACAATCGCGTAACCAAGCTTTAACCCCTTGAGCGATCGCACCATTACTACTATCGCGTGGCGGTGATGGTGGTTGTTGTTTTGGATAAGCACCTATTTGAGAAAACATCATTACTAAACGCCAACCACTACCAGTTTTAGTCAACAACAGCCAGTGAAATTCTTGTAATTCTATCGCTTGCTTACCTATGTACTGACGCTCTAATGTGCTAAAAAAAACTTGTTCGACCCCTAATGCAGAACTTTCAGAAGCATCTGTACTATATTCTTCAAGATTAAGCGGCAGGGGAGTAAACTCAGGTCTTCCTGCTACCAGCATATAGCTGTATAGGTCAGTGCTGCGGCTGCGACGGCGGGCGCGTTGTATAGCGCGGTTAGTATAACTCGGTAAATCTTGCAATAACCGTGTAACCAATGTTTCTAAATCTTGCTCAGAACACAAAGACTTTGACCCACTGTTAGTGTTTCCCCTCTGAGCTAGAAAAGAGGGGCTAGGAGTAAAATTCTTTGCGAATGCTGAGCTATTCAAGATTGGTGTTACAAACCAGAAACCACAAACTAGGAGCCACAAGCCATAAATTTGATTTCTGATTTTTGCCTTCATGCGATCGCACTCAAATCCTCAGAAATTCTCTTCCAAGCTAGCTCAGGTTCAGCAGCAGTAGTGATGGGACGCCCAATCACTAAATAATCTGCCCCAGCAATCATAGCCTGTGCAGGAGTGAGCGATCGCTTTTGATCGGCTTTGTCTGCCCAAGTCGGTCTAACCCCCGGACAAACTAGCAAAAAGTCATCTCCACAAGTTTGTCGCAGCTGTGTTACTTCTTGGGGCGAACAAACTACCCCATCTAAACCCGATTCTTGCGCCATCAGTGCCATTTCTAGAGCGTATTCTGGCAACTCTAAGGGAATCTTCAAGTCAAAGGCCAGTTGTCTAGCAGAAATGCTTGTCAACAAAGTAATAGCAATTAACTTCGGTGGTTTTACACCCGCTTGTGCTGCTCCTACTTGTGCCGCTTCTGTTGCAGCCTTGAGAGCTTCTCTACCACACGTAGCATGAATTGTCAATAAATCCACACCATAACGAGCTGCACTACGACAAGCACCAGCGACAGTGTTGGGGATGTCATCAAACTTTAAATCCAGGAAAATCCGCTTTTGCCGGGATTTTAGCACCTCCAGAATTTTTGGCCCAGTGCTGGTAAACAACTCTAAACCTACTTTGAAGAAAGTAACATCCTCAAGTCGATCTACAAGGGCGATCGCACTTTCTTGGTCTGGCACATCCAAAGCCACAATAACTCGTTGTTGAGCCAATTCCCCATTCCCCATTCCCTACTCCCCATTTAAAGCACTAAACGGACAAACTTATTTTTGCCGACTTGTAAAACTTTACCCTGTAAATCAGCAGCAGCAGCGAAAGTGGTATCGACATCAGAAATGCGATCGCCATCTAAGCGCACTCCACCTTCTTGGATTTTCCGCTTGCCTTCCCCTGTACTTTTACACAAGCCAGTGACATTAAGAAGATAAGCTAACTTCACGGGAAATTGCGACACTCCAGCTAAAGAGAATTCTGGAACAGCACCTTCTTTACCGCCGCTTTGGGCAGCTTCTTTGGCTTCTTTGGCTGCTGTTTCGCCGTGGTACTGTTTGACAACTTCCCATGCTAAAAGTGTTTGGCGATCGCGCGGATTTTCTGGCAATCCATCTAAAGGTAAATCCGTCAACAGTTCAAAATATTGTTCCAGCAGATGGTCGGGAACCCCTTGTAACTTCTGGTACTTTTGTCCTGGGTGTTCTGATAAAGCAATATAATTACCTAAAGACTTGGACATTTTTTGCACGCCATCCGTGCCAATTAAAATCGGCAACAGCATTCCAAACTGCGGCTTTTGACCAAAATGGCGCTGTAAATCTCTGCCCACAGCAATGTTAAATTTTTGATCGGTTCCTCCTAATTCCACATCTGCCTTCACGGCGACAGAATCAAAACCCTGCATTAACGGGTACAGGAACTCATGGATAAAAATCGGATTCTCTTTTTTATAGCGTTCAGCAAATCCCTCTTTAGCCAGCATTTGCCCGACTGTCATCGTAGAGAGTAACTCCAAAATTTTCTCTAAGTTAAGCTGGGAAAGCCATTCGGAGTTATAGCGCACCTCTAACCTTCCTGGTGTGTCAAAATCCAAGATAGGGCGTACTTGGTCGAGATAAGTCTGGGCATTTTGGGCTACATCTGCTTCCGTAAGCTGACGGCGCACCTCAGATTTACCAGTCGGATCGCCAATGCGTGCTGTAAAATCCCCAATAATTAGAACTGCTGTATGACCGGCATCTTGAAACCCTCGCAGTTTTCGTACTGGTATGCTATGACCTAGATGAATATCAGCACCCGTAGGATCGATTCCCAATTTGATCCTCAAAGGTTGGTTTGTAGTTAATAAGCGCTTTTCTAGACTTTCACTGTTATTATCAGCTGGTTGTGGGAAAACTTCTACTACACCACGACGCAACCAATTCATATCTGGCGTCATCCCAGAAAATCCATCATCAGCTATGCTTTGTACACTAGAAGTTAAGTTGGTTATAAACACTTGCAATTTATCCACTTTCTCATCTGCCAAACTACTATAATTGCAAAAAATTAACCGCCTTGCTTCGCCGAATTAATTACAGTTAAATTTACACATGAGGAAGTGAAATCGCCGTGTCGTCGTCTAGGACTTTTGAAGAGAAACAGCCACAACGTCAGGCTTCATCGGGTTTCGAGTTTTTGAAAGGAGTCGGTCAGGTAACTGGCGGTACTCTGCTTTCAATCACCATGCTGGCAAGTTCCATTGTAGCCGGAGGACTGGTTGGTTTAGCCATTAGTTTCCGTAATTTGCCAGATGTAAGACAGCTACGTAATTTCTTTCCCTCAGAAACAACTTACATTTATGACATTAAGGGTAAACTTTTAGCTAGTGTCCACGGGGAAGCTAACCGAGAAGTAGTTCCCTTAGATAGAATTTCCCCAAATCTCAAACGGGCTGTATTGGCAAGTGAAGATAGCCACTTCTACGATCACCACGGAATTAACCCCACTGGTGTTGGACGTGCTGTAGTAGTTAACGCTGTAGCTGGTGGAGTCAAAGAGGGTGGCTCTACTGTTACCATGCAGTTGGTAAAAAACCTATTTTTGACTCGCAAGCGTGCCTTTACTCGGAAGTTAGCAGAAGGGGTGCTAGCAATTCGGTTAGAGCAAATTCTCACCAAAGACCAAATTTTAGAAATGTACCTCAATCAAGTTTATTGGGGTCATAACAATTATGGTGTACAGACGGCGGCACGCAGTTACTTTAATAAGTCATCAGAATATTTAACCTTGGGTGAGTCAGCAATGATGGCGGGTTTGATTCAAGCACCAGAAGAATTCAGCCCGTTTGCGAGTATGAAGCTGGCAAAACAGAAACAAAAAGAAGTGCTGGGACGGATGCTGGAACTGAATTGGATTAGCCAGCAAGAGTACGACGATGCCCTCAAGCAAGAAATCAAACTTGGCAAAATTAAATCCTTTCAAGGTAGTGCCCTACCTTATATAACTAATACTGTAGCTCAAGAGTTGGCTAAGAAGTTTGGGCGCGAGACACTGCTCAAGGGTGGAATGCGCGTGCAAACAACAGTTGACGCCAACTTTCAAATTATGGCGGAGGAAACTGTCGTCAAGTGGCATAAATCATTGCTGGGGCAGGGATTATCGAAAAATCAAATCGCTTTAGTGGCAATCGATCCGCGCACGCATTATATCAAAGCTTTGGTGGGTGGTGTAGATCCTAAAGTTAGTGAATTCAATCGGGCAACTCAAGCTCAACGACAGCCTGGATCTTCTTTCAAACCCTTCGTTTACTATGCTGCGTTTGCTACTGGTAAATATGGGCCGGATACAACGGTGATAGATTCTCCAGTCAGGTATCAAGATGGTAGTGGTTGGTACTCTCCAAGAAATTACGATGGCAGTTTTAGTGGCCCTATGCCAATCCGTACAGCTTTAGCCCAATCACGGAACATTCCTGTGATTAAGATTGGTAAATCTATAGGGATGAATAGAGTTATAGAAACTTGTCGTACCTTGGGCATTATGAGTCCAATGGAACCTGTAACTTCACTACCTCTGGGCGCAATTGGTGTTACTCCCTTGGAAATGGCTAGTGCCTATGCTACCTTTGCTAACTATGGCTGGCAGTCTCCAACAACTGTAATTGCCCGTGTCAGTGATAGTAGTGGTAATGTATTACTGGATAATACTCCTAAACCCCAGCTAGTTCTAGATCCTTGGGCTTCAGCAGCCATTATCGATGTGATGCGATCGGTAGTTACCAGTGGTACGGGTAAAGGTGCTGCTATCAATCGTCCCAGCGCTGGTAAGACTGGTACAACTTCCTCAGAAAAGGATATTTGGTATGTTGGGACTGTGCCGCAGTTAACTACTGCTGTTTGGGTAGGAAGAGATGACAACAGACAATTAGCTAGCCGTGCTACAGGCGGCGGTATGGTTGCTCCTATCTGGAAAGATTTTATGGAAAAAGCACTCAAAAATGTGCCAGTAGAAAACTTCAAGTCACCTTCGCAGTTTCCCCGCCCCAAGTCTAATTAGAGTTAGGAGTTAGGAGTTAGGAGTTATTAAGCAACTCATACCTCATATTGGTTTACCTCTAGCTAGATAAATTTTCCAAAATTAAGCAAAATTATAATTTTGGATAAATTAAGGAAGTAACAAGGCTTTCAAGACCTGATTCACATAAAATTTTTAACTTCTAACTCCCAACTCCTAACTCCTAACTCCTAACTCCTAACTCCTAACTTGATGTTAGGACTGTTTTTCTAGCTCGGCTTTCATCCGTTCTAAAGTGAGGTGCATTTGGTCAAACATTTGTTGCGGGGTAACACCAAACTGACCTAACTGGGTTTTTAGTTGCTCTACTGTCATTTGTGCCATGAAATCTTCTGATAGCTCGAAGCGCTTCATAAAGATGCGATAGCGATCCATCATGGCTTCCATTTGCTCAATAAACAGCTTTTTGCCCTCGCGGTCAAATTTACCGTAGCTGTTGCCAAGCTTGATAAGTGCTTGATAATCATCAAACAACTGCTTTGCTTCTTGCTGAACTATTTCAGAATCGAAGAATCCCATGTTGCCTATATAAAACTGAGCGCCCAGACTCAGTAGCTTAATAGTTTGACTTCTATTTTTATTCTAGTGTAGAGAAGTAATCTAGTGGACAAGCTTCGGTTTGAGTACGGTTTATTGCCGAAATTTCAACACTTGACTTGAGAACGTTTCCCGTCTTTAAAGCCACCTAATAAAGCTGCAATACTCAAAGCTTTAGCAATTGATTTTGGATTGCGGTTTTCATCGGGTTGAATTTTCAATCTGGTAGCGCATTTCAAAGCTAATGAATGTTGCGGGTTAAGTTTTAATGCTTGAGTGATGTAAACCCTGGCCATTCCTAGTAATTTTTGTCGGAGGTGTACAAAACCTAATAGGGCGTGATGATCGCTGTTATTAGGCTCTAACTTGATGGCATCCCGTAGTTCTTGGACAGCTAGCGTCCATTTGGTTAGTTTAATATACTCAATAGCTCGCTCGTAATGACGTTGAGCGTAGTTTTTCAAAACTGGTTTGACATTAGTTTCTTCACTTAATATCACTTTAACTGGCTTAACTTCTACCTGGGAAATCATGGGAAGAGGTTCTTGAGGTAGCAACAGATTAGATTTATGCAACTGTAAGTAAACTAAATTCAGTATCCTGATTTGTTGGGTTACTTGATAAAACTGATGTAGTGATTTGTATTGAGCTTCTGCATAGCAGCCGATCGCTTCTTCGTAAAATAACTCTGCTTGGGGTGTAGTCATTTCCCGAATTTCCTGGAATAGAGCGCTTTTTTCAAATAAAGCTTGCTCCTTCAAGACTCTTGCTTGTGAAAACAACATTGTTATGGCACTCAAGCGCTTGTGTTGATTTTTCAGCTGCTCATAGGCTGGGTTGATTAAATGGCTAAATATTGCTGTTGCTAATTCTTGGTCTTGATTGCTACTTTTAGTATGGCGATCGGGATGTAGCAGTTTTGCTAAAGTGTGATAGCGTTTGAGAATCTGGCGATCGTCAGCAGTCACAGAAATTCCTAGCACAGCATAAGGATCGCAAAGCTGTTCAAGCCATTTCGGCGGTAGGAAAATTTGTGACATCGTAGTAATCTGATCGCTTAAAAACTTAAAATTAGCATCAAAGCCCAATGTCCACTTATGTGACACCTACTCAAGTTTATTCTCAAACCCTAAATCCTGGGACTTTCCACCCAAAAATCACAAAGGCAAGGTAGTGTCGTTGACTAAAATAAAATTATATGACCACTTTTTAAGTAAAAATTTAGCAATATATTGAAGATGGTTGCCACCATTATATTTCTTGATTTTAAATTCTGAATTGCTGATGGCTGTTTGATTGTAAGAACTGTGGTACTGGTATATTTGTTAGGAATATGTTAACTAAGCGCAAAAGCCGAAGTGTTGCTGCTGTTCTAGCTTTTTCTGGCACGCTGACAATTTCCGGATTACATAAATTTTATCTGGGACAGCACCTATGGGGTATTTTGTATGTCTTGCTTTCTTGGACGCCTATCCCTAAGGTAGCTAGTGCAATTGAGGGAGTTTGGTATTTAGCCCAAGATGAAGAAGCTTTCGATCGCAATTTTAATCTCGGCAAGTCAACTGTCAGGAATTTACAGCGGGTGAGTAATCAAGTAGGAGCAGTTGCTGATGCTTTGCGCGAACTCGATGCTCTACGCCAAGATGGACTAATTTCAGAATATGAATTTGAGCAAAAACGCCGCCAACTGCTAGACCAAATTTCTTGATATTAGCGACAATCATGAACAATTGGCTACCTTTCAATTTGAAACTGCAAAAACTCCGTGCCAAGTTGCTCAACGATCCCTACTATCGCTTGCAATCTGGGGAAGAAATCCAGATTGCGGCACAATTAGGCATTCGCATTGACGCTAATCAAGCTACTGTAGATGATTGGTTGCGCTTGCCTGGTTTATCAATTCACCAAGCGCGATCGCTTGTGGAACTTTCACGTTCTGGTGTGAAATTTTACTGTATTGAAGATATCGCTGCGGCCTTGGCTATGCCTTCCCCGCGACTGGAACCATTAAAACCACTATTAAATTTTAGTTATTATGACCACGAATCTTTAGATTCTCCGACAAATTTAGTTAATCCAAACACAGCAACAGTTGAAAATTTAGCAAAAATTCCCTTTTTCGATTTGTCTTTAGCACAAGCAGTAGTACAAAATCGTCAATCTGCTGGCCCTTTTCATAACCTAGCTGATTTCCAACGACGATTAGAGCTACCTGGTGATGCGATCGCTCAGTTAATGTATTTTCTTCGTTTTTAAGAGGTTATTTGTTAGTTACTCTTCTAAATAGCCAGTTGTCAAAGACAAACAACTGACTATTTACTAATTAAATAAACCCAACGCGATCTAGAGGCCAAAAGCGAAATGTTGCCCGACCGATGATATTTTTTCTCGGTAAAAAACCCCAATAACGAGAGTCGTTACTGTCGTTACGGTTATCTCCCATAACAAAAAATTGGTCTTCTGGAACTTTCACAGGCTGAAATGGCTGATTTGCTAGTTCAGCAATGTAGTCTTCTGCTAAGCGTTGGCCGTTGAGATAAACTTCGCCACGAACAACACTAATTACCTCACCTGGCTGGCCAATGACTCGCTTGATGAAGGCTTGGTCTTGGGGATATCCTCGACGTTGTAGTTCTGCGGGTGGCCCAAAAACGATAATGTCCCCAGTTACGGGGGGGTGAAAATGATAGGAGATTTTTTCCACCACCAAGCGATCGCCAGTATGTAAGGTGGGTAACATCGAGTCAGAAGGTATGTAACGAGGTTCGGCGATAAAAGTCCGAATTAAAAGTGCCAAACATAAGGCGATCGCCACTAAAATCAGATTTTCCTGCCAACTACGCCATACTTTTAACGACGCACGCTCTTGCTTTGCATCACTTTCGTGAGGAATCATAGAAATTTTTAGCCAGTTAAAGAAGTGGAACAAATACCTTGATTATTTTGCCTTCAAAGGTATACTGATAAGCAAGCTGAGTTTATCAATATAATTAATACATAGATTAAATAATACAGTTGTTGCATCTACCAAAGCTATGCAAAGCTGCTAATAATCAACTATGGTCTGTCTCAGCGAACATAAGCTGAAGATTAAGATTCTTAGATAGACAATTAAAAATTTTAATTCTAATTGCTGTAATTATAAGGCAAATTACTAGATAGTTTTCAGCTTTGCTTCCTCCTGCTAAAAAAAGCTATTTCTCGACTGTAAGCTACATAGTCCAGTCGGTTTTTCCTGTTATAAGCAAAAAAATAATTGAATTTAGTGTAATTAGTCAAGAAACATTTGATTCAAATGCAATGTTTAATGTTTTAATAGTTCTGTGACGGACTATTAAGATTTTAACAAATTGTTAATAAAAATGAGATTAAGTTACGTAATTTTACGGTAACAAGCTATATTAAATTGTAATATTAATAAGGTATGAGCCTGTTTAATTATCAATAAGAACAATAACAGAAAACATCAGTAGCAATTTTGACTAAAATTTCAGCATCAAACATAGAGTTAATCTAACAATAGAATTATTTTTGCTAAATAAGTAAAAAGTATCTAGATTAACGACTAAGTGCCCCTTGGCAATGAGAAACTATATTGAATTAATTTTCGTCTATCTTTTTGATAGAAATTACAAAGCTAAATTCTCTAAGTTCAAAATTTAACTTTTTCTTAAAAGGGAAATAATGGCATTAGGCAGTAAAATATATTTTATGAATTTTATAACTAATAGTTTATTAGACCCTTTTGGCAAAAAATATTAGCGTTTGTGAGTAGTTTTGTACGTTAATTAATAATTCACTAAGTTGTCAGTAGAGAATTTTCCTATCAAAACTCTACCTCTAAAAAAGTGCGAATTAAAGACTTGACAGCTTAACTTCACTTATTTACTTGCAAATTTATTCCACCTGGAAGCATAGTACTGGTCTAGCTAGCAGTCGGGTAAGAGACAACAGTAAATTGAAAATTCCTATTAAGAGGATTTAGAAATGTAGTTAATTATCTAAATTATCCTCCTTCCGAGAGCTAGTACTCAAAATCAGCAAATACAGACTTTGCTATTGATGAGTGGGTCGAGATGAAAGCTATAGAATTTGCATTCTCGATTTTAATTTTCGGAGTTATACAAAACAATTGATTTTTAAATATCTAAACAATTAAGTGTTAGAACATACAGTCATATACGTGGGATGGTTTTTTCGGTGAAGGAGCTATAAGGTGGAAAATAATAAGCCGTTTTTTTGGCCAGAAGGAATATTAATTGGGTTGCTTGCCTTGGGTGGTGTTTTTAGTCTTGGTTTTATGATGCTTCTGAGGCCAAATACTTCGGAAGCTCAGAGTAAACCAAATATCAATGTAAATAATGTAAAGAATCTATCTGCAAATACAGGAACTCAGCAGCGCATTGAGAAATTCAAAGGAGCAATGCTGATGAGTTGGCAGCAACAGGCGCAAGTAAAAGGCTTTTCCTACCCGGTACCATCACGTTTTCAAGGCACGATAGTTAAAGAGGCAAAGCTGACTCAAGCAGAGAAAGTCATTGCTCTTACCTTTGATGATGGGCCTTGGCCTGAAACTACAAAGCAAGTACTAGATATTTTGAAATCAAATAATATTAAAGGGACATTTTTTGTTGTTGGGCAAAACCTGAAAAATTATCCAGAATTAGGAAAAGAGATTGTAGCTCAAGGTCATACCATTGCCAACCATACTTGGCATCATTGGTATCACTTCTTTAATCAGCAGGCAGCTGCCTTTGAAATCGATCGCACAACAGACTTAATTTATCAAGTTACAGGTGTGAAAACAACTCTGTTTCGGCCTCCTGGTGGTATGATGCACAATGGCCTAGTTAATTATGCTAAAGGACAGAAATATACTGTAGTGATGTGGTCAGCTGACTCCATAGACTATAAACTGCCAGCTGTACCAAAGTTAATTGATAATGTAATTAAAGATTCAAGACCAGGTGGCATTGTGCTAATGCATGATGGTGGCGGGAACCGTTCTAGAACTGTGCAAGCTTTACCACAAATTATTAGTAACTTTAGAAAGCAAGGCTATCGGTTTGTAACTGTTCCAGAACTTTTAGAAATGCAAGATACAGAGATCAAGTTGCTTGCTAACAAAAAGTAATAATTATTAATTATTAAGTTATTGGCCAATAATAATTGGCTCAAAACTAAAATTATATTTTTTGGCTCAGGTGCTAAATGGTAATCCTAAATTGATTTCATTGAAGTTATAAACAAAAGATCCCCGACTTATTTAATAAGTCGGGGATCTTTTGTTTATCAATGACTACTAGTTACTAAACTGAACTCAGTTGTCTCTTTTTGAGGATCGGCTTCTGGACTATCAGCTTCAGAAGGCGGAACCAACTGCCAGAATTTCGGCAAAAATTCTTGCCAGTTTTGCAGAATTTTCTTCGCTTTTGGTGAATCAGTGCGTTCTGCATGAGTTTTGATTAACTCTTGCAATTGCTTTGCACCTGCTTGGGTAATTACTCGCTGCATTTTGACAATTTCTGGGTTGACTAGCTCAGGGAATGAACCATCTTCATCTAAAAAGTATGCGAGTCCACCAGTCATTCCAGCCGCAACGTTACGTCCTACTTTACCAAGAACGACAATTACACCACCAGTCATGTACTCACAGCAGTGATCCCCAGCACCTTCAATGACTGCTACGCCTTTGGAATTTCTCACAGCAAAGCGCTCTCCTGCTAGACCGTTGGCAAATAACACACCACCAGTGGCACCATAAAGACAGGTATTACCAACTATGACGTTTTGTGAGGAATTATAAGTGGCATCAGATGGGGGTTTGATGATGATTTCACCACCATGCATTCCTTTGCCTACATAGTCGTTTGCCTCTCCTTCCAGGGTGAGAATAATGCCTGGGAGGTTGAAAGCGCCAAAGCTTTGTCCAACACTACCGGTGAATTTGAGATTAATTTGTCCTTCAAAACCGCTATCACCGTACTGGGAAGCGATCGCCCCTGCTAATCTAGTACCTACTGTTCTGTCAGTATTGATTATGGGGAAGGTCTTGGTAACACTAGATTGGTTTTTGATGGCAGCTTGAATGTCGGGATCGGCAAGCAATTTGTCATCCAAAACCACGCCGTTGCTGTGGACTTCTTCATGCACTAACCAGTGACGATTTTCTTTGGTATCTGGTAGTTGCAGTAAACAGTTGAGATTTAAGGATTGCGTTTTGGTAAGTTTTACTTCTGGGCGCACTTTCAATAAATCTGCACGTCCAATAATTTCTGACAATGAACGGTAGCCGAGTCGTGCTAACAAACTCCGCACTTCTTCGGCAATGAAGTAGAAGAAGTTGACAACTTGTTCGGGAATTCCTGTAAACCGCTTGCGGAGTTCTTCTTTTTGAGAAGCGACTCCCACAGGGCAGTTATTTGTGTGGCAGATACGCGCCATAATGCAGCCTTCAGCAATCATGGCAATGGAGCCGAAACCGAATTCTTCAGCGCCCATCAATGCACCTATTACCACGTCCCAACCACTCTTAAGACCGCCATCTACCCGTAAAATCACGCGATCGCGCAAACTATTTTCCATCAAAACGCGATGCACTTCACTTAAACCGAGTTCCCAAGGCGAACCTGCATGTTTAATGGAACTGAGTGGCGATGCACCTGTACCACCATCATGACCAGAAATTTGGATAATATCAGCATTTGCTTTGGCTACACCCGCGGCGATGGTTCCAATACCGACTTCTGCAACTAGCTTGACTGAAACTTTTGCTTTCGGGTTAATTTGGTGTAGGTCAAAAATCAGCTGGGCTAAGTCTTCAATTGAATAAATATCGTGGTGTGGTGGTGGTGAAATCAGCGTTACACCAGGCTTAGAGCGCCTTAACATGGCGATGTATTCGCTCACCTTTGGCCCTGGTAGTTGTCCGCCTTCCCCAGGCTTGGCACCTTGGGCAATTTTAATTTCAATTTGTTTGGCGTTGACTAAATACTCTGGGGTAACACCAAAGCGTCCCGATGCAACTTGCTTAATGGCACTATAAGCGCGATCGCCATTTCGCAATCCTTTTAAATGGGGCAAAGTTGGTGAGTGTCCAGATTCATTTACATCATCCAAAACTGTATAGCGCACTGGATCTTCGCCGCCTTCCCCAGAGTTAGATTTGCCGCCAATGCGGTTCATGGCGATCGCTAAAGTTTCATGTGCTTCTCTTGACAAAGCACCTAAAGACATGCCTCCTGTACAGAAGCGCTGGACAATTTCAGCTACTGATTCTACTTCTTCTAAGGGGATTGCTGGGCCATCGCCTTGGAAATCGAGCAAGTCGCGCAAAGCCGTTATCGGTCTGCCTTGGAGATGCTGTTTGTAAACTTCGTAGTGGTCGTAGTTTTTGCCATCTAGAGCTTTATGCAGCGCCTTCACCATTTCTGGACTATTCATGTGGTACTCGCCCTTAGGACGATACTGCACAAAGCCCAAGTTTTCTAATTTGTTGGTTGTCAGTTCCGGGAAAGCTTTGCTGTGGAAAGAAAGCACTTCCAAGGCGAGTTCGCTCACACTCAAACCGCCAATGCGGGAAGTCGTACCACGAAATCCCAGATCGATTAAATCCTTACCAATACCAATCGCTTCAAAAATTTGGGCTGCTTGGTAGCTGGAGAGTAAGGAAATTCCCATTTTGGAGAGAATTTTCAACAAACCTGACTCTACTGCTTTGCGATAATTTGCTAAAGCCTGGTCTAGGGTGAGGGAGGCAATTTTTTTCACCTCCATTAATTTTTGAGTTTTGGAATCTGACCACCAATCACGCACTGTATCCAAAGCCATATACGGGCAAACCGCACCAGCACCGTAGCCAATCAGACAAGCAAAGTGATGAGTACTCCAGCATTGGGCAGTATTGGCAATCAGGGATGTTTTCATTCGCAACCCTTCACGAATCAGGTGGTGATGCACGGCGCCAACTGCTAACAGGGGAGGAATGTAAGTGTATTCTGTGTTGATACCATCATTTGGGCGTTGGCGTAGCCCGCCGGAGGCATCGCTTAAGATTAAAATCTTTGCACCTGCCCGCACTGATTCGGCTGCTTGTGCTTGTAAAGCCTCGACAGCAGATTTTAATCCTTCTGGGCCGTTAGCGATGGCAAATAAAGTTGATAACTCGGCTGTAGCAAATCCTGATAGCTTAATCGCCTCTAATTCTGTTTCGTTCAAAATCGGCGACTCAAGTCTCAATCTCCGAGCATATTCTGGCTTTGGTTCTAATAAGTTACCGCGTTCGCCCAACTCGACTTTCAAAGACATCACCAGCTTTTCCCGTAGGGGGTCGATGGCTGGGTTAGTTACCTGAGCAAAGCGCTGTTTAAAGTAGTCATATAGTAGGTGGGGCTTTTCTGACAATACTGCTAGGGGAATATCGTCTCCCATACAGAAAGTCGGTTCTGAACCTGCGATCGCCATTTGTTGAACGATCATTTCCACATCTTCTATCGTGTAACCAAAGGCAGTTTGCAATTGCAGTAAAGTTTGTTTGTCAATTAATTGCCCTTGGTCATTTGTGATTTGTCCTTTGCCATTGCCATTTCCTGATGAAGTATGACTAATGACCAATGACTTTAATTCTTGACGGTATTGTTGCAGCCATTCTCCATATCGTTGCTGCTTGGCGATCCGCGCCTTGATATCCCAATTCTTCAGCACTTCATGATTGACTAAATCCACAGCAATCATTTGCCCCGGCCCTAGCCTACCTTTTTCTATAATCTTGGCTTCTGGAAAGTCTACTACTCCTGCTTCTGAAGCTACAACAATGTAATCATCTTCGGTAACTAGGTAACGAGCTGGTCTTAACCCATTTCGGTCTAGTGTTGCGCCTACTTTTTCGCCATCGCTAAATACTAAAAGTGCTGGCCCATCCCATGCTTCTTGCAGACCGCTGTAATATTCATAGAAATCAACAATTTCTGGATAGTCGTTTAAAGAAGGCTGATTTTTGTAGGCCTCTGGAACCATAATCATTAAGGCTTCCAAGGGGCTGCGTCCGGAACGCACTAGCAATTCCAGTACATTATCTAAAGTTGCTGAGTCGCTGTTGTCAACGTGGACTAATGGCTTGAGTTCGTTAATGCGATCGCCCCACACTGGATGATTCAGCGTCGCTTCTCGTGCCATCATCCAGTTGATGTTACCCAGCAACGTATTGATTTCGCCATTGTGACCCAAAAGCCGCATCGGTTGGGCTAGTGGCCACTTGGGCATGGTGTTGGTACTAAAGCGGCGGTGATAAGCAGCAAAGGCACTTTTATAAGCTGGATTTTCCAAATCTTGATAAAACTCGCCCAATACAGCCGAACGCACCATACCTTTGTAGACAATTGTCCGGCTTGACAAAGAGCAGATATAAAATTCTTCTGAGACGTTGTGTCCAGCTTTTTCAATGCGGCGACGAGTAATATACAACTGACGTTCTAGTTCATCACCGCTTTTATCTTCACAAGCAAAGATTACTTGTTCGATCTGGGGTTGATTTTCTCTTGCTTGTATACCGAGAAGATTAGGTTGTACTGGCACTACTCGCCATCCCAGTACAGTCAATTTTTCTTGGGCAGCTATTTGCTCAACTAGTGTCCTAGCTTTTTCGGCTGCCTGTTGGTCTTGTGGTAAAAATATCATCCCCACAGCTTTGTTGCTAGTAGCTCCCAATTCCTGCCCTCTTTGGGCAAACTCTTGTTGCAACAACTCCCAAGGAATTGCTGTCAATACTCCCGCACCATCGCCAGAGTCTTGGTCAGCACTACAACCTCCCCGATGTTCTAGGCAGGTTAAAGCAGCTAAAGATTTTTCGACAATTTCGTGGCTGGCATGATTTTGTCGATGAGCAATGAAACCTACACCACAGGCATCTCGTTCCTCTACTAACCATCTTTGCCCTTGGCTGGTATTCCTTGAGTCAATATCCGCCGTGATTTTCTGGTCTTGATTCATCGATTTATTATTCATACCATGTACCTGAACTATTGAGTTACCAATTTTGCCACTACTTATGAGAAAAGTTTTTCAATTTAGCGATGCAGAAATACATCAACACTAGAAATTTAGGGAAAAAAAATTTTAACTTCGGTTTTACTTGTTAGTTGCCCCGTGTTAAAATTTTTACGTAATTTTTATGTATTTATGCTTTTTTTAGACAAGCTATTTTAGCCAAGACACTTTTATTGCCGTGACATTTTCTCTCTATATATTGTGAAGCTAAATATTTTCTCAATTCCCTCTTTCCAGATGCACACTAGCTACTTGCTTTGAGAGCCTTTTTTAGCTCACCTGATACACAATAATTGAACGCTGCACTAGGTTTGAAAATCAAAACTATCCCGATTGAACAATAAAATCAGCGTATTACAATATATACCCATTTGACAATTCCCAAAAATTTCTCTTCACCAGTTGCCACCTGTTCCACTAGCATTTACACCCCACTGAAGTAGCAACAGCCGCAACGAACAATGAGGATTGAATATCTTAATCCAGTTTTGATAACTAACACTACCGTGTATAGTGCGATCGCTATTAGTGCCAGTTAGAACACTTGCTTACAGTCCTTTAAGCGGCTCAATTGCTGTTTCTCTTTACAAGAGATAACAATCCAACATATAGATTATCATATTTTTTCGCAAAAAAACTGATGTTTTTGATATTTGCAAATAATTAGTTAGTTTATACCTTGAGCGATCGTTTTGAAAAATACCTAGTAAATTATGGTAAAAATGCCGAATTGTTGCCAACAACAATACTCCAGTGTGATGTCGTTAATTGGGAATACCAGGTTGATGCAAGCTACTTTGTCACCAATACTTTTGACAGTAGTGTGCTTAGCTACTACCTATGTTAACGCCCAAGAGTCCCCAAAAAATGATAACCAAATACCAAAGTTAACTTCACAAACACCGACATCTCCTTTACCAGGGGTGCGATCGCCTTCCCTTGGCAATCAAATTTCCCTCAATGGGCGTACCTTGGCAGGAACTTGGTTACAGCGACCTGGAAAAGCCAATCAAATCACAACCCACATCAGTGACGGTGCATTCCGGCAATTAATTGGGGTGAATTTTTTAAACAGTAGCAATTGGGCTAGGCAACCAATACAGTGGTTCTCTTCGGTTAGCAACCCATTAGTTCTCAACACTACTCTACTAAAGGGATATCGCTATCTAGATATTACTAATTTTGCTCAAGCAGCCGGATGGCAAATCCAAGTTAATGGTAATACTTTAGCGATCGCCACCCCAAAAGCCCAAGTAACGAACATTCTTCAAAACCAGCAACTTGCACAAGCCAGTGTTACTCCTTTGCCAGCAACTCGAATTCTTGTCGATTTAAATCGTCCAACTCCCTGGCAAGTTGCACAAGGAGCGACTGTTAAAACAATTCCCACTACATCTCCCGATCCAGACACACCACCTCCAAAATCTACCACACCACCAAATCGGGAGTGGACGGTTATCCTGGATGCAATAGCCGATCCCGTTTTAATACAACGCTATACTCCCCAACCACCACCAGTAGCGCCACCAACATCACTGCCAGATCTACTCAAACAATTATCGCCAAGCGCACCACCAGTACCAGCCCCAGAACCATTAATTCAAAAAGTGGAGGTGGTGAAGAACCAAACCATTATTCGTTTGAGCGTTCCCTTTGGTTTATCACCTCAAGTTAGCACTGTAGCAGACCCCCATCGCCTAATTATCGACATTCGACCCGATCCTTTAGAAGAACGAGATATTACTTGGGCGCCAGGATTGCGCTGGCGACAGCATTATATTAACTTGGGCACAGAACGCTTCCCGGTGGTTTGGTTAGAAGTTAATCCCCGCACAGTTGGGCTAACGTTAAAACCGATGTGGGTTCTTCCTAATACACTTATTGGTACTGCTCCCTTAATTCAAACAGCACAACGCTACTTAGCCGTAGCTGGAATTAACGGTGGTTATTTTAACCGCAATAACAGATTGCCCTTGGGTGCAATTCGCCGAGATGGTCAGTGGTTATCAGGCCCTATTCTCAACCGAGGAGCGATCGCTTGGAATAATTCTGGTCAATTTTACTTCGGTCGCCTCACCTTAGAAGAAACTTTGATCGCTGCAAATAACCAACGCTTACCAATTCTCTTTCTCAATAGTGGTTACGTTCAGAGTGGTATTGCTCGTTACACCCCTGCTTGGGGAGCAACTTACACACCTCTAACAGACAATGAAATCATCTTAGTGGTACAAAAAGACCAAATTACTAATCAACTACCAGGCGGCAAAGTTGGCGAACAGGCGATTCCTATTCCCCTAGATGGCTACCTGCTAACCTTACGCGCCAGCGCTACTGCTAGTGCCTCACAGTTACCTATTGGCACCACAGTCAGCATTTCCAGCACCACTACTTCCGCTGATTTTAATCGTTATCCCCACATTATCGGAGCAGGGCCGCTATTAATCCAAAATCGTCAAATTGTTCTTGATGCCAAAGCTGAAAAATTCAGCAATGCCTTTATTGCAGAAAAAGCTATTCGTAGTGGTATTTGCACAACACCAACAGGGACACTGATGATAACTGCCGTCCATAATCGTATTGGTGGTTATGGCCCTACATTGGCAGAACACGCCCAACTACTGCAACAAATGGGCTGTGTGAACGCTCTAAATTTAGATGGTGGTAGTTCCACCAGCCTTTACTTAGGAGGACAACTACTTGACCGTTTTCCGAGTACAGCTGCTCGCGTGCATAATGGCATCGGTATTTTCCTGCAAAAATGAGGAATTAGCACTGGAGATTGTGTATTTGAAATAGGGGATTGGGTATTTGGGATTAAAAATAATATTTTTAATTAATTGTAATTAATCTTATTCTTTATTCTCTATTCCTGGTTCCCTTTTTTAAAGTTTAGAACAAGCTGCCATTTTGCTTAATGAAGACTTAGTGTAGACCTAAAAGTTTTAGTGAGTGGCAGTTTACACCATAGGGATTGATTTTGTTATCTTTAGCAAAGTGCAACAAAATTCTGGTTTTTCAGGTTGCAAGATAGCACCAAAATTTATCATCAATATTCTAAGAGTACCGACGGTTTGTTATGTCTTCAAATGAGGTTACTATGGCTCGATACCAAGAAATTACACAGACTGAGACTCTACACATATCCACAGCTATTAGTTCTAAAAGTATTGCTGCAACTGAGTTACGTCCTTGGGGTGCTTTTACAGTGTTGGAAGAAGGACGCGGATACAAAATCAAGCGGATCGAAGTTAAGCCTGGACACCGCCTGAGTTTACAAATGCATCATCACCGCAGCGAACACTGGATTGTCGTTTCTGGTACAGCTAGGGTAACTTGTGGTGAGCAAGAAGTATTACTGAGTAATAATGAGTCAACTTATGTACCACAATGTACAGCTCATCGTTTAGAGAATCCTGGCGTGATTCCTTTGGTGTTAATTGAAGTGCAAAATGGCGAATACTTGGGTGAAGACGATATAATTCGCTACCAAGACGATTATGCTCGTACCAAAGATTAGAACCAAAAGAGCGCCATAAAAGCTCTAAACCTAAAACTGAATACATTTTTGTGCAAATTGTTTCTAGTAACTACTGCACACCCAAAGTCTCCGCCTAGTTGAGGTGGAGACTAAACTATGCTAGTCATATGAATGTACTAATATGTAATAAGAGCGATCGCTGTGTTGGACAAATATTAAGTAAAGTTAAACTTCACAATCTCCATCTCAATAAAGCAAATACCTTGATAGTTCCAACCTCTCAAACAAAATTGCTCGTTAACTGGAGACACAAATATTTATCAAAAATCAAAAGTCAAAAAATATTGATTGGTCCTTTGAAGTTGAAATGTAATTGTATAAATTGAGTCTTGTAGATTTGAATTAAAGCGTACCTTTACATAGAAGTAAGCCAGACGCAGCATATAATAGAAAAGCATTGGTCAACCAATCTGTAGAATAAACATAGGTTATTCAGTTGCAAAAACGAATTTCATGATTCATCTGAGTCAAGCAGCCGCGAGTGAAATCGTGCGAATTAAGTCCAAGCAACAGCCAAATGTCTTGTTTCGATTAGCGGTAAAACCAGGTGGCTGTTCCGGTTTTTTTTATGATATGTCCTTCGATGAAGCAATAAAAGTTGGCGATCGCGTTTTTGACTTCGACGAACTTCAAGTAATCGTAGACGCCGAAAGCTTAAATCAACTCAACGGGTTGACAGTAGATTATTCAGAAGACTTGATGGGTGGTGGTTTTCGTTTTCATAATCCCCAGGCGATTGCTACCTGTACTTGTGGCAATTCCTTCTCCATCAGTAATTAGTCATTGGTCATTGGTCATTGGTCATTAGTTTCTCACAAATGACAAATGACAATTGACATCAAACCCTAAAAAAAGATATAATCAGGATTTGTTAAAACTTAGACCCTAAGCAGCTTTACGCGCTGTAACTCATGCCAACAATACAGCAGCTAATACGTAATGAACGCGAACAAGCGCGTCAGAAAACCAAGTCCCCGGCTCTGAAACAATGTCCCCAACGTCGGGGAGTTTGTACCAGAGTATATACGACCACACCAAAAAAGCCTAACTCAGCTCTCCGCAAAGTAGCAAGAGTAAGACTCACCTCTGGATTTGAAGTTACAGCTTACATTCCAGGTATTGGTCACAACTTACAAGAACACTCAGTTGTCATGATTCGTGGCGGTCGGGTTAAGGATTTACCAGGCGTGAGATACCACATCATTCGTGGCACCTTAGATACAGCCGGAGTCAAAGACCGCAAGCAAGGCCGTTCCAAGTATGGAACAAAACGTCCAAAAGAAGCCAAAAAATAGGATTAGGCGATTAATCGCACTAAACACGATTAATCGTCTGCCCTAGAAAGGCTTAGGGACAAAAAGCGATCGCCAGCTGTGTTCTTGCAGCAGTGATGAAAACTATTTTATTTGTTTGAAGCAATCAAACAAGCTACACCCTACACTCAGCGAGCAAGTGTAGAATTTCTGAGGAGAATACTGTAAAAATAACAGAATTCTCATTTGGACATTAAGGTTTAGAATCTTGTCGCCTTGAGTATTCAGTTGCTCTTAGCAAGTCAAGCAATTTTAGATTTGAGATTTGCGATTTTAGATTTATCGAGTTTCCAAGAGAATGAGATTAACAGACTCTTGATTTTTGATTTGTTCCAACCATAAGGTTAAGGGCATATTGACGAAAATTTTTAATCCAAAATCCAAAATCCAAAATTGGCATCTGTAATCTGTAACGCTCGAAAAAAATTGAGGAAGTCTGAGGGTTGGGTTCCACCGCTTTTAGTTTCCGGTGTCTGATAGCATATAATTTCGTTGCCAAATCCGAATTAAAGGTGAAGTATGTCTCGTCGTGGTGTTATTCAAAGGCGCCCAGTTCCGTCTGACTCAGTATATAACAGTCGCCTTGTGAGCATGATTATCAGGCGGATCATGCGTCATGGCAAGAAATCGCTTGCCGCCAGAATTGTTTATGATGCATTAAAAACCATTGAGGAACGCACTGGCAATAATGCTTTAGAAACTTTTGAAAGAGCGGTGCGGAATGCTACGCCTCTAGTAGAAGTTAAGGCTCGGCGTGTCGGCGGAGCAACCTACCAAGTACCAATGGAAGTGCGTTCGGAACGGGGTACTACCCTAGCACTACGTTGGCTGGTGCAATTTTCCCGCTCTCGACCAGGGCGCACAATGGCAAGCAAACTGGCAAATGAGTTAATGGATGCTGCTAACGAAACTGGAAATGCAATTCGCAAGCGCGAAGAAACGCACCGGATGGCGGAAGCTAACAAAGCATTTGCACATTATCGTTACTAGGTAGAAAATCGATATATCGTATTCCTCAAGCGGTATATCGTGAGATTTACAAAAAAGACGGTTTTCCGTAAAAGTATAGAATCTTAACAAAGAGTAATATACAAGATATCATGAGGCCAAAACTATAGGAGGTAATTGTGGCACGCACAATCCCGCTAGAGAAAGTACGCAACATCGGTATTGCGGCGCATATAGATGCGGGCAAAACAACAACAACAGAGAGAATATTGTTTTACTCTGGGATAATTCATAAGATTGGCGAAGTTCATGAAGGAACTGCCGTCACAGACTGGATGGAGCAGGAGCGTGAGCGGGGAATCACCATCACTGCTGCTGCTATCAGTACCAGCTGGAAAGATCATCAAATTAACATTATCGATACTCCGGGTCACGTAGACTTCACAATTGAAGTTGAGCGTTCCATGCGCGTGTTGGATGGTGTAATCGCGGTATTTTGTTCTGTAGGTGGCGTACAACCACAATCAGAAACAGTTTGGCGACAAGCAGACCGCTACAAAGTGCCTCGGATCGCCTTTATCAACAAGATGGATCGCACAGGAGCGAACTTTTATAAAGTTCACGAGCAAATGCGCGATCGGTTGCGGGCAAATGCGATCGCCATTCAACTACCAATTGGTAGCGAAAACGACTTCAAGGGTATTATTGACCTGGTACGGTTGCGTGCCTACATCTATAACAACGACCAAGGAACTGATATCCAAGAAACGGATATCCCAGCCGAATTGCAAGAGCAGGTAGAAGAATACCGTACCAAGCTGATCGAAGCGGTAGCAGAAACCAATGACGATCTGATGACTAAGTACTTCGAGGGTGAAGAACTTACAGAAGAAGAAATTCGTAATGCTCTACGTACAGGTACAATTGCGGGTACCATTGTACCTGTACTTTGTGGCTCGGCATTTAAAAATAAAGGCGTACAGTTAATGCTTGACGCAGTTGTAGATTACCTACCTGCACCAAGTGAAGTTCCACCAATTCAAGGCATACTGCCCAATGGTGATACTGTTGAGCGGCGGGCTGATGACAACGAACCCTTATCGGCTCTGGCATTTAAGATTATGGCCGACCCTTACGGGCGTCTGACATTTGTTCGTGTTTATTCTGGTGTGCTGAAAAAAGGTAGCTACGTTCTCAACGCTACTAAGAATAAAAAAGAACGGATTTCCCGCTTAGTTCTGATGAAGGCAGATGAACGGCAAGATGTCGAGGAATTGCGTGCGGGTGATTTGGGGGCAGCCCTGGGATTGAAAGACACCTTGACAGGTGACACGCTCTGTGATGATGGTTCGCCAGTAATTCTGGAATCTCTATTCATTCCTGAGCCTGTAATCTCGGTAGCGGTTGAACCCAAAACCAAGAACGACATGGACAAATTGTCCAAAGCTCTGCAATCTCTCTCAGAAGAAGACCCAACCTTCCGCGTCAGCGTCGATCCAGAAACCAACCAAACCGTAATTGCCGGGATGGGAGAATTACACCTAGAAATTCTGGTAGACCGGATGTTACGCGAATTCAAAGTGGAAGCAAATGTTGGTGCGCCGCAAGTAGCTTACCGCGAAACAATTCGTAAGCATGTAACCAGAGTTGAAGGTAAATTCATCCGCCAAAGCGGTGGTAAAGGTCAATACGGTCACGTTGTGATCGATTTACAACCAGGAGAACCAGGCAGCGGCTTTGAGTTCGTCTCCAAAATTGTTGGCGGTGTCGTACCTAAAGAGTACATTGGCCCCGCAGAACAAGGAATGAAAGAAAGCTGCGAATCAGGTGTTCTGGCTGGATATCCGTTGATTGATGTCAAAGCCACGCTGGTTGATGGGTCATACCACGATGTAGACTCTTCGGAAATGGCTTTCAAAATTGCTGGCTCAATGGCAATGAAAGAAGCTGTGCTTAAAGCTTCACCAGTACTATTAGAGCCTATGATGAAAGTTGAAGTGGAAGTTCCTGAAGACTTTATGGGGAACGTCATTGGCGACCTCATCTCCCGTCGCGGGCAGATTGAAAGCCAAAGCACTGAACAGGGACTTTCTAAAGTGGCATCTAAAGTTCCACTGGCGACCATGTTCGGTTACGCTACCGATATCCGGTCGAAGACCCAAGGTCGTGGTATCTTCACGATGGAATTCAGCCACTACGAAGAAGTGCCCCGCAGCGTAGCTGAAACTATCATCGCAAAAAGTAAAGGGAACGCTTAATTAAAAAAGGAAACGAGGATTCATGGCACGCGCAAAGTTTGAAAGGACTAAACCCCACATTAATATCGGTACAGTTGGCCACGTTGACCACGGTAAAACTACCTTGACAGCAGCCATCACTATGACCTTGGCGGCTCTGGGCCAAGCTGTAGCTAAAGGCTACGACCAAATTGATAATGCGCCAGAAGAAAAGGCACGGGGTATTACCATCAATACCGCTCACGTAGAGTATGAAACCGAAAAGCGGCACTATGCTCACGTAGACTGTCCCGGACACGCTGACTATGTGAAAAACATGATCACTGGTGCAGCGCAAATGGATGGTGGCATTCTTGTAGTTGCTGCTACCGATGGTCCTATGCCCCAAACCCGCGAACATATCCTGCTGGCAAAACAGGTAGGCGTTCCTAGTCTCGTTGTATTCTTGAACAAAGAAGACTTGATGGATGACGAAGAACTTTTGGAACTAGTAGAACTAGAACTGCGGGAATTGCTTTCTAGCTATGATTTCCCTGGCGATGACATCCCCATCATCAAAGGTTCTGGTTTGCAAGCTTTAGAAGCAATGACTAAGAATCCCAAGACCCAACGGGGAGAAAATAAGTGGGTAGACAAAATCTACGAACTAATGGATGCTGTAGATTCTTACATTCCCACCCCCGAACGGGATGTTGACAAGCCCTTCCTGATGGCTGTGGAAGACGTATTCTCCATCACAGGTCGTGGTACTGTTGCTACTGGTCGGATTGAGCGCGGTGTAGTTAAAGTCGGCGATAACGTTGAACTAGTGGGTATCAGAGATACTCGCGCTACCACCGTAACTGGTATTGAGATGTTCAAGAAGAGTCTCGACCAAGGTATGGCTGGGGATAACGCTGGCGTACTACTCAGAGGTATCCAAAAGGGCGATATTGAACGGGGTATGGTAATTGCTAAACCTGGTTCGATTACACCTCACACTCAATTTGAAGGTGAAGTATACGTTTTAACAGAAAAAGAAGGTGGTCGCAAGACTCCATTCTTTGCTGGTTACCGTCCTCAGTTCTACGTGCGGACAACAGATGTAACCGGTACCATCAAAACTTTCACCGCTGATAATGGCGACGAGGCAGAAATGGTAATGCCAGGCGATCGCATCAAAATGACAGTAGAATTGATCAACCCAATCGCTATTGAACAAGGAATGCGCTTCGCTATTCGCGAAGGTGGTCGCACCATCGGCGCTGGTGTCGTCTCCAAAATTCTGAAATAGCACCTTTTTGCTCATAACAAAGGAGCAGAGATGGTATAATTCCACTCTGCTCCTTTCTATTCCCTGAATTCAAAAGAGTAGGGAATAAAAAAAGATACTCCTTACTCACCACTCTCCATTTACTACTCCCCCTATTACGCAGAACCTGGACAATTAAAGATGGCAACTCTACAGCAGCAGAAAATTAGAATTCGCTTACAAGCTTTTGACCGTCGTTTATTAGATACATCTTGCGAGAAGATTGTAGACACCGCTAACCGCACCAACGCTACAGCGATCGGTCCTATTCCTTTACCAACAAAACGCCGAATCTACTGTGTGCTGCGATCGCCTCACGTAGATAAAGATTCACGGGAACACTTTGAAACCCGTACTCATCGCCGGATTATTGACATTTACCAGCCATCTTCTAAAACTATTGATGCCCTGATGAAATTGGATTTACCATCTGGTGTAGATATCGAAGTCAAACTTTAATTTAGTCATTAGTTATTAGTCATTAGTCATTAGTCAATAGACGAAGGGTAACTGACAAAGCGCAAAGTCTAAGCAAGGTTCCTGTGCTTAAACTTTGTAAGACAAAACAAAAAATAATGACATAAGTATGAATATTTACCTTGCCCTGAAGAAATATATCTCAGGGCTTTTTATTTAGCCGCAAAACAAATGGTAGAATGTAGACAAACTACGGGAAAAGCAGAGAAAAATAAATTTTAAAGAGAAAGATTAAGTTTATACCAAGGTAACAATGACATCATCTTCTAAAATTGCAGTCCGCGAACTACCTCTGTTCCCGTTACCCGAAGTAGTTCTGTTTCCTACCAGACCATTGCCGCTGCACATCTTTGAATTTCGCTACCGAATCATGATGAACACGATTTTGGAGAGCGATCGCAGGTTCGGTGTTTTAATGTTCGATCCAGTTAAAGGTACAATTGCAAATACTGGCTGCTGTGCCGAAATTGTTCATCATCAGCGGCTGCCAGACGATCGGATGAAAATGTTGACCTTGGGACAACAAAGATTTCGTGTATTAGAATATGTTCGTGAAAAGCCATACCGTGTTGGTTTAGTAGAGTGGATTGAAGACCACCCACCGACTAAAGATTTGCGCCCTTTGGCTTCAGAAGTAGAACAACTACTCCGGGATGTTGTGCGTCTTTCAGCTAAACTAACCGAACAAAATATTGAGTTGCCAGAAGATTTGCCTGACCTTCCAATAGAG
This sequence comes from Nostoc sp. ATCC 43529, assembly GCA_003326205.1. Classification (GTDB taxonomy): domain Bacteria; phylum Cyanobacteriota; class Cyanobacteriia; order Cyanobacteriales; family Nostocaceae; genus Nostoc. Next base: position 77,514 of record LWTK01000094.1, read on the forward strand.
TTATCTTATTGGGTAGCTAGTAACCTCTATGGTGTCGCCGCAGAACAACAGTTATTACTAGAAATGCAAGATACTGCAACTCGTCTAGAGCGTGAAGCAGAAATTTTAACTTCTACTCGTAATCACTTGGCAGCTCGGGCTGTTCTGAAAGACACATTTAATGAGAAATGATGAGTAGTCATGGGTCATTGGTCATTGGTTATTTGTCGATAAACAAAGAACAAATGACCAATGACTAAAGAACGCTGACTGGTAAAACATTGTAGCTGCCCAAAATTCTTAGAATCTCTGTGTAGATGCTTAATTCTGCTAAAGCAGATTGCATTTGTGTTTCGTTGCTGTCTGCTTCTACATCAATAAAAAACAAATATTCACCTAGCGATCGCTTCGTTGGACGAGATTCAATTCGGCTGAGGTTAATTCCTAACTGAGCAAAGATTTGCAAAGGTTTAACTAATGCTCCTGGGACGTTGGCAGGTAAACTAAAAGCTAGGGAAGTGTGACTAACACTTGGTTTTGGCTTCTCAGACCCAGCATTTGTTTCTTCCTGACTTACCACCCAAAAGCGAGTACAGTTTTCTGGATAGTCATTAATTCCCTTGGCAAGTATAGGCAGATTGTATAGTTGTGCTGCTCTACTAGAGGCGATAGTTGCTGTTGTTGGCTCTTGCTCCAATCGCTCTAGTGCTTCAGTTGTAGAATTGTTGGCAATAATTTGTACTTGTGGAAGGAATCGCTCTAACCATATCTGACATTGAGCTAAAGCTTGGGGATGAGAGTAAACAGTTTGAATACTATCTAAGCTATTCGCACAAGAAATTAAATTATGAACAATAGGTAACACCAAAGCCAGTTGAATTTGCAAGCCGTCCAACTGCCACACTGTATCTAGTGTCATAGTCACACTCCCTTCAATAGAGTTTTCCACTGGCACAACAGCTAGCTGGGTTTGACCTTTAGCAACGGCGTGCAGTGATTGGGAGATACTGGGATAGGCGCATAAAATAGTTTCAACTCCCGAACTTTTGCCCAGCCAGTTGACATAAAAAACAGCTGCTTGTTCTGAATAAGTACCGGGAGGTCCTAAATGTGCGATCGATATAGTCATGCCTTTAGCTTTCAGTTGATAGTTTCACTAGGATTTGGGATTGAGAAGGATTGTAGAAAAGAATTTTATCCTAAATATTTTTATCTGCATACAAATAAATTGAATTATTAATTTAAATAAATAAGCTATGTATACCAACCCTCCACTAGTCAGATTTGTAGGCAGATTTTTCCCTAATTTTCTCTAAAGATTGAAGATAAATTTTTATTAGCTTATACTATTTTTGCTACATATTTGTAATTTTTTGTCAATGCTTAATTTTTAATCCAGACTTTTTTAACAGAAGACATCAACAACTATAATTTTGATGGTAAATAAAATTTTTACTTTTCTGTAATCAGATCTAATTTGTTAAAAAATATTAAAATTAAAAAACATATACTTTTATTCGCTCATGGCTACCCGGTTTACTGCCTCCCAATCGGTTGAAATAGCCGTTCCAGAGGAGCCTATTCCGATTCAATACTATTTGCGTCAGCCTCAACGTCTGGTTAAGGCTTTGGTTGACAATAGCCGCATTCAGCAACTTTCTGAAGAGATATTTCGTTTGAAAATGCGTCCGCTGACTTTTATGTCACTGAGTATTCAACCGACTGTAGACATGAGAGTTTGGGCAGAATCAAATGACATAATTTATTTGCGATCGCTAAGCTGTGAAATTCTAGGTTTCGAGTATATTAATCAGCGCTTTGCTCTCAATTTAAAAGGGCATTTATCTCCCAAAGAGTTCAGCACAGGTATTCGCCTGCAAGGAAGAGCTGATTTAGAAGTACAAATAGATTTGCCACCACCATTTTCCCTGACTCCCAAGCCAATTTTAGAGGCTACTGGCAATGGTTTGCTCAAAAGCGTTCTGGTGACGGTCAAGCAAAGGCTATTACATCAACTTTTGGCAGATTATCGCCACTGGGTGATATCACAAACGAAAAATCAAGGAATTGACGGCGACAGTGGTAAACTGCCAATGCTGAATCCTGAGTAATTATTGCATCACTCACCATCAAGTAGTTTGATTTGACAAGGACGAAAAGACTTGCGATGTAGGGGCGATGGCCCGTATTGTTGCAGAGCCAGCAGATGCCGCTGGCTACCGTAGCCCTTGTTACACTCCAAGTTGTACATTGGGTATTTTGATGCTAGACGCATTATTAACTCGTCACGCCAAACCTTCGCAACAATACTGGCAGAGGCAATAGCAAGCGATCGCTCGTCTCCTTTGACTATCGTTTGTTGGGGCACTAGCAAGTCTTTGATTGACTGGTTACCATCAATTAAGCAGAGTGCAGGCTGTACTTTTAACTTCAGTACAGCCCGTTTCATTGCTAACAGCGTCGCTTGCAAAATATTTATCTTGTCAATTTCAGTAGTGGAAGCAAAGCCAATTTTCCAATCTACAGCCAGATCACAAATTTGCTGTGCTAGCTGAGTTCTTCTTTGACTAGACAATTTTTTACTGTCTTTAATTTTTGCTGCCATTAGTTTTGGCAAAGCATAATCTGGCAGGATTACGGCTGCGGCCACCACAGGGCCAAATAAAGCGCCTCGCCCTACTTCATCCACACCTGCAACTAACCCCGGAATCACTGACAAGGTAGAAAACTCCAGCCAACTGGATTCTTCCAGAAGTGCTGGGGAACAATTAGCAGCAGTTTGCTGTGTTTCTACCATAAAGCAAATTAATTGTCGTCGAGCGCCGAGGAACGACGGCGGCGGCGACGGCTCGCTGTGGTGCTACTTGCATCACTTTCATCTACGTTCGCCACGGGTGTCGAAGGGCTGTCAGTAAACTCTGATGGTTCAGATGTGTCTTGGATTATCTCTTGGATTGAGGATTTTTGTTCTGGCTCAATAACTTTTGGTATCGGTATTCTGCTTGGAGTAAGTTCAGATGTTGCTCTTTGAGCAGTAATTGGTTCTGGGATTGATTCAGTTGGCGTCGTTGGCAGTTGGCCAGGCTGAATGACGTTAATAATCACAGATTTAGGATTTTTAACTTCTTGCTCCAATTTCACCAAGGGAGAGATTCCCATTAAGGCAAACATATCTTGTTCTTGGAGTGTCATTTCTACAATCCTAATTTCCGGTGGTTCTACCACTGGTTTGACTGGCTCTGCCTTAGTAATTTTAGTGCGCTCTATTCTTTCACTCCAACCTGGCTTACCAAGGGTAGGTGAGGGAATTTCTGGTGTTACTCCTAGTTCGGGTTCACCATCAAGGTCTAAGTCTGGCTCGTTGGCAAAAGCCAGTGGATTACTGCCAGTCCGGGCTTCATCTTTCCCATTTAAACCGTTAATACCACCAATTCGACTGCGACGAGTGCGGGTACGACGTTTATTATCGTTAAGTTCTTGATAACTTGGATGATTAATCAGATTAAGATTACTCAATTCCGAATCACCATCGAATAGTTCCCCAAATCCATCATAGGTTTCTCGTGGCTCTGGGATGCGAGCAGATGGCTGACGCGGTTCTCTGTGAGGTAGAGGAGAAACAAAACGCTCACGCTCTGGTATTTCTGTTGGTGTGGGGAATCGATTTTCGATTTCTCCAGGCAGACGCACGGTATGTCCTAAACCGCCACAGGTGGGGCAAGTTTCACCAAACAATTCGTAAATATTTTGACCCTGACGCTTGCGAGTCAGTTCTACTAAACCGAGTTCAGTTAGTTGAGCAATCTGGGGACGAGCTTTGTCTGCTTTGAGTGCTTTATTAAAGTGTTCCAGAACTTGCAGTTGGTCGCGCCGCGATTCCATATCAATAAAATCAACGACAATCACCCCAGCGATATTTCGCAGACGCAATTGCCGAGCAATTTCTGTTGCAGCTTCGCAGTTTGTCCACAAAACTGTTTCTCTGGCTGTTGCCGATCGCGTAAAGGAACCTGAGTTAACATCAATTACTGTTAATGCCTCAGTCGGCTGAATGATAATGTAACCTCCAGAAGGTAGATCTACCCTTGGTTTCAGGGCTTCTCTGATGGCGGCGTTAATCCGGAAGTACTCTAAAATTGGCGAGCGATCGCGATGATGATCGATTAACAGTCCTTGAGGTGTTTGGCCTCCACTCCAGTTCTGTAAATACTGCTTAACTCGCTTTAAACCAGTGCTGGAATCCACAACGATCCGATTCACATCTGCGCCGTACATATCTCTCAATACGCGCTGAATAAAATCATCGTCTCGGTTGAGAAGTGCTGGGGCACGGGTGGAATGGGCTTCCTGTTGGATTGCCTCCCATTGCTTTTGCAGCACTTCTAAATCTTCCATAATCGCTTCTTCTGGTTTGCCTTCTGCTTCTGTACGCACTAGCAAACCCATTCCCGCCGGTTTAATCAAAATTGCTAGCGCCCGCAAGCGGTTGCGCTCGCTTTCACTTTTAATCCGCCGGGATAAATTTACGCCTCTGCCATAGGGCATCAGTACCACATAGCGTCCAGGTAAGGTGATATTACCCGTCAGCCTCGGTCCTTTTGTCCCCGTTGGCTCTTTCATCACTTGCACCAACACCTTCTGTTGTGGTGCTAATAGTTCTGTGATTGCCGCTGCGGTACGCTTTAGCTTTAATGGCCCCAAGTCCGTGACGTGAATAAAGCCGTTGCGCTCTGGGTCGCCAATATTAACAAAAGCTGCATCTATTCCAGGTAATACATTTTCGACTACTCCTAAGTAGATATCACCTATTTGATGATGACCCGTAGCAACAACCAGTTCCTGTATCTGATCTTCAGAAAAAACCGCAGCAATTTGGTGCTGCTCCGCGATAATAATTTGTTTTGGCATTCAATTTCCTCAAAAATTGGCAGCACTAACAGGTCTAGAGGTTTGTTGTATCAAGTCTGGTTAATTACTTCTAAAAGAAAACTCCTTGCATCCCCGTGTCTTTTGAGACAATGTTACAGCTATCATTGCTACTCCAAAGGAAGAACTCTTTAGCCTTAGCTCAAACTTCTTTTAACAGGTAGTTGCTACCCTACCCTCTGGGAACGCTCTTTGAGGGAAAGGAAACGCCAAAGGCAAACAAGTCGGGTAAACCGTTGTTAGCACATGCCTCGTCTTTGCGTCAGTTTTCATTTTCAATGTAATTCCAGTTCGATATTATACCTTCTATTTCTGTAAGCCTAAAAAGACGCTACTGGTAATAACAATCGTCAAGCAATTTGGGATTTTAGATTTACGATAGCGTAGCGTAAAGCATTCGGTATAGCTTCTCTACGAGGCCCTACGCGTAGCTTGCTTCCCCGTAGGGATACGCTTAGAGCGACGTAGGAGCGTCTTTTGGATTGAAACAGACCACAACGGTAACAAGCTTAAGGATTTTAGATTGATGATTTAAGATTAGTTCCACCCATAAGGGTGGGGCATGAACGAAAAAAACCATCCAAAATCTGTCTTGAAAAGCTTTGACCGGAGATTTCCTCCGTTCAAATGCCAGTGTACAAAGGCAAAAACCCACCCAAACGACTGACTCAGCTTTTGTCTCCGACACGCTACGCGTAGCTTGCTTCGACCTAGTAGTACGCAAAATCTAAAATTGAAAATTGGAAGTCAACCTGAGCTTCTCAGTTAAATAGCTATTGGTACTCTTAAGAGCTTTCACACGCTTGATTATTCCAGAACGGCTGCATATTCATATTGTTTAAGCAATTAAATCAACCGTCCGTGGTTGATTTCTGATGTAATACCCTCTTTGAAAGAGAGTTCTGAGTTGAAAGTACTAAATCCTGAGTCAACTTTTAACTCAGGATATTTGATTTGAGAGTAACCTACTGAAGTCGTTAACAAAAAAAAACTACTTCTATTTTCCATTCCCCAGATTTATCCTTAGGGTTATATTCAGCAAACCAGTTGCTACTCTGCCTGAAGTTGCTCTGGCCTGGGGCAAACTGCGCTTTGGCTTTGCGCGTCTGTGGGCGTCTAGAAGTCGGCATAGCCGACGGCAGTTGCTTTGACGGCGAGTTCTCCAAAGGAGTACAACTCTACAAGAGTAAGGCACTGGCTCTTAGGCACTACTGTGGATTAGACATTCAGCAGTTGTTTAAAAAGCATGGAGGTAGAGAACCTAACCGAGCCTGCTGTTCGTTACTGATTCACAAGGTAGCTATAGAGAGAGTGTGTGTTCTTTAATCTGCCTCAGTTTGTCTGGGATAAAATCCTAGAAGTTGCACTCTAAAATCTTTGCTTTCGCCCCCTGAATGCGAGGGTAGTGAACCAGCTAATTCAATGCAGCGCCAGAAAATTTCTCTTCATCTCATTCTAACGCAACCTTGCCAAAAATCAATTCCTATGATGTGCTATCTTATGACAACTACTAGCAAGTTGCCATAGAGGGATTATACCCCTAAAAGTAGGCGATTGCGGTGGATGTGTAGGATTTGAAATTCTACATTAGCTACTGCCTCTAGCATAAACACGATTTGTTCGGGACGTAAGAGCCAACCATCTTGGCGATAGCTGCCTACATAACGAATAACAGATATAGATTCTGCCATGTTTTTGCGGGTTTCTACCAATTCCAATTCAAACAAGCGATCGCGCAGATTTATTAACTGGCTTTTGCCTGACTTGGTTGTTTGCTCGTACCAAAATTCGTCTTTGGCTTTAATGCTATCAATCCAGTTGTCCCATTGTGCAGGGGTCACTTCATTTGCTGCTGCCACAGTCATTAAATACTCTGCGGCTTCCAAAAGTTGGCTAGCGGCTTTCGCTTTTAAATCGATTTGCGCCACATTATATATAGGTATGTCTGTGGGCATTTCCCGAACTAGTTTTTCTGTAAAAGTATCAACGGTCACTGGCATTGTTAACTCAAAATCCGCAATTTCACCGCTGCTAGTAGCTCCTAAAGCCAAAGCAGTGGCTAGAGAAATTCGCGGCATTGGATGGAACCCACCAGTAAAGGCAATTGGCAAACCTGCTCGCCGCACAACTCGGTCAAACAAACGGATTAAATCAAGATGGCTCACCAAAGACATGTTACCTTGTTTACCAAACCAAACTCGTATTCGTTGTGTCCTAGTGGTGTTGGGGACAAATTCACCAGCAAATTTTGGCACAGCAGGTGGCTCAATAACAATATTATGGCCAAAATCAGTGCCACACACGCCACAATGAGAACAACCTTCAAAGGAGCAGTCGGGTACAATTGCAGCTGCTAGAGCGCGTTCCAAGTCTTCTTTGAGCCATTTTTTGTCAATCCCGGTATCTATGTGATCCCAGGGTAGGGGAGTGTCAAGGGAGTAGGTAGAGACGGGATTAATGGCGTCTGTATTGAGTGGGGAGTGCTCCTGTTTTTGAAATACATTCCATTCCCCGTTTTCAATTTGGCGGTACTTCCAATCTAGACCGGCTTGGGCGATCGCATCTTCCCAAGCAGTAAAAGCTTTATCTAAATTGTCATACCAGGAATCCATGCCTGCACCCAATTCCCAGGCGCGACGCAGTACTTTGCCCAAAGTGCGATCGCCTCGCCCAATAAAATCTTCCATTGCCGAAATCCTGACATCGGTAAAATTTGCCTTTGCTCCCTTTATCCGACGGAATTCTTGCCGCAGCAGGTTTTGTTTGCGCTTAAATTCACTGGTAGAAACTGAGTGCCACTGAAATGGCGTATGCGGCTTGGGAGTAAAGTTAGAAATTGTCAAATTAAAGCTTAGGGATTTTCTGCCTTTGCCCCTACACTCACGCTGTAGCCAACTTACTGTTTCGGCAATGCCCAAGACATCAGCATCTGTTTCACCTGGCAAGCCAATCATAAAATATAGCTTAATTTTATCCCAACCATGCTCCCAAGCAGTTTTCACTCCCCGCAACAATTCTTCATTTGTCAGACCTTTATTCACGATGTCTCGCATCCGCTGAGTTCCAGCTTCGGGAGCAAAGGTCAGTCCACTTTGGCGGATACCTCCAAGGATATTGGCAATATTTTCATCAAATCTGTCTACTCGTTGGCTGGGTAGAGTCAGAGAAATGTTTTCATTTCTTAAGCGATTTTTAATTTCCATCCCCACCGCTGGTAGGGATAAATAATCAGAACAACTCAAGGAAAGCAAGGAAAATTCATTGTAACCGGTTGCCCGCATCCCTTGTTCAATTGCTTCTACCACTTTATCTGGTTCTACATCCCGTGCTGGTCTAGTAAGCATTCCTGGTTGACAGAAGCGACATCCGCGAGTGCAACCACGGCGAATTTCAATGGTCAAGCGGTCATGTACTGTTTCTACGTAGGGAACCAAGCCAATAGAATATGCGGGGATGGGGGTTGCAACTCTTCGCAGAATTCGTTTAGGGACATCTGGACGCAGAGGATGAACTGAGCCATCCTCTGCCATCTCGTAAAACTGGGGGACATATACGCCTGGGATCTGTGCCAAGTCTAGTAACAATTCTTCCCGACTCAAAAGAGCTTTTTTGCCTTCTTCTAATACCAAACCAATTTCTGGTAGTAATTCTTCTCCGTCTCCAAGAGCGAAAAAGTCGAAGAAGTCAGCGTAAGGTTCAGGATTTGATGTCGCTGTCTGTCCCCCAGCAAAAATTAATGGGTAAGGAGAGGACGCGGTGACGCGGGGATGGGGAGACGCGGCGATATTTTCTTGATTCTCCGTGTCTTCGTGTCCCCCTGTCTTTGCGTCTCTTCTCTCTCGCCACGTTAAAGGAATTCCCGCCAAATCCAACATTTCTAAGATATTAGTTGCACCCAGTTCGTAACTGAGACTAAAGCCTAAAATGTCGAATTCTGTTAGCGATCGCTTTGACTCTACCGCAAATAACGGTGTATTGGTTTCCCGTAGTTTGGCTGATAGATCTTGCCCTGGTAAGTAGGCGCGATCGCACAACTGGCTCTTTTGGGCATTCAAAATGTTATATAAAATGATGTGCCCTAAATTCGATGCACCGACTTCATACACTTCTGGGTAGGTTAAGACCCAGCGTATTGTTGTCGTTTCCCAAGGTTTGTGTACTGCTAAGCGCTCGTTACCCAAGTAACGCCCTGGTTTTAAAATATCCGATGTTATTAGTTTTTCAACTGCAACAGCCACTATGCTATCTTCGAGCTACATTAATTACAGTTACTAAAACCCAACCTTAGCATCGAATTAGGTCTTTCAACAAAATTTATCGTTGCAACTTATAACTCCTTTACATAAAGTCTGCTCTTTACCTAAAATTTGCTTGTTTTACATTGCTTTTATATAAATTTATGTTGCAGACAAGTCAGCTTCGCTTTCTAAAATTTCAAAAACTCTATCGAGCTGCGTCAGTTCCAAAATAATTTTAACTGAGGGAGCAAGATTGCAAAGTCGGAAACTCCTCTCTAAACCCAGAGCCAGTTTGTGTGCAGATAACAATGCCATCAACCCTGCGCTGTCTAAGGATTCTACTGCTCCTAAATCTACTACCAAAACAGAAATATCATTTTTTGTGAGTTCCGTGGTCAGATCTCGTTCAAATTCCAAGGCGTTTGCAGCATTCAAAGAGCCTTGTGGTTGAATAACCGCAATTTTGGGATACTGAAGCACTGCTTGCATGGTTACATCCTATAAGAGTTATTGAAGCGTCAAGGTAAGAATTATTTGAACATAAACTTTTTTTTGTTGCATCGACCATATGTCTTAGGTTTCTTTGCTGAATCTTTATTGCTTTAGTATGTCTGTTTAAAGATTGTCATAATTCCAGTTTAAAATGTGTTCATATATACTTTTTTTTTATCTAAGTTCAAAAACAATCAACATAGACAGCAGTAAAACAGAAAAATTATCCGTAACTTTCCTGAGGAAACTTGCCTGGTGTATAACTTAAGCTAATTTAGCCAAGTTTTAACGGAAAGTTAAATGTCACACTTTACTGTTACTGATGATATTAGGCAAAATCACAACAAATTATTTATCTAGCTAATTTAAATTGTGATCTATATCACTAATAAAGTAGTGTTTGATCGCTTTTTATACTTAGAAGTATCTGGAATAATTAATATCGTATAGAGTTGGGTTATTACTTATGAGAACTAGGTACGCTATTCGTAAATTGGTAGAAAAAGCTCTTGATATTAAAAAATTAACTCCTGAAATAGAAAATGAAATTAACTCAGAACTAACGCAATTAGGTTATATTTCTGACGTTGACTACGAAGCTTTAGAATTATTGATGTCAGAAATGGATGCTGGTCGAATTCAGTTGGTTTCTAGTCTCGGATACTAATACTCTGTCTTTGGATATAGAGGTTTCCACTTATTAAGTGAATTAATAAATACTAAAGCAATCAAACTTTAAAATAGTTATGGTAGCTCCTGCATGGCTAAGGAAGAAACAGAATTCAGCACACATGAAGATAGATCCTTGTAAAGGCGCTCCTACCTGTGTACCTTCTTGAAATACAGCGCTGATAATAAGAGCAAGATCGTTGGTTTTATTTTTATATGAGATTGATTATTTAAATGCTAAGGTGGCGTAAACTGTGCTAATGACCATCTAGATTGTGCATTCTTCATAAATAGCCATGCAGTTCGCTAAACGCCTAGAAAAAATTCCTCCCTATCTGTTTGCTGAAATTATCCACAAGCAGAATCAACTCGTTGCTAAGGGAGTTGACATCATTAATATGGGTATTGGCGATCCAGATAAACCGACTCCTAATCATATTCTCCAGGTAATGCATGAGGCGATTGAAGATGCTTCTATGCACAATTATCCGCCCTACCAAGGTACGAAGGAATTCCGGGAGACAGCGGTTAAGTGGATGGAAAATCGGTTTGGCGTGACAGGGTTGAATCCTGATACAGAAATTGTTTCTTCAATTGGTTCTAAAGAAGCAATTCATAATACTTTCTTAGCATTCGTGGAAGCAGGAGACTATACATTAATACCAGATCCTGGTTATCCTGTGTATCGAACTTCAACAATCTTCGCTGGTGGTGAGTGTTTTACTATGCCTTTGAAGGCAGAAAACGGTTTTTTGCCTGATTTGAGTAGCATACCTGAAGAAGTAGCTCACAAAGCAAAGTTGTTGTGGATTAATTATCCGAATAATCCCACTGGGGCGTTGGCAACACTAGAGTTTTTTGAAGAATTGGTAGCTTTCTGCAAGCAGTATGATATTTTGCTGTGCCACGATCACGCTTACTCAGAAATGGCATACGATGGCTACAAACCGCCTAGTGTGCTGCAAGTTGCGGGTGCGAAAGATGTGGCCATTGAATTTCACAGTTTGTCTAAGTCATACAATATGACAGGTTGGCGAGTAGGTTTTGTTGCAGGTAATTCTGTTGGGATTCAAGGGTTAGCGCAGGTAAAAACTAACGTTGATTCTGGGGTGTTTAAGGCAATTCAACAAGCAGCGATCGCAGCTTATTCTAATACCACAGAGGCAGAACTCCAAGCCATCATGTCGGTTTACCAAAATCGCCGTGACATTATCATCAATGGACTGCAATCTCTAGGTTGGCCAATTCAGCCTCCTAAAGCTACCCTTTATGTCTGGACGCCTGTTCCTCAAGGATATTCCTCAATAGAATTTGTGAATTTGCTACTTGACAAATGTGGCATTGTTGTACCTCCTGGCAGTGGTTATGGTGCATGTGGAGAAGGCTTTTTCCGAATTGCTTTAACTATCTCTGACGAAAGATTGCGAGAAGGAATTCAACGGATGAGAGATGCTGGCATTCGTTATGTGTGACTGGGGGCTGGGGGAGATGAGGGAGAAGGCAAGATGGGGAGAGAATTTCACCCCATCTCGCCACCACTTCTAACTCCTAATTCTTAACTCTTAACTCCTCACTAAACAGTCAACAGTCGGCAGTCAGGAATAATGCCCTATGCCCATCCCTTCTGATATGCTTGCCAAAGTTGATGAATAAACTGATTGAGTTGCTGTTTGGCGGCTGAGTCAAGCTCAGCTTTTGGTTGTTTTGCCAAAACTTGGCTCAATAAGGTAATGACTTCTGTGTCTAAAGCTGGTTGAAATAAATCGGCAGGCCAAAGTAGGTCAGATGCATCGCGTAAATCAGTAATCATGGGAGATTCTTCAATGAAGGTGACCATTAATAAAGGACGCACCCAGCACAACTGACGAGAAACTACAAATTGAATGACTTCTGCATATAGATTCCTCTCACCATGCTTTAAAGACACTATTTGTCCCGGTTGAAGAAAATCTAGGTTTATGTCCATCATTAGACAGTTTGGGCGGCGATAAAGATTGTTTTGTAAGTTCTTGAATTTAAAAGCCAGAATGTGCTCCTTTTAAACGAAGCTTCTGTAACATTAGGGTAGCACTCTCACGGCAACGATGTCTTAGAGATATGGCTGTGTCTGTGCTTACGTAAAACTAATACGACTAATCCCCAACAGCGACGGGTTTTCCTAACATAGTATCTCGACAGAAATACTATAGAATAGGTAAATAACTGTTAAGCGATCGCTAAACAGAGGCTTTGTTGTAGTGAATTAACGATTAAAGAGCAAAGAGCAGTGTCAGTTGAAACCATTGAAAAGCGTTCTACCTCCCGCAAGCTCGCGCCTCGCTATCGCGTTTTGCTCCATAACGATGACTACAACTCTATGGAGTACGTAGTACAGGTATTAATAACTACTGTGCCCAGCCTTACCCAACCCCAGGCTGTTAGTATCATGATGGAAGCCCATACTAATGGAATGGCTTTAGTCATTACTTGCGCTCAGGAACATGCTGAGTTCTATTGCGAAACATTGAAAAGTCACGGTTTAAGTAGCACGATTGAACCTGATGAATAATTATTAGTCATTGGTCATTGAGCATTTGCGATCGGTGACTTAATTTTGTATGAAAAAAAACCTTGTCCGTTTAGCCGAACGCCCTGCCCCTATTAGGCTGGGTTATTTTATTTTGAGTTTATTGCTGCTATGGTTGCCTTTAGCTGCACCAATTTACTTACTAGTAAATAATTCAAATTTAGTAAGTATATTGACAATGGTGTTGTTATATGCGTTATTTATTGTTCTCTTGAGGCTATGGGGTAAACATGTCTACCAGCAACCCCAAATTCTCGCGCATTATGGCTTAGAATTCACCCAGCAAAACGGTGTGGATTTAATGCGTGGTTTGGCTATGGGGATAATTAATATTCTGATACTTTTTGGGGTACAGGGTTTGTTGGGTTGGCTGGTGTGGCAAGAACCAAAAGTTTTTTTACTAAAAGTAATTTTAGAAGGTTTAATTGTCGCTTTGGGCGTTGGTTTTGCTGAGGAATTGTTATTCCGAGGTTGGTTGCTAGATGAATTACAACGAGACTACAGTCCGCGTGTAGCATTGTGGACAGATGCAATTGCATTTGCAACTTTGCACTTTATTAAACCGTTAGCAGTAATTATTCAGACATTACCGCAATTTCCAGCTTTAGTATTGCTGGGGTTAACGCAGGTATGGGGAAAGCTTTGGCGTAGGGGGCGCTTAGGTTTTCCAATTGGTTTGCATGGTGGTTTAGTCTGGGGTTACTACATTATTAATGTGGGCAAATTAGTGAAATATTCTGGTCAAGTTCCTGATTGGGTGACTGGTGTGAATAATAATCCTTTACAAGGAGTGATGGGGGTATTTTTAATGAGTATACTGGCGTTTTTGATATGGGGACAATCTCGGCGATTGCTTGTCCGATCGGATGAGCGTTAGTTATTTACGGCAGCAAAAGAGTCAGTTAGTATGTTCTCAAAATTATCTTGATTTTGCATAGGAATAAAAACGATCGCCATAATTATTCTTGCGCGGTACCTACGCCACATTTTTGACTGAGATAATTCCCTCACCAGACCACTGGATAAGTAGCCATCTGTCAGAATCTTTATCCAGTGCTGGCTTGAGACGGAAATTAAAAACCTCTTGCCAGACCTCTACGCTATACTGGGATACAAAATCTGCCTCCAGTTCTTTGAACTGTTCCCATTGCCGATTTCCGATAGCGGTCAGCATGGGAATGATCGCGGTAATTGAGACTTGTGCGGTGATCGGTATCATTATTTACCCCCGTGTTTCAACCACCGTACCCACCAAACACGCTTTATCCAAATTAACGCCGCTCAAATTCGCACCTTCTAACTCTGCACACAGCAAATTCGCCCCGGTAAAATTCGCCCCTGCCAAATTCGCGCCCCGCAAGTCAGCTTCCTCCAGGTTTGCTTCACTCAACAATGCCCCTTGCAAATCAGCACGACTCAAGTCTGCACCTTTGAGATTTGCCCCAGTTAGGTTTGCACCGCGCAAGTCAGCACCGCGCAAGTCCACGCCTTGCAAGTTGACATTCATCAAATTTGCACCGCTGATGAAAGCACCCGCCAAGGATACATCGCTGAGTCTGGCTCCCATCAAGTTAGCACCCCGCAGATTACTACCCCGCAAGTCAGCGCCTGTTAAATCTGCTTGCATGAGGTTTGCTCCCATAAGGTTCGCCCGCAAGTCGGTTCCTTGGAGGTTCGCCCCCATTAAATTCGCTCCCTCTAAATGCCCACCTTCGAGTTTTGAAGCAGCGAAGTTAACACCGACAAGGGTCGCACCAGCAAGATTAATTCGGTTTAAATCGAGTCGAGAAAGTTCCTCGTCTTCTAAATTTGCCCCAGGAAGTTGTTTGAGTTTTCCTAATTTGATAGCTTCAATATTCATTTGTAGTAAGTACCAATCTCTTCACTTGTCTTGCTGTGGCTATCCCATTGGGAATCAAGTAGCCAGACGCCGCTGCTAACTTTGGGTGTCATTATGGGTAAATCGAGTCCCTGTTGTAAACCCATAACTAATAAAGCTAGGGTATCTACAAGTTTAGGATCGAAGCGGGTGGATTGTTGCTGTCTGCACTCATCTAAAGCTTGAGTAAATATTTCTTCGCGACTCTGATTCGAGGATTTTCGTTGATTTACTCGCCACTGAAAGTCTGCCAATAATGCCAAAATTCTCGACTCTAGAGGAATTTCATCTCCAGCTAAACCTGCTGGTTCCCCTGTGCCATTCCACCATTCGGTTTGGTGAGTAATAATTTGGGCAACTGCTCGCAGTCGTGGCATGGTTCGCAATACCTGTGCCCCTGGTATTAAAGGACAACTGGGGGCATCTTCTTGATTAGGGGTATATGTTTTATCAGAACTGAGAACGCTTTCTGCTTTTTGTAATGGATCTATGCGATGCAACAAAGCCGCTAGCCGCAATCTCTTAATCTGCCATGCAGGAAGATCCAAAAGCTGGGCTACAGCTTCGGCAAGTACTACTACCTCGGCAGCTGCCATTGGATTGTTGACATCTGCTATGTCTAGCAGTTGCGCCATCCTCAAAAATGCTTGGATTTCGTTAGAAACCAAATTCCGATCTAGGGTTTGTTGTCCAAGGGCTGTGGGGATGGATAAATTGTCTTGCCCAGTCTGGAGATAATCAACTACACGGGAGACAACTGTACCCAAGTTTTCTAATCTGGCAGTGGACGGTACGATCGCCTCTCTATGGGCAATGAGTTTATTCGCCAGTTCTGGGTTGTATTTTTTGATGTGAGCGATCGCTATTTCTGCTGTTTCTTGCACTAACTCTGGCTCAAATGTCCACAAACCATAGAATTTGCGCTCTAAGTCTGATGTCGGTATTCCACTCTTGCCATAATCAGCCTCTGATAACTCTTGACAAATTACCATTGCTGTGTAGCTTGGCGACAAAATAATTAAGTGCCACTCTTGTGCTACTGGATCGGCTGGATCTAATGCTACTAAGTCTACATTGGGTAGGAGGCTTGTAGGATGTTCGGCAAAACCAGCGTCAGCGGCAGCCATAATGGCAATTTCGCGGCTGCGTTGGGCGATGTCTGCATATCGTTCGGCTTCTTGCAGATACCATTTACCCTGTTGGAAGGCTGTGATGACTAAAGGGCGATCCTCGTCTGCTAGGATGTGGTCTTCTAGGGCATGGCAGAGGGATACTAGGGTATTTTTATAGTACACCCCGAATCGAATTGGCCTGGTGCTGTGGCGATGAGCTATTTCCAGCTTTTGTAGAATTGAACCTTCTAACATGAGTTTGGGATTTTATAAAAACGAACCGCTTCAGGCGCTGAGGAAAAGAAGGCGGAGAAATTCAAAATTTTTAATTCTGAATGTCCCCATATTTTTTATGTTTTCTAGGATACACCTGCTAGCTGTTTTTCTTTCCTCTCTATTGGTGAAGAAAGTGCTGCTTCTAAGTCGGCACAACCCAGTTTTTCTTCTAAAATATTCATGACTTCGCGTCCGAAGTCGTTGGGATTTTGCCGCCAAGCTTGTAAACAGACTTCTCCAAAGAAGGAACCGAGGGGTTCGGGGTTCCAGAGAAGTTTTTTAGCTGTCCACGGCATCAAGCTCATTGGATTATACCCTGGTTTAAGGATGCCCTCTTTGAAGGCATATTCTTCTAAATGGGTATGGGGTTGGAGTCCAATAAAGAAGATGGCAGGTTCGACTTTATCAGCACCAAAAATTCGCTCTAATTCCCGGTGGTAGGCGATGGTTTGGCGGATGGTTTCGGGACGTTCGTCAATGACGTTAAAGGAGTAATTGACGGAAACCAAATCGTTGAAACCAGCGGCTTTTAAGTCACGACAGTTTTGTAAAACCGTTCGGAGGTTGTAACCCATCCGCATTTTCCGCACGAGTTCTTGAGAACCGCTGGTAATGCCAATTTCAAAGTAATTCATCCCGGTTTTCACCATCAACTCACACAGTTGTGGTGTCAAATTGTCAGCTCGAATGTAAGCTGCCCAATGGATGTCTGTCATACCAGAATCGACGATTGTTTGCAAGAGTTGTATGGCATCGTCGATAAATTTGCGGGCGGGGATAAATTGAGCATCGGTAAACCAGAAGTTGCGAATGCCGCGATCGTATAATTGGCGCATCTCGGCAACTACTTCATCTGCTGGGTTGATGCGTACTTGTTTGCCTTCGACAACGGTATAAACGCAATAACAACAATTGTGAGGACAACCACGCTTAGTTTGTACGCCTATATAAAAGTCTTGTTCTTGCAGATAGTAGTTAAACTCCGGCCAGATGCTTTGGATATAGTCGTAGTTGCAAGCTGTTTTTTCTAGGGGAGTCGGTTGTTCGTGAATTAGCCGTTTTCGTGGTTGAGTTTCTCCCACAACATAACAGCGTTCATCTCGAAACTCTCTGCCACTTAAAAGTTTTTCCAACAGAGTTTCTCCTTCACCCACAGAAATAATTGTCCCTTGGGGTAAGGTTTTACCCAATTGTTCGTAAAATACGCTGACTGCACCACCACCCACAACTGCACGGGCATCAGAATTATATTTTTGGGCACGCTTTAAACCGCGTTTGATTAAGCCCAGGTTGCGCCACAACTCTACATAGTAAGCAATGAAGATTCGCAAACCCCCTAGTGCCCCACGTAGTTTTAATAGAGGATTCTTAGCGTAGTAAAACTCAAAAGCGTTTTGTAGCGGGTTACCACCACGTCCGCCGACTGGGGCATAAATTTGAATATCCCGCCAAGAAAATACTAGTAGTGTGGGTTTAAATTCATCGATACACCGATCCAAAGCTGAGTTGTAGTCTAGAGGTGGTACTGTTCCCAAATCAAAGATGCGCTGTTCGATGTTGGGAAATTGCTTGTGGACGTGATCGCTGAGGTACACAACCCCAATAGGAAAGATGGGGTTACAGGGAAGGCGAACATAAAGAATTCGATTTTCCATTATGGGTGTTTTGACTGCCATCTTGCCAATGTTGGGGGAAAACGAGAAAAACTTCGATTTTAAACGGTGCTTTTGTTTTGCTTGCTTTTATAGATCGCAATTTAGCTTGACATTGAAACCGATTATTGGTAGTAGACAACTTTCTGTTCCCAATTTTAGGAATCAATAAAGTTACTTTCCATACCAAATGCATGTTACTGAGAGACGTTTATGAAGATATTTTTCATATAGCTTTACGATAACATTGAGTTTATTCATAAAGCGACCATCTGGGCGTATTAATCTTGGGATAGATCAAACAGCAAAACTGACTTGCTCGCAAAGTGAAAAGCAAAGGGATCATCGTCAGATTAATGTCCTATTTATCTATCTTGGGAAAATTAAAGCTTTTATAGTGAGTATAAATATCTAAAACTTTCATTTATAGTGTATAATTGCGAAAAAGGCATAAATAATTACAAAATTTTCATAACCATAAATAATTCTTTAGATAGAAATAATCTACAAATATTCACTTGGTATTCCCAGTTACAGCAACTGGGGATCAGTCGATGCTAGGCTTGGGAAGTCTAATGTAAAATTGTGGCGTAAAGCTCCTCAGCAGTTATGGCTCAAATTTTAGATCCTCTACCACCTGAGCAATCGGGGAAAATTCTCTGCTGCTACATTAATGCCACGAGCAAAATACAGGTAGCTCGCATCTCTAATATTCCCAATTGGTATTTTGAAAGGGTTGTTTTTCCAGGGCAACGCCTAGTGTTTGAAGCTCCGCAAAAAGCTCAAATTGAGATTCATACGGGTATGATGGCAAGTGCAATTTTATCCGATACGATTCCGTGCGATCGCCTGATGCTCGATGACCCTAGCAATTATGAGTTAGATACAGACTCATCATTTGGAAAAGAACCTATAGATACCACAAAAATGGTGCAGCAACTTAATACAAAGACCGGAGATAGTATAAAACCCTTACAAGTCGCTGGTTTAGCAGCTGTTGATTAAAAAAAACAATTTGGCTCAATTTCTAGGTTGCTGAATTCAGCAGCCTTTTTTTTTATTAGTCATCAGTCATTAGTCATTGGTCATTAGTCATTGGTCATTAGTCATTGGTCATTAGTCATTGGTCATTAGTCATTAGTTATTTGTTCCTCTGCTCCCCTGCTCCTCCTGCTTCCTTGTCTCCCTTGTCTCCCCTACCACCTACCTACATAGCGATTGATGGAAGTCCCTTAATTCTCTTCCCAATGCCCCATGCCCCATGCCCAATGCCCCATTGTCATCTACAATCATTCTTATGAATCTGCCTTCATTTCTTTGGTTGTGGAAAATCGCGGCTTGGTCGATGGGGTTGTCCCTGCTGGCATACCTGATGTTAGCAGTCACCGGCGTTTGGATGTTTCGGGCGAGAACTTCGCAGCAATTTCCTTTTATTCCCGTATTTATGGGCGGAAATAGAGGAGTGCGATCGCTGCACTATCTAATGGGCATCAGCATGGTAAGTTTAGTGCTACTATTGCTGGCGATCGGCATTGTTGGCACTTTGGGACACTTTGGTTCTCTAGGACACTCGTCACACTTGCCGGCTGGATTGATTGTGGTAGCCTTGGTTTTACTGTCTGCTTTCAGTGCAACCCAAATTAGTGCCAGACGACCTTGGGCTAGACCTTTACACATCAGCGTAAATATTATTTTGTTTCTAGGATTTGCTTGGGTATCCGTTACTGGCTGGAGTGTCGTCCAAAAGTATTTACCTTAGACGAAGTAGGACGAAAACCTATCCTACAATGAAGAAAAGCATTGTAATTGAGCCGTGACAGCAAATTCAGCCAATACCTCAGCTTCTGTTTTTCAACTTTCTCCTTTGATTCGGATAACGCTGCTGAGTCTATACATAGCACTCACAGTTCCATTACCCTTTTTATCGCAGGTAACAGCTGCACCTGTACCCCCAACATTATTGTGGGTAGGGATTAGCATTGGCTTAGTTGCCTTGTACGCAGTGTTGACCGAACAAGTCCTAGTCGATGAACAAGGAATTCAGGTTACTTACCCCCGTTGGGTACCGCGCTTTTTTCGTAAAGGCTGGTTTTTACCTTGGTCAGAAGTCAAAGAGTTAAAACCTCGCAGTACTGGTCAAGGAGGTCTAGTTTATTATTTCCTCAGCCAAGATGGAAAAGCTTATCTACTACCAATGCGTGTAGCTGGATTTGCCCGTTTGGTGCAAGTTGTCCAAGCAAAGACCAACATCGACACTACAGATGTTCGTCCTTTAGCACAACCGTGGATGTATGCGATTTTACTAGTATTCACCCTGTTGTTACTGTTGGTTGATGGCTGGGCGATCGCCACAGCTTTAACTATAAAATAGGGCATGGGACATAGGGCATGGGGCATGGGGCATGGGTGAAAAGAAAGATCCCCACTTTTCCCTTTTCCCTTGGCGAAGCCATCTCCCCCCACTCCCCCCACTTCCCTATCTCCCAACACTTCCCCATTCCCCACTGCCCTTGAATAGTGTCACAACAAAAGCCACACTCAGGCTAGAACAAGTTAATCTATTTACAAAGCTGAAAACCCAACTTTCAGGGAATCAGCAGGGATATCCCATATTGCAGGATATTTCCTTTGAGGTATTCCAAGGCGAACGTGTAGCCATTGTAGGCGGAGTCGGCGCTGGTAAAACTTCGTTACTACGCGTCATAAACCGCCTCGTTGAACCCACTAGCGGCAAAATCTATCTTGAAAATCAAGAGTATCGCCAAATTCCCGTCATCCAATTACGCCAGATGGTGACACTTGTATTGCAGGAATCAAAGCTGTTAGGGATGACAGTTGGGCAAGCTTTGGCTTATCCTTTGGTTTTGCGTGGTTTATCCAAACAGGCAATTGAGGAAAGAGTCAATTACTGGACAGAACAACTGCACATTCCCAATGAATGGCTAGGTAGAACAGAGGTGCAACTTTCTGCGGGACAACGACAATTAGTGGCGATCGCACGTGCCTTACTCATCCAGCCTAAAATTTTATTATTAGACGAGCCAACCTCTACCCTAGATGTTGGTACAGTTTCCTATGTAACACAAGTCTTAATCGAGTTGAGTCAAACTCATCAAATCACCATTTTGATGGTAAATCACCAACTTGATTTAGCTCAGATGTTTTGCACTCGATTATTACACCTACAACAAGGTCATTTATCACTAAATCAAAGAATTTCCGAAATAAACTGGGACAACTTACGAGAAACCTTGATTAAAGCACAATCTCAAGACGATTTTGAATTTTAGATTCTGGATGGGTACTGGGTATTATGTATTGGGCATTGGGCATTGAGTATTGGGTATTAAAAAAAATAGTATTTTTAATTTAATTCCCTATTCTCCATTCCCTAGTCCCTAGTCCCCAGTCCCCAGTCACCATTACACTTGACTACTACTAAGTGTTGAACGTTGATTACTAAATCTCTCTCTAGTTAACTTTGTTTGTGACTGTGGAAGGTTACTATTCAAAATTTCCATGTTAAATCGGTATCCCACATTGCGGATAGTTTGAATCAAGCTAGGTTGTCGAGGATCGAGTTCAACCTTTTTCCGCAGCGACAAAACGTGAGTATCAATGGTACGAGGGTTATCGATGGCATCAGGCCAAGCACGACGCAGCAATTCCGACCTACTCAGAGGCACTCCCCCAGCTTGTGCTAAAACGTACAGTAAACTGAATTCCTGGGGCGTTAAGTCAATGAACTCTCCCTGGAACCGGACGCGGCGCTGAACTAAATCGATTTGCAAAGTACCATAATCCAAATATGCTGGTGCAGTTGGTGTGCGCTTGCGGCGGATCAGTGCTTCTACGCGTGCTAAAAACTCTTGCATTCCAAAAGGTTTGCTCAAGTAATCATCTGCACCCGCCTTTAAACCTGCGACAATATCGGCTTCACTATTGCGGGCAGATAGCATTAAGATTAAAGGCTGTTGCTGACGATGCAGCCAACGACAAAATTCAATGCCATCACCGTCAGGAAGATCTGCATCCAAAACCACGAGTGTTGGTTGATGGCTTAAAAATACTTCCCTTGCTTGATAAATACTGGCAGCTTGATGCACCCGGTATTCCAGTTGTTGCAAGTGCCAACCTAGCAACGACCTTAGATGGGGATTCCCTTCAATGATTTCTATACAAACCGAACCCACGGTGGCAAGACCCCTTAGCGTCGATGACTTTCAAAGTAACAAGCCCATGTCTAAGGTTTTGTAGCCTTTGTTACTTCAACTGCTATTAGCTTTACATTTCCTCATAAAAAAAGTGCCAATATCTTTAATTTGTCCTTTACAAAAGGGCATTAGAAATATTCTTAAATTTTTGTTAAACTTATAAAAAGAGTTGTCGAACTTATCAAAAGTTCTTCTAACTTTAATATTCTATTTCTTGGCTGCTATGATATCCAACAACCATAAACCAAGTACCTAATCCTTAACAAAAGAGCTTTCCAGCCTGATGGAGAAGTAATTCTTGAGGAAGAGATGAGTGCTTACATTCATGAATATAGCACCAATAAAATCGCTCTGCTGGCAGACAAAATCATAAAAATCTCTTAGCAGATAAGCAAAATAGGTATTTTCTGGAATAGGATTGAAGTAGTTTGTAGCTACTAGGAGAGTGCTATCCGAAGGATATATGTTTATTTTTAATTGATGCCAAAGTGAAATTACACTTCACATTTGAACGTGAATCATTTACAATTCTCATTCCAAAGACATTAATACAGCAGTTATGCTCCAAGACACACAAACCATCCGCTATTACCAAAGACTCACTGACGCCTTCGTCGAGTTATGGAATCGCGGTTATCGTATGGATGATATGCGGATGTATTTGGATGGATATCTAGCCGCACTGCGACATGGTAACGCAATTGAACCTTATCTGATTCATCGTTTAGAAGAGGAAGCCAGCCGCTACTTGTACGATGCATCAAATTTTGCGGTGCCGCAACCACAGCCACAGCCCGATTACTACTAATAGCGCTTGCTTGGTGATTAATAGTAGCCGTAAATCAACGCAGATAATTATAGCATATTATTTGTATTGGTCAACGGGTTGTTGTGGTGTGAGATTTTGGAGATATTGTATTGATAAAACTTATCCCCTCAGCCCTGTATTGGTCTTGCCAATGCGACTGAGGGGATTTTTGGCTCTGGGGACTAGGGAGAGATGGGGATATAAGGGAGAAAGATTGCTATTTTGTCTACCTTGTCCCCCTTGTCCTTCTACAATGCACAATGCCCTATGCCCAATGCCCCATACCCTATGCTTAAGAAGCCAGTGCTACTTCTACCTTTTGCTGCAATTCGCCTTGTTGGTAGAGTTCAATCATAATGTCAGAACCCCCAATGAATTCACCATCAATATAAACTTGGGGAAATGTCTGCCAGTTGGAGTATTCTTTAATTCCTTGACGGATTTCATCGTCTGCTAGAACGTTAACGGTCTCAAAAGGAACTCCCAAACTATTGAGAATTTGGACAACATTGTTGGAGAAACCACACTGGGGCATTAACTTGGTTCCCTTAATGAAAACCAAAATCTTGTTCTCTTGTACCAATTTATCAATTTTCTGTTTGAGTTCTGGTGTCATGGTATTTATGTTTCCTATATTGCACTGAACAATCAGAAATTAGGAGTAAAAAGTAAAAAATTTATCGCCCCTAACTCTTGTACAGACAAGGGTTAATCACCTTGTACAGACAAGGGTTAATCGCGTCTACTCCTAACTTTATATTTACGAAGCTGATTTTGCTTGCCAAGTCTCAGGAGTATATGTTTTTAGAGACAAAGCGTGAATTGCTTGACTTGATATAGCTTGTTGCAAGGCACCATAAATTAATTGGTGCTGTTGCACTAGTCCTTTACCTGCAAAGTGCGATGAAACTACTGTCACCTGATAGTGGTCATTACCACCAGTCAAGTCTTGCACCTGAACTTGGGCGTCTGGCAGTTCCGCCTTGATCATTGCCTCAACCTGCTGCGGACTAATCATCGCAATTCCTGAAAAAAACCTACTCCTCTATTATTAGCAGATATAGAGTAAATCCC
Organism: Nostoc sp. ATCC 43529; assembly: GCA_003326205.1. Classification (GTDB taxonomy): domain Bacteria; phylum Cyanobacteriota; class Cyanobacteriia; order Cyanobacteriales; family Nostocaceae; genus Nostoc. The sequence continues at coordinate 101,399 of LWTK01000094.1, forward strand.
TATGCCAACTTTAGGTTTTGGCAAGGTTGAGAGGGGCTGGGGATTGAGACTGTTGAGTGTTGAGTGTTGAGTTAGGAATTCTTTTTATCTCCCATGTTTCTAATTTCCCAGTCTCCAATCGCTTTTACAGGGTGTAGGTAAAATCTTCTACCAACATACCAGGGACTAAACTACCTCCTAGTTGACGACTTTCATATGTTCCGACTTCGGGAATAAATTCTTGAAAAGTAGTTAAATCGATGAGGTTTTCTCCCCAAAAGCGATAAAGACTTTCGTCAAAACGCAAGTTTTCAATGGGGGCAATAATTTCTCCGTTTTCTACCCAAAAACAAGCATAACGGGTCATGCCTGTGATTCTACCAGTGTGGCGATCGCTCCAATTCAAGTAATGTAAATTCGATACATATAATCCTGTATCTAAACTTGGAAGAATCTGGTCAAATAATAAATTACCGGGACTAACTTCTGGGGCACGTAACGTTTCTGAACCATTGGCACCATTGGCAATTTTTCCATATTCCTTAGCAGTACGAGAATTCACCAGAGTGTTTACTAAGTATCCTTTTTCTATAACAGGTAACTCTAATGCTGCTATTTCTCCCAATTCATTAAATCGTGGTACTAATCCCCGTTGAAAGTTTTCTTTTAAACTAAATTTTGGAGATAGTTTTTTTTCTTGACGCCATAAAGCAGCTAAAGAACTGTTGCCTTGTTGAATATCAGCTTCGCTTAGAGAACCCCAAGAAAGCATCATTAATAAATCTGCAACAGCAGCGGGGGCAAAATAAGTTTTGTATTGTCCTCTTGGTAATTCTTTGGCTGGGCGATAAAGGAGTTCTAGTTGCTTTTTAGCTTCGTTAATTTTAGCTATATATGCAGCTTTCTCCCAATCGCTACCTGCAAATGTACCTTTAACTGCTTGCCCAGATGTAATGAATAAAGAATAATCTAAGGTGAAAGAATCAGTAGCAAACCAATGTTTTTGACCGCTAGAATCGCCATAAGCTTTAATTACAAATCCCCCAGCATAAATCCCAGTAAAATCAAGTTCGGAAACTAGTTCTAAAACCGTTGTTACTACTGCTGCTTCTGGCAATAAATTTCCAGAATGGATTTCTCGACTAGTATTATTTCCTGAGGGCAAAACTAAATATGGGTCGATGGGTAATAAAATCAGTTCATCTCGTAGTTCTTGCAAAGCACTATAGGCTAACTGCCAGTCTCTCTCAAAATTTCCAGTAAAGGGAAATTGCCTAAAACTACTGCGCTGATCTTTCATCAAAGTTAGTTCGATCCAACCATCAGCAACACAACCAGTTTGTCGTACTTTTGCATGATTGAAACGAGTAAATTGACTGCGCTCACTGCTTAGTCTCACAGTAAATTCTTCATCTTCTGATTTTTTAATAAGCAGAGTTTCAATCAATTGATTAAAGCTGAATTCTAAAGCAGATAATTCCTCAATTTTCATGGATATTAACTATTAATAGGGGATAGTTTAAAAGTTAGGAGTGAGGAGTTATTAATTAAAGTTGAAAGTTTTTTTAATTTCTAATTCTAACTCTTAACTCCTAATTCCTCACTATGAAATTTTTTATCTTTCAAGTTCCTCCACCAAAAACTTCGACATTAGCAAATACACAAACAGGTGAACCGTGTCCTACCCAAATAGCTTGATTTGGTTCTCCTTTACCGCAATATGGAGTTCCGTACATTTGCCAGTTGTTCGCATTTCCTACTTTAATTAAGCTATGCCAAAACTCTGGTGTTGTGGCGCGATAGTTGGGATTGCGGAGGGTTTTGGTAAGTTTACCGTTTTCTATTAATTTGGCGTATTCGCAACCAAATTGGAATTTATAGCGGCGATCGTCAATTGACCAAGAGCGATTAGATTCCATGTAAACGCCATGTTCTATGCCACCAATAATGTCTTCAAAACTAGCGTTATCCGGCTCTAAATTCAAGTTTGCCATACGATCGATCGCTGGCCGATTCCAGGAGGAAGCACGGGCACAAGCTACCCCCGGTACACCTGCTCTGGCTTGACTCTCCAAGCTGCCCAAACCCCGCTGCAATACACCTTCTTTGATTAAATACTCTCGCGTTGCTACAGCACCTGTATCATCAAAGCCATAGCTGGCAAATTCACCAGTGACGGTGGGATCAAAGGTAATATTCATCAATGGCGAACCATATACTAGTTTGCCAAAATCACTTTTGTTTACAAAACTGCCCCCAGCATAGTTACGTTCATCTCCTAAAATTCGGTCAATTTCTAAGGGATGCCCCACACTTTCATGGATTTGTAACATCATTTGGTCTGGGGCTAAAACTAAATTGGTACGGGTAGTTGGGCATTCTTCTGCTGTTAAGAGTTCTATTGCTTGTTCGCCAATTTGTTGTACCCGATGCCATAAATTATCTTGTTTTAAAAGTTCTAGTCCGCCTTGATAACAGTTTGCTTGGGCGCCGTTGTGGCTGCGTTGCTGTACAATCGCTCCATCTTGAGCTGTGGCTCCGTAATGAGTGCCTATGGATAGAAATTTTTGATAGACCTCTGAGCCATTGCTGCTAACAAACCAAGACTCTTTCTCAGTTGTGCTGACACCAGCGATGGTTTGCACAATTTTGTCGTTAACTTTCAGGGTTTGGCAAATGCAAACCAGTAAATCGTTGATTTCTCCGGGAGTTAAAGCATCTAATGGCTCAAGGAATGGAGAGTTATATTCACCAATGACTTTAGGACGTTCAGTTTCACGGAAAGGATGTATCCACCATTCACTAGCTGCTAGTGCCTGTTTATAGGCTGTTTGGGCAGCGGCTTGTAAAGATGGCAATTCTAGGGAGTTAGTAGCTGCATAACCCAAACAGCCATTGACTAAAACTTCTAGCATGGCTCCCACGGTGAAGGATTTGCCGTTGGCTTGGGGTAAGCCGTCACGGACTAAACGATTAATGGAAGTTTCCTTGACGGCTCTGATACCAATCCAATCAGCAGGAATATTGAAACTAGCGATCGCTTTTTTCAGTTCAGACAACATAATTTTAGGGAATGGGGAATGGGGAATGGGGATTGGGTACTGGGGATTGGGAGTGCTGAGTTAGGAGTTAGGAGTTAGGAGTTATTCTCCTTATCCCCTTATCCTCTTGTTTTCCTCATCTCCCTCATCTTCCCTACTCCCCAGTTCCTTTTAATTTCTATGCCAACGTGTGCCTTCACGACTATCAATTAGCGTAATACCTTGTGCTTGCAGTTCGTTACGAATACGATCGCTTTCGGCAAAATCTCTGGCTTGACGTGCTGCTTGTCTTTGCTGAATTTTCGCTTCAATTTCCGCATCGCTTAAACCTTCTGTTTTAGAAGTTTCTACTTCTGGTTTGGCTTCTAAACCCAATACTCCAGCTAATGTGACGAGTGTTTGCCATTGGCGTTGTAATTCGTCTGGCGGTGTTTCGGTTTTTCCTTGATGCACAAGAATATTTCCTTCACGGTACAGTTCTTTGGCCAATTCAAACAGCACTGTTAAGCCACCAGGAAAATTAAAGTCATCATTGACGAGTTGTTGAAAACGCTCAATGTATGAATTTTGGATTTTAGATTTGGGATCTGGGATTTGGGAATTTTCTGCGTTTTCTACTTTCCAGCCTAGTTGTTTGCCGTGTTGGTAACCGAAGAGTAAACCTGCTTTAAGGGTGTGCCAAGCGTTTGTTTTATCTGCGATCGCTTCGTCGGTAAAATCTATAGGTGTGCGATATTGGGCTGTTAGCACTAACAATCGCACCGCCATCGGGTCAACTCCTCGATCTAGCAATTCTCGAATGGTGATAAAGTTGCCCAAGGATTTGGACATTTTTTCACCATCTACTTTCACCATGCCGTTATGCAACCAGTAACGCGCTAGGGGTTTTCCTGTTACAGCCTCGGATTGGGCAATTTCGTTTTCGTGGTGGGGAAAAATTAAGTCGGCACCACCAGCGTGAATATCTATGGTATCACCCAAGCGATCGCGTACCATTGCCGAGCATTCAATGTGCCATCCCGGACGACCTGCACCCCACGGTGACTTCCAAGCTGGTTCTCCCGGTTTTGCTGCTTTCCATAAGGCAAAATCAAAGGGATCTTTCTTTTTCTGATATTCTGGATCTTCGACGTTGACGCGTTGGCGTAGCCCGCTGTAGGCATCGCTAGCTCCGGCTTGCATATCTTCTAACCTGCGTCCGGAAAGCTTGCCATACTCAGAAAACTGTCGCACTGAGTAATACACATCGCCGTCAGCGGGATAAGCAAAGCCTTTATTTTCTAAATCGTGAATTAACCGCAAAATTCCGTTCATCGTGTGAGTAGCACGGGGATATTCATCGGCTTCTTTGATTCCCAAGCGTGCCATGTCCTCAAAATATGCTTTGATGAAGCGATCGGCTACAGCTTCCATTGATGAATGCTCAACAAAGGCGCGATTGAGAATTTTGTCATCAATGTCAGTAAAATTTTGAATATAACGTACTTCATAGCCGATAAATTGGAGGTATCGACGTACTACGTCCCAAACGATGCAAGCTCTGGCATGACCCAAATGGCAATAATCATATACCGTCACGCCGCAGTAATACATCTTAACCTTGCCTGGTTCGACTGTTTCAAAGGGTTCTTGACGACGGGTGAGGGTATTGTAAAGGGTTAGGGTCATAATCAACTAATGCTGAAATAGAGAGATACGCAATAATTAAAGTAAGCAACTGGGATGACAGTCCAGCATCCCTATGCTAGTGTTTTCTGGACTATCTGCGCTACATTACTATTTTTGATTTTTTGATAACAGCGCTATGCAATCAGCAGCTACTTCCGAATCTCAGACAATGGATGCACCCAAACAAGGAATGCCAGTAACAATTATTACGGGCTTCCTTGGTAGTGGCAAAACGACTTTACTTAATCATATCCTCAACAACCAACAGGGTTTAAAGACCGCTGTTTTAGTGAATGAGTTTGGCGAAATTGGCATTGACAATGAGCTAATCGTTTCCACCGGTGAGAACATGGTGGAACTAAATAATGGTTGTATCTGCTGCACTATTAATAATGATTTAGTAGATGCAGTTTACAAAGTTTTAGAACGCCAAGAAAATCTAGATTACTTAGTAGTAGAAACAACTGGTCTGGCAGATCCGCTACCAGTAGCACTCACATTTTTGGGTACAGAATTGCGGGATTTAACTCGTTTAGATTCAATTATCACTGTAGTAGATGCGGCGAATTACAGTCTAGATTTATTTAATTCTCAGGCAGCATACAGCCAGATTGCCTATGGTGATGTAATTGTCTTGAACAAGACAGATTTGGTTGATGAAGCCACTTTAAATGAGTTAGAGACGAAAATTAACGAAGTGAAAGAAGGAGCAAGAATTCTCCGTACCACGCGATCGCAAGTGCCACTTCCGTTAATTCTCAGTGTCGGTCTGTTTGAGTCTGATAAATATTTTGACACAGTGGTGGATGACCACGACCATCACGACCATCATCATCACGACCACGACCATCACGACCACGAACACGACCACTCAACATGCGGTCATGACCATCACGACCATGACCACGAACATCATCACCATCACTCTGACCATTTAGAAAATGATGGCTTCACTTCCATCTCTTTCCAGAGTGACAAACCTTTTTCTATTAGGAAGTTTCAGTATTTCTTAGATAACCAGCTACCCTCAAATATCTTCCGGGCGAAGGGTATTATGTGGTTTGATGAAAGTCCGAAGCGTCATATTTTCCACCTCTGCGGTAAACGCTTCACCTTGGATGATGATGATTGGCAAGGTCAACCCAAAAACCAACTAGTGCTGATTGGTCAAAATCTGGATCGTGAGACTTTAATTACTCAAATAGAAAACTGCATTTGCCTACCTTCTACCAATCGCGGTAAAGGGTTTGGGAAATAAAAGTACAGACGCGATGAATCGCGTCTGTACAAGAGTTAGGAGTTAAAATTGTGTATTTCCAGGTTCGGCCTGCGTACAAAATTGGAATAATGAAAATGAGAGAATAGCGATCGCATTTTCTCATTTCAACTCCTAATTTCTTATGCGCGTTATCATCCAGCGAGTTAAATCATCTCAAGTTATCGTTAACGGCGAAATCATTGGCAAAATTGGGCGGGGACTCAACTTGCTTGTAGGCATTGCTAATACTGATACTGATGCTGAACTCGACTGGATGGTGCGTAAATGCTTAGATTTGCGGCTGTTTCCTGACGAACAAGGGGACGAACGTTGGCAAAAATCCGTGCAAGAAATTGACGGTGAGTTGTTGGTAGTTAGTCAGTTTACCCTTTACGGTGATTGTCGCAAAGGTCGTCGCCCCTCTTTTGACCGTTCAGCCGCTCCTCAATCAGCAGAAGATTTATATAATCGTTTTGTTACCAAGTTAAGAGCCAGTGGTTTGCATGTAGAAACTGGCCAATTCGGTGCAATGATGCAAGTTTCTATTGAAAACGATGGCCCAGTAACTTTGTTACTTGAAAAAGAAGCAACTTAACGCTAACTGTCGATTACAGTTAACGGATGAGGTATTTATGAAAGCCTCATCAGTCAACAGTCACCAGCCTAAAAATATGAATCACAGTCACCTCTAGACCGTGGAGTTCTAATTGATGAGAGAATATTAAACTAACGATCGCAAAAGTTTAAATTCATTTATCATGGCCAAAATACAGTTTGCTAGGGGTGTTGACGAAGAAGTAGTTCCAGACGTGCGTTTGACGAGAGGACGCAGTGGTGAAACTGGCACGGCAACATTTTTTTTTGAAAATCCCAAGATTTTAGACCAAGGCGGCACCGACGACATCACCGGGATGTACCTGATTGACGAAGAAGGCGAAATCATCACCCGTGAAGTTAAGGCTAAATTTATTAACGGGAGACCGGAAGGATTAGAAGCAACTTACATTATGAAATCTCCCGAAGAATGGGATCGGTTCATGCGCTTCATGCAGCGATATGGCGATGAAAACGGTCTTGGACTCAGTAAAAACGAATAGCGCATAGGGCATGGGGCATGGGGCATTGGGAGTGGTGAGTTAGGAGTTAGGAGTTAGGAGTTAAGAATTATTCCCCTTGTCCCCTTGTCTCCTTGTCTTCTCTTGCCTCCCCATCTCCCCACTCCCCACTCCCCATGACACAACAACCCCACCCAGACTCATCTGAAATTACCCTAACTTGTGCTGTGGTTACTGTCAGCGATACACGCACGGCCCAAACAGACAAAAGTGGTCAGCTAATTCAGCAGTTACTCATTGCTGCTAACCATACTGTAGGAGCATACACGATTATTAAAGATGAACCAGCACAGATTCAAAGGCAGATAGAAAATCTGGGTAAAAGTGCAAATTTGGATGCTGTAATTTTCAATGGTGGTACAGGTATTGCACCGAGAGATACTACCTATGATGCAATTGAGCAGTTACTAGAGAAAACCTTGCCGGGATTTGGTGAGTTATTTCGTTTTTTAAGTTATCAAGAAATTGGTTCGCGTGCTATGGCTTCTCGCGCTGTTGCTGGTATTTATCAAAATAAATTAATCTTCTCGCTTCCTGGTTCGAGTAATGCCGTGCGGTTGGGTATGGAAAAACTGATCTTACCCGAACTAGCTCATTTAGTAAGTCAAATGCGGAAATAGAGTTTATACCAATTCTCTATGAAGAGGCTTTGTGAGAAATCCGGGTTGAATCCGTCTTGTGATTGTGGTTATCGACTACGTACTGTTGTGGTAATGTAAGTACGTTTGGTAAGCAAAAGGGAAAAGCATTGTTAAGCGAATATCATAAAAAAAAGTTACTGCATCACTTTTACTGTCTGGATGCCAATAATTCAGGCTTCATTGGGAAAGAAGATGCTGAGATTTTTGCTCAGAGGTTCGCCAAAATCCGTGGCGCAGAACTTGGTTCAGAGATTCACAAAGATTTGTTGTTTAAGTGGCTTGATGTTTGGGAGAATTTTTGGTCTAAAGCGGATTTGGATGGAGATGGTAAGGTAAGTCCCGAAGAATTTTGTCAGGGCATAGAGAAAACGGTTTCAAATCCAGATTACAATGACCCTTTAATAGAGACTGTGTTTGACATTGTTGATTTAGACAGTGATGGTCACATATCACAACAAGAGCATCGTCTCTTCTTCAGTGTGTTTGGCCTAGATGCTGAAAAATCAGCTTTTGTTTTCTCCAAGCTTGATATTGATAAGGACGGTATCCTCTCTAAAGAAGAGTTTGTTTCTGCTAAGAGAGAATTTCTAACTGAAAAGGAACCCGGTGCTGTAGGCAACTGGTTTTGGGGTTCTGTGGAGTAATGCACGCCATGATTTTGGGGGATTCCCTTTATTTTTGCGTGCATTGGGGTGCTTGTGCTTTGAATTATATTGTCTTCTTCCTTGACCAATTACTGGTAGAGAATGTCCCAGCTTTAACCCAAGCAAAATCGAGTCTTCCAGGGTTGAGCGTAATTCATGTTTCTCCAATTGAGTGGTCAGGATCGGGAAAAGTCATGGATAGCGGATTGTTAAATACAGTTGCAGCATCCTGAAAATAAACACCATACTTGTCACTGTCGCTTTGTCTCAATTCCATTCAAATTCCATGTAAAATTAAGTAGAAGCACTCAATTAAACTAAAGTTCGTAGTATGGGCTTGAGCCATTAAAACGTCTGTTAAGAGCGATAAATCGCTTACTACGAACAAAGCTGCAATCTTACATTTGATTATGTCTACCTACTTATTCACTTGATTCCAAATAAAAAATAGCCCCCGAAGTTTCAGGGGTTTTTTTCTTAAATTAGTTTTTCAACAATTTTTAGAAAGGTGCGATCGCTAAACAAATAACAGCTAAAATCGCAGCGATGATATAAAACACTCCAACTACTTGCAATTCTGACCAGCCTGTTAGCTCTAAATGATGGTGTAGGGGTGCCATTTTGAAAAGACGCTTGCCTTTGCCATCAGGGCCTTTAGTGGCTTTGTAGTAACTTACTTGTGCCATCACAGACAGAGTTTCTACGAAGAAGATACCGCTAAGGATGAACAGGGCTACTAAAGTGTTTGTTAACAGCGCTACAGCCGCTAAAGCTCCTCCCAGTGCCAAAGAACCGGTATCTCCCATGAAAACGCGGGCTGGGTTCCGGTTATGGGCTAAGAAACCTAAGCAACCGCCACTTAAAGCTGCACAGAAAACCATCAAACCTGGTGCTGTCGGTGCAATTACGGCGGCTAAGGCTAAAAGAGCGATCGCTACTGTTCCGCCTGCTAAGCCATCAATACCATCAGTTAAATTAGTAGCATTACTTTCTGCAACTAGCACAAAACCCGCCAGAGGCCAGAATAGAAATCCTAAGGGTAGTGTAAAGCTAACCCAAGGCAAAGCTATATTTGTAATATTAGAAGGTTGATTAAACATCAGCCATAGACAAAACACCACCGCAAAACTTACCTGTAAAGCCAGTTTCATCCGGGGGGATATACCTTTATTTGACTTACGGCGGAGAATTTGCCAATCGTCGAGCCAGCCAATCAATCCATAGCTGATTGTTAATGCCGAAACTGCAAGCACCTCTGTCGCAAAATTAGACAATACGCAGGCAAGTATTACAGCTACAGGAACAAAAAATATACCGCCCATTGTGGGAGTCCCGGCCTTTCTCAGATGAGCTTGAGGCCCATCCTCGCGGATTATTTGTCCGGTTTTGAGTGCTTGTAATACAGGTATTACTAGATAACCGGCGATACCTGAAGCCAGCGCAGACAACAATAGTGGCAGGGTTAGCGACATAGCTTGCCAGGGTAACCTATTTGCCATCCAATCCAAGAAAAATGCGGTTGTGCCTAACCCCACGGCTAATAAAGAGGCTAGAGCGATTCCAGAAATGTTTAATCCTTGCTCAGGAGATAATTTAGCGTCCACAGCAGTTTCCCTTCACTCCACACTTATAAAAGTAAATACCAGAAACTAGGCATATTACCAAGTTCCTCAAGACAAATTTTTAATCTTCAGCGATACCGATATCGTCGTCATCATCAAGGTCGTAATCGCCAATTCCGTCTTCTACACCCATTAAGGAGTCTATTTCTTCTTCGTCATCTTGAAAATCGGGTTCGTGAACATCACGCGCTATGAGACGACCGTTAGTTTGTAACCAATCTAGGAGGGAGGATTCTTGCTTTAGGGGGATGACACCAGCTCGTTGATTACGAGGTTCCTCACGTAATGGAGAGTTCAACATATCGACGAAGACAACAAAAGGTTTACGTAACTTGACATTTAGAGTCTATCACTTGACACGGATTAATTTAGTTATCCTTTCAACCCTTAAGTTGATAAATCCGCATTGAGATAGAAATTTTTATTTAATACGCTTATGGCTTACGGGAAGTCGTTATTAGTAATTTTTTTGGCTTTACACATAGGTTATGAATAACTTGTTTATGCTGATGAAAAGAGAGTGATTTTTGAGGTTACAGACTATGCTCGGAAAAACGGCTCTTATTGATGCGATCGCTGGTACAAATCGCGGTCTCTTGGCGACCGAAACACAGAAACAAGCTATCTTAGCAGCGATCGCTAACTTAGAAGACTTTAATCCTACACCACGTCCGGTGGAAGCTAAGGAATTGCTAGATGGCAATTGGCGATTACTATACACCACTAGCAAGGCTCTTTTAAACTTAGATCGTCTACCTTTGTGCAAACTAGGTCAAATCTATCAGTGTATCCGGGTAGAAACCACCAGCGTTTACAACATAGCAGAGATTTACGGCTTACCTTATTTAGAAGGATTAATCAGCGTTGCTGCCAAATTTAGGCCAGTTTCACATCGACGCGTCGAAGTAAAATTTGAGCGGTCTATTATCGGCTTACAACGTTTAATAGAATACAATTCTCCGGGAACTTTTATCCAACAAATTGAAGCAGGTAGAAAATTTCCGGCAATTGATTTTGCTATAAACAACAATCAACAGCAAGGCTGGTTAGATATTACTTATATAGATAACGATTTGCGAATCGGTAGAGGTAACGAGGGAAGTGTGTTCGTATTGAGTAAAACATAAGCTTATGCAAAAATACTGTTCGCGAACGAAGGTACGTTATAACGAGAACTTTGTCAAGGAGGGTTAAACACTATTTTCAACTGGTGACTGGGGATCGGGGACTGGGGACTGGGGACTAGGGATTAGGGACTCTCAAGTGAGAAATTTTTTTTAGTTCCCAATGCCCAATGCCCAATGCCCAATGCCCAATGCCCAATGCCCAATGCCCAATGCCCAATGCCCAATTTCCCATACTCTACAACCTAATTCAGACAAATAACTTAACAAAGGCTCTTGCTGCGACCTTCAGGTTGTAGAGTGAAATCAATTAGCCCTCTAAATTGGCAATTGATAACTAAAAGGGAAAGTAATCATGGTTCAACGTGGCTCTAAAGTACGTATTCTCCGCCCTGAATCCTACTGGTTTCAAGATGTAGGAACCGTGGCTTCTGTCGATCAAAGCGGCATCAAATACCCAGTAATTGTCCGTTTTGAAAAGGTCAACTACTCTGGTATTAATACCAACAACTTTGCTCAAGACGAACTATTAGAAGTTGAAGCACCAAAGGCTAAGGCGAAAAAATAAGCAGCAAACCCACAAGGGGATTGCTTAATGGGATGATGAAGGGAAGTCTCAAGTATGAAATCTGAAAATATGAAACTTTCAGTTCTTTCATCCTTGCTTTTAGCCTACCCTAATCTATAAGAAGCCGCCCTGCGGGTATTTACGGTTTCTGTTTAGAGTAGTATGGTAAAGCCACCTACGGGTGTTTACATACTGTGTCATCTTTGTTTGCTTAGTCCCCGAATACACTAAAATTTGCTCGCTTAATCAGCTTTAATGCCTGAACTGCCTGAAGTCGAAACAGTCCGAAGGGGTCTAAATCAATTGACCCTCAATCAAAAAATTACGGGTGGAGATGTGTTGCTCGATCGCACCATCGCCTACCCGTTTTCTGTCGGTGAGTTTATTGATGGAATTAAAAACAATGCGATCGCTATTTGGCATCGTCGCGGCAAATATCTCGTAGCTGAACTCACTCCTTTAGAAGAGGACGGGGGGACGCGGGGACAGGGGGACGCGGGGAAGAAAAAATTAGACGATATGAAAATACGGGAAAACGAGGATGTAGAAAGAAAAAATTTCCCAGCGTCCCCGCGTCTCCCTATCTCCGCGTCTCCCCCCGGTTGGCTAGGGGTTCATCTGCGAATGACTGGTCAACTACTGTGGGTGGATCGAGATGAACCTTTACACAAACACACGCGAGTCAGATTATTCTTTGGCGATCGGCAAGAATTACGGTTTGTCGATCAACGCACTTTTGGGCAAATGTGGTGGGTTCCCCCTGGTGTTGCTGTAGAAAGTGTCATAACGGGTTTGGCAAAATTGGCAGCTGACCCATTTTCAGATGAATTCAGCGTTGAATATCTAGCAAGTAAACTCCAAAAGCGTCGCCGTCCCATTAAGACTGCATTATTGGATCAGTCGGTGGTGGCTGGGTTAGGTAATATTTACGCTGATGAAGCACTATTTAAGAGCGGAATTTTACCTGAAACGTTGTGTACTGATTTAAAGCTAAAGCAAATCGAGAATTTACGAACAGCGATAATTCAGGTCTTAGAAACGAGTATTCAGGCTGGTGGTACGACTTTTAGTAATTTTCTCAATGTTAAGGGCGTTAATGGCAACTACGGAGGCGTAGCTTGGGTTTATAACCGCGCCGGAGAACCTTGTCGAGTTTGTGATACGCCTATTATGCGGACTAGACTTGCTGGGCGATCGAGCCACTTTTGTCCTGAGTGTCAAAGGGGGTAGGTAGAGACGCGATTCATCGCGTCTGTACAAGAGTAGAGAGTTTTTAGACCTTAAAATGTGACTTGTGAGTTCTAAGTCTTCTAGAATGCAGATAAAACAAGTTACAAATTTGAGAGGGGAACTCATGGCAGTCAAAAAAGGCGATATGGTTCGCGCTGTGCGGGAAAAACTGGAAAACAGTGTGGAAGCAAAAGCTAGTGATACTCGCTTTCCTTCCTATTTATTCGACTCTAAGGGCGAAATTGTAGACCTTAAAGGTGATTATGCACTTGTTAAGTTTGGGAAAGTGCCAACACCAAATATTTGGTTACGTGTAGATCAACTCGAAGAGTTTAAATAAGAAAAAAGAATTCAGAATGGGCTGCGCCACGTTAGGCTAACAGAATCCGAGAGTCAGAATTGAGCATTCATTCTTTCTCTTGGATTTTAAATTTTTATTAAAAATAATTGCATTTTAATAAAACAGAACTCACGAGTCAGCAGCCAGAATTATACAACTGAATTCTGTGTGACTGATGGATGAATAAAGGGGTTTAAGTTACTTACCAAATTTAAAATTTGGTGGTCTAGAATTAGTGGTGTGTGCTACTCCGAACTAATTGATTCTGAATTCTGTATTCTGAATTCTTCTTAGATTTATGTCTTTTTCTTCTAACTCCCCAATTCTGTGTAATTTACCCCGTGTCACCATTGTTGGTGCGGGTAGGGTTGGCAGTACTTTAGCCCAACGCATTGCGGAGAAAAACTTAGCAGATGTAGTTTTGCTAGATATCATTGCAGGAATGCCCCAAGGTCTAGCACTAGATTTAGTTGAGGCTAGGGGAATTGAATTACATAATCGTCAGATTATTGGCACAAATAATTATGCTGATACATCTGGTTCGCAAATTGTGGTGATTACGGCAGGGATTCCCCGAAAAACAGGTATGAGTCGGGATGATTTGCTGAAAACTAATGCCAAGATTGTAGTCGAAGCGGCCAAGAATGCGATCGCTCACTCTCCCAATGCCATTTTTATTGTCGTTACTAATCCTTTGGATGTGATGACTTATTTAGCTTGGCAAGCAACTGGTTTACCACGCAGTCGAATTATGGGTATGGCTGGTGTGTTGGATTCTGCCCGTTTTGAAACCTTCATTGCCCTGGAATTAGGAGTTTTACCTGCTGATGTCAAAGCGATGGTATTGGGTAGCCACGGCGATTTAATGGTGCCTTTGTCTCGTTATGCCACTGTTAACGGCATTCCCATCACGGAATTGCTGGATGCAGCTACAATTGCACGTTTGGTGGAAAGAACTCGCAATGGTGGTGCTGAAATTGTGGAATTAATGCAGACGGGTGGTGCTTTTTTTGCTCCTGCATCGGCTACTAGCGTGATGGTGGAATCAATTTTATTAAATCAATCGAGATTGTTACCAGCAGCGGCTTATTTACAAGGTGAATACGGTTTAGAAGATGTTGTGATTGGTGTTCCCTGTCGGTTGGGATGCGGTGGAATTGAGAGTGTGTTGGAATTAAATCTCACCGATGGAGAAAGAGAAGCTTTGCATATTTCTGCTCAATCTGTACGGAAAAATATTGAGCGATCGCAGGAAATTTTGGCTAATAATTAGGTGATGGCAATTTTGGACTTCGGCTACGCTCAGCCGAACGATTTTGGATTAAAAGTCTTTACTAAAAGTACTATGAAATTGCCCACACGTTTTATGCGTGGGCAGTTTCATAAAATATTAGTTTTCTATTAACGGCGGTAATCCTGGTCTGCGGGGTCGCCATAGGGATCTTCACTAGCTGGGCGGACATCACCGTAAGATCCTATATCTGCGGGGTCACCGTAGGGATCTTCGCTAGCTGGGCGGACGTTACCGTAAGATGCGATATCTGCGGGATCGCCGTAGGGATCTTCGCTGGCTGGGCGGACGTTACCGTAAGATGCGATATCTGCGGGGTCGCCGTAGGGGTCTTCGCTAGCTGGGCGAACATTTCCGTATGATGCTGGATCTGCGGGGTCGCCGTAGGGGTCTTCGCTAGCTGGACGGACATTGCGATCGCGGTATTCATCTATTTCAGCTTGGTCGCGGTTTGACCCCAAGAGGAAATCTTTCGCCTTTCGCAAAAAGTCATCTACCATGATTTGTCTCCTGATTTAAGTTCGTGTTTCCGACATGAGCGATCGGCTTTATCCTCTAGGAACACCTTTGCCGATCTAAAATGCCGGAGCTGCTGATGAAGTTAAGTTACTTAGGTCGCGACCTGTGGAACGCCCGTTATAACCTTGGAAATCCTGGTACTGTCGCGCCTCAGATTCCGGTACTCGAATTCCTTCTGATGGTGGAGTTACCCAGTGAGCGCGATGTTCAGCATCGCGGTAATATACACGCCCATTTTTAGAAAGATAGTACTTACCTTGCGCTCCTTCTTGGGGAGCATTTTTATGCTGGTTGTAGAGGTAGTAAAGTGCTGCTGCACCCGCCAAAATCGCCACTTTTTGACCGCCAGACAAGCCCTTTTTAACTTCGGGTTGGGTGCTGCGATCGCTCACTGTTCTACCAACACTATCATCAACTGGTGGTGGTACATTGGCACTTCGGGAACCGCCTCCGCAGCTACTCAGCAATGGCACTGTTAGCAATGCCGAAAGCAAAACAGCCAGCAAACGTGAAACTACTTTACGTTCTTTAAATATTGTAATCATCGGATCTCATCATCATCTACGTTTACTAAAAGCCTTGCTGTTGTAGCAACAGAGTTAGAGTTCCTGTTAGTTTACCTGTAATTACAAAAACATTTACCGTTGATTTACAACAGCACAACTACAGCATTTCATTAATATAATGAGCAAATTTATTGAATATTACATCTTGCCTTTGAGGGAAACTCACTTCATCCCAACGAAATATCTTTTTGATTTCTGATGAATTTATTTCCTGTCAGCATAAAAATATTCAGCAATTTCTCGGTTATTTTTTTGTGCTAAATTACTTAAAAAGATACAGCTAGCATAAATACTTTTGTCAAAAAAAACACACAATATGGCATTAAAAAACACGCTCCAAGTAAAAACTCGTCTGCTTTTGGCTTTATGGGATTTAGGAGGAATACAGCAAGAAGTTAAGAAAGGTCAATTTACTAAGCGAATTGTATCGAAAAAACAAAAATTAGCAGATTATCAGAATGTATTTAATGAATTAGAGAACCAAGGAGCGATCGCAATTTCCAAAAAGGGGTACTCTCTGATATCTCCCAAGGGATTAGAGGTATTGGGTGAGGGTTTGAGGAGTGGTGATTTTAAGTTTGAAGGGACAATTGTCGGAACTTGGGCGGCGAATGCCTTGGTGAAGTGGATTCGTGAAAAAGGCGTTGTGGTAACTAGTGCAGATGTAAGAGTCAATGGGAAGAGTGGGGCGATCGCTTCTTACGACGAGTTTAAGTCACTGGCGTTAGAAGTCTACGACAAGTTGAACCAAAACTACAACTTAGACGATCTAGTGCCAATTTATCGGATTAGGAGAGAAATAGGCGATCGGGTTAGTCGTGAAGATTTCAATGAGTGGCTGCTGGAAATGCAAGAGAAGGACATTTTGCAACTCCAAGGCGGCAGCTTGTCAGACAGCGATTCGGACAAATTGGAAGATTCCATAACTACCCCAGTAAGTGGGTTACGCTGCTACGCTAAGCGTTTAAACTCATAAATCAATTATTAGGTTGCTCTTCACACTCTCTCGAACGTCAATTTTAGATGTTGTGTAGCTATAAATAATGAGCAATCCAAAATCTAGTATTCAAAATCCAAAATTAACCTCACTCTAGATCAATGTCTAATGACAACGCCCTAATTAATGCCATTAAAAATCACAACCCATTTGACAGACCTTTAGTAGTTAGAAGTCAAGATATTTGGGTCACAGGTTTTCCTGACGTTCCCTCCTTAAATGCCCATGCCTCCGATGCTGTTTTTGATGCGATTGAAAGAGTTCGCACCAAACAACAGCCAGTCATAGGCATTACAATCAAGGCTGAAAGAGGACTAGGTAAAAGCCATCTTATCAGTCGAATTCGTCACCAACTTCAGGCTGATGGTAGTGCTTTATTTGTTTATACAAGCGAGATTAACGATTTAAATCGAATTAAAGGTGAATTTTTACGAAATTTAGCAAATAGCCTCAAACACATAGGTAGCCAAGGAATGAGTCAGTGGCGGGAATTAGCAACTGCTATTTTCAATGAAGCTTACAACAAAGCTTTCACGCCTGATGAGATGGTTCGTCACTTTTCTGAAGTTTTAAGAGTAAATTCCAAGGTAGTTGAGCATTGGACTGATAAAGTCTTGGGAATTAAGCATGATATTGAAAACCCTGACATTATTGCTGCGATTTTATGGACACTTTCTTCTAATCCATCTGAGGAGCGTTACGCTATAAACTGGCTTGCTGGTCAAGAACTACCACAATCGAGAGCTGATGCACTAGGTTTAGCAAACTCTAGCGCCCAGGATAGAGAAGCCCAAGCTTTCAGCACAGTTCGTCAAATTCTTGACTTGATTAGTGATTACAAACCAATAGTCATTTGTTTTGATGAATTAGAAAGTATTCTTATGTGTAATGATGCCGGATTCACAGCATCACAAGTTACTGCTATTTTAGCGAAAGATTTATACGATAAAATTAAACGCGGTGTTTTTATAACAGCGATGTTTCCTCAAACCTGGATCGATCAAATAAGAGCTTTAAAAGAGGCAGAATCAGTTACAGATCGGATCGCTCAAAGAACTATTGAGTTAACTTATCTTAAATCTGAAGATGTTATTGCCTTAGTTTCCCAGTGGTTAAAAGACTTTTATGAACAACAGGAAGTAACACCGCCTTATTCAGTTTATCCTTTTGATGAAGAGAAACTGAAAGAGCTAGGAAAGGAAAGACCAATGGTAAGAAAAGTGTTGCAGTGGTGTAAAGAAAACTGGAGTGTTCCAACTATAATAATACCTCCACCTCCGCCTAAACATCCAGTAGAATCTGCTTACAATAATGAAATAACAGCTTTGAAAGATAAGATAAAAGATGAGATTGAGGATAACAAAAAAGTCGCTAATGCACTGCAATTTAGCTTTTCTACTATAGTTGGGCAAACTTTAGAAAATGTCCAAATTATAGAAATTGTAGATGTTAAAGCTCGTAGTGCAGACCAAGGATATATAAATTTTAAAATTGTTGGTCAGGAAAACACCAATGTTGTCAAAATTGGAGTTTCTGTTCTTGAAGGAGTTAGCGGTAGGTTTCTCCAAGCTGGGTTGAAACGCTTAATTGAATACAAAGAGTTTGATTTAACTCGTGGCTGCTTAGTTCGTTCTAAAAAAATTAGCAGCGGTACTAAAGCTAAACAATATTTAGATGCTCTTTTGTCACGTCATCTAGGTGGCGAATGGGTATTATTAAAAAATGAAGATATTAAGCCACTTTTAGCCATTAATTATGTTATGAAAGCGAGAAATGATTATGAATTAACTGAAGCAGAAATCATTGATTTTGCTATACAAAATCGAATAGTACTTGATAATAATCTCATACGTGAAATTCTTAGCGATCCGTCTGGGCAAATTCCTGAAGATGCTATTGATGAAGATATTTAAAAAATTTACCTTAAATTAAAAGCTTGAGCTAAAGAAACCAAGCCCGTAGAAGTAGACTTATTTTTTTAGTCGCAATATTTGAATTTTTCAGCAATAATGAATAATTCTGTTGTCATTAATACTGCTATTTGCTTGCCTGCACCAGATATTGAGGCATTAATTCAAGGACGAGTAATTGTCGCTATGTGCAAAAATTATATTGTTCCAGAGCGTCAATTTGCCCTTTATCCAAGCGATGGTTCAATTAATATACTGCCAGTTGACCAGTACTATCAATCAAATTTCTTGACTACTGCTAAAACTATTCTTGCCCAAGTAAGTGCTGAAACTATATCAGTTAGAGCCTGGGTAAGATGTGAAAAGTGTGAACCTCTAGATAATACTGAATCATTGTCTGCTTTATCACCGCTAACAATTTGGACTACAGAAGCTTTACAAGAAATATTAACGCAAAGACATAATATTTTTTTGTTATACTTACGCGTATATCACTTACCCAAAGTAATTACACTTTCTATAAAGGTAAACAGCCAGTTTGTTTACTTAGCAGAACCTTTAACTATTTCCGAAGTCACACCCGTATTAGAAGATCGCACTTTCGCCCAACGCAAGCATCAACTAGAAAATCGACAGCCACCGCTGCATCCCGAACTTGAAGAATTACAAAGTGCGATCGCATCTCTAATCATTAGCCAACCAGCAGCAAAACAATTGGACGATGAGATCAAAGTATTTTTAGGTTGGAGTAGTGACAATCGCATTATTAAGCAACCCGATGCAAATTTAGCTTGGATAAATGATATTGCAAAATTAGGCGATCGCAGCATTGAACAAGACGAGAAAAAAAGCAACTACCAAGCTGGTACAGATTTTGAAAATATCGCACGTCAAAGTTTAGAGTTTTTAGGCTTCAAAGTTGAAAGTGCTTTCAAAGGTGGTGCTGGAGGCTTAGATTTATATTGTTCAAAACCTTACCCTATTATTTGTGAGTGTAAGGCGGGTAAGCTGATTCCAAGTCGTACTGTTGAGGAATTACTAAAACTTGGTGGGATGCACTTAGGTAAAACTCAACTACTAACTTCAGCTAAATTAGTAATTGGCCCTGGTAATCCATCTCCAGATACACTAAAAGCCGCTAAAGAATGGGAAGTAAGTATTATTAATGCTATGACTTTACAAAAGCTCGTTGAATTTAAAGCAAAATACCCAGGTGCTATTAATTTAGTGGAATTACAGCAATATCTACAACCTGGACAAATTGACTACAAAATTGATGAATATATTGATAAATTGGAGAGAGCGATTAAGTTGCGATCGCACATTATCGAACTTGTCAAAAATTATTTGCAAAACTCAGGCACAGAATCTGCTGGTGTCGAAGCTTTACATGGTGCTTACTTCGGTTCGCTTCCACCACAGGCATTAAAAACAGACGAAATGCATGAAATTTTAATAGAACTTTCTTCACCATTAACAGGCTATTTAGGAAGAATTAAAGGTAGTGATTGGAGGGGCGATCGCTTTTACTTTCTACGCGAGTTACCAATTAATACCAACAGCGTCTTTTCGTAAAGGTTCGCAGTTATCCCAAAGTTAATATACCAGCCTGATAATTAACTAGCAGCGGTAGAATTTTTAACCACTCTGAACCTAACAAAACTTCTGTAATTTCATCCCCTGCATAAACAGGGATTTCATACTCCTGTTCGTTTAATATCACTTTACCTAAATAAATATCAAATCTTGATTCTCCCTTAGCTGTTCGTAGAGGTTCTTCACCGATGTAAACCCAATCAAGGCACTCTAAATCTTGTTTATTAATAGCTAGAAATCCCGTGAAACCAGTATCTAACATGACATCCACAGGCAGATTTAATCCATCATCAGTTATTAACTCAATTTCAAAAAATAGTTGCCCATTTTCTCCAAAGTTACCCAAAATCATATTGTGCCAGTTGTTCCCGTTTCATTGAGGCAAAATACACAATGTCTATTATTTGGGTACTTTTCTAAAGCTTTTTTATGAGCTTGCATTATGTCGGCATCAATCAAGTAATCTCCACTATCTGGTTCCACAGCAATATACCAGCCATAGTGTTCTTCAATTAAATCGGGACGTACACGCTCAAAAATTGCCCGACAACGCCGATAATATGCTTCATCTTCTGCTTTGCGTTTGGCAAGTTCTTCTGGTGATAAAGTGCGTTCTGGAAAGATTCTACCCCGACGTGCGGGTTGTTTTGCAGTTGATTCTGTCATGGTTTAAGCTTACCTGTTGACGTTGCTTTAACTTTCTTTAACTTTATATTATGGGAACTAACAACGAACGATGCCCAATCTAAGCATCGCTATGTTGAATTTTTTCTCAGTATTTGTGATTTTTAGTGATAAACTTTACAAAAAATTCATACTTAGCCACTGTGTATTTTCATTTACAACAGATAGTCAACTAAATACTGTCGAAGAGTCTTCTTATACTTACTACACTGGTGTTTATTAATTACAATCCAGTAGCAAGTTTAAGACTTAGGAAAAATGAGTCATGTATTATCAAATTTGGAACTTTTTTCTTCAAGAAGATAAATATAATTATTGGAAAGAGAGAATAAAAGTTCACAAAAATTTTAACAGAGTTACATGGCAAAAGATTATTGATTTTTTGTCATTGGTTGAGCAGACTTTTGCACTCAAATATCGATTAGGAGAAACTGATAGTCTTGACCCATTTCTCAAGTTAGCAACAGAGAATGGTTACAATCTAACAGCAGATGAACTTGCATGGTTTTTAATTACCAGAAAACAGATTTGGGATCTTTTTGATTTGGCACAAAAAACGCCGTCTCTTAAAGAGCAATTGCTCACTGCTAAAAGTCCGCAGCATTTTGTCAACATAGCTGCGGAGAACAGTTATTACTTTTCTGTAGATGAATTAGCTTGGTTATTAACTGAAATAAAATCGTCGTCGGAATTAGTCTCTATTAATAACAGTGTTGGCGAGATTCTAACTGTCTCGAATTACGGCAGGATTGAAACAGGATACTGGATTTGGCTGGCAGAAGACTGGGGAATTGTAGCGCCATTTTGTCATCGCGATAAGCCAAGTACTTTTTTATCTCAAAATATCAATAATCCTTTTTTACCCGATCGCTGTTTCTTACCCAAGAGCTACTTTAACCAACGCCTAATGGCAATTCATAATTAAAATAATGAGTTTCCCATTATACAATGAAGCATCCTAGACTGAAGATATATCTTCTATCAGGATGCTTCACAATAAAAAATTGTTGCAGATACAACAATTATCGACAAAATGTAATATCTGCACTAGAGTTATCAGCTAGCAGAAACCGTCAAACTGCTGGGTTTATGAAGATCGCCTTGCAAAACCACACCGCGCTGATTGGTATGGAGATGACGCAAAATCTTATAAATCGCTTCAACTTGCTCTGATGCACCAGCCTTTTCGGCGAGTTCTTCCAAAGAAAGGGGAGCTTTTTCTTTTTGTAGCACTGCTACTACTCGTGTTTGTAAGTCAAGAATACCGGCGGCGGCTTTTTTGCCAGCTTCTACGCCTGGTTGATGGTAGGCGTTGATGTTGACCAAGCTAGCATATAAACCAACAGCACGTTCATACAAAGCGATTAATGCCCCTACAGTCCGGGCGTTAACTTGGGGAATGGTAACTGTTATTGAATCGCGCTGATTTTCATAAAGTGCTTGTCGGGTTCCTTGGAGAAAACCAGCAAGATAATCACCGGATGTCACTCCCGGATCTATTTCTGCTGATGGCCCCTGACGATCTTCTAAAACTTCGATGAGGGTAGCAAAGAAATTCGGCACGCCTTCGCGCAACTGCTGGACGTAAGCATGTTGATCTGTTGAGCCTTTGTTACCATAAACGGCGATGCCTTGATAGACAGTGTTGCCGTCTAAGTCTTTTTCTTTGCCCAAGGATTCCATCACCAACTGTTGCAGATAGCGGCTGAATAACAATAAGCTGTCCTTGTAAGGTAGAACAACCATATCTTTTTCACCCTTGCCATTGCCAGCAAAGTACCAAGACAAAGCAAGCAAAGCTGCTGGGTTACTCTTCACATCTGCGACGCGGGTAGCGTCATCCATTTCTTTTGCACCTTGCAGCATGGCGCGAACATCAATGCCTTGCAGTGCTGCTGGTACTAGCCCGACGGCAGACATTTCTGATGTGCGTCCTCCCACCCAGTCGTACATGGGAAACCTCGCCAGCCAGCCTTCCTCTTTGGCTACCTTATCGAGGTTGCTATCAGGGCTGGTAATAGCTACCGCATATTGGGCAAACTCCAAATTGTGTCCGGCGTAGGCTTTTTTAACTTCAATCATGCCGTTGCGAGGTTCTGGCGTTCCCCCAGATTTGGAGATTACCACTACTAAAGTACTGGCAAGATTGTTTCGCAAATGATTGAGAACGCGATCGATACCTGCCGGATCGCTGTTATCAATAAAGTGAATTTTCAGGGGCGGGAAATCAGAGGCCAAGGCTTCAGCGACGAATTGGGGGCCGAGGGCGGAACCACCAATACCAATAGAGATAATATCTGTAAAGCGGTTGGCTCTGGGAGGATGAATAGCACCTGTTTGGACTTTTTCCGCAAAGGCTTCGATTTGTTCGAGGGTTTGGACAATTTCTTGGGTAAGTTCTGGAGTTGGCGCTAGATCGGGATTTCGCAGCCAATAGTGTCCAACCATACGGTTCTCATCAGGATTTGCGATCGCACCCTTCTCCAGTTGAGCCATATCCGCAAACGCCTTTTCAAACTTCGGCCGCAACGACTCCACAAAGGCATCATCAAACCGCATTCGACTTACATCTAAGTACAGTCCTAATCCCTCGTGGAAATATAACCAGTTTTGGTATCGTTGCCAAAGTGCCCTAGCATCCATAGGGAAATCTCAAGTAAAGTGTTTTTCAAAAACCAGTTTAATGGAACGTAATAGCGATCCCTGCCTAGCCTTATACAGTTTACAGTTTTAAGTGTTCGCTTAACTCTTTCCCTTAAACATCTGGCATAGGGATGACACGCAAAAATTTCACAATTCCACCCCTAATTTCTATACCAATCAAATAATTATCCAGAGTGAAGCGGTGAAAAATCCCTTCACTATCAAGCTGTCGTAGTTCTTTTAGTCCAGTCAGCTGCCACTTTTGGGCAAACTCGGTAAACACAAAATCATACACCCGCTCGTAAGCAGCAGGTTCTAAATTTTTTAGGTCTAGCAAAAAAGACCTTGCATAGCGTACTTCCACACTCACCAGGGGTTATACCATTTTGGATTTGAGATTTTCGATTTTAGATTTGGGATTGTGTACTCCTGCAAACAAGCAAGCTAGGCATACTGGTACAAAATCGAAAGCACTACCGCATCAGAAAAACATTAGCAGTCGTATTGCTTCATCATGGGTTAAAATGTCCCACGGTTGCTGCGATCGCTTCACTTTTTGTATCGCCTTAAGCATATAAAAGTCACAATGTAAAGCTTCCAGAACGTTCCAAATGCTTTGCAGATCGTCATCGGCTAACTGCTCGATTAAATGATGCATTCTCAGTCGCAGTAAATTCATACGTTAATTCTTGCTTATAAACAAACTCCAACAATAAATAGTATTCCCAAAAAATTAGTCAGGCTTAACGACAATATTTTGGGTTTTGAATTGGGAATTGCCTTTGTAGAGACAAGGGAATAGGGAACAGAGGAAAGAAAAAACAGGTTTATCTGAACTGCATTGTGCTATATCCGCCTAACCAAGCGTACAAGACAGTGTAGGAAGATAAAATTTCAGCTTCTGAGGCTCGACGTTGACCTTCTGAGGCTCAACTTTGACCTTCTGAGGCTCGACGTTGACCTTCTGAGGCTCGACGTTGACCTTCTGAGGTTCAACGTTGACCTTCTGAGGTTCAACTTTGACCTTCTGAGGCTCGACGTTGACCTTCTGAGGCTTGACTTTGGTCTTGAAATAAATTATCCAAATCCAAATATTGTGGGGTGGACATCTTGTCCGCCCTTGTTTACGGGCGGGCGAGACGCCCACCCCACAAGAGAAATTCAATTTTTTTGATCTGGAAAGCCCTTAAATCTTCTCAAGAGGACTAAACTCAATCAATGGCTCGTGCGATCGCAGTCTACAAAACGCGGACTTAAAATAAAAACCTGTAAAATCTATTTCTTAATGGTAGATTGAACACACTCCTCACTCTTGTACAGACGCGATTCATCGCATCTCCCAACTTTTAACTATTTAATATGGTTGAATATCTCATTTTCTTAGCAATTTCTACAGCCAGTTTTGCCCTATTTGCTCTCGGATTGAATTTACAGTGGGGCTTTACCGGGTTAATTAACTTTGGTCACGTTGCTTTCATGACCCTGGGAGCATACACGACTGTGTTGTTAAGCTTCAAGGGCGTTCCTCTACTGATATCAGCGCTGGCTGGGGCAATGGTAGCCGCTTTGTTGGGTTTGATAATTGGTTTTGCGACTCTGCGGTTGCGGGAAGATTACCTAGCAATTGTCACCATTGGTACAGGAGAATTAATTCGTTTAGTGGTGAATAATCAAGAATTACCTGTAGGAAATTCTTGGGTTTCTGGGGCGTTTGGGGTACAAAGTTATCCTATACCCTTCACCACACAGCCGAGTTTGTTTTTAAGATTAGTAATGATTGGACTGTTAACGCTGTTAGCCGTCGTAACTTTTTTTACGTTGTGGCGATGGATTCGTACTGCCCAAAGATTTAAAGCTGCTGATTCCAGTCAAAGGTTGAGTAGCAAACAAGAATTTGCATCGCGTTTAGCAGTGGGAATTTTGTTAGCAGTTTTGTCAGCAGCAATTTATATTTCTGGGGTAATTGGATTGTATAATTACAACCCAAAAGCAGGTTTGATGCTCGTGTTGCTGTTAGTTTTAGCATTGGTATTCTGGCGCTTAGAAATTTTGGTGCGATCGCCTTGGGGTAGAATTCTTAAAGCTATCCGTGAAGATGAAGAAATTCCCAAAGCACTAGGAAAAAATGTGTTTTGGTATAAATTACAATCTCTCATGCTTGGTGGTGCGATCGCTGGTATCGCCGGTGCTTTCTTCGCTTGGCAACTCGGCGCTATTTATCCTGATAATTTCCAACCCCAGCTGACCTTTGATACTTGGATTATGGTAATTTTAGGCGGTTCTGGGAATAACATCGGCACAATCTTAGGCGCGGTAATTTTCTTTGCCTACGATGCCATCACGCGAGAAGTTTTGCCGAGAATTGTACCCCTTGATGAAGCACGTTTGGGTGCATTTCGCATCATGGTAATCGGATTTATTTTAATGGTACTGATGATTTGGCGTCCTCAAGGTATCTTAGGGAAAAAGGAGGAACTCACCCTTGGTAAATAACCAATCATCGCCACTTCCTCTGCTAGTAGCCACTGGACTTTCTAAAAGCTTTGGCGGTATTAAAGCAGTTAATGAAGCAAAAATCGAAGTTGCTAAAGGCAGTATCACGGGTTTAATTGGCCCTAATGGTGCTGGTAAAACTACTTTATTTAATTTACTCTCGAACTTCATCCGCCCAGATAAAGGACGAGTAATTTTTGATGGCGAACCTATCCACAATTTGCAACCATATCAAATCGCCCAACAAGGGGTAGTACGCACCTTTCAAGTTGCACGGACTCTTTCGCGGTTGTCGGTGTTAGAAAATATGTTGTTGGCGGCGCAAAAACAAACCGGTGAAAACTTTTGGCAAGTGCAATTACAACCGCACATCGTCGCCAAAGAAGAAAAGCAACTCCAAGAAAGAGCAATGTTTTTATTAGAATCGGTTGGCTTAGCAAAAAAAGCCCACGATTATGCAGGTGGTTTGTCTGGCGGACAGCGCAAGCTGTTGGAAATGGGACGCGCACTGATGACTAATCCCAAGTTAATTTTGTTGGATGAACCAGCAGCAGGAGTAAATCCGAGATTAATTGATGATATTTGCGATCGCATTCTCGCTTGGAACCGCCAAGATGGAATGACGTTTTTGATTATTGAACACAATATGGATGTGATTATGTCATTGTGCGATCGGGTTTGGGTACTTGCCGAAGGACAAAATTTAGCTGACGGTACGCCAGCAGAAATTCAAACCAATCCCAAAGTCCTCGAAGCATATTTAGGAAAATAGAGTGTGGTTGGCTTTCTCTTCCACAGAGGGAGAGAAGCTTTTATTCTTGCTGTTTTTCTGTGGTAGGGAACACGTTGAGGCTCAGATTTGAGAGAAAGTCGCACACAGCGTCACATCTTTAGAAATTTGGATAGTGTTAAAATTTGACTGATTTAAATACCATAAAACAAGTTTTATGTCAATGATGACAATCAAAGATTTAGAACGAGTTCAAACCGCTTTTACTGAAGCAGGTTTAGATTACCAACTGGAACTCGAAAATGGGAAGATTTCAATCATGGGCCCATCAGATATTGTATCCAGTGAAATTAGTAAGTAGGTAGACATAATTAAATGTAAGATTAGAGCTTTGTTCGTAGTCAGCGATTTATCGCTCTTAACAGACGTTTTAAGGACTAAAGTCCATACTACGAACTTTAGTTTAATTGAGTCCTTCTACTTAGTCGTCTCATTGCCTTTCTCTTTGCTTGGGTAAATCCTCGTCGTTTGGGAAGAGTGTTTGACTGTGCAGGCGGCTTCATCATGCCAGATACAAATCTCAAAGCACCCGATGTTTCCTTTGTTCGTGCTTCCCGACTTCTCCAAAGTCCTCGTTACTTTGGCGAACTTGTTCCTGATTTGGTTGTAGAAATTAAATCTCAGAGCGATAAAATTAAACTTCTAGCAACCAAAATTCTAAAATTTATCGAATTAGGAGCGATCGTTGGTATTTTAATCGATCCTGATGAAGAGACAGTAACAATTTATCGCTCTACAGGCGAACCTACAGTTTTAGGAAATGGTGACATTTTAGCCATACCAGAACTTTTTCCTGGTTGGGAATTGTCCATTACTGAATTGTGGCCTCCTATATTTACCGAAGAAGAAACACAAATTTAGTCAAGAATTTTGGTAGCTACTTACTAAACAATTTCAAACTAATTTTGCTGAATAAACCAGCAGCAGCGGTAAATCCGAGATTAATTGATAATATTTGCGATCGCAACTTCACAAACCCAAAACGCATAGACGCAACGCGGCTTGTCGTTAGACATCGCACGTACTAATTTGCTTTCTTAAAGGAAACCCTCGTTTGGGTACAAAGGCTAAAATATAGAAGTTGTATTCCATATTCCAACCTATGACGACTCCCAAATTGATGATTGAACCTTCATATTGGTTAGAAACGGGAATAAAATTAGAAAAAGTTAACAATCTCAATGTTTTTAAATTTACCGACGAATTACAATCTCGTTCGGATGAGCTTTTAAAAAAAAGTAAATTGGGATTAATTACAGCCGAAGAAAAAGCAGAGTTAGATGGTATATCTGAATTAGCGCAAATTTTTACTTATGCTAATTCGGTTTTAGCTTCTGAATCTACATGGTCTCCAATTACATCCGAGAAATCGTTGCAGAAAGAGCAAAATACCTCTGCGAATATTGCCACTCCCCAGAATTTATAAATACAGACCGCTTCACTGTAGACCATCTTATTCCACAATCTTTGGGGGGTTCGGATGAAATCGAAAATTTAGCTTTATGTTGTCGTCGCTGTAACGAGCGTCGTTATAATTTCACATCAGGTATCGATCCAGAAACAAAACAAGAAGTCAATTTATTTAATCCTCAAAAGCAAAAGTGGTCTGAACATTTTATTTGGTCGTTCGATTGTGTAAAAATTGTTGGTATAACTCCTATTGGTAGGGCAACTTGTAATCGGCTTGATATGAATGATGAACGTAATGGCAATAGATTTATTCAAAAATCTCGTCGGTTATGGGTTCGTGCTGGTTGGCATCCTCCTCAAGAAGACTCATGTCAGGAAAGTTAAGATTAGTACGCCAATAAACCCCATTTTCTCGCTGCATCAACTGGTAGCCTATCAACTCCCGTCGTAGGGTAGCGTAGTCAGGATGATACTGCTTAAGAACATCATTAACTGCGCGTTCTGGATACTGAACCCCAATCTCAAATCTATTGGCTAACCACTTGAGAATTACTAAGCGCTTTTTCCGGCTAGCAGGAATTTCTTTGAGGCGTTGCACGGAGTTTTGCTTAGACCCATTGTCTTCGATATAGTTTTTTAGGACTTTGCTTTCCCAAGCTTCAGTATCGATGTCTTCTATCAAACTTGTCATTGTATTAGGTATAAAAATTTGTTTGCTGATACTTTGCAAAGCTTCGCTATTTAATTGATACAAATGGCTATTCCCATCAGAGCGCATTGTCACCAAATTTAGCTGCTTAAGTTTTGCCAAATGATGGGATACCGTCGGCTCTTTGAGCTGCATTTCCACCGCCAACTCTTCAACGCTGCATTGGTGATTCGCCAAAATACCTATTATCTTCAATCTACTATCGTCTGCTAACGCCTTGAAAAAGCGCAGCAAGATGTTAATTTGTTCTGCTTGCATAACTTACTTCTAATTAGATGCTCATCTAATTAGAAGTATATCTAATTTAAGTTAATTCAACCACAGTACTCCCCATTTCCGTACAGACAACGGTTATCGACTTATTTTACAAACGCCAATAAACCCCATTCTCTCGCTGCATCAACTGGTAGCTTATCAATTCCCGTCTGAGAGTGGCGTAGTCAGGATGGTAGCGCTTGAGAATATCGTTCACTGCGCGTTCTGGATACTGAACCCCAATTTCAAATTTATTTGCTAACCACTTGAGAATTACTAAGCGCTTTTTGCGACTAGCAGGGATTTCTTTGAGGCGTTGGACGGAGTTGTTGTCAAAAACATCCCCATCAAAATAGTTTTTCAATACTTTGTTTTCCCAGGCTTCAGTATCTACGTCATCAATCAAAGAAGCAATTTGCTCAGGTGTAAAAATTTGCTTACTGATGCTTTGCAAAGCGTCGCTATCCAACTGGTACAGGCGGCTATTACCCTCAGGGCGCATAGTCACTAAATTTAGTTCCTTAAGTTTCGCTAGATGATGGGATACTGTCGGTTCCTTGAGTTGCAATAACACAGCTAATTCTTCGACGCTGCACTCCTGGTTCGCCAGGATACCTACAATTTTCAATCTGCTTTCGTCTGCTAAAGCTTTGAAAAATCGCAGCAGGGTCTGAAACTGTTCTTTCTCCATAATTTGTTATAATCAAATTAGATCTCAATCTAATTAGAAAAAAATCAAATTAGCTCTGCTGTCCTCTTCTGACACAGCATTGCCTTATCTTTGGTAATTGTGAATTAATGTTAATTCTTAGATTTTTTTCGTAGAAAATTGAGATTTCTTAAGTTGTTCTTTACATTTCGCCATGACACGTCCCTCATCAATTAGGAACAGAAGAAGAGGGAGTATCCTCCAACAGGGTACTTCACTTGTACAAGCAGCGAGATTTTTGGGTGTAGACCAGAGTACTCTCTACATGGCTCTACAAAGAGGACAGATTCCCACTACTAGAAGAAACGGTCGGACTGTGGTTAGCCAAGGAGCCTTGATGGACTATAGAGCTAGAACCAGACCACTTTTATAGTTCTTGATTGAGTAGAACACAACTTCGTAAGGGCAAAGCGCATTGCTCATTGGCGTTAACTTCAAAACGAAAGCCCAAATTTGTTGGGTATAAGCTGAAAAAGTAAAAAGGTAATCTCCATGAATTAATTTAGGAGATTATCTTTTTATTTTTTAAGTAATATCATTCACTACAAAAATTTAAAATATGCTGGGCAGTGATTTGTGGTTGTTCTAGGTGAGGAAGATGTCCGCAATCTTGAATCCACGTCAGGGTACTTTGTAGAATTGCTCTTTTAAATCTTATGGCATCCTTAGTGCCCAAAATTTTATCGGAATCGCCCCATAAAATTAGCGTTTTTTGCACAATTTGTGATATTTTTTTAAACCTAAAAGCACTATAACCACCACTTTTAGTGAAAGCAATTAAAGCTTGATGCCAATTTGGCATTTGTAGGTGTAATGCAGCACAATATAAAGCATCCAAAGAGGCAAGATTTTGATTTTTATATCCAATGCGGGCAACGCGATCGCGCACTTTCATATTACTCAAAAATTGAGTTGCTAAATAATCCAATGGTGGAAACATTAACTTACTTAATGGCGAACCACCCGCTAACCCAGCACTATCAATTAACACTAGCTTCTTGACGATTTCTGGGTAAGTCAGCGCCAAATCAATCGCCGTTGCACCCCCCATTGAAGCCCCCACCAAAATTACAGGTTGGTTAATCAAGCTTTTCCAAAAATAATAAAGATGGGTTTTAATTGCAGTTGGGCTATAAGCAATTCCTGAGAGTCTATCTGTAAAGCCAAAACCTAACAAATCTACTGCCCAGGTTTCATTCTTTTCAGCAAGCAATGGCAAAAGCCGACGAAATTCTAATACAGAACTATCAAAACCGTGAATTAATAAAATAGGAGTTCCACCACTCCCTTGCTTGACATAAGCTGTGGCGATCGTTTGATTACTTAAAGGCGTGGTGAGAGCAGCTGTTTGAATACTCCGAGCCAGAGCGATCGACTCTGATTCTGTTAGTTGCCCAACTGCTGTAGGAAGAAAATTTGGAAACATAAATATCAGTTTATCGTACTAGGTCACTTCCAAACATCGCTAATTTTGTTAAACCACAAAATTACACAAACTAATATTATTAATTATCACTAGTAATATATAAAACATAATTTCGCTTCCGTCAAAACATTCTAGCTCCCCACTCCCTACTCTCCAACCCGCCATTAAAGAAAGTTTTCCAAAATGTCAAAATTGGGACTAAACCCACGTACAATAAATATCACTTATTATTGACTCAGGAGCTAATGCCATGCCGATGGCGGTTGGCGTAATTGAAACTTTAGGTTTTCCCAGTGTCTTAGCCGCAGCAGACGCAATGGTAAAATCTGCCGCAGTCACGCTGGTGTATTATGGTCTAGCTGAAAGTGGTCGCTTTGTAGTCGCCATCCGGGGACAAGTTGCTGAAGTAAAAAGAGCGGTTGCAGAAGGTATTGATGCTGGAGAACAAGTAAAGGCTGAAACAGTAATCACCCACTACATTGTTCCCAATCCCCCGGAAAATGTGGAAACTATATTACCAATCCATTTCACTCAAAAATCAGAACCTTTCCGTATGTTCTAAGCAATTTCGCCATCAAAATCTGTAGCGAAGCTTCGTACAATTAATTCGTCGCGCCACATATCGTTTATTCATACAGGAGATTAGTAATGTCCCTACAGGCAGTCGGATCGCTGGAAACTAAGGGTTTCCCTGCTGTGCTAGCAGCAGCAGACGCTATGGTAAAAGCCGGTCGAGTCACTCTGGTTGGTTACATCCGAGTTGGTAGCGCTCGCTTTACAGTTAATATTCGTGGTGATGTTTCTGAAGTCAAAACAGCTATGGCTGCTGGTGTTGAAGCCGCAGAAAATGTTTATGGTGGTACCCTAGAGTCTTGGGTGATTATTCCTCGTCCCCATGAAAACGTTGAAGCTGTTCTACCAATTGCTTACACAGAAGAAGTCCAACAATATCGAGAATCTGTAGAAAACCCCATTGTTAGATCCTCGAACGGACGATAAACAAAATTAACCCCTGTTTTTTACTTTTGGCGTTGGCGGAGTCAGAGGCTCGCTAACGCTAAGCTATCGCCCTAGACCAATGGCTCATGCTTCTTTGGAATTCAAGCGTCTTTGGCTTGGTTCAAAATCAAACGAACAATTCTTATATATTATCTAGAATAGCGATCGCCACTCACCATACTAGAATACATTGCCGCAATACCTACATTGTTCCCTGAAAGCTAATTCATATTTTGATTCAGTAACACCCAAAATTTATCAAGTTTTATCTGAAGTTTATTTAATTACTTAAATATTAAAATATAAGGGATTTCAGTTAGGTAAAGTTCACAACGTAACTCTGTACTATGGAGTGAAACCTGTTTTCCTTGCCCACTCCCACTGGCAAAATTTAGCAAATATCCTGTTTTTTGCTTCCGAGCATCAATCTTGGCGATCGCTATATTTCCAAGCATCAATTAGCTTGATGCATGTATTCATAACATCAAAATTATTCTTAATTGATAATTACCATGTATATACTTAGTGGGACTATTTTATGGTTTCAAGTAAAACCAAGTATATAACTACGTAAAGTATTGCCGATAGTTGAAACTTATACGGGTGAAATAACGTCTGATGTTGAGTTAAATTATATTCGTTCCTCGGCTGGGTTCCCGAAAGTCAAATTTCCTCAACCCATCTTTTGTAATGATGTATTATCCTCACTACTCTAAGTACATTTCTGTTGTCAGTTAAAAAACACAACTTAATAAAAGTTAAAATTAACAAAATTGACGGAAATGCCTCATAGATATTGGTTTGTGGCACTTTGAATATCGAGGGAAAACATCAACAGAGAAATTTCTGCATAAAGTTAGTGAATTTAGACGTAATAAAAGTGGAATCACTGAGATGTTTTCATGAAACTCATGAAATCCGGGGCAACTGCCAGTTAAACATTTAGGTTAGATGGGATGAATGGGGGTTGTGATGCAAACTTCAAAATTGAGTTTCGAGGAGCGCAATCTCGCTATGACAAAGGATTTGGAAAGACTGGCTTTGGATTGGCAAAAGCGCTTGGCTGTAGAATGTCCAGAACAAAGTGAAGCTACTAGAAAAAGTATTACTTTGTGGCTGTTGGGGTCTGACTCAAAACGGTTTGATATGTTCAACCCGAAGGAACTTGAGATTGCCAAGCAAGCAATGGAATATCGCTGGAGAATTTTACGTCAACGCTACTTAGGGTTAGGGCGAGAACGTGCTTATCGTAACTTGATAACGCGATTGGGGAGTTTAGCAACATTACGGAATAAAATTCAGACTTGGGTTGCCCTGAGCCGCGATCGCCAGCGTAGTGTCATCGATGTGTTGCAAGAAGTACTACAAGAATTATTGCAAAACGACACCTACATGCAACAGCAAATGGTTGACATCGCCAAATATACAAGCGATCGACGGTTAGCCGATGCTTTGCTGTTTGCCAGCGTAGAAGAATATTGTTTGCGGCCAGTACGCAATCAACCCCTATTAGCTTACCGTTTTGTAAATTACTTACGTCGTACTCAACGTGGTGGCTTAACCCAAGTACCAAGTCGGGATTTGGTGAGATTAGTCTCAGAAGAAGTTCTCACAGACGACAGCGACAATCGGGTTAACTTAGTCGATAGTCAAGCGATCGCAGAATATCAAGAAGCACAACAACAAGAGGAACAACAAGCACTACGTCAGTCGGTACAAAAAGAATTTGAACATTATTTACAAGAAAACCTCGGAACCGAGGCAGTTGAATGGCTGCGGTTGTATCTTCAAGGTAAATCCCAAGAAGAAATTGCCAAAAGACTCAATAAGCCCACTAAGGAAGTATACCGACTCCGAGAAAAAATTAGTTACCATGCTGTGCGCGTCTTTGCCCTCAAAGGCAAACCAGAACTCGTAGATAGTTGGCTCTCAATTTCCTTGGAAGAACATAACTTAGGGCTAACACAAAGCCAATGGCAGCAACTTCATGAAAAACTCACGCCTTTGGCGCGGCAGATCCTAGATTTACGGAGAGCAGGTAAATCAATAGAAGACATCGCCCAACAATTAAAACTCAAAACCCATCAAGTGCTAGGCGAATGGACAAAAGTTTATCTTGCAGCCCAAGCTTTAAGAACTCAAGAGTAAGTGGGCATGGGGGAGCCACTGCGGTCTTGGGGTCTCCCCAAGTGGAGCAAGTGGCGTCATTGGGCATTGGGCACTTGTACTGAGCGACTTGTGCCGAGCGTACCCCTTCGGGGAAGCAAGCTACGCGTAGCGTCTCGTAGAGAAGTCGAGGTAAGTCGAAGTATTGGGCATTGGGAAATGAGGGAGAGAAGAGGAAAAGGGGACAAGGAGAATAATTCTTAACTCTTAACTCTTAACTCTTAACTTTTAACTCGTATGCTCCATATTCCATTTCTCAGTATTTTCCCTAGTCGTTAATCGAAAATTTATCTTATACTTACGTTTACTTATGTAATAGATAATTGAATTTTTAACAATCCAGCAATGTATCTTTATTAACTACCTACTAAACTAGAAGGAAAATAGTATATAAGAAAATACCAAGTAATAAAATCTATGTTGTCTTCAGAAGGCGAACTCACAAATAGCACAGCCAATCGGCGACAGGTGCTAACCGCTACACAAAGTAAGTGGGAGCAAGAAGGCGAACGCGAGCAAATATTCCAGCTAATGGATAGTTTTTTGTCGTTTGAAGCTTGTCTTTACCATCAAATTTTGCCTTTTGGATTAAAAGACAACAAACTATTGCTAGGTATGGTTCATCCAGAAGACGCTGAGGCACTAGATTATGTTAGCCGTATTGCGTCTTATATGAATTGCACGCTGATAATTGAGGCGATCGCAGCTGAGGCTCACCGTAGAATACTGTCAGCCTACCTCAACCACAAGAATATATCCCAGCTAGATACTCAACAAGCGGATCACCAAATAACAGTTACCATTGTTGACAGCTTTATTACCTCTGGCGATACTTACTCTGAATCACAGCACCTACCAACATTCATACCACCTGAGACACAGACTAATGAACATTCTCGGCAGCCGATAGATTTGCCATCCCCAAATCAAGATAATATTCCTCAAATTTCTACCTTCTTGACCACGGGAAATATAGGCCAACAAAGGGATAAATCCGAAGCCTCGCTACTAGAAAATTTACCTATCCTGCCAGTGGAAATTCCCGAACTGTTTAGTCCTGTGGAAGCATTGGCAACACTTCCACCCAAGAGATTACTAGAAGAATTACTAGGGCGAATTTTGGCAGGGGGAATTGGTCGGTTATATCTAGAAAGGCAACCTTACGAAGGCAGGATACTATGGAGTGACAATGGAGTATTGCAGTCTGTGTTAGACAAACTGCCGCTCTCTGTTTTTCAAGGAGTGCTTAATGAATTAAAACGGTTTGCTTCCCTACCTATTACCAAGGTTGCAGAACCAAAACAGATAGAGAAAGAATGTTTGTATCAAAAAACCCGTTTGCTATTACGCTTGCGAGTTATGCCAGGAATCTATGGCGAAGAAGCTACACTCCAAGTTTTGCGGGGAGCAGCATTAAAGTTTTATCAGCAACAACAGTTGACGCGTTTAAGCCGCGATGCCTTAGGAATTTCTCAGCAACTAAGCTTCAAATTACATGAACTACAAGAACGCCTTTTTCTCAATCGCGCCCTTGACTCTGAACAATTAGAGGCTTTAGTTACCCTAAATCAACTAGTGAAAACTTTAGACCAACAGCTCAAAAAACTATCACTAGAGGGCGATCCACCGACAAATAGCAAATCATAAGTCTATCAGTGAAACCGCTGATTTCGATCGCAATACATAATTGTTATGTTGTAATCGAACTCTGAACCGACCGTTCTAAGAAGCTTAGAACAAATAAATATAAATCTTACGTCTATATTCTACGTAAGATTACGTTGAAAGAAAGTTATAGTAACCAAGCTAATTTTCGGCTTTTAAATCCATATTATTGCAAATATTTCATGCAAACAGAGGTTTTTAGTGAACTTTTCCCCTTGATGAGTACAGCCAACCCACAAACTTTGGAATGGCTACTCAACGTTGCAATTGAACATGAATACCCAGGTGGGCGAGCTGTTCTCATGGAAGATGCTTGGGGTAATGCCGTTTATCTCGTTGTTTCTGGTTGGGTGAAAGTCCGACGTACTGTCGGGGAAGATTCAGTAGCTCTGGCAATTTTTGGCCGTGGGGATTTTTTTGGAGAAATGGCAATTTTAGATGAATCTCCCCGTTCAACTGATGTCATTTCACTTTCAACTGTGAAGTTACTTAGCATCTCCAGAGAACGTTTTATTCAAATCTTGTTTAAAGACCCGCAATTACACCATCGAATGTTGCAATTGATGGTACGGCGACTACGGCAAATTAACCTGCGCTTGCAAATGCGGTCTTCACCACCAGCAGTCAAACTCGCTCATACCTTAGTGACTTTAGGCGAAAGCTATGGTCAAGAATCGAACCAGGGCAGAGAAATTTTTAACATTCCCTTTAAAGATTTGGCAGAGGTGACAGAAATCGGTGTTGAAGAAACCACCAAAATCATGGAAAAGCTGCATGAAAAAGGGTGGATTAACATTGACAGCACCAACAACATTACCTATCTTGTCAACTTCAAACAGTTGATGAACTTGGCAGGTAGAGTATAATCGCTTTGCCGATTACCTATTGTCTACTAGCAAGCTGTTCCACATTTAATTTGCATAACTAGGGTGGGCTTTTTGACCCACCCTACAATAATTTGATTTCATCTGAATTATGCAATTTAGATGTTTTTTAGTTCAAATAAAACTCATTTTTATCGACTACCCCACGGATAAATCTGAGGGCTTCTAAATCACTGCACGACTATAGTAGCTTGACAGCTTGTTTAATTAACTACTAGTTTATTAAACTGGTGTCTGTGTTGTATTTCAAACACAAGCTTAAGATTGCTCGCGTATTTAGGTTGGCATAATCAAAAATAGAAACTCCAGAAATGACTAGAGCTTCATCTTTACCACCGAATTATACTATTCGCCAAGCTCGTAATATTGATATTCCAGCAATATATCAAATTATTTTCTTGGGTATTAATGATTTAAAAATTTTAATTATTTTTGCTCTATTTATAGCAATAGGTATTTTTTTAATCTTTTCTGCTATGTGTATTGCTATTGGAAATTGTTCTCTTAGCTTTCAAGATTTTTGGATAACTCTAGTAATAATACCATTAATAGTAAGCGGTTCAATATTAATAGCTTCCTTTATACAAATAGCAAGTATTTTTCATAGACAAGATGGCTCAATAGTTTTGTTGATAGAACACCATAATCGGTTGGTAGCTTATGCTATACAGTCTCAAAAACGTAACTATTCGTTGTTGAATTCTTTATATGTTAAATCTGATTCTCGCCGCCTTGGGTTGGGATCTTGTTTAGTACAAAACCTTACAAGCGTAGGAGTTAGACCCATTTATGTGTTCCCTACACCTGATTCATTAAGATTTTATATACGTCATGGTTTTATTTTAGTCCAAGAGCAAAATCTTCCACCCGAACTCCGCAGAAATAGCAGATGTTTAGGTTTGATATAGCTAAGATATTCAATACAAAACGCTACAACCGCGAGTTGCTCAGGTGAGTATCAGTTTTGTCCTAAATGTAGATTTGAAACAGGCAAAAAAGACCTCTCACAACATACCTAATAATTTACTCAAATTGCGGCTACATCACTGATAAAAATGTGGCAGCCGCTCAAGAGTTTTCGTTCTACAGTTTTTAGCCGTGGGGCACACAGCCAAAATGCTTGGCGAGGGTAAATTCGTTTTTTACACCGTAAAGCAAAAATCCCCCAGCTTATAGCCGTAGGGAATGTCAAAAACTACCAACTTGGTTGAGTTTTGCACCCGAAATTAGTATGCTAACCTATATTCTCAAATCAACGAGTCAAAATATTTATCCGAATCTGCCGCTGACGTAATCTCTGGTATATTCCTGCTTCGGATTGTTAAAAATCTGCTCTGTCAAATCATATTCCACCAGATATCCCATTTTTGAGCCACTTTCCGTTGCCTGGGCATTGAAAAAGGCTGTCATATCCGACACCCGTGCAGCTTGTTGCATATTGTGGGTGACGATAATAATCGTATATTGGGACTTCAGTTCTTGGAGTAATTCTTCAACCCGCAAAGTTGAAATTGGGTCAAGAGCTGAGCATGGTTCATCCATTAGCAGCACCTCTGGTTGAATTGCTAAGGCACGAGCAATACACAAGCGCTGCTGTTGTCCGCCAGATATAGATAGACCACTTTGTTTAAGTTTGTGTTTCACTTCATCCCACAAAGCAGCTTGTCGCAAACTCCGCTCTACCAATTCATCCATATCACCTCGATAGCCATTAATCCTAGCTCCAAAGGCTATATTTTCATAAATTGATTTCGGAAAAGGGTTGGGTTTTTGAAACACCATACCAATGCGGCGGCGCAATTCTACTGTATCAATTCTTTTATCATAAATATCAGTTTCACCAAAGGTAATTCTTCCCTGAATGTGTGCGCCGGGAATCAAGTCATTTAAGCGATTAAAACATCTTAATACGGTGCTTTTACCACATCCAGAAGGGCCAATAAAGGCTGTGATTTTGTTTTTACCAATGTTTAAATTAACATCACGAACTGCTTTGAAATTACCATAGAAAACAGATAATTGTTCAGCTTGCAATATTGTCTCAGATGTAGCAGTTGTTGAGTTTAATACCATAAAAACGTCAGGAAAATAATGATAACGTGCTTGACTCATTTAGCGAGACTGCTGGAATTTATTGCGTAAATATATTGCTGTTGAATTCATCAAAAGCAGCACGATCATCAAAACGATAATGCCAGCAGCAGCATTCTGATGGAAATCTGTTTGGGGGCGAGAAACCCAGTCAAAAATTTGAATTGGTAGTGCTGTGAAAGAACTTTGTAAACCTTTCAAAGAAAGCTCAGGCAAGAAAGTAATGAAGCCAACAGCCCCAATTACAATCAAGGGAGCTGTTTCGCCGATCGCTCTTGAAAGTGCCAAAATTGTACCAGTCAAGATACCTGGCAAAGCAATAGGAAAAATTTGTTCTCTGATGATTTGCCACCTATTCGCACCAAGGGCAAAACCCGCTTGCCGCAAGCTATCAGGAACAGCACGTAACGCTTCACGAGTAGTAATAATGATGATTGGTAAAATCAATAAACTCAAGGTTAAAGCACCAGCTAATACGCTGCGTCCTTGAGTAATTGGTTGCATTACCCGCACAAAAATTTGCAAACCTAGCAAGCCATAAATAATAGATGGTACTGCGGCTAAATTTGCAATGTTGATTTCAATTAACTGAGTAAACCAGTTATCTTCGGCATACTCTTCTAAGAAAATGCCTGCGCCTACTCCTAAGGGAAAGGAGATTAAAGCGGTTATTACCAATAGCCAAATAGTACCAACTAAGGGAGCTAGTATCCCTGAAGATGAGGCACGACGAGAGGAAAAACTGGTCAGAAAAGACCAATTCAAACGCCCAAGACCGTCAACTAAAATATCAATTAGCAAAATAGCTAACACCACCAACCCAAATATAGTTGCAACCCAAGTAGCGATCGTAAAAATTTTGTCGAGGTTGTAACGCTTATCGATTGATAGATCGAAGTTACGATTTGCACCAGAGTCAAACGCATTTTTAGATTGAATATTACTTTTTGTCATTCGTATTTCTCCCGGAAGCGGCGAACAAACCAGTAACTAAAAATATTCAGAGCTAAGGTTATGAGAAATAATGTCATACCCACTGAAAAAATAGTTTTATATGCCAGTGAACCCGCTGGTGTATCTCCTTTACTGACTTGGACAATGTATGCTGTCATTGTCTGAATTGGTACTAGCGGATTGAAGCCCAACTGAGGATTTTGGCCAGCCGCTATGGTAACAATCATTGTTTCACCAATGGCACGGGAAATCGCCAATATGAAAGAAGCTACTATCCCAGATAAAGCTGCTGGTAATACTACTGAAATGATTGTTTCCCGCTTCGTTGAACCCAATGCATAAGCACCTTCCCGCAAACTACGCGGAACAGAATAAAGAGCATCTTCACTTAAAGAAGCTACTAGAGGAATAATTGAAATTCCCAATACTAAACCCGCACTCAAAGCATTAAATCCCTGTATTCCAGGGATGAATTTTTGCAGGAAGGGTGTAACTGTCAACAATGCAAAGTAACCAAAAACAACAGTAGGCACCCCTGCCAAAATTTCTAAAGCTGGCTTTAGCCATTTACGAAGCTTAGGTGGAGCATACTCACTCAAGCAGATAGCTGCTAGTAATCCCAGTGGTAACGCTACTACGATCGCAATTATAGATATCAACAAAGTGGCGCTAATTAGCACCATGATTCCAAATTGCTTATTGGCAAACAATGGTGTCCATTGGGTATCTGTTAAAAACCGCCAGATGGAAACTTCTTGAAAAAATGATACTGTCTCAAAAATTAATGTTAAAACAATACCGATGGTTGTTGCTACAGAGACAAACGCAAACAAGGCAAACAAACTTTTGACGCCAAATTCAATTCGCTTACTTAAAGCCCGATTGGGCTGCCATAAGTTGGAATTACTTGGTTGATTAGATAATGGATTGGAAGTCATTCGGGGACAACCTCATAAATTCAAACTTCCTTTTTGGAAAAATTGCCCTTTAGCTGGAAATTTAGCTCAACTTTCAATACAAGTAAGGCTGAAATCTATTTTGCTTACTCTGAATGTTAAGTATAAATATTTCCAGCTACCAGGGCTGAGTTTTAAATTTTGGTCTAGAAAGTCACAGACTAACTATTACTTTTCTTTTTTGAGAAGCTCTTTAAGGGTGACACCCACTTGAGAACCCTTACCCTCAAAAACCGAGCCTACTGTTCCCTTGTTGAAGCGTGCTTGAACTTCAGGGAGTAGGTCGCTAGGTAAGGGCACATAGCCCACTTCTGTAACTAGCTTTTGGTTAGCTGGAGCGTAAGTGAAATCAACAAAGGCCTTGACATCAGGACGCGTCGCCACAGTTTTTTTGACATAGATAAATTCTGGGCGAGAAAGCGGCTGATAAGTACCATCACCGATAGTTTGAGGGCTGGGTTGAACGCAGCCTTTACCATTATCAATGGCAACCAGCTTTAATTTGTCTTTGTTGTTTTCGTAATAGGCATAGCCAAAGAAGCCTAAACCGCCTTTGTCAGCGCTTACACCTTGTACTAGAGTATTGTCATCTTCACTAGCAGTGTAGTCTCCGCGGCTTTCCCCTTCTTTACCTACAATTGCTTGGGTGAAATAGTCGTAAGTACCGGAATCAGTTCCAGGACCATACAAACTGATTTTTTCAGCAGGGAATTTCGGATTAATCTGGTTCCATTGGGTGACTTTGCCTTGAGCGCCGGTTTCCCACATTTTCTTGAGTTCATCAACTTTGAGGCACTCAACAAAGTTATTTTGGGGGCTAACCACTACTGAGAGACCATCGTAAGCAATGGGCAGTTCAATGTACTCGATATTGCCTTTTTTACAGAGTTCTACTTCCTCTGGTTTAATTGGGCGGGAAGCATTAGAAATATCAGTTTCACCCGCGCAAAACTTTTTGAAACCGCCACCTGTACCAGAAGAAGCGACAGTTACTTTGACACCAGGATTCGCCTTTTGAAACTCTTCTGCCATCGCCTCAGAAATAGGATAGACGGTACTAGAACCATCCACCCTGACTGTTCCAGATAAATTCGATCCGGTTGCTGTATTGGTGGCTGGGGTAGCACCGCCTTCAGCTGCTGGGCTAGGGTTGTTAGAAGCCTGATTGTTTTCGCCGCCGCAAGAGCTAACACCAATTGCCAAAGCAACTAGGGGAGCAACCAACCGCACCTTTGAAGAGAACATAAGGATCTTTATAGATGATGCTATGGATTAACAGTATGAACATTAGCATTTAAGAGTGACAGAAAAGTTAACAACCGGTTAAGTCAATCCTAATACATACTCAAAAACACTAAAAATTCAAGTCAGTAAAGGCACATTTTACTTTCGGTAATAATATAAAACTTGATTTAAATTATACTACTATCTTCGAGAAAATAAATTAAATACAGATAATTTGGGTAAGCTAAAAATATTTTTTGAAATCTGCACATTATTTAAATTAAATTATGGCTAGATATTAGCAATCAAATATCAATCACAGTACAGGTTTAAGTTTAGGTATTCTACTGAGAGATTAGAACCC
The DNA here is from genome assembly GCA_003326205.1 of Nostoc sp. ATCC 43529. Taxonomy (GTDB): domain Bacteria; phylum Cyanobacteriota; class Cyanobacteriia; order Cyanobacteriales; family Nostocaceae; genus Nostoc. The sequence continues at coordinate 143,930 of LWTK01000094.1, forward strand.
CTACATACTATTTTGGTTCTGCAAAGGTCTACAGCCAAAGCTAAAGTGGGAAAGTTCATATATTAATGTTTATACTGGTTGCTATTGGTTTTCCCTTTTGCCTTTCCTTGGTTGCCTGATAAATGTTTGCTGCTTCCAACCAATTACTATGGTCTATGATTGGCTTACTCCTGACAATGGGTGGCACCTTCCTAGAAGCCTATGGCATCACTTCACCTTGGAGTTGGAGTCAGCACGGAATTCAGACTTTTTCTTTAGGTGTAACTTTTCAAGTTGGTGCAGTACTCCTCGTAGGCTGTTTGGGGGGTAAAAATGCCGGTGCGCTCTCGCAAATTGCCTACTTAGTCATGGGGTTAACTTTATTGCCAGTATTTGCCGATGGTGGTGGTATTGGTTATGTTAAGCTATCTCAGTTTGGCTATTTGCTAGGTTTTATTCCTGGAGCTTGGATTTGTGGTTTGTTTGCCTTTAAAGCTAGACCACGACTAGAAACCCTGGCTTTTAGTTGCATCTGTGGGTTGTTAACTCTCCACCTATGCGGTATTAGTTATTTGATTATTAGCTATCTTTTTCAGTGGAAAGGCACAGAAAATCTACCTTTAATGCAAGCAATTCTCAGATATTCTTGGTTTGTACTCCCAGGTCAACTAACTGTAGTGTGTGCCGTCACTGTAATAGCATATGTATTGCGTCACTTAATGTTTTATTAGTCATTAGTCATTAGTCATTAGTCATTAGTCCTTTTTTCAATGCCCCATGCCCCATGCCTAATTTGCCATGCGTTTAAAAAATCGCCTTTTCTGGATTTCTGCCTTCATAGCTTTTTTCTTAGACCAAATAACAAAATACTGGGTGGTGCAAACCTTCAGTTTGGAGCAAACAGTACCACTTTTACCTGGGATATTTCACTTGACTTACGTCACTAATACTGGTGCGGCTTTTAGTCTGTTAAGCGGGAAAGTAGAATGGTTGCGCTGGTTATCTTTAGGAGTAAGTTTAGTATTAATAGGACTGGCGTTGTTTGGCCCGACGTTAAATCTGTGGGATCAGCTAGGCTATGGCTTGATTTTAGGTGGAGCTATGGGCAATGGCATCGATCGCTTTGTTTTAGGCTATGTCGTTGATTTTCTAGATTTTCGCCTAATTAACTTTGCTGTATTTAATGTGGCAGATTCATTTATTAGTATCGGTATCGTTTGTCTGCTAATTGCTTCCTTACAAAAAACACCAACTTCAACTGGCAGACCCGATTAAATTATGAAGCCTGGGATGATTCATCCCAGGCTATTAATCGTTCAAACCCTTTCTCAGTCATATATGCGAAAACTTGATTTTTGGGTTTGAGTTATTTAGTTTCATAAATTACACCAGTTACTACAACTGGTGTAAGATATCAAGACCTACAGCGATCGCTAACGGCAAATCAGTATGCAGATCTAAATTTAGTTACCTGTGCCAGGAGTATTGGGCGAGGTAGAACCTGGAACTGAACTAGGAGAGCTAGGAGTTGGTTCAGAAGCGCCATCAGAAGGAGTGCTACTTCCTGGTGTTGGAGCTACATTGCTAGGAGTGCCAGAGTCAGAAGGGGTACCACTTCCTGGTATTGGAGTTATATTGCTAGGAGTGCCAGACTCAGAAGGAGTATTGCTAGGAGCGCCATCAGAAGGGATAGTACTTCCTGGTGCTGGAGTTATATTGCTAGGAGCGCCAGAGTCGGAAGGGGTGGCTCCTGGTGCTGGAGTTGTAGTGGTGTCATCAGGAGTGCCAGAACCGGATGGAGTGACGTTTCCTGGTGTGGTTGTGCTATCGGGAGTGGTGGTTTCCGATGGCGTGGTTTCTGCTGGAACTGTAGTGCTACCAGGAGCAGTAGGCGTGACTGCCGTACCACCGCTACAGCGGGAGTTAAGGGGGAAATACTCGCACAGAATTTTCATACCTTCTGGCGACATTTTGATTTCCGTTGGTGAACTAGTGGAGGAGTCGCTACTGGATTGGGCTATGGGGGATTTACTGGATTCAGCTACAGCAATATTAGTGGAAAGTGCCAAAGATAGAGCTGTACCAATCAGGGTCAGAGATTTTCCCATCATTCTGAAATTAACCTCAACGGAACACTCGCACTATTAAAACAGACAATAAGATTTAGAAAATCTTCCTAAAAGAGGATATTTAGGTTTGTTGCAAAATATGTTGATATGTAAAACTAGTAAAAATTAAATCTGTTGTTTATCAATGTTTTGTGCCTATGAATACAAGTTTATGAATAGTATTTATAGTTATTGAGCAGAGAAACCTATATCCAATAACCACTTGAAATTTGATAAGCAAAATCCTCTATTAGCAAAAAAGCAATAAAAAGCACAAGTTATTGTTAGTTATGAAATGTATTGAGGTATAAAATGAATCTAAAAACTCATCTAGCCAATTTATTCTTTGGCTTATGAGTAAAATGATGGAAGATTAACATCTAAGTTGTAGTTCGTCCGATTCTTCACTAAAAAGTGTGATGTAAATAGCCGATGAGTTCTCCCCAGCCCCCTCACAAGCCACAAACGTTATTAGGTCAACTGACTCAAGCAGTACATACAATTCAAGCTAGGGTTGATTTTTCCAAATTGGCGCTCAAGCCGAATGCCAAAGTGCCGGAACTTTGGGTGCAGGATGCGGGGGCGGATAAAGCAGAGGTATATCCACTGTTGGGCGATCGCTATGTTCTCGGTCGTAGCTCCAAATCCTGCGATATTGTCATTCGTAACCCTGTTGTCAGCCAAATTCACCTATCGCTATCGCGCAATTCCACTCAGCGCACACCAGTTTTCGTCATCAAAGACGAAAATTCCACCAATGGCATCTATCGTGGTAAGCGCCGTGTCAATTCCCTGGAATTGCGTCATGGCGATATTCTTACCTTGGGGCCACCAGAACTCGCCGCTTCTGTAAGATTGCAATACGTCGATCCGCCACCTTGGTATATCAAAGCTGCAACTTGGACGGGTTATGGCATCGGCGGTGTCAGTGCCCTGTTCGCTTTGGTGATTGGCGTCGAATGGCTAAAATTTTCAGTCAGACCCCTACCCACAACTACACGCGCCCCAGTGGTTGTTTATGCCCGTGATGGGAGTACCCCCCTGAGAGAACCTCGGACTACCTCTCACGTGGATATGAAGCGATTAGACGAATTTGGCCCTTATTTGCCTGCTGCCGTGGTTGCTTCCGAAGATAGCCGTTATTATTGGCATTTTGGGGTTGACCCGTTGGGAATTTTGCGAGCCGTATTGATTAATAGCCGCAGCGGAGATGTCCAACAAGGAGCCAGCACCGTTACCCAGCAAGTCGCCCGCAGCTTGTTCCGCGATTATGTAGGCAGACAGGACACCTTGGGACGTAAATTGCGGGAGGCAATTGTCGCCCTGAAGCTAGAAACCTTTTACAGCAAAGATGAAATTTTGCTGATGTACTTAAATCGTGTTTTTTTGGGTGGGGACACCTCTGGATTTGAAGATGCAGCCAAGTATTACTTTGAAAAGCCAGCTAAAGATTTAAGTCTGTCGGAAGCTGCAACATTGGTAGGAATTTTACCAGCCCCCAACGCTTTCGATTTTTGTGGGGATGGGCCAAATAAGCTAGAAACTGCGGAATACAGGAATCGTGTGATTAAGCGGCTGCTGGAGATGGGCAAAATCAAAGCAGAAGACGCTAATCGAGCCAGACGCTCGACTGTTCAAGTTAGTCCAAAAGTTTGCGAACAGCAAGCCAAAACCATTGCTCCTTACTTTTACAATTACGTTTTCTCAGAGTTGGAATCAATCCTGGGGGAGGGAGCAGCAAGAGAAGGCAACTATATTATTGAAACCAAACTCGATCCAGCCATCCAAAACCAAGCAGAAGCCGCATTGCGTAATTCAGTAAATAGCGCTGGTGCAAGTTTTAACTTTTCTCAAGGGGCAGTGGTTACCCTTGACTCCAGTACCGGTAGTATCCTGGCAATGGTAGGGGGAACTGATTACAAAAAAAGTCAGTTTAATCGGGCAACCCAAGCTAAAAGACAACCAGGTTCGACCTTTAAAATTTTTGCTTACACCGCCGCTATTCAACAGGGAATTCCAGAATCAAAAAGTTATTCTTGCGCTCCTTTAACTTGGCAAGGCTTCACTTACAAACCCTGTCGTGCTGGTGCAGACACGAGTTTAGATATTGCCACTGGGCTAGCTCTTTCGGAAAATCCCATCGCTTTGCGAGTTGCTAGAGAAGTTGGCTTGGATAAAGTAGTTTCTATGGCCCAACGTTTGGGGGTAAAGTCCTCCCTCGATCCGGTTCCTGGGTTGGTGCTGGGTCAAAGTGTAGTTAATGTTTTGGAAATGACTGGTGCTTTTGGTGCCATTGGCAATCGCGGTGTATGGAATCCTCCTCATGCCATTAGTCGTATTTTAGATAGTGGTGATTGCCGCGATCGCAACGATTTAAAAACTTGCCGTGTCATCTACTCCTTCGACCAAGATCCAGACGCCAACAAAAGAGTTTTGCCAAATGGTGTCGCCGATGAAATGACCAGTTTAATGCGCGGTGTAGTCACCAGAGGTACTGGTCGTGGTGCCTCCATTGGATTGGGAGAAGGTGGTAAAACAGGCACCACTGATAAAAACGTTGACTTATGGTTTATAGGTTTTATTCCCAGTCGGCGGCTTGTAACTGGTGTTTGGCTGGGAAACGACAATAATTCCCCCACATCTGGTAGCAGCGCTCAAGCAGCTCAGTTATGGGGAAATTATATGCGCCGGATTACAAGGTAAGGGTTAAGAGTTAGGTGTTAAAAGTTAAGAGTTAAGAGTTAGGAGTTAGGAGTTAAAAGTTAAGAGTTAAGAATTTCTCATAACTTCTAACTCCTCACTCCTCACTCCTCACTCTTCACTCACTATTACTGATATCCCTGCCAAGGACTGATTTCCAATTTGCCACTAGGTTTGAATATCACTTGAAAGTGGGCAAGAGGTTCTTTGTTATTCGGGGGTGCTGCATTAGAGCCATAGATAGCGTTAAACATCTGCGGAAGCGGTGTTTCGCGGAAATAGTCAAAGGCTACTTGGTTGAGTGGTTCATAGTCAGCAATTACACCGTCTTTGTTGACCGCTACCCGATATTTTAAATCTCGTGTAAATGTGGGCTTGCCACTCCAAGCTTGGCGGACTGTACTATAAAGTTTTTGATTTAAACCTTTGACTATATTAGAGTCACTAATTTTTGTACCTACCACCTCTGGCGTTCTAGCATATCCGCGCCAAGGGCTGACTTGTAGCACACCACCTGTAGTAAATACTACCCGGAATTGGGCGATCGGTTCATTGGAAATGGGAGCGCGGTTAGCAGGATTGTAAAGTAAGTTAGGTAGAGGAGTTTGCTCTATTCCTTGATTTGCTTCTTGATTTACCGCTTTATAACCAACGATCGCTCCATCCGCAGCTACACCTAAGCGATAGATCAAATCCTGTTGCAATCCTGAGCGATTAGTCCAAGCTGGATGAATTTGATTATACACTTGGCGATTTAAGGCACGCAGTTGAGATGGATCGGTAATTTCCGAAACTGTATTTAAAAGTGCTTCTAAATCTTTAACTTCTGGCTTGGTAGTAGTTGTAGCTGTTGGTGTAGGAGTTGCAGCAGCTATGGGCGTCGCAGCCGACGTGGGAGTTGGATCTGCTGATGCTGAAGGGGTGAGGTTTTTCGTTGTCGAGGTAGTTTGCCCATCTGGCTGAGGCTGTGGTGGACGGATTTGCGGAGGTGGAATCAAGTTAAAAGCGATCGCTGCTACTGCTAAACTTGATACTCCCACAGCAGCTGGAACTGCCTGCTTGATTAAAGCTTGACTAGCACCACCATAGCGTCTGGTAACTGGCTGTAATTCTAGGGAAAGTTCTGGTAAAGTTTGGCTATCAGCAAAAAACTGATCTACTGCTTCTACCAAATCAAACAACTGCACCGTACTCAAGTCTATTTCAATTGGCGGGCGTTTAGCATGGCTTGGTTGAGACTCGAAACCCTCTGGTGCGCCTTCTGAATGTACAATTAACCGATGTCGGTTGCTGTCTATTTTTTGAAACTCTACTAACTCTGACTCATGATTGTGGGCTTGGGGATTAGGTACATTACTTAAAAATTCTTGGGCATAGCCACTAACTGCCCTCACCAAACTTTCAAAAAACTCCCGCCCTCCAGTTAGAGGTTGATTATATCCAGATAAATAACATTCGGCATTTACCAATATAGATAATTCTGGGCGTAGTTCTTGGAAGTGTGCAGCCCTAGTGACATCACTTAACCCTTCTAAAAGCAGTGTACAATTAGGCAAACTGTACTTACGTTGAATATTCATTCCACTTCACCGTCAAAAAGACTAATCCAAAACCGCTGCATTCCAGCCGTACCAGTACAAAATAGTAATTGTCCTAACAAATTTATCGCTAGCTCATCTAATTTTTCATCGGAAGTTAATGCCAGGACACCAGAACGTCGAGCATTCATCCGACTCTTAAAATGCGCTCTAAACCGCTCCAGGTAATTAGATAGCCGCAAATTCTGTTCTAGGGGAATCTGCTTTTCTTCCATCTGTTGACATAACATTAATAGCTGCCGAATTACAACAGTTAAACGCCGTGCTATGTAACAAGCAATAACTACTAAAGCTTTGGCTTCCATAATAGTTAAGGGACGGCGGATGTGCGCTCTGCGTAGCGGGTTAGAGCTACGCATCCGCCATAAATTGACCCGATCTTTAACAATTCCTTTAAGATCCAACTCTTGAGCAAAAGCCAAGATTGCTTCAGAACCACCAAGCTCTAAAGCTTCAATAGCAAGTAAAATAAGGTCAATTTGCAACCGGGTTCTTCGAGGACATGTTTGTCCGGCGATCGCAGGATCTGGTAAAGTGTCCAGAATCATCGGCAGTGAATCTTGAGTTGGACTTTTCAACGGCGTTAAACTTGCAGAAACATTCATTCTATAAATACCTTGTACGCTTGTGACAGACTAGGTAAAACAAATTTAAGATAAGTAGCCAAGACTTGAACATTAGATTTGTGGCAGTAGTCATGACTACCCGATATATACATTACTTAACTCTTTCTACTCAAAGGATTCCCTATATTCAATTCAAAACTTTAAAACATTACTTAATTCACCTCATTTATTAGTCCTATACCTTTTCTAGCTTGATTTAGTTTCTACTTATCGTCAATCAAGGGTGAAGCTTTAGCCTCCACGCCCAGCGTATGACATTATAGTGTACGATTTTTCACGTATCTGGAATTGGGCATTGGGCATTGGGCATTGGGCATTGGGCAGGGGAAAAGGTTAAAGGTTAAAGGGAAAAGGAATAAATTTAATCTTTCCCCTTTTCCCCTTACCCCTTTCCCTTTCCCCTTGTCCTCTTCCTATGCCCCATTCCCCATTCCCTATTCCCCACTCCCCATTCTATGGATTTGAAGTCTCTGATTCGTGACATCCCAGATTTCCCCAAACCTGGAATTTTATTTCGGGATATTACTACCCTGCTGCGCGACCCAGAGGGATTGCGCTATACTATTGACTTTTTAACACAAAAATGCATAGAAGCTGAGATGGCAGTGGATTATGTTATTGGTATGGAGTCGAGGGGATTCATTTTTGGCTCACCTCTGGCTTATAAACTAGGAGCTGGTTTTATTCCCGTCCGCAAAAGAGGTAAGTTACCATCAGCAGTTCACTCAATTGAGTATCAACTAGAGTATGGTACAGACTGCCTAGAAGTACATCAAGATGCTTTACACGAGGGTAGCCGGGTTTTGATTGTAGACGATTTGATTGCTACCGGTGGAACTGCGAGTGCAACAGCAAACTTGGTGCAGAAGATTGGCTGCGAACTAGTCGGATTTGGGTTTATTATCGAGCTACGAGATTTAGAAGGACGCAGACATTTGCCAAATGTGCCGATTATTTCTTTGGTTGAATATTAATGTAATTAGTCATTAGTCAGTGGTCATTTGTCATTAGTTATTTCTCCCCCGATCTCCCCATCTCCCTTGCCTCTTCGCTCAGCCGCTACGCAAGGATCGTGCAACTGACAAGCAACAACTAAACAAAGTGCTATGACATCTACAGCAAAAATTTCTTTAGCAACGGGTTGGGATTGGCTGATTAGGCTAGTCACAAGTGAAACTTTTATATACATCGTGAAGCGGCTGTTGCAGGCATTATTGACTTTGTTTTTGGCGTCGGCGCTGTCGTTTCTGGTTATGCAACTTGCTCCGGGAGATTTTGTCACCCAATTAGAAGCAGATCCCAAAAAATCTAGAGACCAAATTAAGGCTTTACGGGAATTTTGGGGTTTAAATAAGTCCTGGGTGGAACAATATTGGCTTTGGTTGTGGAATATTGTATCGAGAGGTGATTTTGGGCCGAGTTTTTCTTATAAACGCCCAGTAGTATCCCTGTTGTGGGAACGAGTACCAGCAACATTGTTGTTAGCGATCGCTTCTTTGATTGTAACTTGGGCGATCGCCATTCCTTTGGGCATCATCGCTGCCATCAAGCAAAATCGCTGGGCTGACCGGGTTTTACAAGTCGTTAGCTACGCTGGACAAGGATTTCCTAGTTTCATCACCGTTTTAGTGCTGCTTTTCTTTGCTCAAATCACCTCGCCGTTGTTCCCGGTAGGTGGTATGACTAGCATCAATCACTCAGAACTCAATTGGTTTGGTAAAATCCTCGATATTGGCTGGCACATGATTTTACCTACAATCGCTCTCTCAATTACTAGTTTTGCTGGTTTACAACGCATTACTCGCGGCGAATTGTTAGATGTTCTGCGTCAAGATTACATCCAAACTGCTCGTGCTAAAGGATTACCAGAAAACCGGGTAATATATGTTCACGCTCTCCGCAACGCTGTAAACCCTTTAATTACTCTATTAGGCTTCGAGTTAGCTAGTTTATTAAGTGGGGCGTTCATTGCCGAACAATTCTTCAATTGGCCTGGTTTGGGACGATTGACTTTACAAGCTGTAATGTCCCAAGATTTGTATCTGGTCATGGCCAGTTTAGTCATGAGTGCAGTTTTGCTAATTGTTGGTAACTTAATTGCTGACATAATGCTTAAAGCTGCCGACCCGCGTATTCGTTTAGAAAATTTGAATTAGTCATTAGTCATTGGTCATTTGTCATTTGTCATTAGTTTTTCTTTGCGTCGCCGCGTCCCCGCGTCTCCCACTCCCCACTCCCCACCCCTTCCATGTTGTCCGAAGTCTATTACCTGGTGCGCTCAAAAAGTGATGGTCGTTACCTGACAGCTCGGCCCAATGCCGATGCATCAGGTTATCTATTATTGTTTCGGGAAAACTTTGATGCTCTTAGTTATCTCAACACCCATGCAGCAGAAGTGGCAAATCGTTTTGCGATTGAATCTATTCCGGGTACACAGTTGGGAAGTTTGCTCAAACGCTGGGGTTTTAGTGGCGTGGGCATTGTAACTGACCCGTTGTTGCCCAAAGTTGAGTTTTTACAACATAGTTGAAAACTAGTTTAGCCATTTTGAGAAAAAGTAGCTTATTCAATACCTTTGCACGCTTAATCTCAGAAAAAAGGAATATTTTAAGTAAATAAAGAGGCGATCGCACAAGTAAAATTAGGCAACATCGGTGAATTTAGTTCATCACCATTGAACAATGTTGCGGCTAACTTTAAATTCCCTTGCTCGCGCCGATAAACTTCAACTTGTTGCTTGTGCCAATCCACAATCCAATATTCTCTCACTCCTCTTGAAGAGTAGAGCTTCAGTTTAAGTTCCCTATCCCGCTTTTCGTTGTCACTACCAAGAGATAGTACCTCTACCACTAGTTCCGGCGCACCAGTCAAATGCCCCGCCTCGTCTAAAAGTAAAGGCAATCTTTCATTACTAACCCAGACAATATCAGGAATTACATTATCATTCTCACCAAAAATTACTCCTGGAGCAGGTACAACCTGTCCCAATGAAGTGGCTTGTGACCAGGTATCCAAAGGAGCAATAATTCTCACACAGGCTTTTTGATGATTCCAGTGAGGCGCTCTGGTCACAAACAATTCTCCGTCAATAATTTCATAGCGGTTCCCGTTATCTGGAAACAATTCTAAATCGGCGGTAGTCCAGCGCACTCTCTCAGATATCGGCTGGTTCATAAATCATTATCTGTTAAGGTATTCAACTATTTTAGCTAGAGTGGGCATGGGACATTGGGTGGGGTGAAATCTTGCCATCTCCCCAGTCCCCAATCCCTAGTCCCCAGCCCCTACACTACTACCTTTTCTTTTTCCAAAATCAACTTAGAACGCTTGACTTGCTCAGGAATGGCTACTGGATAATTTCCAGTAAAGCAGGCAGAACAAAAACTATTGGTGTCTTCTCCTGTTGCTGTTAGCATTCCTTCCCAGCTGAGATAAGCGAGGCTATCTACTTCCAGTTGCTTGGCAATTTCTTCTACTGATTTGGTGGCAGCAATTAGCTGGTCTTGAGAATCAGTATCGATACCATAAAAGCAAGGATGAGTTACTGGTGGAGAAGAAATTCGCATATGTACTTCTATTGCACCCGCCTCACGCAAAGTTTTGACTAGTTTCCGACTGGTGGTACCGCGCACAATTGAGTCATCTACGATGATTACTCTTTTGCCAACCAGCACATCTTTGAGGGGGTTGAGTTTCATGCGGAGACCTGATTCGCGCATGGTTTGGGTTGGCTGAATAAAGGTTCGCCCGACGTAGCGATTTTTAATCAGTCCTTCCATGTACATGACACCAGAAGCTTGGGAAAATCCAATGGCAGCAGGGATACCAGAATCAGGAACACCAAAGACAATATCAGCATCTACAGCAGATTCTTTTGCTAGTTGCCGCCCTAATCGCATCCGGTAGCTGTACAAACTCTCGTTATGCATAACGCTATCGGGGCGGGCAAAGTAAATCATCTCAAAAATACACAATTTCCGCTGGGGCTGTTGACTCCAGTGGTAGGAAGCTAAACCTTCTTCGGTAATCCAAACTAATTCACCAGGTTCTACATCCCGCAGGTATTCGGCTCCAATAATGTCTAAACCACAGGTTTCGGAAGCTAAAACGTAACGGATGGGATTACCAGCCAAAGTCCCAATTACCAAAGGACGAATGCCATTGGGGTCGCGGACTCCCATAACGCCAATGGGAGTACCAATAACTAAGCTAAAAGCTCCTTGGCAGCGATGAAACGCCTGAATTGCACCTTCTAACCAATCTGCACCTGCATCGATGGCTTGGGCGATCGCAAAAGCAATCATTTCTGAGTCTGTTGTCGTCACTAAGTTGCATTTGTTCTCCAACAACTCTTGACGCAATTGCACCGTATTGACTAAATTACCATTGTGTGCTAAACCTAACGTTCCCAAGCGAGTTTCAATGACAGCGGGTTGAGCGTTAACTTTGCGGCTAGAACCTGTAGTCGAATAACGAGTGTGACCAATAGCATGACTACCAGGTAACTGTTCTAAAACTGATTCGTTGAATACTTGAGACACCAAGCCCATATCTTTGTGGAGGTGGACTTTCGCGCCCTCAAAGGTGGCAATACCAGCTGATTCTTGACCCCGGTGTTGGAGGGCATACAATCCAAAGTAGCTTAGTTTAGCAACGTTTTCTCCTGGTGCGTAAATACCGAAAACACCGCAAGCTTCTTCTGGCTTGTCGGGATGATTTTCATAACTATTAATTGGGTTGTTGGTCTGGTCGGGGTATTCATCCGAAGTGACAGAATGAATAGAAGTCATGCTAGCTTTGCTCCTGGTGGGGGGTCAGTCAATTTTGGATTTTAGATTTACGATTTTGGATTGACCGCACCCTAGAAGGAATACGGCTAAATAATTTGAGATTTGTTGAACCTGCTGAAGACGGATGATAGATTAACTAGAAAAAGTACTCTCAATCCAAAATCTAAAATCTAAAATCTAAAATTTGGTAGTCGAGTCACTGGGATTATGTCGATAGATAGTCGCAGAGTTCTTAATAAATCTTTAACCATCCATTAAAACAGTACCGTAATTCTGTTCACAAAGATTAACAAATTAGGAGTAGAGACGCGATTAATCGCCTGTGTACAGGAGTGAGGAGTTAGGAGTGAGGAGTTAGGAGTTAAAAGTTAGGCTTTTATTCTTAACTCCTGACTCTCAACTCCTAACTTTTCTAATTTCACTCCTAACTGCTTCAACTGGGAGTAGTGGTTTGGATGGCGAGACGCCTAACGATCGCCTGAGAATAACGATCGCTCATATGTTCAATATTAACTTTGATTAAGGGTTGGTTGTCAGTGGTTAAAACCCCCAAACCCGTCTCGAAATTACCGACTCTGCCAAGTTTTTGCCACTGTTGACCCAGATGTTCCTGTAAGTATGATTCCCAAATTTCTTGGTGTTCTGGTGCTATAGAAACTAAAATTCGGCTCCCACCTTCAGCAAACAGCACCTCGTCTAAACGATTTAATTGAGTTGGTGTTATTTCTAAATTGATTTCGGCGCCGAGGTTGCCAGAGATGCAACATTCTGCTATGGCGATCGCTATTCCTCCCTCAGCACAATCGTGGGCAGAACGTACCCAACCATTACGAATTCCATCACGACAAACTTGCTGTACCCGGCGTTCCAAGTCAAAATCTATTTGTGGCGGTTTTCCAGCAACAGTACCGTGGATGGCGGCTAAATACTCAGACGCTCCTAAACTGAGTTGGGATGTTAAAGGCAATCCCAGAAGGTAAATCACATCGCCTACTGTTTGCCAACCTTGACCACAAATTTTGGTGATATCCGGAATCAAGCCCACCATACCCACAACAGGAGTGGGATAAATTGGTTGGGGAGTTCCTTGAGAATCAAGGGTTTCATTGTATAAAGAGACATTTCCACCTGTAACAGGTGTTGCTAGTTCTCGACAACCTTCTGCTAAACCGCGACAAGCTTCTGCTAATTGCCAGTAACCAATTGGTTTTTCTGGAGAGCCAAAATTGAGGTTATCTGTTACCGCCAGAGGTTCGGCACCGACACAACTGAGATTGCGTGCGGCTTCCGCCACCACTGCCTTAGCTCCTTCATAGGGATCGAGGTAAACATAACGAGAATTGCAGTCTACGGTAGCTGCAACTGCGCTTTGGGCATTGGGCATTGTGCGGGTACTGGGGATTTCTTCGAGTGGGCGTAAGCGTACTACAGCCGCATCTGCACCACCTGGTAGAATTACGGTATTGTTTTGTACTTGGTGATCGTACTGACGATATACCCAATTTTTAGAAGCGATCGTTGGTGTATCAAGCAAAGTTAACAGAATATCATTCCAACTTTGCAGGCGTCCTTGGAGTTCGATTCCAGCAATTGTACAACTAGGTAAAGAATTAGCAGTCCACTGCCAAGCTTGACGCGCATATTCTGGTGGTTCTGCCAGCAATTCCCGTTGATAAAGTGGGGTATTTTCTGCCAAAGCTTCAGCGGGAATTTCTGCTGCTACTTTACCTTGGTAGAGAATTCGCACAATGGGTTGGGCAATCACTGTACCAGCAACAACAGCCTGAAGTCCCCAACGGTGAAAAATGTCTATTAACTCTTGTTCGCGACCTTTGTGGGCAACAAAGAGCATCCGTTCTTGAGATTCTGAGAGCAGGTATTCATAGGGAACCATCCCCAGCTCCCGCACGGGAATTTTATCTAAATCTAGTTCAATTCCCACACCACCTTTTGCCGCCATCTCTGAAGTAGAACAGGTAATTCCCGCTGCTCCCATATCCTGGGCGGCGACAACTGCACCTGTTTTAAAAGCTTCCAGACAAGCTTCAATTAACGACTTTTCCAAAAAAGGGTCGCCTACTTGCACAGCAGGACGGTCATCCATTGACTGTTCGGTCAATTCTGCACTGGCAAAACTCGCGCCCCCCATACCGTCGCGTCCGGTGGTGGAACCAACATATAACACAGGGTTACCTAAACCAGATGCCCCAGATTTAACAATTTCTGGCGTTTCCATCAACCCCAACGCCATCACATTCACCAGAGGATTACCAGAGTAAGCAGCATCAAAGTAAACTTCACCGCCAACGGTGGGTACTCCCACACAATTACCGTAATGGGAAATCCCCGACACTACACCAGTAAATAACCTTTGGGTTTTGGCATCTTCTAGGGAACCAAAACGTAGCGAGTTTAAGATGGCAATGGGACGCGCCCCCATAGTAAAGATATCCCTGAGGATACCTCCTACTCCCGTTGCCGCTCCTTGAAAGGGTTCGACTGCTGAGGGATGGTTGTGGGATTCTATCTTAAAGGCTAGTTGCAGTCCGTCACCCAAATCTACAACACCAGCATTTTCACCAGGCCCCACGAGAATGCGGCGACCTTCGGTAGGAAACTGTTTGAGTAAAGGTCGAGAATTTTTATAACAGCAATGCTCTGACCACATTACCCCAAACATTCCCAGTTCGGCTTTGTTGGGATGACGCCCTAAACGACGGACGATTTCTGCGTATTCTTCTGGCTTTATACCTTCGGCGGCGATTTCTTCGGGGGAAAAGGGAGCAGGAGATGTGGCAGTCATGGAAATAATGCACCAATTGTACAGAGCATTATTCTATCGATTTACTTGCCTTGTAAGTGTAGTTCTATAATTGTCGAACTGTTGTTTATTTATAACTATTTAGTTATTTGTATATTTAAAAACTTTTTTAAAAGTATTTAAATATATATTGTATTCAATCCTTAAGTACTGGTAATTGTACTGTTGCTAGCAAAGTTATAAAGTTTCTTTTTTTATAACGAGCATAAGTTATTTCTAGAATTTAGAAATAGCTGTTAGCCCATCATACTACCCATTAGTTCAAGGCAGAAAAAATTTATCCGAGACGATCGCACCTGCCGAATGTAGATTTAATGCCTCAGAATTGATTGTACTTTATTTACTTCTACAACAGTAGGCTTAATCAGCGAATGGCTTTTGGAGAAAGAATTCTGTGAACTTTTCAAAGACAACTCATCCAAATGAATAGACTTCTTGCAGAAGTTGGGAAAAGGGGAAGGGAAAAAGTTCTCTATTGTCCCCTTCCCCTTTAAGCTTTACCCTTTTCCCCCAGGAGTGCAAAAAGCACTTTTGCAAGAGGTCTAATAAATTACCGTAGTAACCCAATTGAGAGGACTTGAATCGTGCCTAGAATTAGCATTCCACCCAATTTTATTGGTAGTTTTGGCTCCGACACTTTAGTCGGCGAAGAGTTAAATGTATCTGTGGCAATAGGTATCGATATTTTAACTGGAGGCTTAATTTGTACCCGCTCAGGTAATGACAGCATTCAGGGTAAAGCTGTTGGTAGCAGCGGTAGTACCAATGGCGGCAATGGGACTGGCATTGCCAACCGCGGCCGCTTGAATGTAGGAAATGGAAATGACACAATTACTGGCACTGGTACTGGTGGTGACGGCCAAAACGCCAACAGTAGTAACGGCGGCGACGGTGGCAGCGGCACTGGCATTGCCAACAGCGGCAGCCTGAATGCAGAGAATGGAAATGACACAATCGTCGGCACTGGTACTGGTGGTAACGGTGGCGACATTGGATCTGAGAGACCTACCGATGGTGGAGTTGGCACGGGTATTTTTAACAGTGGCAGTCTGAATGCAGGGAAGGGAAACGACACGATCGCCGGCACTGGCACTGGGGGCAATGGCGGCAACGGCAGCTTTGGTGCCATCAGCAACTCCGGCGGTAATGCCATCGGCATCGGCAACAGTGGTACTCTCAATACAGGGGATGGAGAAGATACTATCATCGCCACAGGGATTGGTGGCAGTGCCGGCGGGGGCAGGGAGAACCTTGGCGAGAGCGGTACGGGCACAGGCATCAGTAACAGTGGCAGTCTGAATGCAGGGGACGGAAAAGATACAATTAACGGTACTGGTACTGGTGGCGAAGGCGGAAACGGTAACGACAGAGGCGGCGAAGGCGGCACAGGCACAGGCATCAGTAACAGTGGCAGTCTGAATGCAGGGGACGGAAAAGATAAAATTAACGGCATCGGTACTGGCGGCAACGGCGGCTTTAGTACCATTGGCATCGCGGGCAGCGGTGGTAATGGATTCGGTATTAGTAACGATGGTAGTTTGAATGTAGCGGAGGGAGAAGACATTATCATCGGCATCGGTACTGGTGGCAGGGGCGACGATGGCTTCATCGGCGGTAATGGCGGTAGTGGCACAGGCATTGCCAACAGTGGCAGTCTCAATGCAGGGGATGGAAAAGACACTATCTCAGGTACTGGTATCGGTGGTAGCGGTGGTGAGGGCGTCGGGTTAGGCTCTGGCGGTGCTGGGATCGGCATCGCTAATACTAGCAGTCTGAATGGAGGGAACGGAGAAGATACTATCATCGGTAACGGTACTGGAGGCAACGCTGGCATCGACACTGACAACGGTTTTTTCTTGAGCAACGGCGGTAGTGGGACAGGCATTAGCAACAGTGCCCAACTGAATACCAAAGACGGAGAAGACACTATCATTGGCACCGGTACTGGTGGCAACGGTGGCATCGGTGTTGAACGTCTGGGCGACTCTGGTGCTGGCATCGGCATCGAGAACACTCAAGACGACACCATCACTACAGGATCGGGCAAAGACACAATTACTGGTTATGGCAACAGTTCTGGAAATAACTCCATAGCTTATGGCATCTTCAACGATGGAACCATCAATACTGGCAATGATTCTGACGTTCTTACCGGACAGGCTACAGCAACCATCGGTGGTACTGCCTACGGAATTTACGGAAAGGGAACGATTAAAACTGGTTATGGCAATGACAAAGTTGTCGCTACCAGTATCCTAGATGGAGTTCAACAGAAAGTGACTATCGGTGGCGGCATCAAGATTGCTCTGGGCGCTGGGGATGACTACTTTAAAGGCTTCGGTGCTGCAACTGTTGATGGTGGGGATGGTTTTGACACCCTCGATTTGACAGCTTTTAATCGCTCTCAACTGCTCGTATCTGGTGTTGTTGCTGGCAATACCCTTAAAACTGCCAATATCAGTTTCAACAACAATGGAAACCTCATTAGCTTGTCCACGACTGGTTTTGAGAGTTTTATTTTTGCAGATAGCTCTTTCTCTTACAACACTTTGGCAAATGGGGCATGAGTTTGTGAATTCGTCTATCTGATGTTTTACTCCCTAGTTAGGGTGATTGGCGTTATTTGCTTTGAAACTGAAAAAGTATCTACCAGCGTATATACTCTTAGCTCGAAACTTGTATAGATTGACTATAAATCAGTGATTTCTTGGGTATATGCAGTTTAGTAGTAACAATCAAGTGACGACAATCACACTTATACATGATTAGGATCGTCTCATGGCGATCGCCAGCTAGGCATAATTAAGGACAACTGAACTCTAGCCGAGTCATTAATAGGGAACACACTAATTACCGACAGCCTTTATCAAAGACTGTCGGTTTTTTGTTATTAGTCATTGGGCAAACAGGGCATGGGGAAAGGGAAAGGGGTAAGGGGGAAAGATTAAATTTATTCCTTTTCCCTTTAACCTTTAACCTTTTCCCCTACTCCCCCATCTCCTCATGCCCCATGCTGAAATAAAATTTCCCCACAACTGGTTGGTAACTTGACAGAGATTTAGCCATAGCCACTACCAAATGTGGGGAAGTTAAGATGGAATTGCTAATCTTATGCTTATGGAGTGCTAAAATTTCACCCTCACTCTAGTAGAACAAAAGTATCTCCTAGAATCCGCACAGAGTTTGTATTAAGACATCGCTTGAATGATGTAATCAAAGTATGGCCCAGCTTCCGCAGCATCTTCCGCACTCAGTAAGCCAAGAGCGGCTGTTTTGAGGGAACTGATAGCTTCTACCATTCCAGGTACGGGAACGCCCAATGAGTTGTACATTTCCCGCACACCAATCAAGCCGATTTTTTCAATTGGCTCTTTGTCGCCAGCAAGTACACCATAAGTAATTAGACGTAAATACCAGCCAAAATCACGGATACATAGAGAGCGTTGACGTTCCCCGTAAGCATTACCACCAGGAGAGATAAAGTCAGGACGCTTTTGCCAAAGTTGTTTGGTTGCTTCCTGGACTATCTTTTTTTCATTTTCAGCTAAGGTCGCAGCAATGCGCGTCCGTTGTACACCGGTTTGCAAAAAGTCTTTGATATTTTTAAGTTCGCCACTGCTGGGATAACGCAGTTCGTCGTCAGCTTTGAGAATAACTTGGCTAATTACAGTCATGATGATTGAAATCACCTTAAATATTATCTGCTAGTTTAGCGAGTCTGAGGTACACAAGTGAAGGGGGAGTGGGGAATGGGGGTGAGCGAAAAAAGGTGTGGGGAGTGTGGGGGTGTGGGGAGTGTGGGGAGTGTGGAGGGTAATTTTTTGGATACTTAGCTAGAAATCCCACACAAAATTTCCTTCACCCGAGAGATGGGGAGATGAGGGGGATCGGGGAGACGCGGTGAGGAAGTTGGAGTCTTGGCGGTTCCCGTCGAGTCCAAACTTCCCAACCCGAAGGAGGACGCGGAGAATAATAAATGCCCAATGCCCTGTTTCCCCAATGACCAATGACCAATGACCAATGACCAATGACCAATGACCAATGACTAAAATGATTTGGCAACAAGGTGAATTAATTGAAGTAACGATCGCCGATCTCAGCGATACTGGCGATGGGGTGGGACGTGCTAATGAACGTGTAGTATTTGTCCCGGATACTGTACCAGGCGATCGCGCTATAGTGCGTTTAGTACATGTTAAACCCAAATATGCCCACGCTAAGCTACAAAAGCTATTGCAACCATCTCCTCATCGCATCCGCCCTGGCTGTATTGTGGCTGATAAGTGTGGTGGTTGCCAGTGGCAGCATATTAATTATGATTACCAGCTTGTCGCTAAGCAAAATCAAGTTATCCAAGCTTTGGAGCGCATTGGCGGTTTTACCCAACCACCAGTAGATCCGGTACTGGCTGTGGGTTCTGCTTTGGGCTACCGAAATAAATCTACTTATCCTCTAGGCAAATCGGCAACAGGACAAGTACAAGCTGGTTACTACCAAAAAGGTAGTCACCAATTAATTAACTTAAATCAATGTCCAGTCCAAGACTCGCGTTTAAATCCGATGCTTGCCGAAGTTAAGCAGGATATCCAACAGCGGGGTTGGCAAATTTACGACGAACATCGCCACCTTGGACAAATTCGCCATTTGAGTTTACGCATCGGCCGCCATACTGGCGAAATGTTGCTGACTTTAGTGGTTAAAGATTGGAATTTACCAGAAATTGCAACCCAAGCCCAGGAATGGTTAAAGCGTTATCCGCAGTTAATGGGAGTATGTCTGAATCGCAATGGCGATCGCACAAATGCTATCTTTGGAGTAGAAACCCGTTGCATCGCTGGAGTACCCCACCTGCGTGAAAAATTTGCTGGACTGGAATTTCAAGTGCGCCCAGATACATTTTTCCAAGTTTATACAGAAACAGCAGAGGCATTATTGGAGGTAATTCAGTCAGAACTTAATCTTCAAGGGCATGAATCTTTAGTTGATGCCTACTGTGGTATAGGCACTTTAACTTTGCCCCTGGCCAAACAAGTACGCCAAGCCACAGGTTTAGAAGTGCAACCAACAGCCGTGGAACAAGCTATTTTGAATGCCGAACGCAATGAAATTAATAATGTGACATTCCAAGTCGGCGCAGTTGAGAAATTGCTGCCAAAAATGGGCACAATACCAGAGGTCGTAATTCTCGATCCACCACGTAAAGGGTGCGATCGCGCTGTCATTGACACTTTACGGCAATTGAAACCATCTCGGATTGTTTACGTCAGCTGTAAAGTAGCCACCCTCGCCCGTGACCTAAAATTACTCTGTCAAGATGGGCAATATAAGATCGCACGGGTACAACCTGCTGATTTTTTTCCCCAAACTGCTCATGTGGAAGCTGCTGCCTTTCTTGTGCTATCACATTTGGATAATGATGCTGATTCCTTTAAAAAAATTGAAATTTCAAATTTGTAGTCTAGTGCATACTAACAATGCTAAAATCGAATTAAGCTAAAAATAGAAATTCATTTTGTTTAAAGAAATTTAAGTTGCATCGACTCCTAAAAGTATGAATGGGATTGTGTAAATTACAAATCGGCAACTAACTAGAGTATCTCAATACTCAATGAAATTCATAGCAATTTTCTAAGTTGCTCATTCCCCAATCAAATTTATTGGAGCCGTTATATATCCGGCCAATCCCAACTAATTCATAGAGTCAATGCTCCCTAGCATTTTCAAAATTTAGTTTTAAAGACGCAAGTTTGAAGGCAGCATGACCACCTCAATTATTATCAGGGTGCCTGTGACACCAAACTGATGTCTAGCTAACTGAAAGCTATGGGGTTTCTCTTGTGATTACTATTTCACTTCGTCCAGTTGGACGTTATTGGGGCACCATTAGTTTTGCCTCAACCCTCTATCTTTGTCCCATATTAGATTTATTGTTGGCAGAAATTCCAGCAAAATTACAGTCAGAACTACGTTTAGGACTTCAAGAAGCCCTAGTAAATGCAGCTAAACATGGCAATAATCTCGATCCAAGTAAAAGAGTTGTAGTACGTTTTTCCTTAATAGATAATCAATATTGGTGGATAATTTCAGACCAGGGTAGCGGCTTTACTCCCTCACCGATTACTGATGAAGAACCAACAGACTATCTACCACCAGATGAAGCAGAAAGTGGTCGTGGTTTATGTCTTCTGCATCAAATTTTCGATCAGGTAGAGTGGAATCGCAAGGGTACAGAATTGAGGCTTTGTAAACAAATGGAAAATCGTCGGGGACTATCTCTGCGGCGGTAGTTGTGGTTAGAAGCTAGGAGTGATGAGTTAAAAGTTTTAAACTATTAACTCCTAACTCTTAACTCCTAACTTTTCCCATGAGTTGGACAGGGAGGAGCAGAAATAGAGCGATCTAGCCAACCAACTGCTTGTTCTAGTCTGGCTTGGGCTTCTTGTGGTTGATTGTTTAAAAGATAAACAAGAGCTGCTGCTAGTTGTTCGCTGGCGCGGGAATTGCGGTTAGACTTGAGGCGATGCCAATCTTCAGGAGAAATGCTCAGTCTCTGCATTAGAGCTTGGGCTAGTTCTAAAGTACTAAATTCACTGAGTTGACTGGTTTTCGGCAGCTGTGCAGATTGAGACATAATTTAAAGTCCTTTGTCATTAGTTATTAGTCATTTGTCATTTGTCATTAGTCTTCCTTTACAAAGTTCTGTACTCTTCCCCTAACAGAGGCGCTGTTGTTAGCTTACTTACAAAGTAGGGGTATCGGGTGGCGGAGTTAGACGTTCGCAAACACGGCGAATCACTACTCTATCGCAGCAAACCTGGTAAGAAACTTTGGGCTTTGTCATTTGTCCAAAGTGCAATGACCTGTTTGACCAATGACTAATGACTAATGACAAATGACCAATGAGAAATGACAATTGACTTTTAATCTTAGTTTACTACTTGTAAATGAAGCCGTCTCAACAATCACAACCGCCAGGGGAAAATCCGGAACCAGATTTAGAACAAGAAATCGAGGAAGTAGAGCGATCGCTCTTATCCTTGAGAGAACGTTACAATCAAGTACAGCGCGATCGTCAGCAAAAGGCTCAATCCCAGCAGCGTCAGGAGCAATTAAAGCGCCATAAATCCCAGACACCAGAAATTAAAGCAGAGTTACGGCAAATCAAACAGCAGTTGGAAATGCTAGAACTCAACTTAGAAAGTCAGTTATTTTCTTGGCGTAGTCTCAAAAAACCTTTCTGGCAGGCCGTCCGCTTTGGTGGAATGGGCGTTATCATAGGCTGGATATTAAAGTCATATGCTGGATAATGCCAATTTTGGATTTCAGATTTTTGGATTGGGTTAATGAGCTAACATTCTTTAATATCTTTAGTCCCTACGTTGACAAAATATAAGTTGCATAATATGGTAAATCGACGGATTGCAGAAATATTGCGAAGTGGTCAACCTGATGAGTCTCTCCTAGTTCAAGGCTGGGTGAGGACAAAACGCGAGTCCAAAGGATTTGCTTTTATCGAAGTTAATGACGGCTCATCGCTAGCTAATTTGCAAGTCGTCATCAATCAGGATTTGCCAGATTATGAAGCTACCTTGAAAAAACTGAATACCGGTGCTGCCGTTGAGGTGGCTGGGGTGTTGGTGGCTTCTTTGGGTAAAGGACAGCGAATTGAGTTGAAAGCAGAATCTGTAAAAGTCTACGGAGAAGCCGATCCCGATACATATCCTCTGCAAAAGAAACGGCATTCCTTTGAGTTTCTGCGAACTATTGGACATCTGCGATCGCGTACTAATTCTTTTGGTGCAGTTTTTCGAGTGAGAAATGCTTGTTCGACAGCAATTCACCAATTCTTCCAAGAAAGAGGTTTTTTGTGGGTACACACACCCATCATCACTGCTAGCGATTGTGAAGGTGCGGGCGAACTTTTTAGCGTTACTAGTTTGGATTTAAAAAATATTCCCCGCACAGATAATCAAGCAGTAGATTACAGCCAAGACTTTTTTGCTAAACCTACATATTTAACAGTTAGCGGTCAGCTGGAAGCGGAAATCATGGCGATGGCGTTTAGCAACGTCTACACATTTGGCCCTACCTTCCGCGCAGAAAATTCTAATACTTCGCGTCACTTAGCCGAATTTTGGATGGTTGAGCCAGAAATGGCTTTTTGTGACTTAGAAGGCGATATGGATTTAGCTGAAGCATTTCTCAAACATATCTTTAACTATGTTTTGGAAACTTGCCCAGAAGACATGGAATTTTTCAATCAGCGCATTGATAATTCTGTGTTGGCAACAGCCGATAATATTATTAACAATCAATTTGAACGCTTAACTTACACAGCAGCGATCGCACTTTTAGAAAAAGCCGATGTCAAATTTGAATATCCTGTCAGCTGGGGCTTAGATTTACAATCAGAACACGAACGTTATTTGGCTGAACAATTATTTAAAAAGCCAGTAATCGTCACAGATTATCCAGCAAAAATTAAAGCTTTTTATATGCGCTTGAACGACGACGAAAAAACCGTCCGCGCAATGGATATTCTCGCGCCGAAAATTGGCGAAATTATTGGTGGTTCCCAACGGGAAGAACGCTTAGAAGTTCTTGAACGTCGGGTAATAGCGCAAGGAATGAAGCCAGAAGATTTATGGTGGTATCTAGATTTGCGTCGTTATGGTACTGTTCCTCACGCTGGTTTTGGTTTGGGTTTTGAACGACTCGTGCAATTCATCACCGGAATGGCCAATATTCGTGATGTGATTCCCTTCCCGCGTACACCGCAAAGTGCCGAGTTTTAGTTTCAAAACAAGGAAGCAGAAATCGCATCCACACAAACCAAGTCCATCTGGATGGACTAATAAAAACTTTGAAACCCGCGAATGCGGGTTTTATTTGTATATCAGTGTATTTTATCAAGTAATTAATTAAAACTAATTTTTTTGAATTTCCTGTTGTAAAACTTGAATTTGCTCAATAGATAATATCAAGTCCGGATAATCACTTACGATTAAACTCCAATCTGAAGCCACCAATGAAAACCCGTTAACCCGCGAATTAAATCTTGCTGTTGAAGTAAAGACTGACAGCGATGAAATAAAATATTCTCCAAATCATTAAGTGAGTTAAACGATTGATTAGCAAGTGGTTCATCCACCAAAGTCCACAACCTTTCTGCAGGCTGTAACTCAGGTGAGTGAGAAGGCAAAAATGTTAAATGTAGTCCTTCAGGAATCTGTAAATTTTTGCTGGTATGCCAGCCAGCACGGTCAACCGCTAATAAAATGTGTTTATTTGTACCTAATCCAAATTCACGAGCAAAATCCGCCAAAACCTGATTAAACAATTCTGTGTTCACGTAAGGCAGAATCCATGCCTTAGTTTCTCCTGTTTTGGGATGTACAAAAGCATACAACCATAACCATTTAAACCGCCAATGGACATCAGCAATTGGTGTTTCCCCTTCCGGTACATAAACTCGTCGCAAAATTGGTTTGAGTCCTAAACGATGTTCATCTTCACACCACAACTGAACTTCTGCGTCCGGATAGGTAGTTTGAATTTGTTCTACTTCTGTGGCGAGTTTTTTTTCCAGGCTTCTTGCTCAAAATAATCACTTTTTGTGTGTGATGGGCGGGGTACTCTGAGTCTAAAAGTCATCTCCCGTAATATCTCCCATCCCCTCTGTCGGCTGATACGAGTTCCTGTCGCTTCAGTTAACCAATCTGCCACCTTCCTACCATTCCATAATCCTCCATCCGGTGCTTTTTCTTGTAATACCTGCCATAACTGTGCTTGCTCGATATCATCTACTAGTGGCTGTGTTCCTTGGTTTAACTGTCTGCGTAGGCGAAACCCGCCGAAGGCATCGCCTAATCCTTCTGTGCCCAACTCGTTGTATCTTTTTACCAATGCGTATATCCATGTCCTACTGTAGCCTGTAATTTCCTCTACTTGTTCGGTTTTTCTTCCTTGTGCTAATAACCAGATAATCTGATACTGACGGCTTTCTATCCCATCTTTGGCTTGACGGTAACGTTCTTCTAGCTCTTCTGGACTCAGATGTGCGGCTACACTAATTCGTTTTGGCATTAGTCATCGAAAGCACTCATTACTTTTATCGTAAGCGATTTCCCGGACATGATATAATTCAGTAACTTGAGCAATTTGCTCTAAACTCATTCCAATTCGCAACAAATTTAAAGCCAACTTTCTTATTGTTTCTGCTTTACCTTCCGCTTTACCTTTGGCTTCGCCTTCTTCTAGGATTTGTTGATAAATGACTGATTCAGGCATAATCTCACTCCTTAAGATCTTGCTAATTAAATTTTTATTTAATACTAGACCTGCTAGAATGCCACTAGCAGCAGCTATATTTCTTTGTAGTTGGCGATCGCTAATTCCTTCAACTGCGATCGCTACTTGGGTTAATACCATTGCTTAACCCAACCTAAGTTGACGAACAACAGCCTACACGCTTTACATTCGAGATTTTAAACTTTGGAAAGAGAATTTATCAGTTCCCAAATCCATATAAAAAAGTAGAGGCACAACGTTCGTTGTACCCCTACAGATTGTTTAATATTTAATTAGATTTAAGATGAATATAAAATAACTATTTAGGTCGTTGCTACTAGTAGTCTATCGCATTAGTTCTGATAGGTAAATAAGTTTGTAGTTAGGACTTTAGTCCTTGATTTTTAAGCACTGAAGTGCTTACTACAAACTCATCAAAATTAATGCGATGAACCACTAGATTATCAGCAACCCTTCATCTTTATTCACATTCCTGGTTTGCATTGAGTATCGAATAGGAACCTAGAATGGCAATTACAGATATTTTAAATAATAGATGCACCTAAACTCGGATTCAGGTTCGCATTCCCAAAGATTTGAATGAGATAACCAGCTATTTCACACTGGTTTCTCACTATTGCTTCATAATTCTTATTGCTCTGCTGAGGCAAGCGCAAACATACCAGAATATAGTTGTTTCGACTTGGAACTACGAGGAACAACTTTCCAGATTGAAAGCGCTTTAACCTCTTGCTAGATGAACTGGATTTAGAAATTTTGGATCGACCCAATCCTGAAGAAGATGGATGGTAAATTTAGTTAGAAGTTAGGAGTTAGGAGTTAAAAAATTCATAACTCTTAACTTTTAACTCCTAACTGGATTTATGCCATTTGATTCTCAATCGCCCACCGCGCTAGTTCAGTGCGGTTGTGGAGATTGGTTTTGCCCAACATGTTGGACACATGGCTTTCAACCGTACGCTGACTAACGTTAAGTTCTTCAGCAATTTCTCGGTTAGCTAAACCCCTAGCTACAAACTGGACTACTTTCAGTTCGGTTGGGGTTAATTGGACATCAAAAGGAACTTGAATGCGGGAACCGTTTTCGCCTCCTTTTGCTTGGTGTTCTTTCCAACGGATAGTTTGTTTCAGCGAGGACTCAACTTGGGCTACGAGTTCTTCTGGTTCAAAAGGCTTGACCATATAAACATCAGCACCTTTGTTTAGACCTTTAACTCGGTCTGCACTTTGTCCTTTTGCTGAAAGGAAAAGAACTGGAATCCAGCTGGTGCGTTCGTTTTGCCGGACTTGTTCCACAAAAGTATATCCGTCCATTTCCGGCATCATCACATCGCAGATGATCATGTCTGGAACATCCTGCTCTAAAATTTCCAGAGCTTCGCGTCCATTTTCGGCGGTGATGACTTCATATCCTCGGAATTCTAAGTAATCCTTCACCAGCAAGATGAGGTTAGGGTCATCATCAATCAATAGAAGTCGTTTGTGATCTTTCATGCTGGGCTCTTTCATAGCAGTGGCACTTGTCGCGCTTCGGTCCATCAAGGTCTTGAATATTTATCCTCTATGGTGGGTTATGTGAGATGTTGTCCTTTTGTCTACTTAACTTGCCTTTGCTGTCTCAAGTCTCAAAAATGCCGAGCACTTTCAAGAGACTACTAGCTCGATAGCAAAAGTCCAGCAAGGATACGTATAGCAGTAGTATCTATAATGCGCTATTATATATCGCTTTGAAAGGGGCGGGGTAAAAAACACTGATTAAATAATAATCCTTCTGACTCACTAGTTAAGTATTGGCTTAAAGATGACCCTACCTCAAAACCAACCCGCACTTTCTTAAAGCTTACTGCTATAACATATCCTTCGGTTGTTAAGCCTCTATAAGATGTTCGCAAGATACCAGGGAAGTTTCTGGCAAAGGATGGGTTAAAAATGCATATTCTTCAACCGCCATTATGCCTATTAAGTGTTCTTGAACGATCCGCTCAATAACTTCCGAGTTTGCTTGGCGATACCAGACCCCATCAGGGTAGACCACCATTATGAGTCCAGAACCACAAACCTGCAAGCAATTGGCTCTAGTTCTGAAGACGCAAATGGGATGACTTGCTTGCGGCTTGTTGAGTTTTAGCTCTTTAAGTCGCTTTTTTAAGTACTCCCAAGATTCCAGACTAGCTGGTTTTGAGCAGCAGCAGTTAGGAGTTGTTTGGTCAGCACAAATCAAAATATTTTGCTGAATTTTTGGCGCTCCTAAACTTTCTACACAATTACTCAGAGCTTTATGTTCAAGAGGCTTGGTGGTTTTCGGGATTTGATGGCTTTTCTGGATCACTTTATTGTTACTCATCGAGCGGCTCCCTGATTACAGTTCTATAACAATTTCCAAGCTTTGCAAATAAAGTTTACTGAGATGGTTACTGGGGATTGGCGATTGGGGATTGGGCATAGGGACTAGGTACTAGGAAACAAGCTCATATCCCATGCCCTATGCCCCATGCCCTATTCCCTATAAAAATATTCGTAGCTTCCGCAACAGAACCCGAAGGATAAAAATAATTAAGCATTTATACTTAAGTACGCCCCAGAGATTCTAGTTCGGGAACCCGTACTTAAGAAATTCTTGCCATTGGACGCTGCTTTTGGGTAGATTAGCACTCAGGAGTTGAGAGTGCTAACTCTGGAGAAAATCATATGGCAGCAATATCTCTAACCGTTTCTACAGTAAAACCTTTGGGCGATCGCGTTTTCGTAAAAGTGAGCGCCTCTGAAGAAAAGACCGCAGGTGGTCTGTATTTGCCCGATACCGCCAAAGAAAAGCCCCAAGTAGGCGAAGTAGTCGCCCTTGGCCCTGGCAAGCGTAATGACGACGGTAGCCGTCAAGAATTGGAAATTAAAGTCGGTGATAAAGTTCTGTACTCTAAGTACGCCGGTACTGACATCAAACTCGGTACTGAAGAATATGTACTGCTTTCTGAAAAAGATATTTTAGCAGTCGTTATCTAACAGGCGAGTGGGGAATAGGGGATGGGAAATAGGAAAGAGTTTTCCCGATGCCCAATGCCCTGTTTGGCCAATGCCCAATTCAAAAAAAATTGACTTACTCCTTGGATTTAGATACCTATGGCAAAGCGCATTATCTACAACGAAAACGCCCGTCGCGCCCTTGAGCGAGGCATTGATATCCTGGCTGAGGCTGTAGCTGTTACCCTTGGCCCCAAAGGTCGGAACGTTGTCCTAGAAAAGAAATTTGGCGCACCGCAAATCGTCAATGACGGTGTAACCATCGCCAAAGAAATCGAATTGGAAGACCACATTGAAAACACTGGTGTAGCTCTGATTCGTCAAGCTGCTTCTAAGACCAACGATGCTGCGGGCGATGGCACCACAACCGCCACCGTTTTAGCTCATGCGATTGTCAAAGAAGGCTTACGGAACGTTGCCGCTGGTGCTAACGCGATTTTGTTGAAGCGTGGTATTGACAAAGCTACCGCCTTCCTCGTAGATAAAATTGCTGAACATGCTCGTCCGGTGGAAGATTCCAAAGCTATTGCCCAAGTTGGTGCAATCTCGGCTGGTAACGACGAAGAAGTCGGCCAAATGATTGCCCAAGCTATGGACAAGGTGGGCAAAGAAGGCGTAATTTCCCTAGAAGAAGGGAAATCTATGACCACCGAGTTGGAAATTACTGAAGGGATGCGCTTTGATAAAGGCTACATCTCTCCTTATTTTGCCACCGACCCCGAAAGGATGGAAGCGGTTTTCGATGAGCCTTTCCTACTGCTGACCGATAAGAAAATTGCTTTGGTGCAAGACCTCGTACCAGTGTTAGAGCAAGTAGCTCGTGCTGGTCGTCCTTTGGTGATTATTGCTGAAGATATCGAAAAAGAAGCTTTGGCAACCTTAGTTGTAAACCGTTTGCGCGGTGTACTGAACGTTGCTGCTGTTAAGGCTCCTGGCTTTGGCGATCGCCGCAAAGCTATGCTAGAAGATATCGCTGTATTGACTGGCGGTCAACTAGTCACCGAAGATGCTGGTTTGAAGCTAGATAACACCAAGTTAGATAGCTTGGGTAAAGCTCGCCGCATCACCATCACCAAGGACAACACCACAATTGTTGCCGAAGGTAACGAAGCTGGGGTTAAAGCTCGTGTAGAACAAATTCGTCGTCAAATCGAAGAAACCGAATCTTCCTACGACAAAGAAAAACTGCAAGAGCGTCTTGCTAAACTTTCCGGCGGTGTCGCCGTGGTGAAAGTGGGTGCAGCCACCGAAACCGAAATGAAAGACAAAAAACTGCGCCTAGAAGACGCTATCAACGCTACCAAAGCTGCTGTAGAAGAAGGTATCGTTCCTGGCGGTGGTACAACCCTCGCTCACTTAGCTCCTGAGTTAGAAACTTGGGCTAACAGCAACCTCACAGGTGAAGAGTTGATTGGTGCGTTGATTGTGGCTCGTGCTTTACCTGCGCCTCTAAAGAGAATTGCCGAAAACGCTGGTCAAAATGGTGCTGTAATTGCTGAGCGCGTCAAAGAGAAGGAATTCAGCGTTGGCTACAATGCTGCAACTAACGAATTTGTCGATTTGTTAAGTGCTGGTATTGTTGACCCTGCGAAAGTAACTCGTTCTGCTCTGCAAAACGCTGCTTCTATCGCTGGTATGGTGTTGACAACCGAATGTATTGTAGTTGACAAGCCTGAACCTAAAGATGGCGCTCCTGCTGCTGGTGCTGGTGCTGGTGGCGACTTCGATTACTAATACTCTGTAGTCTGTTATTTGTAAAAACAGCTGCTTCCTTTGTGGAGGCGGCTGTTTTTTTGTGTCACGCAGAGGCGCAGAGGCGCAGAGAGGAGGAAGAGGTGAGTTACGACAATGCTTGTAAATATTTAGCTGAACAGTACCCAGGTGAGTTTGTACGTTGGTTGCTTGGGGTGGAAGTACAAAAAATTGAAGTATTAAAAACTGAACTGACACTTGAACCAATTCGTGCAGATTCTGTGACATTTCTGCAAGCAGCTAACGAAATTTTGCATATTGAATTTCAAACTTTAGCGAAATCTAACCCACCGCTGAATTTCCGAATGCTTGATTATTCGGTGAGGTTGAAACGTCAATACCGATGTCGTGTGACTCAGGTATTAATCTTT
The DNA here is from genome assembly GCA_003326205.1 of Nostoc sp. ATCC 43529. GTDB lineage: Bacteria > Cyanobacteriota > Cyanobacteriia > Cyanobacteriales > Nostocaceae > Nostoc. The sequence goes on from LWTK01000094.1 coordinate 174,004, forward strand.
TTGCAGGAAACTAGTAACGAGGTGGCTTTCACAGAAGAATATCGAGACGAGACAACGATTCACCAGTATCGGGTGGTTCGCCTGTGGGAACAAGATTCACAGCTATTTTTGGAAAATCCTGCACTTTTACCTCTAGCAAGTTTGACACGAACTAACTCACCACAAGCTTTACTGGCACAAGTAGCTGAACAAGTCGCTACAATTCCAGATAGAGAGCAGCGGCAAAATATTGCAAGTTGTGTAGAAATTTTGGCAGGTTTGCGATTTGACAAAGATTTGGTTCGTCAATTTTTACGGGAGGATATTATGAAAGAATCTGTAATTTATCAAGATATCGTTCAGAAGGAAGCGTTTAAATTAATTAGTCGTCAGCTTAAACGCCGTTTTGGTGATATTGATGCATCATTAGTTGAGCAAGTTCGTAATTTATCTGCTGAAGAGTTAGAAGACTTGGCAGAAGAACTACTTGATTTTTCACAAGTAGCTGATTTAGTAGCTTGGTTAGAACAGCAAGAGTCAGCTTAATCAAATTTTGAAAGCTGCTATTTGCAAGTTACGCTACCGTGACTAAAATGATGCTTGCAGAAGCAGATCTTTACGAATCCGATTATTACTTACGTATAGCTCAACTCAAACAATTAAGCTATGACTTGCAATCAAAATATAGATCAGCTTTAGCTCAAGAAGGAAAATATATTCGCCAGAAATATCAAGATATGACAATCAAAATTTGGCGAACATAAAAAATAAAAAGCAATAATTAATATTATTTATAAATTATTTTGTCTTGTAGTAGAGCATTGTTATAATAGTAAATTCTGCACTACATCACGAGTAATTTATAAAGCTTCAGCAACCGTCTGTCCTTGAGTAACTAAACCTTAAAGTTCATCATATTTACTAAATAAATACCTTCTGACAATTTCTCAATGTAAATGTTTAATAAACTTCACATTGTTGTACTTGCTGATTAGGTTTAGCTTAATTTATATCCTATCGCTTTTGTAAAATGGAGGGATCGCACTACTTTAGACTTAATATAAATACTTAAGTAAATTTTTTTCTTTTGTCCAAAAATCCATGAGCCAAAGTCATTCTGAAACAACTCCTCTACATACCCTAAACCCCCTCAACCGATTTTCCGATAGAGCAGATGATTATGTAAAATACCGACCAAGCTACCCCGCAGATGCAATTGATATTATTTTGGAAGGATTAGAAAAAAATTCACAAATTATAGCAGTAGATATTGGTGCAGGTACAGGAATTAGTTCAAGATTATTAGCTGAACGTGGAGTTAATGTCATTGCTATAGAACCAAATGCAGCTATGAGAGAAGCTGCCGAACCACACCCTTTACTAGAGTTTCGTGATGGAACGGCAGAATTTACTAAACTTGCGGATAAATCTGTTGATTTAGTTACTTGTTTTCAAGCTTTTCACTGGTTCAATCCAGAACCAGCCTTATCAGAATTTCATCGCATTTTAAAACCATCAGGACGCTTAGCGGTAGTGTGGAATAACCGGGATAAAGAAGATGCTTTAACCGCAGAATATAGCCAAATAGTCCGCGAAGCGTCTAACAATCATCCAGCAGAATCAAGGATGCAGTCAGTAGAGCCACTATTCGCAACTCCTCATTTTATCAACGTCCGTGAATATACTTTTACTTATAGACAACAGTTAGATTTAACTGGACTTATTGGACGAGCAAAAAGCGTTTCTTATCTACCTAATGAAAATTTTTCAGACAACAAACTTATTGATAGTTTTCAAGAAATTTATCAGCGTTTTCGCGATGAAAATGGTTTTGTGTATCTGGTCTATCGTACTAGCGTACACCTTGGCGAAGCAGTTAATTAAATGACTTCCAATTCACAAATTACAGAAGGTTGGCATGGCAAACTGAATTTAGTTTACGCCGATCGCCACAACACCACGCAATTAATCTACACTCACCAACAAGCACCCTTGAAGGTGCAACGCCCATTTTATCCAGAAGGGCAAAAAGTCTGTCATAGCGTAATTTTACACACGGCTGGGGGAGTTGTGGGGGGCGATCGCTTATCTTCTAATATCCACCTCCAACCCCATACACACGCCTTAATCACTACAGCAGCCGCTAGTAAGATATATCGCAGTAATGGCTTACAAGCTAGGCAAAGCACGCAGATACAAGTTGAGGCTGGCGCTTGTTTAGAATGGTTACCGCAAGAAACAATTTTATTTAACAGTGCGATTTATCAGCAAGATTTACGGGTAGAATTAGCAACCGGGGCTAGCTTTTTAGGCTGGGAAATTACCCGCTTTGGTCGCAGTGCTAGAGGAGAAAAATTCGATAAGGGAGAATGGCGATCGCATACTGAAATTTGGCAACAAGGTGTTCCTTTGTGGATAGATCGGCAATGGTTACCAGCTAGTGAAGAAGTTTTTCACAGTTTTCACGGCTTGGCGGGAAAACCAATCACAGGTAGTCTAGTTTGGCTTGGTGGTGCAGTTTCACCAGAAATCGTAGAAAAAATCAGAATTTTAGCTAATGGTATTAGTGAAACAGGCGTTACTAGATTAGAACATGGATTATTGTGTCGATATCGCGGTGATTCTACATGTGAGGTGAGAAACTGGTTTATTGATATCTGGCAGTTGCTACGAGTTTCTTTTTTAAATCGTGGTAACTGTATACCAAGAGTGTGGCAGGTTTGAATTGCCAAGAGGGAGAGAAGAATGCAACTGACGCCGCAGGAAAAAGATAAGCTATTAATTTTTACTGCTGCTTTATTAGCAGAAAGACGTAAAGAAAGAGGTTTGAAACTAAATTATCCCGAAGCAGTGGCCTATATTTCTGCTGCTATTTTAGAAGGTGCAAGAGATGGGCAAACTGTAGCTGAATTGATGAGTTATGGCACAACTTTGTTAACGCGGGATGATGTGATGGAAGGAATACCAGAAATGGTACATGAAGTGCAACTAGAAGCAACTTTTCCTGATGGCACAAAGTTAGTAACTGTACATAATCCAATTCGTTAATTTTTTAATTATGATTCCTGGAGAAATTATTACACCAGAAGGTGATATTGAACTAAATGTTGGTCGTCCTACTGTTAAATTGCAGGTGTCAAATACAGGCGATCGCCCCATACAAGTCGGTTCTCATTTTCACTTTTATGAAGTTAATGCTGCCTTAATTTTTGACAGAGAACAAGCGCGAGGAATGCGCCTTGATATTCCCGCAGGCACGGCAGTTCGCTTTGAACCAGGCGATGAAAAAGAAGTGACATTAGTGCCTTTGGTTGGTAGCCGCCAAGTCTACGGCTTCAACGGTAAAATTAACGGTTCTCTTTAATTATGGAAATGGAATGGTATAATGAACCGCCTGTTTGGGAACTAAAAGATGAGGCGATAGCTGTCACTTCTGGGGCAAAAACTGATTTTTGGCGGGAAACTCACTACGGTTTTATTAGAGATAATGGTCACTTTTGTTATCAAACAATTGAAGGTGACTTTATTGCAGAGGTTAAAGTGACTGGACAGTATCACGATTTATACGATCAAGCCGGCTTAATGGTACGTTCAGATGAATTTAATTGGTTAAAATGTGGCATTGAATTTGTGCATGGCGTACAACAAATTAGCGCAGTAGTGACACGTAATTACTCAGATTGGTCTGTTATTCCAATGCCGCAAAATCCTTCTGAAATTTGGATACGTGTAACTCGACGCGGCACAGCAATAGAGGTGGAATACTCTTTAAATGGAACCAAGTATACAATGCTGCGGCTTGCTTATTTGACTCCTGTGGAAACATTAAATGTTGGTGTGATGTGTGCCTCTCCTGAAGGAAATGGTTTTCAGATGAGGTTTGAAAATTTCCAAATTCGTAGTTTGTAAAGAGTAGTTATGAGTTATAGAATGTCTCGCCGTGCTTACGCTGAAACATACGGGCCAACAGTAGGCGATCGCATCCGACTTGCAGACACAGAATTATTCATCGAAGTTGAACAAGATTTCACCACTTACGGCGATGAAGTGAAATTCGGCGGCGGAAAAGTTATTAGAGATGGTATGGGACAATCCCCCATTTCTAATGCCGATGGCGCTGTAGATTTAGTAATTACTAATGCTTTAATCCTCGATTGGTGGGGTATTGTCAAAGCAGATATCGGGATTAAAGATGGTAAGATTTTCAAAATTGGTAAAGCCGGAAATCCTTATATTCAAAATAATATAGATATTATTATTGGCCCCGGAACTGAAGCTTTAGCAGGGGAAGGAATGATTCTCACTGCTGGCGGTATTGATGCCCATATTCATTTTATTTGTCCCCAACAAATTGAAGTGGCGATCGCTTCTGGTATTACCACCATGATTGGCGGCGGTACTGGCCCCGCTACGGGTACAAATGCCACTACCTGCACCCCAGGCCCTTGGAATATTTATCGGATGTTGCAAGCTGCTGATGCTTTTCCTGTCAACTTAGGATTTTTGGGTAAAGGTAACGCCAGTCAACCCCAAGGACTTGTAGAACAAGTAGCCGCAGGTGCAATGGGGTTAAAGTTACATGAAGATTGGGGAACTACCCCCGCAGCAATCGATACTTGCCTTAGCGTTGCCGATGAATACGATGTCCAAGTGGCTATCCATACTGATACGCTGAATGAAGCCGGATTTGTGGAAGATACCATCGCTGCGTTTAAGAATCGTGTCATCCACACCTACCACACCGAAGGCGCAGGCGGTGGACACGCACCAGATATCATCAAAGTTTGCGGCCAAGCCAACGTTTTGCCATCTTCTACCAATCCCACGCGTCCTTACACCCTCAACACCTTAGACGAACACCTAGATATGTTGATGGTATGCCATCACCTCGATCCAGCGATCGCTGAAGATGTCGCCTTTGCTGAGTCCCGCATCCGCCGAGAAACCATTGCTGCTGAAGACATTTTGCACGACTTAGGCGCATTTAGTATGATTTCTTCTGATTCCCAGGCAATGGGCAGGGTAGGCGAAGTGATAATTCGCACCTGGCAGACATCTCATAAAATGAAGGTGCAACGAGGAACTTTTAATCCACAAGGAACTGAGCAACCAGCGGATAATTTTCGTGCCAAAAGATATGTGGCTAAGTATACTATTAATCCAGCGATCGCTCATGGAATTGCTGAATATGTGGGTTCAGTGGAAGAGGGAAAACTAGCAGATTTGTGCTTATGGCGTCCTGCATTTTTTGGCGTCAAGCCAGAAATAGTCATTAAAGGCGGAATGATTGCATGGTCGCAAATGGGCGATGCTAACGCCAGTATTCCCACACCCCAACCAGTACATATGCGGCCGATGTTTGGTAGTTTTGCTGGTGCTAGGAACGCCACATCATTAACTTTTGTTTCCCAGGCAGCTTTAGAGAGGGAAATTCCTACACAGTTAGGTTTACGAAAAACAGCAGTTGCAGTTTCCAGAACCCGCCAATTGAGTAAGCAGGATATGAAGCTTAACGATGCGCTACCCAACATTGAAGTTGACCCGGAAACCTACGAAGTCAGGGCAGACGGTAATTTACTGATTTGTGAACCTGCAACAGTTTTACCAATGACTCAAAGATACTTTTTGTTTTAATTTCTTAACAGTCAACAGTCAACAGTGAACTACAACCAACGTTGTTTTTTAGCATAAACAATACTAACAATCACAATTAAAGCCATAACAGCAAGTGCAGCCGGATAACCCCAAGGTTGCTCTAATTCTGGCATATACTTGAAGTTCATACCATAAACACCAGCGATGAAAGTGATTGGTAAGAATACCGCTGATAAGATAGTTAAGCGGTTAATTCTATCGCTAGTTTCACTGGCAATATTATCACGCTGAATTTCCATTAATTCTGACATCCAGATTCTCAGAGTTTGATATTCCTGCCAGAGATTATCGATATGGTGAACAAATTCTTGATTGAATAATCCTTTCACTGGCTGCGAAATCCATTGGAAATCGTCGTAATCCATCATCATTAAAAGTGACTTAATACTTTGGAAATTACGACGCCCAACACGAGTAGATTGCCTCATGCTAGCAATTTTATGGTACGTTGCTTCATCACCAAAATTTCCTAAAACTTCATCTTCTAAATCATCAAGCTGCCTAGAAATGTATTCAAATACTGTATGGTAATTATTTAAAATATCTTTAAAAATCAGATAAAAAAGATAGTCAATTCCCCACTTTTGTAGGTCTATATTTCGCTTTTGAAGGTTATTAGTTAATACAGTAAATATTTTAACTTCAGTAATTTCAAACGTAATGATAAAATTTCTTCCCAACAAAATAGTGCCACGTGCTACTTCAAACTCCTGATTTTTTAGTTGAGGAGTTAAAATTTCATAATTATCAAATAAACAATCTTCTGTGTCTTCATCCATTCCTATAGGTGTATGGTTGAAAACCATGTTCACACGGGATGGATTTAGTTGAAAGTGATTGAGAATTCTACCAGTTCCAGCGCGATCGCGAAAATTAACACAGCGCAACCAAATATTCTGAGAATTATCAATTCTTTGGAGTACCGTATCAACATCCCTACTGGAAAATAAATCTAGCTGATTCTGGGAAAAGGCAAGAAGAATTAGCATGTAGATTTTAACGTCACAATTCCAATAAAAAAGCGCCCCCTTTTCAAGGGACGCTTTTTATTCAGCTATTAGCTAACTATTAGCCGTTGATAGCAGGAGCAGTCAAAGCTACAGGAGCAACATCAGCAGCAGCCAAGTCTAAGGGGAAGTTGTGAGCGTTACGCTCGTGCATTACTTCCATACCCAAGTTAGCGCGGTTGATTACGTCTGCCCAAGTGCTGATAACGCGACCTTGAGAGTCAATGATGGACTGGTTGAAGTTGAAACCGTTGAGGTTGAAAGCCATTGTGCTTACACCCAAAGCGGTGAACCAGATACCTACAACAGGCCAAGCAGCTAAGAAGAAGTGCAAGGAACGGCTGTTGTTGAAGGAAGCGTATTGGAAGATCAAGCGACCGAAGTAACCGTGTGCTGCAACGATGTTGTAGGTTTCTTCTTCTTGACCGAATCTGTAACCGTAGTTTTGAGATTCGGTTTCGGTGGTTTCACGAACCAAGGAAGAGGTTACCAAAGAACCGTGCATTGCGGAGAACAAGGAACCGCCGAATACACCAGCCACACCTAACATGTGGAAGGGGTGCATCAAGATGTTGTGTTCTGCTTGGAACACGATCATGAAGTTGAAGGTTCCGGAAATACCCAAAGGCATACCATCAGAGAAAGAACCTTGACCGATTGGGTAGATCAAGAATACTGCGGTAGCAGAAGCTAGAGGTGCGCTGTAAGCTACGCAGATCCAAGGACGCATACCTAAGCGGTAAGAAAGTTCCCACTGACGGCCCATGTAGCAAGCGCAACCGAGCAAGAAGTGGAAAATTACCAACTGGTAAGGGCCACCGTTGTACAACCACTCATCTAAGGAAGCAGCTTCCCAGATGGGGTAGAAGTGCAAACCGATCGCGTTAGAAGAAGGAACAACTGCACCAGAGATGATGTTGTTTCCGTAGATCAAAGAACCGGCAACAGGCTCGCGGATACCATCGATGTCCACAGGAGGAGCAGCAATGAAAGCGATTGTGAAGCAAACGGTAGCGGCTAGCAGGGTAGGAATCATCAATACACCAAACCAACCAACATAGATGCGGTTGTCAGTGCTGGTGATCCACTCGCAAAACCGATCCCATACGTTAGCGTTAGAACGCCGTTGTAAGGTAGTTGTCATTGTTTTATGAGTGCTATGTTTTGTAAAAATTGAACAGGCTAATTTCTTTTTTCGCCTGTAGAAATAAGTCTACATGAATTTACTTTGATGCGAGATGTAGCTTAATATTCTGTAACATATTTGTTGAATAAACTCACGCAAAAGTAAAGTTTTTCTTCGGATTTATTGCAGTCCCAAAAAGCATCAAAAGTATTAATTTGTATGGCTTCAAGGGATTTAAACACTAAACTAATTTTGTGACTCTATCCCCCATAGTACTGACGCACAAATCTCTCTAACTCCTTTCCCTGTGTGTTATCTGCGCCCTCTGTGGTTAGATTTTCCTTTAACTATGCGTCAGTCCTACCGTAATTATTCTGCTTTACATTTCTTTACAAATTTAATTAAAAATATTTAATAAAAAATATGTTGTAAGAATCAATCATCCAGAACTTATAAGGATTTTCAATTACATAGAATTACGAAAAATCAATAGGGTAGCACAGCCAGCTGTGCTACCCTATGTTCTACCTCAAAAATTGCTATTAACTACGGTCAGCTGTGTCCCAAGAAAGTGAATTAAAAATCAAAGTATATATATGGCAAGCTACCTTCAGGAGCTAATAACCAAACTGCGTAGAAGCATAAAGGTACAAAAACAAGCTTTATAGGCCAGTTAAACTCTAACTTCAACATCCGGTTAAAGGCATAGACTATAGCCATGAAAATAGCTAAAGTTGCCAGCACGCAAGCGAGTTGGTATTGGCTCATATTTAAAGCTTCCACATAGACTTTTTGGGCAAACTGGGCGTCGGCTGGATAACCCCAAAGATGTCGAGTTACCAAAAGAGAGTCTTGGGGGTTAGGTAAGCGGAACCAAATCCAAGAGGTAAAAACCATCAGTTGGGTCAACAGCCAAGCTATAAATATACCCAAAGGATTTTGCCAGAAATGTTCTAGTTTTTCAAAGCGATCGCTAATTACATCTGTAAGCCGATGAACCACCAATGCTAATCCGTGAAGTATCCCCCACACTACATAACCTAAAGCAGCTCCGTGCCAGATACCAGCAATTAGCATCACAATAAATAAATTCGCACAAGTGCGAGTCAAACCCTGACGCGAACCACCTAAAGGAAAATAAACATAGTTACGCAGCCAATCGCCTAGAGTCATGTGCCAGCGCCGCCAAAATTCTGCAATGCTGGTGGTGAAATAAGGAAAATCAAAGTTCTCAGGCAAAACCAACCCGAAAAGTAAAGCACTACCACGGGCAATATCTACATAGCCATTGAAATCTAGATATAACTGCAAACCGTAGGCAAATGTAGCTAACCAGAGATCCGTACTACCCGCCCGCTGTAGATTGCCAAAACATAAATCAACAAAAACTCCCAAATGGTCTGCAAAAATACCTTTTTTGACTGCACCCCTAGCAATTAACCACAATCCTTCTGCCATTCTATTAGTAGTAGGTAAGTGTAGAGTATTAAATTGATTTGCTAAGTTGTGGTAGCGCGTAATTGGGCCGGAAATCAGCTTGGCAAAAAATAATTTGTACGAAGCAAATTGCAGAAACTTATCCGTAGCTGGGGCACCACGATAAACATCTATTAAATAAGCAATACACTCAAAGGTAAAAAATGAAATACCTAAGGGTGCAATTAATCTAAAAGAGTTTTCTTGTGGATTTATTTGGATATTAAAAACAAAGTTATATAAAGGAATAGTATACTTAAAGCCTAATAAAAGTAAAACGTTGAGAACTATACCTAACCACAGCAGTTTTAAACGACGTAAATTCCAATCATTTTCGATAAATCGCCATTCTTCATTAGAAATTCGCCAGTCATGAGAATGTTTTCCCAGAGATGTATTCTTGCCAATTTCTACTCCCAAGCGAAAATTAATAAAAGTCAATGCTAATAGCAATGGTATGTACTGGATATGCAAAGATGCATAGAAAACCAAACTGGCAATTAAGAGTGTCCACAATCGCAATTTCTGTTGTCCTAAAGACCAGTAAATTCCCAGTACACTCAACAAGAAAAGCGCATAGAAAATTGATATAAAGTTCATTTTTTAGTCATTAGTCATTAGTCATTGGTCATTAGTCATTAGTTTTTTTCCCCTATTTCCCGCTACTCCCTGCCCCCTGCCTCCTCTGCCCCCCTGCTCCCCATCTCTCTACTTAACTGGCCAGGGAATCATTGGGTCACTTGCTAACTTTTTCGAGACTTCGTAAGCGCCAAAGCGGTTGAGGTGGCTAGGGTCAGAAAAATAGTCATTTACTTTCGGCCACTGTTGGCTTAAATCGCGATAAATAAAGTTGGGGTTAGTTGCTAAACGCAACATATATTGTTGGAATTCTTGCTCATATTTTTTACGAACTGGATCTAAATAATCTGCTGTTAGGGGCATGTTGATAAACGCTAAAGAAATTTTCTGAAATTGGGTAAATTGCAGCACTTCTTGGAATGCGGCTTCTTGCTCTCCTCCTACTTGGAAAGATTTATAATCGTTGTCATAATTTCCTGGAACTCTAGAATGCTTTTGATAGTATCTAGCAGGATTAAAGCGAATAGACAAAGGTAAAAATCCATCAAAATCAACCGCTTGCTGGGATGTATCTTCTAAATTTCCGTCTGTTGGCTGCTTTTGGGATGTAACTGTCTGACTTTGACCAAATTGAAGCAGTTGTTTTTGGACTAAACTTTTAATTAGATCGCGGTTTTGATAGGTAATAGAAACAGATGCTAGAGCCTGATTTAACGAATCATTGACAGCTTGATAACCGTTAGTTTCTTGCTTTTCTTCTTTTGCCTTTTCTTTTTTGGGGTTTTCAGGGGAATCAGTGCTAGTTGCAGTTGTCGAGGCTTTCTGCAAGGCTTGTTTATAGCCAGCTGATGCAGCGATGGATTTAAAGGTAATATCCTCGCGTCCGCTGTTGAAAGCACGTGCGCCATCTGCCCAAAGAATTAATTTCGGCAGTTCTGATGGTTCTAAAACCTGGCGGAGTACAAAGTTTACAACTTGTGCAGTCGCACCATTAATTCCGAAGTTGAACACATCAACATTTGGATAGCCCTGAGTTGCTAAAGCTTTAGAAAGTGCTGCTGGGTCTACTCCTCTAAGGGCGCGGGAGGAACCAATAATTAATACATCTGGTGGGCTACCAGTTCTAGCGAGGCGTTGTTTATACAGGGCTAGTTGCTCGTCTAATTGCCTAACATTGAAACTTGGCATTTGCGATCGCGCTGCTAAAAGAATAGCAGTGGCGGTTGCTTTTTCTTTCAGTGGTGCGGCTGCTAAATTCTCGTTTTGCGTATCATCACCTTGGGTGAATTGAGAAGCATTGAATACAGTACTTTGATTTGGAGAAGATTTGGCTTTGCTAGTGCTGGCCAAAAATGTCTTTTTTTCATTGGGATTTTTCCCAGATGTCAACGATGCTTTTTGCTCAGATGGTGCAGGTGAGACATTAGCGACTGTTGGCGTCGGCGTAGTGCGGGCGATGAATTGACCCAACACCCAATCACTTTGAACAGTGAGCAATAATCCGAGTGTGCCCCAAACCAAAGCAATCTTAATTCCTTGAGCATCAGGGTTGAGGTCTTCTGATTGGTCAGTTTCGGTAAATAGCTGACTTCCCAACAGGAATTTTTTAACTGCTGCATTCGCCGTTGCTAGCCAATCGCGGGCTACTTCTGTAACAAAACTTTGAACTTCTTCTGTGGTTAAGTCTGGACGCAAAATTGGTTCGCTAGTTTCAGCCGTGACCAAATCGTTAACGTATTGAGAAGTAGCAGCAAATTCTGGGGTCGCTTCTGGTACTAAACGTTGGCGGTGTCCTAAATCGATGCCATGATGCCAAAAAGGTTCCTTATTCCCTGCACGCCTTCCATAGACGCGCACTCCTTTTATACCGGGAATTTTTAATTGGCGGATAAACTGTGTAACTTTATTAGCTACCTGTGAGCGTCCTGGACAAACAGGTGCATCACACATAATGTGCAATAAATCACCTTTATTCAGCAGCTGTACGCGAATTCCACCTGTGAGCAAACGCCAATCTAAGTCAGGATTGAGTAAACGCTCTAGTAAAAAAACGATCGCTTCTTCATCGCCAGTATTTGCCAAATCCAGCGGCGATGTCGCAAAGACGGAATGCTCCGCAGCAGGTAAAGCTAGCCAATCAATCCAAGCAGGTTGGCTGTCGCCTGCTTTTTGTCCGTATATTGTGGCGCCGAGAATGCCTTGGGGAGCGATCGCTTCTAGCTGGGGTACAATTACCTCCAAGCACACTGCTTTATCTGGGATTGGGGCGGTTCCTAAGTGGTCAAAAGCTGGCGTACAAAAAATATGTAGCGTTGATTCTTTGAGAGAAGCTTGGACAGCAACCTTTAACCCTGACAATACCTCAGTTAGTAATCTGGCGATCGCTTGCACATCTCCCCAACGCGCCCACTCCTTGAGCATCACCTCTGGAGGCGTTAAATCCACCCGCAGCAGCCAATCAGGTGCAGTTTCACCAGTCACTTGAGAAACTATTACCGCATCTGGATAGCCACAAAGCCTGAGATAACGTAACTTTTGGGCTATTGGTTCCGCTAGCAACGATGCATCGGGACTATAGCTAGAGTGGCAAAATATCCACAGGCGATTTTCTTCAACCTGAGAATTCTTGGGCTTATATAGCTTAATTTTTGCGTTTACTGACACACCCAACGTACTCAAAGTTTCGCTCAGGTAGCGAGCAATGGCATCTGGGTTACCTTGGCGTGCCAAACTTTCATTAGAGACAATCAGCGCCCCACCTGGCTGTTTTGAATTTTCCGAGTCCGCTAGTAAAGCTTGCTCCACCTGCTCTACATGCTTGTCAATTTGATTCAAATAAACTCGATGACACCATTTAGGGCGCGATTCCCCTTTTCTTCGACCATAGACAAATACTTGGTATATTGAGGGTTGTTCGTTGCTTGTGAGGCTATCCAAATCTGTTTGCTGTAGTGCTTGCAGCAAATCAGACAGGGTACGCCAACGCTGCGGACATTCTGTCCCCTCACAAAGAATATGAAGGTCATTTCCCCGTAATCGGATTTTTACCCCGAAAGTGTTAATTCCTGTTGCTTGACTGATCCATTGCACTAACGATTGCTGGCGATCTGGTAATACTGTTTTCATGGGAAATTAACTTTAACAGTCAGCGATTGTTGGGGATAGTGCCTGCACTTGTAAACTAGAACCATAGGTCTATCACAGTTTGACGTTTTTTTTTAACAATTTTGTTACCTTTGTAGCTTGCAAAATCGGCAAAGATAGTCTTGTACGGTTGCAAGTCTGGCTAATGTTGAGTTTTGCGTTTATTTTACTCGCAAGGAGTCAGAAGTCAGAAGTTAGGAGTCAGGAGTCAGAAGTCAGAATTCAGAACTCAGAAGTCACGAGTTATAAGTCAGAATAATTTTATGTGACTAGCTGATAAATTGTCTTTTAGAGTCTGAACGCCTCCGATTGAGCTAACGCTCCTTGTAGGCTAAACCAATAACAAATCTTATCCAATTTAAACTCCTTCTCCTGATATGTGAAGTCCTTCTGAATTCTGACTCCTGAATTCTGACTCCTTTTGACTGATTTTTCCACAACCAAAGAATTAGCAATGACAGCAGCAAACCAAAAACCCTCAGATAACCCCCCATCCAATCTGGATTTCTTTAGCATTCCCCAATCGTTCCTCCTGCAAATAGGTACAGCGTCTATGGTACTGCTGCTGGTTACACAAAAAGCTACAGTAAAGGCATTAGAAGCTATGGGGGAAGCTAGTGAAGAATTATTTCGAGGCGATCGCTTACCCATTCTCGACTTCCCAGACGATAACGAAACTGAACGAACTTAGAAAATATACATCGAACAATTATCTGCTCAGGAAGAACATCGTGAGCGCCGAGTGCAAAACCTACAAGTGTAAACAGTAATTGGCTTTACAATCATCAAGAATATGAGTTCCCTTTTATACTCTTCATCGCAAACTGCGGATATATACCCGGTGTCGGAATTATTTTTGCGTCATCGGCTACAGGTAGTGGAAGAATTGTGGGAGTCAGTTCTGAGGCAAGAATGCGGCCAAAACATGGTAGATCTGTTGCGGCAATTGCGGGATTTGTGTTCGCCAGAAGGACAAACAACAAATGACCAAGCCTCTTCAGCTGTCAAGTTGATCGAACAACTCAACATCAATGAAGCAATCCGCGCGGCTCGTGCTTTTGCTCTGTATTTTCAGTTGATTAACATCATAGAGCAGGAATACGAGCAACGGCAGCAATTGAGCCGCTATGAGGCCGAAACAGAAGCAACAGAGCCAGAAACGCCGCCAAATGCTAATTATTCATCCAATCAAGGAGAAGACGACGCGCCTGTTACTGGTGGATTAGCAGCAGAGTTGCTGGCAAAGAGTTATGTCCAAAAAGCCCAAACCAAACTAAAAGGTACTTTTGCGGCTTTATTTCCCCATTTATTTAAACTGAATGTTCCACCCCAGCAAATTCAACGTCTGATTTCCCAGTTGGATGTACGCTTAGTCTTCACAGCGCACCCAACAGAAATTGTGCGTCATACCATCCGCGATAAGCAGCGACAAGTGGTACAACTTCTGCAAAAACTCGACGCTTTGGAAAATAGCCCGATTAGCACAGGAGTGGGACATCCTTGGGAAGCGGCGGATATCCGCGAACAATTACTCGAAGAAATTCGTTTGTGGTGGCGCACAGACGAACTCCACCAGTTCAAACCCACGGTGCTGGATGAAGTCGATTATGCTCTACATTACTTTCAAGAAGTGTTATTTGATGGCATTCCCCAACTTTATAAACGCTTCAAATACACTCTATATGACACCTTTCCTTGGCTAGAGCCGCCGAGTAAGAATTTCTGCTCCTTTGGTTCTTGGGTAGGTTCAGATAGAGATGGGAACCCATCAGTCACACCAGAAATTACCTGGCAGACAGCTTGCTATCAGCGCAAAATGGTGCTGGAAAGATATATCCAGTCAGTGAAACAACTGATTGAATTATTGAGTGTATCGATGCACTGGAGCGATGTCTTACCAGACTTGCTGGAATCTTTAGAATTGGATCAATCGCAGTTGAGCGAGGTATATGACGCCCTAGCGTTGCGTTATCGACAAGAACCTTATCGGCTCAAACTAGCTTATGTCCTCAAACGATTAGAAAATACCCGCGATCGCAATTTAGCCTTATACAATCGAGAAACGCCCAAAAATCAAGATAGCCCCTTATACCGTTCTGGAGCCGAGTTTTTAGCAGAATTGCGGTTAATTGAGCGCAACTTGACAGAAACAGGTTTAAGTTGTAGAGCGCTAGAAGATCTGATCTGTCAGGTAGAAATTTTTGGCTTTAACTTGACACAGCTAGATATCCGTCAAGAATCATCACGCCACTCTGATGCCCTGAATGAAATTTTAGAATACCTGCAAGTACTACCCCAACCTTACGACGAACTCTCAGAGACAGAAAGAGTTGCTTGGCTAACCTCGGAACTACAAACTCGCCGTCCATTAATTCCAGCAGAATTGCCATTTTCCGAAAAAACCAACGATGTGATTGAAACCTTTCGCGTCGTGCGATCGCTGCAACAAGAATTTGGCGTTAACATCTGTCAAACTTACATTATCAGCATGTGTCGCCAAGTCAGCGATGTGTTGGAAGTATTGCTTTTAGCCAAAGAAGCCAGACTTTTTGACCCCGCCATTGCTGTAGGCACCATTCAAGTTGTTCCTCTATTTGAAACAGTAGAAGACTTGCAACGCTCCAGAAGCGTCATGCGAGAATTATTTGAACTTCCTTTGTATAGGGCTTTGTTAGCTGGTGGCTATGCAGCAGGGCAAGAAGAGGACACGGGGACGCGGGGACATGGGGACGCGGGGAAAGAATTCACCGCGTCACTGCGTCACCCAGTCTCCGCGTCTTCTTCCCCCACTCCTAACCTACAAGAAGTGATGCTGGGGTATTCTGACAGCAACAAAGACTCTGGTTTTTTAAGTAGCAATTGGGAAATTCATAAAGCGCAAAAATCGCTGCAAAAAATAGCAGAAGGATATGGCGTAAATTTGCGGATTTTCCACGGACGCGGCGGTTCTGTGGGAAGAGGAGGCGGCCCGGCTTACGAAGCGATTCTGGCTCAACCGGGTCACAGCATCAACGGGCGGATTAAGATTACCGAACAAGGGGAAGTTTTGGCTTCTAAATATTCCTTGTTGGACTTAGCTTTGTACCACATGGAAACCATCACCACCGCTGTGATTCAAGCTAGTTTGCTGCGGACAGGGTTTGATGATATCGAACCTTGGAATGACATTATGGAAGAACTAGCAGCGCGATCGCGTCAACATTATCGTGCCCTAATTTACGAGCAACCTGATTTTATCGACTTTTTCCACCAAGTAACTCCAATCGAAGAAATTAGCCAACTGCAAATTAGTTCTCGTCCAGCACGGCGTCCCTCTGGCAAAAAAGACTTAAGCAGTTTACGAGCTATTCCTTGGGTATTCAGCTGGACACAAACTCGCTTTTTACTACCTTCTTGGTATGGTGTTGGCACAGCTTTGCAAGAATTCTTGAACGAAGAACCAGAAGAACACTTAAAATTGCTGCGCTATTTTTACATTAAGTGGCCTTTCTTCAAAATGGTGATTTCCAAAGCAGAAATGACCCTAGCAAAAGTAGATATGCAAATGGCGCAGCACTACGTTCAAGAATTATCAAAGCCTGAAGATCGAGAGCGCTTTATTAAGGTTTTTGAGCAAATTGCTAGTGAGTTTAATCTCACAAGAGATTTGGTATTAAAAATCACCAATCACAATCGACTCTTGGATGGCGATCCCATATTGCAAAGGTCTGTACAGTTACGCAATGGCACAATTGTCCCCTTGGGATTTATCCAAGTTTCCTTGCTCAAGCGTTTACGCCAGTCCATGAATACTACTGCTACTTCTGGAGTAATTCACTCGCGTTATAGCAAAGGTGAATTACTGCGAGGAGCATTGTTAACTATTAATGGTATTGCTGCTGGTATGAGAAATACAGGTTAATCGAAAGTTTAAATTAGGATGATGAAAAAGCACAAAAGTGAAGTTTAAAAACTTGTCGGCGAATATTAAAGATTCGTCGGCGAGTATCTATCATTATTAATTAGTAATAGGCTAAAGTCTCTGATATCAGACTTAGTTACTCTTAAATGAAGGAGTACAAATGAGCTTGTTCTAATAACTGTTAGCCAGCCAGGTATTATGTATAACTATAATCCGTTGGAATGCCTACCTTCATCGGCAGAATTGCCGGATTCTGATGACACCCCTGTGGATAACGAACTGCAAATATTAATTCCCAATTTATTATTAGCCATCTTAGCTTCGATTTGGCAAAACCGGGATGACTGGTTTTTTGGTATCAATATGGGTATTTACTATACACCATTAAAACCTGCCATAGTCCCCGATGGATTTTTGAGTTTGGGTGTAGAACGTTTTGTTGGTGAAAATGGACGTTCCAGCTATGTTTTTTGGGAAGAAGATGGAATTTCACCAATTTTAGCTTTAGAAGTAATTTCTCAAACTTACAACGGTGAATACGAACAGAAAAAAATCGATTATGCCGAGTTAGGCATTTTGTATTATGTCATTTATGCACCAACGCGGCTACGTAGGAAACGTCAACGTTTGGAAGTTTATCGCTTAGTTGAAGGGAAATATATTTTACAGTCAGGGGATAAAGTCTGGATGCCGGAAATTGGTTTAGGTCTTGGACGGGAAGAGGGTACTTATCAAGGAAGAAGACGAGAATGGCTGTTTTGGTATGACGAAAATGGCAATAGATACCAAACTCCGGAGGAACAGCTAGAAAATTTATTAGCGAGATTACAACAGCAAGGAATTGACCCAAATAAACTTTAATTTTGTTGAGAATTTGCAGTTATAGCAATCCTAAATGAGTCGTGAAAAAGATGGATAAGGAAACGTAGACGCGGAGCGGCTTGCCGCAGGCTACCGTTAAGAACGCTAAGGACGCAAAGGTAAGAAACAAGAAAGAGATATATAATCTTAATAAATGATTTAGGACTGCTATAGTAGTTAAAAATAATAAGAAGCTAATTAAAAATTTTAACTTTATTGATAATTGGCAAAAGCTGATGCCTAATACCTTATCCAAATGACTAAAAATAAAATTTTAATTTGCACATTTTTAGCATTATCGTCAGGTTTTTTTGGTGCTTATAGTAGCGCACAAATTACCACCATGCTGCATAACCAGAAGTGTCAAAACCAATATTGGGGTTTAAAAGTAATATGCAACACTGGGGCGACGCTAGGAGGAATGTGGCAAGGTAGTACAACAGGATTATGGACAGGTACAATTTTAGGTGCGTTTGTTGGTGGTTTGGTGACGCGGGAAACTCGCAATTAAATAATGGATAAATGTCTCGTCAGCAGCATTGGTGTCAGCAATACTGGTAAAATTTACCCGTAGCGAACAAGAGCGAACACCATGACTACTGAAACTAACCCAGGTAATCAAACCAATACAGGTGCCGATGCTGTTGATGAAGCGATCGCACGCGGAATCGATTTTGATGGTTCTCCAATTCCGCCTGCCAAATTAGAACTTTATCGCAAAGTCATGGGGCTAGAGGGCAATAGACAGCGCAGTGGCGTATCTAATACCATGCGATCGCGCATTGTCCGCATCGGCGCCAAACACATTCCCCAAGCCGAACTCGACCAGTTGCTTACAGACGCTGATTTCGCACCTTTGAAAGAAAAAGAAATTGCCTTTTATTACGGCGGTAAGTAATTTTGAGCGTAGGCCTAGCCTACGCATCATTTGAGATATATTTACATGCCAATTCTTCATGCGTCGAGATTCAATTTTTTATAAATTATTCCAACAATCTCCTACTTTATTATTTGAATTATATTTATTAGCCAGAACTCGTCAAGAAACCTCTTCACCAGTAAGTCGTGCGATAATTGAAATCATCACAACCATCATGACGTATCGGTTTGAGCAACTGAGTCGAAGGGAGGTGGAGTCGATGTTAGACATCACACTGAAAGAAACAAGAGTTTATCGAGAAATTAAAGAAGAAGGACGAGAAGCGACGGCTAACATTATTATTCGACTGTTGACAAAGCGGTTGGGGGAAATTCCCCAAGAGGTGCGTTCTTTGGTTGCAGGTTTGCCATTACCAATGTTGGAAGCATTGGGCGAAGCATTGCTGGATTTTACGAGTGTGGCTGATTTACAAGCTTGGTTGCAGGCGCGAATTAATTAAATGTAGAAAATCCGTAGAGAGCTACGCTTTTTGTCGCCAGACATCCCACTTTTAGTGTCTAACTATCGTTTGCGATCGCTTGTAATATTTTACCGAGAGCGATCTTACAAAGTTTTTACACTCAACACATGGGGTGGCGTTGAATCAGGCGGATAAATTACATCTACGTTTACTATCCGTTTAGTAGAGGGTGGGAGTGTAAGTTGCACTAATGGTTCTAATACCTGCCCAGTTCTGTGCCATAAATGCACGTAGCGGATTTTTTGTTGACCTTGGTCATCGAAATAACGTACCCGCACTGTACCACGGAAGAAAGGAAAATCTAGGGATGGTTTGCGGAAACGTAGACCTCCTTGGGATAATTTATCTTCCTTTAAAGGTGTTTCTAAAGTAACAACGATGGTCTGATTTTGGGCGGTGTTATTGCTTAACGGTAAAGTAAGCTTGTATTCCACTGCGTAATTACCGTGTGCTTCGTATGCTGTATCTGGATAGCGTACCAGCATCTTGGCTGTTTGGATTTGTTCGGTGCCCAATCGACCACCCCGCAGTGTAACTATAGGATAAGAAATAGCTTTACCACGCTGGGGAATAGTTAGCTGTGTGGCTTGGGGATTATCCACAAGTTTTGCTTGCCATTGGGAACCTTGGGAAACACCAGCTACACGCCCATAAATCAGTGCGCCACTAGTAGCATCTGGAGGAGTCGGTTTTTTATCTCGCGGCCCAGCAAAGTTACCTGTATCTAGTAAAGCTTGCCATTCCTTGAGAGTGGGTTGACGATCGCTACCATCAGAATTTTTCTTGGCAAACATAGCTAAACTTGCTGCATAAACTGAATCGCTACTACGCAGTCGCATAAAACTAGACCGACCGTTGACTGGTTTTTCTAGATTTCTTACAGGAATGGGATGATTTAGCAACATCCGGCTTTGCCCTGGAGGAATTACCAGTTGGGCAGGAAAATCTGCTTGGCGAACGCCCCGGAGTACATCAGCAACAGCGCGGGCACCTGGGCCTGAATAAGCCTTACCATCGTTATTTTCAATGTAAGGAGGTAAGGTCACAAAGGGCGCATCCTGCATTAAATAACTCGCGGCTTGCAATACATCTAGTGTTACAGGCTTTTTACCAGGGTTATGCACAATTACACCCAGGTATAACGTTTGTAAATCCTTGGGAGTGTGGGTGTAGTGGTGGGCGAATAAGTCAAAACGTCCTTTGAAAGGGAAATTGAGGTGGGCGGCTGGAACTTTTCTGCCGTTTGAAGGAAAGGTAGAAAGTAAAATACCCTCAGTTTTAATCCATTCTGGGCTATTGCTGTTAAAGACGGGTATTGTATCTAATTTGCCTGGTAAAGCCCGAACTTCCCCAGCTTGTACGATTTCTTGGTAAGTTGGCTTTGGCGAACTTTGAGCGATCGCGGAATTATGATTACGATTTGTGCATCCAAGGGTTTGAGTTATAGCTAATCCTAATAGGACTATGTATACAGGTGACGGTAGTTTAACTAGCATAAATTTTATTTGCAAATCAGCCCTGGTATTAAAGATAATCAGTTATTACTACAAGTTCCTTTAAGCGTATTTCTGAAGGGCGGTCAAAGTGATTGAATATAAAAATAATAAATATGATTAGCGTGAAGCGATCGCATTATATCTTTCAACAATGCATAATTAAATTAATCTCTGACAACTTGGGCTAACTAAGTCTATAAATATTCAAAAAAAACCTCTGGCACTAATCTTAATTGTCCAGATTTAAAGCGATAAATTTCTATCCATAATGCCCGATGTTTATGTTTACCTGACTCAGAGAAAACTAAACTTTCTAAGCTATAAAACTTAGGATCGGCAAAATCACATTGATAAAGTTGAATAATTTCATGTCCTTGTCTACCGTTGAAGATAAACAAATTTTCTATACAGCCTAGATAGTGAATATTAGTTAATTCTGCTTGAATTTCTTCTTGAAACTCCCGTTGTAGAGCATCACGGGTAGTTTCACCAAAATCAACTCCACCACCCAAAGCCCGATAAAATGTTTCTTGCTTTGCAGGGTCGTAGCCTTCAGAAACGAAAATCCGTTCGCCATCTCGAATTAGTCCTAAAGCTAATACTCGAATTTGGCCAGCTTTATTCATTGTTGTAATTAATTATCGTAAATAGAATAAGGGCGGCTTTCGCTATCTTCAACAGGCCAATCTTCGTTTTCGCCGCCGATGTACAAATCTTCAATGGTGACATATTCCTCACTTAGTTGTGTGAGGGCGTTGATTAAAATATCAATGGCGATCGCATCACTAGTTCCCAAGTCAAACCAACAACGCGCCCACTGTCCTTCATATTCAAACTCACCCATATTATGCATCAAAGCTAGTAAGCTTTTGTCATACCCTTGGGAATCATAAGTCATGTAGCTGATATCGAGTCCGGTTTCCTGCACCTGGAGATTCTCTGCGTTAAATGCACCTAATTTACCGAGATAAAACCAGGAATCAAAAGCTTCTTCTACATACTGTTTTTCCCGTTCAGAAGGAATTGTGCTGAATTTTAGCCAAATCCAGACATCAAAAGGATTAAATTCGCGGAATTGAATTTGCATTTTAGTTAAATATTCCAATTTTTTTTACTGAAGACAAGCATATCAGAGTAGGGCATGGGGCATGGGGCATTGGGCATTGGGAAAGGACAAGGGGAAAGATTTATTGTAAGTTTTCTCCCCATCCTCTTCCCTTGTGTCCTTGTCCCCTTGTCTGTGCCTCCTTGCATCCCCTCCCCCATTTCCCCTACCCCATGCCCCATGCCCAATTACTTTGAATTATTTAGGCTAAGAGCATTTTTACGTTCGCTTTCGATTTGTTTGACTAAACTACTTGGGAGTTGGGATTTTTTAGTCAATGCTTTGTCAAAATTAGCGATCGCTTCCTTAATAAATTGCTGACTTTTTTCCTTTTCCCCCAGTCGTCTGAGAATTTGGGCTTTGAGATAGTAAATTTCTGGATTTTCGCCTCCGCTTGCAATGGCACGGTCAACAGACTCTAGCGCCTGAGGATACCGTTTTAAATCGCGATAGGCAAGAGCAATACCCCGATGCACGAGATACTGAGGAGCAGCATTTTCTTGTAAGCGCCCAATTGCTTGATCTGGACTAGCAAAAGGTAAATTAACCGCCAACAACAAATCCATATAACCCTTGATTAAATTTAATTCTGGATCGTTGGCAGAAATCGCTTCAGCTTTGTCCAAATATTGATAAACTTGCCGCAACCGACCAAAAGCTTCTGGTACGCCGTTGACTGTACCTTCACGGATGAGAATTACAGAACCCTCTAAAAAATGACCAACAGCAGTGTATAAATTTCCACGCAATGGATCGGTAGAAATCAACTTTTGTGCGCTTTCCAAGGTTTTCTGACTGTAAGTGTTGAGTTTAGCCCAATCCTTATTTCCGTATGCTAAAGACGCCTTCATCGCATAAGCTAGAGGTTCATTTGGCTCCTTGGCTAGTGCTTGTTGGAGGTAACGTTCTGCTGCTGGATAATTACCCTGTTGGAAAATTGCTTCAAAAGCTGCTTGAGTTTGGTCGCCAATTGGATGAGGTTTCTCAGTCCGAAAGGGATCGCCAGCTAGGGAGGGATTTATGGAAAGATTAAGTGCGATCGCTGCCCCAAAACCCAACTGAGCAAATTTAGAGAACCTAGCAAACACGACCGATTGAGAACAGGAAAACCTTTTAGCCATTTTAACCCTCAGAATAATTGCAGTTGAAATAGTTGTATGTGTTACTTAGAATGCAAAAAATGGTTAATTTGAACTTGTGTCTGCTTGAGGCAAAATTTTCTATCAAGGTTGACTTGGGTAATTTTTTCATGTTCCCAGGCATGTTGTAGCCATTGTTTAAGGGTAAGTCTGCCACAATGGAGAAAAGGTGGATAATTCTTGCTGTTAGATTAGGGTGTTAAAGCAAGTAATATTTTATGAATTTTTTTTGCTGAATTTTCCAGCTGCTCTTGGTGTAGTTAATCAGTAATTCGCTGACTTTTTGGTAATCTTAACAAATGCTCTATCTCCGAAATCTAATTTATCACCCCACAGCGTGCCCAACAGCGATTCTCAAATCCATCGACTTAGAATTAGCACCCCAGCAGCTAGGTCTGATTATTGGCCCAAGTGGTTCAGGTAAAAGTACTTTACTAGAAATTTTATCTGGGCTAGCTGAACCCACCTCTGGCGGACTCTATTGGCGCGAACAAGAACTAATTCCCGAACAGCTGCAACAATTAGCTGGATTGGTGTTTCAGTTTCCAGAGCGACATTTTTGCGGGAGTACGATTTTAGAAGAATTGCGTTTAGGACATCCCGAATTAGGGTCAGATCGAGTTAGACACGCCCTGAGTGAGGTGGGATTAGAACATTTATCGCTCTCCACTGCCCCCCATGCTTTGAGTGGTGGTCAGCAGCGGCGTTTAGCTTTGGCAGTGCAATTAATTCGTCAGCCAAATGTACTGTTATTGGATGAACCAACTGCTGGTTTAGATTGGTCAATGCGGCGACAGCTGGTAAATTTATTAGCAAAACTCAAACAAGATTGGACGCTGTTGGTAGTGACACACGATGCTGGAGATCTATTAGCGATCGCAGATCGTTGCTGGACACTCAACCACGGTGAACTACAATCAGTTGACCCAAAAACACTAGAAGCCAAAGTTAAAGAACCCCTGCCTGCTGTGTGAGTTAGGGAGTAGTG
This sequence comes from Nostoc sp. ATCC 43529, assembly GCA_003326205.1. Lineage (GTDB taxonomy): Bacteria > Cyanobacteriota > Cyanobacteriia > Cyanobacteriales > Nostocaceae > Nostoc. The sequence continues at coordinate 197,860 of LWTK01000094.1, forward strand.
AGATGGGGGAGCAGGGGAAGCAGAGGGAGAAATAACCAATGCCCCATACCCAATTCCCCATAACTAATGACTAATGACTAATGACTAATAACTAATGACCAACTCATTGCCTGAAATGGCAGAAATTTGGCAACAAACTCTCAATTGGCAACCAAGCGTCCAACAACAGACGCAATTTCAGAAACTTTATGAGTTAATTCTAGAAGGTAACCGCCAATTAAATTTAACTCGCATCACTGACCCCCAAGAATTTTGGGAAAAACATCTTTGGGACTCACTACGAGGAATTGCGCCAAAGGGAGAATTTATTTCGTCTCTCCAAGAGAGTGTATCTGTAATTGATATTGGTACGGGTGCAGGTTTTCCGGGTATTCCAGTGAAAATTGCTGCACCCAATTGCACAATTACTCTCATGGATTCAACCCGCAAAAAAATTACTTTTATCGAACAAACCTTAACTGAACTTGCCCTAACAAATGCTAAAACTCTCGTCGGCAGGGCTGAAGAAATTGGTCAGCAACCCGAACACCGACAAGCTTATGATGTTGCCTTAATCCGTGCTGTGGGGACAGCTTCTGTTTGTGCAGAGTATACACTACCATTGCTCAAACAGAAAGGTTTAGCCATAATTTATCGTGGTAATTGGACAGAGGATGAAACAACAGCTTTGCAAAATGCTGTTAAGCAATTGGGTGGTGTTATTGAAGCGATCGAAAAATTTACAACGCCTTTGAGTGAAAGCATTCGCCACTGTGTGTATTTGCGTAAGGTAGGGACTACACCAGTTCAGTTTCCCCGTGCTACAGGTATACCTACTCAAAAGCCTCTTTGAGTACTAAGTAGGTAAACATAATTAAATGTAAGATTGGAGCTTTGTTCGTAGTAAGCGATTTATCGCTCCTAACAGACGTTTTAAGGACTAAAGTCCATACTACGAACTTTAGTTTAATTGAGTCCTTCTACTTATCAAATTGCCTAAAGCGTTAGTATCCACTCGCAAGAGTAATTATTTGTACTGAGCCAGATGATTTAGTACGGCGAAAAGACTGATCCTGTAGCTATATCTTCTTCGATAAGTGGCTGATACTCTAGACTAGAAAAGGGGCGAAAATCGGTTTTGCATAAAGCAGTTATCCTACACAATAAACGGAACTGTAGAGGTGTGGGCGGTAAATTTACACGCTCTACACACAGGTCTACTGAAGTAGGGTCTTTCCAAAGAAGCTCAAAAACTTCACTCCTTAAGTAGCGTGGGCAATACCCTACAATATAATGATTCTCAGTATGGAGAGTTAATGCCTGGGAATCGTAAGGGTTTTGAAATTCGTGAGCTAACCATAATTTCTCTGTTGCCTCCAAGCGATTAATTCGCTCAATTGCAGATTCAGGCAGATATCTCAGCCCATGAGCGAAAAAGTATAGCTGATACTGCCCTGATGAATCTGGCTCTGGGGATGGAAAGACGGTGAGACTGTCTGTTTCCCGTTTTCCACCGCTACGGGCTAAAACTGCCAATGGATCGTCTTCACCATCTGAAATATTCAGCCATTGCAGAAAATTGGCATAATCAGGGCGGGAACGGGACATCAGCCGATTAGAAAAGACTGGAAATAAGTGAGTTGATGTATAGACTTCTTCTAAGTTTGGAAATGAAGATAAAGGTGAAAAACTACACGTCTGTTGTGCGTCTTTTACACCTTGGGTGTAAACAAACTTGTATTTTACGCCGTCGAATGTTAACCGACCAATGGGAAACCAAGAGCGGCTGTTAGGATCTTGCCAAGCTAAAAATAGTGTTTGAGGTGTCTTCACTGGAGTGATTTCCTTAAATCAAGTAGCCTCTTTTGGTTGAATTCCAGAATCTTCTGTGCAAACTCTATAGCAACAGTTGAGATACGCGATCTGTGAATCCGACTAAAAATCTCTAGCGTATTCGCCTTGGAGATGCATTCAAGACGAGCCAACCAGATATGGGTAGCTTGGGGGTAACGGAAAGCAACTCGGTGAAATGCATCAAAAGTTTTAAAGGGCTTTTTGTCTTCAACACTGTTATAAAAAGCAGAATAACATTTATTTGCATATGCCTCGATTGAGCGTTTGTGTCTTTGTTCGTCAGGCAGATCGCGCCCAAGACAGGAGGCATGGTCATAGGTGGGTGCTAAATGTATGGTTTCTGTAGATCCCACCTTATTTCGTACAAAAGCCCAGTTTTCATGGTGACGATCTCCGTTGCCAATCCAGGCATCTAACAGAAGGTAGCCAACAAATACTTCTACTGCTGTTTGGATACCGCTCAGTGGTGTCCAAGCTATTGGCAAGGCTACGCGATTTGCTTCTATTACTTGCAGTACGATATCTATTGTATGTTGTGATGCGCGGTAGGTGGCAGAAGTAGGGTAGTTTGGCACAATTGGTGTGAGAATTTCGTTGCCATGAACTAGTGTCCCCCCTGGTGGTAAAAAGTTTGGTGAAACTACACCCCGATTACCTTCCCAAGTTTCTGCTAAATGATAAGTGGCGTGGGGTAATCCTAGAAGGTCAGACAACTCTGATGCTACTTTTTCTGCCCAATCTTCTCCTAAATTTTGTCGCGCTTGCTTATATAGGCAGCAACCAAGTTGTTCGTGCTGAAACCAAAATTTATACTTGCTGCCCATCATCTCGTTACTAGAAAGCTCATAATCTGCTTTAGTAACAAAAATAATAGGAAATTCGGGAAGAAAATTCATTTAGGTCATTGGCAATGAGTATTTCTCACTGGATTAAGCATAATTTCAAGAATTATCAATCGCATCCCTCAACTCGTTTAAAAAGCTACTAGGGAAGATACATATCCATTTGAAGTCTTAGTACGTATGTTTTTTATACTTTTGAGTTGTCAGTCGAGAAGGGGAGAGATAAAATCATTATTATTTCTCCCCACCACCCCTATCTAAGCAAATTTAAATTTTTTAGCGTCTGCAAACCGCTTGTTAATTTCATCCCAATTAACAACGTTCCACCATGCCTCTAGGTAATCAGCGCGGCGGTTTTGATAGTTGAGATAATATGCGTGTTCCCATACGTCATTTCCGAGGATAGGATATTGACCTTGGCTGAAGGGACTATCTTGATTAGGTGTAGAGGTAACTTGTAATTTGCCATTTTTGTTACGCACTAGCCAAACCCAACCACTACCAAAACGACCAGCACCAGCTTCGTTGAACTGTTTTTTGAAGGCTGCAAAACTACCAAAGTTTTGGTTAATAGCCGAAGCTATATCTCCTGTTGGTTCTCCACCACCTTTGGGCTTCATAATTTGCCAGAACATCGAATGGTTCACATGGCCACCACCATTGTTTTGTACTGTTTTGCGAATATCTTGTGGTACTGTGTTAAGTCTTTGCAAAAGTTGTTCGACACTTTTACTTTTGAGTTCTGGATGTTTTTCTAATGCCGCATTCAGGTTTTTCACATAAGTTGCATGGTGTTTATCGTGATGAAACTGCATTGTTTTGGCATCGATGTGTGGTTCCAGGGCTTCGTAAGCGTAAGGTAATGGTGGTAGTTGGATAGCCCCTGTTGTGTTTGGTGTTGTGTCGGGAGTTGGAGTGTTTTCTTGAGGAGAATTTTCTGCCAATGCACAAGCGTCTAACGCCAAAGCACCTGCACCTGCTGTGACTAAAAACAAGAAATAACGTCGATTAATAGTCATATACGTTTTTGCAGCGAATCCATGTCAATTACTTGGTCGTTTTTATTTTCTTAGATTCTGGTTGCAAAAAATTAAGGAATGGGGATAAGGGCATTGGGCATTGGGCATGGGGCATGGGGCATTGGGAAATAAGTTTGAGCTTTGAGGTTTTGAACTCGAACGTTGAACCTCTGAACTCCAACTTTGAGCCTCTGAAGCTCAAAACTTTCAGTTTTAAATCTCCCTTATCGGTTTTCCATGCCCAATGCCCCATACTCCATGCCCCATGCCCCATGCCCCATTAATAATTAATCAAAATGCTGAATTATGGCATCGGCAAATTCAGAACATTTTAAGGGTTCAACTGGCGGTTCTAGCAATCGTGCTAAATCATAGGTGACTTGAGAGTTGGCGATCGCATCTCCTAAACCTTTCTTAATTAGGTCTGCGGCTTCTTGCCAACCGAGATATTCCAGCATCATCACACCAGACAAAATCACTGAACCAGGGTTAATCTTATCTAACCCTGCGTGTTTGGGTGCGGTGCCGTGGGTGGCTTCAAATATGGCACTGCTATCGCCAATGTTTGCCCCTGGTCCCATTCCTAATCCACCGACAATTGCCGCCGCAGCATCAGACAAGTAATCGCCGTTCAAGTTCATCGTCGCCAGAATCGAATACTCATCTGGTCTGGTTTGGATTTGTTGAAAAATACTGTCAGCAATCCGGTCGTTCACCAAAATTTTATCTTTCCATTTGCCATCGCCATGAGTTGCCCAAATTGAGTTAAGAACTGTTTCAACTTCCTTGACAATTTGCGCTTTCTTCTCATCGGTAAGAGCATCAAACCCCGGATCGATTTGGCGGGCATTTTCTTCTAAGGAAATATTGGGATTTTTTTCTTTGTTGCTCAAAATCCAAGATTCCCGTTCGGTGACAGTTTCTTGGCGAAACTCGGTGGTTGCTAATTCATAACCCCAATCGCGGAAAGCGCCTTCGGTGTATTTCATGATGTTGCCTTTATGCACCAAAGTCACTTGTTGCTTGTGTTTGGGCAATTGCAAGGCGTGTTTGATGGCACGTCTGACTAGGCGTTGGGAACCAGTTTTACTGATGGGTTTAATACCAATACCAGCATCGAGGGGAATTTGTTTTTTGCCATGTTCTGGGGTGGCGGGGATGAGTTCTTCGTTGAGAATTTTGATTAAGCGATCGCCAATTTCACTGCCTTGTCGCCACTCAATACCTAAATATATATCTTCCGTATTCTCTCGATAAACAATTACATCCAGTTTTTCTGGATTTTTGTGGGGTGAGGGCGTCCCTGCGTAGTAGCGGCAAGGACGCACGCAGGCATACAAGTCAAAAATTTGCCGCAATGCCACATTCAAAGAACGAATTCCACCACCAACTGGGGTAGTTAAAGGCCCTTTAATGGCTACACCATATTCTTCAATTGCTGTTAGAGTGTCTTGGGGTAAATACTGATAAGTACCGTATAAATCGCAAGCTTCATCCCCAGCGTAAACTTTGAACCAACTAATTTGACGCTGACCTTTGTATGCTTTAGCCACCGCAGCATCTAGCACTTTTTGGGTAGCAGGCCAGATGTCTATCCCCGTACCGTCGCCCCGAATAAAAGGGATAATTGGATTGTCTGGTACCACTGGTTCACCATTTTTGAAGGTGATTTTTGCTCCAGTTGTAGGGGGGGTAATCTTTTCGTACATACTTTAACACTCCTAGAAAATTGGTGTTGGGGATTGGGTATGGGGCAAGCAGGAGATGTGGGGAGTGTGGGGAGAGAGGGGGGAAAGATTTCTTCACCATCCTCCCACACCTCCCACACCTCCCACACTGCCCACCTGAAGCGCAGATTTTCCCCCTATTCCCTTGTACATTATTTGCGGATCGAGTGTGGGATTGGTGAAGCGATCGCAATTTTGTACGATCAAAAATAGTAAACTACTTTTCGCTATCAGTGCTTCACCTAAGAGAATCCTCGATAGCTGACCGCTTTTTCACGCTAGAGCTAATACGAGTAATGGCATGACAGACCCAATGATTTTATCAGGCCCTGCTACTGACATCGACTCCCTCCGACAACCATTAATCGCTGGGTCTATTCAAGTTCAACAACAAACGATCTCACAGCTAGCACAGTTGGGCGATGGGGGATTAGATGTGTTAATGGAATTTTTACTCAAACGACGCGATAATCCGCCGACTTGGATTGATGGCAAAGCATACCAAGTCCTTTGCAAGTCTGATGCACCCCAAGCCAAAGAATTTCTGCTCTCTTGTTTTCCTGAGGGAATTGTACCTCTAAAATCAGAGTGCGGGATTAATTACAATCCTTTGCAACAGCTACTCGCACAGCAAGACTTCCAAGCTGCCGATCGCATGACCATCGAAAAAATGTGTGAACTCTCAGGGCCAACGGCTGTACAACGCAAATGGTTGTATTTTACTGAGGTAGAAAATTCCCCCGCCGTTGACTTACAAACTATTAACAATCTATGGCTAATTCACTCCGAGGGGAAATTTGGCTTTTCAGTACAGCGAGAAATTTGGTTGAGTTTGGGTAAAAACTGGGAGAATTTCTGGCCGAAAATTGGCTGGAAACAAGGTAATAATTGGACTCGCTATCCCCACGAATTTACGTGGGATTTAAGCGCCCCTAAAGGTCATTTACCCCTCTCTAATCAACTGCGGGGAGTGCGAGTTTTTGCTTCTTTATTATCTCATCCTGCTTGGACACAGTTATGAGTAGAGACGCGATTATACTCTTACGAGAAGACGCTCTTCGAGCGTCTACGCGTCTTTACAATAGTTATGAGTTGAAGAGATTTTGATTTTAAATTTAAAACTCAAAACTCAAAACTCAAAACTTAAAACTCCTAACTCCTAACTCCTAACTATTAACTGTAATCTGATAATGGCAAACGTTCGTTTAGAAGACATTAAGCGTAGATTTAATAATGTCACTGCTATCGAGGACATTACCTTTGAAATTCCCGATGGAGAATTTTGGGTTTTAGTCGGCCCATCTGGTTGTGGGAAGTCTACAATTTTACGAACGATCGCTGGTTTAGAAAACGCGACTTCTGGCAAACTCTTTATTGGCGATCGCTTGGTAAATAATATCCCAGCCAGACAGCGGGATGTGGCGATGGTGTTCCAAAACTACGCTCTTTATCCTCACATGACGGTAGCCCAAAACATTGCTTTTGGGTTGCAAATGCGGAAGGTTGACTCGAAGATTATTCAAGATAGAGTCGTGAATGTAGCGCGATCGCTTTCTTTAGACAATCTCCTAGATCGTAAACCCAAACAACTTTCTGGAGGACAGCAACAAAGGGTAGCTTTAGGAAGGGCGATCGCCCGCGAACCACAGGTGTTTTTACTTGATGAACCTTTGTCTAATTTAGATGCTCAGTTACGAGATGATACGAGAGCAGAGTTAAAACAACTACATCAAGAATTAGGCATCACCACAATCTACGTTACCCACGATCAAGTCGAAGCAATGACTTTGGCTGATAAAATTGTGGTGCTAAATCGCGGCCGCATTCAACAAATTGGCGATCCCCAAACTATTTATGCCCGTCCAGCTAATCAAATGGTGGCAACTTTTTTAGGTAGTCCGCCGATGAATATTTTGCCTGCAATCTATCAAAATCATAGTTTTGATGTGAGTGGACAATTATTTCCGATTCCAACAGTTGTGGAGGAAAGATTAAAGTTGCGTCAAGGACAAGGTTTGAATTTGGGGATTAGGCCGGAACACCTCAAAATCAACACTGATTCAGAATTCAACACTGAGAACTCAGCACTCTTACAGGTTGAGGTGAAAGTGGTGGAACCTTTGGGAAGGGAAACTTTGATTCGTGCGGGTTTACCTAGTTCGATGACAGTATTAAATATTCAGACGAGTGGAGATGTGCGTCCACGTCCAGGCGATCGCCTTTCTCTCGAACTAGATTTAAATGAATTATTTGTATTCGATCCCAAAACGGGAGATAAAATTTTCCCTCATGAATAAGGGAGGACTTGACGCAGCCGATACTCGTCAGCATGAAAACAATTGTGCATAAGAGACGTTGCAATGCAACGTCTCTACAAATGAATACCAGACACTATAATATTATCTGTCAACCCGCCTCTACCAGATGGGAGATATTGCAACAGATTCCTGTTTTGTCTCGCCTAACTGTAGTCTAGACATTAGAAAATATAATACATTTTGTTACAGAGTTAGATTTCTCCCACTAATGGTGATACAGTCTCCTTGCCAAAACTCAAAAGGAGGCTTTATTTTGTGATTTTATTTGGCAACTAATATTTTTACTCGTAAAATCGAAGACAAGGTAAAGGTCAGTAGAAAAGAGTTCCTAAATTAATGAATCCGTCAATAACTCAGGGTGCAAGAGCTATCACTAAACCCCAGATGATAGACCGAATAAACGATATAGCTTGGCAAGCTCACCAAGGTAGCGTTGCAGCGATTATTCAGCTATTGAACGAAAAGCTGGCTAAATCAGGCGTTAGAACCAGAGCCATTTTTTCCGATGGTGTTTTACAACTTTTATGTGAAGCGGCTAACATAGAGCAACTTGAGCAATCTCCCCTGGTCGAACAAATCCAGGAAATTCTGGAGTCCATTGCACCGCGTAATATTCGCCGAGTCAATATCAATAGTAGAATAGTTCGGGAACAGCAATTACTTTGGTTAAAGGAAATATCGAGCGATCGCGAGAATCAATTACTGTGGTCGCAGGAAATTACATTAACTCAGCCCAATATCGTAAAGCAATTAATTAATGATTTCACCCAAGCCCAAGCGGAACTAGGAAAACCAAGTTTTGCTAGAACTCCAGTTTCTCGCTCTTTGGTACTAGTTAACAGAGAAAAACACAAAAATAAAAGCAAAACAAAGATATTAGCAGCCGTTAGTATCTGTTCTTTGTTGTTACTTGGTTGGGTTGTATATGCCAAGTTAGGTAATAAAATCAAAAACCTGATACAACCAGATACTTCCAAATCTTTAACAACACAAACCACTAAAGAAAATCAAATTCGATTACCACTCATTACTCCTAATAATACTGTTTCTGAATCACCTGACGATCCATTTGGAACGGCTGTGCGAATTGCTAACCAAGCTTCTGCATCTGGTAAAGTAGCCACAACTTCAACTGAGTGGTTAGAGATAGCTGCTAGATGGCAACGGGCTTCAGATTTAATGAGTACGGTGCCAAAAAACCACAACCGTTATCAAGAAGCTAAGATTCGGACTCAACTATATAAAAAGTATAGTGAGACAGCACAAAAAGAAGCACAAAAAAGTAAATCTTAGTAGAATTTTGTGTTACATTTTAACGTTTCTAAATCCTCCAGCTAGCAAAGTAAATACAAAGGGAAGCAAAGTCTTGCCAAATTTAATTAGTTATTTATTTTACAGCCTTTCTCATCTATTTGAAGCACATCTTTCGTAGGGGCACAGCAATACTGCGCCCCTACAGCGTCTTTTGATTATTTGAAAACTGCTCTAAATTTTGTTAGCGTAGCGGTTTTTTCCGATCCTGATTTCTGGTTATTTTACTTCTCTCACTTCACCCAAGCGCGTAAAACGAATTTCAATGCGTCGGCGGTTCGGTTCTGACTGGCGCTTTGCTTGTGGAATAGGAGCAAATTCTCCATTTGGTAATATTAATTGTGCTGCTGAATAGGCGCGAAATTGAACACCCGGCATTTTATTTTGTTTTTGGATTTTTAATAGTTCTTTGACCACTGCAAGAGAACGCATCAATCCTAAATCAGCATTAGAACCAGCCTTAAGTACACTCACTGAACCCCCTTGACTAGCTGCTACTTCTAAACTGTTGTCTAAATTGCTGTTGATAATGCCAATGGGTTGTTCATCAGTATGCCCAATAATTTCAACTGTATTAATATTGTAAGTTTTTGTGGTTTTTTCTATATCAGGTACGAGTTTATTTGTAATATAATCCAACATTGTTTGAGGAATTACTGCACTACCTGGATCGAATCTAGAATTCTCGTCTTTAATCAGTAAAATTGGCGGTGTTCCTGGATTAGTTATTTGCGATATTGTATATTTAGTGCTGGCTAGTAGCAATAATAACAGCAAAATCATGAAGGCATTAGACATTAAATCTGTAAAAGCAGGCCAAATATTTAAGTCTTCATTGTAGTCACTATGTCGGGAACGACGAGCCATAATTTCAAGCTGTATATAACCTAATATTTTTTCAAATCATGTTAATTTATAAAAATTAAATCATTTCGCTTTGTCTGCAACACTTTCCATGACCTGCCTCAATTTGGAAATTTCCGACTTTATATTATTTACATCTCTATTAAATTGTTGAATATTAGAAATTAACATTTCTATTCCTTGTTTATTCGTTTCTTTTTGCTGAATAATACCTTTAATAATCATACTGCTAACATTTTTATATTCGGTATTAAAATTTTCATTGTTATTTTGAATAACATCGATAAAATCTGATTTAGACATATCAAATTTTACGCCTAAATGATTGGTAAAATCTTCAATATTGGCGGCAATAGTTTTAACTTGCTGGTTGTTAGAACCGATTTGCTGTGATAAATTTAAAATTAGGCGATCGCCTAAAGCTTCAATTGCTAAATTAGTTTGTTGTGTATAATTTTGGACAATTTCTACTAATTTTGTAAAAGTCTCAGCTTTATTGACAATTTCTTTCTCTAATTTATCGAGTTTGTTAATTGCTCTTGAAAAACTATTAGCACCTTGTTTGAGTTGGGGAATAATCTCACCAAGGGAATTTTGGTTATTTTTATGCAAGTCTAAAATTTGAATTGAAGTTTGATTGCTATTTTTAACATCTAACACTAAACTAGTTAATTCTTGGCTACAACGCTGAACTTCTACGATTGCTGCTTCAATAAATTTCGTTGTCTCAGCTAAACTTGCAGCAGATTGTGAAAACCTTTGTTGGGTGGTAGCCAAATCTGCTGTAGCTGCTAATAATTTTTCCGGAAACTGACTGTTCGCAAATATTTCAGCAGATTGTTTAAATACATGAGATTTTGTATTAAGTTCATCAATTGTGTGCTTAAATTCATTAGCAGCCGCAGATATAGTACCAGCAGCTTCATAAAATCTTTCATAAACTTGCGTGGCTAAATGACGAGCTTCCTCATTACCTTCCTTAATTTGTTTAACTACACTTTTCATCGGTTCTTCTATTGCCTGCCGCATTGTAGAACCAAATCTAGTTAAAAATTCATCTTGCTGAGATACCATTCTATTGACAATTTTATCAAGGCGAGTATCACCTTGTACTTTAGGATGGTAAATATTATCTAGGTAATCTTCCAGGGAACTAATAAGTTTGTATTTAGCAAAACTAGTATTTTTTAACCAATTAAATAATGTTAATAAAGTACTAAAAAAAAGTCCCGTTAAGCTTGTAGTAAAAGCAATACTCATACCTTCCAACGGTCTTTTTAATTCAGCAAGTAAACCACTTACATTGCTACTATTCGTTTGATTGATTGTTTGACTGAGTGTACCTAAATTAATCGTAATGCCTAGAAAAGTGCCAAGTAATCCAAAGGCTAAAAGTAAATTGGGGAGAATGCGACAGAAATAATCTATTTGTTCGCAGCTAAATCCCCAAACTTTCTCTTGGCTATAAACTTGGTCTATTAATGCAGCTGTATTAACTTGGTCTAAGTTGCTACTAGCCTCTTTAAATCTTTCTTGTAATTTGTCTATTATTTTGGGTTGCTGTCCAGATGGCTGTCTATTAATTAATCTTCTTACCTTTTCTTCCAAATTTATAAGATGTTGATAGAGAGTTAAGCGATAAAAAATGGTAGCTATAGATGGTACAACTACAAATAAAAGGGTGAGAATAATTAACTCAAAAGGTATTGGTGGCATGAAAGTAATTTATGAATTTGTAAAGATATATAAAATAGCTTGGTGTTCGCCAAACTAAAAAATAGACTTATAGAGGGTACTGAGCAAAGATTCTTTGTTTTTCGCGATCGTATTCTTCTTCAGTAATGAATTCATTAGCTAAGTCTTGTTTCAGTCGCTCTAATTCTAAGCGCCTTTTTGTTCGGTTATCGGTATAATCCAGTTCTTGGCTGCGATTATCAATAGAATCTACTGGCGAATCAATTACAATTTCCCCAGGAATTACTGGCTGATTTAGTGTATTATTACTTGGCGCAATACTGCGATTTTGATAATTTTTAAATTCTTCATTGATCTTTCTGCGGAAACGATTAATAATTCCCTCTTTAGCGGTGGGATCAGTAGTTGGAGAAGTTCCAATGACTGCTGCTTTGTAAGGAAAATTAGGATGATTTTCTGGTAATCTATCTACTTCTTGAACAAACTCCCTGAGTTTCGGTAAGTATGTATTTTCCCACACTTGAGGTTTTCTAGTAATAACAGCCTTTTCATTCTCTAAAAGCTGTTGTAAAGCTTCAGTCATATCCTGGTGGTTAGCAAGTTCCTCTAAAGCTTTACTCCACTCTAGACTTAAACCAGCAATATTATAACTATCGCGTAATTGGTCATAATATTGAAATTCTAACTGTTTCTGTTCTCCATTATTTTTTAATAATCCCAATGCTAAACAAGGATAAAAAATATCCTCCAATTCTTCCATTTTTTTAGCATCAGGCGGAATGATATCAGGAAAAGAAACATTATAATCATTATGTAGAAAAGAAGAAGCTGAATGTTGTTCCCGCAAATAGGGGTTTCTCATTCTTTCCAGACTACTAATAAGTCTGAGAGGAAAGCCAGCATACTCATTAACAATTAAAATTTCATCTTCAGCTTGCGTTGCTTTTAAATTACTCGGTTGGACGCCGATATCTTGTGTTAATAGAGTTTTAAACTGTCGTACTTCTGACTCATCTGTATCTTTAAAACCTACTAACTTACTACTTTTAGCCGGGTCTTCACGAAAATAAGGATCGCTCAAATTTAAACGCAAGAGGGGTTCAGCTTCTTGCATCACTTGTGTTAAACGAGTTGAACGCACTGCTAGCGAGTAGTTTTGCATAAATCGCTTAATCACAGAGTTGACAATATTAATACTTCGAGAAGCGAATAATTTATCAACTTTAAGATCTATTTCTTTTTGCAACTGGTCTATAGTAGTGCGTTCTCTATCTATAAAACTTACCAAAGATTGTCCTCTACCAGTTTGTTCAGTAATTGTGGAACTAACTAACACAAATTGCCGACGCGAATCATCTGTGGGTAAAATAGTTTGATAGCAGCTATCAATATCCTCACTATCAAATATTGCTTCACCGCTCATTTCATCAAAGTTCAATTGTCTTAAGTCTCTATCTTGCTTTTCATAGAAACTTTGTAAATCTTCTACTAAACTATTAAATGCTGCAAGTTGAGTTGTTCTTTCTTGAATATGCTTTTGTAGCTGATTAACAATTTTTAATGCTTCTTGAAAAACTGTGACATCAAAGTTATATTGAATAATTTTGCAGGCTTCCTGTACTGATTTTTTAGCTTCATCTTGGAATTGACTATTTTTAGTATTCAGTAGCGGAATACTAGGTTTTTGTTCGATATCCTCAATTGTTTGTTCAGTGTCCCGCCATTTTCTTTCTAAATCTTCTAAAATTTTCATTCCTCCCTTATCAGTGATTCTTTCTTGGAGGTTTATTTGATAATTGTGTAATTCATGTTGCAAAGCATCTAGCCAGTCACGGGTACTTTTAATCGAGAAATTAGCGTCTGTTGGTGTGACTAATTGGCTGAGATAATCATCAATATCAGTTTTTAATTCCTTGGTGATATTTGGAGAAATTTGTAGCAGTCTTGTTAGCCAAATTCCCCTACTACTTTCAGTTTCACCAGGCTGGACTTTGCGGAATTGTTCTCTAAATTCTCTTGGCAATTGTCCGCGAATATCGTTGCGGTTTTCACGCTTTTGACATTCAGAAATTTGGCGTTCTAATTTATTTCTCCAAGCACTGATAGTATTACGAAAACTTTTATTATTTTCTTGAACTGATTCTGCAAGTTTACTAGTAAAATTATCTTTGCTTTCTAAATCGTTATGCCAATGATATTGAATCAAGAATTGCTCAATTAATTTTACGGGATCTGGGCTTTGACCTTTACCATTTAACCAAAATTTAACTAGTTCTAAGCTAATGCGGTTTAAAGCAATTTGCACTATAGTATCGCGGGGAAAATAAATAGCTGCTAATCCAAATGTTAAATAACGCTGGGTATTAGGACGTGGGTGCTTATCCCATTGAATCATGTGTTGAAGAAAATTATCTCTACTGCCTTTAATTGCTGGTGCTAATTCACTGGAAAAATCGAGAGCAATTTTATGAGCAATAACGTTACATAGCTTGCCTTGAACAAGAATTGAATATTCCCCTCCAGTTTGATTAGATACTAAATAGGTGTAGTCAAAAGGTGGACGCTGTTCTTGGATAAAAGTTAAATTTGCAATGTCATAAAAAGCTTCAAATTTTGTACCTGGCGTACTATAATAATTTAGTTCTTTGAGAGCAGCATAAGTATTGGCGCTCATGCTCGGAGCATTGCCATACAACTCTGGACTAATGATTAAATAGCTAAAAATTTTGGCACTTTGGTCGCCATAAAAATGCCTGAGACTGTAAGCAATATCCAAAAACATACCGCTACCAGTACCACCACAAAGAGAACCAACTACAAAAATGCTCAGTCCAGGTTCGACTTTTAAACCTGCTTTTAGTAATAAAGAATCATGTCCTCTGGTGCGCTTTTCTGCGCTGTCAATTGCTGTTTTAATCTTTTGATAATTATGAAAAAAAGCTAGTCTACCTACAGGTCGAATACCTTTTGCACCTTCTTCAACTGCTTTGATATTTCGCAATAATTGTGGCGGAAACCATCTGCCAATATGGTCGTATGGCCCGTGACGAGTATATTCTGAACGTCGCTCCAATCCTTGAATGAACATACTAACTTCATTGGAGGACATTGTAGCACTGACTTTTTCTGCCTCTTTAAAGCTGAGGTCTACACCGTGATATGTACTTCCTGTACGAATACCTGTTACTTGGGTTGCGCCTTTATCTGTATCAATGTGAATAAAACTGACAATTGGTAGGTTGCTTAAATCGCCATAACGGTCAACAATTAACCTGCGAATTCTCATTAACACATCGCGTCCAGTACCGCCTAAGCCGATACAAATTGTGCGATTAATTCCTCGATATTGAAATTCACTTGTAGTTGCTTGACTCATTCGTATGCACCTAGTAATTACTATTTTTTTAGTTTAATAATGATTTCGTAGTCGCGTTTGCGGTGTGGACAATTGAGGCGAAACTTAGTTTTCTCTATAAGAGTACGTGAGGTAATTTCTCGGTCGTTGTAATAAATTGGTGCTAAATTAGTTGGTGCTAAATATAGTTTCTCACCTTTGCGCTCCAAATATGCTCTAACTTCTTCTCCTGGACAGTCAATAGAATCTATACAAGTAGAGTCATATTCACCAATTGCAATTCTTTTATTGTTTGGCAAGCTGCATTTTTGGTCTTCTGGCTTGGCTGTGACTTCAAAATCGACTATTAATTCCCACTTTTTCCGCAACCGATATACTTTTAATCCAGCAAAAATAAGCGCGATGAACGTTAATATGGAAATTAATCCAGGCAACCATAATTTTTTCACTAAATAAGGTGTAACTAAACAAGTTTCTTGATTGCCTGGTGCTGGCGTGCAAAATTCCTGGACTGTAGGAGCAATGTCTACTACTGTGAGTTTATATTCTTGATTATTCTGTGTTTTAATTGATAGCGATCGCCTATTAATTGGCAAACTCTTAATCCAAGCTTGTCGCTGTTGACTTTCCGGAGAATCTGCTTGCCGAAAAGGACTACCAGCAGGCGTTTCTATCCAAATATTAGAAGTAATTCCGGATTCGGTAAATAGGGGTGCATCACTAATCCAAACCACAGATTGCGGCTTGATATTTTGACTTGCTTGTAGACGATTTTGATTAATCTGAGCCAGACCTTGATAAATAGTCAACTCAGCTTGCTGAATATCTGTACCGTAATATCTCTGGTCGGATGAAGGAATTTTTGCTAAAATTTTGTCAATATTTGCTTGATTTTGACTACTAAAATAAATGGGTGTGCCCAACGGATTTGCATCCGTTTTCACTTCATTTAAAACTATATCTTGGGCAAAAGGAATAACGTATACAGTATCTCCGGGTTTTAGGCTATCTGTAATAATTTGACGTAAGCGAATACGACCTTCATCATTCAATCCTACGCTTTCTGTCAAATCAATAGCTAAGACAACATCTCGTCCGCCACCCAAAACGGCAACTAAATCTAAGCCAGCTTTTTGTGTAGAAGTAAGTGTTTGTCCGGGAGTAATTTTGTTTGTATTCACAAATAATACAAAATATTAAAGAATGTATCAGACTTTTTGTATAGATACTTAGTAAATGTGATTTGTGCTTTTATCTCCAGACGAAAATGGCAATGATAAAAACTCCATCTATATTACTTACGCACTTGCAAATAGTAAGCTTTGCTTTTTGCGTCACTCAAACAGAGGGAGTTTAGTATGCAGTGACTTTTGCTTGAAGTCCATTATCACATATTGTATACATTATGACTGGTGTCTGAAAATTTATAGTATTGTAAAAAATGCTGGACTTTGCTAAGTAAAAATATTAATTAGTCTCACGCAAAGACGCGAAGACCCAAAGAAGAAAGATTAAAGAAATGTCATGGATTTTATATGCAAATTCAGCAAGTCGAATAAGTTTGAGGATAATTGGAAAAAATTTTAGGGACACAACTATTGTTGTGCCCTTATTTATAGGTGCTATGCTGTCCTAACTTAAAAGTTCTCCAGTTTCTTGGAGGGAGTGCAAGCGGCGATAAATACCCTCGTGACGTAAAAGTTCGTCGTGGCTACCCACTTCTACAATCCTTCCTCGATCTAGAACTACAATCTTATCTGCTTCCCGTACTGTACTCAGACGGTGGGCAATGACAATGGTGGTGCAAGTACCCTGAATCGATCGCATTGCTAACTGAATTGAACGTTCTGACTCATAATCTAAGCTGGATGTGGCTTCGTCAAAAACCAGCACGTCTGGTTTGACTAACAACGCCCTAGCAATTCCCAAACGTTGTCTTTGTCCTCCAGATAACCGAACGCCTCGTTCTCCGACAACGGTGTAATAACCTTGTGGTAAGTGCTGCACGACTTCATCGACTCTGGCAATTTTACAAGCTTCTTGAACCTCCTCCAAACTGGCATCCGGTCTACCGTAGGTGAGATTTTCCAATACGGTACCGTTAAAAACGTCTACTTCTTGATGAACGATCGCTAATCTTCGTCTATATTTACCTACATCTAAAGTGCGAATATCTTGACCATCAATGAAAATTTGGCCTGATTGAGGTTCAAAATATCGCAACAGCAATTTCACTAAAGTAGACTTTCCAGAACCAGAACGCCCCACTAATGCCACTGTTTGATATGGCTCAATCGACAAGTTAATGTCTTCCAAAACTTGGCGATCGACATTATATCCAAAACTGACATGAGAAAACTCAACTTTTCCACTAAATTGATAAGCTGATTCTGCCTGATTATTCTCTTCTAAAAGACCAACAGAATCAGATCCAGTTGGTTCTTGAAGAAATTCGTGAAACCGCAACATCGAAGAATAACGACGGGCAAACATTTCTGCCAAAGTACTAATAGGTTCTAGTTCAGCATAAGCCATACTAGAAAGAGTTAAGGTCATGATAAAGTGACCGAGAGAAATTCTTCCGTCTACTGTTGCTGCTAAACTCAAGCCCAGAATTGCAAACACACAAAACTGAATTACACTTCTTTGCCAAGTAGACAGCCTCACATAACCTTTGTGGATGCGATAATTAACTATTGTTAGCTCGCGATCGAATCTCCGTTTTTGTCGGTTTAGTTCCCTAGCTTCTGTAGCAAATGCTTTCACAGTTTTGATATTAGTGATTAATTCGGAAGTACGGCTTTCGGTATCTTCCATATATTTATCCAGAAGAGTTTCGTGCCAAATCAACCATTTTAAATCCCTCAAACTAAAGCTGAGGATAATTACAAATGAAATCAGGTACAAAACTGCAATCCGCCATTCAATCACTAAAATAAACACAAAAATACCCAGTACGCGGATCAGTTTAGGAATCAACTGTCCGGCAATTTCGGGATAGGAGAAAGTATGGTTGCTAATACCTCTAGCTATTCTTCCTGCAATGCGTCCTGGATTATTTTCATCATAAAATTCTAGTGGTAAAGTGAGAATTTTGCTAAGCGCTACTTCGCTTTGTTTTCGACGTAATCTGAATGCTATATCCCAGTGAAACCAAACTGTTAACCAAGCTTGTGTAGGCGCTCTCACTACAGTGACAACAAAAATTAAACCCAGTAATACTCCCAAAGATAGAGACTTATTTACCGGGTAATTAATGATGTTAGAAAAAGTTGCGATCGCACTTTCAAGTGGCTTATCCAATGGTTGATTGGACAAAACATTTAAAATCTGCCCAATCCCATAAGGTACAACTAAATCAATAACTTCGTAAATGCTAGATGTTGCAATACTGAAAACACTCAGCTTCCAGTCAGCGCGAAAGTAACTGACAATATCTCGAAATGTCGCCATGATGCACACCTTCCAAGAGCGCGATCGTTGACTTGGAACTTTTAGATTACAAGTATACTACAAAATAGTCAACAGTTAAAATTTGAAATCAGTCCTTTGAAGTAGTAAGCATTTTTGCAGGGACAAATTCCAGGCGATAGCGATAAAGAGCAACTGGGCGAGAAGCTGCGGCAAAATAATTTGGATCTTGCGGTGAAAGATAAACAGCAGTCACTTGATCTGCTTCAATTGCTGGATTATCCGCGATAAGTTTGTGGTAAGCCGTAGTAGATTCTACAGAATTTAAATACGGACGAGAACTACCTTTAAATAGTTGTTGAAATACCTCTGTAGTAATGAACTTGCCATCAGGAGTAGTTTCTGTAGCCCGTGCGGTAACAGTGGAAACTAATTGCCGACTGCTACGCAAGAATGTAATTTGACGATTAGGTGAATCTGGATCTACTTTAACTGCTAACACAGCTTCATTTCCTAAAGAAGCCCGTGCTAAATTCAAACTATTAAATGCTCTATCTGCTACTAAAATTGGTGATTTGCGATCTATCCAAGGAACTATTTTAAACCCAGTAATATGTGGTTGCTCTTTTATAAATCTTACAAGAAAACTTACAGGTTGATTTAATTGTCGCCGATTACCTTCAAATCCTGGCGTGACGATATCTGGTGCCAAAGGTGCAACCAAATCTACCAACGTACTTGTTACCTCCCAAGTACCAGCCATCCACTCAGGGTAAACTAAATCACCCGATGCTGGTTGCACGGAAGTTAATTTTTCCCACTGAGGAAAATTAGCTAGGCGTTCAGACAACTCGCCTGCAACAGCCTCACCACTCCCCAGTAGGAATAACAGAAGCAAGCAAAAACTCAAAATTCCCCTAATTATAAACATAAGCAGTTTTGTATTAAACATTCATTATTTATTGATTACAAATTAATATAGAAATCATGTTTGATTTTTGAAAAAATTAGTTAAGATGACATCCATAACGCACCAAATAGTTACAAATGGTGCTGTACTCTTTGCGCTAACACATCCTACGTAATTTATTTTCACGCAATCAAATAGTAGTCCTATATATGGGATAATAATGCACTTAGAGATATTGCCTATTCAGTAAAAGGCAAGATAAAGAAGGCATAAGAGAAAAGCCATTTTTTATCGGGGTTTTAAGCTTTTATATTTTACATTTAATTTTGAATTTTGAATTCGGAGAGAAGCGACGTGACATTGGCACTAGGTATGATTGAGGTCTACGGCGTTCCCACAGCAGTTGAAGCGGGAGATGCCATGTGTAAAGCTGCCCGTGTTACGCTTGTTGGCTATGAAAATACTGATTTGGGACGAATTACCGTCTTAATTCGTGGGGTTGTAGGCGAGGTGAATGTGGCGATAACGGCAGGGCTAAAGGCGGCGCTGCGTGTAAACGGTGGTGAGGTGCTTTCTCATCATATTATTCCCCGCCCCCACGAAAATTTAGAATACGTTTTACCGATTTATCGCAGTGCCAATGTCGAACAATTCAGTGCAGATATTCGATTTCCTCCACCCCTATCTGTGTAGAGACGTAGAAACGTAGCAATGCTACGTCTCTACAAAGGTTGCGGATAAGGCAAAATTAATTTCATCAAATGTCTAATTAAATTTCTGCGGGTAAGGGTTGCCAAATTTCCCCATACTTTTCTTTTAAAGTCTGCCAAGCTTCTACTTGTCCTGGTTCATATTCTCCTGGTTTACCCCATTGCAAAAATAAGCTTAAAGCTGGCTCTTGTTTCTCATCTAAAAAACGAATGGCATAAGTTGTAAAATTACCTCTTTTCGCTTCACCAGTTTCAAATTTTACCTGTGTAATTTTGTCCATATTCAAATGAAATTCAAAGCCTTCGGTGTGCATATTTGCGTATTTACCTTTAGGCAATTCTGCATAAAATAGCTTTTCTAACTTACCCCTTGCTTCTAAAACAGCAGCACTGCTAGTAACAATTAAACGCAAAGTTCCGAGATTTTCACAAGCTGCTAAAAATTCTTTTAATGTTGTTGTCATTTGTTATTTGTCCTTTGTTATTGGGCATAAAAATAGGGCATTGGTGATTGGAAAAGGGGTAAGGGGAAAAGCTTAAATTTATCCCTTTTGCCTTTTGCCTTTTGCCTTTTGCCTTCTCCAATCCCTATTTCTCATGTTTTTCATAAGCGGCGACAATGCGCTGAACTAAAGGATGACGAACGACATCTTTTTGAGAAAATTCACAAAAGGCGATGCCTTCAACGTGTTTTAAAATTTGCAACGCTATTGTTAGACCTGATGCTTGGTTGATTGGCAAGTCGGTTTGTGTAATGTCACCTGTAATCACCATTTTGGAACGAAAGCCCAAACGAGTCAAAACCATTTTCATTTGACCTGGTGTAGTGTTTTGGGCTTCATCCACAATTACAAAGGCGTTATTGAGAGTACGTCCCCGCATATAAGCGAGTGGTGCAACTTCAATTACACCACGTTCCATTAAATTGGGTACTTTTTCGGGGTCGATGAATTCATAAATAGCATCGTAAAGTGGGCGGAGGTAGGGATTGACTTTCTGCTGTAAGTCTCCTGGTAAAAAGCCGAGTCGTTCGCCTGCTTCCACGGCAGGGCGAGTTAAAATGAGTTTTTCAAACTGGTTGGCTAGGAGTGCTTGGACGGCGACAACCACAGCGAGATAAGTCTTACCTGTACCAGCAGGCCCAATGCCAAAGGTGAGGTCTCGCTTGCGTATTGCGTCGATGTATTGACGTTGGCGAAAGGTTTTGGCGCGGATTTCTTCGCCGCGACGACTTCTGGCGAGGACATCTCGTTGTAAATCTTGCAGTTCGCCTTGCCGATCGCTATCTATGGCTTGACGAGCTGTTAAAATATCGGCACTGGAAATCGTATTGCCTTTTGTCCAGAGTTCTTCAAGCGATCGCACTAATTTCGTAGCCAGTTCAATTTGGTTCTCTGTACCAGAAATCAGTAAATCCTGTCCGCGCAACACCAAATTAGCTCCTGTTTGGCGAGATAGGAATTTGAGATTTTCTTCTCCATCTCCTGCAAGAGCGATCGCACTGGAAATATTTGGCAACTGAATTGTTGAAGCACCTACCATAAGTAATATTTAAATTTTGGTCGCACCTTTGGGTGCGCTTTCACCACAACTTGAATTTTGGAATTGTTTTTTTAGTACTTGATTCTCAAAGTTTGCTACATACCCAACCTTGTGGACGGAACAAATCTTAAAGATACTTATACTTTTACAATACTGACTAAATTAAGCGTAGCTTGTCGCAGATAATAATCGGGGACAGCTACGCGATCGCAAATCTAAAATCCAAAATTAATTGACATCACCTTGATTTAGGGAACTCTGACAAATAAATTACTATTACTTGTGGGCTAGGCGTGTCGCTTACTCTATAGACTGGGCAAGATACCCAACCCACAAAAATTAATTAGATATTTTTTATTTGTCAGTCCCTTATTAACGGCCGCCCCTACGTGCGACTTCTGCTTTGCGTTTACGGCGCAAACTGGGTTTTTCGTATCTTTCCCGACGTTTGACTTCGGATAAAATTCCAGCTTTTTGAATTTTCTTTTTAAAGCGTCTTAGTGCGGAGTCAATTGACTCATTTTCACCCAAACGAATTTCAGCCACTCCCTGGTTTCACCTCCTTACAGGGAAAATCACAGTTCCAGATTACTATCAGCTACTTTCAGCAGTATGTAATTGTTTAACAGCGTCAAAAAAGATAAAAAATCTTTTTGCCAGTTTTCCATCTCCACAAAAATTCTGAGCGGTTGTGGTCATCTCCGCTCAGACTTTTGCTCTAGTTTTAATCTAGCGAATGCGGGGTTTAACAATGGGTTTAGGCCCATTTGTTCGCGGTTCTCTTGTTTTTGGTGGTGGCGGCGATCGCTCTTCTGAGTCTTCATCAAAAGACATACCCTCCCGACCTGGAGTAGTGCTGCCGTAGATATCCAGGTATACTGATTGCCCAGCTGCGGCTGCGGCTGCGGCAATTACTGTACGAATGGCCTGAATATTGCGTCCTCCTCGACCAAACACTTTTCCTTTATCTGTGCTGTCAAAGGCGATGCGAATCCAAACTCGATTTAAAGTTTGGGAAATTTCACTATCGACGCTTAAAGTCTCTGGAGATTCTAAAAACGGCTGCACCAAAAATTTAACCAGCCCAACGTAATTTGGACTAGCTTTTGGAGATTTTGTTCCGAAATTATGATGCGGCTGTGGCACTGACCTGTTCAAAAACATTGGCTTTTACTAGGATGCGACGTACCGTGTCAGTAGGTTGAGCGCCTTGTTGTAGTCGCTTGACGATGCCGGGAACATCTAGCCGCACTTCATCGGTTCTGGGGTTATAGAATCCCAACTCTTCTAAGGGACGACCATCGCGGCGAGCGAGGCTGTTAATGGCGACAATGCGGTAACTTGCTTCCCGCTTTTTACCGTATCGCTTCAAGCGCAGTTTGATCATGGTTGAAGAATCATTCTCCTGTTGTTAGGTATGCCGAAATGCTAATTCTAGCACTCGTCTAGTGTTTGATGCTATTTGTCATTGGTCATTGGTCATTAGTCATTGGTCATTAGTCGTTAGTGAGTTAACAAGAACCAATGCCCCATGCCCCATGCCCCATGCCCAATAATTTAAAGATTACCGAATCCTTTTTTCTTTTTATCTTTCTTTTTCTTTTTCGCGGCTGGGGCGCCGGCATTGTAACCTCGCCATCCGGGGGCTGCGGCAGGATTGCCTCCACCTCCAAAGGGGCTGCCCATACCGCCACCGAACATTCCTGGCATTCCAGGTAAGCCGCCACCTTGACCCATTTGTTGCATGAGCGATCGCATTTTTTGAAAGTCAGCTACGAGTTTACTCACGTCTGGTTCTTTGTAGCCTGAACCAGCAGCAATCCGTCGTCGCCGACTGGGAGAACTGGCTAATAAATCGGGGTCTTGGCGTTCTTGGCGGGTCATGGAGTTAATCATCGCTTCACAGCGCTTGAGTTGGGTTTCTCCATGTTTTAGCTGGTCGTCTGAGAGCTTGTTCATCCCTGGAATCAGCTTCATGATTCCTCCCAGCGAACCCATGTTTTTCAATAGGCGCAGTTGTTTGAGAAAGTCGGTAAAGTCGAACTTCGCCGTCAGGATTTTCTCCTGCATTTTCTCGGCATCTGCTAAATCAATTTCTTCTTGGGCTTTTTCTACCAAGGTCAACACATCACCCATTCCCAGAATCCGGGATGCCATGCGATCGGGATAAAAGGGTTGCAGTGCCTCGACTTTTTCGCCGACACCCACAAACTTAATCGGCGCTCCCGAAATCCGTCGCACTGAAAGCGCTGCACCGCCTCGGCTATCACCATCGAGTTTGGTGAGAATCGCCCCAGTAATCCCGATTTGCTCGTGAAAGGTGCGGGTCAAATTAGCTGCTTCTTGCCCAGTCATCGCGTCCACCACCAACAAAGTTTCGTCGGGTTGGACTGTTTCTTTGATGCGGGCTAATTCCGCCATCATATCTTCGTCAATTTGCAGACGCCCAGCAGTATCAATAATTACTGTATTTACACCTTCTGCTTTGCCGCGCTCTACACCTTGCCGCGCTATTTCTACAGGATCTGCATCGCTTCCGAGTTCAAAAACTGGTACGTCAATTTGCTTACCCAGCGTTATCAACTGGTCGATCGCTGCTGGGCGATATACGTCTGTCGCCACCAACAAGCAACTACGATCTAATTTCCTCAGATGTAAAGCTAACTTCGCAGTTGCTGTGGTTTTACCAGTACCTTGCAACCCAGCCATTAACACAATAGTAGGCTGTTCTTGAGCTTCTACTAAAGGAACATTTTCATCCCCCATCACCTGCACTAGCTCATCGTGAACAATTTTGATGAACTGTTGGTCAGGTCGCACGCCGGAGATTACCTCAGCTCCCTGTGCCTTGGTTTCGACTTCGGTAATAAAATCTTTGACTACCTGGAGATTGACATCTGCTTCCAACAAAGCGCGGCGTACTTCCCGCAAAGCGTCTTGAATGTTGGATTGAGAAATTTTGTCCTGTCCCCGCAGTTTTTTCCAGGCGGCTTCTAAACGGTCAGATAAAGCATCAAACATAATGTAATTACAGGTAGTTCGCCAGTGAGGAATTCTGAACCATCTCTAAATGCGATTCAGATTTTCCGGTAAAGTTTCAACGTGCTATCTACCAGCTTAGTAGTTTTCACCCCGACTGTAGCAACTAGATACCTACATTTATAGAAGATTGAGTTTAAAGTACAGTAAGAGTAAGAATGGCTATTGTACAGCGAGAATCTAGATCGCATACCGCTATGGTTAGCAACACACTGCTTGAACCTACAGAAATCATCCACTTATCAGATATCAGTTGGCAAACCTATGAAAACTTGTTAACTGAACTTAGTGTAAATCGCCGCCTCCGGCTTACTTACAATCGAGGTACTCTAGAAATCATGGTTCCTTCACCTGAACATGAACGATACAAAAAAATTGCGGCTCGATTTGTCGAAACTATCGCAGAAGAACTAGAAGTTAGAATTGAGTGCCTTGGTTCTACTACTTTTAAACGTCCAGAACTGAGTGGCGCAGAACCAGATGAATGCTTTTACATTGAAAATATTAATGCTATAAAAGGCAAAAAAAGAATAGATTTAGCGCAAGACCCGCCGCCAGATTTGGTAGTGGAAATTGATATTACTAGTAGTTCAAACAATCGCTTTGAAGTCTATGCTGATATGGGTGTGCCTGAAATCTGGCGATATGATGGTAAAGATTTTAGTATTAATATTTTACAAAATCAAAAATATATATCTGTTGAACAAAGTTTAGCATTTCCCAATCTGCCACTAATAGAGATTTCTAATTTTTTAGAGCAGGTAGAAGAAAAAGATTATTTGCAATTAGTGAAAGAATTTCGCCAATGGGTTAAAAACCAAATTTAATAAGTAGGTAGACATAATTAAATGTAAGATTGGAGCTTTGTTCGTAGTAAGCGATTTATCGCTCTTAACAGACGTTTTAATGGCTCAAGCCCATACTACGAACTTTAGTTTAATTGAGTCCTTCTACTTATCAACAGGACTTACGCACAGGTAACGGAAAATTGTAGACGCATTAGCGAAGCGGTAGCGACGTTCGCGCAGCGTCTCGCAGAGAAGGAGCGTCAGCGGCTTAAGCCAGGGTAACTCAGAGGAAGCAGCGAAAAGTCTCTTGCAAGGTTACCGACCATCAGAACTTTTCAAGTCAGAGGTCACGGAGAAATAAATATGAGTTTATCATTGCTCTCTGCACGACTTTAATATTATTGAAAGTATTGTTTTACAATACTTTCAATAACCTCAATCTAAGCTGTAACAAAGTCGAGGGAAGCAAACACATTAGTATTGTCTTGCACAACCGCAATCAGATCGCCGTTTCTGAAAATTTGCGTGTCTAATGCGGAACCACCAGACAAATTAATGTTCTTGTTTAATGTGTAACCAGAGACACTACCGTTAACTCGAATCTTGTCACCCTGGCTGAAATCGAAATCAACAATTGTGGCAAAACTAGAGCCGGTCGAATTGAGGTAGAAGGAACGGCTTGTATTTCCGAGCACAAACGTGTCGGCTCCAGAACCACCCCTTAGAGTGTCTAACTCATTTCCACTGACTCCATTAAAGCCTATGAGAATATCATTGTCGGAGCCACCACTGAGGGAGTCACTGCCAGAGCCACCGAAAAGGGTGTCATTGCCGATGCTACCACTGAGGGTGTCATTGCCCGCGTTACCACTAAGGTCGTCATTGCCCCCGCCACCGAAAAGGCGGTCAATGCCGTCAGCACCGACAATTATGTCATTGCCACCGCTACCAAAGATGGTGTCGTTGCCCGAACCACCATTAATAAAGTCAATGCCTCCTAGACCATCGATAAAGTCATTAGCTCCATCAGCAAAGATGATGTCATTTCCATTGGTTGGTTGTCCTTGTATAATAGCCATAAGTATTTTCCTTGTTGAAGTTAGTTAATCCAGAACTTGAGAGCGATCGCAACAAGCTAAAGTGAAGACTGTTTAACATAAGTATTTGGGAAACTAATATAATCTTCAGCAACTAGTTGTCACACTTATCAATACGTGAGCTACAGAAGTTTATGCAGAGTAAATTTTGAATTGGATAAAATTAAATAGCGTTGCTGATTGAAAGTATGAATCAGATAGGATTGCTATATGTCGCAGCGAATCAAAGTTTACTCTTACTCGATATACCACTCGGCAAATTCATACATTGGGATTATTCTTGCCCAAAGATCGTTGCAGGGGTTACCTGTTGATATTGAACGACGACCGATTTACATTCCCAAGGAGCGAGGTATTAAAGTAGCAGATCTGCAAGGAGGAAGTGAAAGTGCGGCCGTATCGTTGTATCACAAAGAAGATTGTTTGCGGTGGGCGAAAAAGTACGGCATTGAAATTCGACTCAAGGAGCTTGATGAATTCCGTAGGTGGGTAAAGCGCTGGCAAGAAATGAAATTTAGTCGGGAAGAACTTCCCGCTAGAGCATATTACGCTGCTCGTGGAAGCGGGAAGGAGCATCTACTGGATGCTGCTTTTTATCGAGCCAGTTATGTTGACTTGCTTGATGTTAACGATGAGTCTGTAATTAGAAAAGTTGCTGATGATGTTGGGTTGAATGGCGATCGCATTCTCGAATTAGCCCACGGCGAAGCAGCTAAACAAGCCACAATTGAAGCTTTAGCAGAATATGATCGATTTGGCTGTCCTGGCATACCAACCTGGGTAGTAGAAGGCGAAAAGTTTTGGGGTAAGGATCGTGTCGATTGGCTGACTGAAAAGGTAAAAGAATTATCTTTAAGAACCGCCCTTTGATGGTTGAGTTGCGGCTGGTTTTGAGCGCTGTTGTTGATAAAACCGGACAACTTTTTGCACATATTCAGCAGTAAAACCTTTGTCGCAGCCTGTATAGTTACCAGTCATCCACCAACAAGCAGCGCCACGCACAGATGCAATTTCATTATTGTTGGTGGCGGCGAACTGATTGGTTAACTCGCGGCGGGCGATACAGGATACAATCGAACGGGCAAGCACAGGACTGTTTTCAAATTGTGTCGGTGTTAATTCTCGTTTGAGACAAGTTCTTGACCAGCCTTTGAGGGTTTCTGGTTTGACTTGCCATTCGCTATAAAGTCCATCATTAGGATTTTTCGTTTGCGGTGCAGCTTGTCGCAGTGCTTCTACCATCGCTGCAACTTGGGCATCAGAAATTGGCTGCTGTGCTTGAGCTAATGATGGTACTAGTCCGAAGCTGACAATAACTCCACTCAGTAGTAATTGTATGGGGTTTGTTCTCATAAATTTGTAATTGTTTTAGATATTACGAGGTACTATATAGCGTTTCCTGTTCTAGTGAGAAGGTAGGGACGCAAAGCTTTGCGTCCCTACAAATTTTTGATACTTCATTTGATTGGGAACAGTTATATTATATTTTTACAGTACTGATTAACAAGACATGAGAATAGCGAAACAAGATGATTGGAAAACAGAGCCTATGCCTTCTGGGTCTAAAAATATAACCCTAGAAAAGCTTTACTCGCAGCAAGAATTTGACAGAATTACTGCTGGAGTAATTCCAGAGTGTATGGAAGATAAGTGGTTTATTTTCTATGAGGCTCCTTGGGTATATTTGCATCGTAGTTGGACTGGTTTTTGTATTTTCAAAGTGCGCTTTGAGGTAGTTGGAGAAAGTGTAAAGATTGCCCAGGTGCAGGTAAATCGAGATCCAGCACAATACTCTAACACCGACGATGAAAGCGACGCTTGTTTGTTAGGAATCTTGCTAGATTCACGAGCTGAACGTGATGTGCGAAATCAAATGCTAGGCCACATTAAATACATTAAAGCTCAATCCAGTAATTTAGATGAATCATAGTAGAACGCAGCTAAGTATGGACTCAGATATTAACTAGATTTTCTACACTATTGGCATCATTTGGTAATGCAGCTGTTAAAACTTCGCTGCCTTCTGTGGTCACTAAAACATCGTCTTCAATGCGGATGCCGCGGACATCAGCAAATTCAGATAACCGCTGCCAATTGACGACATTTTGATATTTTGAACGCACGTTAGCGTCATTTAAAATTGCTGGTACTTGGTAAAAACCAGGTTCAATTGTAACTAGCATTCCTGGACGTAATGGACGATTTAAACGCAAATAGCCCAAGCCAAAGCGATCGCTCCTTGTCCTTGCTTCCTCATATCCTGCTAAATCCCCTAAATCCTCCATGTCATGAACATCTAAACCCAATAGATGACCAATACCGTGGGGAAAAAATAGCGCGTGGGCATCCATTTCAACTAAATCGTGGGGATTTCCTTGGAGAATTCCTAAATCCACTAAACCTTCAGCGATCGCTGTGGCTGCCAAAAAATGAATATCGCTATACTCTACACCAGGATGTATTTTGGCAATGCAAGCATCATGGGCTGCCAAGACAACGTTATAAATATCTCTTTGGGTGGATGAAAATTTGCCAGAAACTGGCCAAGTACGAGTAACATCCGCAGCCCAACCCGTTTCGGTTTCAGCACCGACATCGGCAAGGAGTAAGTCGCCTGGTTGTAAATTATGGTGATACTGTTCGTTGTGCAAAACTTCGCCGTGAACGGTGACAATGCTGTTATAGGAAGTGGTCATATTGTTGGCAATGATTACACCTTCCATCGCGGCGCGAACTTCTGCTTCAAGTTTGGCTTGGGGTGTTGCAGCCATACCAGCTTTGTGTGCCTTGACTGTGACAGCCGCAGCTTTTCGCAACTCGACTAATGCAGCTTCATCGTGGGTGAGACGTAGAAAAACGATCGCCTTAGCTAACTCCAAGTCAATTCCTTGGGGAGGACTTTGGGGTAAAATCCATCTATTCAACAGCTGCGATTGCTGTGTCCAAGTAGCAGCATCTTGTACAGCGATGGTTGCAGCATCTTCTAACCACGACTCTAATTCTGTTAAAGGTCTAGCCACATCTGCCCCGATCTTCTGGGCGATTTCCTCACGTGTTGGCATTTCTCCATGCCAAAGGGCGCTGCTGGGCGACGGATCTTCCATGAATAATTCTAGCTTGCCCGCTTCTAGGCGAATTGCCGCATTTGATAACGGCAGCCCCGCAAAGTAAAGGAAATGACTGCTAGCGCGGAAGGGAAAAGAATTTGCGGGAAAGTTGCGCGGAGTGTTGCTACCCGACCACAGAATTGCCGGAAAATCAATCAGGTTGGCTAATCTTTGCCGTCGCTGGCGTAGAATTTCGGCAAGGGAACTAGAAGTTTGTTGAATAAGCATAAATAAAAACTCGAAAAAAGATAAAGGTTATTTAATCTTTATCATCATCGTCTTTGTCATCATCATTGGTATTATCGTCTTTGTCATCATCATTGTCATCCTGGTTAGGCTGTTGGCGTGGTTTTTCTTGCTCAGTCGGAGCAAGTGGATTACGTGCTTCAAGTCCACAGCTAACTAATCCTCCAGAAATTAGCGCTAAGTTCACAATAGCAAAAATGCTGCTGAGAATTTTTAGTTTTATGTTTACCTTTGATGCTTTCATCAATACACCCTTTGCAGTTAATTTTGACTTTGAATTTACTACCTTGGAAGTAATTTTATGGGACAAATCATTACTC
The DNA here is from genome assembly GCA_003326205.1 of Nostoc sp. ATCC 43529. Lineage (GTDB taxonomy): Bacteria > Cyanobacteriota > Cyanobacteriia > Cyanobacteriales > Nostocaceae > Nostoc. Next base: position 227,994 of record LWTK01000094.1, read on the forward strand.
AAGTTGACGCTTTCACGAATACACCTTTTGGAGGAAACCCAGCTGCTGTATGTATTTTGACTACTCCTAAAGATGATATTTGGCTGCAAAACGTGGCCCAGGAAATGAATTTATCTGAGACGGCTTTTCTTATTAAACAACATGATGGTTTTAATTTGCGTTGGTTTACGCCCACAGTGGAAGTACCGCTTTGCGGTCACGCAACTTTAGCTAGTGCCCATGTACTTTGGTCGGAAGGGCATTTACTATCTGATGAAGTTGGACGTTTTTATACCAAAAGTGGGCTACTCGTCGCTAAGTTACAAGGTGAGTGGATTGAGTTAGATTTTCCAGTGAATCATTCCAAACCTACGATCGCTCCTCCAGAACTTAGTCAAGCTTTGGGCGTACCATATAAATCTGTATTGCAGAATTCACTAGGCTATTTAGTAGAATTAGAATCTGAAGAATTGGTGCGGCAAATACAGCCTAATTTCCAGCTACTAAAAACATTACCTATTTCTGATGTTATTGTTACCAGTATTGCTGAGTCTAATTCCCAATATGATTTCGTTTCGCGCTTCTTTGCACCAGGATTAGGTGTTAATGAAGACCCAGTAACAGGGGCGGCTCATTGTTGCCTTGCTGCATTTTGGCGCGATCGCTTGCACAAAGATCGGTTTTTAGCTTATCAGGCTTCGAGTCGGGGTGGCGTGGTGAAAGTTTATTATGATGGGGGCGATCGCGTTTTGCTTGGGGGACAGGCGGTAACTGTTTTGCGAGGCGAATTAACTACTGCTTAAATTGAGCTAAAAATTAATCGCATCGGGCAAAAACTCCGCATCAAGAATTTGGGCAATAGAATAAGGACATTCCGGTGGAAACGTATCTATTGGTAGTTTCGTTTCATTACTAGCAGCCTTTAATCCCCGGTGGTAGCACTGGGCTAAAACTTCTTCTGGATATGACTTGAGACTGGGACTCTCTTGCAGCAAATCTATAATTCGGTTGCGTTGTTCGTCAATCGTATTTTGCCAAGAACCACTTTGCAAATTAGATTGATATTGCCATTTAAGCAAATGTTGTAATAATACCTCCAAGCGGCTTTTCAACTCCCGCCGTTCTGACCGTCCCAAGCTATCAATCTCCTCAATTACAGCATCCCAGTCTACCTGGTCAAATTGGCGATCGCGAATCAGTTGCACAGTCTGTTTTGTCCAGGCTACAAAATCTGTTTCATACAACTGGGCTGCGGTTTTGGGAATTGGGGTCATAAACTTCCTGCAATTCACAGTCAATGGGCTAAATTTTGAGATACTTTACTTTATGTTAAAGCTAAGGAGGGGTAAACAAGGCGATGTCTACGACGGGCTACGCCTACGCGTTTACTGGATAAGCAGTTGTAGAATGGAACTCAGAACGAGACAAAGTAAAGATGGCAGCTAAAGATTTGTTCCATGAAGTTGTAAGGAGGGCGTTAGAAAAGGAACAATGGGTCATCACCGATGACCCACTAAAAGTGGAAGTCGGAGGTGCAAAGTTTGAGATAGACTTGGGTGCTGAGCGTGTTCTAGCAGCAGAACGAGCAGGCGAAAAAATAGCGGTTGAAATCAAAACTTTTTTAGGCGACTCGCCCATAACCGAATATCATGCAGCACTAGGGCAGTTTCTCAACTATCGCCTTGCTTTAGAACTTAGTGAACCAGATCGCACCCTTCATTTAGCAATTCCAATTACCTTTCATCAAGCCTTTTTTCAACGGGAATTTGCTCAACTTTCAGTTGAACGATATCAAATTAAGCGGCTGATTTACGATCCAGTTCAGGAGATAATTGTGCAATGGATAAGCTAAAACAGTATCGCCAGTGTATTCAAAACTTACTTAGTGAGTATGCCGCCATACCCATTGCCAACGGCGAAATAGAATCAGAAACTATTTACGATCTTCAACAAGATCGTTATCTAGTAATGAATGTTGGTTGGGATGGCAATCGTTACGTACATGGCTGTGTCTTACACTTAGACATCAAAGACGGCAAAATTTGGGTGCAACAGAACACAACAGAGTTACGAATCGCTCACGAATTAGTCGCAATGGGGATTCCCAAAGAAGATATTATATTGGGCTTTCAAGCGCCTTATCTACGGCAATACACAGATTTTGGTGTAGCCTAAACTGCCCTTTGGGCGAACTATTACTGAGTTTACTCGCAAGAGGAAACCCCTAACTTTTCAAGGTATCTGGAAAACCTCTCTCTAAATCTCTCTCCTCGCAGGAGAGAGACTTTGAATTCCTGATTTGGAAGTTAGATTTTCCGTGGACTTTTCCACATGACGTGAAAATTCAGGAGGAAACCCAAATTGGTTAAGCTTTACAAGCCGATGCATCAACAATGCAAGGCGATGCATCAACAATGCGAAGCGATGCATCAACAATGCAAGGCGATGCATCAACAATGCGAAGCGATGCATTAACAATGCGACGGGTTGTCTTAAGATTGCACGCCAATACACAATATTAAAAGTGGCTGTCACAATATGTAAATCAGCCTATGTTTTAATTTTAAAAATGTCCGCTAAACATAAAAATCATCGAAGTCCTGTCACATCTAGTGACTGGTCGATTGAGCAATTGCCTGGACTCACCCAAGAAGAACAATCGCAACTGCGAAATTGTGGAATAGACACCACAAAAGCGCTAGTCAAGCAAGGAGAAACTCCACAGGCAAAGCTGGCGTTAGCTAATAAACTTCAAATTCATATTCAGTATGTGAATAAATGGATGGCTTTGGCTGACTTAGCACGCATTCCCAGCGTTGGAACCCAATACTGCGGTTTATTACTCCATGCGGGTATTGGTTCTGTGGCACAGTTAGCTCAAACTCCTACTCACAGATTACACAAACAGATTTTGCGCTTGCAAGTAGCAACAATGCAGCGACGAGATTTGTGTCCAGCGATTGAGTTAGTAGAAAGGTGGAGTCAGGAAGCGAGAGTGGTGGGGAGTGGGGAGTAGGGAGTGGGGAGTGTGGGGAGTGTGGGGAGTGTGGGGAGTGTGGGGAGTGTGGGGAGAAAGATAGATTGCTACCTTGTCCCCCTTGTCTTCCTTGTCCTCTTCCCATACCCAATGCCCCATACCCAATTCTTAATCCTTTGCCAACACGCCATTGAGGAAGATGTCAGCGAGGCCTTCTGCCATTTGTTGCATTTGTTGGGGGGAGGCGTCTGGTTCCATGAGGGTGTTGTTGGAAAAACCTGCGATCGCAAACATTCCTAAGAAAACTTTGGCGACTAGGTTGGCGTCCATTTGGCGATAAATGCCTTTATCCATTGCTGTTTGAAAGAAGGCTTCGGCAACGTCGGTCATTTTAGTAATGACTTCTAATTGAATGCGATCGCGCAGGTCAGGGTGAAATTGCACTTCCATGAAACAAACGCGCATCAAGTCGGCATTTTTTTGAAAATTCCACATCCGACGGCGCATCACTTGAGCTACTGCTTTGTAGCTACCCATTTCACTTAATTCTGTGAGTAGATCCGTGAGAATCTCCACCCATCCACTTGTGGCTACTTCTACCAAAATTGCCTTTTTATTGGCAAAATGGCGAAATAAAGTGCCTTCAGCTACACCTGCTGCCTGTGCTAAATCACGGGTGGTAGTGCCATCAAATCCCTGAGAGGCAAACAAACGTTGTGCTGCCTGTAAAATGCGGGTGCGCGTCTGAGCCTCTGAGGGCGGGGTAGAATTAAAAACTCGCATAATTGTTATGGTGAAATATCCGATGCCGGACTTGTAGCATTATTGTCTAACATCAAGTACAAAAAGCCGAAAAAGCTTAATACAACATTAACGCTCTATTTGCTAAGTAGCGTATTTCTTCGGTAGTGTAACTTTATCTTAATTTTGGCTTATGAACAAACTCTGTCGGTGGATTTTCGATTTTAAGTCGCACCTTTGGGGCGCTAGAAATGCAACTTGGATTTTGGATTGGTTGAAGAAGGTATCAGTGACATCGCGTCGGCTGTTTAGAGAACTCCAACAAATAAATTCTCCAGTGTTGTGGGGTGGGCATCTTGCCCGCCATATCCACTGGGCGGGCAAGATGCCCACCCCACAAAAGTTAATTGGAGATTTTTTGATTTGCAAGTCTGTTGCCGCTTTGTTGGCTTTGATGGTCTTTTGCTGGGGATTATACCCAGAAGTTGTTCTGGCTCAAACTCAAACAATATCTCCTCCAGCTAAAACTCAAATTCCAGCTGCAAGTTCGATTCAACCTTATCTCGATCGAGTCATCAAGGAGTTAACGGAGTTTCGCCTGGATAATGGTTTGAAGTTCATTGTTCTGGAACGACATCAAGCACCTGTAGTTTCTTTTCTTACCTATGCTGATGTCGGTGGTGTAGATGAGCCGGATGGAAAAACCGGTGTAGCGCACTTTCTAGAACATTTGGCGTTTAAAGGTACGACGCGCATCGGTACAGAAGATTACAAGGCAGAAAAACCGCTACTAGAACGCCTGGAACAGTTGGATGCCCAAATTCTAGCGGCGAAAGCTGATGGCAAAAAGGATGAAGTGGCACGGCTGGAAGCTGAGTTTAAGCAAGTGGAATCCCAGGCTGCGAAGTTAGTGAGGCAAAACGAACTGGGACGAATTGTGGAACAAGCGGGAGGTGTGGGTTTAAATGCCACTACTTCAAGTGAAGCTACTCGTTACTTTTATAGTTTTCCTGCCAATAAGTTAGAACTTTGGATGTCGCTGGAGTCAGAGAGATTTCTCGACCCGGTAATTCGTCGTGAGTTTTATAAAGAGAGAGATGTCATTTTAGAAGAGCGACGGATGCGGGTGGATAATTCACCCATTGGGGCGATGTTGGAGAAATTCATCGACACTGCCTACAAAGTTCATCCTTACAGGCGTCCGGTGATTGGTTATGACAAAGATATCCGTAACTTGACACCAGAAGATGTACAAAAGTTTTATGACGCTTATTATGTACCAAATAATTTAGCGATCGCCATTGTCGGTGATGTCAATCCCACCGAAGTGAAAAAACTCGCACAAACTTATTTTGGACGCTATCAAGCTAAAGCTAAAGCTACTCCCAAAATTCCTGGGGAACCGCCACAAAAACAAACACGGGAGGTTACTTTAGAACTACCTTCTCAACCTTTGTATTTTGAAGGTTATCACCGTCCATCAATTACTCATCCAGATAATGTAGTCTACGAAATCATTGGCAGTTTATTAAGCGATGGGCGCACTTCACGGCTGTATAAATCTTTGGTAGAAAAGCAACGGTTGGCGCTCAATGCCCAAGGTTTTAGCGGTTTTCCTGGGGATAAATACGCAAACTTGATGTTGTTTTATGCTGTAACTGCTCCCGGACGTACTGTTGATGAATTGGCGATCGCTTTACGCCAGGAAATTGAAAAATTAAAAACTGAACCTGTATCTGCGATTGAGCTAGAGCGAGTAAAAACCCAAGCACGGGGGGATTTATTGCGTAGTTTGAAGTCTAATAGCGGAATGGCTCAGCAATTGTTGGAATATGAGGTGAAAACTGGTTCTTGGCGGAATTTGTTTAAGGAGTTAGATGAAATTGCGGCGGTAACTCCTGGCGATATTCAGCGGGTGGCGAAGGCGACGTTTACGCCGGAAAATCGCACGATTGGTAAGCTGTTGTCGAAACAAGGGTAAGAGAAATGAACCGCAGAGGCGCAGAGGGCGCAGAGGAAGAGAGATATGGAAAGGTATAAGGGTAGGGGTAAAAGGAAGATGGGTTTGAAAATCCCTAGTGGGAAGAAGGTTTTTTCTGCATTGGTTGTGGGTTTGGCCTTTTTACTTTTTACTTTTAATTTTTCTGTTGCGGCGACGGCACAGGCGAAGCATTACACTGAGTTGCAACTGCCACCGTTACCTGAGGTTAAGTTACCCAAGTATGAACGGTTTGTACTGCAAAACGGCTTGGTTGTCTATTTGATGCAGGATCGTGAGTTACCTTTGGTGAAGGGTACGGTGTTGGTAAGGACTGGGAGTCGTTTGGAACCGCTGGAAAAAGTCGGGTTGGCTGGTTTTACAGGCGCGGTGATGCGGACTGGGGGAACTACGAAGCATTCGGGTGATGAATTAAATGAGATGTTGGAACAACGGGCAGCATCGGTGGAAACTAGTATTGGTGAAACCGCTGGGAATGCTAGTTTTGATGCCCTCAGTGAAGATTTAGAAATGGTGTTTGGGTTGTTTGCTGAGGTGTTGCGATCGCCTGTTTTTGCTCAAGAAAAGCTAGATTTGGCGAAAACACAAGCTAGGGGTGCGATTGCGCGACGCAATGACGATCCCAATGGCATTGCGAATCGAGAATTTCGTAAGTTGCTTTATGGCAAAGATAATGCCTACGGTCGCACCACAGAGTATGCAACGATAGATCGAGTTTCCCGTGAGGATTTGCTCAAGTTTTATCAGCAATACTTCCACCCGAATAATATGATTTTGGGGATTGTGGGGGATTTTGACACGAAAAAAATGCGATCGCTCATACAAGCTAAACTTGGTGACTGGAAAGCCAACCCCAAAATTACTAAATCTCAATTACCAGAGGTTTCCCCAGCCAATACTGGCGGAGTGTTTTTTGTGAATCAGCCGCAACTCACACAAAGTAGCGTGTTGATTGGACATTTGGGCGGACGGTTTGACAGTCCAGATTATCCAGCGCTGAATGTGTTGAATGAGGTGTTAAATGGATTTGGGGGACGGTTATTTAATGAATTGCGATCGCGCCAAGGTTTAGCTTATTCTGTATACGGCTTCTGGAGTCCGCGTTACGATTATCCTGGGATGTTCGTTGGTGGCGGACAAACGCGATCGGATGCTACAGTGCAGTTTGTCAAAGCCTTACAAGCTGAAATTAAGCGCATCCAAGACCAGAAAGTGACACCAAAGGAACTAGCATTTGCTAAAGAATCCACACTCAACTCTTTTGTTTTCAACTTTCAAGACCCCGCCCAAACCTTATCACGCCTGATGCAATACGAATATTACGGCTATCCGGCTGATTTTCTGTTCCGCTATCAAAAAGCCGTCGCCGCCACCACAGCCGATGATGTGCAACGCGTAGCACGAGAATACCTCAAGCCAGAAAATATCGTCACTCTAGTGGTGGGGAATCAAACCGCCATTCAACCGCCTTTGACACAATTAGCTGCAAAGGTAATACCAATAGATGTGACGATTCCCGACTTACAACCACAGGCAAAGAATTAGTTGCATAGATGCGATAATGGTGCGATCGGCACTAATAGACCTGCCTTGAAAATAGGGGAAGCTGAAAAACAAACAAGCTTATCCCAAGTCTGTAAGCCGATAACAAGTTTTAGCCAAAGATAATAAGGACACGATTCATCGTGTCCTTACACATATAAAAAGGACAGACAAATCAAACAAATTTAGTTCAATTAGTTAGGTATTAGGACAAAATTCTCTGATTTTTGTCTATAAACTTAGTCTAAAATTATTGACTTTACCCAATTCAGAAGCAAAATAATATAAGGAATAGTTTTGATATTTAATTTCAAAATTATTCACAATGATGTGATTTAACATTAAGTATTTCTGGAGTTGAGTCAATGGTTAGAATCCAAATTTACGATCTGCACCCTAGTTCAGACAAAGAACTTATCAATGAAGTTAACGCTGGAGAATTGAAGACAGTACAAGGTGGTGTACAATCTAACGCGACGGGTAGGCAGTTCTCCAACACATTTGGTGAAAATAATCCATCCACTACAACTGAGCCTGAGCCATCACGAATAAACTCGCTACAAGAAGTCAATTCGCTTTTGGATAACTTTAGGTTAGAACTAGATAAAATATTTAGGAGGTTGGTATAAGAGCCAATGTGCTAATTTATTTATGAGCAGAGTTTTGTTATTTAAGTTTTCTCTTATATTCGTGCGTTCTAATTTTAACTAATATTAGAACGCACTTTTTTATGGAAATTTTTATTGAAGAATCTAGAAGCGATACTATTTCACTAAAACCCTGATATAGGACTTTACGCAAAAACTCTCTAAAACTCTTATTCCTCCCTGCCCTCTAGCTTGAAAAGTGACGCTCCTCTCTTACAAATTTCAGAGCGCTAAGCTTGGCGTCCCTACAATGATTTGATTTTCTTTCGGTGTATTCCATTCAATTGAAAACCGCTATAGATAAATACAGTTAAATTAAGCATTGATTTTGAGCTTAAATTGACGCTAATGACCCGACCATAAGCTATACTTCATCAACCTGCTAAGTAGGTAGACATAATTAAATGTAAGATTAGAGCTTTGTTCGTAGTAAGCGATTTATCGCTCTTAACAGACGTTTTAATGGCTCAAGCCCATACTACGAACTTTAGTTTAATTGAGTCCTTCTACTTATTTGTTGTAATTAAAGTGAAACGGTATTAAACCTATTTATACTGCTAGGTATAAACAAGCTACATTTCCCAGTGGTACTCTAACTCAATTCAACAATTATGGCTTCTAAATTATGGCTCTTAAATTATGTTTTGATAAAGACTCAACTCATTGACATGTGTCTTTATAAACACTCTTAGAAGCTTGACTTTGCTAATTTCATCAATAAAAATTGCAGTAACAGGTAAGGAAAGCAGAGCTTAGTTACCTGTTCCAATAACCTAGTTTAAAGCAAGTTTTCTAAGAGGAAAAATGGCAAATATCACTCTTTCTGAACTCTACGTTTCTGGTTCTGAATTGTTTGAAGGAACCGAAAGCTTTCTCAATGATTTAAATGATGCTGATTCCATCTCTGGTGGTAACTATTATAATTTCAGCGACATTTCAGGCTTAACAAAACTAGCTGAAGCATATGTTGATACCTATGCTATCGGTCATGTCACTTTTGTAGCTAAATCCTACAGCAACGGTACTTACTACTAATCGTTGAGTAGTTCAGTACAAAGCTCAATGGTTCTTTGGGGATAAAAAATAGAAAGTAGTCTCTATTAAATGTATGAGATTTCTTGATTACCAATAATCCCCAAGAACCACCCAGATAAATTCAATTACAACAAGCATTTGAGGAATAAGTCATGGCAAATATCACTCTTTCTGAACTCTACGTTTCTGGTTCTGAATTGTTTGAAGGAACCGAAAGCTTTCTCAATGATTTAAGTGATGCTGATTCCATCTCTGGTGGTGAGTATGCTAGCTTCAGCGACATTTCAACCTTGACAAAATTAGCTGAAGCATATGTTAATACCTATGCTATCGGTCATATCACTTATGTAGCTAAGTCTTACAGCAACGGTACTTACTACTAATCGTTGAATAGTTCAGTACAAAACTCAATGGCTCTTTGGGGATAAAAAATAGAAGGTCATCTCTATTGATTGTTGATACCCAAAAGCCAACCACATGAATTGAACAAAAGCATAATCTCAACAAGTATTTGAGGAATAAGTCATGGCAAATATTACTCTTTCTGAACTCTACATTTCTGGTTCTGAATTGTTTGAAGGAACCGAAAGCTTTCTCAATGATTTAAGTGATGCTGATTCCATCTCTGGTGGTGAGTATGCTAACTTCAGCGACATTTCAACCTTGACAAAATTAGCTGAAGCATATGTTAATACCTATGCTATCGGTCATATCACTTATGTAGCTAAGTCCTACAGCCACGGCGGATATTAGTAATAGCTGATACCATTTCACACAAAATTTGATGCAGATGTAGGTTGGGGAGCCACTGCGTTGGACGGGTTTCCCGGCTTATACTCCTGAACCCGCAGGGTAGCAAGTGGCGTTTGAGGAACGTAGACGCCAAAGGCGGCTTCCCGGAGGGTAACCCAACACCTCAAAGTCTTACCTTTGTTGGGTTTCACTCCGTTTAACCCAACCTACGTATCTGGTTCATTTTTTTCTGGAATTGGTATGAGTAGTTAATTACAAAGCTCAATGGCTCTTTGGGGATGAAAAGTAGAAAGTCATTTCTCTTGAATATATAAATGAGATATCTTGATTACGTATAATCCCCAAGAGCCATGCAAATAAATTCAAATACAGCTTAATTACAACAAAGATTTGAGGAATAAGTCATGGCAAATATCACTCTTTCTGAACTCTACGTTTCTGGTTCTGAATTGTTTGAAGGAACCGAAAGCTTTCTCAATGATTTAAGCGATGTTGATTCCATCTCTGGTGGTAGCCAATGGAGTGGATTTAGCGACATTTCAACTTTGACAAAATTAGCTGAAGCATATGTCGATACCTATGCTATCGGTCATATCACCTTTGTAGCTAAGTCCTACAGCAATGGTACATACTACTAATTGTTGAGTAGTTAAGTAGAAAGCTCAATGGCTCTTGGGGCATGAAAAATAGAAAGTAATCTCTATTGAGACCCAAGAGCTAACCACATGAATTGAACGAAAACTGAAATATTGCAAGTGCTTGAGGAATAAGTTATGGCAAATATTACTCTTTCTGAACTCTACGTTTCTGGTTCTGAATTGTTTGCAGGAGGCGAAAGCTTTCTCAATGATTTAAGTGATGTTGATTCCATCTCTGGTGGTAGCGAATGGAGTGGATTTAGCGACCTTTCAACTTTGACAAAATTAGCTGAAGCATATGTCGATACCTATGCTATTGGTCATATTGCCTTTATTGCTAAATCATACAGCAATAGCAGTGTTGCCTGATATCAATTTGTACAGCTATAGCAATTCTATTATTAACATGAATTCGACAGACCTCACCCACCCAGCCTCCCTCTCCTGGTAGGAGAGGGAGGAGTAACGAAGAAAAATTAGGCTTTTTGCTCCCCTCTCCTTCAAGGAGAGGGGCTGGGGGTGAGGTCAAAATCCTGTACATCGAATTCACGTATTATTAAAGGTTGTTTGAACAGTTTTTGGCTACCCCACAAGAGTTGTATTCAATAAGGAAATATCTGACAATATGCCATTTTTATTAAGTTCTCAAAATGTTTTTGATTACCTAATTTCTCTGGGATTATGTACTCAAGAAGAACAAGCATTGAGCAAAATTGAACTAAAGCCTGCCAAAAATTTTAATTTATTAATCACTTTACCAGAAGGTCAACAACTTTTAGTTAAACAAGAGCGTCACAATCGAGAAGGAAAAGCTGTTGGTGAGTTTCTTGATGAATGGAGAATTCATAATTTTTTTCGCAGTTTCCCAGAAATTAGTCATATTAGCTCGTATTGTTCGGAAGCACTGCATTTTGATGCAGAAAATTCTATCATTGTTTTTAATTACCTGAGTAATTATCGGGATTTGGCAGATTTTTACATCAAGGAGAATTTTTTTTCCACTGACATTGCTAAGGTAGTTGGCAGTGTTTTGGCATCGATTCATCGTGTAAGTCTTAGCCGCCCAGAATATCGAGAATTTTTTCAAAATCGCGAAAATGTATCTAGTCAAGAACATCCAAACCTACATCAAGGACTGGATAGAATTACACCAGAAATTTTCGGTAGAGTTCCTGGGGATGGACTGAAATTTTTTACTCTTTATCAACGTTATGATAGCTTAGGACAAGCGATCGCTGATTTGGCTAGCGCTTTTAGTGCTTACTGTTTGACTCATAACGATCTCAAGCTGAATAATATTCTGATTTCTCTGGATTGGGAACAAGCAACTTTAGCCGAATCACTTTCAGGTGAGAGTGTGATTCGGCTAATTGACTGGGAACGTTGTGATTGGGGAGATCCTGCAAATGATTTGGGAAATTTGTTAGCCAGCTATCTGCAAATCTGGCTGTATAGTATTGTAATTGGTAAAGATATAGCGATCGAACAGTCATTACGTCTAGCTACGACTCCTTTGCAACTTCTCCAGCCATCAATGGCGGCGTTAGTAGCTACTTATTTAGCTGAATTTCCTCAAATACTAGAAGATCGTCCTGATTTTTTACAACGAGTTATCCAATTTTCTGGTTTAGCCTTAATTAGATCTATTCAGGCGATACTTCAGTATGAAAAGAGATTTGGTAATTCGGGTATCTGTATGCTCCAGGTTGCCAAGAGTTTATTGTGCCGTCCAGAAGCATCTATAGCAACAATTTTTGGCGTGCAAGCATCAGAACTCTATCCAACAAACTTATCTGCTGTATAAAAGCAAGTCAATCAATTTTGGATTTTAGATTACCGATAGCGCAGCGTTATATCATGTCCGATTGAAGACTTATTATTGGGACTGACGCAAAGAGTTTTTTTGACTAGTGATTAGGCAGACATGATATCAGCGAGTAATTGAGCGCCTTTTGGATTGAAAGAGACTACCTTCTACTGCTCTGTTATTTACACAATAACCATTATGCAACTATTAGATTCGCTACAAACTCAACTATCAGAAGTTCCAGAGCCATTGCAGACATCGTTACAAGACATCATTCATAAAGTTCAAATCCAATCTCATTATTGCATTCAGCACCCAGACTACAAACCAATGGAATTACCAGAGTCAGCAATTGCAGGCTTTGAGCAATTACCTTTGAGTCTCCAAAACAAGTTTTTAAGTCTGCAATTGCGTAGTTTTCTCTACGGTATCTATTACAACGGTTCTTTAAAATCTGCTCTTGCTCCTGACGCAGATACAACAAATTTGGCACTTAACCAAAATTTAGAAAATAATACTCTTTTGGGTGTAGATGTAGCTTTTTATGAACGCTTGCATGAAAGCAACAGAGGTGAAGGCTACTTCAGCAATGATTGGCTTGTAATTAAAGAAGAAGATGACATTTTGATTGTATATAAAAATGGTTTGAAACTTCATATACAGCGCCATATTCATTTGCAACCAGCGGAGCGAAATGTCATTGTTGGTAACTTAGTTGCAATTAGAATGCCCAAGAATTTAGTACAAAACGCATTCTATATGGCAATTGGTAATGCAGCTTCTCATGGCAATCAAAATATTGTACGCGTTTATTTCAATTTAACCGCAGAAGGAGCAGTTGCAGTGATGGATAGTTTGACTACCCAACTCAACTCTATAAATATTCCTTTTTCATTTAAAGCTCTCTACAATCCTTCAGACTATGGACGTTGTGATTCAGCAGTACTTTATTTTGACAAAAACAAATATGAAGTTGTTTGTCCAGTCTTAGAAAGAGTGTATTTAGAAAATCAATCTTATTTTCAAGAAGAAGTGCCTTTGTTCACTAAGTTAATCGCACCAGGATTAGCGATCGCTGAAGAACCAGACCAAAAGTTTAGCACTCATGAAAGCTTCGGTACAAACCGCTGCCAAATTATTGCTAATGGTTTGCTTGATAGTTGGCTTGAAGGAAATGATACACCAGCAGAGCGGATGACAGCGGTTCTCAAACATTTTTCTTTATATAAAATTGAATTACAGCGTCCTTACCTCAATGCCAATTCTGAGGATATATACACTTGCTTGAATCTCTAAAAATTCTATTTGATTTTTCAATTATTTTTGGATTTTAGATTTTAATCGTAAATTTAAAATCTAGAATCCAAAATTTTTAGAGCCTGAATTTCAATTTAAATCTGGCAAATTTTCAATACCCAGTTCAATTACTGAGTAATGCTAGTTTTTACTCCTGAGGTAATTCTATGAATCAAGATTTTTCCGAGTTTAATGAAGGGTTAAATAAAAAGTTTAATTTCACTCATCAAGAATTAGAAGAAATCATCAAAGCTGTGAGGGATGGTAAGTACTCTTGGGCTTGCCTTTTAATGCTACGTTTTAGTGGTTACAATCCTCTTGAATATATACCCTCTCGCACATATATTCGATTAATGAAAAGGAATTGCCTATTTAGCAGGACTGATAATCAAAATATAGGTTTTTTTCAATTAGAATCAACCTGGTTTCAACATAGTAGCGATCGACATGGATCGAATTAAAGCTTAAAAAAAATCAGCAATCAGATTCAATGAATAGGAAATTTAGAAGTTGCCCCACTTTCTAAGTGAGGCAAAAACCTCTCAAAGTCCGTTTTAATTCTGAGTTATTACTTCTGAATTCTGGCGGCTTGGCGGAGCGTCTCCGGCTTTACTCCTAAATTCTGAGTGCTCGATTACTATATCTTTAGATGTTTGAGAATTGGCAACTTTTGTTAGGTTTGGCACTATTTCCATAGCGGCGATTTGTGTTTTTAGCCAATTAGCAAATAACTCTGCTATGATTTGTAGCCGTCGCTGTTCATCCAATTGAGGTTTAATAATTTCCTCAACTGCAATTATATGTACTCCTTTGGGAGTGGTGATTGGTTTGAGAATTTGCGGAGGATTAGCAGCAAAGACCGCTGCTGCTATTTCTGGTCTAAAATCCTTGCGGAGGCGTATTCCTTGATAGCCTCCAGCACGTCGTATTTCAATGTTTTCGATGTATTGACGGGCGATTTCTTGGAAACTAATTTCGCCTTCTTGCAGAGCATAAAACAATTCTAATGCTAAATCTTCGTCATCTAGAACGACTTCATAAGTTATTGCTCCCACATAATCAAGTTGGTGTGCGTAAAAAAATGCTTCGACTTTGTTGGCAAATAAATGATTTGCTAATTTGCTAGATAATAAAGTAGTTTCGACTATTTTTTCAAAGTCATCGAGAGAAATATAGTGTTTTTCTAACCACGCCCAGGTATCTTCTGCTTTTAGAAGTTGGTTGGCTAAACGCAGTTGATCTGCTGCCTTTTGTAGTTCTTCTAAACCAACTTCGATACCTGCCTGTTTAGCTTCATCTTCAACAATTTTTCGACTGGCGATCGCCTCCAATATACTAGGTATTTGAAAAGACATTTTAACATGGTCAAGAAGATCCTCAGGAGAAACAGTCAATACCTTTGACATCATCTAATTCCTCCAAATATTAACCTAATTTAATAGGTAGGTGGGATTGTAATTGCAACTCTATTAATTATAGCTTTACTATCTTTTTTGAATATATTTTTACAGACTTTATTCTCAACAAAATCTCTAATTAATTTAGCTTAGATATCAAACATTCTTGATAATTTTAAGACTTTTTAGTTTGAACTAGGTAATTCAAAGCTGATGTTTAAAGCTCTATTAATAACGTAAAATTATGGGGTTTTATACCTGAGAATTTTAGTGGCGCAACCGCCTTAAAATAATGTATTATTAAACCACAGAGGCACAGAGAACACAGAGATAAACGAAAATTGCTGCTATTTTTTATGCACTATTTTAGTAGAAATGTAAAAATGTAGGGTGCGTTAGCCTACGGCGTAGCGCACCTTCAACAATTGAAGGTGTGGCGCTTGGTGGCAACACGCCCTACATTTGCATATTGATTAATTCCTAAAGCTCCAAACCACCTTGCTGCAACTTTTTAAATGGATCTAAGATAAAGTCTATTACCCGACGTTGGCGAATAACTACCTCTGCGGTTGCTGTTTGACCTGGTGTTATGGCAATACGTCTGTTGGCAGTTTGGATGTAAGGCTGAGCTAGGGAGATTTCTAACTCATAGGTTTCCGTGTTACCTTGCTCGCTCCTCTGAATTTTTGAATCAGGTGAAATCCAATTGACGTGCCCTTGCACTACCCCATAGTCTTGGAAAGGATAGGCGTCAAATTTGACTTTAACTGGCATTCCCACCTTCAAAAAACCACTATCTTGGTTAGGTATCTGTGCTTTGAGAATTAAAGGAGTACCCTTTGGTGCAATTTGGGCAATTAATTGTCCCGGTTCTACTACTGAGCCTGGTTTTTGGATAGGCAATTCAAAAATTACGCCATCAACAGGCGATCGCACTATTCGTTGTTGTAATTGTAGTTTTAAGGATGTAATCTGGCTACCAGTTTGAGCGATTTCTGATTGCACGTTAGTAATTTGGGTTTGTAAGTCTTTTAACTGTTCCTGATTTTTCAGTACCGCCAGTTTACCTGCTTGCACTAAACCGCGATAGCTACTTTGCTGTTCTTGCAGGCGAAGTTTGAAAAGTTGAATATCTGAATAAGCTTGGCTCATTAGCGACTGATAGCGGTTGAGTTCTTCTTTTAACCGCAACTGGGCTTGGGTAATATCAGATTTTGCTTGTTCTTGGAGGCGTTGGCTTTCTTCTGCTATCTTTTCGAGTTCCACAAGTTTGGTTTGGGGAATCGCCCCCTCTTGCAAAAGTTGGCGATAACGTTCGACTTCTGTGGAATCTCGGCTTAAACGACTCTGAGCTAATTTCTGGGCAATTTGGGTAGAACTGATATTTTGACTAGCCTGTTCTACTAGAGCCAGTTTTTCCACTCGTTGTAAGTTATAGGTACTTTGTTTGGCATCAAGGTTTTGCTGTGCTTGGCTAATTTGGGCGATTTTTTCCAATTCTTGAGACTTATTTTGCTGTTCTTGGATATTAATCGTCAGTAGAATTTGATTTTTGAGAAGATCGAGTTGCGATCGCTGATTTAACAAACCCTCTAGTTTTGTCTGCACTTGTTGTAGTTCCGATCGCAGCACATCAGACTCCAGCTGAACTAAAACCTGTCCTGCTTTTACCGTTGCGCCTTCCTTGACATTCACAGCCGTCACACTACCACTAACAGGACTATCTAATTGTTGCGTTGCTCCTTCAGGTTCCATCCGTCCTCTAGCACTTCCTGTTTCATCAACCTTGGAAAGCATCGCCCAAGGTATTACAATTGCAGCAAAGCCAACCAGTAAATACAATAAGGAACGCGTCCAAATTCTTGGTAAAGCATCTAACAGTTCCTCAGTACCGTAAAACCAATCATTTATCTGAGATGTTTCCTGTGCTTGAGGATTGACACCAGCACTTTTATCCTCAGTTAGGTAAAATTTAGCGTCCTTTTCTAAGGCGAACGCAGATGACGAATTATTAGATGAGTTTGGCATAAAAATTGGAGAGTGGAGGAGACACGGGGACGCGGGGAGTGGGAATTTTGAGTATTTGAGGTGGATGAACGAGTATCTGAGGTGGATAAACGAGTCTTTAATTATCCCAGTCCCCAGTCCCCAATCCCCATCAAGCTCTTTGCGACAATTGTTGCTGATTGAGATAGAAATAATGACCTTTTTTGGCGACTAATTGCTCGTGATTACCGCTTTCGATTAGAATTCCCCTGTCTAAAACTAAAATCAGGTCGGCATGACGCACGGTAGAAAGGCGATGAGCAATAATTAAACTTGTGCGTCCTTTAAGAATTTTTTTGAGGTTGTTCTGAATAATCCGTTCAGATTCCGCATCTAAGTGACTGGTTGCTTCATCTAATACTAAGAAAGAGGGATTTCCTAGCAAAGCACGAGCGATCGCTAGGCGTTGGCGTTGTCCACCAGATAACATACCGCCACTTTCGCCAATTTGAGTTTCGTAACCCATTGGCATTTGCTGAATAAATTCATCTGCTCCTGCTAAAGTTGCTGCTTCCACTATTTCTTCTTGTGAGGCTTCTGGATGAGCAATGCTGATGTTTTCGCGAATTGTACCGCCAAATAAAAATGTATCTTGGTCAACAACACCAATTTGAGAACGCAGCGATCGCAGGGAAATATTAGTTACATCTTGAGCGTCAATCAGCACTTTACCATCTGTCGGCGGATATAGTCCCAAAATCAATTTGGAGAGAGTTGTCTTACCTGAACCGCTACGCCCTACCACTGCAACAGTTTGTTCGGGTTTGATTTCAAAACTGAGATTTTCTAATACGTTAATATCGCTTTCTGGATGATAGCGAAAAGTCACGTTGTCAAAGATTACATGACCGCGTAAACTACTTAATATCTGTCGGGTTTGATATTGTAAATCTTCCTCTGGTTCTGCTTCTAATACATCATTAATTCGTTCTGTTGAAATAATCACTTCTTGTAATTGGTTCCACAGTATAACAAGCCTTTGAAAAGGTCTAATAATGTTGCCTAACAACATATTAAAAGCTACTAATTGTCCGATGGTTAGTTGGTTTTGAATTACTTGCCACGCACCAAACCAAAGTAATCCTGTGGTTACCAGAGATTCGATACCAGAACTGAAAACTTGTAGTTGATTACTAATTATCTGTCCGCTAAAAGTCTTTTTAATGACATTATTTAGTAGTTCTTCCCAACGCCAGCGTACTGTTTGCTCAATTGCCATCGAGCGAACTGACCGAATACCAGTGAGGGATTGAATTAAATAACTGTTCTCGTTGGCTGAGGCATTAAAAACTTCCCGGCTGATGCGGCGCAAGAAAGGTGTAGCTATGAGCGCCAATAACACAAATGGTGGTACAATTGCTAAGCATAATAATGCCATTTGCCAACTGTACCAAAACATCAATCCTACATAGATAAATACTGTTAATAAATCCAAGCTAATAGAAAGTGCTTCTCCAGTTAAAAACCGCTGAATTTTTTGATTTTCTTGAACGCGAGAGACAATATCACCAACATAACGCGACTCAAAAAAAGCTAAGGGTAAGCGAAAAGTATGTTTAATAAAACCTACTAATAGTGATAGTCCCAAGCGATTTGCTGTGTGATCTAGTAGATATTGCCGCAATCCAGTAACAGCAACGCGAAAAAAACTAAAAATTAGTAATCCTAAACCAACGGCGTTTAAAGTTAAGGTGCTACCTTGGACAATCACTCGGTCTAAGAGTAACTGAGTAAATAAGGGTGTCACCAGTCCAAGTAATTGAATTAATACCGAAGCGATAAACACTTCTATCAATACTTGGGAGTGTGGTTTTACTAAATCAAAAAACTGCCAAAATGATGTAACTGATTCGTCAGTTTCTCTCAGTAAACCTGTGGGTTGTAATAACAAGGCATAACCAGTCCAACCGGTTTTAAATTCGCTATGAGTCAGGTTACGTTGACCGATGGCGGGGTCGCCAATAATCACACGTTTTTTATTAATTTCATAGACAACAACATAGTGCCTACCTTCCCAGTGAGCGATCGCTGGTAGGGGTTGTTGTGCTAATTTATCTAAGCTAGCTTTTACCGGACGGCTAGCAAAGCCCATACTTTCTGCGGCGGCTGTCAAACCTCGCATTGATGCACCACTGCGGCTGATGTTAGTTAAATCCCGTATGCGGTTGACATTAAAACGCTTACCCCAATAGCGGCTAATCATTACCAAGCAAGAAGCACCACAGTCTGAAGCGCTTTGTTGTTCAAAGAACGGATATCGTTTAGTCAAACGTCCTAATAAATGCCCAGCCCTCACCTTTGGACTAGGAAAGTAGGCTCGTTGTCTATTTTGCTTTTGTTTCGGCTCAACTTTAGGGATTGGGTATTGGGGCTTTGGCATTGGGGATTGGGAAGAATCTTCCCCAGTCCCCAGTCCCCGATCCCCAGTCCCCACTTCAACTTGACGTTCTTGAAAATTTATTAATTCTGCTAATTGTGGCCAATGTTGTAGTGCTATTTGCCAATCAGCATTGCTCAAACTATAAGCGATGCTTGGTTGAGTTACCTGCCAATTTTCATGTTTTGGATTTAAGTAGATGTTTCCAGGTGTTAATCTCCGCCCACTAGAGTCTTGTATTTCTCCGCTATCTAGTAACCACAGGTGTTTATCTTTAATGAGGTTAGTCATCAGAGAGCCACTTTCTAAAGTGTGACGATGAAATAGAGATAATGCTTTAAATATCTCCTCTACAGAGCCATTGAGATTAATTAAGGAATTGCGGCAACATAAAAGAAGTAAATCCAAAGTTGCTGCACGTTTTAAAAGGCGATCGCCAATGCTAGCGGATGCCAAAATTACTTCTTCTAAAATCTCTCGTTTGATATAAAAAAGCTTTAAATTAACTGAAGCTCTAGCAACATAAGGACTGAATTTATTTTCTGTAAATAAAGTCAACTCGCCAAATGATGCTCCAGAAAAAAGAGTAGTAATTAAGTTATTAGAGCTATCTAACAACCTAACTTTACCACTCAAAATAATATAAATTCCTGGCTCAGCTGTAGTTGCTTCCCAAAACTGTTTCGCCACCGGCGGTTCGATTATTTCCAGTACTCTGATACATTTCTGAAGTTGTTCATCTGACAGCGGCTCACCTAAAGTTCGAGTGAGTTGTTCCGCTAAATATTGCCGAGAAAACGCTGATGACATTTTCTAACCTCCGAAACTGTATTTGGTCATGGGGCATGGGACATTGGTGAGCCAGCGCCGTGGGCGGGTTTCCCGACTTGAGGCGACTGGCGTCATTGGGCATTGGATAACTTATTAATGACCAATGACTAATGACCAATGACTCATGACAGTTTAGTTATTTGACTGAATTAGATTAAAAGACCAATGCATACTAGCTTCGGAATTAGATTGCAAATCAGAAATTGTAATGCCAGCATCTTTATTTTGGTCAATTTCTTGTGGCTGAGTGTTTTTAGGTTTGGTAGAAAGACCCATTTGTTTTAGTAAACGATTGATATGGCGATCGGTAATTTGAATACCAAATTCATTTGCTAAATGTTTGCTCAACCATTGCGCTGTCCAAGAACTAAATGCATAGCCATATTCACGTGGACTATTACTGACTAATTCTTTCAAACGTTCAATATAGCGATCGTTAACAGTCTTGGGCCTACCAATAGGACGCTCATTCCATTTGTGCGCCATACCCGCCTCTGCAATCCCAATCCAGTAACGCGCCATTTCTTGGGAACAACCTAAAGTTTCACAAATTTGGCTTTGAGATTTACCCATATCCGCCAGCAACATAATTTCAATCCGCCGACGATATTCTGCCTGTAAATTCGTTTGCAAATTTTTCAGCAGTGCTTTCCGCTGAAAAGGCGTTAAAAACTTGCTTTCGTGCATGTCATAGCTTTCAAAAGCATTGTCTTGACCAGAATATTCTGACATAATTTCTACCAGTTACCGTCAACTATCAAATGTGGGCAAATTTATCTTTTGCAGTTGTTCTTAAACTTTGAAAAAAGAATAAAAACTGCAAAAGATGATTAGTCCTAAAAGATTGATTAAATATTGTGCTGGTGTGCAACTAACGCTAATGTATTACTCCCTAATTTGATAAAATTAGGCAAAACTTTGCTGTTTTTCTCAGATTTGAACACTTACAAATTGACGTTAATGGTATTCACTTGAAAAAAATACTCCCAAATCTGAGACATATTACCTGAGTTTTTATTATGTCTATTCAGCCAAATTTTGCTTATAGGCCAATACAGTTCAGTTAAGACTCGATCCTCCCTAACCCTCCTTAAAAAGGAGGTAACTAAGCCTCCCCTTTTTTAGGGGGATCTTTCAGGAATAAATACCCTTAACACCAAGCGTATTGGCTTATAGACTGCACTTTTAAGCGGCAAAAGCAAGATAGCTCAAAGATAGTAAACAGTCTTGACAAAATATACTCTTAGACATAACTGTTACGTGCATTGATAAAAAGCAGCCAAATAATTTTGGATTTTGAATTTTAGATTGGTTAGCCTTACAAAAGGCACAATTGATAACAAAAATCTAAAATTGCCACAGTTAATGGTAAAACACTTAGAACCAGTAAACTCTTCACTGGTTAACGCCTAAAATTTGACAGACTTTCCTCAAGCCCAGTGCAATAATGGTACTGGTTAAAACCATTCGCCCCTGGTTGATGGTAATAGGCAAACACTTTCGAGCCTTCGGGTAGCCCTTATTTTGATAATTTTACTAAGTTCTGCAATACAGTTTTGGAGGTTAACCTCTTAATAGTTTTGATTACCTACAAGATTTTAGATCTTGTTTGGTAAATTGAAACTTAAAAACATTCAAGGTCAGGTATGAGTACAAATCTATTTCTTACAGTATCCTACAAATAGCTAATTTCTCATCAGCAGATAGTGATAGATTTGAACCTCTCTAAAATAAAAGCTTAATAAAAAAGTGACAGTTGTTCAAGCTTTATTTTTATCCACTGCTATTTATTTAAAAATAATCGCACATTTAGTCAAGAGTTTTTACAAAAAACATGATATTTTTGTAAAAACTTGACAATCAATTTATATAAATTTCACAATTAATATGTCTCAAGAATAAATGGATATTTATTAAATTTTTGTTCAAAAAATAAGTTACAATTTAATTTTTTTATAAATAAATGCCAAAAATTATTTAACTTATTTTTTGCTAAAAACTGGTTGCTAAAATTGCAATGGTTTCATAATTTTATATTAACTATACATCTGTCCATAGTAAGAAAACTATGTAAATTACTATCTGCCATATTTGGCATTTCTGTATCTACCTTGAGAATGAAAATAATTTAGGGCGCAAAACATTACAGAGAACTAAGTCACGATTTATACAAAAATTACATATGCTTGGTTACCTGTTGAGACTGGGTGTAAAGGAAGAAGAGTTAATCGATAGTGACTCCTTTCCCTATAGCCTATACCCCTATACCCTATTAACGTGAATTCGATGTACAGGATTTTGACCTCACCCCCAGCCCCTCTCCTCCCAGGAGAGGGGAGTAAAAAGCCTAATTTTTCGTTACTCCTCCCTCTCCTCGCAGGAGAGGGAGGTTGGGTGGGTTTGTCTTGTCGAATTCACGTCCTATTACAGACCACACTAATCAGTACTCAGGCTGTAAACAAAATAATCTTCTTCATATCAGGAAATGACTCAGGACAATTTGTAGTAACAACTAGAAACTAAATCAGGAACCGAAACCTCTGGAATTTCCAGGGGTTTTTTCTTTCACAAACGCTTATATGTGTATGAGCAAGGTCATCCATATATTTTGAAGATTTTTTAAGCAGGCGATCGCCAACAACAAGCTGTAGCGTATTTAAGCGATGCAGCAGCAAAAATTGTCACAGCCTCTTAGTCAACCAGAGTAAGCTAAATTTAGGTTTGAGCGACTGGGAGTGGAGATGATGTTGTTGGAACTAAAGCGCATCCATGTTCCACCGGGACAAAGAGTGCTACTGCAAGATGTAACCTGGCAGGAATTGGAAACAATTCTAAGCTTTAGAAATTGACATTACTTCTCGCACTCATCCCAATATTTATCAAGCGCTAAAAGTGCCTGAACTTTGGCGTTTTGAACGAGGAAAGCTCAAAATTAATATTTTGCAACATGGCCATTATGTAGAGTCTTTGCAAAGCTTAAACTTCCCTTCATTCCCGCTAACCGAGGCTATTCCCCAATATCTTGAGCAAAGCTTAACAGCAGGCAGAAATGCAACACTTAAAGCTTTTCGTGCTTGGGTAAAAAAGCAGATCTAGTAGGGAACAGGCAATAGGTATTCAAAATATAAAAAATAGGGTAGCAACTGATGTGCTACCCCATAAATCACCTGTATTCTCTTCTACAAAAGTTTCAGGTTATAAATGCACGTTAATTAGTAATGATTCAAGTTAATACCAGCTTCTTTTGCCATTGCTTCTATCCCTTTGGTTTCTAGGGATTTGATTGCTTTAGTAGAAAGCTTTAATTTCACCCAACGATTTCCGCTTGGCCACCAAACACGCTTTACTTGTAGATTAGCGTGCTGAAGGCGTTTATTACGGCGGTGGGAGTGGGAAACAGAATAAGCGTTATTTGCCTTCTTACCAGTTAGTTCACAGCGACGAGACATAGCAACTATCTCCAGATTGTTATTTTAATACAGCCTTTCCATTTTAGGACTTAGACAACAGAAGTGGAGAGGGGAATGGGAATATGGGGGAGATGAAGAGGTGGGGGGATGAGGGGGATGAGGAAGACACGGGGCATTCGTGTCAACTTAACGTGAAACCGGCTTTGTGACAAGGTTTTGCCCTCACCCCCAGCCCCTCTCCCAAAGGGAGAGGGGAGCCAGAAATTATATTCCCCTTCTCCTGTGGGAGAAGAGGGGATGAGGGCGTGAGGGATTTGCAAAACGTCTGTCCGATATAGCTTTGGGCTTAAGTTGACACCGATGGACATGTAGACACGGGGACGCGGAGAATAACCAATGCCCAATGTCCAATGCCCCATGCCCAATGCCCAGCTACTTACTAGCTTGTTCTGTCAGCTTAGTAAGTACTTCATTCGATCGCTCAACAAAAGATTTCATTCCGTCAGCGTCGAAGCCTTTTTGCGACATCAGCGCTAAATCGTAGACGTGTTGGCAAATCATTTTTACTAACTGGTCTGTAGGCGATTGACCATCACCTTGAATGATATTACCTTGGCTAAGATGCGCCAGATTTTGAATCAGTGGATGAGCAGTATTCACCAGCAAAATATGATCTTCGGGAAAATCTACTGTCTGCTGCGCCATCATGGCGTTCATTTCCCGCAAGCGGCGGAGAATTTCTGGTAAAAGTACCATCGCCGGTGGTGTTCCTTGGGGATCGTCTGATTTTAAGGCTTCGGTGCGGATGTTGACTTTGGGTTTATTGAGGGATTTCTCGAATAACTCTTTGATGGTTTCGCTGCGGGTTTTATTGGTTTTGGGATCGACAATTTCCTGTGCTTTGTCTTGTTCTAGCAGAGTATTATCTAAATCCGAGTCTACCCGCGTAAACTTCACATCATTGTATTCCCGCTCTAGAAAATTAATGAAGTGGGTATCAATGAAGGAATCCATAAACAGGACTTCCAAGCCTTGATTTTTGTGTAATTCTATGTATGTAGCTTGGCTTGCTTCATCGGTGCTGTAGAAAACCCGATTTTCGTGGCGTTCTTTGTTGCGTTCTAAGTATTCTTTCAGCGTGGTGTAAGGAGTGGTGGGTGCTGAGTTTTCTGAAGCAGGAGTCACATCTTGCCAAGCATCGCCTTCGGCAGATTGTACTTCAACTGCTGGAGTTTCGGCAGCAGGTTGTTCTGTCAGCTTGGCAGTGGTGCGAAAGATGATGATGTCTTCGATTTGTTTTTTGAATTTTTCGTCGTTGAGGGCGCCGAATTTGACAAACGTGCCGAGGTCTTTCCAGACGCTAGCGTATTGTTCGCGGTTGTCGCGGAAAAGTTCTTTGAGGCGATCGCCAACTTTTTTGGCAATGTAATCGCCAATTCGCTTGACAGTGCGATCGCCTTGCAATGCACTGCGGGATACGTTCAACGGAATATCGGTGCTATCAATTACACCCCGCATCGGCATCAAAAATTGCGGGATAATTTCTTCGCAGTTGTCGCTAACAAAAACTTGGTTACAAAATAGCTTGATCTGTCCTTTTGTGACATCTACATCCGGTCGCATTTTGGGGAAATACAAAATCCCATTGATGATAAACGGATAGTCAGTATTGAGATGTACCCACAACAGTGGTTCTTCTTGGAAAGGATACAGATAGCGGTAAAACTCTAAATAATCTTCCTTAGTTAGGTTACTCGGAGACTCTCGCCAAGGTGCTTTTTGCCTATTTAATACTTCTCCATCCAGCTTAATTGGTACTGGCATGAAGTCGCAGTAAGTCTTGACAAGATTTTGAATCCGTGCTGATTCGAGAAACTCTTCCTCTTCTCCTTGCAAACTCAGAGTAATAGTGGTGCCGCGAGTTGTCCGGGATGAATCTTCTAGAGTGAATGCTGGAGAACCATCACAACTCCAGTGAACCGCCTGCGCTCCTTCTTGGTAAGAAAGAGTATCAATTTCTACCTTTTGCGCCACCATGAACGAGGAGTAAAAGCCAAGGCCGAAATGACCGATGATCGGTTGGTCGGATTTGCCTTGATACTTATGAATAAATTCTTCAGCGCTAGAAAAGGCGACTTGATTGATATATTTCTTAACTTCATCGGCAGTCATGCCGATACCGTTATCGGAGATGGAGAGGGTCTTGTTATTTTTGTCAATCGCAATTACGATTTCTGGTTCGCCTATGTCTCCCGTGTAATCTCCAGCGCGGGATACCATTTTCAGCTTTTGAATGGCGTCTACAGCGTTAGATACCAGTTCCCGCAAGAAGATTTGGTGATCTGAGTAGAGAGACTTCTTAATGATCGGGAAAATATTCTCAGTATGAATACTGATAGTGCCTTGTTCTAACATGATTAGTAATCTTTGATGTTAGTATTCTGAAATGATGATATCGCCCTCTGCTTTCAGGGATAAACCCGGAGAATACATGAGAGCATGATACCAATTAGGATTTTAAAAGCATAACTTAAGCGATCGCTCCTTAGTTTAAGCGTTGTTTGCCCCCATCTGATGATTCGGATTTCCCTACTCTCCACTCCCACTCCCAATTTTGCGGGTAACCAATACTGCTGAGGGTTGTTAACGGTAGCGGGGTGTTTGGATGACGAGGGTCATATACTGGAGGATTAAAAGTAAGATTTTTTCTATAAACTTTACACAGCAGTGCTTTTGAAAATATAGCTTTGGTAAATGACAGGCTCGCTAATACCACCACTATTACGGTTTTACATCGCTCTCACCACGTATAATTTTGAAAATATCTCTCACGATTTTGTTACGAATATCTATTAAATTATTAGTGTTAAATTTTTTATATTTGAGTTCTTCAACATAGTTAACTAGGCGAACGCAATGGCTTTCCAGGTGACCATTATAACGCCTTTGTCCGCAAACATTTTGTAAACCTGGAATTATAGAATTATTAGTGGGCAAATTCTCTAGTAATTTATCAACAACTCCCCAATCAGAATTTTGCTGATAAACACATAAAATTACTTTACATGTAGCCGCCCAAATTTTTCCTAAGTCTGCAAATTGTGTCAGACGGTGCGGATACAAACCCCTGACTAACTCATCGCCCTTATCCTTATTAAATATTCTTTCTAAATAAAATTTGTCATCATCAGGATATTTTTTTTCTTTATTTCCCTCTTCCGCTATTGCTGAACAATAGGTAAACATTTTGAATGCTTTATTTAGCCTAGTTTGCAATTCGCTTTCTTTATTTTCGTCATCACACAATTCTAATATTCCCATAGCAAAAAGTATAATACTTGAATGTGTACCAAATAAGTATATTGATTGTTCTTCATCTAGAACAATTCTCTTTAATATAGAAAAATCAATATGTATGACATTTTTTTCTTCATCATAAGATTCTTCAATACCTTCCTTCAATTCCAATTCTTGAATTAATGGTGTAACTTGAATCTGGATGTTACCATACTTTTCATAATATTTTTCATCTCTATCATTCTTAGTTATTTTACCGCCATTATCTTTAATTTGTTGATAGCATAATTTCCCATTCTTATAATAACAACTTAAGGCATGTTCCCTCAGTCGTTTTGCCCAATCTATACATTTTTCTCTGCTAAATTCTTGAGGTGTTAATGGTTCATCCTTGCCTAAATAAGCAACCATGATATAGCACCAACTTTGATAAGCAGTCCACGAAGAATATAATACTGTACTACCATCTCTAGCTGCATAAATTCGCGCTTTTTCAAGCAAACGAATTGGCTCTATAAAACTATTAAATTTACGGTTTGGAAGGTTGGTATAAGAAGATGTAAAGATGTAAAGTTTAGCTCGGTGTGCATATATTCTTGAGAACAAATAGAAAAATGGATGAAAATTACTTTCACCGCTAGTGCGGATAGTATAGTATTTTCTTAAGAGTTGCTTCAAATATTCCTCAGCAGAATTTAAGCTGTTTGTAGCTGCTGAAATGGCACTAGAGCGATCGGGGTGTAATTGATGATTTTCAGAGTTAGAGTCATCCTGTAGATCCGTTAAATAGTGATAACGAAATTGACAAAGTTCGTACTTTGCTAAAAGTAAATCACTGAAAAAGTAGTTTTTGCCTTTTTTTGCATTTTCTATATGAGATTTTAGAACATCTAAATATTTTTTAGCAATACGATAAAGTCCTTCCTGAAGATAGGCTTCAGTAATTGTCAGATGAGCATCATAAGCTACTGAACTCCAAGATTCTTTTTTTTCTGAAAAGTTATAATCATTATCTACAGTACGATATCTATCTTTAAAAATCGTTTGATTGAGATAACCCTCCATTGCTTTCAAAGAAAATGGATAAAAATTTAAATAGCTTTCAGCTTTTCGGAATGCATTCAATTCCTCAACACGCTGGCAGAGTTCAGTTAGATATTTTACAGGATTAATTCCAGTTTGTTTAATTGCCCTTAATCTGGCATGGAGACCGGCCTTTGCAGCTACCTCTACCAAATCAAAACCGCAGTACTCACCATAAGCAGGGTCGTAGTGACTCACCACTGTATCGTAGCTTTTCTTCTCTTCAAGTGCCTTTTCAATATCATCTTTTTTGCAGAGATTAACTAAAGTATAAGACCGGACTAAGCTAGGACTACCAAAGAAATCATTATTACTTAAAATACTGCGAGCTACGGGAAAATAGTCAATAAGTTCTGGAATATCCCACAAAAGAACTTTATTAATTGCTGCGATAATATGATAAATTGGGCTACCAATACCTGTGACTTCTTCAAAAAATTCTAGTTTGTTTTCTCTTTTATTAAAGTAACTACTTTGGTCGTGTTCTCCTACAAAAATTTGTCTATAATTATCTGGAAATCTTAAATAAAAATGCACTTTTATTTTATAAGCAAATTGTTTTTGTAATCCATTAATGTCTTCAGTGTCTTCTTTCTCGTATATAAATTCTGGATTAAGTAGACCATTTTTATGATTTGTATCTTTTAGATATATAGGTAATGGTTCTGTCTTTTCAATTTCAATATGCTTGATATTTATAGGAAATTCATCAGTTAATATTTCGTTTTCTACAATTGAACGAGTTAAATGCTCAATAAACGCATGTGATAAAACATTATAATTAGTTTGTAATTCTTCTGCCTCTTCTGTATCTTTCAAAAATGATTTAACTTGCCTGAGACCACATTGCAACTCTAGTCTGCTAATTTCTCTTTGAACTTTATTAACTAAATTCTCTACTTTACTTTTTTTATGAGTCGCATTTAATCCTTGATATTGTTCTTGAATTAAATTTTTTACTTGGCGTTTAATTATGTCACTAGATGAGACTTTTTCTCCATCTTGGATATTACTGAATTCAGCTTGTTTGATCTGATGATAAATATTTATTGCTCCTTTATAAAAAGCAATAATATCTTCGGATTTTAAGCCTTTGACTGTATCAGTAACAATTTCTAATAATTGTTGTAATAAACTGGCTCCTGCATGTATTGGAAATTTCAGTTTGTCTTTTTCTGCAATACTTAATTGAGAAAATGTGCGAAATGCCCTTAATTTTTCAGTTCTTGTGAGAATGCGAGGGATTTCCTCTCCTAAATTTTGCGCTCTTTTTTTATCCCAGTAATCTTGAATTGCAGATAGAATTTCTACTAATTTTCCGAGAGTTAATCCTGGAACAGGTTGGTCTAATTCTTTGTCATCCGGCTCATAGTACTGAGGAAAAACAGAACGCAGAACACGCCTGATAAAAATTCGATTCTTGCCTTGACCCCATTGCTTAGCAATACTACTTTCATTCGGTTTGGCGTTATCTTCTCCTTGATTCATCCCTAAATCAGTCAAACATTCCAATAAGTATTTATATACAGACTTATCACGTTCTTGATCTTCAGAGCTACGCCGTTTTCCAGGTGACTCTCGACTCTCAGAAGAATCAGAGTTTGAAAAGCTATTTTCACTACTAGGTTGCTGATTTCGTTTACTCATAATATATAAGTTATAAGCTTCTGTATTTCTACAATTTCAATGTATTTAAAATTAAAAGCTTTAAAAGCTATCCAAAACCTTTCAGTTTTTCTATACATTTTGTACATCATATTGACACAGATAAATTTACCATTATCAGCTTAGTATTGGGTTATGCCGTAATACTCATCAAAGTTAGTCTCTAAAATCTCACAAATAATTCTTTAGGGCTTGCCAATTCTTACAACTAGAATAACTGCTGTTCTCGCTTTTGTACATTTTGTATATATTTTATGTACAAAATGTATATTTTTTGTACATACTGGACATATTGTACAATCTGTGTTACCGATGTAAGCTCATAAACATAGCACAAAAGTTAAAACGTGTAGCATGTCATCTGTCTGCTTAATTTATGAACAGGAGTGGTATGAAGATATTTGCTTACCATACTGAAGGTAAAAAGCCAGTATCCAACGATCGCGGTATTGATGCACTTGCCACTGCCTTGAAAGAAGTCCTCTCTAAGAATGAAGCGAATCAACACAAGCACGACTTCAAAAAAGTAGAAGAGAGCTTAAAAAAAATATTGGAACCAGAACCGATACGAAATTTTGTCCCCGATCTGAAAAAAGACTTTGTTCAGTCTGAATTTGAAACAGTAGGCACTCCTCAATGGTTGCAATTTACCAAAACGCACATAGTTAAGTTTCGCCAAAAGTATAAGAATATTCCTGTATACGGCGCTCAGGTTACCGTAGAAGTTGCCGAAGATAACGAACTACTGGCAATCAACTCAGCCATTGGCGATCCCAATGAGATAGATTCATCTCCTAAATTTGAACCTGATGAAATCAAACAGCTGATTGAGGAAAAGGAAGATTATGAATCAACAGATTTAGACTTTAATCCAACTCTCTACTATTACTACGACTCAAAAAATAAGCGCTGGCGACTCGTCTATATTACTGATATTAGGTTCAAAGAGACCAAAAACGGCAGCCAGTCCAAATTTATACTAAAAATGGTAGACTATATAATTGATGCTCATACTAAAGAGATAGTTTTAGAGCTACCTCGTGTGAGAACCCTTCAAAAAGAGTTGAGATAGAAAGTTAATCAGCAGTATTAAGTTTGCTTACAGCTCATATTTGCTCATGTAGCAGTATGAGCTTAATGGCGTTCATCAGTCACCAGTCAACGTCAAATCCCACCCTTAAAAAGGAATGGGATGAGCTTAACGGAAGAGTAACTATATGTATCTACCAGAGGAGGAGACTTTCAATTGTTCAGTAACTACACTTGCTCCCAGTGTCCCCAGTATTCTAACATACAACCATTAGAAAACAGCGGACTCAGTGTGTGCTGTAACTTTGGGTTCCTTAGCTATGAGCATTGGCCTCTTCCTGGCACAGATCGAGTTCATCGTAATTGCGAACCGCAATGTATACAAGCTCACAATAATGTTGTTGAAGTGGCAACGTTCTTTACAGATGTACTAAACTACAGACCATACAATGGAACCGAAGCACACAATGTAACAAGACCATACTATACCTGTAGTATTAACTGTGTTGAAACCCCTGGTAATATAGAATGGAGATATGCAGCTTGGCTTGATAAATACAAACAAGTAATTTTTGGACAGTGCCATGTCAACGGACAACTGCGTTCGCTTGCAACTGTTATAGATATAGTTGCTCATGAGTTTTTCCACGGTTTAAATTATCAGGTTGTAGATTTTCAATATTATGGAGAGTCAGGGGCATTAGATGAGTCCTATGCAGATATTTTTGGTATTTTGGTTGCTAATTTCCAAAACAATGATATCGGGACATGGAATTGGGAGATAGGAAGTGGTTTTGGTAGCAATGATAGAGCAGTACGGAATTTGAGCGATCCTGGTAGCTACGGTCAGCCTGAACATATGAGGGATTACCGCCTGGTAACTGACGATCACGGCGGTGTTCACACCAATAGTGGTATTCATAATATAGCAGCTTACAATTTATTGACTTCCCAGGATAGTCAAGGTAACTACCTCTTCGACGCCATGTCTGGAGCTATGCTTTTCTATAAGGCTTTATACGACTTGTCCGAACAATCTGGTTTTACTGATAGCCGCCGTGCTATTGAGCAAGCTGCAAAAACCCTATTTCGTAGAGATTATGCCCAACCGGAGACACTTCAAGCTATACTTCAAGCTATTGCTACAGCTTTTGACAATGTAGGCATTGGTGACAACATCGGAATTTTTGAGTAGGTATTTGGGTGGTTGTCGAGAGAGGTGGACTGGTAAAATTAGGCTTTAGATATCTAGTGAAATTAAATATGCGTTGCCCAAAAGTAGGGCGAAAAATGTTCGCCCCTACTTCGTTTTCACAATTTGTTGCCAAAAGGCGATCGCTTTAGACTGTCATCAAATTAATATCAATCACCGCTATTTAAGAATTGTGACGATTTTTTTCTAAGACCAAAAAATAATGGTATGGATAGGTAGGATCAATATATTCTTGTTTGACAGTTAACCCAGCTTCAGCAACAGAGTCTAAAATCCGCTTATTGGGATATCCTTTCAAACCCATTTCCCAGTAATGCTCGTCACACACTGGCGTTGTACTCCAGAATTTTGGCACATTCAGTAATAAATGCCTTGGTCTACCTGAGAACGAAGTTTTGATTTGCAATGACAAATATTGAGTGCAATAAGGAATTGAAATCACCAAAAATTTCTTTGTTGCAATGGCAAGTTTTTTTAGGGCTTGTTCTGACTGTTCATAGGGGAAATGTTCCAGCACTTGAAATAAGACGATCGCATCAAATTTATCTTTTGGCAAAGAAAAATCTGTGGTCAGATCCAAAATCATGTCTGGCTTAAGATTGGGGTCAACATCAGCAGTGCTAACGTTGTATCCATTGTTTTTTAAGAGGTCTGTTAATAGCGAGTTAAAAATCCCAATTTCCAAAACATTTTTTACCTGATTACCCAGCGAAAAAATTAGACGCAACTGGTGGTGGTAACTAATAAGCCGATTTTTTGATAAATATTCGGAATTTCTAATATCTAAGGAGGTGATGAGTTGCATAGATAATGCTTACCTAAACTGATGGAGTAACAAATGCAGTGCATACAACTACAGGATTCCCAGAAAAATAGGGAAAATAACACCACTATGATTTTGAGCGAAATAGTTCTATAGCCATAAAAGCTTGTAGAACAATTACTTAGGATTGCAACATATACTAGTAACGTATTTTTCACTAAAATTAAGGTACATAACGATTCTTCTTTGGATACCATAGATGGTGGGGTAGTACGGCTGGCTATACTAGCTTACAAAAGCAAGCCAATGTAGCTGTCTAACTTTCACGCACCTCATAGAAATTTCTAGATTGTTCCCAAAGAAAATCTGGATAGCTTTTGTTTTGGAAAGGTTTCCAGAGAAGTATTTCAAATTTCGTGAAAAATTCAGTTTAGCTATCAGTAATATCTATCGTTGTACGAGTATAAGAAAAATGAGGTTTACAGACTGGGCGACTAGAGTAATGTTCATCTCGCTGATGTTCGCCGCTCTAATTATAGTGCTGCTGATTGGACGAGGGGTGCAAGTAGAAAATAATACAATTACAGCTAATACATCTAATACATCAAAAACGGAGGTTACAGCCTGGAGTCAATATCCCCAGGCGCAATTTCAATCAGCCAAAGAACCAAAGCAGAAATCTCAGACTATTATCAAATCTCCAGTCAAAACAAATCAGCCTGTAGCAAGGTACGCAACCACTCAAGCTTTTGCACAGTACAGACCTAATTATCAAATTGTCTCAGTTAACCCAAGTAACTACGGTGAACGGTACACCACAGACGTTAATGGTAAACCTCTCAACAACCAACCAATTATCGTCCTCCATGAAACTGGTTATTCTGCTTCCAGCGCGATTAATTTTTTTCAAGTTGCTCATAGTGATGAAAATGTACAAGCCAGTTACCACGCTTTAATTAAGTTAGATGGGACGGTGGTTTATTTAGTACCCCCAGACAAACGAGCTTTTGGTGCAGGTAACTCAGTATTTGAGGGTTCAGAGGGTTTGGAAACTGTGCAGACTAATCCAAATTTGCCTCCGTCTGTGAATAATTTTGCTTATCACGTTTCTTTAGAAACACCACCAGATAGTTATGACAGCGGTAGCGCACAAACTCATAGTGGCTATACGGAAGCTCAATATAATTCTCTTGCTTGGTTAATTGCTCAAAGTCAAGTTCCTGAAGATCGCATCACTACTCACAAACTAGTAGACCGTTCGAGTAAAAAAGTTGACCCCATTAATTTTGATGGTAATAAGTTTCTAGAGTTACTAAGTCTTTACCGTCAGGTCAGACCAATTTATAGATAAATTAAGGTTATCCCTCCTCTGACAACGGTTTTTGCGTTGACTGTTGACTGATGAGTGTTGACGGTCAACAATCAACAATCAACAGTTAACGCTATAGTAAATCATTTAAATTCTTTTTGCTTTATAAGTTCTTGAACTAAGATATGTACTTTAGTTGATGGGTTAGTACATCCGTCTTCGTTGGGGTGATTTTGTTGTAATTCCGCAGAATTTTTAAGTGCGTTTTCTAGCTTTGGCTTAAGTTTATGGTAAAGTTTTACATCACTTTTATCATAATTTTCTTTTGTTTTCAGAACGCCTGCTTTTCTCATTTCTATCTCTAGCCTTGGACATAATTCTTTATAGTTAATAAAAGGAGCAGTGGTATAAAGATAATGAAGTAAAAACCAAAATTCAAAACAAGGGATTGATGTTATACAAGCAAAATTATTTTCTTGAGCTTTTAAAAGTGCTTGTTTAAATTTTTCAATTTTATTATCGTCATCAAAAACACAAAAAACTCGATCGAATTTGAGTTGGTTTCCCTTTTCGGTTTCTAATTTATTTTCTTGAACTAAGCTACAGGTTTTATCTATAATTTTGAGAGGATCGCCACCGGAAGCAGAAACTATTCTAATGTCTGTTGTTGATAACTTTAAGTCGTGTTTTAAAGCATTAAAATAGTTATATTCTGTCTCCTGCCCTTCAACTACAATTAAAAAGTTGTCTCTAGATTTTTTATTTCCTGAACGTCGCCTTAAATCATTAGTAGATTTTCCTTTTGGCATATTCCTTAAATACTTAGGCCATTAATAAAAGGAATTCCGCCATACCTGCCTCGTAGATAACCTTTTTGTAATGATTCATCTTCACGAGGTTGAAAATCTAATAATGAATATAGCTTAGTCATACTTTTATCTTTTTCAGTAAACCATACCTGGTCTCGTCGTAACATTTCTGCATCTAAAAGTATGGTGTCATGAGTTGTAAATATTAATTGAGCATTATTTTTATTAATTTCTGGATCGTTAAACATCTTAAGTAATGCTTTGGAAAGCACTGGATGTAAACTTCTATCTAATTCATCTACTAGCAAGACTTCTCCGTCTTCTAATACATACAACCAAAGCCCAGCCATTTCAAATAAACGTTGTGTACCATCAGACTCATCATCCATATCAAATTCTATTTCTTCATCGGAATCATTCATTCTATGAATCGTTATTACATCTAATTGATGAATATTAATATTTCTCTTTAGCTGTTCATATTCCTCTTTATTTAAATGGTTAAAAAAAGAAGATAGGTTTTCAGGTATAGGTTTTTCTTCTATTTTGATTCCTGAAATGCCGATATCTGCTTCACTCAGTAATTTAGCAACTCTGGTTTTAAGAGTATCATCTTCATCAAATATACTAAGAGTAAATCCCATAGTATGAGAACTGGAAGTAAGAATATTTATTTCATCTTCAAACCATTTAAATATCTGTGTTAGTTGAGGATGATTATTTTGTGCCGCATGAGATAAAAACAAAGAATTAGAACGCACAAATTTTTTAATACGTGACTTTTCTCCCTTTAGTCCTTTGCCAAAAGACCATTTGTATCCTTCATCTACTTGAAATTTGGGATTATCTGGTATGTATTGTCGAGAAAACCAATTTTGTTGATGTTCATTTGGGTAGGCAATTAACCACTCTTCATATACGCGTTCTCGATTGAGAGATATTCCATATTCATAACGAGTACCTTGATGAATAAAAACTACTTCAAAATTAGTAGGATGTTTTGCTGATTGGCTATTTAGTTTAAATGGTTCAATTGGTAACTTTTCACCAACTTGCATTTTACTAGCCGAGTTCATGACTAGTGTTCTTAGTGTCTGTATAGCCCGCAGCAAATTGCTTTTACCTGAAGCGTTAGGACCATAAATTACAGCACTGGTAAGTAAGCGTAGTTTATCAGTGTTCGGCATCATAAAACTATTAGTATATAGCATCTTTTCATCTTCAGATGCCACCATACTCAATGTTTGTTTTTCCTGTATCGAACGATAATTTTCTACGCTGAATTCAATAAGCATAACTGTAATCTTAATTAGTTATGTTCACATAAAATATAAATTGCTGAAAATAGCAAAAGTTACAGATACTATTTTCAGGCTGAATTATTAATTTAAGCATACAGGCATAATAAACAAATAGCTCTAGCCTTTGAGCTAGAGCTAGATTACAAATTTAGATAAATGATGCGAATATGAGGACATAGTTTGTCCCTATTTGCTAAAGCTGTAAATTTGCTGTGTCTCCAAGCGATCGCTAATCGATGAAGGCAGTGTACCATCCGAGAACACCTGCCGATCTAGTTGAACTTGTAAATTACTCAAAGGATCGCTACCAGAAGAAATCAGAAATTCTAGTTTCTGAATATACGGTAAAGTTACGAGTTTATCTAGAATCTGGAAGATTGCTTGCAGGTAAGGATGACCGCTTTGGCGATACCAGTCACAGCTAGCAACTTTTGGCTGATCGAAACCCAAGTGTATTGTTAAAGATGGTTCGTCAAATAAAGCGATCGCCAAAGGACGCGCCTCTTCCTGCAATAATAAATCGTGGCTTCTCGCTAAATGTCGCAGTTTTTCTAGACGTTCATAGCGTTTTGTCACCAACTGCGGGTCATCTTGCCAGTGAATTGCCACTGTTACCAAATAAGTCTGTAACAGCATGTGACCCAGCTTTTTAGCCTTTGTTGCCAGGTAATACGAATTGTAGTCATTGGCCTCAATTAATAATGGCACGCGATCGACTACTTCCAATCCATAACCTTTAACTCCAGCAATTTTACGGGGATTATTGGTAATTAAGCGAATCTTTTTTACACCCAAATCCATGAGCATTTGTGCCCCCATACCGTAGTCTCGCAAGTCGGCGGGAAATCCTAAACGCTCGTTGGCTTCTACTGTATCCAGTCCCATATCCTGCAAAGAATAGGCTTTGAGTTTATTAATCAAGCCGATTCCCCGCCCTTCTTGACGCAGGTATACAACGACACCCTGACCAGCATTTTCAATCATTTTCAGTGCCGCAACCAGTTGCATCCGACAGTCGCAACGCAAAGAACCCAAAGCATCGCCAGTTAAACATTCTGAGTGCATCCGCACCATCACCGGCTCATCTTTGAAATTCGCTGGATCTCCCTTGACAATTGCTACATGTTCTGTATTGTCTAAGGTGTGGCGATAAGCGTAAATTTCAAACTGACCGAATTGACTGGGCAGCTTAGTAACAACCTCACGATACACTAGGCGATCGTGTTTGAGGCGATAACTAATTAAATCTGCAATACTGATAATTTTTAAATTGTGATGTTTAGCATATTCAATTAATTGCTGCAACCGCGCCATTGAGCCATCAGGGTTTTGAATTTCACAAATTACCCCAGCTGGGTATAATCCTGCTAACCGGGCTAAATCCACAGCCGCTTCTGTATGTCCTGCGCGTTTAAGTACGCCTCCAGCTTTTGCCCGAATGGGAAAAATATGTCCGGGACGACGTAAATCGGTAGGTGTTGTAGCTGGATTGAGAGTAACCTGGATAGTGCGGGCGCGGTCTTCGGCTGAGATGCCTGTAGTCACACCCAAATGCGGGCCGGCGTCGATACTGACGGTGAAGGCAGTCTGGTTAGTATCTGTAATATTGCTCACCATCAAGGGTAAGTCTAATTCGTCTAAGCGATCGCCTGTCATTGCCAAACAAATTAGCCCTCTAGCTTCCACGGCCATAAAATTAATCATGTCGGGTGTGGCAAATTGGGCAGCGCAAATCAAATCGCCTTCATTTTCTCTATTTTCATCATCTACCACCACAATGACACGACCGGCTTTGAGGTCTGCCAAGGCGGCATCAATTGTATCAAATTGAAAAACTTGGGTAGTCTTAGGCTGTGACACAGAAATTCCAGCTACCTAACGTAAATTTTTTTAACAATTTCTTCTATTAGATTGTAGCTCCTTTATAAGCCAGAGAAGTAGACTAGCAATGATTTGATAACATGGCAAAAATTTCTGCCACTATGGGGGACGTGGGGATATGGGGACGCGGGAACATGGGGACGCGGGGACACGGGGACGCGGGGACAGGAAAAAACAGGGATATGGGGACACGGGAACACACGGATTTCTTTCCCTTCGTTCCTGCCTCTTTCCGTGTCCACTTGCTTCCTCTTCTTTCCCCGCGTCACCGCGTCTCCCCGTCCCCGCGTCCTCTTCTTGTAGGCTGTGCCTCAGGTGGCTGATATGTTGATAGCTGGGAACGAATTAACCATTCATGGGATAAGGATTTGGGATCATGGGCAATTTTAGACGCGTACCCGTTGGGATTGTTGGCGCGTCGGG
The DNA here is from genome assembly GCA_003326205.1 of Nostoc sp. ATCC 43529. Classification (GTDB taxonomy): domain Bacteria; phylum Cyanobacteriota; class Cyanobacteriia; order Cyanobacteriales; family Nostocaceae; genus Nostoc. The sequence goes on from LWTK01000094.1 coordinate 266,242, forward strand.
CTATGGCGGAGTACAGTTAGTACGCCTGCTGATGGATCATCCAGAAGTCGAACTGGTTTATTTAGGTGGTGAGAACAGTATCGGAAGATCCTTGGGGGATCTTTACCCTCACTTGGCTCATACAGCTAATCTGCCAATAGAGGCGGTAGAACCAGAAATCATTGCTCAACGCTGTGAAGTAGTTTTCCTGTCTTTACCAGATGGTCTGGCTTGGCAAATCGCGCCCACACTGTTGGAAAAAGGGTGTAAAGTACTGGATCTGAGTGCAGATTATCGGTTTAGCGATTTGGCAACTTATACAAGTTGGTATGGTATTGAAAGAAACGATCGCTCTACTGCTGTCACAGCTGTTTATGGATTACCAGAACTATACCGCGATCGCATTGCCGAAGCCCAACTGATTGGCTGTCCTGGTTGCTATCCCACTGCAAGTCTACTTGCAGTTTCACCACTATTAAAGCAAGGTTTAATCGTGCCGGAAACAGCGATTATCGATGCCAAGTCCGGCACATCCAGCAGCGGAAGACAAGCCAAAACTAATTTATTATTAGCTGAAGCAGACAACTCCATCGCAGCTTACAACATTGGCCGTCACCGCGATACCCCAGAAATTGAGCAAATTTGCAGTGATTTAGCAGGTCACGAATTAACGATTCAATTTACACCACACCTCATCCCAATGGTGCGCGGCATTTTGGCAACGGTATACGCCACAATGCGCGATCCCGGCCTCGTGCGAGACGATTTGATTACAATTTTCTCTGCCTTCTACCGCAATTCTCCTTGGATAAAAGTCTGCGGTAGCGGCGTTTACCCCCAGACCAAATGGGCTAACGGCAGCAATCTTTGTTACATCGGCGTAGAAGTTGACCCGCGCACAGGTCGCGTGATTGTCGTTTCTGCAATTGACAACCTGATTAAAGGCCAAGCGGGTCAAGCGATTCAGTGTTTAAACCTGATGATGGGCTGGGATGAAACCTTGGGGTTGCCGAAGTTGGGGTTTTATCCGTGAATTAGTTAGGAGTGGATGAGTTAGGAGTGATGAGTTATGAATTAAAAACTCCTAACTCCTAACTCTTAACTCCTAACTCCTAACTCTACTTCGGCCCTAAGCCTACAGCACCAGCATACACGGCGCGATCGCCTAGTTCATCTTCAATTCGCAGCAAGCGATTATATTTGGCTACGCGTTCGCTGCGACATAGGGAACCTGTTTTAATTTGACCAGCGCGGGTGGCTACGGCTAAATCGGCGATGGTTGTGTCTTCGGTTTCACCAGAACGATGGCTGATTACTGAACGGAAACCGTTGCGAGTTGCCAAGTCAATTGTTTCTAAGGTTTCGGTAAGCGAACCAATTTGGTTGAGTTTAATCAAAATGGCGTTACCGGCTTTTTCTTGGATGCCTCTTTGCAAGCGAGTAGCATTGGTCACAAACAAGTCATCTCCCACCAATTGCACCCGCGAACCTAACTTCTGAGTCAGCAATTGCCAACTTTGCCAATCTTCTTCGTGTAAACCATCTTCAATGGAGACAATGGGATACTGGTCAACTAGTTGTCCGAGGTAATCAATAAATTCACTAGGGGCATGAGGTTTACCATCGTAAACATACTGACCGTTTTTGTAAAATTCGCTAGCTGCTACATCCAACGCCAAAGCTACTTCTTCACCTGGCTTGTATCCAGCTTTCTCAATGGCAGCAACCAGTAATTCCAAAGCCACCTGATTGGATTCTAAGTTAGGGGCAAAGCCGCCTTCGTCGCCTACACCAGTCAACAAACCTTTCTCGTCTAATACTTTACTCAGGGTAGCAAATACCTCGGCACCCCAGCGCAAGGCTTCCCGGAAGGAAGTCGCCCCAACTGGGACAATCATAAACTCTTGAAAATCGACGTTGTTTGCTGCGTGTGCCCCGCCGTTAATCACATTCATCAACGGTACTGGTAGTAAATTTGCTAGCGGGCCGCCCAAATAGCGATACAGGGGAATTGCTAGAGACTCGGCGCCGGCTTTAGCTGCTGCCAGGGAAACCGCCAAAATTGCATTCGCCCCCAAATTGGATTTGTTAGGAGAACCATCGATCGCAATCATTGTGCGGTCTAATAGTTCTTGGTTGAGGACATCCAAATTTAGCAATTTTGGGGCAAATACCTCTTCGACGTTTTGTACTGCCTTAAGGACTCCTTTGCCGCCATAACGGCTTTTATCGCCATCACGCAGTTCGTGGGCTTCAAAAGAGCCAGTGGAGGCACCACTGGGAACTTGTGCCAGTCCTACGGCACCGTTGGCTACATACACTTCGGCTTCAATTGTCGGTCTACCCCGTGAATCAAGAACTTCACGAGCTGCGATCGCTTCAATGGCAGTATCTAGAATGTTACTCATTTACACTTTGTCCTTTGTTCGACTGTTTTACTTACGCATATAGTCCAGTGGCCTAACCCAATCGTTAGCATAGGCGTTTAAGGAGCTTTGTCGGCTGAGATTAAAGAATATTTCCAGAGATGTTGTCAATGAATTTTGAATTTTCTCCTTTTGTTTGAAATTACTTTCGTTTACCGGATTTTCTCAGTCAATCGTTAAAATTGAGTAAAATTTGGCACTACTAACTATGTAGAAAATTCTCTTTCTGTATATTAAATATATAAATAGTTACAATTATTTGTACTATCAAGAAATAATATTCTATGTCAAAATTTCAGGTGAATCGAACACACTGGGAAATCTGATGATAGGCAAAATCCTGGATGGGCGCTACGAAATTATCAGCAAACTGGGAGAAGGTGGTTTTGGTGCTACTTACCTAGCTATTGATAGGAAATTACCTGATAAAGACCAGTGTGTTGTGAAGCACTTTTCTCCTAAAGCAACGGATATAAATACTTTGTCTCATGCGCGACGGCTATTTGAGACGGAAGCTAAAGTACTCAACCGCTTAGGTAACCATGACCGGGTTCCACGTTTGTTGGCACATTTTGAAGAAGACCAAAAGTTTTATTTAGTTCAAGAATTTGTTGACGGGTACGACTTGAGTCGGGAAATCAATCGCAACAAACAGTGGACTGAAGAAAAGGTAATTGCTCTGTTGCAGGATATCTTAGAGCCTTTAGAATTCCTCCATCAGCATCATGTCATTCACCGAGATATTAAACCGTCAAATTTAATGCGCCGTCAAGAGGATGGGAAAATTGTTCTGATTGATTTTGGAGCAGTCAAACAAATCAGTTCTCAAGGCATGAATATTCAGGGACAAATGACAGCAACAGTTGTGGTTGGAACCCCTGGTTATATACCCAGCGAACAAAGCCAAGGTCAACCCAGATTATGCAGTGATATTTATTCAGTTGGAATTATTGCGATCGAAGCTCTTACTAATTTAAATCCAATGCAATTACCCAGAGATCATCTTACAGGTGAAATCATCTGGCGCGACCAAGCAAAAGTTAGTTCTGGATTGGCGCAAATTATCGACAAAATGGTCAAATATGACTTCCGGCAAAGATATCACTCGGCAACAGAAGTATTACAAGCTCTGCAACAACTGAAGATAGCTCATCATCCTCAAAAATTAGTTTTCCGAAAAAGTTTTATTGGTTTAGGAATAGCGATCGCAGCTACTTTTATTGCCTTTTTATTTATCTTCATCCCGCGTAATAATCTTGAAAATTATAATAATGCTGTTTATGGGATCGCCATCAAATATCCTGCAAATTGGGAATACACTGGAACTCCAGACCGCATTACAGGTAATGTAGTGAAATTTATTTCTCCAAAAGAATCTGCAACAGATAGTTATTTAGAAAACGTTAATTTAATTATTCAAGATTTACCAGAAAATCGCAGAGAGCTAGAGCAATTTACTAACTTTTATTTAGATGAAATCCAACAGTCAGATCCAAATACAAAAATTTTAGAACAGGGGAAAACTCAACTCACAAACCGACCTGCCTATCAAGTAACTTACACTCTTGAAGAGGAAGGAGTAAAAATTCAACGCTTGCAAGTTTGGATGGTCAAAAATAATAAAGCTTATATTATGACTTATACGGCTGATGTTGCTAAATATTCAAAATATTTACAAACAGCACAAGCTATAATTAATTCCTTAGAAATTAATTAGCAAATTAATGCTGTTTAATAATTTTTTTGAACGCATAGGTACGCAAAGGTTCACAGAGGTTTTCTAAAGAGAGAATTGGTATAAGTCTGATTAGGGGTTTAATCAACAGCTTGGTTTATACGTGAATAAATTTTTACATTATTTTACAATGTAATATTGTTGTGGTTTTGTGGTAAATACATAGTATCTATGCTTTCCTCATATCTTAGTGAGAACTACCAACGATGAAACCCCAGCTATTTTTGCAAGTACTGACAGCAGGTACAATTGCTCTGGGTAGTATTGCTAGCACCACTCCACCCAGTTTTGCTCAAGCTAAAACTTACTTTTGTGAAAAAAGTAACGATGGCGTATGGACGACATACGCGAAAAACTACAACAATAAGAAGATTCCGGTGATTCGCTGGGTTAAAACTTTAGGCAACTACACTCCAAAAATACGCTGCCAAGAAGTATCTTCCAGATTCCAGAGTGCCTATGAAAAAGGTATCTTGAACTACTTGACCTCTGGTATTTCTGGCAATCAAGCTGTGATCTGCGCGGCTAGCCAATACGGCGGCCCTTGCAGTCAATTACTCTTCACACTGAAATCTCATAAAGACGCAAGTTCAGTACTGCAAAGCCTTGTAGAAATTGGTTATCGCGCTCGCGGCCCAATTCTGCAATCTGAAGATGCTTCTTCTCAAATATACATTGATATGAGCGTGTTACTGAGCGAAAAAGCACCAGAGGGGCAAAACTAATACTCAGGTTAGTTAAGTAGCGGAATGCTCGTTAAGCATATTTGTATAGAAATTTGCAAGCGGTAAAAGCAACATGAAACAAAAATTAATCTTCAATCGCTCGCGGGCTACGATCGCCTGGATGGGCATACTGTTGACGTTGCCTATACAAACTGTTTATCTGAGCATTTTTTCCCCAACAGTTTATGCTCAACAGTCAAATTCTGAGCGATCGCCAGAACAAATCAAACAATTAGCTAGAACTATAACCGTAAAAATTTTATCTGGTGAAAACCGAGGCTCAGGGATTTTACTCAAAAAACAAGGTCAAACTTATACGGTTATTACCAATCAACACGTTTTAGAATCAGGCAAACCCGTTCAAATTCAAACAGCAGACGGGAAAATATACCAAGGCAATTTGGTTAAAGGAGTAAACTTTCAAGGCAAGGATTTGGCTTTATTGGAGTTCCGCGCTAGCGGTAACTATAGCTTAGCTGCTTTGGGAAATTTATCAACCATCGCAGTTAACGAACCAATATACGCAGCTGGATTTCCCTTTGAGAGGAATCCGTCTCAGTCTCAGGGGTTTGTCTTCAAAGCTGGGCAAATTCTATTAGTACCAGACCGAGCTTTTAAAGAAGGATATCAAATAGGCTACAGCAACGAAATTGAAAAAGGCATGAGCGGCGGCCCGATACTGAATCGTCGCGGACAAGTAATTGGTATCAACGGTATCCATGCCTATCCGCTTTGGGGAAACCCTTACGTTTATGAAGATGGTTCCCAACCGACCGAAGCTTTACGAGATTTAATGAGTCGTTATAGTTGGGGAATTCCCATCCAAACATTTGCTCGGTTGGCTCCTGGCTATACTTCCAAAGAAACCTTACCCGCAGCTAACGCACCGTCTACCGCAAGCCTTCCTCCCATCGCCAATGAAGTTAACAACATCGCCGAAGAAATTACGGTGCGAATAGACGTGCCAACTTTACGCGAGTGTAGCGGATCGGGAACGATTGTTGCCAAACAGGGAAATACCTACAGCGTCCTGACAGCAGAACACGTTGTTCGAGGATCTCAAAAATGCGATCGCACCGTCTTAGAGATAATCACCCCTGATGGCAAACAACATCAAGTCAAGGTGAATGGCGATAATCTCAAAACCGTACCAGAAACAGACTTAGCCATATTACAGTTTACTAGCGAACAAAACTACCGCGTCGCCACCATAGCCAACTACGACATAGTTGGAGAAGGTAAATACATTTTTGTTTCTGGGTGGTTGGGCTTAAAACCCGGAATCAGGGAGACAAAGCGTCAGTTTACAGCTGGGAGTGTCGCATCAAAACAAACTGGGTCTTTTTTCGCTAGAAGTCCATTGTCATTGAGCTACGGGTATGGCTTAATTTATACCAATCTCACAGACCAAGGAATGAGTGGCGGCCCAGTGTTAGATATTCGGGGACGCGTCATTGGTATTCATGGCAAAGCAGAAATAGAAGAAATTAAAGACAAAGCCGGTCAGCCCCGCTTGATAACATTGGGTTTTAGTTGGGGCGTACCCATCAGCAGCTTTGTTCGTTGGGCACAGTCAGTCGGTATGACACCCGTATTGAGAGTGGAAAATAATGCACCACCGCAACTGACACCAGAAGAGACAAAATCAATTCTCCAAGCTTTATTTAAAATAGAGAAACCCAAGGATAATGCTGATGCGATCGATTTTCTAAACTATGGCTGGCAACTAGCACGAAACGCACCAGAAAAGCCACTTGGTGAAAATGAAGCAAAAGAGTCCATCAAAGCTATCGATCGAGCAATTCAACTTCAGCCTAACTTTTATCAGGCTTGGTATCTCAAAGGTTTCGTGCAGACAACTCGTGAAGAATATCAAGAAGCCTTCAATTCTTTTGATAAAACCACACAAATCGATCCGAAATTCATTCCTGCTTGGCGTATGCGCGGATTAGTACTTTTAGGATTGGAACGATATCCAGAAGCGTTACAATCCTTTGAGGAAGTAGCTAAATTAGACCCCGATGATGCTAGCGCTCAGATATTTCGTAGCTTGGCATTAGTTGGATCGAAGCGTTTCCCAGAAGCACTAGAAGTGTCAAACCAAGCTTTAAAAAAGAATCCTGGTTCTTGGGCGTACTTTGCTCGCGGTTTAGCACGTTTTGGCACACAAGATTTAAAAGGGGCGCTAGTTGATTTAAACGAAGCAATTCGTCTCAATCCAGAAGGTCTTGAAGACACAGCCTACTCCCTTCGGGGTAACCTCCGCGCTCAACAGGGAGACTTCAAAGGAGCGCTAGTTGATTTAAATGAAGCTGTGCGTCTTGACCCAGATGATGCCAACAATTTTAAAAGACGAGCGGAAGTTCGTTATGAACAGAAAGACTACCAAGGGGTAATAGCGGATTTGAGCGAAGCAATTCGACTCAAACCCAAAGATTTTGAAGCAATCAAAGCTCGTGGGTTGCTTCGTGTTCTACAACAAGACTACAAAGGGGCGGTAGCAGATTTGAATGAAGCACTTCGTCTCAAACCTGAAGATGCTCAAACTCAAATCATTCTCAAAGGAGCTACTCGCTTGCTACAGTCCAAACCAGGAGATGTAGAAGCGATAAAAATTCGTGCGCGTATTCGCTTGGAACAGCAAGACTATAAAGCAGCACTAACAGATTATAACGAAGTAATTCGTCTCCAACCAAAAGATGTAGATGCGATTAAAGCTCGTGGCGGTATTCGTTTGCAACAGCAAGATTATAAGGGAGCGATCGCAGATTATAGCGAACTAATTAAACTCAAGCCTGACGATCTTGAAGCTTATTACAATCGGGCACAAGCTCAGGCTGAAATTAAAGATTATCAAAAAGCGATCGCAGATTACGACAAAATATTATTTTCTCAAGAATTCTCTGGTATTGGTGTTCTAGCAGAAATCAATCCTCAAACTAAATTAGCAACAATTTCTAAAGTGTTTGAAAATTCTCCCGCCCAAAAAGGTGGCGTGAAAATCGGCGACCAAATCTTAGCAATTGATGGTAAATCAACAGCAAATCTGAATTTAGACCAAGTAATAAAACTGATTCGCGGTCAAACAGGTACTAAAATCAGCCTGCAAATTAACCGCCCCGGTCAAAATAACTTAAACATTGTTCTGACAAGAACGCCAATTGCAGTTGATAGCAAATTTGCAGATGTTTATTACCGTCGAGGTCTTGCTCGTACTCAAATCCAAGATAATCAAGGAGCGCGTCAAGACTTTCAAAAAGCAGCAGACCTGTATAAGCAACAAGGTAAAGCCGATGATTACCAAAAGGTGCTAGCAAAAATTAGAGAGCTTCAGTAAGTAGGAGGCAGGGGGCAGAGGGCAGGGGGATCAGGGGAGGCAGGAGGGAAAAGCCAGTTTATATCAGGGTTTTAAACTTTTGTATTTTACGTTTATTACTCATCACTCAGAAGTCAGCACTTTGCTATAAGACCATGCCAAACCTTAAAGAAGATGAAAACGCCCTGCGTGAGGTGTTGACCCAAGCCAGAATTATTGCTGTTGTTGGTCACTCTGATAAACGCGATCGCACCAGCTATCAAATCGCCCAATTCTTACGGCAAGTTGGCTACACAGTGTATCCCGTCAATCCCCTAGTTAAAGAAATTGACGGTAAGCCTAGTTATGCTGCACTTGAGCAGTTACCAGAACCTGCGGATATTGTTAACGTGTTTCGCCGTTGTGAGTACTTGGCAGAAATTGTAGACGAAGCAATTGCCGTTAACGCTAAAACCGTGTGGGCACAATTGGGCATTTGGCATCAACCATCAGCACAGAAAGCTCTAAATGCAGGACTCAACGTGGTGATGGATGCCTGCATCAAAATTGAGTATCTGCGACTCCAAGTAGATTTAGCAAGGTATACGTAATTTTGCATCCTTCATTATGCGTAGGCAAGCTCAAAAAGCAACGCAGATTGTGATTATTATGCAATTAATCAGCCTAATAGAGATTGTATGTGTAGAGATATTGCATACTAAGTCATTGTTTGAGTTACTCGCCTAAACCCTTTTAGAATTAAAACTATTGTGGGGAAATTTTATTACTAAACTAGTTTTTATTGTGGGAGGAAGGATGAGCCGTCCAATAATTCTTGGTATTGTAGGCGACAGCGCAGCTGGGAAAACAACACTAACGCGAGGAATCGCTCAGGTACTCGGCCCGGAAAATGTCACGCTGATTTGCACAGATGATTACCACCGCTACGATCGCCAACAACGTGCAGAAATTGGCATCACCGCTCTCCACCCAGACTGCAACTACTTAGATATTATGCAGCAACACCTGTCGCTACTACGCACAGGACAGCCGATTCTCAAACCAGTTTACAGCCATAAAACAGGCACATTCGAGCCACCGCAGTATATTAAACCGAATAAATTTGTGATTATTGAGGGATTACTCGGTTATTCTACCCGCGCCGCCCGCGATTCTTATGACGTGAAAGTTTACCTTGCACCCCCTGAAACGCTACGCGCTAACTGGAAAGTCAAACGAGACACCCAAAAGCGGGGCTACACTCCCGAACAAGTCTTGGCAGAACTAGAAAAGCGCGAACCAGATTCAGCAGAATTTATCCGTCCCCAGCGGGGATGGTCTGACATAGTTATTAGTTTCTACCCGCCCGCCGAGGAAGAAGATGAAACCAACGGACATCTAAACGTGCGCTTGGTACTGCGTCCAACAATTCCTCATCCAGATTTCACTACAATTACTAACTCTGGCGGTAATTCCGATTCAGCCATCCGCCTGGGACTAGACAGGGATATGGGCAAACCCGTAGATGTCCTAGAAGTTGATGGTCATGCCACCTTAGAACAGGTGAATAAGTTAGAGCATATTATCTGTTCTGATATGCCGCATTTAAGAAGTATTTGCGATCGCGAAAGCAATCCAGAACTTGGCAAAATTGCTGGTACAACTGGGGAAACACTCCAAAGTTACCCTCTAGCTCTTACCCAGTTAATAATTACTTACCACATGCTGAAAGCAACGCAAATGTATTTATAAAATATATTTCAGATAAGACCAAAACACTTGTAGAGACGCCGATTTATGAGCCAGCGCGTTGCGGAGCGAGTGTGGTCTTGGGGGTTTCCCCCATGAACAACTCGCGTTGGGGTTCCCCCCGTTGTAGCGACTGGCGTCGCGTCTGGTAAACCCACAATTTTGTACAATTGGCCTTTAACCCAAGCGTATTGATTTATAAAATACGCATTATGTAGATTAGACGCTAAAATCCTTAATTTATCGTTGTAGAGACGTTGCAATGCAACGTCTCTACAGGACGGATAATTCTTGATATTTCGTTGATTTGGATAACTCAAACTTCAGATGAATAAAGCTTCAACAGTGTAGACGCTCTTAGCGGCTTGTCGCAGACATCGCTCCAATCCAAATCAACAAAGTAGGGAAGGTAGAAGAGTAAAATCCTGCATATACCGACGAATTTTTCTGTTTCGCCTTCCCTGTAGCAGTTTCCGCCTTCCCTGTAAGAGCTTCCGCCTTCCTTGTAAGAGCTTCCGCCTTGACATTTCCGTGTTTCGCGCAGCCTGTAAGAGCTTTTGCCTTCCCTGTAAGAGCTTCCGCCTTGACATTTCCGTGTTTCGCCCAACCTATAGCAGCTTCCGCCTTGACATTTCCGTATTCCGCGCAGCCTGTAGCATTAAACTTGAAATATTGCTCATGATTGTGGCTTAACAGAGGCTTGCAGCAGTTCAATGTCTCTAATCTCAAGAATGCCACTACTGTCAAATTGCACGCTAATTTGAACTTTTGCAGCATCCGCTTCTTTTTTAAAATGGGCGCGCACTTCGTAAGGCTGAAAATCTTGAGTTGGTAAAATTCCTGTAGACCATGAAGTTGTTGTCATTGCACCCCATTGTCCTGGCTTACGTAAACCTAAGCTTATTTTGATTGGTTTTTCTGTGTTTAGAGCTTTCGCATTAAATTGACAAGCAAAAACACACTCTTGGACATCGGGTTCTGCAACTTCAAACAAGATGACATTTCGCAAAGGATCGACACTGCTTATCAACTGCTGAGTATTATCGTCATAAGCTTCAATTTCCCAGGTTTCTCCTACAGTTCTAATGCCTCCCCTAGTAATTGTAGAATCAGCAGTCGTGAATCGATGAATCAGCACAAATGGCCCTGCGGCTTCCGGAACACCGAAGCGTTTTTCCAGTTCTTTTCCGACTTCTTGAATTTTAGACCCAATAAAACTTTGGAGATTGTTGAATAGCTCGTCAAACATAGCGATCGCCAAAAAATCATAATATTTTTAGTATTCCCTGAGGAAGTTGCAAATCAGGTGACCCTAAAAATCCTCAAAATTAAAGATTTTCTCAAATAAAGATAATTTTGAAAGCAAACAAGGGATAACTAAAGATACTTCCATCTTTGGTGACTATTTTCTGAGTTTTCTATGACATATTGCCTGAGAATTGCTGACCTACCTTTAGATGAGCGTCCGCGCGAACGGCTAATGACGCATGGTGCCAAAATTTTAGGCACAGCCGAGTTAATCGCAATTCTACTAGGTACTGGTCAAGGGCCAGGGAAACTCTCAGCAGTGGGTTTGGGACAATATATTTTGAGTGAATTGGGCAAACATCAGCGCGATCCTTTAGCAGCATTGCGAGAAGTTTCACCCGCAGAATTGATGCAAATTCCCGGTGTTGGCCCCGCCAAAGCGACAAGTATCTTAGCAGCAATTGAATTAGGCAAACGCGCTTTTCAATCTCGACCTTCTGAAGGGACACTAATTGATAGTCCGCTTGCTGCTGCTGCTACCCTCAGTCAAGATTTGATGTGGCAGATGCAAGAACGTTTTGCAGTTTTACTGTTAGATGTTAAGAATCGTTTGCTGGGTACGCAAGTAATTACTATTGGTACCGCAACCGAAACCCTAGCCTCTCCCCGTGAAATTTTTCGGGAAGTTATTCGTCAAGGCGCAACGCGGGTAATAGTTGCCCACAACCATCCTTCAGGTAACCTCGAACCCAGCCAAGAAGATATAGAATTGACGCGCCAGTTGTTAGCAGGGGCAGAGTTTTTAGGCGTTCCCCTACTAGATCATCTCATTTTGGGTAATGGCGATCATCAAAGTTTACGGGAAGTGACAACCTTGTGGGATGAGCATCCGCAGGGGGACTAGGGGGATGGGGTGATGGGGTGATGGGGGGACAAGGGGGGCAATAAGAATAATTCTTAACTCCTCACTCCTCACTCCTCACTCCGCATTTTTTTTAAGATTTAAATTGCCCAAAAAATAACATTTTTTTGAGTTCACAAACATTTACAAAATATCTCTTAACTTTAGATGTTAAGTTACTAAAATTCGGTTGATAAAATAAAAATTATATTGCATCATTCAATTAACCACATTAGTGGGGATCATCTGTGTTGATGATGTGAATCGGGAGCAGGATTGACCGAAGATTAAAATTACTGCCCTACTTGCTGCAAGTTTTTATTGCTGCTTGTAATTTTGCACTGAATTTATTATCACGACCATTTATTTTAGAGGCCATTTGTAAAGTAAATATTAAATTCCAATTATGGAAAGCAGGATAGATACTGGCTTCTGCTGTTCATCACTGCCGTTGTCTCAGGCGCAATTTCAGGTGTAATTGCTCAATTAATTTACAAATTTTTACGCCGCGACACACCATTAATGGTTGTGCATTACATTATTTGAATGCACATAAAAACTTAAGATTTTCTTTATAAATTAACTCTTAAAAGTATGGGGCAATTTCAGTAATTTTGTTATTTTGTTGTAGGCATCAAGGAAGTTTTTAACATCAAATAGCCTTGATATCTAGGGTTGACGAGATTTGAAATAATTTGCCAGGAGATGAAATCATGTCTGGAATTCCGTGGCATAAATTGCCAACTCCCTTTGCGCTTTTAAAATTAGTTCAATTCCGTGGAAAGCTGAGAAAAGAGAACCTCCACGATACATCGCAACTATCGAATAACGACCAGCTACCTAAACCGGCTCCCATTGCAGACCCTCGCCAATTGAAGGTTCGCAGTGCAGATGGCAGCTACAATGACCTTGAGCATCCAGAAATGGGTATGGCTGGAACTCGGTTTGGGCGCAATGTGCCGCTGCAAGATGCCAAATTTGATGAAAAAAACCTACTGACTCCAAATCCGCGCACTGTCAGCCGAGTGTTATTAGCACGAGGTGAATTCCAACCTGCGAAAATCTTGAATTTACTCGCTGCTTCATGGATTCAATTTCAAACCCATGATTGGTTCAGTCATGGCGGGAACCAGCGCGATAAAAAATTTGAAATTCCTGTAGAAAAGGATGACCCTTGGTCAACAGAACACGGGTCGCTGACAATCAACAAAACCTTAGAAGACAAAAGCCGTACCGGAGATACTAAAAACCCTCCCAGTTTTATTAATGAAGTTACTCACTGGTGGGATGCTTCACAAATTTATGGCAGTAATCAAGAAACCATTGACGCACTGCGCTCTCATGTTGACGGAAAAATGCTGATTGGTGAAGACGGCTTATTACCATTTCACCCAGAGAATGGCATTGACAAGGTAGGCTTTGCGGGTGCTTGGTGGGTGGGCTTAAGCATGTTGCACACCTTATTTGTGAAAGAACATAATACGGTCTGCGACCATTTAAAGAAAATATATCCTGAGTGGACAGATGATGAACTCTTCGACCATGCCCGCCTGATTGTCGCAGCTTTGACAGCTAAAATTCATACTGTTGAATGGACTCCTGCCATCTTGCCACATCCTGCCACCGACATAGCCTTGAATTCCAACTGGTGGGGATTACTCGGAGAGGATTTTAAAAAGCGTTGGGGTCGCGTTGGTGAGAGTGAATTGTTGAGTGGAATTGTTGGTTCGCCAACTGACCATCATACTGCTCCCTATTACCTCACCCAAGAATTCGTATCTGTATATCGGATGCATCCTCTAATTCCAGATGACTTGGAGTTCCACGCAGTTAATAATGGCAAATTGTTACACAAAAAACAATTTCCTGAAATAGCTGGTAAAAACACTCGTGGGACTTTAAAAGAAATTTCCATGCAAGATTTGTTTTACTCTTTTGGAACTTCTTACCCTGGTGCAGTGAGATTGCATAATTATCCCCGCTTTTTGCGGCAGTTGTCAGGAGAACTGTTAGGAGATGATACGCCAGCATTTGATTTAGCTGCTGTTGATATTTTGCGGGATAGGGAAAGAGGCGTTCCTCGTTATAACCGTTTTCGTGAATTATTGGGTCGGGGTAAAGTTAAATCTTTTGAAGAGATTACAAGTAATAAACAATGGGTTAAAGAACTACGCGAAGTCTATAACAACGACATTGACAGCGTAGATTTGATGGTAGGTTTATTTGCAGAAGATCTTCCAGAAGGTTTTGGTTTTAGCGATACGGCTTTTCGCGTGTTTATTCTCATGGCATCTCGAAGACTGAAAAGCGATCGCTTTTTTACCAAAGACTACACAGCCGAAGTTTACACTCAATTTGGATTGGATTGGATTGACAACAACACCTTCCTAACAATCCTCCGCCGCCATCATCCCGAACTAGCACCTGCTTTCTTCGGCATCAGCAACGGCTTTAAACCTTGGAGAAAGGTCGGTTAAATCGGGCATTGGGTATGGGGCATGGGTTATTAATTATCGCTCACTCCCCATCTCCCCATCTCCCCATTCCCAATCACCAGTCCCCAGTCCCCAATCACAGAAACATGATGCAACACTTAGAAGAAATTCAGAAATTTTGGCCTAATGCTCAAGATTTGGGTTCTTTGCCTGATGATTATCAGTCCTGGAAAGCTGCTCAAAAACAAGATTTTTTATGGAATTCTAGAATTCTCAAGTCGAAATATGACGAACTTCCTCCCTTGAGAAAAATTGATATTGTTGGTTTATTTTTTACTGCTCTCAAAACTAAGATGGATCGTCAATTAGACGAAGCTCCTAGTAATTGGAAGAAGGCGATTCACGCCCACGGAAGTGTGGTGAAAATCAAGTTTGTTCCGACAAATAATACTCCATTTTCGGGTTTATTTAAGGGAGCAGACTATGGAGTTTTGCGATTATCTCTAACTGGAGAACCGAGCGATCGCGGTTTTGCTCCAGGTTTAGCACTCAAGTTATTTGTAGATGGAAATCCTTCTGGGAATTTCTCGGCTTTGGTATCTTTAGTTGGGCAAGACAAAAATTATAATTTCTTCGCTAATGAATTATCAAATATCGTTCCGGTAGCTAAAAGTCTTGGCCCGATTGTTACCAACTTAATATTTACGAGAGTTACCAGATATCCCACCAAACTGTATTTAGAAGATTTGGGAGAAATTGACCAACACGGTCAAAAAGAAAGTACAGCTTATTATCCCGCACAAGTATTTCTTGTTCCTAACCCAAATATCAAGTTTGCTGAAAGTCCACCACATGACTTTAGGAATGATTTGGCTACAATCCCAACTGGAACATCTTTATATACTGTCTATGGCATTAGTCCAGAAGATGCTACGGAGGAAAATAATAATCGTCAAAAAGCTAAAGTTATCGGACACATTGAAACCACGTCGGAATTTGTATCATCATTTTATGGCGATAGTCAACTATTTTTTAGACATCAAAGATTCCGCAATCGTTAAATCCAAACAGCGCTTTTGTAGAGACGCGATTCATCGCGTCTTTAGCCAATGGATGATTTTATCGCGCAGAGGCGCAGAGGCGCAGAGATAAGAGTTGAAAAATTGAGATTTTCATCAGCCATAGAGTGAATCTAAAATCTAAAAATTTTTGATGTATTTGAATTAACAAAAATTATGAATACACAAGCTGAGTACGACTATATTGTTGTTGGTTCCGGTGCTGGAGGAGGCCCGGTAGCTGCGAATTTAGCAAAAGCAGGTTACAAGGTTTTGCTATTAGAAGCAGGTGGAGATCCCTTACGCGATGAAAAGGATAAAGATAGGGAACGGTATACTTACTCAGTACCAGCTTTTCATGCGCGGGCGACGGAAGATAACGATTTGAGGTGGGATTTTTTTGTTAAGCACTACTCCAATGAGGAGCAGCAACGACGTGATTCTAAGTTTAGCCCAGAGCATCAGGGTATTCTGTATCCACGAGCCGGGACGTTGGGGGGATGCACTGCCCATAATGCGATGATTACGGTGTATCCTCACAACAGTGACTGGGACAAAATTGCAGAAATTACAGAAGATGCTTCCTGGAACAGCGATAATATGCGGAAGTATTTTGAAAGGCTAGAGCGCTGCAATTATCTCGATCGCCCCATTAATCTTAATGATAATCCTACTCGCCACGGCTTTGATGGCTGGCTAACAACCAATTTAGCAGATCCTAAGTTAGTTGTGCGCGATCGCCAACTCCTAAAAGTTATCGTTAAATCTGCTATTCAAGCTTTAGGTGAACAGGGTAAAAGTTTACCCCAAGTTATTAAGGTAATTTTTAAGAGTTTCTTGGTTAATATATTAGCTTTTCTCAAACTCCGGCAAAAAGATCCTCTGGAGTTTTTAGACACACTTTTAGACCCGAATGACTGGAGAATTACCAAAGTCAGTGGGGAAGGTGTTTTTTCTGTTCCACTCGCTGTTAAAGATGGAAAACGCACTGGTACGAGGGAATATATTCGCGAAACCGAACGCCAGTTTCCCGATAAATTGATAGTGAAAACTCATGCTTTAGTAACTAAGGTTTTATTTGATGAAAATAACACTGCGATCGGTGTAGAGTATCTTGAAGGTAAACACATATATCGTGCTGATCCTCAAGCTGAGAAAACAGAAAATAACTCTCAAAATAGCCAAACAGTATTTGTAAAAAGAGAAGTCATCTTGTCTGGAGGCGCTTTCAATACTCCCCAAATACTCAAATTATCTGGAATTGGCCCGAAAGAAGAATTAACTAATTTAGGAATAGAAGTCCGCGTGGATCTTCCGGGAGTTGGTACAAATTTACAGGATCGCTACGAAGTCGGCGTGGTCAGTGAAATGAATCAAAACTTTAGCATCCTGGATAATTGTACATTTACCGAACCAGAACCCGGACAGAAAATTAATGATACTTGTTTATTAGAATGGAATCGTTCTAAATCAGGTGTATATGTAACTAATGGAGCAGTGTTAGGCATTATCAAAAAATCGCATGGAGATAGACCAGAACCAGATTTGTTTATTTTTGGATTACCAGCTTTTTTCAAAGGTTATTTTGTCAAATATTCTGAAGACATTGGTAAATATAAAAACCTATTTACCTGGGCTGTACTCAAGGCTCATACTAATAACACAGCCGGTTCAGTAACACTGAGAACAACTGACCCTAGAGATGTTCCTGAAATTAATTTTAAATATTTTGATGAAGGTAATGATGTCAACGAACAAGACTTATTATCTGTTGTCGAAGGAGTCGAATTTGTCAGACGCTTGACAGAACGAAGTCAATTGTTTACAAAAGCCGAAATGTTACCAGGAAACAGTATAGATGAACAACATGAAGTCAAGCAATTTATCAAAGATGAAGCTTGGGGACACCACGCTTGTGGTACTTGTAAAATTGGGCGTAAAGATGACAGAATGGCAGTTTTAGATAGCGACTTTCGAGTTTATGGAACACAGAATTTGCGCGTGGTAGATGCATCTGTGTTTCCTTTTATTCCTGGATTCTTTATTGTGACGCCAATCTACATGATTAGTGAAAAAGCAAGCGATGTTATTTTGCAACACGCTGCTAATAGGCAATAGGCAATAGGCAATAGGCAATAGATTTTTCTCACCAATGATTTCGTAGATCTATATTCATTCATCAAACTTTATCCTGATTTTTTAGTTATTCTGACTTATGACTTATGACTTATGAATTATGAATTATGAACTTTAACAATAAGGAATTTATATATGGAAAATAAATTACCACATTTTGAGATTGGTTTAGTCATGGCTGGTGCTGTCTCAGCAGGTGCGTACACTTCTGGTGTAATTGACTTTCTTTTTGAAGCTTTAGATCAATGGTACGAACAAAAATCAAAGCAAGAACAGCAGTATGGTGATGATTTTTCACAATGGGAAATTCCACCCCATGATGTTTTCATTAAAGCGATGTCTGGAGCATCCGCAGGCGCGATTGTTGCTGCAATTACAGCATCGTCATTATATAGTGATATCACCCCTGTCATTGGATATCCGTTGAATAATCCAGTGAGGAATAAGCTTTATGAAAGTTGGGTACAAAGAATAGATGTCTCTGAACTTTTAAAGACTCAGGATTTGGAAAATCCGAAAGCTCCTGTTTTGTCTTTTCTCGATCCTACTATTCTTAACGACCTTGGAGAAGATGTTCTAAAGTTAAAATCTACAGGTAAAAAACGACCTTATATTGATGACCCATTTGAAGTTTATTTATGTATTACTAACTTGCGTGGGGTTCCTTATGTAATTAAATCTCAAGGAGCAAATTCCAGCATTAAAGGACATTGTATGGTTAAACATGCAGATTTTATGCATTTTGCCATTGGTGACAAAAGTGATGAGGTTGAAGGTGCGATCGCTCTAAATCCTGATAAAATTGATATCGGTAATTGGAAACTGTTGGTTGATTCAGCATTAGCCAGTAGCGCGTTTCCTATAGGATTTCCTCCTCGCGACCTTAAACGAAGTAGTATCGATGAATACGAAAAACGTAAGTGGGAAATACCTGTTCGCAACCCAACGCTAACGGGTACGTGTTCGGAGTATCGCTGTATCAGTCCTGATAAAGATTTACTGACCCAAGGTTCCTATGAATTTGTAACAGTAGATGGCGGGATTATTAGCAACGAACCCATAGAACTAGTTCGCTTGGCGCTGCGAGGTAATCAACAGCGAAATCCCCGCGATGGAGAGCAAGCAAACCGAGCTACTTTGCTAATAGATCCATTTCCCAATGATGTGGGTGCAATGAATCCAAAGAATAATTTACTCAACATAGTATCGCGAATATTTCAGAGTTTTATCAATCAAAATAGATTCAAACCAGATGAATTAATTCTTGCTTTGGATGAAGATGTTTACAGTCGCTTTTTGATTGCTCCCGAACGTAGCGATAACGGCGTTAAAAAACCTCTAGCTTGCGGTAGTCTCAATGCTTTTGGCGGTTTTTTATCCCAGGAATTTCGCCATCACGACTATATGCTTGGTCGTCGTAATTGCCAAAGATTTCTTCAAAAGTATTTTGTCTTACCAGCTTCTAATCCATTATTTGATTCATGGTCAGAAGCACTGAGAAATAACCCGCAATTGCAAGTTGAAAAGGAAGGAGAACAAGAGATTTTTCTCCCAATAATTCCTCTGATTGGTTCAGCAAAAAAAGAAGTTAATTTACCACCTTGGCCTAAATATCAAAAAGAAAACTTTAAATTTCTTGAAAAACAAATACAACAACGCATTCAGGTTCTTGTTCCTCGTTTAATTAATCAATCTATAAACGACTATTTTACCCGTACTGGTCTCAATGTTCTTTGGTTTTTCAAGCGTGGAAGTTTAGCTAAAATGTTACGAAATATAATTAAGGACAATTTAGGAAAATACGGTCAACTATAGAAATTTAAATTGATTAAAAAGATAAGAGGCAAGAGGCAAAAGGCAAGAGGCAAGAGGCAAGAGGCAAGAGGCAATAGGTAATTACAGCGTTTTTTAGGTAAATGAGGTACACGGGTAGGGGCGAACGACCGTTCGCCCTTACAATAGTCTGTACCTCATAAACTCCAAATCTGCTGTAATCATTTTCTATTCCAATACGGTTCAGTTAAGGATTTTTTGTAGAACCATAGACCAGTAGAGACGTTGCATTGCAACGTCTCTACTGTATTGCTATATAATTCTATCGCCTCTTGCCTTTTGCCTCTTGCCTCTTGCCTCTTGCCTTTATTATTTTCCCTCCCCATTTTGCAAAACATCTTCAAGTAAAGAAGCGAGTTCTTTATTTAACCGACCAGACTTGACAAATTCTGCATAGGTATCTGCTTCAATTGCCAACAATTCCCCTCGAAATTGTTCAGTAGTAAAGCTCTGAAGATTCGGATACTCAGTTTGTAATTTATTAATTTTTGTCTGTAAATTTGCAAGTTCACCTTCGAGAAGTTTCCCTTGGTAACGACGAAATTCTGGGTCGATACCAGGGCGTTTATCTGCTTGGAGGTGTTGTAAAACACGTTCTAGCGCAACATTACGGGCTACTAATTCTAAATATTCCTCGCGTAAGGGTGCATCACCCAGCAAATTGAGTTTTTCTAGCAAAGGTTTGATGGTCAACCCTTGCACAAGTAAAGTAAATAAAACTACGCCAAATACTGTAGCAATGATTTTTTCTCGCTCTGGCAGTATTGTCGGTACACTCAATGCTAGGGCAATGGAGACGGAACCCCTTAGTCCACCCCACCATAAGATAGTTTGGTCTGGTAAATTAATTTCTGATTTGGTGATGCTGGTACTCAATTTACTGAGAATAAAAATAGCAACTCCTCGCATCAAAATCATTGCTCCTACTGTCACTAGAATAATTTGTAGGTTTTCCCCCAGACTGGCAAAGCGTATTTGGTCGCCAATTAATAAAAAGACAATGGAGTTAACAAAAAATGCCAAAAATTCCCAAAATTCGGAAACAATAACGCGGGTGCGGGGATTCATCCCTATACGAGAACCAAAGTTGCCCAAAATTAAACCTGTGGTTACAACCCCAATGACTCCAGAACCGCCCAAGTCTTCAATAATCAGGTAAGTACCGTAGGCAGAAACTAAAGTTAAAGATTGTTCTACTAAAGGCAAATCAAAACGCTGGGTAAGGTAGGAAATACTAAACCCAATGAAAGCCCCGACTGCAATACCGATGCCAACAACTGTAAAAAGCTCAACTAAGATTGGCTGAAATTCTAATTCTACAGTTCTCAGAGAGAACGATACCAAAAAACCAAAGGCAACTACCGCCATCCCATCATTGAACAAGCTTTCGCCTTCCATTAAGGTGACAAGACGACTACCCACGCCTAGTTCGCGAAACAAAGCGGTGACAGAAACAGGGTCAGTAGCAGATAGACTGGCTGCGATGAGTAAAGCTGTAGTTAGGGAGACAGCAACAAATTGATTGAGAGCGATCGCCACACCTGCTATTGTTATCACTACCCCCAAAACTGCATACAAGCAAATTGGTACTAAATCCCGCTTCAGTTCCGACCATTTCAAATTCCATGCAGCTTCAAACAACAGCGGCGGCAAAAAAATGAACAAAATTAATTCTGGCGAAAGAATCACCAAACGAACATCGGCAAATGCCAACCCTAAGCCAACAATCACCAATAGTAGAGTGTAAGGTATCTGGCGAAACCAGCTAAATATCTGCGGTAGTGTCGCCACACCCAAAGACACTGAAAGTACCAACAGAAATTGTTTGAGATTGTTTGTGATTGCTTCCTCGGCGATCGCACTTTCAAGTACCATATGAAGATTCCTAGTAAAATTTTCTACTTCTGCTCATCTGACTATTTTCAGATGACACCAAATTAATGTCAGACTTTAATTACCAAAGAAAGAAGATTTAACAGTTAACCCAGTATTTAGGAGGAAGGTCTTGGGTAGCAACATTCGAGACCGCTTTAAAAATTTCCGCCGTCAGGGTTCCCAGCCAGAAAAACTTCAACAGCTACAAACAGAGTTGCTAACAGAATCAACCCTAGACTCAGCTTACATAATTTTGATTATCAGTTCTTGTGCCATCGCAACTTTTGGTTTACTCTCCAACAGCGCAGCTGTAATTATTGGCGCGATGATTATTGCACCCCTGATGTTGCCGATTCGCGGTTTAGCTTTTGGCGCTTTACAAGCAGATATTACCTTATTTCGCAAGGGTGTAATTGCCGTAGCATTAGGCACATTATTAGCGGTGGCGATCGCTTGTTCTCTCGGTTGGCTGGTGGGGCTGCCCAGGTACGGTAGTGAAATCCTGGCTCGTTCCAGACCAACATTGTTAGATTTAGGGATTGCGGTAGCGGCTGGTGGTATCAGTGGCTACGGTAAAATCGAACCGAAAATCTCAGGTACAGTGGCGGGAACTGCGATCGCAGTTGCCCTCATGCCGCCTATTTGTGTCATTGGTTTAGGCTTGGCGCAAGGAAATTGGTCGCTAAGCTTAGGAGCAACCTTACTCTACCTCACTAACTTACTGGGTATTGCCCTCGCCTGTATGGTGACATTTTCAGTAGCAGGTTACACTTCAATGGCGCGGGCACGTCGTCCCCTAATTTTGACTATGGTATTGACAGCTATCTTGGTGATTCCCTTAGGCGTCAGCTTTGTCAGACTTATACGACAAACGCAACTAGAAACCAGCTTGCGAAAAGCATTATTAAACCGCACCGTTACCTTTGGGCGATTGCAGTTGCTCAACAGCAATACCAACTGGTTGGCAAATCCCCCAGAAGTACGTTTGAGCGTCCGAGCAAGGGAACCAGTCACACCTCGACAAGTAGAACTATTAGAAGAATTTATCGAACGAGAAATGGGGCAACGATTCACCCTAATTTTTGAAGTTGGTCAGGTGGAAGAAATTCGACGTTCCCAGCCCACACGCTGAAATAGTGGGACAAGGGGACTAGGGGACAAATCGAAATAAATAGATATCACAGGAGCAAACCTGCTGCAATAAAAAAGTCTTGCCCAATGATTCTTATAAAAACAGGAAAGCAAAGCGTTGCTCCCGCAGAGAATAAGAAAATCTTTTAAGAAAAGGCAAATCTAGTAAAGCCTCTTCATCGCTTGTGGTAAAGGTTTCAGCCGCCTTCCCCGCGAAACTTCCTTGCGAATGTGTGGCGATCGCCGAAGTACGAATACACGCGATCGCGTGGGTGAGATGAATGGAGTAAGAAGAGTTTGAGACTGTGATTACACGTAATAGCCCTTTTGTGTAGTGTGGGTATATATTATTGATGTTACGTTGGGCTAATTTGAGGTGAACGCCTGATATAGATGTTAGCCAATGCTCATGAAGGAGCGAATTTAAAATGACTAAATCTGTTAGTGAAGACTACCAAATCAGGACAATACTCAGCATCGCCGACAAAAATGGCTTCATTTTGGACGCAGACAACTTAAATATTAACAAATCCGGAATGGACTTCATCACTACGTTTGCTACTGCCAAAGAGGATAATACCAAATGGGTATTGCGATTTCCCAGAAGACTTGATGTTCTTGAGCGCATGTATTATGAAAGAGAAGTTCTTGAACTGGTTAAAAGCCAAGTCGATGTGAGCGTTCCCATCTGGAAAATTGTTTCGGATGAACTGGTTGCCTATCCGCTATTAAAGGGAATTCCTGCCGGAACCATAGATCCAGATATCGGCGATTATGTATGGTACATTGATCCGAAGTCCCCGCCTGCTGTATACATTTCTTCTGTGGCAAAAACACTGGCGCAACTCCACAGAACACGCATTGAGGTAGTGAAACAATTCAGTATCCGAGTTAAAACAGTTGATCAAGTGCGGCAATCTATGGCAGAGAATATGGAGAAGACCAGAGAACTGCTTGGTGTTTCTGATACACGCTGGGCACGTTGGCAGGACTGGATTGCCAATGATGCCTTGTGGCCTGGGCATTCGGCTTTGATTCACGGAGACTTTCACCCCGGCCATACGCTTGTGGACAAAGACGGAAATTTGATGGGGCTAATCGATTGGACAGAAGCTGCAGTAAGTGATCCTGCCAAGGATTTCGTCTGTTTCTATGCCACCTTCGGTGAGCAAGTTCTCCAGGATGTGCTTGAGCATTACCAAACTGCTGGTGGAATCGTATGGTCTTATATGAAGGAACACATCATAGAACTCTGGAATGCTAATCCCGTGGAATACGCCTTATTCGCCTTGCTAACTGGAAAGGAAGAACATATAGCCGGAGCTCGAACCTCTTTAGCTTGGAGTGGATGATATTGGTTCAATACCCAAGTAAGAAAATCTGTGAAGAAATGGCGACTTTATAAAGGCTATCAATCGAATAATGCCGAAACGATCGCATAATAACCTCATACCCGCTTCGACAAGGCTTAGTATTTTGCCTTGTTCGTTGCCGCTAACTTTCATCCTTTGTACCTTCTAGGGCATTACACCAACATTGATATTTTGGTCGAGTTTGTCGCCCCCTGAACCGTTTTACTTAGACTGCAACTGCTTGAGTTTATTATTCGCTGATAGTAGTAACTCTTGAGCTTTGAGATACGCTGTTGTGCCATTCTGCACTTTTTCTAATTGATTAATAATACTCTGCAATTGGCTGCTGACACGATTGCGGTCTAGAGTTTGAGGATCGTCAGGAATTGAAGCTAGCAAGTTTTCAATTTCTCGTTGCGCTGCTGATAAAGCCTCCACAGCATCTGCCTCAGCTTGCCGCCTGACTTTAACTTGACCTAAATTAGTCTCATAAATAGCTAGTAACTGTTGTGCTTGCGTATAACCAGCCACATCGTTTGTAGGAACGTCTTTAAGTCTTTCAATGGCTTCTTCCCATAAATGTTCTATCTGTCGCCATTCGCTGACAGCGTGGGGCGGATTTTGACCAGCTTTGGCAGCTTGCCAGGAAAATTGCCGTGCTGCGGTGATTAAGGCGCTGATGCGTTCATTTCCGGCGGCCAGTCCTACAACTTCCTGAAACTCACGGTTGTAAGTATTGCTATCCAAATAAGTTTAGTGCCTATACCCCGCTTGGCGGCAGGTGGTTGATGGCGGGATTGGACTACAGTTTGTTGGCTAGTAGTAGGCGAATATATCCCAGAGCCATTTTGAGAATTTTTACGCAGAATATTCCAGTTAAGTTTGTTGAAAATACTCATAAATATAGCCATTACTGTGTTTATTATTCCCAGTTTTTTCCAAGAAATATAAACAACACACTATTTCGGGTTTTCTATAGAATTCAATATTATTAACTCACTCTGTTTTGAGGATACTTTCAAAGTATTTTATCAAAAAAACTTTTTTTTTAAATATAGTCTTTGGAATTGCGATCGCTAATAACTAAAGCGCAAAATTCAAACCGTTTCTCCTTCTATGAGAGAATTCAAAAGTATATTTCGGGATTGGTCGGACATCCTCTAAGATGAAAATTGATAAGTATTGTTCAAATAAATTTTCACAAAGTAATAGTGGATGTAACTCAACTAGTCAAAATTTCAATTATTCTCTTGCTGGTGGCTACAGGTGTAGCTTTGCTATCTCGGCAGTTACGAATTCCTTATGTCACTGGTTTAGTATTGGCAGGTTTACCAATCACTGAATTGTTGTCTCGTCCCCTTGGTTTAAATCCAACCCTTGTTTTAAATCTTTTTCTGCCAATTCTCATCTTTGAAGCTGGTATTAATACAGATGTTAGCCGCCTACGCAGCACCTTTAAACCAATTGCCCTGTTAGCCGGGCCTGGGGCTGTGCTTTCAAGTGGAATTATTGCCGTTCTCTTGAAATTTGGGCTGGGATTAAGTTGGATACCTGCCTTATTTGTCGGAGTAATTTTGGCAAACACTGATACAGTTTCCATGATTGCCGTGTTTAAGGAAATACCAGTACCTTCTCGGCTTTCCACCATTGTGGAAGGAGAAACCTTATTTAATGATGCTGCTGCTTTAGTTTCCTTCAACTTAATATCGCAGGTATATTCTACAGGTTCACTCACCTTACTAGAGGGAATTCAACAACTGTTATTTATTTCTCTAGGAGGTTGCGTCGTCGGGTTAGTATTGGGCTACTTAAGCATACCTGTGTTTGCCCGTTTAGACGATCCCCTCAGCAGCCTTTTGCTAACAGTTGCAGTTGCCTTAGGAACTTTTCAAGTCGGGCAATCTTTGGGTGTATCCGGTGCCGTGGCTGTAGTTGTAGCTGGATTAATTTTTGGGAATTTAGGACTTCGCAATACTTCTGCTTCTAGCCGCATCACATTGTTGAGTTTCTGGGAATATGCCAGTTTTACTGTTAATACCTTTATTTTTCTATTAATTGGTGTAGAAATAGACCTGGGAATACTTTGGAGAACTTTACCCGGAATTATATTTGCAGTTTTAGCTTATCAAGTCGGGCGACTTCTTACAGTCTATCCACTATTAGCAGGAATTCGTTGGTTTGACCGCCCAATTCCCCTGCGCTGGCAACATTTACTGTTTTTAGGCAACATTAAAGGTTCCCTCTCAATGGCTTTGGCTTTGAGCTTACCTACCACACTACCGGGGCGAGAAATTCTCATTGCTTTAGTCTTTGGAAGTGTGTTGGTGTCATTAGTGGGACAAGGTTTGAGTTTGCCTTGGGTAGTAAAACGCTTAAAATTATCTCAATTTTCACAAGTTCAGCAACAGATTGAAGAATTGCAAGCCGAGTTGATGACGAGTAAATCTGCACAAGACGAATTAGATAGCCTGTTGAAATCAGGAGTTTTGCCAAAAGCCGTCTATGAAGAAATGCGCTCAGCTTATCAGGTGCGAATTGCCAAAGCCGAAAAAGCAGTGCGAGAACTTTATAATCGCCGCCCTGAAGATTTAAAAGGCAAAAATGGCGATCTCAGTAAACTCGATGCCATCCGTCGCCGTTTACTCTTAGCAGAAAAAGGAGCGCTCAATGAAGCATTACGCAAGCGAATTCTTTCAGAAGAAATTGTGCAAGGGCGGGTACGAATTATTGATGAACAATTGCTGAAACTTGAAGATGATTAAATAATCATTATTCAAAATTAAGAAAGCCAGAGCCAGTGGTTCATCGCATTAGTTATGAAAGGTTTGTAGTAAGCACTTTAGTGCTTAAAAATCAAAGACTAAAGTCCTTACTACGAACATTTTTTCCCTAAAAAATTAATCCGATAGACCACTATTAGCGTGGCAAGGCTAAATTGTTGCAATAAGTTTTCTTGTGGTGTAAACCGAAAAGCCTGCACCGGACGGGCGAGACGCCCATCCCACAAGAGTTTGTTAATGCACTATTTTAAGCTTGACACGCCACTAATGTAGATAGTTCACTGCTTTATTTTCTGCTATTTTGAGAGCGATCGCTGCCCATTATTTTGTCTTTTAATAACTCTACCACTACTAGTAAAAGAAATTCCTTGCTGAAAATCAGTACCAATCATCACTGCTTCTACTATCGGTTCAGATATTTGTGTTTGCGCTACCCACTCAACAATAAAGTTGGCTCCTAAACCTCCACTAGTGTCATTTCTATTAATAAAAAAATCTGTGGAAGCTAGGGCATCAAGTTGAATCGGACGCTCTAAATATTGCTTAACTAATTTACCTTCTGAGTTATAGTAACGCACAGAAGTCACGACCATCGAATTATTCAAATCTGTATTCCGAATACTTAGGGTAATTGCTAACTCAAAAATTTCCTGTCGATTGTGATGATAAATATGGGAATAGACAGGAACATAGATAGTTTGACCCATTGCAATCTGGAAATTTTTATCTAGAGTCACTATCTTTTGAGATGTGGTTGTTTGAGTAGTGTTAGTTTTGGATTCTGGCGGAATTTCTGTTGATTGGCAAGACGCAAGAAAAATTATAATAATTGCCAGATAAACATGGGGATGCAGCTTCATTAAAACTATTAAAACCAATTAAGTAGAAGGCAGTTTTGTACGGTGTGTTATTGACTAAGGTTGATAACACACCAAAAATGTAGGATCGTCATGTATCCTCAGCACTTATAAACTTAGTTTAAATCGTCTAATTGCCACCGCAGTGCCTTTTTAGCTTTGATAAGTGCGATCGCGGCTTTGGCATTCTCATCTAGTACGCATTCTGGAAACACTGCCACAACTTCTTCAATCTTTTCTAGAGGATACCACCAACTCTCGCTTTCTCGATGAAAACGCCATCCCTCTATAGACCTGGCTTTGATCTGAAAACTCCCTCTTGGGTCATAGGGGCCAATCACCACAACTGCATTATGGTCTTGGCGAATTTCAATGCGTTTATCTGGTTTTTGTGCATCTAGTTGACGAGCGTATTGCAACACTTTTTGCACAAATACCTCTGGCACCCGAATCGATTTAGTCGGTAAATTCTGCCACTTTGGAAGATAAGGGATTAAATTTGCAGCTTTGCCGCGTTTATTCACCATCTTTATCTCTGTAATTTTTAATTTATCAGGTTTTGTTGCTAATGTTACCGATCGCTAACAGATAAATGTGGTTATTAGCCTCTATCTTGGGAAATACATACTAAAAAAATTTGCTCTACACCTAATACCGTTTCTTTGTGAAGCTGCGCCAAACTCTCTCAAACTCCTACCTTGGCGCTCTTCTCTTCGAGACGCTTCTCTACGAGAGGCTTCGCCAACGCGAAGGCGTTCTTGGCGGTAGCCTGCGGCAAGCCGCTTTGCGTCTACGTTAAAAAAATTAAATGCATCTTCATACAGTATTGGTATAAGGAGGATTTTCTGCAATAATTCGATTAGGAACTTCCAATGAAAAAAACACGCCATCATAGGGACACACAGCTATGCGCCCCTACAAATGTACAAATAATTTGGGACAATTTATTTTTCGGAAATTTCTTAGCGTGAAACCCTGGAAGTGACGGATCTTTGTAAATTAGCTAGAGCGCGATTGTAATCCAAGATAGCTGTAACTCGATTTCCCTCTGCTCTTGTGAGGTCGTTTTCCGCAGCAATTACCTCTGTTTGAGTTCCGACACCAGCTTGGAATCTCAACCTGGCTAAATCCAAAGCTTGGGTAGCTTGATTTAAAGCCACGCTGGAAGTCTGGACATTATTTAAATTGGATTGTAATTGAGAATAGTACTGTTCTACATCAAAGCGGATTTGGTCGCGCTGGGTAGCAAATTGAGTCTCTGCGATCGCTACATTAGTTTTCGATTGAGCCGCACGCGCTTTTGCTGCTCCGCCATCAAATAAATTTAAACTTGCTTGCAGTCCCACTGAATAGCTATCAGTAGAACTAACACCATCATTAAAGCGATCGCGCAGGCTGTAACTACCAGCTAAACTAAGTTGCGGCCCCAGTTGTGAAAGTGCTTGTCGTCGCTGTTGCTCGTAAATATTACGTTGCGCTAATTGCTGTTGCAATTCTGGACGATTTTGAAAAGCTTGGATAATAGTTTCTTCCAGCGTTGGCTGCCAAAGCCCTGCTATTTGTACGGGATCTAAGGCAGTGATATTAACTGATTGGGCTAAACTTAACACCGTTGCAAGTTGGCGACGGGCAATTTGCTGCTGGGAAATAGCATTAGTCAGTTCTTGTTGAAAATTTGCTAAATTTACCTGAGCTTGCAGGACATCAAACCCCGTACCCACTCCAGCGTTTTCTCTAGCTTGAGTATCCCGCAAACTCGCCTCAGCATTATTCACAGCAGACTGATTAATTCGTACTTGTTCATCTGCCTGTTGCAAATCATAATATTCAGTCGTAACATTCAGCTGAATTTCCAGAGACGTACTTTCAACATTTAATTCATCAAGCCGTAACTGTTCCTCAGCTGCTCGGATAGTAGCTTGGCGGTTACCAGAGGTATACAAATCATAATTGAGTTGTGCTGAACCATTAAAAGAAGTACTGGCTTGAGATGAATTGCTCCTAAAACCATTACCACTGTTAGTTAAATTTCCGTTGATTCCAACAGTAGGAAATAAAACAGCTTGAGATTCCCGCACTGCTGAACGGCTGCGTTCTAATTCTAAAATAGCTATTTGTAAATCTCGATTATTACGTCGAGCTAATTCCAAAGCTTGTGTCAAACTGATTGGCACAGTTTGTTGAACCTTCACTTCCTCCGGTTTAGTAGGAAATTGCAGAGGATTGGGATTAGGATGGAGGTACTCAGGAACCTGTGAATAACTTGAGGAATTTTGGGTTTTTGGGGGAGTCGTTGCACTTGCGAAAGTTGGAAAAAAAAAGGCTAGTCCCAACGCCAAAATAACCCAGGTAGAATTTACACACCAAAAAATCAAATTCACATTCATAATTCGTAATTCGTAATTAGATTGGATGCTGGGGAATGAAAGAATGGAGAATAATTGATGACAGATGCCCCATTCCCTAACCCACAATCAAACCATCTTGTACTCGGATAATTCTTTTAGTTTGAGCAGCAATATCTGGTTCATGAGTGACAATTACAATTGTGATACCTTGCTGATTAAGTTCTGTCAATAAATTCATCACTTCATAAGAAGTCTCAGTATCCAAAGCACCTGTTGGTTCGTCTGCCAAAACTAATGCAGGCCGATTAACTAAAGCACGAGCAATAGCTACCCGTTGTTGTTGTCCGCCAGAAAGTTGACTAGGACGGTTAGAAATACGTCCTCCTAGTCCTACCTTTTCCAAAGCTTCTAATGCTCTTTCGCGGCGTTTTGTTTTGGGTAAGTTCGCATAAACCATTGGCAACATCACATTTTCTAATGCTGTTGCCCGCGCTAATAAATTAAATTGTTGGAAAACAAAACCTATCCTTTGATTGCGAATATAAGCTAATTCATCATCATCAAAAGTTGTGAGGTTTCTGCCTTCAAAAATATAGTCTCCAGTTGTAGGTCTATCCAGACATCCCAAAATATTCATGAGCGTGGATTTACCCGAACCTGACGCACCCATAATGGAGACGTATTCACCTTCTTGAATAGAGAGTTCAATACCTTTAAGGATGGGAACATTGATTTCTCCCAAATGGTAAGTCTTAGTAATAGATTCCATCCAAATCATGGTTGGCATATTGATTTTTAATTAATAAATAGGTTGTGGGTGTTTTTTAAAAAGATTAAATAAATTACAAATAAACTCAAAATTTATTTTGAGTTTATTTATAAAATATTTGCAACTTTATTAAGTAAAAACTTAGAAAATACTTACTATAAGTTGATATCATAATATTCGTTAGCTTTAGAAATTAAATATAGTCTCAAATCTTACAAAATATCCCATAATCACCATCTAAACACAATTGGTAATTGGGAACCAAAATCTTGCAACTTACCTTCCTTAGCGTTATCAAACTCTATTTCTAGCTGGTAAAAATCGCCTTGGGAAAATTGCACTAATCCAAGGTCAATTAGCGTTCTAACTTCAGCAGAAAACTTTTGAGTTCCGGGTAAAGTGACTTGTAATCCTGTAATTTCTTTGAATCCAATTTTATGAACTAAAGGAAGTTGCCGTTCTAAGGCGAAATCTATAGGTTTTTTATTTGTAGGTGAAATGAAAATCAATGGTTCTGATAAATTGTCACTATTGGTTGCAATGGGAATAGAAGCTTGTGGTGGCAAATATTTTGCATAGTAATCCCAAGTAGGAAATGGAATTTCTCGTGAATCTGATGCTGTTCGCCGGAATGAAATGCCAAAAGGAGAAGCCTCGGTTTCTTGCCAACGGCAACGTTCCCACAAACCTGTAGGACGAACAAGAGGAGATTGAGCCTCGTTAATGTCAACAAGCCAAAGTAACTCAAGATAAGCATTCTCAAAGAAGAAGCAAACGTTGGCACTTCCTTGGCCTTGATGAATTCTACGAGTACCTTCTGTGAGTCCAAAAGCAGCGAGCAAATCTGCGGGTGGCGCTTCTGGTTCAACACATACAAAGATATGGTCTAGTTCGAGTTGCATTTTACCTGTTTTTAGAGAAGCTGTTAATTTTGAAAATTTCAAGTTGGAATTATTTAGTCACTACGTAAAGCAGTAATTGGATCTAATTTTGAAGCGTTGCGTGCGGGAACAACTCCAGCAATTAAGCCAACGGTTATCGAAAGCCCAAATCCAGCAATAATTGATAATAAAGAAATTACAAATGGAAACTTAAAAATATTTGCTGCTGCATAGGCAATTATGATACCACTTACCATACCAATGCACCCGCCAACAATGGAAATGACGATCGCCTCCGCTAAAAATTGATTGAGTATTGCTGAATTGGTGGCACCTACGGCTTTACGAATGCCAATTTCCCGCGTGCGTTCGACTACGGAAACTAACATGATGTTGGCAATCCCAATGCCACCAACTACTAAAGAAATTCCGGCGATCGCCACTACCATAACTGTAAATAAACCCACAACATTAGTGAAGGTACTAACAATATCAGCTTGGTTAGTGAGCCGAAAATCATCAGCTTGGGGTGGATAAATATTATGCCGCAAACGTAATAAATTGGTAACTTGAAACTGAGCTGCTTCTAAATCTTCTTGATTGGCGGATTTGACTAAAATTCCAGTTACAGAAACCCCGACCAAAGCATTATTCCCAACTAGTCTTGCCGACATACTAGTTAGAGGAATGAAAATTTGGTCGTCTCGATCCATCGGCCCTTGAGAACCTTTAGGTTCCATCACCCCAATGACTTCGTAAGCTTCTCCCTGAATCCGAATTCTCTCGCCTATAACATTGCCACTCTGTCCAAAAAGTGTGCGTTGGACTGTAGGGCCAAGAACAGCAACTTGGACGGCGCTATTTAGTTCTTCTTCAGTAAAATATCTCCCCTGTTGGGGGTGAGTATTTCTCACTTCTGGATAGTTTAAATCTGTACCATAAATTGTTGTTGAGGTGTTCTGTCCTGCATAGACAACTTGGGCATTTCGTTGGAGGTAGGCGGAAACAAGTTGAACTGATGGCGCTTCTGTGGCGATCGCTTTAGCATCTTCCCATGTCAAGGTGCTACTAGAACCTATTCCTTGTCGCACATTCCCACTTCTGGCTGCACCAGCCAAAATTTGCAGCACATCTGTACCCAATGCTTGGATCTGTTGTTCGACTCCCTTTTGCACTCCTTGACCAACAGAAGTAATCGCAATCACTGAAGAAATGCCAATAACTACGCCCAACATAGTTAATCCTGTGCGTAATTTATTACTCCATAGTGTTTCTACCGCCATTGACAATATTTCCGACAGCGGCACTGTACGACTATTCTTAGCTTTGTAAAAACCCTTAAATATCTTAAACATAAGGTTATATTTCAAACTAACTTTAAGGAGAACCGCCGCCCGAACGACCTCCTCTTCCACCGCCACCACCACCGCCACCGCCGAGGCCTGGAAAAACTCCTCCTCGTGGTGTTGATTGGGGACGCGCTCCTGGTGGGAAACTCAGTAGCACCCTTTCATTTCCTGTCAATCCAGACTTAACTTCAGTAAAGTTATTGGCAGTCACACCCGTCTCAATGGGAGTAAACACAGGTCTGCCATTGTTTCCTGGTACAAACACACCTGTTGCATTTTCTTGACGAACTACTGAAGCTGTTGGCACAACCAAGACATTTTTCACTTCACCCACTTGAAAATCTGCTTCTACATTCATCCCCGACCGTAGTAGACTTTGAGGGTCTGCAAGTGACACTCTAACTTCAAAACTGGTTACATTTTGTTCCACTACAGATTGAGCAGCAATTTGCCTGACTTTCCCTTCAAAGATTTTTCCTGGGTAGGCATCCGCCTGAATAGTAACTTTCTGACCAACGCTAATTTTAGAAATATTGGTTTCAGCTAAATTGGCGACAACTTCATTGGTGGAAGCCAGAGCCAAGATTGAAGAAGAAGTAGCAGAAGATATCTCACTACTGGCAGTTGTAGGAGTTACGAAAGCGCCTGGGTCAGCATACTTTTTCGTCACCACGGCATCAAAAGGAGCGCGAATAATTGTGTCATTGATTTCGGCTTGGATATTTTGCAGCGAACCACGAGCAGATGTTACCTGAGCGCGGGCT
Source organism: Nostoc sp. ATCC 43529 (assembly GCA_003326205.1). Taxonomy (GTDB): domain Bacteria; phylum Cyanobacteriota; class Cyanobacteriia; order Cyanobacteriales; family Nostocaceae; genus Nostoc. Next base: position 299,868 of record LWTK01000094.1, read on the forward strand.
GCGTCTATGTCTTCTTGGCGCGTTCCGGCTTTGAGGAGTGCCAAAGCTTGTTGTCTTTGATTGACCACAGCGCGTGCTTGTTCGATGTCTTCTTTTCGCGACCCAGCTTTTTGCAGAGCCAGTGCTTGCTGTGCTTCATTGACAGCAGCTTGGGCACTATCCCTGTCGGCACGGTTTTGATTTAGACTTTGAAGAGAAATAGCCCGTGCATTGTAGAGTTGTTGATTGCGGCGCAAATCATCTTCAGCTTTACTTAAACTTGCTTGAGCGCTTTGTAAACGTGCCTGTGCTTGGGCAATATCTTGAGAGCGATTGCCTGCTTGTACCTTTTGCAGATTCGCTTGGGCTTCGTCGAGTTGTGCCTGTGCTTGGGCAATATCTTGGGGGCGATTGCCTGCCTGTGCTTTTTGCAGATTCGCTTGGGCTTGTGCCAATTGTCCTTGAGCAGAAGTCAGTTGCCCGCGCAGGTTGGAATCATCCATGTAAGCTAAAATCTGCCCTTGCCTGACGATATCTCCTTCCTTCGCCAGTAGGGTTTTGAGTACGCCTGAATTTTTCGGGCTGAGGTTGATTGAGCGTTCGGGCTTCACCTCTCCGTTTGCTGATACTTTGATGACTAAATTCTGCCTTTGTACAGGCCTTGTTAGGACGCGCCGTCTGGCTTCTTGACGCGGAGCAACGGCTACTTGGTAATAAACTGCATAGCCAATACCACCAAACAGGGCAAGTACGAGTAGCCAAGAGAGCCAATTTTTGTTGCCCTTTTTTTTCTTGATCTCTGGAACCAAAACTGGTGGATTTACAGAGTCTTGTGTATTAAATTGCATATTCATTTAAGTCTAGAAGGAACGGCTACCGAGCTGTTCTTCACGGCTAAAACTATAGCCTGGTAGCTCCATACTGACAATAGACTTCTTGCATAAATAAGTTTTTATCTCACGCAGAGGCGCAGAGGCGCAGAGAAGAGAACGCAAAGAAGGACTTTTGCAAGAGGTCTAATTATTTTGAGTTTTTATTGTTTTAAAGGTTAATTTGCAGTATCAGTCCATCAGGAAGTCTGAAATGACCATCACGTACTCTAACTAACCTTCCAGCAGGAACAATTTCCTGACTGGGAAGCAAAATATCGCCGTTGGGTAGTCTAAAGTAACCTCGATCGCGTAGTCTAACTATGCTCCTAGCAGGAATAATTTGTCCATTAGGATATCTAATGTCACCATTACCAAGTCTGACTACTCTGGTATAAGGTTGGTTGTCGCGGTTCCAATTTTCCCAGTTTGAGCGATTTCTGACTTCTCTAGGATTGGGTCTGCCGTCGCGGTTCCAATTGTCCCAGTTTGAGCGATTTCTAACTTCTCTAGGATTAGGTCTACCGTCGCGGTTCCAATTTTCCCAGTTTGAGCGATTTCTGACTTCTCTGGGATTGGGTCTACCGTCACGGTTCCAATTGCCCTGGTTTGGGATAGTTCTGACTTCTATGGAATTTGGCCTACCGTCGCGGTTCCAATCGCGATCGCTCTCACCAATCACGTAAACTTCAGTTTGAGCATTTGCAGGCGCACTCAACAGAGTAGGAAAAGCGATCGTCGCTGCCGCTAAGACTATAGACGCACAGTTTTGTTTCAACATCATATTGACTCCTTAAATTTAAATCCGCTGTAAAATGTATAATTTTTGCCTCTTCGTATAAATTCATACATAACAATTATCGATCAAAACGTCCAAACTGATGTAGGACTAAAGTCACAAGTAATTCCACCCTGGTGTATGACCAAAGTCATCAGTTTTTGTAATGGTGAATGGGGCATAGGGCAGACAAATCAATTCAAAATTCTCTCTTGGAAAGTTCTGATGGTCGGAAACCTCCGCTCAGACTTTCCGCAAAATTCAAAATTCACGCATTAAAGAACTTCTGCCTCCTGCCTCCTGCCTTCTGCCTCCTGCCCAATACAAGATTTTACTGCCGTCATTAGCGGAGATCGTTTAAGCTAGCTGAAAGATTCTTTGATAGTGGCTTAGAGGCGGTAGTGTGCCTAAACATTTTTATTTGATTTTTCTTGTGGTTGTCTGTAGTTTGTGGAGTGTTCCAAAAGCCGCTAACGGGCAGGCATTAATACCCCATACACTGCAACTAGATGCAGCAAAGTTAGAAAAGCAGGGGTTGACTCTGGCGCAGGAGGCGGCTCAGTTAGCTCAGTTTCAACAGGTTGAGTTAGCTTTGCCACGAGCGCGGTTGGCTGCTCAACTGGCTCCCAATAACGATAAAGTATGGTTACTTTTGGGCGGATTGCAGTTACAGACCAAAGAGTTTGACGGAGCGATCGCCACCTTAAAAAAAGCTCAATCTCTCAATCCCAAAAATGCTGATATTGTGTTCGCTATAGGCTCGGCTAATTTTCAACAGCAAAAGTACCAGGAGGCTGTTGTCAATTACCAAGACGGTTTGAAATTAAAACCTAATGACCCAGAAGGATTGTTTAATTTAGGTAATGCTTACTATCTCTTGGGTCGGTTGCCAGATGCCATTGCTCAGTACAATCAAGCTGTGACTTATGATAAAAAATTCTGGCCGGCGATCAACAATATAGGCTTAATCAACTACGAACAAGGTGATCTCTCAGGAGCGATTAAGCAATGGCAATCGGCTGTGAAGATTGATAAACAAGCCGCAGAACCTTTACTGGCTTTGGGAGTGGCGCTCTATACCAAAGGCGATACCCAACAAGGACTCAGCCTGGGAGAAGCCGCACTCCGCATCGATCCGCGCTATGGTAGTTTGAATTTTCTCAAAGAAAATCTCTGGGGCGATCGCTTACTATCTGATACGAAAAAATTCCTAGAATTACCTCGTATTCAAGGAACTCTACAACAAGGGGGAAGCTCATCAGTCCCCCAACAAAGGCCTACGCAATAGGAGCGGGGAGATGGTGAGATGAGGGAGACAAGGGAGACAAGGGAGAAAGGTTGCTACCTTGTCTACTTTGTCCCCCTTGTCCTCTTCTCATGCCCCATCCTCCATACCCAACTTTTATTACCTACTTGCCGAAAAGTACCCGCTTATAGTACATATATACTTAATTAAAGATAGGAACTACTCGGTCAAAAACATTATTGGGCGAGTATTCTGAAAATCAGTCGCGATTTTTCAGTCTTTATCTGTGGGTAGAAGCGTGATGATTTGGTCAACAAACTGTTGATGGTCAACAACTGGTTTAGAAATGTAGCCATCAGCACCGCTTTGCTTGAGAAAGTTCTCGCGATCGCCTTCCATAGCGTGCGCTGTCACCAAAATAACGGGTAAGTTTGCGGTTTTTGGGTCTGATTTCAACATTTGTGTAATCTTGATGCCATCAACTGACTTGCCTTGATAAACACTTCTTGAGAGAGAAACGTCCATCAAAATCAAGTCTGCTTCTCCTGATTGGGCAATTTTTATTACTTCTTCTACATTTTCAGTGTGTTTTACACCCAAGCCGCCGCGCTTGGACAAAATCTTGGAAAAAACACGAGCATTAATTAGATCGTCTTCGACAATTAAAACGGTTTTCATGAGAATTTTAGTTATGGAGGTGGGGGGATTAAAAAATCGGTGTTGGACAGTTTTGAGTGCTAAACATACCCTTTGGGATATTGCTAAATCTAGCGACGACCAGAGGAGAAGTTCTCAACTCAGCCAGTTACAAAATTTTGGGAAAATTCAAATTTCCTGTGGTAAATTTGAGCCACTTTATTGTATGAGTATCCTGGCTTGTTTGGCTTTGGCGTTTCCAAAAGATTTAACTAGCGTCTGTTTGTCTTTGGGATTGGCACAGCCATCACCCAAACTTGTTCAGACTTTGGCCAAAATTTCAAATTAAGAAATGCAATCATGGTAAATATCCTGGCTACTAAATGTATGTAGATTATATTCGTCTGCCTTCTTTTTAATAGTCAATCAAGAGGCTGGTCATCAAGGATGATACTACTGCTTTTTCTTATTTGACTATCAAGATTTTGTCAGGAATCCCATTTCATCCGTTATGCTGTGGTAGCTGGAGTATTGAGTTTCATCGGTTTTTGTGTAGTTAAATTTCAGGGAAAAAACTCATGGCAAAACAGTTAAACCTTCTCTCAACGGGACAGGTAATTACAACAGCCCTGCACACCGAGATGCAACGGTCTTACTTAGAATATGCCATGAGCGTGATTGTCGGGCGAGCGCTACCAGACGTGCGTGATGGCTTAAAACCAGTGCATCGTCGCATTCTTTACGCAATGCACGAACTCGGTTTGATACCAGATAGACCTTACCGTAAATGTGCCCGTGTAGTGGGTGATGTCCTGGGTAAATACCACCCCCACGGGGATCAAGCGGTTTACGATGCTTTAGTCAGGCTGGTACAGGAATTTTCTAGTAGGTATCCTTTACTGGCAGGACACGGTAACTTTGGTAGCGTTGATAATGACCCTCCGGCGGCGATGCGCTACACTGAAACGCGCCTTGCACCCATCAGCCATGAGGGAATGCTGGCGGAAATTGGCGAAGAAACGGTGGAATTTGTCGGTAACTTCGATAATTCGCAGCAAGAACCAACGGTGTTACCTGCTCAGTTGCCATTTCTATTGCTCAATGGCTGTTCTGGTATTGCTGTGGGGATGGCGACGAATATTCCGCCGCACAATTTGGGGGAAATAGTTGATGGGTTGATTGCTTTAATCGATACCCCAGATTTGTCAGATGAAAAGTTATTCGAGCTAATTCCAGGGCCAGATTTTCCCACTGGTGGGGAAATAGTTGGTGAAGTGGGAATTCGTGAGGCTTACACCACAGGTAAGGGTGGAATTGTGCTGCGGGGACTGGCGACGTTGGAGGAAATTCCAGCGACCAGAGGAAGTAAGCGACGAACAGCAATTATTGTCACGGAATTGCCGTATCAAGTAAATAAAGCTGGCTGGATTGAAAAGGTTGCGGACTTAGTAAATCAAGGTCGCTTGCAGGGAATTTCCGATCTGCGGGATGAAAGCGACCGCGAAGGTATGCGCGTAGTCATCGAACTCAAACGCGATACAAATCCCCAAGAAGTTCTGCAACATTTATATCACCAAACTGCTTTACAAAGTAACTTTGGGGCAATTCTGTTGGCAATAGTCGATGGACAACCCCGCCAGTTAAGTTTGCGACAACTTTTACAAGAGTTTTTGAGTTTTAGAGAACAAACTCTCAACCGTCGCTACAGTTATGAGTTGGAGAAAGCCCAAAGCCGATCGCATTTGGTGGAAGGTTTGCTCAAAGCTTTATCTAATTTAGATGCAGTAATTGAAATTTTGCGTCAAGCTGCTGATGGTAGTACCGCAAAAATCAACCTTTGCAGCCGACTTGATTTGACTGAGGTACAAGCAGACGCAATTCTAGCTATGCCGTTGCGCCGCCTCACCAGTTTAGAGCAGCAAAACTTACAGCGTGAATTTGAAGAACTCAGCGAACAAATTGATTTACTACAAAGATTACTCAACGATCGCCACGAATTACTCAAGGCGCTGAAAAAAGATTTGCGATCGCTCAAACGTAAATACAGCGATGCCCGACGCACAAAAATAATAGAGGAACAAAAGGGCACAGTAGCACAGGAACAAAAGGGCAGAGGGGCAGAGGGGCAGAGGGGCAGAGGAGTAGAGGAGGATGAAGAAAAGCTCAAACCTTCTGAACCCGCCCAGGAAGCGATTTTAGAGTTTACTCAACGCGGTTATGTACGTCGTATTAATACATCTGGGAAAAAGTCGAAAGTTGAAAATGGTCTGCACGAAAATGATTTTATTATCCAAAGTGTATTGACCGATACAGAAAAAGATTTACTAATACTAACGAGTGGCGGAAAAGTCTACCCTGTGAAGGTAGGAGAAATTCCCCAAACCACTGGACGTTCTCCACGGGGAACGCCACTGATTACCATGCTCAGCAATACTGCTCAAGGCGCTCAAGAAGATGTGATCAGCCGCTTTTTACTACCAGAAAATTTTGAAACTAGCCAAATGGTTCTGCTGACAAAACAGGGACGAATTAAGCGTTTGTCTTTGGAAGAATTTACTAATTTGACTCGTCGCGGAATTACAATTCTCAAGCTCAAAGACGACGATGAATTGTCATTTACTCAGTTCACAATTCCAGGGGAGCATCTGATTTTAGCTAGTTCTGGCGGGCGAGTATTGCGATTTGCGGTTAATGACGAACAACTACCAATCATGGGTCGCACAGCGATGGGTTTACAAGCATTTCGATTATTGAGAAATCAGCAAATGGTTGGTTGTGTCAATGTCAGCAAAGATGACCAGCTATTGTTAGTGACTCAAGAAGGTTATGCTAAGCGGATGATTGCCAGTCAATTAAGAGCCGCTAATCGCGGGGATTTAGGCACGCAAGCGCTGAAATTTACCAGCAAAACTGATAATTTAGCTGCTATGGTAAAGGCGATCGCTTCTAGTGAAGTAGCACTAGTGACAAGCAAAGACCGGGTACTGCGGATACCTGTGGAAACAGTGCCTATTTTAAGCAGAGATGTCAAAGGCGAAAGCATCATCCAACTCAACCGGGATGAAAAAATTATCACGGTTGTTGAAGTCCGCTCATAGTAAAAACGATGTTAAAGCTCCGGCAAGCCAACTTAGGAGATTTAGAGGCGCTAGTTTGACTACGCCTTGAACTCCTGCGTGAGGCTGGCGATATTAAAGATAATACTGAAATAGAAGCGATCGCAGCAGCTACTAGAAACTATTTGGCAGATAAAATGTCGCAAGGTGAGTTTCTGGTTTGGGTTGCTGAGGTGGAAAATCAAATTGTGGGTACTAGCGGTTTGGTACTTTTTACACGGCCTCCGTATGACGAAAAGAAGAATTTTTTATCTCACGCAGAGGCGCAGAGGCGCAGAGAGTTACAGAGAAATAAACTGTTTAGTAGTCTAGTCATAATCTGATTGATGCAAGAGGTCTAGTAATTAGGTTTAGCTAATTAAACGGACACTATATGAGTCGTCGAATTCACGTTAAACAAGGTACTTTCAACCTATGAACCGTACCCTAGATTTCTGAATTAATACTAATAAATACTAATTAAATTTTAGTTAATATATATTATTTTGAATTTAAATTCTTGTTTTTCATAGCTTATAGCCATCTATCATTAGTTAAATGCTAAAATAATTGATAAATTATCTCAATAACTTTCTAAGCTTTGCAAAAGTCTTCAATAGTTGTATCGCAAGATAGATGTTTTAGTTCTTGTTGATTACTATGACATTTAATGTCAAGATATTGCAACAAAAATACAATAATCGTTGTTTTTATTAAAATATTTGTTATATTAGTTTACGTAAGGCAATAAAACTTAAAAATTTAATTTGGAGTGTCAACCATGACAAATGCAACAACAACAACAAAAGTCACTACTCCTGTAGTTGAAGATCGTAATGCTTGGCGTTGGGGCTTTACTCCACAAGCAGAAATTTGGAACGGCCGCTTAGCAATGATTGGTTTTTTAGCGGCAGTACTAGTTGAACTTTTTTCTGGCCAAGGTTTCTTGCACTTCTGGGGCATCCTCTAATACCATTTTGAATTTTAGATTTTGGATTGAGAATTTCTTTTCCAGAAAGGGTTCTGCGAATTCATTTTTCAAATTGGTATAAGTTTTAATATCTAAGATGACCCATAAATAAAAAAACCTGGAGTGATTACCCACTACCAGGTTTTTTATTTGTTTGTCATCTGTCATTTGTCTTTTGTCATTTGTCCTTTGCGTTTTGTTTCTTCACTAATGACTAATGACTAATGACCAATGACTATTGATAAATGACTCTTGATTACCGAATATATTCCTTGAGAACGCTGTTGCGATTTGGGTGACGTAACTTGCGGAGTGCCTTCGCTTCAATTTGACGAATGCGTTCGCGAGTGACGTTGAAAATCTGCCCAATTTCTTCAAGTGTCTTCATCCGACCATCATCCAAACCGTACCGCAGTCTGAGAACATCGCGTTCGCGAGGGCTAAGACTATCGAGAACTTTTTCTAGGTCTTCGCGCAGCAGATTTTTGGAAACTTGATCTTCTGGTGTTTCGCCATCGGATTCAATAAAATCGCCCAACCGAGAGTCTTCTTCTTTCCCAATGGGCGTTTCTAATGAAATAGGTAATTGGGCTGATTTAGCAATAAACCGCAACTTCTCAATGGTCATTTCCATACGAGTGGCGATTTCTTCTTCCGTGGGTTTGCGACCCATTTCTTGAGATAATAGTTTGGTGGTTTTCTTAATTCGAGAAATGGTTTCGTAAAGGTGGACTGGAAGACGAATTGTGCGGGATTGATCGGCGATCGCGCGGGTAATTGCTTGACGAATCCACCATGTAGCGTAGGTAGAAAATTTATAACCCTTTTCGTGGTCAAACTTTTCAGCGGCGCGAATCAAACCAAGACTGCCTTCTTGAATTAAGTCTTGGAATGACAAACCACGATTCATGTATTTCTTAGCAATTGAAACTACAAGACGCAAGTTAGATTGCACCATCTTGTCTTTCGCCCTGCGCCCAACGTGCAGGCGATAACGAAAAGCTGGTAGTGGCAGTTGCACGGCTTCTGCCCATTCACTATCGCGAGGATCGCGATCTAACTGTTCTGAAAGTCTTTCCCTTACCCTTTCTAATTCGAGCAAATCAGCAATTTTACGGGCTAATTCAATTTCTTCATCTGCCCGCAATAGACGAATTCTACCAATCTCTTGCAAGTAAAGCCGAATGGAATCTTCTGTATAGTGCTTTTTCTTGCTTTGTGTCCGACGACGCGATTTAGCGGCTTTTCCAGACTTTGCGTCGTCCTCATCAGACTGAGGCTCTAAAAACTCATCTTCACCTTCATCGATGATCAGCAAGTCCTCTTCATCATCAATTAAGAGTTCTTCTAACTCGAGCTCAGGCTGATTCATTATTTCTAGGTCAGGCTGATATATGCTTTCGAGTACGTTGTTAGCCTGGTTCATGCCGCGTTCCTCATGCTCCTTGCAGAATCAATTACTCAAGATGTGTTTAATGCTCTTTAAAACGAGCTTGTTGACAACCGAAAATAAACTTTTTGGCAGATTTACCAGAGATATTTTCGGCACTTTTGCACCTCTGTTGGAGGGCTTTTTACTTTAGTTTAAGTCACTACTAAAAGGTGACTTGCTAACTTTAGTAAATGTCATATGTGTTGCTATCACACATATTTTTTAAGTGACTGGTCTTTAAAAAAGACTCACCTTTACCAAAAACTTGCCACTCGATATAAACAAATTCAGACTTTTGGCAGATTTTCGTATAAAGACTCTTCCGATTGTAGCCTGTTTCACAGAAATTGCACTCTATTTTGTGTATCGATCATGAATTTATTAAACAAGTGTTAGCCACTTTTACCAAAAAGACATTAAACACGGGAATTACATCCTTAAATATTTTCTAGACTTTTTGGAATTGCAGTGGTTCTTTGATTACGTTTAAAAGTTAAGTACACTTTGTTTTGCTCAATTTCATGTATTTTACACAACATTAATTACTGAGAAAGAGTGCATTGTTATGTTAACTCAGGTAAAAAGTCTTAACCTACCTATTTTACATTTCCTTCATAAATTCATGAGTCCTTGGATCAAAGTGGGTTTTTCCTATGAATAAATACAACAACAGAGGTGATACTTGCCTGAAACCAGTTAACCTTCTGCGTAATCATTACCTTAACTCAGGAGTTGAGGTTGTCGCAGAATCGACCTGATAGCAGATCGCTTTAGGTTTAACTAATTTGGTCTTATTCACACGTTAGCGCACTGTGGCGATTTCAGCCCTATGAAACTTGACAAACTCTTCTTATTGTATACAACGATATTTTAATCAATTCAAAAATGATTTGCCCTGAAGATCGTTGATGTTAGTTTACCTAAGGCACAAGTACATTGAATACATGCGGTGCAATAGCTATTCCCAGGGGGGTACATGAAGATATTAACAAGTTTTCAGTCAGGTGGTGTTCGCTCCCACTGGGCATTGCGTTGAGCAAAGAAAACTCAAAGATTTGGCTGATGACTTAGTTGAGAGGCTTTTTTTTACGTAAGGTATTTGTTATTTTAAATACTTTTCATTCAGTAATTTCTTCTCGTTTTGTCATCTGATTATGAGAAATCCTCAAGATACTTATTAACTGTTGTTTGATAGATGATATTTAGTTATGTTATTCAAGCATAACAAATGTGTTTCTCGCTGGTGGGCAAAATTAAGCCAGCGAGTTGGAGTAAAAGGTATTAATTGACTATTTTCCAACAATGTTGGTAGTTCATTGGTACTTTAACATTGATTTTTTTAAATCTTTACAATAAATCAAATTATATGATGAGTTGCTAACTGAAAAATTGATTTTTTTGTAGTATATGTATTAATGAATTATAAATCTTGCAAGCTTGAATTTATTAGTTCCCAAACCCTTAGGACAAGGCGGTTTTTATTTTTCTCCTTGTCCTAAAAAAGGTCAAGTGGGGTTTGAGAAATATAGATTCTCGAACTACCGTGGTGTTGGGGTAGCATTTAGATTTGCAGAAAAATTGGCTGGGACAATTACCCGGTCAACTATGTGAACGATGCCATTGCTAGCTGGGATATCGGGCTGAGTTACTTTAGCGTTGTTGACGGTTATAGTTTTAGTACTGGGATCGACTGTGATTTTTACGGGAGTACCCTCCACGGTTTTTACTTGTCCAGATGTTAACTCTTGGGAGGTAATTCGTCCGGGTATAACGTGGTAAGCCAAAAGTCTGACTAATTGTTGCTTGTTAGCAGGCTGTAAAAGTTGATCTAAAGTAGCTTTTGGTAAAGCAGAGAAAGCCGCGTCGGTAGGTGCAAAAACTGTGTAAGGGCCTGGTGTAGTCAATTGGTCATTTATGCCAGCGGCTCCTACTGCTTTTATGAGGGTTTGAAACTGTCCCTGAGCGGTGGCTGATTTTGCCAGCTCTGCAAAATTTTGGCTGGGAGCAGGAGTTTGTGTGATGGGAGAAGGAGTTGCTATGGGGGTTTGAGTAACCGGAGGGATAGTTGCTGTGGGAGTTTCAGTGACAGGCTCAGCGCAAGCAGACAGAACAACCAAACTACTTATGCCAACAATATTAAAAAATATTTTTCTTACTGTGCCTTTAGTCGTTTTCATAATTTTTTCTCAATTCAGTAGAATAGGTAATTATTAACAATAATTAATGAATTGATGACTATAGTCACTTATCTAACGACATAGTTTGTAGTTACAAAAAATATCAATACAAAACCTTAAGTAATTTATGATGTTGCCATCAGCCAAAAGAGGTAACTTTTTCTAATTTAATGTGAATTCAACAGACCTCACCCACCCGGCCTGCTTCTCCTCGCAGGAGAAGCAGGAGTAATGAAAAATTAGGCTTTTTGCTCTCCTATCCTTCAACGAGAGGGGCTGGGGGTGAGGTCAAAATCCTGTACATCGAATTCACGTTAAATCATAGCTGTAATCAAAAAATAATGGGTAATAGATTTTTCTATCTATTACCCATTAGTAGGGTGAGAAATTATCAGAGTCGTGAGAAAAAATTGAATTAAATATCTAGATCGGTGAAGTTGAGTTTAGAACCATAGGTTTCAATGAATTCTCTTCTAGGTGCGACACGATCGCCCATTAAAATAGTGAAAATGCGATCGGCTTCGGCAGCGTCTTCAATTTCAACTTGTTTGAGTTTGCGAGTTTCTGGGTTCATTGTAGTATCCCAGAGTTGTTGTGGCATCATTTCGCCCAAACCTTTGAAGCGTTGGATGGTGTAGTTGGCGTTGGCTGGAAATTTGGCGATTACTTGGTCTTTTTCGCGATCGCTGTAGCAATATTCATGATTGCGCCCGCGTTCTACCTTAAACAGTGGCGGACAAGCAATATAAATAAAGCCTTGTTCGATGAGCGATCGCTGATAGCGATAGAAGAAAGTTAACAACAAAGTCCGGATGTGCGCTCCATCTACGTCGGCGTCAGTCATAATCACTATGCGGTGATAGCGCAGTTGGGAGGCGTCGAATTCTTCGCCTTTAACGCCTAAACCGAGTGCTGTAATTAAGGCTTGAACTTCATTATTTTTATAAATTTTGGCGTCGTCGGTTTTTTCAATGTTGAGGATTTTACCACGTAGAGGCAAGATAGCTTGAGTGCGGCGATCACGTCCTTGCTTAGCACTTCCGCCGGCTGAGTCCCCTTCCACGATGAAAATCTCTGATTCGCCGGGATCGCGAGAACTACAATCTGCTAATTTACCAGGTAATGGCGAAGATTCGAGTACCGATTTGCGTCTGACTAATTCTCGTGCATGACGGGCGGCTTCTGCGGCTTTGAAAGCTTGGATAGCTTTATCTAAAATTGAGTCTGCTATCGCTGGATGAAATTCTAGGTACTCGGTGAGGACTTCTCCCACCAAGGAATCGACAATTCCCCGGACTTCGGTGTTACCGAGTTTAGTTTTGGTTTGTCCTTCAAATTCTGGGTCTGGGACTTTAACAGAAATTACGGCTGTTAAACCTTCGCGGACGTGTTCGCCACTGAGGTTGGCTTCATTTTCTTTAATTTTATTTCGCTTGCGGGCGATCGCATTTAATGTGCGAGTCAGAACTGCTTTCAACCCTTCTAAGTGCGTACCACCATCCACTGTGCGGATATTGTTAGCAAAGCCTAACACGTTATCCGTATAAGCATCAGTACACCACTGCAAAGAAACTTCCACTTGAACGTTATTCCGTTCCCCCTGGACATAGATAATTTCTTCATGTAGTGGCTGCTTTTCACGGTTCATGTAAGCGATATACTCTTTAATACCACCCTTGTATTCGTAGGATTCTACCTTGGGTGTATCGCTTTTGAGTAATTCTAGGCGGTGGTCAGTAAAGGTAATTTTGACACCAGCATTTAGATATGCTAATTCCCGTAGGCGACCTGATAAAGTAATGTAATCAAACTCAATACCAGTGGTAAAAATTTGAATATCTGGCTTGAAGGTGACAGAAGTTCCTGTTCTAGCTTCTTTATAAGACTTGACTTGCAAATCGGTAACTGGCACACCTCGTTCATAACGTTGAATATGAACCTTTTTATCTCGCCAAACTGTAACTTCTACAATCTCAGATAAGGCGTTAACTACAGAAATACCAACTCCGTGCAGTCCTCCAGAAACTTTGTAACCACCGCCGCCAAACTTACCTCCAGCGTGCAGTACCGTCATCACGGTTTCCAAAGCCGATTTTCCGGTTCGCGAGTGAGTATCTGTGGGAATACCGCGACCATCATCTGTTACAGTTACAGAACCATCAGCGTTGATATCCACCTCTATATGGGTGCAGTAACCCGCCAAAGCCTCATCAATTGAATTGTCCACCACCTCGTAAACTAAATGGTGGAGTCCTCGCGGCCCGGTAGTACCGATGTACATTCCTGGTCGTTTGCGGACGGCTTCCAGACCTTCCAGAACTTGAATCTGATCGGCACTGTAACTGCTCGTCATGTAAATTCTCCTGATGCGTGGGGTTTAAATCGCCGAAAGGCAAATAAAAGTAAAAACACTCCAAAATTGTAACACAAAAGCCTTGCTGGCGTCTGTAGGGCATTTTCAAGAGAAGTTTATACAGGGGTTGCAGGTCTGTCAAGAGGGTGGAGGGGCAGGGGGGCAGGGGAAGCAGGGGGAGCAGGGGGAGAATAACCAATGCCCAATAACCAATGACTAATGACTAATGACTAATGACTAATGACAAAATTAATTGTAATTTGTGGGGCGACGGCAACAGGTAAGTCGGGGTTGGCTTTGGCTTTGGCAACGCGGTTGGGTTCTGTAATTCTCAGTGCTGACTCCCGTCAAGTTTATCGTGAGTTTGATATTGGTACGGCAAAGCCAACTCTTGCTGAACAAAAATTAGTGCCACACTACTTAATAGATATCTGCGACCCCACAGACACGATGACAGTAGCAGACTACCAACAAAAAGCGCAAGCCTTAATCAATTCTCTTCCATCTCCTTCACCAATCTTCATGGTTGGAGGTACTGGTTTATACATACGTTCTATTGTCCAAGGGATGAAAATTCCTCGTGTGACACCGCAAAATGAATTGCGATCGCAACTTGAATCTCTCGGCCAAAATCAACTTTATGCAATGTTACAACAAGTCGATCCCGTTGCTGCACAAAAAATTCATGCCAATGATTCAGTGCGAACTTTACGAGCGTTAGAAGTATATTATGTAACTGGATATCCAATTTCAGAACAGCAGGGCGAGAATCCGCCAAATTATCCGATTTTGCAAATTGGGTTGGATTGTGATGTTGAAAAATTAGAGGCTCGTATTCAACAGCGCACTGAACAAATGATAGCAAATGGTTTAGTCGCTGAAGTGGAGTATCTTTGTCAAAAATATGGCGCTGATTTGCCTTTGTTGAATACTTTGGGCTATCAAGAAATCAAGCAATATTTAGCTGGGGATATTTCCGTAGATGAAGCGAAAGAGTTAACTGTTTTGCATACAAGACAATTCGCTAAACGTCAACGTACTTGGTTTAGAGCATATTCACAAATTGAGTGGTTTGATGCAGACGATCCTGATTTATTAGAGAAAGTTTCGCAGCGAATTTATAAGTTTATAAATTGTACAAATTCATGAGATTTTTTTGTTTCATGTAAAGACACAAAGTTTTTTTTGCATCTTTATACAAGTGTCTCAGATAGTGTCAGGATCGATGCCCATAGCCCGTAGCCTTTCTGCTAAAATTTGTGCGCGTTGTTCAGCTTGGGAAGCACGTTGTTCTGATTGGGAAGCGCGTTGTTCGGCTTGGGAAGCGCGTTCATCTCCAGTTGATAAAACAGTTCCATCTTGGTAGCACCAGCGTAACCAAGTATCGTGTCTACTTTCAAATTCACCTTCCCATAAAGTTACACCTAAACCAACTTGTTCAAGCCAAGTTTCTTGACTTTCAAAGTAACGTCTTCCCCTAAGTTCATAAACGTGTAGTACTTTTTCTCCTAATTGCTGATTTGGGTCATAAACAATGTAGTAACTAGCCCGCATGTGTTCATAAATTTGCAGCTTTTTGCCCAGTTCATCACCTTCTTTGTTAGATACAATTTCGAGGACAACTTCCGGAGGTTTACCAAAACGCCAAACCATATAACAACGATTTTGTTTTTCACACCAATTTTCAGGCACTTGCACATCCAAGCTGAGAAAGACATCAGGTACAATGGGAGGCTGAAGATCTGTGTAGTAAATGCCCACATTAGCTTCAGCTAAAAAAGTCTGTTGTAGAGAACTGTAAAGAGAACTCACTAAAAGGCGTTGTTGTTTGGCAGATGCAAAATTGTCCACAGGTGTATCATCTTCAGTAACTAATTGATTGGCATCTGGCACATAGTAATCATCATTATTGATTAAAAGTTGCTCAACCATGATTTTATCCAGTATTTGAGAGCGTTATTTCTAGGTTAGTTCATTGGCAATGAAAGGGTGCATTGACTCAATATTTTATACTAAAAAAATTGTGAGGAATAGTCATCAATGGAATCTTTTGTAGAACTTACGAAGCTTTCTCGGCTGCTAAATGATTTCAAACAACCCTGGTTCATAGCAGGTGGATGGGCGATAGATCTTTTTCTAGAAGATGTCACTAGGATACATAAAGATATAGAAATTGCAATATTTAGGAAAGACCAAAGCAGCCTGCGAGAATATTTATTTGGCTGGAAATTTAGTAAGGTTGTTAATGGAAAAATGGAGCCTTGGAATGAAGATGAATGGCTAGAGTTACCAATACATGAAATTCATGCTCATACTAAAAATACCTTATTCTCGGAACTAGAAATTCTATTGGATGAGTCTTCAGAAAGTGAGTGGAAGTTTCGCAGAAATCTTAATATTGTACGTCCATTATCAATGATTCGGTTACGTTCTGATATTGGTGTACCGTTCCTTGCTCCGGAAATTGTACTCCTATACAAAGCTAAGAATCCCAGGTCTAAAGATGAAGATGATTTTTATCGTGTATCCAGGTTACTTAATGAAGAACGTCAAGTTTGGCTTAAGCAAGCAATAACACTGTGTCACCCCGGACACCATTGGCTTGGAGAACTTCACGCTAGCTGAAGAGGAGTGCGATCGCTCTTACTCTACATCATCAAACATCGCCCTTCATCTACCATGAACTGCTATTCTTGCAACAATAGTAATTACAGCCCGACCAGGCTTAAACATCTACCTTTAAAAACCTATGCTTACCCAAGATAAAAAACAACGTAATTGGAAACCGATTATCAAAGCATTCGAGGCTGTACTGGGCAAAAATGGTGTAGTGCAACGCCGTGAAGAACTTATTACTTATGAATGCGATGGTTTAACCGGCTATCGTCAACGTCCGGCTGTGGTGGTGTTACCGAGAACTACAGAACAAGTTGCCGAAGTTGTGAAAATATGCAACCAATACTCTATCCCCTTCATAGCACGCGGTTCTGGCACCGGTTTATCTGGCGGCGCTTTGCCTTTAGAAGATTCGGTTTTAATTGTCACTTCTTTAATGCGGCAAATCCTCAGCATTGATTTGGAAAATCAGCGCACAGTTGTGCAACCAGGGGTGATTAATAGTTGGGTAACACAAGCAGTTAGCGGTGCTGGTTTTTACTACGCTCCCGATCCTTCAAGTCAAATTATTTGCTCTATTGGCGGAAATATTGCGGAAAATTCTGGTGGGGTACATTGCCTTAAATATGGTGTGACTACTAACCACGTTTTAGGATTAAAAATTGTCACGCCGTTAGGGGAAATTGTTGACTTAGGCGGACAAATTCCAGAAATGCCTGGTTATGATTTAACGGGTGTTTTTGTTGGTTCTGAAGGTACTTTAGGAATTGCTACAGAAATTACTTTACGAATTCTCAAAAGTGCAGAATCAATTTGTGTATTATTAGCAGATTTTACTAGTATTGAAGCTGCTGGGGCAACTGTTTCTGATATCATCAGCGCCGGGATTATTCCTGGTGGGATGGAAATGATGGATAACTTTAGTATCAACGCCGTTGAAGATGTTGTAGCAACTAATTGTTATCCCCGCGATGCCACTGCTATTTTACTTATAGAAATTGATGGGTTAGAAGTTGAAGTTGCAGGCAATAAGCAGCGAGTTATAGAAATTTGTCAAAAGAATGGTGCGCGTAATGTGACTTCTGCTAGTGACCCAGAAACGCGATTGAAATTATGGAAGGGACGTAAAGCTGCTTTTGCTGCTGCTGGGCATTTAAGCCCAGATTATTATGTGCAAGACGGTGTGATTCCCCGGACTCAGTTACCTTATGTACTGCATGAAATTGAGATTTTAAGTCAACAATATGGTTATCGTGTTGCTAATGTGTTTCACGCTGGTGATGGCAATCTTCATCCACTAATTCTTTATGATAATTCTGTGGCTGGAGCATTAGAAAAAGTGGAAGAAATGGGAGGTAAAATTCTCAAACTTTGCGTCCAAGTCGGTGGTAGTATTTCTGGCGAACATGGCATTGGTGAAGAGAAAAAGTGCTATATGCCGCAAATGTTTACCCAAGTTGATTTAGAAACTATGCAATGGATAAGGCAAGTTTTTAACCCTCAAGGTTTAGCAAATCCTGAAAAGATATTCCCGACGCCACGAACTTGTGGGGAAGCCGCAAATGCATCGCCTATCAAGCAATTTGAAGGTGTGGAAAGATTTTAAGAAAACAGCGATGGAGGAGATAAAGAGTTTATAAAGCTCAGGGTTTTCACTGAATGTAAAAAGTCATATAAAAGTATAGCGTTGGATGGCGATCGCCACCCAACGCATTTTATTAAGGTATCAAAAAGACATACAAAAAGCTTGTATTTTCCCGGATGCACGAGTAGGATTATACGTAAGTAATTTGGCATAGTTAATTTCTTACACAACATCATTGTGAATGGATCGATTCGATAGCCGAGCTTTTTCATCAAAACTCGGTAAAGCTTCTATGCGTAATAGCAAATTGCTGAGTTATAAACCATACAAAATGAAAGGATAACAGGATGCGTCTGAGAAAGCTAGTCAGCTATGGCATTTTTGTGCTGGTAATTGTTATCAGCTGCGGTCTAACGACAGTTGCCGGTGGTTTTGACATTCCACCCCCACCTCAGAAAGTTGAGTTTGCCCAACGTACAAGCGATCTCATGCTCGCCACGTTGTTCGCCGCGCTGACACAGGAGTTCAACGAAACCACGCCACAGAATGTAGAGGAGGGCAAGGACTCGATCTCGCTGATATTTAACGATAAGAATAAGGATATGCGGCTGGTGGGCACATTGCAGCCGCTCGAAGAAAGCGATCGCCCCCGCGACGCCTTTGAGCGTCAGGCACATTCGCTAGCGTTGGCAGGGGGGCAGGCATACACATCGGTCGAACGTTTGGACGGCGATTGGTACTATCGACGCTCAATTCCTCTCAGCAATTTTAGGGCGGAGTGTGCGCTCTGCCACACCAATTTTGCACCTGGTCCCACGAATGACTGGGTAGGTGCGCTCATGCTCAGAGTGCCCATCAAGAGGTAAGCAACTGACAAAAAAATAAAATATGTAGAGGGTAGGAGTCAGTGCTGGCGATCGCAACATTAACTCCTTTTTTTGTAGTAAATTTAACTATGTCTGATTGCAACTTTTAGGGAATTAAATCATCATTTATTCACATATTCCGGAGAATTAGAATTTAATTTCGTAGTTATATATAATATTGCGATCGCATTCGATAACGCTGACAAATGAATCAGGTTGCACGCCGTTTTTTTTCTTACTTTTTGTGTTTGGGATTAGTAATCACCATAACAGTTTTTTCACACTCTTCAGGTCTAGTTTATCCTCAAAAAACAAGTCCTTTAAGTACAGAAATTCGCGGTGTTTGGCTGACTAATGTTGCTAGCGGTGTACTATTTGTACCTTGGGGTATTAATCGCGCTCTCAATCAATTATCAGCTCTCAACTTTAATACAATTTATCCTGTAGTTTGGAACCGAGGGCATACTTTCTATCAGAGTGCTGTAGCTAAAATGACCACAGGATCAGATACTCAACCTTTAGTCAAGTTTATGCATGGCGGACAAGATGTTTTAACAAAAATAGTCAGACTTGCTAAAAATAAAGATTTGAGAGTGATTCCCTGGTTTGAATATGGATTTATGACACCCCATTATTCAGAATTAGCAAGGCGTTATCCTGACTGGTTGACAATTGGGCGAGAAGGTATAAACTCTGTTCAAGATACTCCACCTGAAGAAATCGATAATGGCTTACTAAATAAGCAAGCTTGGTTAAATCCTTTACATCCACAAGTGCAAGAATTTATCCAAGGGTTAATTGTGGAAGTAGTCAAAAATTACGATGTTGATGGTATTCAAGTTGACGATCACTTTGGGATGCCTGTACAGTTTGGTTACGATCCCTTCACTATAGAACTTTATCAACAAGAACATCAAGGCAAAAATCCCCCAAACGATCCTTTCAACTCAGAATGGATGCGTTGGCGAGCAGACAAAATTACTGATTTCATGGCAGAAATCTATCAAGCTGTTAAGGCAGTGAACCCGAAAGCTAAAATATCTTTATCTCCCAACTACCAAGCTTTTGCCTATAAATACTATTTGCAAGACTGGGAAAATTGGGTCAAAAAAGGCTTAGTTGATGAGTTAATTTTGCAGGTATATCGAAGTGACAAAAACTCTTTTATCGCTCAACTCGAACAACCATCTGTAAAACTGGCTCAAACTTTAATTCCGGTTGGAATTGGTATATTATCTGGAACGGTGCATAATCCAGTAAAAATGCCCCAAATTAAAGCACAGGTGCAAGCAGTACGCGATCGCAATTTTGACGGCATCTCCTTTTTTTACTGGGAGAGTCTATGGGGTTACATCGTACCCGAATCACCCCAACAGCGACGCAAAGCTTTTCTTGACATGTTTAATTAAAACAAAAGGATTGGGCATGGGGCATTGGAAAAGAGGAGGCAGAAGGCAGAAGGCAGGAGGTAGGAGGCAGGCAGGAGGCAGAAGCCAGGAGGCAGAAGGCAGGAGGCAGAAGTTCTTAAATGCGTGAATTTTGAATTTTGAATTTTGAATTTTGAATTGATTTGTCTCCCCACTCCTTTTCATGCCATTAGTACCTAAAAATATTAAATCTAGCTTTACTTTTCTCTGGACTTTAGCTACTTTTAGCGGTTTTTTGCTGAGTTTGTTGTTAATTGAAATTGGTGAAAAGCCTGATATTGGAGTATTAGAAGCTGCTATCGGTGGATTTGCGATCGCACTTCCTCAAGGTTTTCTTCTCAAGCAACCTATAGTTTGTATCAAGTGGATTTTGTCAAGTCTCTTGGGTTGGAGTCTCATCACTGCCATCGGTATTGGCGGCTTGGGTTGGTTTGTATTTAACACTCAATTTCTGCCTTTGAGAATTCTCTATGGGGCAATTTATGGAGGACTCGGCGGCTTAGGAATTGGTTTAACACAATGGTTAGCAATTTCCCAACCCCCCTCTGTGGCATGGCGATGGATATTTGTCTCTTCAGCAAGTTGGGCGATTGCCATTCCTTGCGGTTCTGCTGTCGGGATTGTTTTACGCCGCTTGACTCACCTATTCTTAGGTGAAGTTATCGGATTAGCTATTACTTGGCTGCTGGTTGGTATGCTGACTGGAATCAATGCTCATAAATTGCGATCGTGAATCATGGATTGGGCATGGGGGAGCCACTGACGGGTACGCAGGGGTCTCCCCAAGTGGAGGAGGCAGTGCGGTCTTGGGGGTTTCCCCCATGAGCAACTGCCGTCAAGTGGCGTCATTGGGCATTGGTGTCAACTTAAGCTCAAACGCTTATCCGACATACGTTTTACCCCACCCCGGTTTTGTCTAAAGCCAAAACCGGGGTGGGGTAACGCGGGTCGTGATAGGGAATGAGTGAATTCATGCATCACGTCTCGACAAAGGTTTCACGTTAAGTTGACACCAATGCCTAATATTAAGAATTATTAATTAAATTGATAAAACTTGATAACTGTACCTAAGTATGTGCAACAATTCTGAAAAACTGTTCAAAATCAGCAATTTTTTCTCACCTGCAAATGCATTTTCGCCTTTAAAAGCAGGATTTGTTAAGCTGACTCCTATTAGCTTTCCCAAATTTCCGATCGCGAAGTAAAGAAAGATCCAAATTTCCATGAGCAACGGCTGACAACACTTTGCCTGAGGCGCCCAACTGCATCTACTACAACCATAACTACAAGAGAGCGCCGAGAAGAGTCAGTAATACCAGACAGGGACTCTCGCATGAATATAAATCCGACTGAATCAACCATAGAACTGACACAATTACCACCTCCTCAGGTTCTCTTCGCCACAGAAGTAGATAAAAAAAGTAGCAGCGAGCAGTTTCTACTGAGTATGTACGATTCTGTGCAGGCATCAATATTTGTAGTGGATGTTCTAGAGGATGGAGATTTTCGATATGTAGCACTAAATCCCACTCACGAGCGTTGGATAGGCATAACTTCAGACGACCTGCGGGGCAAAAAACCAGAGGATATTCTCTCACCCATTGATGCTGCTAGAGTACGTCAGCGTTACAGTGACTGCGTATTATTTGGGAAAACTATTTCCTACAAACAATGTTTGCAATTCCAGGGAATTCCGACTTGGTGGAGTACGACTCTGACTCCATTACGAGATGCTAATTCCAGGATTTATCGATTAATTGGTACTAGCACTAATATTACTTCTGTTAAGGAAGCAGAACAAGCAGTTGAACTCCAGGGACAACGGGAGCAACTCATAGAAGCCATCGCCTCCAGGATTCACCAATCTGTAGAATTAGAGACAATTCTCCATCAGACAACACAAGAACTGCGGCAGTTTTTAAAGAGCGATCGCGTGCTAATTTATCGCTTTGGTGCTGATAGTAGCGGAGTTGTGATTGCCGAATCAACTGTGGCTAATAGCGATCCGCTGTTAGGAAAAAATATCGCCGATCCCTGCTTTGGTAGTCAATATCAACAACACTATAGCCAGGGTTACACTCAAGTTATTGAAGATATTCATACAGCGGGGTTACACCCTTGCCATATAGACTTCCTGGCATCTTTGCACGTAAGAGCAAATTTAGTGGTACCAATTTTTTTGAAGCAAGATGTGTGGGGACTATTAATTGCTCAGCATTGCCATCAGCCGCGTCAATGGCAAGAAATGGAAACTAAGTTGCTCAAACAGCTGGCAACTCAAATCGGCATTGCTATTCAACAGTCAGAACTTCATCAGCAACTCAACGATTTCAAAATCAAAATCGAGTTGCACAAACAAAAACACATCAATCAGCTGCAACAAGTACGAAACTTTCAAGCCTTGGTGCGGCAAATGACGGAGCAAATCCGAGATAGTGTCGATGAAAGTCAGGTGTTGCAGACAGTTACACAGGAATTAGTACACTTACTCAACCTTGACCGTTGCCAAATCGAACTTTATAGCACCTGTCAAACCCAGGTACATATTACTTACGAGTACACTACGACTTTACCCAAGTGTTTAGGATTGGCCAAAGAAATTGCAGAACGTCCCGAAGTTTATCAACCACTTTTGCAAAAACAACCTTTGCAATTTTTGGAAATTGTACCTGGATGGCGACCAAAATTATTGGTTGTTGCTCAGATGGCTTGTCCAATTTTCGATACTCAAGGAATTTTGGGAAATATTTGGTTGACAAGACCAACACAAGAGTCCTTTGATGAATTTGAAGTTGGGCTAGTGCAGCAGATAGCAAATGAATGTGCGATCGCTATTCGCCAAGGGCAACTTTACCAAAAAACCCAAGCACAAGTAAAAGAATTAGAAAAACACGAACGGCTAAAAAATGAATTTCTGAGAACCCTCTCTCAAGAACTGCGGACACCAATAACCAGCATCAGCCTCGCAGCTCAAACTCTCGAAAGTGTGCTTGCACCAGAAGAAATATTAAATATCGAAATAGTTCCGCAGCTTTTACAGATATTGCATAACGAATGTGCGCGAGAGAGCAAGTTAATTAACGACTTACTCACACTCACATCTCTAGAAGCCGAACCAAATCCCGCAACTTTGATTCCCATTGACTTACAAAGCTGGCTTCACCCCATCATTGAGACCTTTCGAGATGTTACCAACTGCCAGCGCCAGCAGTTAAACCTAAGTATAGATCGCACACTTCCACTTTTAGAAACAGACATCACAGACCTAGAACGGATTGTTACCGAACTGCTCAACCATGCCTGTAAATACACCCCAGCAGGAGAATCCATCACAGTTTCGGCTGAAGCGACAGGCAACGCAATAGAACTTAAAATTACCAATTCTGGAATTGAGCTTAGCAGCAACGAACTGTCACGAATTTTTGAACCTTTTTATCACCTTTCCAAACACGATCCTTGGAAACATAACGGCACCGGACTCGAATTAGCGTTAGTGCAGAAAATGGTCAGACATTTAGGCGGTTCAATTTGTGTAGAAAGTGCAGCCGATCAAACTACCTTCACCGTCAAATTTCCCCTTTAACTCGTTTTTTGGGCTGTTGCACTGGCAAAATTATGATAAGTTTGCTATGATCGTCATCTGTGTGGGTGACTAGCTCAACGGTAGAGCATCGGACTCTTAATCCGCTGGTTCTGAGTTCGAATCTCAGGTCACCCACTTTTTGAGTATTTTAAGTTATCGATGAAGGCAGGAGTTAGGGGGCAGGAGGCAGGAGGAAAACTGACCCCTCACTCCTGCTGTGAACGGATGTTCAAGGGTCTAAGACCCCCACCTGACAAAAGTGAGCGTGGCTATTGTTCAGGAGGGCTCAGAATCCCTTTGTAAACAAAACCTCCTGCCTCCTTCAATACAGTAAATTAATTTTTACTTATAGCGATTCTCATTTGAATCAGGTACATGGGTAGGGGCGCACAGCTGTCATTGGTGTCAACTTAAGCCCAAAGCTATATCGGACAAGCGTTTTGCCAATTCCTCACGCCCTCATCCCCTAACCCCTTCTCCCACAGGAGAAGGGGAATTTAATTTCTGGCTCCCCTCTCCCAAAGGGAGAGGGGCTGGGGGTGAGGGCAAAACCTTTCCACAAAGCGGGTTTCACGTTAAGTTGACACCAATGCACAGCTGTGCGCCCCTACTATGATCTATTTTTTTTCTGTACTTCACCCATGTGGGAACCGCTATATATGTCTCTGTCTTCTACTGCGCCCAGTGCTTTGAGGGTAGCAATTTCCCCTCTGGTCAAGCCTTTAACGCCTGTAATGTTCATGCGTTCATAAGGGCGATCGCTTTTTAACGTTTTTAAACACTCACCAGTTTCAATATCCCAAATTTTGATTGTTTCATCTCCACTACCACTAATCAAGGTCACACCATCAGAACTGAAGGCAACTGAAAATACCCAAGCTGTATGTCCTTGTAGTGTTCTCAAACATTCTCCAGTTGGTATATCCCACAACTTGATAGTGTAATCTTCACTAGCTGTGGCAAGTTTTAGCCCATCAGCGCTAAAAGCTACTTCCTGCACGATATTCGAGTGTCCTTGCAAAATTTTTAAACACTCACCTGTGTTAATATCCCATAACCTGACTGTGCAGTCAGAACTCCCGCTAGCAAGAATTTTACCGCCAGGATGGAAGTTAATCGAGCGAACTGTAGCAGTATGCCCTTCGAGAATTTTGAAGCATTCACCTGTATTGATATCCCATAACTTGACGGTAAATTCAGAACTCCCGCTAGCCAATGTTCCATCAACGGGATTAAATGCAACTGAATGTACTGTCCCTTTGTCTAAATTAAAAGTTTTTAGACATTTACCTGTTTGAGATGACCATAACTTCAATTGTTGGTCAATACCACCACTAGCTAATAGCTTTCCATCAGGACTAAAAACAACTGAGAAGACGCAGTGCGTATGTCCGTGTAAAGTTTTTAAGCATTCACCAGTATTGATATCCCATAATCTCACTTTTGCGTCGGCACCACTACTGGCAACAATCTGACCGCAGGGACTAAATGCAACTGAAAATACCCAGCTAGTATGTACTTGTAAGGTTTTTAAAGATTTACCTGTGTTGGCATCCCAGATGATTGTTGCATCATTTCCGCCGCTAACAATAGTTTTACCAGATGGATTCAATGCTACTGAACTTATCCAATTGGTATGACCCTGCACAGTTTTTAAGCATTCACAGGTATTGATATCCCATATCTTGACGGTTTTATCATAGCTACCACTAGCAAAGGTTTGACCAGATGGGTTAAAGGCTACTGAACGCACTACATTCGTGTGTTCTTGGATAACACTTAAGCATTCTCCTGTTTTAACATCCCAGAGTCGTACTGTTCGATCGCTACTAGCACTAGCAATTATGCGATCGAAAGAACCAAACACAACTGACATTACAGTGTCACTATGACCTTGGAGAATCTTTAGGCATTTCCCTGTTTTAATATCCCAAAAGCTTATTGTGCAGTCACTACCACTACTGGCAATAATTTCGCCAGTAGAATTTAAAGCAATTGAGCGTATCCGATTTGTGTGACCCTCAAGAATTTGCAAGCATTCTCCACTGTTAATATCCCAGATTCGGATTGTTTTGTCTGCACTACCACTAACCAACATCATGCCAGAAGGGTGAAAGGCGACTGAACGTATATGATCGGTATGTCCATGAAAACCTGTCAGCGATTCTCCAGTATCAACATCCCAAAGCCTGATTATATTTTCATTACCGCTACTAGCAAGTAATTTACCACAGGGACTAAAAGCAATTGCACGTATTCCAGAAGTGTGACCTTGCAAAGTCTTCAGACATTCTCCTGTCTGAATAGACCATAGTTTTATTGTGCGATCGTAACTACCACTGGCCAGTATCTGACTAGAAGGACTAAAGGCCACTGAAGGTACTGTACTATTATGTCCTTTGCAAGTTAAAACTTCTTTACCTATTGCCGTTTCCCATAAGCGAACTACGCCATTACCATCACCTGTAGCTAGTAGTTTTCCATCTAGACTGAATGTAACTGAAAAGACCGCACCTAAAGCTTGGGTAAAAGCACAATTGGCTAAATTTGCTTGAGCAAAATTCACACTTTGCAAACTAGCATTACTAAAATCTGTGCCTTTAATCAAAGTACCACTTAAATCTCTTCCCTCCAACGCAGCCTTATCGACTTTTAGGGCTAGTGTTGCCGCATTTCCGCCAACATAGGCTACCTCGTCCTCACTTTTACCCCGCGTTACCTCGATCGCACTAATTAGAGACTCACTATTATTCAACATCGGCACAAACAAATCCATCACTGCTTTCGTGAGTGGCGCTTTGCCAAAAGTCTCCCTCAACTTGTCCAAAGACTCACTTGTAAATTTGTTTAGCGGTGCGTTCGCCCCACTACTGGGCGAAAAATAACCAGACCAAGTATAATCAACAGGCGCAAGACTTTCATCTATAAGCGATCGCGCTTTTGCCAATTCCGTAAAATCACCAGCTAAAGCCCCCAACTCTGCTGCAAATTTATACGCAACAAAAAACTCTAACAGCGACCTATGTGCCGGAGTGTAATCACCATCAGCATTGCGGACAAGCATTGTCTGGGCCATCATGTCGTAATGCCAGTGGTCTAAATCCTTTTCTGCTTGGACAATAGAACCAAATAAGTTGCGAATGCGTTCTGGGAACAACCGATAATTCAGGCTCATTTGGTCAGTAGAAAGCATTTCCCAAGAAAGTTCGCATAAAAAGTAGAGTTTATCTGCCAAAGAAGTAAAAGTACGCTCTGCTTTGATGTCTCGCTCCATCTTGCGCTGCACAGCATAGAGATAAACTCGTGACATATCCACAGGTTTACCCGCTTCGATATCTGGTAATGCTTCTAAAATTAAGTCCGTCATCACTGGACGACGGGCCAAATCTAATAACTGCGGGTTGACCATCACTTGCTCAACTGTGGCAGGTTCAGCTTGGTATAACAACACCTGTCGAATTTGGTCGTCGTTAAATTTTTCCAGTTCTAAAACTTCAAATTGTGGTGTTTCTCCAGTTAATTTATTAGTGGAAGCTTGCAATTCTGCATTCAGTAAAGCTCGTCCTTCTTTAGCCTCTGGGAAATGCTCAGTACGACAGGTGAGGATAACTTTAGAACCAGGAACTACTACCTTTGCTAGTTCCCAGAAGTTATTAATCATTTGTTGGCGGTCTACTTTTGCTGCCATTTCGTCAAAGCCATCAAAAATTAGCAGCAATTTACCCATACGATTGAGTTGGTCAAAAACTTCGTTGTTGATGCGGATGTTGTGTTGGGTAAAAAAGAAACCTGCCAAAACATTCTCAACATTTAATGCTCTAGCAAAATCTCGCAAGGTGATTACTAAAGGAAGGCGGGGACGTTCGACACCACGTCTTTGAGCATCGCGGTAACGTTGCAATGCAGTCCAAGCATAGTGAAAGACAAACCAAGTTTTACCTGTGCCAAATTCTCCCAAAATGGAAATATGCTCTTTGGCGGGGTCATCAAGCCACAGGTCGATGTAGCCATCAATCCAGCCGTCTTCTTCCTCATAATGACTGACTGCTATCCGTCGCTTGGTAATTGGATCGATTTCTTCTTTTGTACAAGCAAGCGGCACATATTTAGTGTCAATTTTTCGACGTTTGATTTCTGCTTCCAGCCAGTCGAGATACCCATTAAAGTCTGCATCTAAGTCAATTAGTTCGTCAAAAGTGAAACAATCAAGGCGATGATTTTCTTGTTTCTTGACTTCATCCCTTGCAGCGCGGGAAATCCGGCGGGTAGTTACTAACCAGCCTTCATCTGTTTTTTGTGCTTCAACTGACTGACGCAAGGCCATCACATCACCCAGTCCCACTTCTTTTGCAACACCACGTACAACAATCCGGTCATAACTGCGACGTACTGGGATGTTGATAATCCATTCAAAATATTCTTCTGCCCAGATTTCATATTTTTCTAGGCGGTAGCCTAAGGTATCAAACCATCCTCGCATCTGCTGAGCTAAGGCGATCGCTCTACATTTATTTTCAGTTACAGTTCCCGTTAGTGCAGGATAATTTTCTGCCGCCAACCGTGCTATTTCTGTGCGAATTCCTTCCAGTGTGGGCAATCTTTCCAGCTGTTCTTGGATATTCCCAATCCTTTTGTGTAGAGAACCAATTTGCTGGCTCATCAATACATCAGCAGGTGTGCGACTGCGTTTGGCAACTTCAATAAATACAGTGGCAAATGCAGCTACCTCTCTTCTGACATCAATTTCTAAGCTTCTGATTTCATCACCCAATGTATAAGCATCAAGAAAACCATCAACTTCAGAAAGCAGAATTGAAGGATTATTGTGATCTAATGCTGTGCGAAAAGCTTGTTTAATTGTTTCTTGTCGGAATAATTCCAGAAATGGTTTTGGTTTACCAACTCCATATTCTACTAAGGCATAAACGTAAACACCGCTAAAATCAGCAGGTGGATGTTCTGGATCGAGGTTAAATTGCTGGAGTAACTTAATTACTGTCTCATTACGCTGAATTTTTTCTTTAATCAAAGGATTACCAATGCCAGTAATTGCGTTGATGACTAAATCAATTAAGTTCATGATGATACTCAAAAACCCAGAGTTATCTTGCTAATTAGCGATTAATGATTATTAGAAAGCATAACCCACCTTTTCGAGTTTTATTTTATACTTTCTCAAGCATTAGGAATTCTCAAGTTTTAAAATTTATTAACAGCGATCGCTCTCAAAAAAATATATCCGATAAACCTCTATCTACACACTATTACTGGCAGATACTTGAGAGTTAGCTGGGAATAATAGCTCACAATTTTATTATTATAATAAATCGATGTTTAATCGCTCAGACTAATAATGTTAACGTGAATTCGATGTACGGGATTTTGACCTCACCCCCAGCCCCTCTCCTTCAAGGAGAGGAGAGCAAAAAGCCTAATTTTCCTTACTCCTCCCTCTCCTGGTAGGAGAGGGAGGCCGGGTGGGTGAGGTCTTTATAATTCACGTTAATGTTAACAAAATTGATTGGTAGAACTTAGCTTGGCACGTTTTTGCTGGTACATCAATTCATCTGCCTGGAATATAAGTTTTTCCAATGAAAAATCTTCATTTAGAAAACACTGTTTCACTCCAACACTGATTGATAAGTCATAACTTCTACCTCGATTGTGATTGAAGAAATCAATATTCCCTTGTAGGCGAGCAGAAATTGTATTAGTACAATCTGAAGATTCAGGCATGAATACGACGAACTCATCACCTCCCAATCGGGCAATGATATCAGAATCTCGATAGGTTTGTTTTAGTAGTTCTGCTGTATCAACAATTACACGATCGCCAACTTCGTGCCCAAATGTATCATTGATTTGCTTCAATCCATCGATATCTACAAATAACAGACAACAGGGCTTTTGTCGTCGATGAGCAAGTTTTAATTGCTGCTGTGTAAGTAGAAAAAAGCCTCGTCGATTGTACAGTCCAGTTAATTCATCTGTTAGAGATAAGCGCCTAACTTCTGCCTCAACTTTTTGAGACTCCTCTATTTCTTTTTCTAGTGCAGCAGTGCGATTGCGGACTCTTTGTTCTAGTTCACTATAAATCTGCACATTTTCCATCGCCACAGCTGTTGTGTCTGCCAATGCCTGTAAAAGCTTGACTTGTTCTAGCGTTGGTTGATGTAACTTAGCCCAATATGTTCCAATTGCACCGATGGGGTTACACATCCTGATGGGCACCATTGCCAAGCTTTTGACAAAAGTTGGTTGGTAAGCTGCAAATGGAATTCGTTCGTCTCCATAAATATCGCTAATCACAACAGGCTGACAGTTTCGCATCGTATGGCCACCAATGCAAATGCTCATAGGGAAACGTTGCCCTTTCCATAATGGAGCGATCGCATCTTCATCTGCGTAAAAACATTGATCTCCATCTCGTAGGACAAAAGTAGCTCCATCTGCTCCAGTCAACTCACGTGCAGACTTTCGCACAATCGCCATGATTTCCTCTAGTGTCCGTGCTAATGACAATGCTCGAACAACCTCAATTAAATGCTCCATTGCCTGGACATAAGATATTTCAGTTTTGAGACTATTGGAATCAGAAGTGATGGCAGATGAAGCAGAGTTTTGAAGATCCATGCGCTGACACCGAGAAAGGAATAATCAAAAATCAGTTGAGGCTGCAATTTAGAGCAAATTTGCCCATTTTAATCAGCTTTTTAGACTTTTTAAATAAAAATGTTACATATCTATAAATATCTATCCTTAGATAGATGTAAAGCTGTATTGATATATTGATAAAAAAGCCAGCTTGCCTAAAATTAATCAGACGTGAATTCGGCAGACCTCACCCACCCAGCCTCCCTCTTTCAAGAAACAAGGCAGAAGGCAGGAGGCAGGAGGCAGGAGGCAGGAGGCAGGAGGCAGGAGGCAGGAGGCAGGGGGCAGGAGGCAGGAGGCAGAAGGGAAGAGGATTTGACTTGTTTATTTCATCCGTAGCGGGTGGCAGCGCCGCCAGTGGGGCTGCTCCTGAGAAGAGAGAGAGGGGTAACGAAAAATTAGGCTTTTTGCTCCCCTCTCGTATTAGGAGAGGGGCTGGGGGTGAGGTCAAAATCCCAATACATCGAATTCATGTTAATCAGGAAGATGGCGAGAGTATAAGTGTCGGCTTTCGACGTTGGGGCAGTCTACCCCAGGTATTTGAAGCTATGTTGTACTAATTTGATGCTCCTACTGGCTCTCTGACTTGGGATTTCACCGCTTCAACAATGGCATCGGCATCAATCTTGGCAGCATGAAGCAGTTCTTCTGGGGTGCCGGAACCTGGCATATCAGTGACTGCCAACTTAATTAGTCGCACTTGGGATTCATTGTAAGTAGGATGATTACTGGTAGCCGCAAAAACATCTAGCACTGCTGCGCCTAATCCGCCTTCAGGCCAATGGTCTTCAACAACAACTAAATTACCTTTGGTATCGCGTGCAGCTTGATGAAGTGTACTGACATCAATGGGTTTAACAGAGTAGGCATCGATGACGCGCACCGTAATACCCTCGTTTTTCAGACGATCGTAAGCCTTCAGAGCCTCGTGTAAAGTAATGCCAGCGGCAATTATAGCGGCTCGATCTCTGTCTGAACTACGGACTACTTTACTACCACCAATGGGAAAATCTTCATCAGAACCATAAATTACGGGTGTGCTTTCTCTGGTGGTGCGGAGGTAGACAATGCCATTGCGATCGCTCATTTGCGCCACTAATTTAGCAATCTGGTTGGCATCGCTGGGATACAGTACAGTACTACTCCATATTGCCCGGAATGCTGCTAAATCCTCCAGTGCCATTTGTGAAGGCCCATCCTGACCAATGGATACCCCCGCATGGGAACCTACTAATTTAATGTTGGCGCGAGAGACAGCCGCCATCCGCACAAAATCATAAGCTCGACTCAAGAAAGCTGCGAAACTCGATGCAAAGGGTTTGTATTTTCGCACCTGCAAACCCACGGCCGCTGCAACCATTTGTTGTTCGGCAATGTACATTTCAAAGTAGCGCTCAGGATAAGCTTCAGCAAAATCTTCAGCATACGTGGAATTACTTACCTCGGCATCAAGGACGACTACATTTGGTTGAGCGGCTCCCAATGCTACTAAAGCATCACCATATGCTCGACGTGTTGCGACCTTGGTATCTTTGTTATAGATGGGAAGTTGCAGCGGTTGAGGGTTTGCTGTTAGAACTGGTTGGCCTTGTTCTTCGGGCTTGTTGACTTGAATTTTGATGTGGCGTTCACCACCCAACTCGGCGATCGCTTCTTTTTCGGTATCGGGTTTAAGTGCTTTACCATGCCAACCACCTAAATCTTCCAAGGAGGCTACACCTTTGCCTTTCTTGGTACGAGCAATAATTACAGTGGGGCGATCGTTGATACTCAAAGCAGCGCTAAAAGCTTGGTCAATCTCCGTCAAATCGTGACCATCAATTTCAATTGCTTGCCAGCCAAAAGCTGTAGCACGTGCAGCATAGGCTTGTGTGTTCCAGCCTAATTCAGTCTGACCCCGCTGTCCTAGACGATTGACATCGATAATAGCGATCAGATTGTCTAGGCTGTAGTGTGAAGCGCGATCGAAAGCCTCCCAGACAGACCCCTCAGCTGTTTCGCTATCACCCAGCAACACCCAAATGTGGTATGGTAACTGGTCTAAATATTTACCTGCTAAACCCAACCCTACACCAATTGGCAATCCTTGTCCCAAGGAGCCGGTGGCCACATCAACCCAAGGTAAAACAGGTGTTGGATGACCTTCTAAGCGGCTGCCCAATTGCCGCAATGATATTAACTCCTCATCAGTAATTACCCCCGCAGCTTTATACATGGCATACAGTAACGGTGCGGCATGTCCTTTAGAGAGAATAAAGCGATCGTTATTAGGATTATCTGGATTCTCAAAATCGTAGCGCAGATATTTAGAGAGTAAAACCGCCATCAGATCGGCTGGCGACATGGATGAAGTAGGGTGACCTGAACCAGCAACAGTTGTAGCCCGAATACTATCTACACGCAACTGTTGTGCTAATTCATGCCATTGGTGTAGTTGTTCCTGTATGGCCATAGTGGTATTCCTAAATCAAAATCAAGGGTATTGCAGCGAATCCTTTATCTAATTTTTTTACAATATAGAAGTTTAAAACTAGCTCAAAATTGTAGATATCCAGTTCTACAATCAGGTAATGGTTAAATTCCTAATGTCTAAACATTCTGAATTGGAAATTAAAGGATTTATAGTCAAATATTGTGTCTTTTTCAACTAAAAGCAGACACAAATCTAACTATTTATAGGAATCCGATTTGATTACTGAACATACTTGTGTAGGGAGGGAACAGGCAACAGCAAAGAAGGCAGGTATAAATTTAGTGAGTTTTTTTCACGCAATCAAATACGCGTCCTATATTTTTGTTTAGAAATTTATTTCACTCTCCCTGGGTTTACTTTAGAAAGTAGGAACGACTATTGCTTCTTTCTAATGGAGTAACTAAGTTTATTTCTGAGGGTATATACAACCTATTTCAGGTAAATGAAGTACACGGTTATGGTCGCCAAGCTTAGCGCTGCTACGATTATGTGTACCTCACTCCTTTGAATCTGCTGTAATCTAAATTAGAATAGAAAAAATATTTTCTTTTTAGATGAATTAAAAATTTTCAAGATGTTAATTTAAAGCAAAAATTCGTCTTAATCAAGAATATTTATTCAGTATCAAGCTAGTGGTATGGCAAGCTTAAATTTATGCAAAAATTGTAGGTTGGGTTTCGCAGAGCCTCAACCCAACTTGGATATCGGTGTTGGGTTTCGTTCCTCAACCCAACCTACAAAATTTATTGCAACATTTTAGCCTTGTCACGATACTACATAACTGTGCAATTTAAAAGCTTAATAGCTTACT
This sequence comes from Nostoc sp. ATCC 43529, assembly GCA_003326205.1. Classification (GTDB taxonomy): domain Bacteria; phylum Cyanobacteriota; class Cyanobacteriia; order Cyanobacteriales; family Nostocaceae; genus Nostoc. The sequence continues at coordinate 333,418 of LWTK01000094.1, forward strand.
AACTTTTAGTTGATGATATTTGTTGTTCTGCTACCGTCACCGCTTTATTTTCCTGAAACTTAGGGAAAAATTTCTTAGATATCCACTCAGTACAGATGTGAGATAGTAATCCCATAGGGCCAGCAAACAAACACAAAGCTAAGGAATGAATTGTCCAAACACCTGTTTTTTGACCTTCCCAATATATCCAGCGACCAACAAATAAATCCATCACTAAATAATGAACCCAACCCGTTGCTGCAACTTTTTCATCTGCAAAAAGTCGGGCGATATTTGCTAATTCCAAATTCGAGAAATCTTGGGCGTTTTCTGGCGTAACACTGTTGATAAAAAAATACAAATAGACTCCAGCTAACACCACAAAAGGCAGATATGATGCCATTATTCGCTGTGTCACTTTCCAATTCGGCAATAAAATCATTAAAGCCCAAAAAGGCAACACGAAAAGATTCGCAATGTTAAATATTTGAGAAATCGTCATACTTTTCTAAAGTGGGGAATGGGGAATGGGGAATGGGGAATGGGGAATGGGGAATGGGGAATGGGGAATGGGGCATGGGGCATGGGGATGAGGGGGATGGGGAGACAAGGGGGACAAGGTAGCAATTTTTCTCCCTTGTCTCTCCCCTCTCCCAATGCCCAATGCCCAATGCCCAATGCCCAAATTTATAAAGCTACAAGTTGGGATTCGATTTCTGAGGATTTTAAATCACGACCGATGAAAACTAAGCGGGTTTGTCTGGGTTCTTCGGGTTGCCAGGGGCGATCGTAAAATTTATCAAATCTGGTTCCTACACCTTGCATTACTAGGCGCATGGGTTTGTTTGGTACTGCGACAAAGCCTTTGATTCGATAAATTTCTTGTTCTTGTGCCAATGTTTGCAATTGCTGTTGCAGCTTTTCTGGGTCAAAGGCACGATCTAAAATTAAATTGGCTGAGGTAATTTCTTCATCGTGGTCGTGGTCTTCTTCGGTGTCGTGATGACTGGGGCGAGAATCTAGGTTGTCTTCGACTGCGGCTTGGAATCCTAATAATATAGATGCATCGAGTTGAGAGCGATTACTTTCCACAATCTTCACCACTCTGGGTAACTCTTGTTTAACCAATTCCTCGACTCTGGCTTTCGTCTCATCGTCTACCAGGTCAGTCTTATTCAACACCACTAAGTCTGCACAAGCAAGTTGGTCTTCAAACAGTTCTTGCAAAGGCGTTTCGTGTTCTATACTATCATCAGCTTGTCTTTGGGCTGCGATCGCCTGGGGATCGCTGGCAAATGTCCCTGCTGCGACAGCCGCACAATCAACCACAGTAATCACAGCATCCACCGTGGCTGCATTGCGAATTTCCTGCCAGCGAAAAGCTTTCACCAGTGGTTTTGGTAACGCCAAACCAGAAGTTTCAATCAAAATACAATCAATACTATCTCGCCGCTTAATTAACTCTTGCATCGTCGGGTAAAACTCTTCCTGGACGGTACAGCATAAGCAGCCGTTGGTTAATTCAAAAATATTGCTGTCACCTTCACCATCCTCAGGGCAAATTTGACAGGATTTCAACAATTCGCCATCAATACCGAGTTCGCCAAATTCATTGACCAAAACCGCAATGCGGCGTCCTTGGTTGTTTTGTAGCAGGTGGCGAATTAGACTAGTTTTTCCACTACCTAAAAAGCCTGTAATTACTGTAACCGGAATTTTTGCAGCCATATTTTGCTTGATGTCTTCAATATCACAAGTTTTACTGTTTATCAACTTAGATACTGAAATTATCCTGAGTTTAAATATTGACTCAGTTATTTTAAACTGAAATTCTAGAGTAAGACGCTGTAAGTCAAAAATAGTCCCCAATCCCCAATTCTCTTTTTTAAGAATGATTCTCTATTTTGTGGCATAAATTTAGTGAATGCGGGCGATATGTACATAGCAGCGTTGATCACCACCAACTGACTTATGAATAACTCCACCTATCTGCTAGACGATTTCACATTAACATTGCCAATTCCCCAAATAGCTCGCATAACTGCCCAGCAATTTGCTCATGAGCAGCCAAATTCTCAAAAAGCAGAGCAAGTCCGGCTGAATACTCTAGCTGTATGGGTGGTAAATGACTATTTGCAAATGATGGAAATTTCCACCAATCTCGAAGGTAGTGACAGTTGGAACCCCGTCATGCGGCTGTGCGGGAATGTAGCTGACTTAGAAGTGCCATCAGTCGGTCGTCTTGAGTGTCGTGCTGTTCATAAACACCAGCAGATATGTTCCATTCCTCCTGAAACCTGGGAAGAACGGGTAGGCTATTTAGTGGTTGAATTTGATGAATCGCTCCAAGAAGCCAAGCTACTGGGTTTTGTGCCTAGTGTGGCAACTGAAACACTACCTTTGAGACAACTGCAACCATTGGAAGCATTTATCGACCATATGGCGCAACTGCGGGAATCTCAATTTGCCCCACTAGTGAATTTGAGTCAGTGGTTTGCTGGTATATTTGAGACGGGTTGGCAAACTGTTGAATCTTTGTGGAATCTGCCAGAACTTAGACCAGCTTATGCTTTTCGTAGTACTGAGACTCTGGAACTAAATGCTACAAACCTACCAGAATCAATTACAAAACGTGCAAAACTGATTGATTTGGGTATCCAAATTCTCAATCACCCCGTGATGTTGATTGTGGAAATCACCCCCCAAAACGATCGACAAACCAGTATACACCTTCAGTTGCACGCAACTGGTAGTCAAATTTACTTACCACCAGGAGTTCATCTTACCGTTCTAGATAGTTCGGGAGCAGTCTTTTTAGATGCTCAATCCAGAAAATCAGATAATTACATTCAATTACAGTTTCGCGGGGAACCCGGAGAAGAATTTAGCGTTAGGGTAGCATTGAATGGTACTAGTATCACCGAACATTTCCGGATTTAAAGCATCTAGCTATCTTCCCTCTTTGTCGGTAATTTATGAAGTAGTCAATTGATTAATTAAAAATTGAAATCGGCTTTTGGGGATTTTAAAAAAAGTTCTGTACGCACTTCTGAAGGTTGTCACTAGACATCAGAGGTTTGTGAGTTTGCACAGAAAAAGGGATAGCGACAATCATGGGTAAGTTAGTAGTTCTGAAGTTCGGAGAGGGTAGTTTTGAGCAGGGCTTTGCTGTTACCCTGCAAATTGGTGAAGAACACGAGCGTGCTACAACAGAAGTCACGGGAAAATTACCTCCATTTCCCGAAATGCCGCTCTACTATAGTCATTGGCAGTCTAGTTATCGGCAGATAGGCAATCGTTATCGCCTCCATGCTGAGCAAGTGCAGGTGACGAATGTATCGATGATCCAAGACTGCGAAAACACTTCTCATATTTTGCGGGCACGTTTTAATACTTGGCTCAAAGCAGAGGAGTTTCGCTCTGTAAGAGAAAAATGGTTAGAAAGATTGTCCTCTACAGAAGAAGTGCGGGTAATTTTACAAACAGAAAATAGTCAATTACAGCTATTACCTTGGCATTTGTGGGACTTATTAGAACGCTATCCCAAGGCTGAAATCGCCCTTTCTTCACCAACTTACGATCGCGTTCACAAGTCACGCACTCCCAATCCTCTAGTTAACATTTTGGCAATTGTTGGTAATAGTAAAGGAATTGACACCCAGGCAGATCAAGCCTTATTGCAACAGTGCAACAACGCCGAAGTTAGTTTTATCGTCGAACCACAGCGCCAAGACTTAACTGAGCATCTGTGGGGAAAAAACTGGGATATTCTCTTCTTTGCTGGACATAGTTCTAGTCAGGGAAATGGAGAAAGCGGACGAATTTACCTCAATAAAACTGATAGTCTCACCATTGGCGAGCTAAAGTATGCTTTGAGGAAAGCCATTGAAAATGGTTTACAACTAGCTATATTCAATTCCTGCGATGGTTTGGGATTGGCGCGAGAATTAGCTGATTTGCAAATTCCTCAAATAATTGTCATGCGCGAACCGGTTCCAGACCAGGTTGCTCAAGAGTTTTTAAAGTATTTTCTCCAAGGCTTTGCTAGTGGAGAGTCTTTATATCAATCAGTGCGCCAAGCGCGGGAACGCTTGCAAGGACTTGAAGATCGATTTCCCTGTGCGACTTGGCTACCGGTAATTTGCCAAAATCCAGCCCAAACACCCCCTACTTGGGATGAATTAAGGTCTAGAGAAATTGAAGAGATGCCGAATTTATCTGGGTCCATTAAACGCAGATTTAGCATCACTTTGTTATCCAGTTTGGCAGTTACAGCCTTCGTAGTTGTGGTGAGGTTGGTGGGAATCCTAGAAGCTACAGAGATTCAAGCCTTCGATGGGATGATGCGATCGCGTCCATCAGAAGGAATTGATTCCCGACTGCTGGTAATCACCATTGATGATGATGATTTGGCAACTCAAAGAAAAAATGGTGAGTCTTTAATTGGAGCTTCGATTTCGGAGAAATCTCTCAACAAACTTTTAGAAAAACTGAATAAGTATCAACCTAGAGCGATCGGCTTAGATATCTACCGTGATTTTAATGCCAAACAGCCAGATTTAATTACTCGTTTGCAAAAAACTCCAAACTTAATTGGCGTATGTAAAGGAAGCGATGGCACAACCAAGATCAGAGGTATTCAACCGCCACCAGAAATCCCCAAAACAAATATCGGGTTTAGTGACTTTATTCATGACCGTGATGGAGTTATCCGTCGCCATCTTCTATTCATGAACCAAGAGCCAACCTCATTGTGTTCTACCTCATACTCCTTCAGTTTACAACTGGCTTCCCTCTATTTGCGATCTTCAGGAATTCGAGTCAAATTCACCCCCGAAGGAAATTTGCAGTTGGGTAAGACTGTTTTTCCAAATCTCAAGTCTCGTAGTGGTGGATATCAAAATATTAATGCCGATGGCGGTCAAATCTTACTTAACTACCGTTCTCCCAAAGAAGTTGCCGAACAGGTGAGACTAACAGAATTTTTATCTAGTCCAGTTAATCCCAATGCTATCAAAGACCGGATTGTTTTAATTGGTGTCATATCAAGAGGAGATTCTCCAGATACTTGGCCAACACCCTACGGAGTTCCTCTCGACGAACAAATGCCAGGAGTTTTGCTACAAGCACACATGGTCAGTCAAATTCTCAGTGCTGTCGAAAAAGGGCGTCCATTGCTGCGGGTTTGGTCTTTGTGGCTGGAAGTGGCTTGGATTTGGGGCTGGTCTGTGGTGGGAGGAGTCCTAGCTTGGCGAAACCTTTCACTTCCCTGGTTGGCGTTAGCAGTGGGTGTTACCTCTAGTGTTTTGTATGTAGCTTGCTTTGGTCTGTTAATTTCGGGTGCTTGGGTACCTTTTGTACCCTCAGCTTTGTCCTTACTAGCCACCGTTGGCTTGATGTCAATTTATAATTTCAAAACAATAATTCCTAGTGCAAATACTTAGGAATGGGGAATGGGGCATGGGGCATTGGGCATGGGGAGATGGCTTCGCTAAGGGAAAAGGGTAAAGGTTAAAGGGAAAATAGAGATCTTTACTTTCCCCCTTCCCCAATGCCCAATGCCCAATGCCCAATGCCCAATTCCAAATCTAAATCTAAAATTCTATGAGGTGATGTTTTTATGAAGTGTAATTTACAACCAATAAAACTATTTTTAGTATTAGCTTTGAGCTGTACCAGTTTACTAGCTAGTGAGACTTCGAGTCTTGGTCGTGGACTTGGCGATCGCTCTAATTCTAAAACGATCGTTGCTCAAACTCCACCCTTTGAACAGCCTCCAGTTCCACCCGGCCCCCCTCCTGGAGGACGCGTCCGGGGCGGGGCTACGCGGGGAAATGGAGCAGCATGTCCAGCTGCTAAACCTGACCTCACGGCTTTAGTGCCATTTACTGAGGAAGCTGATGATGTAGTTAATGTCTGGTCACAAACGACGTTAGAACGTCCAAGTTGGTTTTTCTATATGCCATATACCAAAGATGTGGCTTATGCAGTGGAATTTGTGCTGCAAGATGGGGATTCTAACCCAGTGTACAAAAAAGCGATCGCTCTCAAAGATAAGCCAGGAGTTATAAGCGTTTCTCTACCTAGCACTGCTCCCGCTTTAGCATTAAACAAAGAATATCGTTGGTTTTTTAGCGTTAACTGCGATAAACAAAAAAATGCCCCCTGGACTTACGTTGAAGGGGTAATAAAACGAGTTGACCTCGGTGAATCAACACTTAAAGAACTAGAAAACGCAGATCCTCTAAAGCGCTATACAATCTATGCCCAAAAAGGGATATGGCACGAAGCACTAGCGATAATAGCTCAACTGCATCACAAAAACTTACAAGATGCGGCACTTCAGGCGCAGTGGCAAAATTTACTAGCCAGTATCCGCTTAGATGATGTTGCCAAAGAACCGCTTTTGTTAGATAAACCTTAGATTTTGGGGCATGGGAAAAGAGGAGGCAGGAGGCAAAAGGCAGAAGGCAGAAGTTCTTTAATGCGTGAATTTTGCGGAAAGTCTGAGCGCCTGCTTCCGGCGAACAGAACTTTCCAAGAGGGAATTTTGAATTGATTTGTCTCCCCATCTCCCCATTTCCCCATCTCCCTACTTAGCGCTAACTAAACCATTGTGCCTGAGCAGGGCGATCGTACTTGGTTCGCGACCGCGGAAAGTTTTAAACACCTGCATTGGATGTTTTCCACCACCAAGCGCTAGTACGGTATCTCGATAACGCATTCCTGTAGCTTTTATCGCTTCTTCATTTTCTAGCCCAGCTTCTTCAAAAGCGGCAAAAGCATCAGCACTTAGTACTTCAGCCCACTTGTAACTGTAATAGCCTGCCGCATAACCGCCCTCGAATATGTGTCCGAAAGCACATAACATCGAATCTTCTGGAAGTGGTGGTAAAACCGTAGTAGTCTTAGCTATGCGATGGCGCACATCTGCAGGGGTTTCATCACCATCAGAACGATAGCGGTAGTGTAGTTCTAAATCAACGGTGCTAAAGTGAAGCTGCCGTAACATGGCGGTACCGCTCATATAATTACGCGCTGCTAGCAGTTTTTGATAATAATGTTCTGGTAGAGCTTCTCCGGTTTTGTAATGCTTCGCCATACCGAATAAAGTCAGTCGCTCATAGCACCAGTTTTCCATAAACTGACTAGGTAGTTCCACTGCATCCCATTCTACATTGTTGATGCCTGCGGCTCCCGCATAATCAATCTTGGTGAGCATGTGGTGTAATCCATGACCAAACTCGTGAAACAAAGTCTCGACTTCATAGAAAGTCATCAAACTAGGTTTGCCATCTACTGGCGGAGTTTGGTTACATATCAAGTAACTCACGGGTAAGCGGATGCTGGTTACACCATTTTCTGTGATTTTGGCACGATTGATGCACACATCCATCCAAGCACCACCGCGTTTTTCTGCGGGACGGCTATAGGGATCTAAGTAGAAGTAAGCTATGGGAGAACCAGTTTCATCAGCAATTTGAAAATAACGGACATCCTCATGCCATACTGGGGCTTGACCATCGGCAGGGGTAACGGTGACGCCAAATAATCGCTTCACAAGTCCAAATAAGCCATCCAGCACCTGGGGAAGGGGAAAGTAAGGACGTAATTCTTCGGCTGTAAAGGCAAATTTTGCTTCTCGTTGGCGTTCTGCCCAAAAGCTAATATCCCAGTGTTGTAAATCTTGATATTCTTTTCCATGTGATGCAGCAAAAGCTTGGAGTTCTTCTAAGTCTTTGACAGCAGCATCATAACTGGCTTGACGTAGTTCTTCTAATAATGCTTCCACTGCTTGAACATTAGGAGCCATTTTACTTGCAAGACTCAACTCGGCATAACTACCAAAACCTAGTAAATCTGCGAGTTCTTGACGTAATTCCAAAATTCGCTCAATTAAAGGGTTGTTATCTAAATCGCCACTAGAAGCACGGGTGATATAAGCTTTGTAAAGCTTTTCGCGTAAATCTCGGCGGGTGCTGTGCTGCATGAAAGGGCTGTAACTGGGGAAGTCCAAAGTAATACGCCAAGGGCCATTTTCTGGTGTGGCGTTGATTTCGCCAGCTTCACGAGCAGCTTGGGCTGCTAAACTCACTAAGCTTGGCGGTAAACCGTCAATTTCGGCTTTTGTTGTCAGGGTTAAGCTAAAACTTTTAGTAGCATCCAGTACATGGTTAGAGAACTTCGTAGAAAGTTCTGCTAATTCCATCTGAATAACATTGAAACGCTCTCTCGCCTTTCCTTCTAAGCCAACACCAGAAAGTTCTGCATCTCGAATGGCGGCTTCTACAATGCGCTGTTGGGCTGGTTCTAAAGTTTCCCAACCATTGCTAGCGCGGAGTACTTTAAAAGCATTGTAGATGGGTTGGCTTTGACCGAGCTTGTTGATAAATTGTATTACCTGTGGCTGTATGGTTTCATGAGCTTCCCGCAGTTCAGGGCTATTTTTAACACCCATTAAATGATTTACTGCTCCCCAACTCCAGGTAAGCCGTTCAGTCAGCTTTTCTAAAGGTTTCACTAAACCTTCCCAAGTAGGCTCTACATTAGCCTCTAAAGCCGCAAGCTGCTGGTCAAGTTCTGCCAACAATTGGTTAAAGGCTGGTACTACTCGTTCTGGTTTAATCTCTGCAAATGGAGGTAAGCCAGTGCCTTGGAGTAAAGGGTTGTCAAAAAGAATGGTACTTGCACTCATGTTTTTCGTTGAACTGCGGATTAATAAAAATCAACAATGATTTCTATTTATATATTTATTTATATATCTTCTAATGTAGCGATCGCTGTGCTAATTAGTCTCGCCAGTTTGGCAAAATCAAAAGAACTGGGGCATTGGGCATTGGGCATTGGGCATCGGGCAAGGGGCAAAAGAAAGATCTCTGTTTTCTCTTTAACCTTTACCCTTTTCCCTTAGCGAAGCCATGTCCTCATCTCGCTACTTTCCATTCTCTAAGTATTTGCACTACTAGTCAGCCACGACCAGGGCGATCGCAAAGCCATCGTATCCTTTGCTACCTACCGTCTGGAGTACGGTGGTACTTACACGCGGCTCAGATGCCAGCATTTCGTTGAAACGGCGTATTCCTTGGACGCTGGCATCGTTACTGGCTGTATCGATTACTGCTCCTTTACGGACAACATTATCGGCAATAATCAAGCTGCCTTGACGGGAAAGTTTGAGCGCCCAGGCTAAGTAATCGGGGTTGTTTGGCTTGTCGGCATCGATGAAAATCAGGTCAAATGGACTGCGGCCTTCGGGGGCTAGTTGTGGCAGTGTAGAGAGTGCTTGTCCAACCCGCAATTCCACTACATCGCTCAGACCAGCGCGTGCAATGTTACTCTGAGCAACTTCGGCATGTTTGGCATCGGCTTCCAGGGTAATTAAGTAACCGTCGCTGGGTAATGCCCGCGCTAACCAAATTGTGCTGTAACCGCCCAGAGTACCAATCTCTAAAATGGTACGTGACCTTTGAAGTTGTGCTAACAGCAGCAGTAGCTTGCCCTGATTCGGTGAAACATTATGCGGCGGTAGACCGGCCGCAGCACTGGCTTCAAGTGCCGCATCCAGCACAGGGTCAGAGGGCACAAATAGGTCAGTGAAGTAACGGTCGACCGCAGTCCATTGTTCCTGAGTCATGGATGTATCCTTTCAAAAAAATAGAGGGATTGGTATTCCTCCTGTCCCCTGTCTCCTGCCCCCTGCCTCCTTAAACTACCTGCTCTACCTGGGATTTTGCCAATTCATTAGGTGCGATCGCTCCATTTTCTGTAATGATGGCTGTAATCAATTCAGCTGGGGTGACATCAAATGCTGGGTTGTAAAAATCTACACCGTTAGGCGCGAGCATTGTATCGCCGACCTGATAGATTTCTGTGGGATCGCGTTCTTCGATGGGAATTTTACTGCCATCAGCTAATTCAAAATCAACGGTGGAAAGAGGTGCAGCGACAAAGAAGGGTATATTATGTGCTTTAGCAGCGATCGCTACGCTATATGTACCAATTTTATTCGCAGTGTCACCGTTAGCGGCAATGCGATCGGCACCCACAACTACTGCATGAATCAAACCCTGTTTCATACAATGGGCGGCCATGTTATCCGTAATTAATGTGACTGGAATACCTTCTTGCACGCATTCCCAAGTGGTAAGTTTTGCACCTTGCAAACGCGGACGGGTTTCGTCGGCAAATAAACGCCCTAAACGTCCTTGTCTCCAAGCAGAACGCACGACACCCAAGGCTGTACCATAACCTGCGGTAGCTAATGCCCCGGCGTTACAGTGGGTAAGCAATGTCAGCTTTTGAGGGGTAGTAGGCAAAACTGTTAAGCCATTGTCACCGATCGCTTTACAAGTTTGCAAATCTTCAATGTTGATTGCTTGGGCAGTTTGCAAGAGAATTTGTTTGATTTCTTCTACTGTCCCTAAGGTTTCGTAGGCTGTTTTGAGCATTCGGCTGATTGCCCAAAATAAGTTTACGGCTGTGGGACGAGTAGAACGCAATAACTCGGCAACTTTATCTAAGTGTTGCAGAAATTCGTGGCGATCGCTTGTCTGAATTTCCCTTGCGCCAAGATACATTCCATAGGCCGCAGCTACACCAATTGCAGGCGCACCCCGGACAATCATCGTTTTTATCGCCCGCGCCATATCTTCACTGCGGTGAATTTCTACGAATGTATATTCGTTGGGTAGACGAGTTTGGTCAATGAGTGACACTGAGTCGTTGTGCCAAATGACTGGATAAACCTGATTTGTAGAACCTGTCATAAAATAAGGCAATATTTTTTAAATTTGCTGAGAGAATAATAAACTTTTACAGATTGAAATTAAAGCAGCTTTTTGTCGAACAATTACAGCTTGATTTTAGTTTCTGAACATGCTCTAATTTTAGCAAAACTTCATCACATTTAAAATTTTCATTGGGAAGCTTGGCTTCCAGTGGTTTTAGTCAAATTTACATTTGGCAAGTCGATGTAAACTCAAGTTTAAAAAGGTGAAAACATGGCTCAAAAAATTATTTACGGAACAGTTAGTGATGACGGAACCAAACAAAGTGGACAAGGTTTTGCAGTTGAATCACCGGAAGCAGGAACCTATGTAATTACTTTTTCAGAACCTTTTATTGAACCTCCCAGCGTCGTAGCTACTTTGAAAGATTGGGGTGCTGATAATCAAATTGTTGTTAAGGATATAACCACAAACAAAGCTCAAGTTAATATTTGGGATTTGGGAATTAAGCAACAATCAGGTGGAGGTTCTCCAGACCTCACAGTTACAAAAGAAAAGTCCGCTTTTAATTTTATTGCCATTGGAGAAGGTAGTTAAGGGACTTCCAAAAAATAAATTATCCAATGTTGTGGGGTGGACTTATAGAACATACGTGTCAACTTAACGTGAAACTCTTGCTGTTATTAACTTCTCTTTCTTTTCTGACTTTGTGTCCTACCCTGCGGGAAGCCGCTCCGCGCGGCAGTTGCTACAAGTCGGGGAACCCGCCCAACGCACTGCCTTGTCTATGCGTCCTTTGCGGTTCGTTATCACTCCATCTTTGACACAACGCAGAGAAAAAAAGTCTGTAGAAGACACCAAGGCTAGTGGTCTGTCCCATTAATTTTGTAGAAAAAAACGTTCGTAGTAAGGACTTTAGTCCTTACTACGAACCTTTCAGAACTAATGCGATAGACCACTAGGCAATCAGACTGAAATTACTACTACTCAAAGTAATATTAGGATTACCTAAACGGGCAAACTCAAACACTGTTCCTGCGCCCAAAACATTGCCATCCTGGTTATAGAATAAGCTGCGACTACTTTGGCTAAAGACAATACGCGCATTACTAGCATTGACGAATTGATTGTCGGTGACAACTGCAAAATCAGTCAAAGCTTGTCCCACAGTATTAGTAATAGCATTGAAAGTAGTTTTACTCAGCACAATCTGGTCTTGTCCGACTTCAAAATCAGTGATGGTATCAATACCTAAGCTTGTGTTAAACACACTATTACTTTGGAACAGATATTTATCACTACCAATTCCACCTGTAAGAGTATCATTACCATTACCTCCCAAGAGGGTATCATTTCCTGCTAACCCTTGGAGTTGGTCATTTCCATCACCACCAATTAGAGTGTTATTCAGTGTATTGCCAGTGAGAATATCATTACCTGTGCCACCCGTTGCATTTTCAATAACGTTGTTGGCAGAAAGAATGAGATTGAGATTGCTATTAACTGTTTGGGAAGTTGTGACACCTAAATTTAGGTTGACGGCAACTGTAGTACCGCTAAAGTTAATAGTGTCAGTGCCACCTGTTGTGGTTTCTATAATTGTGTCGGTTCCCAAGGCACTATTCGCTACAAAAGAATAAGTATCATTTCCTGTTAAACCTTGGAGTCGGTCATTTCCGCCACCGCCAATTAAAGTATTATTCAGCGTATTGCCAGTGAGAGTGTCATTGCCTGTGCCACCTGTTGCGTTTTCAATAACGTTGTTGGCAGAAAGAATGAGGTTGAGATTGCTATTAACTGTTTGCGAAGTGGTAACACCTAAATTTAGGTTGACGGCAACTGTAGTACCGCTAAAGTTAATAGTGTCAGTACCGCCTGTTGTGGTTTCTATAATTGTGTCGGTTCCCAAGGCACTATTCGCTACAAAAGAATAAGTATCATTTCCTGTTAAACCTTGGAGTCGGTCATTTCCACCACCACCAATTAGAGTGTTATTCAGTGTGTTACCAGTGAGAGTGTCATTACCCGTGCCACCTGTTGCATTTTCAATAACGTTGTTGGCAGAGAGAATGAGTTTGAGATTGCTATTAACCGTTTGCAAGATGGTTAAACCTAGATTTAAATTGACCGCAACTGTAGTACCGCTAAAGTTAATAGTATCAGTACCACCTGTTGTGGTTTCTATTATTGTGTCCGTTCCCAAAGCAGTATTCGCTAGGAAAGAATAAGTATCATTTCCTACGCCACCATACAAGCTATCATTTCCAGCATCACCTGAGAATCTATCATCTCCCTGTTCGCCAAATAAACGGTCATTCCCAGCACCACCAGAGAGGGTATCGTTACCTAAACCACCAAACAAATCATCATTGTATGGAGTTCCTGTAATGTTGTTATTTACAACTGCACTGTTGAAAATAAAATCACTTGCTTGTAATTGGCTGCTGCTAATGCCATTGAGTTTGAGTCGATAATAATAATCACCATCAAACACTCGATATCTGACGCTAATAATGGCGTTACCATCGGTATCATTACTTGTCAGTAATAACAGATTATTGAAGTCACTGATGCCTAGAGTTCTGAGATCTATTTTGTCTTGTCCCTTCTGAAAATCAATGACGATATCTTGTTCTTTGGCAACGATGGAATTATCAAAGTACTCGAAAACAAATTCATCGTTTCCTGCGCCACCATACAAGGTATCATTGCCAGCACCACCTAATAATCTGTCATTTCCCTGTTCGCCAAATAAACGGTCATTCCCAGCACCACCAGAGAGGGTATCGTTACCTAAACCACCAAACAAATCATCATTGTATGGAGTTCCTGTAATGTTGTTATTTACAACTGCACTGTTGAAAATAAAATCACTTGCTTGTAATTGGCTGCTGCTAATGCCATTGAGTTTGAGTCGATAATAATAATCACCATCAAACACTCGATATCTGACGCTAATAATGGCGTTACCATCGGTATCATTACTTGTCAGCAATAACAGATTATTAAAGTCACTGATGCCTAGAGTTCTGAGATCTATTTTGTCTTGTCCCTTCTGAAAATCAATGACGATATCTTGTTCTTTGGCAACGATGGAATTATCAAAGTACTCGAAAACAAATTGGTCGCTCCCTGCACCGCCATACAAGGTATCATTGCCAGCACCACCTAATAATCTGTCATTTCCCTGTTCGCCAAATAAACTGTCATTCCCGCCACCACCAGAGAGGGTATCGTTACCTAAACCACCAAACAAATCATCATTGTATGGAGTTCCTGTAATGTTGTTATTTACAACTGCACTGTTGAAAATAAAATCACTTGCTTGTAATTGGCTGCTGCTAATGCCATTGA
>LWTK01000095.1 GCA_003326205.1 Nostoc sp. ATCC 43529
GCGATCGCGGTAATGATATCTTCGTTGGTGGAGCCGGAAACGACAGGTTGATTTGGAACAACGGTGATGGCAGCGACAAAATGAGTGGCAATGCTGGCTACGATGTAATCGAAGTCAATGGTGCTGCGGCTGCCGGGGATACCTTCCGCTTACAAAAAGATGCCCAAGGTAGAGCCATCTTTGACCGCTTGAACTTGGTACCCTTCACCCTAACTGTAGACACTGCCGAAAAATTTGAAGTCAACGGTCAAGGCGGTGATGACATCTTCGATGTTAACAGTTTGGCTGGCACTAGCATTGCAAGCGTGCAATTTACAGGTGGTGCAGGCAATGACTTGCTTGATGGTCGTGGTACAACTACGCCGTTAGTTGGTTATGGCAACGAAGGCAATGACACACTCTATGGCGGCAACGGAAATGACACCCTCTACGGTGATGCTGGCAATGACTATCTTGCTGGCGGTAAATGGAATGACGTACTCTCTGGCGGCTTAGGCGCAGATAAATTCTACTTTGAGTCTAAGCTCAACGGCATAGACATTATCAAAGATTTCCAATATGCACAGGGAGATAAAGTCCTAGTAAGCAAAATTGGCTTTGGCGCTAGTAACCTAAGTCAGTTCAGCTATAACAACATGACTGGTGGTTTGTCTTACCAAGGACAACTGTTTGCAACTCTTGAAAACAAACCTGCTGGTTTCTCAATCAGTACAGATGTTGTGCTCATCTAATATTATTTTGCTTACAACATTTTCCATCTATTTGAACCATAATCTTTAGTAGGGGCGAACGGCTGTTCGCCCCCACAACGTCGTTTATTTATAGCCATAGCCACATATATAGCAATCCTATCTTCTTTGCGTCCTTTGCGCCCTTTGCGGTTCGTTAATTAATCAAAATCTATTAAGTAGGTAGACATAATTAAATGTAAGATTGGAGCTTTGTTCGTAGTAAGCGATTTATCGCTCTTAACAGACGTTTTAATCGCTCAAGCTCATACTACGAACTTTAGTTTAATTGAGTCCTTCTACTTATTAAAAATCATGAAAAATCCAACAGTAAATCTCCAAGAATTAATTGCAAGTTTATTCCCATTTAATTACTTACCCCAAAGTGTTTTAGAGACTTGGCTAGTGGTTCGTCGCATTAATTTTGATGAGTTTGTAGGAAGCACTTGAGTGCTTAAAAATCAAGGAATAAAGTCCTAACTACAAACTTATTTACCTATCATAACTAATGCGACGAACCACTAGTCGGTTGTTACCCTTAATGCAACTATGGCAAAATTTTGATTGATGGTTATGATATCAGCAAAGTTGAACTATTATAAACATATGCAGAATCGCTATCAAAGTTCATTCTCACAAGACACTACCCTTAGTTCTAAATTATTCAACTTACTAGAAATTGTATTCCCTGGAGCCGGAATTACTTCCTATGCAGAACAAGCTAGGAAACTAGGCGCTGCATGGGAAGATGCATCAACGCCATTCGCACGCTTCCATGAAGACGGTAGTTTAATAACCCACGTTGGAGTACTGGAAATTCCCATGCGATTAATGGGGGAAGATGTAATAGTTGGTGGAGTTCACGCAGTATGTACTCATCCTGATTTTCGTAGACGTGGTTACTATCGCGAAATAATGAATGAAGTATTAGATTATTGTGACAAACGCTACGAAACTTTAATATTAACTACTTCTAACCCAGAATTTTACTACCCCTTTGGATTTCGTTTTGTGCAAGAACACAGTTTTATAACTAACATTAACTCTCCAGGTGGCGTAAATGGATTACGTTTGCTTGATATTAATAATATTGATGACGTGAATCTTTTACATCGGATATTAGAAACACGCGCACCTGTTTCAAACATTATTGGTGTAGTCAATGAAAAGGCTTTATTTCTAGTTAATGAAGCTACAATTCCTATGTATTACTTTCCAGATTTAGACACTATTGCTTGTATGTCCATCGAAAATAACGAACTTAAATTATATGATTTAGTAGCACCGCAAATATTACCTCTACAAGAGTTTATACAAAGAATACCTGACAATATCAAATCCTGTTTTATCTACTTTAATCCACAGAATCTAAACACAAATGCCCAAGCATTACCAGATATGTTGGATGGAGACTCTCATCTCATGGTTCGCGGTATATTTACCCCGGAATACCAAAAATTTATGATACCCCGTTCCGCTCGTTGCTAATACAAATTTCAAATAATACCAATTTGAAAAAAGAATGCAACAGATGGGTAGGGGCACAACAATGTTCATTGGTGTCAACTTAAGCTCAAAGCTATATCGGACATGCGTTTTGCACATCCCTCGCGCCCTCATCCCCTAACCCCTTCTCCTGTGGGAGAAGGGGAATTTAATTTCTGGCTCCCCTCTCCCTTGGGGAGAGGGGCTGGGGGTGAGGGTAAAACCTTGGCACAAAAGGGGTTTCACGTTAAGTTGACACCAATGAACAATGTTGTGCCCTTACGGATAATTGATGTGTCGCAAACATTATTTGAATTGGTATAATAATGCCACACATATATGGCTAGGAGCGTACAGCTGTACGCCCCTACAGTTGATTATGGGAGCAACGCGATTTTGTGAGGTCGGCCAAAAAAGGTGCGATCGCTAATAAATATATTTCAGCACGGTACAAATATTTATACATTTCAAGCAGTATTAACACTGCTTGAAAATTCTGGTTCTATTGTAGTATCTGAAGATGACTCGTTTTTGTGCAAAAAAAAGGTAGGATTACCTTTGGAGTAAAGGTTTTGATATCTGACATCAAAACAGGGAGTGCCTACTTTGTTTATGAAAAATCATATATATTCTACTTTTGATTTAAGCAAATCATTAGAAAACTTTCAAGAACAAGTTA
>LWTK01000096.1 GCA_003326205.1 Nostoc sp. ATCC 43529
AGCAAAATCTAACCCTCCAATGACGAATTTTTCTCGTATTCGTTGCACTGTTGCAACATGCGCTCTAACTGTGTCAGCGATCGCTTGATCTGTTTCTCCTTCCGAAGCCATCAGAAGAATGTTTGCACGGGTTATTGTTCTTGCCTTATGCTTACCTTTTTTAATTATCGATTGCAGTTGAGAAACTTCATCTTCATCCAAGTCAACAATGTACTTTTTCGCCATGTTACACCCCATTTTTGGCTATTTTACCAATTAGAGGTTTTACTTAGCAAAGTTACCTTGGCAAACTACTAGATGTGAGATCTTGGGTTTGATGCGAAGTCTCGGATTGATTTGACAACGAAGTGAGAGATTCAGGAATTGGTTCTTTTTCCTGGTTTTGTTGTCCTGGTTGTCCAGACTCTTCACACACACTTTCATAGGTAGGAAATGGTGTACTTAGTGTGAGTTCCTTAGATGGGATTACCTTAATGGGAATACCTTTGTGGGTCAAATTTGACCCCACCCCCAGTGCAATTTTGACCCCACCACCGGGGTCAGATTTAACCCCACCCCCCGTGCAATTTTGACTGGGGTTAATTTTGGCTGGGGTTTGTTTTGTAGTCTTGATTTGTGAGCGAAGTAATTGAACTTGGTCGGGAGAAACCCAACACGAAGGTGGAGTCAGAGTATAAATGTTGGTAGTTCCAAGACGTTGTTGTATTTCAATCATTCCTGCGGCTAGTAAAAGCTTGATGGCATTCTTGGCAGTTTTCAAAGCCATGTAACAATGTTTTGCCATGTTAGGAATAGACTCAAAATAACCACTGACACCTGCTCTTCTTTGGATATGTGCGTATAACCTAAATTCTTCAGATTCGAGAGGATAATCATCAAAGAAACCTGGAATAAAAACTCCAAAATCTGAACGATTATTTAATTCATTTACTGCTAAACTCATGATGATACACCTCACTAAATAAATTGTCTCCCTCGGTTTACTATTGCTAATCGAGGGATTTGTTTTTAATCAGCAATCGAATGTGGGAATTCTTTAAAGCGCAGTTGTTCAAGAAGTTCATCTTATTAATTTGAAATCAGATAACAGGTACAGTAATGGCTAATAAAGCACCTCAAACTGAATACGATTCTCCGTGGAAGCAAATACTACAGTTGTATTTTCAAGACTTCATGTTGTTCTTTTTTCCCCAAGCGCACAGTGAAATTGATTGGAGTAGAGGTTTTGTATTTCTCGATCAGGAACTCCAGCAGGTAGTCCGGGATGCCGAGTTAGGAAAGCGATTGATAGATAAATTGGTGAAAATTTACCGCATTGGGGGCGAAGAATCTTGGCTGTTGATTCATATAGAAGTACAAAGCCAAGAGGAAACCGATTTTCCCAGACGTATGTTTGTCTACAATTATCGAATTTTCGACCGTTACAATCGCTCTGTTGCTTCTTTAGCAGTGCTTGGAGATGACAACATCAAATGGCGACCAAATCGATTCGGTTATGAATTATTTGGGTGTACGGTTGATTTTCATTTCCCTATAATCAAGCTGTTAGACTATCAACAAAGGTTGCCGGAGCTAGAAGCTAGCCGTAACCCGTTTGCTACGGTGGTCATGGCTCATTTGGCAGCAGTACAAACCCGCAGTAATAGGTTGCAAAGGAAACAATCAAAACTAGCTTTAGTTCGTCGGCTGTATGAGCAGGGGTTTGAGCGCGAGGCTGTTATTAACCTGTTGGCTTTTATTGACTGGATGCTGACGTTACCATTGGATTTAGAACTAGAGTTTAAAAGAGAAGTTGAACAATTGGAGGCACAAGTGCGTATGCAGTACGTGACATCATTTGAGCGAATTGCTCGTATGGAATCTTTGTTAGAAGGGATTGAAGTCGGTTTGAAACTGAAATTTGGTACTCTTGGTTTAAGCCTATTACCAGAAATTTCCACTCTTGAAGATGTCGAGCAATTAAGAGCAGTTCTTAAAGGACTAGAAACTGCAAGTAACTTAGATGAATTGCGTTCCTTATATCAGCCAACAACGGATACTCCGCCAGAAAATTAGCATTATTTATTTGATATTTGGTTTTCAAGGTTCAGTAGACTTTAAGTGCCGAAATTAGCATTATTTACGCAGTCAATGAAGTATCGTTATCTGCTTCCCCCGATGTGCGGTCTGAAAGTAAGATTGATTCGTGTACTAACGGCTTTGTTCGTCTTGGGTACTTGATGCACATGAGTAGATTGACAGCCTGGGTGCATCACCAGCAGACTGCCGTGTTCCAGCCAAAAGGGGAGCAACGCGATTTTGTGAGGTCGGCCAAAAAAGGTGCGATCGCTAAAACTTGCATTTCTGTATAAGGTAATTTTATTTGCAATCAGAATACGTAATTGCACAATAAATCATCTTGATGAGATATCTCAAAAAGATTGCTAGTAAATTATTTGACGATTATTTCCAAATATATCTGCAATAATTCTTTAAGACTTAGTATCAATTATGGCAGTAAATAAATTAAATGCCGAATTGAAGTATAAAATTTATCAGGCACTTTGGGGTTTGATAAACGAATTAAAGATAGAGTCAGAAAA
>LWTK01000097.1 GCA_003326205.1 Nostoc sp. ATCC 43529
ACATCCCACAGTGCATCTCTTAAAAAATGATGTAGTGTTTGGCTATCTTTTAGACCCGCAGTTTTAGCTATTAGGGGCAGAGATTTTCGTGAAATTTCTGAAAGCATTCCCAGATGTAAAAATTTGAAGGCTTCAAAATGCCTCACATCCTCAAACACTGAACAATAGTGTTGACAATAGTTATCTATGAAGGCCACTGTGCTTACTGCTTGTCTGCGCGGCGTAACCATCTGTGTTACTTACTTTTTCCGGGTTTCTTTCTGATTATACTTTCCCTGTAGTAACAAAAGAGGGATAAGTTTTGGGTTTACGAACAAGCAATTAGAGTTCCCTTTTATGGCATTTATGAAGTGAAAAAAGCCAGTGTAGAGGTGTATCAATTGCTCAGAGGTGAATATCAGCTAATACTTGCCAACGATCGCGGACATTATCCCATTGAATCGATGGGTGTAGAATTGGGTATCTGGCAGGGTCGCTATCAAAATCTAGACTTACCTTGGTTGCGTTGGTGGGACGATCGAGGTAACTTACTACAAACAGGATGGGAGCGATCGCAACGCTTGGCTGCTAAGCTCAGAGAATTAAGTATTAACCCCGACGAGTTAGTTTAACTGGCATACCTTTAGATAGATACGGTAAACACCACGCAGTTTACCATCACAAATCAAAGTTTCATATCCCAAAACCCCTGCTCTACGTTTAATTTATTTTGTCAATGTGTAATCCCTAGAATTACTTACTCAATCGCCAAGGCCTTCTCTAGACTGAATATAACTTCATGCTTTGAGTAGAAGTAATTATGGCTTCGTAAATGTAATTATGTATGTGTTCTCAAACAATAAATAGTTGCTGTTGTCCAAACGAAAAAATCAGATTTTCTCTGACTCAGTAACTTTAAACTTTATTCAATTGTTTGATGTTTTGAGAAGGTAACACAATGAATACAATCCTAAAGCGCACACTTCTACCCAGCCTCATGGCCGCAAGTTTAGCCGGTGTTACTTTAGTACCCGCTGAACAAGCTGCTGCTGACGATCGAGTACTACGCGATATCGGTATCGGGGCTGCTACCAATGTGGTAACCGGAGCTATTAGGGGAAATGGTGATTTCTTAGGTAACGCTGTTAAGGGTGGTGCCACTGGAGCAGCTGTGAACGGTGCAAACGGCCTCAGAAGGGATCGAAATAACCGCAACGCCGCTCAAGATATCGGTGTTGGTGCAGGTGCTAGCGCCTTGACTGGCGTAATTACTGGCGATCGCAAAGATACCCTTGGTAATGCGATCGACGGCGCCGCAGTAGGTGGAGCAATCCATCTCCTTACCAAATAAACATTAGGAACTTATCCCTTCCCTAATTCCTCTCCTTTTAGGATGAGTAGAACCAACCCCCCTTTCCTAGTAGGAAAGGGGGGTTGTAAGTTAGATGTATACTAAGATATACACCAGACTTCAAAGAAAATGAAGTACAAAAACTGGCTCTCAAAGCCACTTAGAAACCCTGTTTTAATTCTGAATTCTACTGTATGTCTCCATCCACTCAAGATAACTTAAATCTAGCCCTTTAATGCCTTTCTAAAGTTTCGACGATAGGACTGATTAGTAATAAACAAAGCTGGCCATAGCAAAGATAAACCAATGCGATTGGTCAAACTTGGATTAAAATTAGTCCGCCCAAATCCAGTCCAAAATTTCCAAACGCCTCCTGCATAAACCACTGCTAAGACAAAAAGTATAAAATTCATTCTCATCAACTCCGTTAGTAACTGACAGAATTTAAATTAAGTTTTACCACACAAGGTAAGTAGTTCATAAGCAATACCCAGAAGGTATCAATAAACTCCCCAGCCTCTGAAATCTCAATCAATTAACGACACATTCTCTTATTCCAGTGTAAATTAGCTTCACCCATGACAGCTACTTATTAGCGGTGGTAAGCTAGTCAAACGATGTAAAAGCTTAATTCACAGGTGTTTTGGCGGTAAATTCTGCTTGTGGAACAATCAAGCCTTTAGTTTCTAAAATGGAATGGGAGCATCCCAATTTTGCAAGAAGAGAGTGAGAGTGAAAATATATTCGCGATGAATACTCGCGAATAAAGGGGGGCTATACTTCCACAGCCTAATTCGAGAGAATTAAGGATGGAAAGAAATCTTCAAGAAGCCGAAGCCAATGACACCAGAAGACAAAAAACTTTTAGATACTCACGTAAAAGAAATTGCTAAGATTTTGTATAAAAACACGCCATCGTCAAAAATTGAAACTTTTGAAGGTATAGAAACAGCTGTTCGTGACCAAATTCTGGAACACGTCAGTCCGAAAATCG
>LWTK01000098.1 GCA_003326205.1 Nostoc sp. ATCC 43529
TAACCTACCTTCCGCACCCTAACTGTCACACATCAACAAAAAGCTGACATAGTAGTACATAAGAACTAAGTTAGATTCAAAATTCCAGAGAATTAATGAGAATAAGTAGTATTAAGTATCTTAATTTGGCGAGAAGAGGAAATTTTGTGATGAAGACAGAAAAAAGGAAAAACTTCATAGTGCAAAAAAATTAATTGATAACAAAAAGATGAATGAGAGAATTGCAACAGAAGTCGTGGAGAATACTGTTGTGATTTTGAATCGCAAAGACATTGAAATTCAGAACATAGACCATTTAGGGATAGTAGCAGGAATCATAGACGCGATAGGATTAGTAGAAACAATAAATGAATTAATAGGAGAGGAAAAAGGAGAAAAAGTCAGTCCTGGTCATGTAGTCAAAGCCATGATATTGAACGGCTTAGGATTTGTATCAAAGCCATTATATATGTTTCCCCAATATTTTGAAACAATAGCTTGTGAGCATTTAATAGGACCAGGAGTTAAGCCAGAGTATCTCAATGATGATAAATTGGGGAGAGTGATGGATAAACTATTTATAAAAGGACTAGATACAACATTTTTGAAAGTTGCCTTAAATGCAGTTAAAAAATTTAAAGTGTCCCTATTATCATCACATTTAGATTCATCATCAATGCACGTATATGGTGAATACAATACCAGCCTACCAGAAGTAATATTTGAGAATCAAAAAGTAGAAAAAAACCAAGAATTAGAAGAATTAACCGTAAAATCACCAAAAGAAATTACCATCACCTACGGTTATTCCCGTGACCACAGACCAGATTTAAAACAATTTATCATAGAACTAATATGTTCAGGGGATGGAGACATACCAATATTTTTGAAATTAGCATCAGGAAATCAAGCAGATTCATCATGCTTTGGTCAAATAGCAGTCGAGTATCAAAAACAAATAGAAATTAACAGTCTTATAGTTGCAGACTGCGCTTTATATACAGAATCGAATCTGAAATTGATGTCAGAATTGCGCTGGTTGTGTCGAGTACCTTTAAGTCTAAAATCAGCCCAATTATTGATATCAACATTACCAGAATCGGAATTTATTGATAGTAACTTGCCAGGATACAAATTTGCTTTAAAAACAGTCACTTATGCAGGAATAGACCAAAGATGGTTGGTAGTGCAAAGCCAAGATAGAAGATTTGCAGACCTGCGTAAGCTCTCACAGAAAATAACTAAGGCAGAGTCAAAAGCTATTCAAGAATTGAAAAAATTATCACAAGATAAATTT
Source organism: Nostoc sp. ATCC 43529 (assembly GCA_003326205.1). Lineage (GTDB taxonomy): Bacteria > Cyanobacteriota > Cyanobacteriia > Cyanobacteriales > Nostocaceae > Nostoc. The sequence goes on from LWTK01000098.1 coordinate 1,277, forward strand.
GCTTGTGAAGCTGATGCTATCAAAGCATTATCAAAACTCTCAAAACAATTTAAATATCACCAAATTCAGGAGAGTAAAGTTACGGAAATCATCTCTAATAAAAAAGCTAATCAAGTAGGCGCATCTTACCAAATTTCTGCCACATTATCTAAGAATGAAGGTAAAATTAATACAGAAATTCTGAGTGCAGGGCGTTTTATTATTGCCACAAATATTTTAGAGTCAAGTGAACTTAGTGAGGATTTAATGCTGAGTCAATATAAAGCCCAGCAGTCCTGTGAGAGGGGATTTGGTTTTCTTAAAGACCCATTATTTTTTGCAGATAGTATTTTCCTCAAAAGCCCTGAGAGAATAGAGTCGTTAGGAATGATTATGGGTTTATGTTTGCTGGTCTATACATTGGCTCAACGTCAAATCAGAGCCGCACTCAGAGAGTCTAAATTAACTATTAAAAATCAATTGGGTAAAGCAACTGACTTCCCTACTTTACGTTGGATATTTCAACGTTTCCAGTGTATTCATTTAGTTGAATTTAACAATGAAAAACACGTCTCTAATTGGACTTCAGATAGGGATTTCATCTTGAATCTTTTACCAGATGATTGCCTCCGTTACTATCAATTAGTCACATAAGTCTTATCTCTATTAATTTAATCTACATCGGACAAGCAGCTAACCGCTTTGATTAATAGCTCTAATTTACTATGCCAAAAATCTAGTTTTGTTACTTCAATTCATTATTCTAATTTATGATTTCAGCGTTGAACGTCTTCATTTATTTATCTTATCCGAATCTATCTGCCATCAGTTCTTATTGCTCCTTATTGACAAGAGATTTTGATGCCATTTGTGGTGATTTATGGCTGCTCAAATCCCTGTTTTTTCTAAATATGTCTGTTTTTATTCTTGCTTGCCTTTTTTCTCTCAGTAATTTCCGTTTGTGACACTTGGGGGTGCGGAAAGTGGG
>LWTK01000099.1 GCA_003326205.1 Nostoc sp. ATCC 43529
GATACGATTAAATTTGTTGGTGCTGGGTTGAGTGCGCGAAATTTGTTGCTCACCCAGAATGGCACAAATTTGGAAATCACCTTTGAAGGGGTGGCTGGTACAAAAGTCATCTTGAATAATTTCAAACTAGAAAACTTGGACAACCTCAAAGCTTCTCCAACAAGACCAGCGATCGGTAATATTATCTTTGATGGGCAAAGTATCATTATTGACAGTTTTAATGTTCTCGATGCCAATTCAACAGAAACAACCATCGGCATCAAAAACACAGTCACTTTTCTCAATGACCTCAACAACAATATTACGGCTTTAGACAACTCAAATGATGTAATTAATGGCCAGGGTGGTAATGACAAAATCGACGCCAAGAGTGGTAACGACTTGCTGCGGGGTGGTATCGGCAACGATACTCTGATTGGTGGTGCGGGGAATGATACCCTCAACGGTGGTTTGGGCAATGATAGTCTTCTTGGTGGTACTGGTAATAACCTAGTGCAAGGTGATGCAGGCAATGATACTCTCATTGGTGGTACTGATAATGATACCCTCAACGGTGGTATTGGTAAGGATTTCTTGAATGTTGACTTTTCAAGTGGTAATCATCTGCTAAATGGTGGCGCTGATGACGATAACTTAAATGCTAAATATTCAACAGGCAATAACACCCTCAATGGTGGTCTTGGTAACGATAAGTTGGATATTTTACTTTCAGAAGGCGATAACTTACTGAATGGGGGTGATGGTAACGATCTTCTCGTGTCCTCTCGCCAACTGGATGATAACTCACCTGTCTCCAGCGCCTCAGGCAATAACACACTCAACGGTGGTGCTGGTAACGATGGCTTGAATGTAGACGCTTCACAAGGCAATAACCTGCTTAATGGTGGCGATGGTAATGACAATCTCTCAGCCTCAGGTGGCTTCGTCGGGTCTGTGTCGTCTGGAAATAACACACTTATTGGTGGCACGGGTGATGATTTCTTGAATGCTGGTCTTTCATTAGGTGATAATCTACTCCATGGTGGTGATGGCAACGATCGTATCTCCATCTCTGGTGTATTTAACCAACTTGGACTTAACGCTAGTGGAGATAACACCCTTTACGGCGGTGCTGGTGACGATACCTTAAGTGCTGACTTTTCATCAGGCGATAATTTAATTGATGGTGGCGATGGGAATGATACGCTCAACATAGGTTTTGGTAGCAGTGGTAATGATAGTCTTTATGGAGGAAGTGGTAGTGATACCTTTGCTTTCCAGAATTACGAGGAACGCAACGATCGCATTTATGACTTTAACACCACTAATGACCTGATTCAGGTGTCATTTAATGCTTTTGGTGGCGGCTTATCAGTAGGTGTACTAAAAGCTAGTCAGTTTATCATTGGAGCATCTGCAACCACTGAAGCTCAAAGATTTATTTATAACTCAAGTACAGGTGCATTGTTCTTTGACGAGGATGGCAGTGGAAGTGGATTCACTCAGGTAAAATTTGCACAACTATCTGCTGGGTTGTCATTAACTAATAACAATTTTGTAGCTGTATTTTGATGCTTTTTGAGCATCTATCAAAAGCTGATAATGGCAAAATCAAGTCTGCTGAGAGCATAAGTTTTTGGCGAATTCTTGTGCCTTCAATACTAACTGTAAGTTGAGAATCGGTATTACTGCAAAAATCCATTCAGGAAGGTAAAACTTATGGCAAATATCATAGGAAGCAACGGTAACGATACACTACTTGGCATCACGAGTGCCGACACGATTAACAGTAAACTTGGCAACGACATTATCACAGGTAATAAGGGCAACGATACTTTAACGGGTGGCGGTGGCAAGGATAGATTTGTTTACAATTTAAATGATGGCATTGATACGATTACTGATTTTGGTGGAGTGGGTAAAGGTACAAATCCAACAGCAGGAGTGATTGCCGAAGTTGATACGATTAAATTTGTTGGTGCTGGGTTGAGTGCGCGAAATTTGTTGCTCACCCAGAATGGCACAAATTTGGAAATCACCTTTGAAGGGGTGGCTGGTACAAAAGTCATCTTGAATAATTT
>LWTK01000100.1 GCA_003326205.1 Nostoc sp. ATCC 43529
GGGAGCAACGCGATTTTGTGAGGTCGGCCAAAAAAGGTGCGATCGCTAAAACTTGCATTTCTGTATAAGGTAATTTTATTTGCAATCAGAATACGTAATTGCACAATAAATCATCTTGATGAGATATCTCAAAAAGATTGCTAGTAAATTATTTGACGATTATTTCCAAATATATCTGCAATAATTCTTTAAGACTTAGTATCAATTATGGCAGTAAATAAATTAAATGCCGAATTGAAGTATAAAATTTATCAGGCACTTTGGGGTTTGATAAACGAATTAAAGATAGAGTCAGAAAAAGTATCCCAACTTTTAGCTATCCATTGACAACGGAGGTGCAACATAATTTCTGCGTTATCTTGAAGCCAAAACTTACTATTACCTTTCATACGTAAATTAACAACTTGACGAATTAAACTTTCAACAGCACCACTACCAAGAGGAAGTTTTTTAGCTCCAACTTCATTATATTTTAAAAGCCTCCGTCGGTAAGCTTTTAAAATATAATTTCGCTCTCGTAACAAATTTTTAAGGCGCTCTCCGGTTGCCCCATGAATAAATTCGTCCATCTTTCTGATTAAATTTAGTGTTTGACCTTTTTTTAAAGTTTTTCGCGCCTTTTTAAACCATTGTTGACGCTCATTATTTGTGTTAAATGCAGCATCAGCAAAATCTTGTAAATGTGATGCGGCATGATAAAAATCTAATAATTGATAAGTGTCAGGTGGGCATTTTAACTTTTTTAGTAAAGGTGGAATATGTATCCAAATCCAATCTGCACCGTCTGCAATTAACAACACTTGTTTCGCCTGACTAATCCCTAAATTAACCAAGTACATCTCTAATATCTGTAAAAATCCTTGATATCCTGAATACGTTCCATCATTGGTAATAGGAATTTCTCCATTGATGATTTTTTTACCCTCCTCATTTACTACATAAATTGTTAATAACTTTGGCTCAATCCATTCTCCTGTAAAGCCTAAACGATTAGTTTTTACCTTACGCCTTCCCTTATTGTTAATCCGAATCCGGGTACGACCGCCATCCACAGCTTTTGACTTCACGTTGCTCTTTGAGAACATTACTTGTAGCTAAACTGCCCAAAGCTAAACTTGTTAATTTAGATTGGCGTAAATTTATGCCAATTTTACCAAAGTAATATGTTAGCCGTTCTATACGTTTTAGGCTGATATTTATACCCCAATCAATTAATGTTGTCCGCGCTGCCTCAAACGAGCCAGCAATTGCACCATATTGAGCAATAGTTGATAAGACGTTAGGGGTTAACCCCTCAGACATTCCCAAATATCTTAAAAAGGGACAAAATCCTTCATGTAAAGATTCCTTATTTTTCTTTGACTGAGTTTGACGTTCAACTACATAGGGTAGTTTTAAATTTACTTTCACATTTCCAATTGTTAATATTTGTCGTTTTTTACAACCATGCTTTTGCGTGTTTGTTTGCCACCATCCCCGTGTCTCCTGCTCTGCTTTATCCAAAAAATCTTGAGATTTTGAGAGATTATGGAGCAATAAAGCTGTACATTCTCCAGCCATTACTAAGGCAAATTCTCTAATTTTTTGCTCGTGTTCTCTGAAAACCCGTCCATCCCATTCTGAGATATTCTTTAATTCTAAAAGTTTCGTAACTTGTTCTTGAAAGTTTTCTAATGATTTGCTTAAATCAAAAGTAGAATATATATGATTTTTCATAAACAAAGTAGGCACTCCCTGTTTTGATGTCAGATATCAAAACCTTTACTCCAAAGGTAATCCTACCTTTTTTTTGCACAAAAACGAGTCATCTTCAGATACTACAATAGAACCAGAATTTTCAAGCAGTGTTAATACTGCTTGAAATGTATAAATATTTGTACCGTGCTGAAATATATTTATTAGCGATCGCACCTTTTTTGGCCGACCTCACAAAATCGCGTTGCTCCCA
>LWTK01000101.1 GCA_003326205.1 Nostoc sp. ATCC 43529
TTAGGCAAAACAAGTTTGCGATGAGGGTAGTGGGAATCAAACTGCTTCCAATCAACCTTAACCCCACGCACATACAACTGAGCCAAACTATCGAGCAATTGCCACCAATCGTGTTGATTTGGTCGTAACGAAGCCAGCCACAAACCAAACCCATCAGGCAAAGACTGTTGCCCCAAACCCAACACAGTAGGCTGACAACTGCACTCCAAGAAAACTTCATAACCCTGCTGCGACAAACACCCAATTCCAGCAGCAAAATCAAAAGGCGCGAGAATCTGCTGACTCCAATACTCAGCAGTGGCTATCTGTGCTGTCGCTGACTGACCGGTAATACTCGAAATTAAATTCAATCTTGGTTGAGCATAGCTGACTTGGCGAGCGACCTGTTCAAACTCTGCTAGCATCGGTGCAATCTTTGACGAGTCCAAAGTCTGAGCAACTTGTAATTGCTGGCTGTCAACTCCCTGTGCCCGCAGTTGCTCAACCACAGCAGCTTGTTGACCAGAAACTACCGTACTTTCCCCAACTAACTGCTGCATCAGCCGACCGCGAGTCGCAACTAACTTCAAACCATCTTCCAGAGAAAAGACACCAGCCACAGTTGCCGCCACATACTCCCCGACACCGTAACCAATGACTGCACTCGGTTCAACCCCCCAACTTTGCCACATTTTCGCCAAGGCATACTCAATGGCAAACAAGGCTGGTTCGGTGTAGGCTGTTTCATCCAAAGGTGAATCTTGTGTCCCTTCGGGATAAACTACACTCAGCAAAGGTCGTTGCAGATATGGACGCAGAATTTCCTGGCACTGTTGTAGCACCTGACGGAAGGTAAATTCAGTTTCATATAACTGCCGACCGACTTGTAGATATTGCCTTGCTTCTCCAGCAAACAARAAGGCAACTTTCGGCGCTTCGTTGCTTGTGAGTACACCCGCCAACAGTCCTGGGGGATTTTCTTTCCGAGACCAAGCACTCAACTTCTGGACGACTTGTGCGCTTTCGCTTGCGACTACACTCAGGCGATGTGTAAATGCTAATCGCCCAGTGTTGGCTGTAAAGCAGACATCACTGAGTTGGTGTTGCTGCTGTTGCAAATACTCGCTGTATTTGGCAGCTAATTGCTCAAGTGCTTCTTTGCTCTTGGCTGATAAAGTCAGGATATGACAAGGACGCGGCGGCACCGATAGAGTTACTTGTTCCACTTGTGGTGCTGCTGCCAGGATGACATGGGCGTTAGTGCCGGTAAATCCAAATGCACTCACCCCAGCAATTCGCCGTTGTGTCCAAGGAATCACTTGTGTGGGAATTTTAATTGCTAACTTGTGCCATTCAATTTTCGGGTTTGGTTGTTGCAGATGTAGTTGAGGTGGCAGTTGCTGATGTTGCAGTGCTAAGACTACCTTGATTAGCCCTGAGATRCCTGCTGCGGCTTCTAGGTGTCCAATGTTGGCTTTGACTGAACCGATGAATAGKGGTGTTTGAGGGGAGCGGTTTTTGCCAAACACGGCGGCGGCGGCATTGACTTCTATGGGGTCGCCCAAGGATGTGCCTGTGCCATGAGCTTCCAAATAACCGACTTGTGTGGCTGAGATTTTGGCTTGTGCCAGGGCTTGCTGAATTAATCGCTGTTGTGACTGACCGTTGGGTACAGTTAAACCACTGCTAGGACCATCTTGGTTGACTGCACTGCCCCGAATCACTGCTAGGATGTTATCCCTGTCTGCAATTGCTTGTGATAATCGTTTGAGTATTACTACTCCACATCCTTCTCC
>LWTK01000102.1 GCA_003326205.1 Nostoc sp. ATCC 43529
AAAAGTGGTTGACACTCTTAAGTTGGTTCGCTATATTGAATAAGTGCCTGAGAGAGCGAAGCGAAAAGAGCGACGCTGGCAGGACACCGAACCATGAAAATATTATAGTTTGAAAGCCATTATACAACAAGTGGTCAGCGTCAAGTAAATGAAGTAACCAAGCTGAGGTTAAAAAAGCGCAGCTAAAGAGCTACAAACGATTCATCAAAACGGAGAGTTTGATCCTGGCTCAGGATGAACGCTGGCGGTATGCTTAACACATGCAAGTCGAACGAACTCTTCGGAGTTAGTGGCGGACGGGTGAGTAACGCGTGAGAATCTAGCTTCAGGTCAGGGACAACCACCGGAAACGGTGGCTAATACCGGATGTGCCGAAAGGTGAAAGGCTTGCTGCCTGAAGATGAGCTCGCGTCTGATTAGCTAGTAGGTGGGGTAAGAGCCTACCTAGGCGACGATCAGTAGCTGGTCTGAGAGGATGACCAGCCACACTGGGACTGAGACACGGCCCAGACTCCTACGGGAGGCAGCAGTGGGGAATTTTCCGCAATGGGCGAAAGCCTGACGGAGCAATACCGCGTGAGGGAGGAAGRCTCTTGGGTTGTAAACCTCTTTTCTCAGGGAAGAACACAATGACGGTACCTGAGGAATCAGCATCGGCTAACTCCGTGCCAGCAGCCGCGGTAATACGGAGGATGCAAGCGTTATCCGGAATGATTGGGCGTAAAGCGTCCGCAGGTGGCTGTGTAAGTCTGCTGTCAAAGAGCGAAGCTCAACTTCGTAAAGGCAGTGGAAACTACACGGCTAGAGTGCGTTCGGGGCAGAGGGAATTCCTGGTGTAGCGGTGAAATGCGTAGAGATCAGGAAGAACACCGGTGGCGAAGGCGCTCTGCTAGGCCGCAACTGACACTGAGGGACGAAAGCTAGGGGAGCGAATGGGATTAGATACCCCAGTAGTCCTAGCTGTAAACGATGGATACTAGGCGTGGCTTGTATCGACCCGAGCCGTGCCGTAGCTAACGCGTTAAGTATCCCGCCTGGGGAGTACGCACGCAAGTGTGAAACTCAAAGGAATTGACGGGGGCCCGCACAAGCGGTGGAGTATGTGGTTTAATTCGATGCAACGCGAAGAACCTTACCAAGGCTTGACATGTCGCGAATCCTGGTGAAAGTCAGGAGTGCCTTCGGGAGCGCGAACACAGGTGGTGCATGGCTGTCGTCAGCTCGTGTCGTGAGATGTTGGGTTAAGTCCCGCAACGAGCGCAACCCTCGTTTTTAGTTGCCAGCATTAAGTTGGGCACTCTAGAGAGACTGCCGGTGACAAACCGGAGGAAGGTGGGGATGACGTCAAGTCAGCATGCCCCTTACGCCTTGGGCTACACACGTACTACAATGCTACGGACAGAGGGCAGCAAGCTAGCGATAGCAAGCAAATCCCAGAAACCGTGGCTCAGTTCAGATCGAAGGCTGCAACTCGCCTTCGTGAAGGAGGAATCGCTAGTAATTGCAGGTCAGCATACTGCAGTGAATTCGTTCCCGGGCCTTGTACACACCGCCCGTCACACCATGGAAGCTGGCAACGCCCGAAGTCATTACTCCAACCCTCGGGGGGAGGATGCCTAAGGCAGTGCTGGTGACTGGGGTGAAGTCGTAACAAGGTAGCCGTACCGGAAGGTGTGGCTGGATCACCTCCTTTTTAGGGAGACCTACCCAACTTGAATATCGAGGACAGACGGTTAATAGATATCAAGATGGTCATTCCTAGGTCGGTCG
>LWTK01000103.1 GCA_003326205.1 Nostoc sp. ATCC 43529
ATTTTGCAAAAATAAAGAAAGAAAAATTATTCGCGACGAATCGTCGCGAATAATAAGGGGGAACTTAATCTTGTGGATCTTCCTCCTCTTGCTCAGAACCAGAACTAATATCTAGTAGACAATTATCAAGGGTATCAATTATTTTCTGTAGCTCATCCCAAACATAACGTCTGAAAACAGACATAACAGCATCAATATGTTCAGTAGTACCAGCTTTGCCTAAATGCTTGTATTTACTCAGTTTTGAAGATGTCACTTGAGGTAAGCAAGGAGTAGAAGCTTGTAATTTGTAGTACCAATATTTCTTCAAATTTTGGCGAACTTGGTAACGAGCTACCCAAGCTCCTTGTGGAGCAAGTGCCCCCTGTCTTAATATAAGAGCTTGTTGTTTTTCTAAAACTGTAATCGCTTTCTTAATGTGCTCAAATCGAGCGATTTTGTCAAGTTCCGCATCGTTGGCTCTTGGTTTTGGCATACACAGGCACACAAAAGTATTCGCGAGTAACTCGCGAATAACAAGAGTCAGAGAGTTCGTGCGATTTCTTTACTTATCCAAAGGTGGGTGCGAGGAAGCCGTTTAAATAGGCACAACGCACAGACAGGATAGAAGGTATGTTTTCGTACTTCCACTGCGCTCCCACAATTTGGAGTCGCTTATCTATTTGTTTAACTGCTGACTCCACTGCTCCAGAACCAATTGAACTTAATTGTTCTGCTTGGAAGTACATATAATTTACCAACCTAGACGCGTGTTTACGTAGATAGTTGATGAACTGGGTTGCTCCCACATATTTGCATTTTTTGACTTCAATGTCCACCAAAAATTTTTTAGTGGCTTGTATTTTATACAAGTTTTCTTTCAAATGATACCAGTCTAAAATTTCAGTACGAATATCTGAGTCGGCTATTTCTGAAAATAGATTCCAAATGCCGTCATGTCCGTCTCCTAAGCAGTACAGTGTTTTACCAATGTTTTGACTGTTGACCCAGTTGGTGAGGGAAAGATTGTCTTGAAAGAAGGCTCCGTAATATATTCCCTGTAATCTGGCTGTTTTATACTCTTTCCAGTACGCAGGTTTTCCTTTCTCTAATGAGCGTAATCTGACTTTTCCTCCATCTAGGCAGACTTCTGTGAGTTTTTGTTTGACATTCGGTGGGGATGTATCCAACTTTTGGACTTGGCGATGATAAGTACTGTGACCAACTTCTATACCAGTTAGAACCTTTAAGTCTTCTTCCGCATCTTGGAATGACTCGTTGGCTGCCAGTAACAAACAGCACTTCTCTAACAAGGGGCTAAATCGTCTATATGGTTCAATTCCCAGACGCAAAGCTTGTTTTCTAGTGAGCAAAATTTTACCAACACAACTCCTTATGGTTCGGATACGTCCTGTGGTTGTTCCAGTCTTTTCTCCGACAAAAAAAAGGCGATTTTCGGACTGACGTGTTCCAGAATTTGGTCACGAACAGCTGTTTCTATACCTTCAAAAGTTTCAATTTTTGACGATGGCGTGTTTTTATACAAAATCTTAGCAATTTCTTTTACGTGAGTATCTAAAAGTTTTTTGTCTTCTGGTGTCATTGGCTTCGGCTTCTTGAAGATTTCTTTCCATCCTTAATTCTCTCGAATTAGGCTGTGGAAGTATAGCCCCCCTTTATTCGCGAGTATTCATCGCGAATATATTTTCACTCTCACTCTCTTCTTGCAAAATTGGGATGCTCCC
>LWTK01000104.1 GCA_003326205.1 Nostoc sp. ATCC 43529
ATCCCAGATTCCGCAGGTGCGCTCGTAAATGCTGTATTTTTGAAAATGACCTAAATGCTGCATTTTAGAAGCATGACAGCATCACCATTAGATATCAGGGTACAGGATATTGACCACTGCGGCATAGTCGCAGGCATCTGTGATGAGATGAATCTAGTAGAACAAATTAATCTGCTATTGGGAACTCACGCTCAAGAAATTATCAGTGCAGGTCAAGTTGTAAAAGCAATGATTTTAAACGGATTAGGGTTCGTGAGTGCGCCATTATATTTGTTTGAAAAGTTTTTTGTTGGGAAAGCCACAGAGCATTTGTTAGGAGAAGGAATACATCCAGAACATCTAAACGATGACCGTTTGGGTCGAGTATTGGACAAATTATATGAGGTGGGACTAACTGAAGTATTTGTGACAGTTGCGCTTTGTGCAGCACGTAAATTCGGGGTAAAAATGGACAGTTTGCACCTCGATTCAAGTTCATTCCACGTTGATGGTGATTACATCAACAAGGCAACACAAGAGGAGGCGGAACCAGGAGGAATCGAAATTACCTATGGCTATTCGAGAGACCACCGCCCAGACCTGAAACAATTTATCATAGACTTGATGTGCAGTGGGGATGGAGATATTCCCTTGTACTTAAGAGTCGGAAACGGTAATGAATCAGACTCGGCAATGTTTGCGACCATAATCGCGGACTTCAAACGCCAATGGCAAATTGATGCTTTATTTGTTGCAGATGCCGCACTTTACACCGAAGAAAATTTGCAACAAATGAAACATTTGCGCTGGGTATCGAGAGTCCCAAGCACCCTGACTGCGGCAAAAATGCTGTTAGATAACATGCCTCAAGAAGCATTTAATCAAAGTGTAATGTCTGGGTATAGGATTGCGCCAAGTTGTAGTGAGTATGGAGGTGTACAACAGCGATGGTTCATGATTGAAAGCCAAGCAAGAAAAGAAGCTGACCTCAAACAGTTGGAAAAACGTTTGACTAAACACTTATCAAAAGCCCAATCCGAACTTCGACAGTTGTTAAATCAAGAATTTGCTTGCCCAAAAGATGCTCTGATTGTTGCACAACGGCTCAGTTCTAAGTTGCCCTTACACCAACTGGCTAATATCCAGGTTAAGGAGGTAAAAAAACATACTGGACGTGGTAGACCCAGTAAGGATGCTGCCCCTACCTTTTACTACCAAGTTGATGCAACGCTAGAACCCAAGGAAATAGCGATCGCCATTGAAACCAAACGAGCCGGAAGATTTATTTTAGCCACCAATGTCCTCGATGCCGAACAACTCAGCGATGACGATGTTTTACGTGAATACAAAGCACAGCAATCTACTGAGCGCGGTTTTCGGTTTCTCAAAGATCCTTTATTTTTTACTTCTAGTGTATTCCTCAATTCTACTGAGCGAGTTGCTGCACTAGCAATGGTTATGGGTTTGTGTCTGCTTGTTTATAGTCTCGGTCAAAGAGCTTTACGTCAAGCCTTAGAACGAGCCAAAAAAACTATTGATAATCAGTTGGGTAAACCAACTTCTACTCCAACCTTACGTTGGGTGTTCCAATGTTTTATGTCAATTCATTTGGTTACTGTCGCCCAAATAAAGCAAATTGCCAACTTAACCCATGAAAGGCAATGGATTCTCCAGTTTTTTGGTGCTCCTTGTCGAAAATATTATCTTCTTTCTTAACTAACCTGCGGAATATGGG
>LWTK01000105.1 GCA_003326205.1 Nostoc sp. ATCC 43529
TTGCTGCACTAGCAATGGTTATGGGTTTGTGTCTGCTTGTTTATAGTCTCGGTCAAAGAGCTTTACGTCAAGCCTTAGAACGAGCCAAAAAAACTATTGATAATCAGTTGGGTAAACCAACTTCTACTCCAACCTTACGTTGGGTGTTCCAATGTTTTATGTCAATTCATTTGGTTACTGTCGCCCAAATAAAGCAAATTGCCAACTTAACCCATGAAAGGCAATGGATTCTCCAGTTTTTTGGTGCTCCTTGTCGAAAATATTATCTTCTTTCTTAACTAACCTGCGGAATATGGGTTCTATCCCAAGGTATATTAATTTTTTTATGGTTAGGTTGACTGCTGACAGTTAACAGCCAACACGAAAATATTTACTGCCTTAGATGCCCGATAACTTATGACCATTTGTGATGGATTTTTATTCCTCGGCTTTGCATCGTATATTCAAATAAATCTGTTGGTAATGCTTCTTCAACAGGAAAAACGCCTGGTTTATGGAGTTTGCCTTCTAGCAATAATTGGGCAATGCTACCAGTGCCACAACCAGAAGCTGCTGCTGTATTTTCATGCACTAAATTTGAACAATAAACGGCTGTTTTACCATTTTTTTGTCCTGTAACTTCTGAACGAACTGCTACGCCAATACCACTCAAACTATCGGTGAAATCTGTCATCGAATGGCTGACATGAGAGAGAAATTCAATCATGTAACGGCGCTGCATCAACCACTTGGGAAAAATATGTGCTGCAATCCAAGTCAGGTGATTGTAAAAATCAGGTACAGAACCAAATTTAGTAATTACAGTTTTCACTGATGGGAATGCATGGGGTAATGTAAAGGTTTCTGGCATATCAAACCAGTAAACTCCACTGTCTTTATAGGGAGATGGAAAGTTAACTATTTCTCTTTCACTATAAGGTTTGACTATCTGCCATTTTCCATTTATCCAAGCTTCAAAAGGATGTTGTAATCCCAAAAAAGTTGTTCGCATCACTGTAATACCAGCACCACCAGAACCAGAAACTAAATAACTTAAATGGATCTTTTCTGGTTTATCAAATTGTTCAACACCCTGACGTACCATGCTGTTAGAAATGCCAGGAAAAATACCAGTATTAACAATGGCTGTCACTCCAGCAGCAGCAGCTTGTTGATGATAATTAAGAGCTTTACTAGTATAAGAACGATGGTCGCTGACATCTATATAGTTAATGCCTTGAGCAATGCAAGTTTCCAGAACATCAGTATCTCGGTAGTGGAATGGCCCAGCACAGTGAATGACTAAATTAGAGTTGGCGATCGCTTCTCTTAATTTATCAATTTCTGCTAAGTCTAATACTAAAAAATCTACTTGCCCTCCTGAGGATAAGCTAACGCTTTTCCCAGTCTCGGCAGAACGTCCAGTAATTGTAATTTGTGCCTGCGTGTGGGTAGCTAGATCCTGAGCCACACTGCTACCAATGCGCCCTCGTCCGCCAAGAATTAAAACTTTGTCTGTCATTACTCCAGCATTAGTAACATTAACTTTATTTCATCAGTTTTTTGTCTCCCTTGTCATCAGTTACAAGTGTGATTTATATCATTTAATGAAATTCTTCCTACAGGTATGTTGTAGGGGCGCACAGCTGTGCGCCCTTACATTTGCGCTTCAATTTGCCTGACTACTGTTAGCGCCGAATAACTTACACCAGCGGTACCTTCGCCGGGATGGGTAGAGTCACCAACTAACCACAGATGTTCGATTGGTGTACGATTGGCAAAACCAAAGGGACCAAAGGTGGGGATTCTTTGACCAATACCGCCAACTATACCGCGATCGCGGGCTGTGTAATGTGCAAAGCTGCGCGGCGTTGCGGCTTCTAGGTGAATAATCGTTTCTGGTTTGAGATAAAAGTATTCGGCAAGACGGGCGATCGCTTGTTGGGTATACTTTTGTTTTAATCCTGAATAATCTTGAGTTTTCCACCAAGGTGTAGGATCGACGAATGAGGAAGCGATAATTGTGGCTTTACCTTTTGGGGCGCGACCATCTCCAGGATGACTGACGGAAACAAATAAGGAATTATTCTCGCCAATGGGGCCATTGGCATCATACATAAATTGTAAGTGGGGTCGACATTCCAAGGGAATCGCGCTGGCGTCTACACCCAAATAAACCACAAACGCGCCGGATGCTTGGGGCAGTTTTTCTACTCTGTTTTGATAACCAGATGGGGCTTTTTCTCCTAACAACTGCACCAAGTTTTGTACGGTGACGTTGCTAACTACATGGTCGGCTGCTTGGGTCCACACTTGGCCGGTTTTCTGATTTCTAATCACTACAGCAGTGGCTTTGCCGTTTTCTACTTTGATTTGTTCGACTGTGTGGCGCATCAATAATTTGCCGCCATCTCGTTCTAAGGATTCTACCAGGCGATCGCTTAATACTTGCATACTACCTTCAAGATGAAACAATCCTTGGGGCAGTTGCGATACACTCAAGGCTGTGGCTGCGTAAAGTAATGCTGTTTCTTCTGCATTCACTTGAGAATACAACTTCAGTTGCAAATCTAAAAATGTTCTCAGTCGTCGGTCATTTCCCACCCCACAAAACCTTAAAGCATCTCCCACCGTCAACAAAGTGAAGGGTACAGTAATTAATGTACTCGGACGTACCGCTTGGGTTAACTGCCACAAATCCCATAAATTACGCGGTGGTAGCACCGGGTCGCGTCCTTGAAATTCCCAACTGGCATTAAATAAAGTTGCCATCAATTGCCAGAACGGTTCGCTACCAGGAAACTGCCTTTGTCGTTCCTCTCGCCATTTCTCTGGGTCGCGCCAAACATTAATCGGCGTAGTTTCTCCAGGTAAATATACCGCACAAGCAGGATCGCAAGGTGTTGCTGCTGGTAAATCTATTTCTAATTCTGAGAAAATCCGGTGGTGAATTCCTCCTGGTTCCAAGCCTGCAACTTGGGTTGCGCCTACATCAAAGGTAAATCCTTGGCGTTTAAATGTAGATGCACAGCCTCCTGGTACGATCGCTTGATCTAAAATTAAGACGCTGTAACCTCTATGAGCTAATAATGCCCCAGCAGTCAGTCCACCGATTCCCGCACCAATGACGACGACACGAGATTTAGTTTTGTTTACAGAAATCTTGGACATTGATACTTATTTTTTATAATTCTTAACATTACTACTCATAATTTTATAGCGTTTTTCGTGTATTTGAACTTAAATCACGATATTCGCCCTGCATTGTTAATGCATCGACTCACAATTGAGTTGTATCGAATCGCAATTGAGTTGTATCGAATCGCAATTGAGTTGTATCGAATCACAATTGAGTTGTATCGACTTGCATGTCTAATTAACGTCAATTCGACAGACCTCACCCACCCAGCCTCCCTCTCCTAGTAGGAGAGGGAGGAGTAAGGAAAAATTAGGCTTTTTGCTCCCCTCTCCTTCAAGGAGAGGGGCTGGGGGTGAGGTCAAAATCCTGTACCTCAAATTCGCGTTAATTCCTGACCTGAAAACTCTTGTAAGTCGTAGATAAGATAAGAGAGTAATATAGCTCCTCACACCCAAGTCGCAATGACCTCAACTCTAGACAAATTTCCTCGTCTAAATGCTCCAAACCTGCATAAATTACCTAATGGTTTGACAATCATAGCTGAGCAGATGCCAGTTGATGCTGTGAACCTTAGCTTATGGATAAAAGTTGGCTCATCTGTGGAATCTGATGCCATTAACGGCATGGCTCACTTTTTAGAGCATATGATTTTTAAAGGAACAGAACGACTGGCTAGCGGTGAGTTTGAACGTCGAATTGAAGAACGGGGCGCTGTCACCAATGCCGCTACTAGCCAAGATTATACTCATTACTATATAACTACTGCGCCGAAAGATTTTGCGGAGCTTGCGCCATTACAAATAGATGTAGTAACTAATGCCAGTATTCCTGATGATGCCTTTGAACGGGAACGATTAGTAGTTTTGGAAGAAATTAGACGTTCAGAAGATAATCCCCGCCGCCGCACTTATCGACGGGCAATGGAGACAGCGTTTGATAGGTTACCTTATCGGCGTGCGGTGTTGGGGCCAGAAGAAGTAATTGCTGGACTCAAACCCCAGCAAATGCGAGATTTTCATGGGACTTGGTATCAACCCCAGTCAATTACTGCTGTGGCTGTGGGCAATTTGCCTGTAGAAGAATTAATTGCAACTGTTAGCGAATCATTTATGCAAGTCTACAGACCCGACGAATCGCGTCTCTACAAACAGAACCGATTCATTGGGTCTTTAGAGATTGAAGCACCATTTACAGAAATAGTCCGTCGGGAATTTGTTGATGAAACTCTGCAACAAGCGAGATTAGTGATGCTGTGGCGGGTTCCAGGAATGGTTGAACTGGAACAAACTTATGGGCTGGATGTTTTAGCAGCAATTTTGGGACATGGGCGAACATCAAGATTAGTGCAAGATTTAAAAGAAGAACGAAAATTAGTTTCTTCAATTTCAGCAAGCAACATTAGCCATGAGTTTCAAGGTACATTTTATATTTCAGCTAAATGTGCAGTGGAAAATTTAGCAGAAGTAGAAAATGCGATCGCCGAACATATCCGTAGCCTACATACAGAGTTGGTGAAAGAATCAGAAATTGCCCGCGTGCGGCGACGAGTAGCCAACAGATTTATCTTTGGTAATGAAACACCAAGCGATCGTGCTGGGTTGTATGGCTATTATCAATCTTTGCTGGGAGATTTGGAACCTGCATTTAACTACCCAGCGAAAATTCAAAATCAAGATGCTATTGATTTAATGCAAGCAGCTAAAGACTATCTTTCTGGTGATGCTTATGGTGTAGTTATTATGAAGCCGTGAGTATGGACGTATTATACCATTTTAGATTTTGGGCATTGTTGATTTCATGTATGAAAACGATTGTGCATGATGTCAAAATCCTGTAGAGACGTTGCAATGCAACGTCTCATATCTGGATTAATACTGAATTTAACTAACTGTAATCACCGTTCCTAAACTCTCATTCGCCAGCCTATCCACTGCACACACGGCATAGGTTCCCGCTTGTTGGACGGTGGCAAAGGTTGTGCCAGCAGACAAAATTCGTTGAATTGTCCAAGTATCATCATCAATTTGTCGATAAAGCGTCCAGGAACGAACCGGCTGATTATCTCCAGGCTGCCAACTAAGTTTGCGGTTGTTGACTTGTAGTCCGGTGGGTGGAGGAGGTGGTGTTGTATCCTGCCAAGGCATATTAGGAGGTAGGGCAGGTTTATTATAAAGCAGACTTTGGAAGTGATCGGCTATGCCTTGACTATTTTCTCTCAAAACACCGAGATTAAAGAAAATATTGCCCAATGATAAGTTTGCAGCTTGACTACGACTAATTTTTACTTGCTTTTCAATCTCGTCACTTTCTCGACTTTTGTTGCTTGGTTCTGTGAGATTGTTACCTGCGTAAACGTGTCTTTGCTTTGTGTTGATGTCTGTCCACCACTTTAACAATGCAGAATAACTTTGTTGTGGTTGGTCTGTGCGCCAGTAAAGTTGAGGCGCAATATAATCAATCCAACCTTGTTCTAGCCATTTCTTGGCATCGGCGTAAAGAACATTGTAAGCATCTAAGCCAGTAATACCGGGGGGTTGCCCGGGGCGATAAATACCAAAGGGACTAATACCAAATTTCACGTGGGGTTTAGTTGCTTTAATTCCCTCCGAGAGACGCAATACCATTTTGTTAACATTGTCCCGCCGCCAGTCGCCGAGGCTGAGTGTACCACCAGCTGCTTTGTAAGCAGCGTAGGTTTTGTCATCGGGGAAAGATTGCCCGTCAACAGGATAGGGGTAGAAATAATCATCTAAGTGAACGCCATCGATATCGTAGCGCTTAATTACATCAAGAATTACGTTGTAAGCCCTGTCTTGGACTATTTTCAGCCCTGGGTCCATCCAGCGTTGAGTTTTCCACAAATAAACGGTTTCTGGATTAGTCACTGCTATGTGCGGATAGACGGTTTTAGCTGGGTTGGTGGAAGTGCTGGCGCGGTAAGGGTTGAACCAGGCATGAAGTTCAATATTGCGCTTGTGGCATTCTGCGATCGCAAACGCTAAAGGATCGTAAAATGGTTCGGGTGCTTTCCCCTGAGTTCCCGTAATCCAATTACTCCAAGGCTCTAATTGCGATTCATACAAAGCATCTCCCTCTGGCCTAACTTGGAAGATCAGGGCGTTGAAGTTCAGCTGTTGTAATTTAACAGTAATTTCGGTGAATTCAGCTTTCTGTTGCTCAACAGACAGTCCCGGTTTGGAAGGCCAATCACCATTCCACACAGATGCTACCCACGCTCCACGAAATTCTCTGGTATGATTTAGCTTCACGCTACCGACAGGTGTTGGTGTGGGTGTTGGTGTTGGTGTTGGCGTTGGTGTGGGTGTTGGTGTTGGTGTGGGTGTTGGCGCCACAACCAGGTAACTAGAGGCAATCTTTTCTGCTGCACCTAAATAAATCAAAGCTTGATAAATAATCACAGCCACATCTGCACGGGTGGCTGCAAGATTGGGATTAAGTAATTTCAGATTTGGGAAATTAACTACTAATCCTGCACTAGTGGCAATAGCTATCTGATTTTTGCCATAGTCAGGAATTTGAGCAGCGTCTTGATATATTTGTCCAAGTTTTGAGAGGAGGTCAGGTTTTACCTTCGTGGCTATTTCTAAACCTGATACTAAGGAAACTAAAACTTCTGTTCTAGTAATTCGGTTAGCAGGACGGAAACTTTTATCCGGAAATCCGCTAATAAATCCTTTTTCGTAAGCTGTTTGAATGGCTGCTGCTGCCCAAAAACTACTGACTACATCAACAAAGGGGATATACTGCCGCTTCTTGGTAACTGTTGGAAATGCCTTAGCAATGATGGCAGCATACTCAGCGCGGGTGAGTGAGTTATCGGGGCGATAAGTGCCATTAGGCAACCCACTGACAATTTCACGTTGGGCTAAGGCTGTAATAAATAAGCGTGCCCAATGGTTTTGAATATCCGAGAAAGGAGCAGAAATAGATACCATTGTTGAGATTGCAGCTAGCTAGCCTGGATTTTGATTACCTTTGTTAATTTAGCAATACCAGAGCGATCGCTGCTGCAATGTCTTGTAAACTTTTTTGGGCATGGGGCATTTGTCATTAATTATTCTCCGCGTCCCCGCGTCTCCCCATCCCCCTCATCTCCCCACTCTCTACACTTCATCCAAGGCAGAACGCAGATTCAATGACAGCATGACGCGGGAAACGCCGGTGAACAGAACGCTCACACCAACTAGTGTTCCCAGCAGCCAAGGCGCATTGAACGGCCACTGAAACCAAATCATTGCACCTAAGACCAGTGTAATGATGCCATTGACTAATACCCATGTCCAGTTTTGTTGCCCACGTAACTGGAAGGCTAAAATTAACTCGAATGTGCCTTCAGTTAACAAAAAAGTACCAAGCAACAGGGTTAGTGTGAGAATGCCTGTATAAGGATAAGCCAATAGCATGATGCCGGTTGCAATATACAGTCCGCTTAATAAAAGTTTCCAAACAAAACCTCCGCGATCGCGGGTTTGGGAGGCGTAAACTAGTTTTGTAAATCCAGCAAAAACTAAAATCGCTGCAAACCAAGTTTCGGCAAATATGGTGGTGAATGTAGGCAGTGCGATCCCAATAATCCCTGCAACAATTAGCAGAATACCAATTATCAGTGACCCATTAAGCTGCTTTTTAATATCTCTAGAAACGTCGGCTGTCATACAAATTTCTTCCCTATGCTTAAATTCAACTCTACAATTACGTTAGGGAATTTCTAAGTCATAGGGTAGAATCTTGAGATAGACTCATGGGTATTAAATTTCAACAGTAACTACCTGTCAAAAGTTTTTTGCCAGATTGCTTAGGCGTTCATAAACAACGATGAGACGATCTCCTTCTAATTCCACAAAAGTACTGGGATAATTTTGAATAGCTCCCAGTAGTGTAACTTCACCATTTTGCTTAATAGATTCACCTAAAGCAGTTCGTAGTGCTTGTTGGTTTAATTCTCCTGCGGGAGGATGAACTACCTCACCAATTTGGTTAACTAAAACTGGCCCAGCCCAACTAGAGAGTAAGTTATTTAAAAAAGTGCGATCGGCTTTGATGCCAGATTTGAGCGCTTTACGAGCTAATGCGGGTTCTTGTTGAGCCGCCTGCAAATAAGCTCTTAATGTTGGGGTAGTCTTGCCAGTTTCTGCAAATTGATTTAATTCTTGAACAGATATTTGCCCTTGAAAATCACCATATTTTAAAATAACTTGCTCGGCAGCATCAGCATTATTGCTTGAAAACAGAACAATAGCACCTACGCCTAAAGCTACTGTTTGACTGAGTAGCTTAGTAAGTTTTTTGGTGTTGAATTGATTCAAAAGTTGAAAAATCTGCATTATTTTGTCGAAGTTTTTAATTGTGTGGAGCCTGTATGGGCAAAAAATACTCGATGCACTATTTTAACGTGAATTCGATGTACAGGATTTTGACCTCACCCCCAGCCCCTCTCCTTGAAGGAGAGGGGAGCAAAAAGCCTAATTTTTCATTACTCCTCCCTCTCCTATTAGGAGAGGAAGGCTGGGTGGGTTTGTCTTGTCGAATTCACGTTATTTTACAAAATTACTACTACAGGTACATGATTATGGGCGTATATATATACGCCCCTACAACCAATTTTTTGTTGCAAAAATTGTGGAAAATGGTCTTATCTTTTAGCCTTTTCATTAGGCGAAGCTGCATGAGGTAGTATTGATTTTTCTTCGTCTAAGGTTGGTGCAGGTATACCTAAATGCTTCCTGGCAGCTTCTTCAGCTAGCTGTCGGTCTTGTTCAGTCTCGAACTGACTTTCATCTAACAAATGAGGGTTTTTTGCCGCTTCATCTCGGCTTGGGCGATAGCCGTTTTTCCACCTGTACTTCCAGTCCATAATTTTATAAGCAGATATACTGCAATTTTATTTCCTAGTTTTTTATAGTACGCGGTTAATGTAAGATGACACTCTTGCTATAGGTTGAACAGGCTGATTCAAAGGGTATAAATTTAACATTTTTTGGGTAAAAATACTTGAGGGAAAAGGGGAAAGGGATAAGAGAAAATCCTTTCCCTTTAACATTTCCTTTTCCCCCAAGAGTACAAAACTATTTTTGTACTCTTACTCCATGAACACAATTCACAACGAAGGAATGAAAATATTTCATTCCTAGTCACCAGTCCCCAGTCCCTATTTTCAAGGTAGGTCTAATGAATCAATCCAGCTTCAAACATCAAATGATTCAATTTGCTATCAAGCTCAAGATTTTCCTCCTCAAGTTGTCTGAGCTTTTGAACTTCATTCTGTATATCAAGTCTGCCTTGCTTGCGTTCGTCAAGAATTTGCTCTACTTCAGCGCTAATACTGCTAATTTCCCCTGCTAGTCCTTCATCTAAAGCGTTTCTCAGTTCTTTTAATTTTTCTTCGACTTGTATCTTCACCCTCATAGCCAAATCCCTATTCCTACTTGCAAGTTCTTCGCATAGTTTCTTGCTAACATTTTTCTTGATACCGCTTTTGAGTGAAAAGATATTTACAAAGCTACCTGCAAGAATAGAAGCGATGACCGCAGCAATAATGGCAATGGGATTCAGCAAGTTAAAGATGATTAGAATTATTCCTGCAACAAGTTGAATGAGCATAGTCTTCAGCATCGCTTTCAGCCCCATAACCATTCCCATACCACCTGTGATGAAATCTCCAGTGACCAATATATATCCACCAGAAAGTAGACGACCCCATATAGATGGTTCTTTCTGCTTAGCAAGCTCCTCATCACTAATTTGGTCGCCAATTGAGATACTCAGACGAAGCTGATTAGCAGATTTCAAAAACTCCTGACCTTCATTTTCAAGATCGTCTTGCATCTGTTGAACACGTTCCGCAATTATTGGTGAGAGTGTTTGTGTAGTCCACTCAGAAACATCTGACTCAATTTTAAGTTTAAGATGATTGAGTACCTCTTTGACAACTGGCTCTAGGGTACTTTTACGAGGAGGAAAGCCTATGCCTGACTCAATATTATATTCATCACCCCAAGCTGGTATCTTACCTGGAAGTTCCAGGAAATAACTATCAGCTATGTCGTAAACCTCTCGCGCAATGTCAGCAATAGCAGAGTCAACTTTATTGACCATTAGTTGTCGTTTTGTCTCCAGAAGCTTCAGGGGAAGTTTTGCTTCATCATAGCGTTTTTCCAGTTCTTCAATTGAAGTCTGAATCATATCTATTCGAGACGGTATCACTTTCCTGACAGCCCTGTTTACAGAGTCTAAAGAGCGTAATGTAGTCAATAATTTTGCTCGGCCTTTTTGCTCAACTAAAAATGATTCCAGAGATTTTTCTAAAGTATCAATTCCAGATTCTTCAACTTTTTCAGTATCTTTCTTTATCTTCCCAAGGAGGGCACTTCGCGAATCAATAAACTTGATTCCGGCATCTCCCAGTTCTGTAAGCGGAGATAAATTCTTAAACACAAAATTCTGAAACTCTTTTTCACTTTGCTCACCAACAGCGGCAGATTCCTTAATGTGGTCATAATAGGTAATGATAAAAAATAAGGATTCATACCCAAGTCCCCGCAGCAAATTGATGGTGTCTAAATCTTTCTTGGAACCTGTATCTTGGCTTTTCATTAAATACAGAACAGCATCTACAGACTTGGCGTAATCCAAAGTAATATCATCGCGGGAATCAGGATCGTCAAGACCAACTGAATCTATTAACTCAACACCATTAGCACATAGTTTGAGCGGCCATTGTAAATCCATTCGCTTGTATTTACTGGTAACTTCAGAGTCATTAACATGATCGATTCTGATGTACTTTTCTAGCTCATTCACTGGAATATCAAACGGCTGATCTCCATTTAGTCCCATTCCTTTTTTTGGATAAAGGGTAACTTTCTTATCCTCTTCTTTAGCATAGGTAATCTTGCACAGTACACCTGTTGTAGGTGTAGGTGTAGCAGGCAGGAGTTTTTCGCCAAACAGAGCATTAATAAAGGTGGATTTGCCAGCACTGAAACGGCCAACAACAAGTACCCTGAGTTTGTCACTCTTGAGGCGATCGATCAATCCTTTAACTATTTCACCTTGTTTTGTACCTTTTGTTTGAATGTCATCCATTTTCAACTTAACAACGATATCAGACTGCTTTTGTGCAAGTGCAAGTAAATCGTTACGTCGTTGGCTGTAAATTTCGTAAAGATTAGAAGAATTAGCTTTCATAGTTGAGTCTCCTTTTAGGAATTACAAATGTGTTTCTGTCTTAATTTCCAACATCAGTTGGTTGGTTTGTTTGTTCAGCTGCTCCCAGTTTGCTCCAGATTTATTAACTGGCTTACGCTTGATAGCCATTAAGGCTTGAAGTTGAGCTTGTTCCCAGCTAATTTGGTGCTGCTTTAGGTCAGAGATGACTTGGTTGTAACTTTCTTTGAGTCGGCGAGATACTTCTATCGCATATTCATGTTCTGCTCGCTCAACGATCTTGCTGAGTTCGTCACAAATCTTGTCGCGTTCCTTAGCGTTATTCCATCTGATGAATTGTTCAGATGTTAATCCGGCGATTACACTTGCTGCGATTCCTGCACTTCCAAAACCCAAAGGCCCTAGAACTGTTCCAGCCATCACAACTAATACTGCTGTTCCAACACGGGAGATTATTTTTAGAGTATTCTGGTCAGAAAGCTGAATTTCTTTTTGTTCGATCGCAGTTTCATCTATTGAAATATTTGGCTCACTCAAAACTTGCAATGGATACTTAAATTGTTTAGAAATTTCTTCTTGAAGCCATTGCACATCTAAAGTAATTTGCTTGTTGATTTTACCAGAAAGCTCTTGGGCAAGGTTTTTGAGTTCCCGATCTAAACGGAATGGCAAATCGATTTCCCACCAAGTTTTTACATCGTTAGTGCGCTCGATTTCGTAAAGAAGTTTTTCGACAATCGTTGTACGATTCTTTTGGAGATGTTCTCTAAGTATGTCATCTACTTTGTGGCGTTTGAGAGCGAGCTTTTGCTCAATTTGCTGCCAAGCTAAATTTTGTGATTCAAGTTGTTGCTGACGTTGCTTAAACTCTAGATCCCTCTCTTGTTCATTTTTTTTCTGAGCTTCCAGTCCTGTTTGTGTAGCGGAATGAATTACACGAAGAACTCCCAGTAGATTATGAGCAATTTGTTGAGCACGTACAGATATAATATCCGTTTCATCTATAGCTTCTTGGATAGCTGTTGTTAAGTTACTGATGTTGCTGTCATCTGAGGATTTAATACTGGTGGGGATAACTTTAATTGAAGAGGAGTATGATTTTGCATGTTTAGTAACATAGACAATAACATCCTCAACTTCTTCATCAAGTAGCTTGTCTATCTTGGAAAGTGCGATCGCCACAGGTATCTTCCGCTTCACGCATTCAGATAATAATCGTGCTTCAGGCCTTGTGAATGGCATCAAAGCATCAATCACTAGTACTACGCAATCTGTTCCTTCCAGCAATGAATTTGTTTGAACTTCAAAATCTTCTTCAGAGGCATTGAGAGCAAATTTTTCTATCAAATGGAAGTTATTCTCTGCAAGCCATTGGTGGCAAAGATAAATGCTTACTGATGTTTGACTTGATTTTGAAAATACTTCATTTTTATGCAGATTTTCTAGTGGATATAAGGTTTGGTCATCAGCCAGTATAAAACCTTCTTTATTTTTGTCATTACCTCCTTGAATGGAAAATTGTATGTTACTAGAAAGCGCTGTTACAGGTAGAAGTTGTAAATCGAGTAGTCGATTAATCGAGTTGCTTTTCCCAGAATTGGGAACGCCAATAATGGCTATATCTATCGAATCTTTGTTAATTTTTTTCAGCATTTTTAATACTGGTTCAACAGCTTCCAAGCAACCTGCCTGAGTAGCTAGTTGATGAGTATGTTTCAACCATGTACCCAATTGTTGGGCAAGCTTACTATGCTCCCCTTGGGATGTGTTTGTATTTGTCATGGAGAAAATTCCTAGTTGAGTTTTCTGAAATTTATACGTGAAGAAGTTTTGATTGAAGAGTTTCGAGTATTTGCTGGCGTCTACTCAATTCGGTACTATCTGAGTTTGTTTCCCGAATCTCCCAACTTAATTGGCTTCTTTTTTGCTGATGTTCAGTAACCATTTTGTTAACAACAGCACGATATTCTAAAAGATGAGCTTGCATAACCTTCTCTAAATCTGCACCAGCATTGTTAACAAAACTGTCTATTGTTGATTGCACTTTAGAAAGATATTTATCAACATATTCGTCAACATCATTCATAACTCTGTTGCGAACTCCCTGACGACAAGTATCTAGATCGTTGCCACTACCGTAACCAGTTAAGCCACCAAGGGCAGCCCCCGCAGCAGCGCCTAGAGGTCCTAAAACCATAAACCCTGCGGCTGCTCCGATCGCTGCTCCCCATCCAGCCCGTTTGTTATCTTCTTGATTAACTTGCTCGATGAAAAGTTTAGGTGATGTAAACCTAATAGAGGAAATCGAAAGCGAAGATACGTTTAATGAAGGAACGGTAATATTTAAACCAAGGGCTTTGAGATTTTGGTAATTTCTCTCAAATTGTTTTCTAAATTCCAAAGAAACTTCTTCACAACAAGTCTTGAGTTTTTCGATATCTTGATTCACATTTTGGACGAAGTTCTGCCCTTCTGCTTCGGCTGCTGCCCTAATTTTTGGTTCTACAGTATCATCATAGTTGTGAATAATACTCCAACCAGCTTGGTCGATGACCTCATTAATCTTCACCTTAATATCTGAGTGAAACTTAATTTTCTTAGATGATGCATGAGATTTGCAAGTATTTCCTTGATGAGATATCTTTTCTAAACCTTGCTTGAAAAGCTGCCCTAAGACTTCTTCTATTGCTGTTACAGAATTTGCTTGAAGGTATTTTTCCTCCTTTGCAAGTTTTTTTTGTTTCTCCTCAATATCTTTATTCAATTCCACAAATATGGACTGAAGCAGACATACTAAACGCTCTGAGATAATCACATTGCGTTGGCGAATCATCTCGCGCAGGAGAATTGTTTCCAGTTCTAGAAACTGGTGCTGCCAATAGAACCAAGTATATTGTTTGGATGATGGAATTTTGGCGATCGCTAACATTGTGATTGCTGCTGACTCCAGAACTATTGGATTCACTAATCCCAGTTTGTCCTTGAGTTTGCGTTTCACGAAATTAACAATATTTTCCCTGTCTTCTTCTTCTTGATCGTCCATTGCAGTAATTACAAAAATGCAACGATGCAGAAAATGACTGGCTGTTGTCTTCAGAAAAGATATTAAAGTATCTGACATTGGCGCAGATGAAGGAATCAGCACAATAGCTGCATCAGCTGACTCTTCGATGGCCGTTTGTGTAACGCTTGCATGGTTGTCGGTATAATCTGCTCCGGCACCAATACCCGGAGTGTCAATAATTGAGAGTCCTGATTTGAGCCTTTCTTCTGGCAGTGAAATATCTATGCATTTTACCCAATTTGCAATATCTTGGTCGGCTGTCAATAACTCAATTAGTTCTTTAAGGGATGGTTGTTTCGGTAAATCTGTTTTGAGTTGAGAAATTGCTCTGTACAAACTAGAATTATCTGATTCTGTAGCCTGGATGCACCTATTATCGGAAAAAGTCACGCTAACACTAAAAGCTTTTCCGTAAGTGATATAAGTGGCTGAGGCTGTTGTTGCCACCCTAGCAGATTTCAACAGGCGTTGTCTTAGCAGTCCATTGATAAAAGTGCTTTTACCACTTGAAAATTCTCCAACAACTGCCAGATAAAGTGTTGCATCGTTTGTTCGCTTTTCTATAGAATTTAGCTGTTCAAAAAGGTTTTGCTTTCGTTGACTCGATACAGAATGCTTGTCAATAATATTTTTGACAAATGAAATATGTTCGCTGGCATTTGTGATAGTATCAATTTCCGCAAGCAAAGAACTATTTCTTTTCTGAAGAAATTGATTATTTTCCTGAAAAATACCACTGTAATCTTCCGATGAAGACCCAAAGGAATCAGATTTTAAAGACATAGCTGATGATTTTGGAATTAAAAATTATTTTGACGCTAAGTTCATCGACTAATTCATCTTAAAAATCATCGCTATCATCTAAATTATGGTTGTCTTCAGAGAAGTTATATTCATCATCTGAAGACGATTCATCTCCACTAAAATCGAAAATGTTTTCTATGGTTAACGGAGGTGATTCTAAATAGTCACTGGTAATTGATTCATCCGTCGTCAAACTAGGAGAAACAAATTCTTCTTCATGAACGTATTGAGCAAGCAGTTCCGCCTGATTTCTGAGCATTGAATCACTGAGTTCAAACTCCAGACAGGGCGCAAATAATTGTTGAAAATTGCCATAAGATAAATTGCCGATTTCTGCAATATGTCCAAGTCCGTAGTCGAAGTTGACCATTTCAGGATTAAACGCCAAAGGAGCCGGGAAGCGATCGAGCTAATGTAGTTATTGAGTTTACATGAATAACCAGACTTGCTTTGACCTCGAAAATCACGGAGGGCTTTCCAGTTGTTTTTTTGAAGATGAATAAAAACCTCGCTGACAACTTCATGAAACTCAAGTCCTAGAGTTAGGAACTTTGCTTTGGCTAAAAACTTCAAACGCGAACCACATCTTTGAATTAGGAGATGGGCGACTGCCGATTCGTCACCCTCAAGAATTTGAATGATAATCTCCTCATCACTCATGGCTTCGTAATTCTGATTGCTCTTATTCATAGCCAATTTGGCAAATCGCGTTGGTTCAACACAACTTGGCTGATATTCAGCCCGTGCAAAGTACAAGCGGTATAAAACCGTTTTTTAAGAACGTCTGTATTACTGAAGTACATAGCTGTTACAGTTCAAGGTTTTTATAAGTGGTACTACTTGCTGTCTGTAAAAAGCTCCAAATTGACACAGTAGGATTCCAGAAAATCTAGAGAAGTCTTGCTAAAACAAGCATTTCAGTTGTGCATTCTTTGGAAGCGTCAAGATAAATATATGCAATCTTTACCAAAATTGACATGCTAATTACGAATATTTACGTACAAGGTTAACCGTGTTTATATGGATAATGCACCATTGGAGATGCGCTACTTACAAGTTTGGAATTAACGATAAGGCAAGTATTTGAAGAGGTAGATTTGGTTTGAATTTTAGGGTGTGACGTTTTTCATCTATTTGAACCACAATTTTCGGTACGGGCGCACAGCTGTCATTGGTGTCAACTTAAGGTGAAACCCGCTTTGTGACAAGGTTTTGCCCTCACCCCCAACCCCTCTCCCTTTGGGAGAGGGGAGCCAGAGATTTAATTCCCCTTCTCCTGTGGGAGAAGGGGTTAGGGGATGAGGGCGTCAGGGATGGGCAAAACCCTTGTCTGATATAGCTTTGAGCTTAAGTTGACACCAATGCACAGCTGTAAAGCCCCTACAACGTGGTCTATTTACCTGAAAATTGCTGTAAGTAGGTCAACTTAATTAAATCAGGACTTACGCACAGGTCATGGAAAACGTAGACGCAGAGCGGCTTGCCGCAGGCTACCACAGAGAAGCCAGTGCGTTGGGCGGGTTCCCCGACTTGTTCGCGAAGCGTCTCGTTCGCTCTTAGCGTCTCGTAGAGAAGAGAAGCAACTGGCGCGACGCAGAGAACACGGAGGCATAAGAGTTAGAGAGGTTTTTTGCGTAAGTCCTATAAATGATAAAACAATAGTAGGGTGCGTTGTCTTGCGATGCAACGTCTCTACATCTGGATTCATACCGCAATTCAGCGATGCAAATTTATCTTTTAAAAAACATCAATTTTATCTAATTTTTCCCAAGGAAGTTCTATATCTATCCTTCCTACATGGCCATAAGCAGCAAGTTTTCTATAGAAACCACCTTTATTTAATGAAGGTAAATGTCTTAAATTAAATTGTTTGATAATTCCTGCAAGTCTAAAATCAAAATGCTTTTCTAAAAGAATTGTGATTTCTTCATCTGCAATTTTGCCTGTGCCAAAAGTTTCGACTTGCACACTCACAGGTCTAGAAAGTCCTATGGAATAACTTAGCTGTACTTCACATTCATCTGCTAGTTTTGCAGCTACGATATTTTTCGCTGCATAACGAGCGATATATGCTCCTATTCTATCGATTCTAATTGGATCTTTACCGCTTAAAGCTGAACCACTATGTTTGGAATATTCGCCGTATGTATCTATGGCATTTTTTCTCCCGGTTAACCCAGAATGCAGCCCAGGGCCTCCGCGAATAAATGGCCCGTCTGGGTTAATAAATATTCTTGTCTGTGCATCTGGTTTAATGTCTTCATTTTCAAATACAGGAGAAATCACTGTTTCTCGAATATCATCCTTTAATTGTTGTAATTCTGGTTTGGATGCTTTATTTTGACTGGCAATAACTGTAATACTATGAATTCTATATGGGCGACGATTTTTATATTCAACTCCTACCTGGGTTTTGCCGTCAGGAGTAAGATATGGAAGTAGTTCTTGGCGTCTGACTTCACTAATTTGTTTAGCAAGTTTGTGAGCTAGCCATATTGGTAAGGGCATGAAATTTGATGTTTGATTACAGGCAAATCCAAATACTGTTACTTGATTATTAACGGTGATTTTTTCGATTTCTGTGTCAGTTAAACGGTTTTCATTAAATAAATGGTGTTTATCTAAGGGTAATTCTCTGAGACTAGTTAAAATGCTGCAAGTTTTACCATTAAATTCTTTATGCTCGTAGCCTACTTGTTCTATTACTTGTCTGGCTATATTAGCAAAATCTACGTTGGTGTTGGGTTCAAATCTGGCGGCGATAAAAACGATGCCTGTGGAGACTGCACATTCTGTAATTACTCTGGAATATGGGTCTTGTTGTAAGAAGCGATCGACGATCGCATCGCTGATTTGGTCGCAAAGTTTATCTGGATGTCCTTCGGTGACTGACTCTGATGTAAACATGAAGTCTTTTTTCATATATATTTACCTTTGTTATGAGGCTTTTATGAAAGGCTGATGCAATTTTGGATTGAGAATTGGTTTTTGTGTTGTTATTTAAAAGTTTTAAAAACGAACCGCAGAGGCGCAGAGGACGCAGAGGAAGAAGAGTTTTAGAGAGTTATTGTGTTTGGGATGGCAGAGATGATTGAAGGGTGTTTATTTGGGGTTGGGTTGCTGGAAGATCGTTTTTTTCTAGCGTAGAATTTTTGGTGATTTCATTTGCTAATAATGGTAGTAAAGCACTACATCCAATCACAGTACTGTCTACAAGATTGAGTGGGGCAATTTTTAAAAGATTCCTTAAGGGGGGAAGGGCGATCGCTAAAATTTGGATGGCAAATGAGGCGATAATGGCAGTATTTAAGTAAGGATTATTCGGCAGTTTTTCTTTCCTAAATATGCTATGTTTTTCTGAACGACAGCTAACTGTATGCAGTAGCTGTCCGCTAGTTAAACTCATGAAGGCAATGGTGCTTGCTTGGGGACTAATACCATATTTGAAGATGGCGTAAGTGTAGGCTGCTAAGGTACTAACGGATAGGGTTGCTGACTCAAAGGCAATTCTGGCAAAATCGGTGTTTTTAATAATTGGTTCGTCGGGGTTGCGGGGTGGCTGACTCAATACTTCTGGTTCTGGTGCTTCTAAAGCTAAGGACAATCCAGGGAAAATGTCTGTTACTAAATTCAACCACAACAGTTGGATGGCATTTAAGGGTTCGCCTATACCCAATGCGGTGGCGGTGGTCATGACCATGATTTCGCTGAGGTTTGTGGCTAACAGGAAATGTACGGATTTTCTAATGTTGTTGTAAATTGTCCGTCCCCGACTAACGGCAATAATCATGGTTTCTAGTCTGTCGTCTTCTAGGACGATATCTGCAACTTCACGCACAACATTGGTTCCGCTTTTACCCATCGCTACGCCAACTTGGGCGGCTTTCAATGCTGGTGCATCGTTAATACCATCGCCGGTCATGGCGACAACTTTTCCGGCTGCTTGCAATGCTTGGACGATTTGTAGTTTGTTGCTGGGACTGATGCGGGCAAAAACGTCTACTTTGTCGCTAAGTGCTGTCAATGCTTCTGGTGTAAGATTATTCAGGTTTGTAGAATCGAGAATTTCTAGTTGGGGATCTCGATTCAATTCTAGTTCTTTGGCGATCGCATAAGCAGTTGGGGTTTGATCCCCTGTAATCATTACTGTATCAATACCTGCTTGGTGAAAGTCACCAATCAATTCTCTAGCACCTTTTCTAATGGGGTCAGCCATGCCTACAAGACCCAGCCAAACTAAGTCTGATTCGTAATTTTTTTTGCTTTTCCTTTTAGGGATATGCTTGTAAGCTACACCCAGCACCCGCAGCGCTTTTCCTGCCATGCGATCATTTTCGATTTCTATGGTCTGTCTGTCTTGTTCGCTTAAAGGTGCTATTTTCCCTTTTTTTACCCATTTTTGACATATCTGCACAACTTCGCCTGGGCTGCCTTTGACAGCAATTAGCTGTTGGCCATCAGGAGTTTGATGAATTGTACTCATGATGTTACGATTTTCTGACCGCAAGTTTGTTTGCGATAAAAGATATTTTTCTCTAAGTGCGATCGCATTTACGCCAGCGCTCATTGCCATGTAAATCAGGGCGTTTTCTGTTGCCGAACCTGTAACTATATACTCACCATCGTTCTGTAGACTGATTTGTGTTTCGTTGCAGAGAACTAAGACATGAATCATCTTTAACAGTTCATCGCAGGTATAAGGATTAATTTTCTTTTCGCCAGTAATAAATTCTCCATCGGACACGGTAATGTGTCTGCTGTCTGCATATATCTCCACAACAGACATTTTATTTTCTGTGAGTGTCCCGGTTTTATCCATGCAAATTGTCTGTACGGAACCTAATGCTTCCACGGCACTCAAACTGCGAACGAGGACGTTATTTTTCCTCATATCTCGGATGCCTAAGGCTAAAGTTGTAGTGGCGATGGTGGGTAAGCCTTCGGGAACCGCAGCCACCGCTAAGGATATGGATGATTTAAGCATTTGTACTAAACCATATCCCCGCAGTACTCCCATACCAAAGACTAGACCGCAGATCCCCATACCAATTAATACTAGTTGGCTACCAACTTCATCTAGTTGTTTTGCTAGGGGAGTCTGGATGGCTTTTGCTTCACCGACCATTTGTTGGATTTTACCCATTTCGGTAAATTTCCCTGTGGAGACAACCGCAGCTAGTCCCTGACCACCGATGATAAAAGTTCCTTTGTAGATCATATTCTGGCGATCGCCTAAGGAAATATCCTCGCCACTCAAAGATGCAGTAATTTTTGTAACGGGAATACTTTCTCCTGTCAAGGTAGATTCGTCAATGCTGAGATTATCTACTTTAATAAGTCGAGCATCTGCCGCTACATAACCACCAGGTTTGAGAAATAAAATATCTCCTAAAACAACATCTTCTGTGGGAATTTCTATTTGTTTATCTTCTCTAATTACCAGAGTTGATGTTTGTTCCTGCTCCTTAAGGGAATGAATAATTCTTTCTGATTGGCTTTCTGTAACATAACCAATGGCTGCATTTAAACCAACAACACCCATAATTACTAGAGCATCTATGACTCCACCTGTGAGGAGAGAAACTCCAGCTGCAACACCCAGCAAAGCTACAGGTAAAGATTTGAATTGTTCAATTATAATGTTCCAATCAGAACGAGTTGCTGCTTGGTCTAGAACATTGGCGCCATATTTCTGAAGATTTTCAGCGGCAGATTTACTAGATAATCCTGATGCTTTTGAAGTGTTTAATGCATCTATGACTTTATTTTCTGTCATTAAATGCCAGCTTTCTGGCTTTTGTTCTTGGATATTAACAAGTGTTTGAGTAATTGATTTTTTATTTTTCTGAGATTGTTTACTTGGCTTTGGATAACTTAATAATAGTTTTTCAATTACAATACTAATTTGATTATGACTAATATTTGTTTTAAAATTTACTAAAATATTGCTGGTTAGCGGGTTAGCATAAACATAATTTATCGCTGGATCTTCAGAGAGCGATCGCTCTAAATATTCTTTTAAATCTACCGAACGATAGAGTTCTTTAATTTTGTATCTAGCTCTCCCTTTGATTTTGGCATGTATTACTTGAAGCACAGCAATTATTACTCCTATAATGCACCTAAAGAATATGCATAATTGATCTAATTTTTATTTCATTGCACGACAAATGTTCTTCAAATAGCTAATTTTTATCGGGAAAGGCAGAGGGCAGGAGGCTCAGTTGGCTTTTATGGAATTCTGACTCGTGTCCTCTGCTCGTGAGCGAATGTTCAAGGGTTTAAGACAAGAACACCAAATTTCAAGAAAGGTGGCCTCAATTAAGTACGGTGTTGAATCCCCGATCTTATTGAACCTTCTGCCCTCTGCCCTCTGCCTTCTCCCTTCTTCAATTTCTACTCCAATACAGACAAGGGTTAATCGTGTCTCTACTATTACAATTGCAAACCACGTAAATAAGTTCAAAAATCAATCGGATTCCTATATCCGCTCACAACCCAGGCTGAAAGTAGAATTACAAGATAGATCTCAAAATCCCAGCGTAGTTAAATTAATAGCTGCATTCATCAGTCTAAAGTTACAGAAAGTAAGTTTAATTGAATGTAAAAAATATAAAATTTATATCTAAAGAAATAAGCTGAAAAATTCTATCGCTATTGTAGAGTTAGCCGAAAGATAGAACTAAACGAGTGGGAGCTTTTAGTAAAGTCTCATTCTAAATTAATATTTCTATAGAGAGACAGCAGATAAATTATTAATAGTATAATTCAATCTCTAGACTCACGCAATTAAACTTAAAAAAGTTCATAATAAAAGATGATTTTTACATATGTAAAGTCAACCTAACTGTAATCAAAAATTACATTCCAGAAAATCAAACAAAAAAAAGCACGACCAATGACAACTTCTACAGACCACGAACAACAGATTCAAAAGTTGCGCGAATTAATCAAAAATATTGATTATGGTATGTTTACCACAGTCGATAACGATGGAAGCCTCCATAGTTATCCGATGTCAAGGAGTGATGAGATTAATTCTGATGCTATAATTTGGTTCTTTACCTACACGGATTCTCATAAGGTGACTGAGGTTGAACACTATCCACAGGTCAATGTCACTTTTGTGTCATCAGAACAGCAAAGGTTCGTTTCTATTTCAGGTAGTTCGCAAGTTGTAAAAGACCGTAACAAGATGCGAGAACTATGGAAACCCGAACTTCAAACTTGGTTTCCTAAAGGACTGGATGAACCAAATATAGCTTTGCTCAAGGTGAATATTAGTCAAGTTGATTTTTGGGATAGTGTTTCGAGTTTTAAACCTCAAAAACTTAGCTTTTTGACACCATCGCGTCTTTAAGGAGATTCATTAATTTGTACCTGTTCTAAGAAATTATTTTTTACTTAACACTTACTGGTGTGACAAGACTAAAATAGAGCATCAGAAATTTTTGAATTATTGAGATTTCAGGAATATCAATAAATTTTTCTCTTGCATTAATTTAGGCTTGCCACACCACTACACTTTAAAATTTACTCACTTTAATCGAACTTAGTATGATTTATGCCTTATCAACAAATTGAAGATTTACCAGATTCAGTAAAAAATAACTTACCCAAACACGCCCAGGAAATATTTCGGGCTGCTTTTAACAGCGCCCTAGAAGAGTATGGTGAAGAAGAAAGTGCTTTTCGTGTTGCTTGGGGTGCTGTGAAGCGCGATTACGAAAAAGGCGATGATGGACATTGGCACAAAAAGCCGGAATAGCTCAACTTACTTTTTCTGCACCTCATTTGATTGGGAACCGCTATATAGGACTAGTATTTGATTATCAAAAATTATGGTGCGTTAGGATGAAATCCGTAACGCACCATTCTTAAGGATTTGGTGCGTTAGCCTTGTCACGCTACTACGTATATTTCAAAAATCAAATATGATTCCTATAGGATTGCTATGTATTTATAAACTAGTGATTACCTGGGCTAATTCATTAGATAAATCAATTTCACAATCTTGGCACTTTGTAAATAAAACACCAGCTAAAAAATAATAATCACCAGAATAAAATGCCATTTTATTTTTACGTAAATTTTCTATGTGTTTTTTCACCTTAGGTTCAGAACTATAGTAGCCGAATCGTAAAGGTAAAATCATAAAGTTTTCCACACAATAACCCTTTTCTTTTGCTACATCTAGCGTACTTGTTGGATTAGAATAACTAGATACTAAAACCAAGACATTTTCATAACCTAACATCAAAAGGTCGTTAGTAATTGTAGCTCCATCTATGCCTCCAAATAAAAGTGGCATATATATATCATTATCTGGTGCAGGTAGATATGGCGGATTAGCTATAAGATAACCTGCATCGTGTTGAGAAGATTCAAACAAAGATGAATTATGAATTATATATTTGTCATTGAGGTCGTATTCATCAATGGTTAAATTTGCAGCTTTCCATGCAGAAGTATTTAATTCAAATCCCTGAATTATCCCATCAAATTTGTTTCTCAACAAAGAATTAATTACAGGGCTGCCATCTCCAGAACCAAACTCAACGATGGATTGGTAATCTTGACAATTTCTGATTACAAGGTTTTCTAAGCAGTTAGAGTAGAAATTAGATTCTTCAGGACAAAAAAAGATGTCTTTCATTTGACTACAACTCAACAATAAGGTATGATTTATCGAACGAAAAATTATCTACTACCTGGTATAAAGGCAATAAAAACTGCTCCTTAAGCAAGCAACAAAACGTTTGCCAAGGAAATTAATTAGCAGGCAAATTAGGAATAAAGTGGCTGATAATGCCAAATTAAAATCCTAAAAAGACTCTGCTATTTTTAAGAAAACAAAATTCTGCAATTACATTCTGTGTGACTGGTGAATATAGCTTGCTTATTCGTAGGAGTCTAAAAGTGTTGAAGTTTCCCGGTAATTAATTCTGAATTCTTCTTGAATTTTTAATTTTTGGGAATTCTTACAGGACTAAAGCAGCTTGTTCTGCCTGGCGTATCGATCGCACAACAGCATCGGCGGCGCGATCGCTCATTAGTTTTTGCTGGTCGTAACCAAGCACTAATTCCCATGCATCATTAGGATATTGTTCTGCCAAAGGCAAAGCCACATCATCTAACATCCAACGACCGTGGCGTTCGTCTTCTCTGATATGTAATTCCCAATAGCCCACTGCTACTTCTGAGAGTCCCAGTCGTTGTGCTGTCACAAGATAATTTTTGTAAACCGCAGGGCCAGCCACTTCAAAATAGGTTAACCCACCGCAATAACGCAGGAAATAGCGTTTGCACTCGGTCATCAGAAAGTTATGATTGGTAGAAGCCAGGACTTCCCAAGGCACTAAATTTAAATAGGCCTCTGGTTCAGTTTTCATCCCAAACTCAGCTAACATTTGGGCAAAAAATGTCGAGTGCTTGCGAGATAAGCGACCATTGCCGTATTCTTCTAGTAATACTCGTACCAGCGTACATTGCACTTCATTGGCAGCACCGCCCAAAACGCGGGAAAGATTACTAGCTTCAACCAAACCATCAAAAGAGCCGATCGCTAGCAAG
Organism: Nostoc sp. ATCC 43529; assembly: GCA_003326205.1. Taxonomy (GTDB): domain Bacteria; phylum Cyanobacteriota; class Cyanobacteriia; order Cyanobacteriales; family Nostocaceae; genus Nostoc. The sequence goes on from LWTK01000105.1 coordinate 24,747, forward strand.
TGACGATAGCCACTTTCAGTCAATTCCTCACGAATGTAGCGACTATTCGTCGATAATGACGGATTTAAATCAGCGGATGCACGCTCAATTAAAGCCTGTTTGGCATCCAATTGTTGCAGTGCAGCCAGATCGAATTGTGCAAGTTCCCACTTTTGCCAAGCAGCTTCAATTTGGTCGCGACATGAGTACAAATAAAGCGATCGCTCGTTGGTATAATTATGCAAATCATCGTACCAAAAAAGATTTAGCCGATTAATTCGATAAAGTATCCGTTGAAGAAAAAGGTGAGCTTGCTCATCAGAGCGATCGTTTTCATAGGCAGCCCTAATTGCCATTGAAAGCGTCTGTTGAAACTCATTCGCTTTTGCAGGTTTTATATCTAGTCGAGCGTCCAAATTTTCCATTGTCAGCAGTTCTATAAATTGCTGCTCGGCACGGTCGTACTTAGTAACTGTTGTTTCTTGTGTTTGTGTACTCTTTTCCCCAACACCAGGCTTTGGGAACATAACTATATTGCTTTGCATGGAATCTTCTGTAGCCTTACAAAAGTGAGAAATCAGTTTCACCTCTAATACCTAAGTTTCCACACGAGTAGCGTTCTGTACCTCTTTCCCTGGTTATAAACAAAGATTAAGTCTAGAAAGGGATTGGCCAAACAGGGCATTGGGTATGGGAAGTGTTGATTGTTCACTGATGACTGTTGACTGATGAGTGTTGAGTCAGGAGTTATCGAAGAAAGGCAGAGGGCAGGAGGCTCAGTTGGCTTTTATGGAATTCTGACTCCTGACCTAAAAGCGTGACTAAAGGGAACAAGGGTTTAAAACCCCGACCAAATTAAAAATTTGGTCGCTCGAATTTCGGAGGGGTTTGAATCCCCTTCTTAATAAAACCTTTTGCCCTCTGCCTCCAGCATAGCTGCCTCCAGCATAGCTGCCTTCTTCAATATTCTCTGCTCCCCATCTCCCCACACTCCCTACTCCCCTTCATTCCATCGCCTTACTTGGCGGAATTTCTTCTAGAGGAATCAGCGCTTCAATCACTGACTTCACAATTGGGGCGGCGACGGTAGAGCCGTAGGCGTTTTCTCCTTTTGGTTCGTCCACTAATGCGAACACTACATAGCGAGGAGATTCCACTGGTAAAATAGCTACAAAGCTAGTTATTCTCGCACCCTTGATGTAACCGCCATTGGGACTAGCTTTTTGGGCAGTACCAGTTTTGCCAGCGATACGATAGCCGGGAACTTGCGATACTTTGCCAGTGCCTTCAGACACAACAGTTTCCATCATTTCCACTACCTTCTGAGCTGTTGGAGCTGAGAAAATTTGGCGTGGTATAGTGCGATCGGGCGAATCATGCATCTGTCCTTTAGTATCAATTAGACCCCGGACTACATGGGGTGTAACTAATTTACCGCCATTGGCTAAAGCACCGTGCATTTGTACCAGCTGTATTGGTGTCATGGAAAAGCCTTGTCCAAAGGAAGTAGTAGCAGGTTCAATTGGTGAAGCGATAAATTCTTCTTGACTTTTGAGCCGACCGCCAACTTCAAAAGGTAAATCTGTATCAACTTTTTGTCCTAGCCCCAAACGTTCCAGCCAGTTGTAGTATATTGCGGGCTTTAATCGTTGGATCATCTGCACCATACCAATGTTGCTAGAATTTTGCAAGATTTGAGCGATACTAATCCGCCCATAACCATTGTTCATCGCATTTTTGATGGTGTAATTAGCTACGCGAATAGAACCGGAGTCATTAAACACATCATCTGGTTTAATGACACCATTTTCCAGAGCGATCGCCACATTTAAAGGCTTGAAGGTAGAACCCGGTTCGTAAAGATCCGCCACCGTCCAGTTTTTAAACAGTGAAATATTCGCTTTGCCGTATTCATTAGGGTTATAAGTCGGCTGAGAAACTAAGGCAAGTAAAGAACCATCCAATGCGTCCATCACAATTACTGCCCCACGTTTAGCCTGAAACTCGTCCATCTTTTGTTTAAGGGCAGTGCGGGCAATTCGTTGCAAACGGCTATCAATAGTCAGTTGCAGTCGCAAATCATCAAAATTTAAAAAACCTTCAGGGGCATGATTTGGCATCAATGCGCCAGTACCTGTTCGACTGAGGCGTACCGTTTGCACAGAACGTTCTAGCAACTTTTCTTGAGAGTATTCCACACCCGCCTGACCGCGACGGTCAATATTCACGTAGCCCACCACATCAGCAGCCAAATCCTCTGAAGGGTAAAATCGCGAGTATTTTTGAATCAGTTCTAAACCATTTAAGCGCAAAGAGGTGATGCGATCGACAATTTCTTCCGGTATCGCTGGAGCAAGTACAATCCCACTTTTTTTGCTTTCAAAAGTCTTCACCAATTCAGGAGCATCTTTCGCCAATATCGGGGAAAGTTGCTCTGCTATCTCTTCATTGGACTTATCAAACAATTTGGGATGAGCGTACAAAGTATACACAGGACGGTCAATCGCCAACAAATTATTATTGCGATCTACCACCGGACGACGGGGCATAAAAGGTCGCAAATTTACCATTTGCTGGTTTCGTGCGTACTGTGTTAACTTTGGTCCCCGGATAATTTGTAGGTTATGTAAGTTAACAGCCAATCCCAACCCAGCTGCTATTAACACGCCCCACACTATAAACAGTCGGGACTTGCTATTTGATGTTTGCTCTTGGATATGAGACGCAAATTTTCCTAAAATACCTCGTTTAGAACGCCTCTGTCGCCTTGTGAATCCTGAAGTACGAAACTTTGTGAATTTTGTTTTGCCTGGTGACTTTTGCATTGGGTTTGTCCTTTGTCATTAGTCATTAGTCATTGGACATTGGGCATTAGTTATCCCCCTTGTCCCGTAGTCTCCTTGTCTCCCCATGCCCCATGCCCAATGCCCAGTCCCCTTAATATCCCAGCGGCGGGAGTGTTTGTTGTTGGCTTTGGGGATTTGGTTTTGTGTTAGGCGATGCTGGTTCAGAGTTAGAAGATGCTGGAGGTAAGAAAATCATTCCTTCAGGAGTTGGCGATACCAGCCCTGTTCTTGACTGTTCTGCTTCCTGCGCCATTTTGTTTGTCAGCGTCGCGTTAGTTGTTGTCAAGAGCCGCTCATGACGTTGGAGATTTTGCAGTCTGCGATATGACTGACTCCAAAGCTCTTGAGAATACACTGTCCAACCATAAACTGCAAGTGTCGCTGCTACTAACAAAAATGCCAAAACTGACGAATAACGATGAAAAGTGTATAGACGCAGCAGCCATAATGGTGTTGCTCCAGAACCAGGCATGATGGGAAAACCAAGAAAACCTACCTCCGGACTCTTGCTGGCTTGATTTGACTGGTCGTTCAAATTTGCCAGTTGTTGTTTGCCCAACTCTTTGGGCAATTTGGGCGTAACTGCCTCATTTGTGGAAGAAATCGATAATTTTTTTGAGGAACGCTTTCTTCTAACAGAAGATACTGGTGCAGCTTGGATAATAGGTATAGAATCACTCTGCGCTGTTGACTCCAGAGGCGCAGAACGTCGTCGCCTACCCAAAGAAAGAATTGAATCTCGCCAAAACCCAGTACCCTTTGTAGAAACAGTTGATTTACGAGCAACAACCATAAATTTTTTTAGATGAAAAATACTGTACTTTCAATTGATTGTCTATTTTTCCTGAGCTTAGAATACCCTTTATGCAATAAACACACATAACAGACTACACCTTTTTAAATGTTCTAATAGCTAGCTATATCAATGTTTGCATCCTCTAAATATTCCAATGTTTGCAATCAGCGATTATAAACTAGATAACTTGCTGTTTAGATATATCGCACCTAAAGTATGGCAACGGAGGGCAGTAAGGTGCAATACTCTGTGAAAAAAATCAAAAACATTCCAGAATTCACACAAAAGTTGCGAGCAACTTCCACCGCTCACAATTTCAGAGAATCAGAATATTAAAAGTATTTTTTGATACTAAAGTTTAGCGTATACTTGCCAATTCTAGATTTGGAGGGAATTTTCAACCTCTGTATTTATCGCATTTGCAACATAGTTTAGGGCAAAAACCAAGCCTCAACCCGCAAAAACAACAGATCTTCAAGCTTGTTGCTTATTGCCTATTACCTGTTCCCTGCGATATTTACTAAGTCAATAGTGCAATACATTTGTGATTTTGACGGCTGACTCCTCAATTCTGAAAGATAAAATTTTTTGCTATGATAGCTCAATTGACAAAAAAAATTTAAAGCTTTGTATTTTGCTGGTGAGTTCAGAAAAACTAATCAAATGGCTGTATGCTACCTAATTTGAAAAACAATACCCCAAAGGGTTGTTTTTTTTAAGTATGTAATCTTACAGCATTTAAAAAAAAGCAATAAATACGGTATCGTATTCAACAGGCGAAAAATTTTTCTAGCCACAATTGGTGAAAGAGGAGTTATGAAAACAAAAATCTTCGGTTTGGCTCTAATGTTAAGTCTGGCTGCAATGCTCGGAGCATGTGAAGGTGGTGGTGAAGGCGGCGGCGGTACTGCTACTCCAACTCCAGGTGAACCAACAGATGCACCTGCTACTACTGCTCCTACCCCAGCTACTACCCCAGCTACTACCGCTACCCCGACTGCTACTCCTAAATAAGGCACTCTGAAATAGAGTTAAAATCAGCCGAGAATAGCTTACTGAAAAAGCTACTCACCACATAACTTGAATCAATCGAGTTCACACAAAAACCCGCAGCTGTGTGTTATTGTGTAGCCTTGTAAAGCTTATGTGGAAAATGCTGGTCTAGCTCACTTATTTGTAGAGTAGACACAATCACTGAAGTTGAGATTTAAGGAAGCCTTATCTCCAACTTCTCCCAAAATTCAAAATTCCCAGTTCTGTACCCTTCTCCTAACGGAGATGCTCCGCTTAGCTTGCTTCACCGTAGGAGTATAAGATGGTATGGTCATTTAAGAAGCCTGAAACCCAGGCTTCTTAAACATTTACTCAAATGACAAAGCCTATCAACCAATTTCAGCATTTTTGAATTTTCAGTATATTTTTGTAATGCATGATCAGAGCTTGGTCAAGCACCAGTTAACCATGCAGAAAATAAAAGACCTGGTGTGGAATAGCTGAGGTTACTGAGCTTAGGAAGGGCAAAATAATTCATAATGTATCAAAAAATCAGGCCTGGTAATGTCTCTTGATATTGCCAGATTTTTATTAACATGGGGTGTCAGCAAAACATATTTTCATGCTGCGTTGTAAATGCAGTTCGAGTGATGATGAAAGTTAAAGTCAAAAATATAGTAAAATTACTGCTAATATTTGTAATTACTACAACATTATTTTTGCTAAGTAGCTATTGGCGATCGCCAGTAATAGCATTACCACCACCAGAAGATATACCAGAAGAGATATTGCGGACACAGATTATCATAGAAGGGCGATCGCCTATCGATGGCAAATTCCTGACTGCTGCCGAATATGCCCAGTTAGAAGCACAGCTGCAACAGGCACCACCGCCAAAACTAGACCCTAAAATTCGCGATCAGATTTTTTTACTTCGCATACGTAAAACTTTACTCCAGTTTTTCCCATTTTTAAATATTTAGTCATTGGTCATTAGTCATTGGTCATTAGTTTTCCCTGCTTCCTACCTCCTGCCCCCTGCCTCCCCTGCCCAATGCCCCACACTCAAAAAACAGATGATTCATTCTGAGGTAGGATAACGATGGCGACAAATTTGCAAATAAATGTAAAGAATATATATAGATATTAAAAAAGTACGTTTAGTCAATCACGTTATTACACGTAGGTAGCTTCATGTCCATGACCACGATCGCTCCTGAACAGGTTAACCGTATCGTTTGGAATCAACATCACGATCCTTTTGAAATACTAGGTTCCCATCCCATAGAACAAGATGGCAAAACTGCCTGGGCTGTGCGAGCGTACCTACCAAATGCAAGTGCAGCATGGGTAATTCTTCCCGAACAACGCAAAGAATACCCAATGCAAACAGTTCATCATCCCCACTTTTTTGAATGCACCATTGAAACCGCAGAACTAGCAAACTACCAGCTACGGATTAAAGAAGGAGAACACGAGCGTGTCACCTATGACCCTTACGCTTTCCGATCTCCCAATTTGACAGACTTTGACTTGCATTTGTTTAGTGAAGGCAACCATCATCGAATTTACGAAAAACTGGGAGCGCACCCCACCGAAATAAATGGCATCAAGGGCGTTTATTTTGCTGTTTGGGCACCCAACGCCCGCAATGTTTCAGTGTTGGGAGATTTTAACTATTGGGATGGGCGCAAACACCAGATGCGTAAAGGCCCCACCGGGGTTTGGGAATTGTTCATTCCGGAAATCGGAGTGGGCGAGCATTACAAATATGAAATCAAAAATTTTGAAGGTCACATTTACGAAAAATCCGATCCCTACGGTTTCCAGCAGGAACCACGCCCAAAAACGGCATCCGTTGTTACCGATTTAGATGCTTACACTTGGAATGACGAAGACTGGATGGAAAAGCGGCGTCACACCGACCCCCTAACTGGTCCAGTTTCTGTTTATGAAGTGCATTTAGGCTCTTGGTTACACGCTTCTAGTGCCGAACCAGCTAAACTGCCCAATGGTGAAACCGAGCCTGTAGTTATCGTTTCCGAACTCAAACCAGGCGCACGCTTTTTAACTTATCGGGAACTAGCAGACCGACTTATTCCCTACGTTAAAGAATTGGGATACACCCACCTAGAATTATTACCTATTGCCGAGCATCCCTTTGATGGTTCTTGGGGTTATCAAGTAACTGGGTACTATGCCCCCACTTCCCGTTTTGGTACGCCTGAAGATTTCATGTATTTTGTTGACAAATGTCACGAAAATGAAATCGGTGTAATTGTGGATTGGGTTCCCGGTCATTTCCCTAAAGATGGTCATGGTTTAGCATTCTTTGATGGTAGCCACTTATATGAACACGCTGACCCCCGCAAAGGCGAACACAAAGAATGGGGTACTTTGGTATTCAACTACAGTCGCCACGAAGTCAGAAATTTTTTGATGGCAAATGCCCTGTTTTGGTTTGACAAATACCACATTGACGGGATTCGTGTCGATGCTGTGGCTTCAATGCTCTACAATGACTATTGCCGCAAACCAGGAGAATGGCTGCCCAATCAGTACGGCGGCAGAGAAAACCTAGAAGCAGCGGATTTTCTGCGCCAAGTAAATCACACTATCTTCAGCTATTTTCCTGGAATTCTCTCAATTGCTGAAGAATCCACTTCTTGGCCGATGGTTTCTTGGCCTACCTACACAGGCGGACTGGGCTTTAACTTGAAGTGGAATATGGGCTGGATGCACGATATGTTGGACTATTTTGGCATGGACCCTTGGTTCCGCCAGTTCCATCAAAACAATGTCACCTTTAGTATGTGGTACAACCACAGCGAGAACTTCATGCTGGCCTTGTCGCACGATGAAGTAGTGCATGGCAAGAGTAATATGATTGGCAAAATGCCGGGAGATAGATGGCAGAAATTCGCGAATGTGCGTTGTTTGTTTACTTATATGTTCGCTCACCCAGGTAAGAAAACCATGTTTATGAGCATGGAGTTTGGACAGTGGAGTGAGTGGAATGTTTGGGCTGACTTGGAGTGGCACTTATTCCAGTATGAGCCGCACCAACAGTTGAAAACATTTTTCCAAGATTTGAACCATCTTTACCGCAGCGAACCAACTTTATACACCCAGGATTTTGCTGAGCCTGGGTTTGAGTGGATTGACTGTAGCGATAATCGCCATAGTGTGGTTTCCTTTATCCGCCGTGACAAGGATTCTGAGGATTTTGCGATCGTGGTTTGCAACTTCACGCCGCAACCCCATTCTCACTACCGTATCGGTGTACCGGAAAAAGGATTTTATACTGAGTTGTTCAATAGCGATGCCCGTAAGTATGGTGGCAGTAATATGGGCAACTTAGGCGGTAAATGGACAGATGATTGGTCTTTGCACAGTCGTCCTTATTCCTTGGATTTGTGTTTACCACCTTTGGGTGTGTTGATTCTCAAGTTGGATAAAGAGAAGACTGCTGAGGCATTGAAATAATAATTAAGGGTGGGCATTGCCCACCCTAAAGACGAATATCACTTACTTAACCTGGATTTAGATCCCCGACTTCTTCAAGAAGTCGGGGATCTAGACAGCTAATTTTAATTAATTTTGTAACATGACAGTAATTACAACAGTATAGCTACTGTAATATTTGCATAAATGACCGAGAAAATACATAAGTAGTTGCTAAACTTAAAGCACTAGAGGTGATAAGCATATCCATTGCAGTAATAATTACTTATCGTAAAATAATTTCACAAGCGATCGCCATTCTACAAATACTCAATGTCTCAGTTAGATGTAGTAGCCTTGTCACACCACTACTTTGTTGATGGGAGAAAAGCGATCGTTTTTGCAGGTACAAGTTTGTGGGTTAAGGGCGATCAGCAGAAAACCAGCCGTCTTGATAATTTTTTTATCAAAAAACCTAATTTTTACTGATATATTTGAGCATATTTCCAAAAATTGCTCATTTAACGTTGTAGCTTGCTCTATTAGTGTCAAGTATTTTTAGTGATTAATACTTAGATATATGCAACTGAGGTTACTTGCTCGTATATTACCAGGGGTAGCAACAGCTTCTGTGATTTCAGCTTTAGTAGTTACCACCACAAGCAACCATCCGAGTTACGCTGGGGGAAACAAATTCTTTTGCACAGAGGAAGATGGTATACCAGTTACCAAGATACGCACATCACGGGGAAATCAAACGTTTATCCGTTGGGTAGTTAAAGATTTTAAAAAATTCCCACCCAAAGAGCGCTGTAAGATTGTTACTGCCAGATTTCAACGCTACTACGATAACGGCTCACTTTACATCACCAGTCGAGATGACTTCAATAGTTATCCGGTTTTGTGCATTGCTAATCGTAAAGGCACACCTTGTACAAAAGAAAATGTTCTCGTCACTCTCAAACCTGGAACTGATACCGGCAGAGTTTTGCAACAGATGGTTGATTTCCGCCGGACTGTAGGAGAATCAGTGATTAATTTAAGTGGATGTCAAGCTTTTAGCTACGAGGAAGGTGAGGTTTATTTGGATGTGAAGCAACTCGTAGACGGTGAGGGGTGCGTTCAATAAAGTTCCTTAGAAGTAGAATTTTTTGTCTGGTGTGCTTGCTGATTTGTCTTGGTGGTGTTTCCTTGGCACTATCAAAACAGCAAAGCATTTCTGTTGAGTTTAGCAGAGTGGTGCGACCTACTCCCCTTTCTGTCGAGCAATTGCAAAAATTAGCTAAAACTATCACCGTCAAAATTGCCGCACCAGAGTTACTAGGTTCAGGAACTTTACTGCAACGCCAACGTGAAATTTATACAGTCATCACCAATGCTCACGTCTTGAGAGCCGGTAAATCCCCCTATCAAATTCAAACACCAGATGGGCGTGTATATCAAGCTACTGTCTTGCAAATTGCCGAGTTGCAGCAGAATGATTTAGCTGTGTTGCAGTTTCGTAGCCCTGATATGGTTTATCCAGTGGCTAACATTCCAGATGCGTCTAATTTGCAAGTTGGAGATGAGGTGTTTGTTGGTGGATTTATATCTAATTTAGCTACTCAAAAGCAGTCTACCCAAACAAAAAAAATCTTCAACACTGAGTTTGTTTTTACTTCTGGTAAAGTTACGCTATTGTTAGACAAAGCATTAGAGCAAGGCTACCAGATTGGCTATACCAATGATGTGCGTAAAGGCATGAGTGGCGCACCATTGCTGAATATACATGGTGAAGTGGTGGGGATTAATAGCTTACATAAAGATCCACTTTGGGAGACACCGGAAGTTTATCAAGATGGTTCTCAACCCGAAGCCCACTTGCAGGAACTAATTACCCGTTCTAGTATGGCTGTACCGATTAGAAAAGAATTGTTGCAAAATCATCAGGGGAATCAATTATGAGGGTTGCTGGTGGACTAGCGGCATTATTATTGGGTACAGCGATCGTCATAGTGCAACCAGCCGCTACAGCGTTGACACCCTCAGAAATTGCTGACATTGCTCAACAAATTACAGTCCGCATTGATGGCGCAAGTACTGGCTCTGGGGTAATTATTGAGCGTCAAGACAATGTTTATACTGTTGTAACTAACTGGCACGTAGTCCAACTCAAAGGTAACTACACAGTACAGACACCAGACGGCAAAAAATACACTTTCAACCACAGCCAAGTAAAACAACTTCGCGGTGTTGATTTAGCGGTGTTTCAGTTCACTAGTAATCAAAATTACCGTGTGGCTGAAAAGGGCAATTCTGACCAAGTAGCATTAGGTACAAATATTTCTGTAGCAGGTTATCCACAAGGAACATCAGACATCGATTTTCGTAGGGGTGCAATTTCGCGTTTGGTGACAAACCCAAAAGATGGTTATGCCTTTGTTTATGACATAGGTGGGTTTCCGGGGATGAGTGGAGGAGCAATACTAGATGAGCAGGGTAAATTAGTCGGCATTCACGGACGCGCTACAACTCGCCCAGATACAAATGCTACTACTGTTTTCGGGATTCCGTTGAAGACTTATTTAAGTCTTGCGCCATCAGTCAATCCCTCGCTAGATCCAATTGCACAATTGAATCAGGCGGCTCATATTGACTCATCAATATCAACATCACCTGAAGACTTCGAGTCTCAATTAGAGGCTCTTAAGTCCACATTTTCTTTTAAAATTGGCCTAGGTAAATATGAGAAAGATGATCTCGAAGGAGCTATTCAAGAATGGAAAAAATCTGTATCTACCGATAAGCCAGATGCAAAATCTTTATTTGCATTGGCAGTGGCACTCTATACTAAAGGCGATGCCTCCGGCGAGCTACGCTTACGCCAACAAGGTTTGACATTAGGAAAACAGGCGCTAAGTATCGATAAGCGCTATGGCAATATAGAATTTCTCAAAGAAAATCTTTGGGGCGATCGCTTGCTTAGAGATACACAAAAGTTCCTGCAATACTTATAAGTACAGTAATGATATTTATTATAAGAATAATAAATAAACTCAGATAAACTAATTACCCGTTTTAGTATGTCTGTACTAATTATAAAAGAAGTATTGCAAAATCATCAGGGGAATCAATTATGAGGGTTACTGGTGGACTAGCGGCATTATTATTGGGTACAGCGATCGTCATAGTGCAACCAGCCGCTACAGCGTTGACACCCTCAGAAATTGCTGAAATTGCTCGACAAATTACAGTCCGCATTGATGGTGCAAGTAGTGGCTCAGGGGTGATTATTGAGCGTCAAGGTAATGTTTATACTGTGGTGACTAACTGGCACGTAGTCCAACTCGAAGGTAACTACACCGTCCATACACCAGATGGTCAGCAGTATAAATTCAATCACAGCCAAGTCAAACGATTTCCAGGAGTTGATTTAGCTGTATTTGAGTTTACGAGCAATGTAAATTACCGTGTTGCCGAAAAGGGCAATTCTGACCAAGTAGCATTAGGAACAGATATTGCTGTAGCGGGTTATCCTCAAGGAACATCAGACATTGATTTTCGTAGGGGAGCAATTTCCCGTCTGGAGTCAAAGCCAAAAGATGGTTATGCTTTTATTTACGACATAGGTGGTTTTCCAGGGATGAGTGGGGGAGCAATACTAGATGAACAGGGTAAATTAGTTGGGATTCACGGACGCGCTAAAACTCGCCCAGACACGAATGCTACTACTGTGTTGGGCATTCCCTTGAAGACTTATTTAAGTCTTGCGCCATCTGTGCAGCCGATGGCAACTCCACCAGCACCAAAGCCACCAGTTTCAACTACGCCGACTCCAAAGCCTCAAAATCCTCCGGTAGCAACCGCGCCAGCACCAAAGCCGCCAGTGGTTAACGCGCCATCAGCCGCTAAGTTTACTCTAGTGAGGACTCTGATTGGTCATTCTCAAAAGGTGATTGAACTTGGCAATAATTCATTCAGCAATAATTCATACAAAGAAGGAAGAGTTTTGTCAGTTGCCATTAGCCCAGATGGCAGAACTTTAGCTAGTGGTAGTTTGGACAAGACTATCAAAATCTGGAACCTCACCACAGGGCAAGAAATTCGTACCCTCAATGGTCATTCTGATTGGGTTAGTTCAGTCGCCATTAGCGCAGATGGCAGAACTTTAGTTAGTAGTAGTTCGGACTCCACTATCAAAATCTGGAACCTCACCACAGGGCAAGAAATTCGTACCCTCAATGGTCATTCTTCTACGGTTGATTCAGTCGCTTTTAGCGCAGATGGCAGAACTTTAGCTAGTGGTAGTAGGGACAATACTATCAAAATCTGGAACCTCACCACAGGGCAAGAAATTCGTACCCTCAATAGTCATTCTTATGCGGTTAATTCAGTCGCCTTTAGTCCAGATGGCAGAACTTTAGCTAGTAATAGTTGGAACAAAACTATCAAAATCTGGAACCTCACCACAGGGCAAGAAATTCGTACCCTCAATGGTCATTCTGATGTGGTTTGGTCAGTCGCCATTAGCCCAGATGGCAGAACTTTAGCTAGTGGTAGTAGGGACAATACTATCAAAATCTGGAACCTCACCACAGGGCAAGAAATTAGTACGCTCAATGGTCATTCTGATTCGGTTGGTCCAGTCGCCTTTAGCCCAGATGGCAAAACTTTAGCTAGTGGTAGTGCAGACGAGACTATCAAAATCTGGAATGTCGCTACAAGGCAAGAAATGCGTACCCTCAAAGGTCATTCTAATCTTGTCAATTCAGTCGCCTTGAGCCAGGATGGCAGAACTTTAGCTAGTGGTAGTGATGATGCGACTATCAAAATTTGGCGGCTGTCTGAGTAGCTATTTTCTGCTGTTCCCTTAATAAAACCCGATTAATTATAAATATCTCGGCGATGTCCAATTTTGTGAATCGTGATTAATAAAGCTTCAATATCGAAGGAATAAATAACCCGATAGTTTCCTACTCTCAATTTGAACAGGCCACTCAAATCAGCAGTCAAACCTCTGCGTAACTCTGCGTTTGACTCTGCGCTCCTCTGCGTTTAAAAACATTTGCATCGTAGCTTTTTAAACGCAAAGGAACACGGAGGTTAGCGCAGAGGTACGCAAAGTATTTGTAATTTTAAGAGTTTTCAGTAATTTCATCTTGATACTGTTGCCATAACCTTTACCTGAAAATTACTAGTTTTATGGAACCTGAATTTCAAATGAATTAATCATTGTTTCTGCAAGTTCTAAATACTTATTATATTCTTTTTCTTCTGCTGTATAAGTAATAAAATAGGCTTTGCCATTTCTGACTGTGCCAATTTCCATCACTTTCAACTGACATTGTTCTTCTTGGCGAGTATAAGTTAACTTATAAGCTTTGAACTTTGATAGCGTTGTTGATGGTTGAGAATCATCTGTGATTTCGGAATTTGGATTAATATTTTTAATTTTTTGCACTGCCAAATTTCTAGATTCTTCTAAAGATAACAATTGCCCAGATAAGTCATTTACATCAATTGCGATCGCTACAGGACAAGAATCTGCTTGAGTTTGATTTTTAGGAATGAATTTAACTACCTCAGTGTCAAAGTTACTGCTTGGCTCAATTGGTTGCCAGTCGTTTGAAGGATATTTAATTTTGATGCCAGACTTAGCCTCATTGTAAGTTTCAAAACTAGGTTGGGGATGAATAATTTTAGATAAAATCCACAAAGTTAGAGGAATAATTACGGCTGCTATACCCACACTTAGCCAAAGTTTCCCCGATCGCACTTTCGGTGATAGCCTTTTGAGAGCCTGCAATACTTCATTTGCTGACTGGTAACGCTGGCGGTAGTCATAGCGCACCATTTTATCGATGATATTTGCTAGTTTAGCGCTAACTTGAGTGCGTAGTTTACCGCCGTAGGCATCGCGCCAAACAATCTCCCCTGTTTTTGAATCTGTTGGTAGTCCTGCTGGATAAGGATTTATCCCCGTTAATGCTTGAATGGCAATAATTCCCACTGCATAAATGTCACTGGCGAAAGTAGGTTGACCTTTTGCCTGTTCGCCAGGCATATAACCAGGAGTGCCAATAGCAACGGTCTTTCCTTGAAGATTTACAACCTGCGTAGTAACTTCTTTAACTGCACCAAAATCTATTAAAACAATTTTCCCATCAGAGCGACGGCGAAGAATATTCGAGGGCTTGAGATCCCGATGGATTAAGTTCTGTTGATGAACAAAAGCTAAAACTTCTAAAATCTCTTGTAAAAGTCTAATGACTATAGGTTCGCTCAGTTGTTCACCTGAGATTAATTCTTGAGTTAAATCGTGACCTTCTATATATTCCTGTACTAAATAAAATTCTTGGTTTTCTTGAAAAAATGCCAACAGACGGGGGATTTGGTCATGGTGTCCTAACCGTTCTAGCTTTTGGGCTTCGGTGTCAAACAATCTTTTGCCAACTTGCAAAGTGTATGGGTCGCTGGACATTGGTTTAAACTGCTTGACGATACATTGAGGCTTCCCTGGTCGTCCGGTGTCAATGGCTGTGAAAGTAATTCCAAATCCACCTTTACCAATTTGTTCGAGAATTTGGTAGCGTCCACCGAGAATTTGACCTATCATCCCAGTCACCAATGTATGCTGCAATTTTTATACCATTTATCTCCAGGATTACTAAAAATATAGAGACGTTGCAATGCAACGTCTCTACAAATTGGAAAATCTCACTACTTAAAACTACTGCCGTGATTTCATTCCACTACTGTTGCGGAGGCTCCCTCGGCGGCTGGAGGTATACTCGGTAACTCAAGACAGTATCCAGCACCATACACTGTCTTGATGTAGCGGGGATGGCGGGGATCTGGTTCTAGCTTGGTTCGCAAGTGACGAATATGGACGCGAATGGTTTCAATGTCGTCATCAGGATCGTAGCCCCAAACTTCTCTGAGGATTTCGCTGGGGGAAACTGTTTGACCGTGGCGTTGCAGCAAGCAGTGAAGTAGCTCAAATTCCAAGTGAGTCAATTTCACTGTTTCGTTGAACCATATCGCCTCAAATCTTTCGGGAACGAGGGTAAGTGAGCCGTAGTTGAGGATTTCGCTGTGTTTGGCTGCTTGGGGAATGCGGTCGGTACGCCGCAAAAGTGCCCGCACCCGCGCTAGCATTTCTTCAACTTCAAAAGGCTTGGTGAGGTAGTCATCTGCGCCGGCATTAAAGCCTTCTACCTTGTCCTGAGTTTGGCTCAAGGCCGTCAACATTAACACGGGAATCTCGGCAGTGCGATCGTCCCGGCGCAGGCGTTGGCAAACTGTAAATCCATCTACTCTCGGCAGCATCAGATCGAGCATGATCAAGTCTGGTTGTAGCTGGAGGGCCAGCGCTTGACCTTTGATGCCGTCTTCAGCTTGACTAACATCGTAGCCAGCCATTTCCAAGTTGACGGCAACTAGTTCTGAAATCGCTGGGTCATCGTCTATGACAAGAATCCTCGGCATTCTTAAAAAATTATTACTACTTATTAAGGATAAATAAGAACCTTTGATAGATACAAAGATTTTTGAATCGTTTCTAAAAAAGATTTTAAATCTTACATAAATATTAAGATTAAATGACGGTGAAATCAAGACTCAAATATTACGAAATCCTATAGTCTATGATGTGTTATACTCCCTCCTACAATCCGTCTTGGTTTTTACAAAATGGTGTGATGATGACTGTACACACTGCTTTGTGGGGAAGACGTTATTGGGAAACTACAATTCAACATCCTGAACCGTCTTATCACGAACAAATCTTTATTGGCAGCCAAGGTGTGCCAATTTTTGGCTTGGTTGCCATCCCGGAAAATGCTCATAGTACGATTATCGGCACTTATGGGATTACGGGAGAGTTAGAAACTCAATGGTATTTGAGGGCGCTAGGACGTAAGGCTTTCGCTCAAGGATATGCTGTAGTTTTGTTTGATTGGCGTGCCCACGGCAAAACAGCCGAATTATCTCCGACTCTAACCTCCGATGGTCTTTATGAGGGGGAAGATTATGTTCGCATTGCTGCGGCTGCTAAGGCTATGGGTTGTCCGGGAGAATTCTGGTTTACAGGGTTTTCTTTGGGAGGACAATTAGCGCTGTGGGGGGTAAAAGTTGCAGGGGAAGTAATTAGGGAAAATGGAGATTTAGGGTTAGAAGATAGCGATATTGGCGGTGGTATGGTGATTTGTCCGAGTTTGGATTCAGAGCGATCGCTATCTTATCTAGTTACAAAACCTTTCGGTAGATATATAGAAGCGGGAATTGCGCGGGATTTAAAAAAATTGGCGTGGCGACTACACGATCTACATCCCGGAAGCTTTGACCCTGAGGCAATTGAACGGGCGAATAGTATCTGGGGTTTTGATAATGAATTGGTAATTAATCGGCTAGGCTTTTCTTCTGTGGAAGCATATTACCAAGCTAGTAGTGCTTTAAAAATATTGCCGCAAATCTCAAAACCAACTTTGATTATTTATGCTGCCGATGACCCACTTTTTGATCCAGCGATCGTACCAGAATTGCAAGCAGCTTGCGATAATAATCAAGCAATAGATTTGTTACTCACTCAATACGGCGGTCATGTTGGTTATATAAGTAGTAAACAATGCCAGCGGCAATTAAAAGACCCTGACATTTGGTGGGCATGGAATCGAATTTTAGAATGGTTGAAACAAAAGCGAACACGGTAGTAAATGAGACGAGATTCTACCAAGCTAAAATAATCAACGGATGTAGTCGTATTGCCTGAAAAAAAGTGACTGTATTTAGTTTTTAAACAGCCCACTGTCTAAGATTAAGAGAGTGAATGCTAAGGGCTGGTATGTTCGTTTTTGAGGTTTAAGACTTACACTAAAATTGCCAAAAACACAATACTAAAGTATTGCGATATCGCAGTTCTAAATCCTTTCTCAAAAACATCTATTGCCTATTGCCTTCAGAAACTACCATAATATAGTTGGTATACCAGCAATAACAGAAGCAATACCTGTCCAGAGAGTAAAGCGTTCAATATCTAGTTCATCCAAAGCAACGCTCATTTGCTTAATTGCTGATAGTAGGGCTGTTAGTAGCACTACAAAAAATCCAAGATATCCCAAATTAGCGATCATTCATCCTCACTATCTTTCAAAAAAGTAGTTCTAATAGATTTTTAACAAGCTTTGGCAAGGTTTTTTTGTTCCAGATTTAACACTTTATGAGAAAAATTATTTACCAGTGAATATATCTAGTTCAGATAGCAAAATCATGGTTTCATAACCAACCCGACCCATTTGTGGCTCTGACCCCATAGACATCTGCACCCAATATTCCCAATTACCCGACTCAAATCGGTAGTTGTTAATAACGCCTTCTCCACCTATAAAACTTACTATCTGACCATTGTAAAATTTAGGTTCTGTCACAATAATTGCAGACATGATTCGTAATTTCCTTGGAACTGTAATAGCTAATGTTGTAACCAAAAGATAATTTGCTATTCTCTGTCAAGGGTTTTAACGTATCCTCTTTCAGAAGATTTAACGTTGAATTAAGCATCGTATATCTATAGTCATAAAAATAGTAAGTAAATTTAGAGCTATAAATAATGAAATTCTTCAATAAAAGGGATTGCAGCTACTATAACTCAGTATTAAGTAGTTGTGTTTACAGCCTAGATTAACATTTAATAACTCCTCTGGCAGATTTTAGGAATGACAGGCGTAGTTAAAGCATAATTGAGGAGTTAGAATGAGCTACGTTAGGCTGCGCTAATAGGGTATGCACCTAGCTTTTTAACCTAGATGACATACTTCACGCTTCTTGAAATTTGGTGTATGTAGTGAGGGCGGTCGCTCGTACTATTTATTTTTTCGGTTTTATATTTAATTTTTTGAAATAAAAATTTGTTGACTATTACTTGTGGCTAGAAATTAAAAAACGATTTTCTTTGACCAAACTTTCTCTAAGCTCACTTTGTAGGAATATACCCTGAAGTGGATTGAAAATTTTGCTGAAATATAAATAGTTCATATATCTTTAAATTGCAAATTTCCTAAAGACTGAAGATAGCAAGCGCGTAATTTTTTGAGCGCGGTTAGTTACAAAGCTGCAAAGCGATCGCTTTGTCCCAGCGCATTAGTATAGTATTGCTAAATAAACTACTAAACTATAACTATCTTGGCTTTCTAACTCAATGACAGCTACCCATCATCTTTGGCTACCTGCACCGACAGATTTAACTTTATTACCGGATGAAATTCATGTCTGGCGTATAAACCTTGACCAACCAGAACTACAGCTACAAAATTTGAGAGAGACGCTTTCTAGTGACGAAATTACTCGCGCTGAACGATTTCATTTTCCGCAACATCGACAGCGTTTCATCGCTGGGCGTGGTATTCTGCGAAGTATATTAGGCCGTTACTTGGGTATTCAGGCATCAGAAGTTAAGTTTAATTATCAACAGCGTGGCAAACCAGTATTAGCAGAGACATTCGCAAAGAGTGGACTGAAGTTCAACTTGTCTCATTCCCAAGAATTAGGTTTGTGTGCGGTGAATTGTCAGCGCGAAATTGGCGTAGATTTAGAATATATTCGTCCGGTTTCAGATTTGGAGGCTCTTGCCAAACGCTTCTTTTTAGCGAGAGAATATGAAATGTTGCGATCGCTTTCTTCAAACCAACAGCAAGAGGCATTTTTTCGTTACTGGACTTGCAAGGAAGCTTATTTAAAAGCAACCGGAGATGGACTATCCCAATTAGAGGAAGTTGAAGTTTTTCTCACTCCCACAGAACCAGCCAAATTACAGATATCTGAAGACTGGAGTCTTTTTGAATTAGTACCTGCTAATAATTATGTTTCTGCTGTTGCTGTAGCAAATTTTGGCTGGAATTTAAAATGTTGGCAATATTGATATTAGTCATTAGTCATTAGTCATTGGTCATTGGTCATTAGTTATTCTCCTCTGCTCCTCTGCTTCCCCTGCTCCTCTGCCTATTTCTCTTCCTGCATACTTCTGACAATTTTCGTCACCAATTTTCTAGGTACAAATCTGACGCTTTTTGCTAGTAGTTTATTGATAAAACCAGGGATGACAATGGTTTTGCCTTTCATTAAGGCGCGATAACCGATTTCGGCTACTGTTTGGGCATCCATCATTCTCTTACCCTTAAGCATCTTAGAGTCTGCCATTCCCGTTCTTTGATGAAAGGCTGATTCTGTGGAACCTGGGCAAAGAACTGTCACAGTGACACCTGTGCCTTCTAATTCATTGGCGATCGCTTCAGAAAACGATAAGATATAAGCCTTAGTCGCAAAATAAACCGCCATCAAAGGGCCTGGTTGAAAAGCAGCAGCCGAAGCGACGTTTAATATTTTGCCTTCACCTTGCTTAACCATATCCTTGAGAAATAGCTTAGTTAAATGGGTGAGACACACCAAATTTACCTGTAGCATTTCCAATTCAGCAGTTAGGCTTGTTTCATGAAATAAACCATAAGTACCAAATCCAGCATTATTTACCAGTACATCAACCTGAATATCGGCTTGTTGCAACTCCGTGAAAATCTCGTCTGGAGAGGTTGATATAGATAAATCTTTGACAATAGGTTTGACGAAATTTCCGAATTTTGACTCGAATTTCTCAGCAACTTCTCTTAGCTTTAGCCCATTTTTATCTACTAAGACAAGATTGTAATTATCAGCAGCAAAAAGATACGCTAATTCGTAGCCAATTCCA
The DNA here is from genome assembly GCA_003326205.1 of Nostoc sp. ATCC 43529. Classification (GTDB taxonomy): domain Bacteria; phylum Cyanobacteriota; class Cyanobacteriia; order Cyanobacteriales; family Nostocaceae; genus Nostoc. The sequence goes on from LWTK01000105.1 coordinate 44,524, forward strand.
CTTGCTGCCCCAGTAATAAGAGCAGTTTTTTTGCTCAGTCCTTGGTGTGTTGTGTTCATGTAAGAATATTGGTGGATTCAACTGAATTAAACTGCTTTCCATTGACAGTGGTTCTTGTTCTACAATTAAGTATGCTTAATATCTCAACCTACGAAAAACGTCTTGAGCCAAAAGAATTTCTAATTTGCTTTTAAATTACGAATTAAGCATTGATATATGAGGAAAAATTAAGATGCATCCCTCTATAGAGATATATTTTGCTTACTCACAAAAGTGGCTAAATTCAAAATTTGATGATTTACAATAACCATTGTAGACTGTTTTTTTGTCAAGAGCGAAATTTTAAAATTTACATTTGTAAACACAAGCCAAGAATCAGAATTCCAAATGAATGAAAACTCTACCCATTAAAGGATAGAGTTTAATAAGGGTAAAATTTCATACTTATTATTCAACTTTTAAAGTATAAATTGGCTTGGTATCAGACATTTATAAATTTTGGATTTTGAATATTATATCTCTTGCTTTCTTTGCGTTCTCTTCTCTGCGCCTTTGCGCCTCTGGGTGAGAAAAAAGTATTTATACAAGAAGTCTATTCAATCCAAAATCCAAAATCTAAAATTCTGCCGTTTAAGCGAGATTCAAGAATCCGCTTTGAATCAAATAGGCAGTATAAGTCATAAACAATTGAGAGTCAATAGTTGGGCAAGCAATAGAACTTCCTGCCAGTGCATGAAGCGTATCTTGGCAACTAATATGTGGCCTTCTAGCTTGCAGGTATAAATCAGGAATAGTCAGTTGTTCGTCAGACCAACGTTCCAGTAAAAATGGTCGCAGAGTATACAAAGGATTGTCTACAGAAGACACATTATTAATTAACTCTGACTGCCATTTGTCGTAGGGAATCATCTCAACTGAATAACCAAAAGAACGTATCCAGTCAACTAAAACTTTCAACGGCGCAGGTTGGGGATGTTGTAAGTGGAAAGCCTTACCTATCGATTCTTTTTGGCGTGATAGATAGACAATAGCTTTACTAACATAGTCTACAGGAGACATATCCATCATATATTCTACATCAGGGAAACTTCCCATTTGTAGACAGCCTTTAGCCATCAAATTGATAAAATCATGGGTGTTACAAATGCCTGTTTTGCTATCTCCAGAAATCAGAGGTGGACGATAGATAGTTACAGGAAGTCCTCTGTCGCGGGCGATTTTCACTAACCTTTCAGCTACCCATTTTGTTTGAGAGTAACCAAGATAAATACCTTCCCAATGATTGAATTCATCCTGTTCTTTGACAACCTGACCAGCATAAACAGGTGATTCAAAAACAGCAACGCTGGAAACGTAATGTACGGGCTTGACTTTAATTTGACAAGCTAATCTTAAAACTTCTTGAGTTCCCAGAACGTTAGCAGCCTTCAATGCCGAGTAGGGATAAACATAATTCAGCAAAGCACCGCTATGATAGATACTATCAATTTTGGCAGCTAAGATTTGAAATTGTTCTAAGCCTAGACCTAACAATGGCAAAGATAAATCGCCAACAACAGGAATAATTCTAGAATTATATTCTTCCTGCCAAAGCGCATATTGTTGGAGATTATTTTGCAGTTTGGTATTACCTGCTTCAGGATTATCAGCACGGACTAAACAATAGATATCTGCGCTGGTTTCCTGTAGTAATTCCCGGATAATAAAGGCTCCTAAAAAACCCGTTCCTCCAGTTAAAAAGATGTTTTTGGGTTCGCCTATAGGTAAATTAGCAGCACCGCCAGGATTAATTGTAGGGTCAAGAACAGCCTCAGCACCTAAATCTAAAAGCAAGGGGGTAGTATTGACGTTAGAAGATGCTGATTTTATATCTTGAATTGCTGAATCTTCTTGCACTTCTTCAGCTAAACGCTGCGAAAGCGATGCAATATTTGGGTAATGCCATAACAGCAGCGGAGATGGTTGAAATCCTAGTAATTTTTCTAATTTGCTTACTAGAATCATTGCTTGGGCAGAATCCAAGCCGTAGTTTTCTAAATGTTCTTCGATGTCGATTTCAGAAGTTTCAACACCTAGCAACTCAGCTAAGTTGGATACCAAAAAATTCTGAATATCTGCTGCGGTAAAAGACTGTTTTAAAGTCATTTTTAAATCTCCACTAATGTAGAAGGAACTGGTTGATATTGACTGTAATAATTAGAAAGTTGTAGCCCTTGCATTTTCAAACTTTGAATGCGATATAAAAAGGCTGCGCCCGTCATAATTTGGTCAGCAACATCAACTACTCGGCGATTATTTGAGTCAGACAGGTAAGAACCTTTTACCCAGTCGTTGAAGCTACCCATTGCCGGGCCGCACCAAATTTGATAATCGACTTCTCGACCTTTTTCACCAGAATTAGACCAGCGAGAAGATAATCCTAAATACCACCGGAAAATCAACGCCATTTTCAACTTAGGATTATTAACAGCTTTGCCTAATTTTTCTGGATTTCTTTGTGATAAATAAGCTGCTGTTCCTTCCCAGACTTCGGCAATAGTTTTGCGAAAAACTTGTTTTTCTAATTTCTCTCTTTCTGCCAGAGGAATATCTTCAATTGAGTCATAAGCGCGATAGAGTTCAAATAGTTTTTGCGCCCGCATGGGGAACATTGTACCCCGTTTGAGGACTTGCAATTTGACTCCCATTTCAAACATATCTGCGGCTGGTGCCATCATCATATCAGCCATTTCTGCTTGCGCTAATAATTTTTTGGTATGTTCGCAAGCGCCAGATTCAATGCATGATTGATTAATAGAACCAGTTACTACATAAGCAGCACCCATCATGAAACCAGCTAATGCTGATTCTGGGGTACCAATTCCACCTGCTACTCCCACTCGAATGGGTATTTGGTAATGATATTGGGCTTGAATTTCATCGCGCAAAGCAACAATAGAAGGTAGCAAACAAACTAAGGGACGGTTATCTGTATGACCGCCAGAATCAGCTTCGACGGTGATATCATCAGCCATCGGAACTTTAGCGGCGAGGGTTGCTTGCAAGTCAGTAATTAACCGTTGTTCCAGAAGTTCTTTAAGAATTCTGGGTGGCGCCGGTTGCATAAATTTCGTAGCAACTTCTCGGCGAGAAATTTTGGCAATGACTTTATTTCTGATTTCAATTTGATTGGCGTCATTTAATCCCAAACCTGCTACGCGATAGTAGACAATGTTGGGAGTTAAATCTAGAAATGCAGATGCTTCTACGGTTTTTACCTGATATTTGAGATATAAATCTACAGCACGGCGTTCAATTGCGGGTTCGCTGGGACTGTGAATTAAATTAAATGCGTAAGGGCCTTGGGGTAAGGCTTGTTGAATTTTCTTAATGGCTGCTTCCAAACGGTCTGGACTTAAACCACCTGCGCCAAAAGAACTCAAAATTTGCGCTTTTCCGAGTGCAATTACCATTTCTTCGGAAGCAATTCCGCCAGCCATTGCACCGGTAGCGTAGGCATATTTGACGCCATGAAAGGAGAGGAAATTGGGATCTCCTAATTGTTGAATTCTGACTGGTGGAACAAATGTTAACAGTTCTACTTGTGCTGTTGTGCCATTTTCATTAGGGGATAAATACCCCTCGTTGGTGACACCGATTTTTCCGGCAACTTTCACGACGTAGCAAGGTTTATCTAATACCATCAATTTATTTTTGATGGTTTGTTGGTCGAAAGATATAGATTCTAATGAACCTTTCCAAATTTGGTTTTGAGTCGGAAACCAAGGGGAGAAGTTCAGGCCGTTATCGTGTTTACTTAGTACCGTATCTACGGTTGTCACAGCAGTTGTCCCTCGAATTATTAGCGTTGGAGTTGGGTTTTTGTAAAAGTTTGAATTTGTGTCACGCAGAGACGCAGAGGCGCAGAGAGTTTGAGAGATGAGATTTTTTAGTTGGATGCAATTAGTGTGGTGCTGCGCCTCACTAATTGCCTTCTGCCTCCTGCCTTCTGCCTTCTTTATTTGGATTCTTCGTCGAGTAAGTTTTGGGCGCAGGCTAATTGGAGTTGGATGATTTCACTCATTTGCTTGCTAAATTCTTGTCTGGCTTGTAGGAAGGCTGTGTGTGCTTTAGTTATCTTTGAATTGTTAGCGTTGAGTTTTTGATACTGAGACTTATTTAAATCTGACATTTGGATGATTCTACGAAGTTTCCGAGTGGTGGTTGGCGGGGAAAATTGAGGTTGAGTGGTTGTTTGTTCAATTGCGGTTGACTCAGAAGATTTTACTTCTTCTTTAAATTCAAAACCGTTATTAATGATATTTTTCAGTGCAACTTTTTCAGGTTGGAGAGGTGAGGGTGGGATGTGATTGGCATTACTTGTTTGGGAGGATATTTCGCTGGAAATTTCTAATGAGGAGTCGGGTAAAATTTGAGGGTGGATTTTGGGGCGATCGCCTTTATATTTCTCAACTAAATTCCCAAATATTTGGCGGTTATCTTCAGTCAAAATGCTATCAGTAATTGATTGTCCGCCTAAGGTTACAGTTCTCAGAGTTGCTTTACTTTGATTGGTAGTTTGTACAACACTATATAGTGGCGATAAATCAACATCTACCTGGTGACTAACCAGTTTTGCCAGTGCTTTGACAAAAGCAGTATGGTCATCCATACCTCTACGATTTAGGGATACTGTAATGTGTTCTTTACCTTGGAGAATCTTATCAATCCAGCGAGAACAGACATTACCTGCACCAGCTTCAATGAATATTTTGGCACCATCAGCGTAGAGGCGATTAACTAATCTGGGAAAGTCTAATTGTTGAGAAAGACCTGTAGCAATACTACGAGCAATTTCGCCACTCTCAAGTTTAATTGGTTGATATTCAGCAGCAGAATAAAATACAACGCCAGGAATATTTTGTGATGGTAATGTGTTTAATTTCACCAATTCACCATATTCAGAACGCATCGTTTCGCTGTGAATCACATGGTCGAAGGGAGCCGGGAAAGCATTGCATCCCAAGGCTTTTATAACTCGCTGACAAGCTGCTGGTTCGCCAGCAATTAATACTTCTTCCGGTGTATTAATCTGAGTTAAGTAAACACGCTGTTCATTTTTTAGACATTCCCTTACTTGCTCTGGGCTAGCCATTAAAACATAGTTACCCCAAAGATTATTGTCGGAAGCTGAGGAAATTTTTGGTAGTCCCCAATACTCACGCACAGCATTTTTCGGCCCGGATAATCTATCGCCAAATAAAGCTGATGAGTTGAAGCTGCTACTACCTTCATAAAAATTGCTCCAAACTCCTTGGGCGACCATCATGCTTGTTTCACCCAAGCTATACCCAAAAACATATTTGGGTTTAACTTGAAAATCATCACGAATAATCGTGGTGAGTAATCTGGTGCAAAACATTTCGGCTTCAAACATTGCTAGAGAATCATCTAGCAATCGCTTTTCTAATGTTTCTAATTCCCTAGTAGTTAATTTCTTCAAACTTCTAGGAAAAACTAGGGGTTCAACATCAGCAGCGCGTTTGTAAATACTTTTAACCATTAAGTCATTGTAGACTCTTGGAAATAAGCGAAACAGTGTGCGACCGATACCAAGATAAGAATTGACGGCTGCCGGATAAATGTAAGCAATTTCACTTTGTTTACCCAGTGGTTTAGATGTGAAATAACTACCAACAGGAGTTTGCCAATCTCCTCCACGTTCAAAAGCGTTATTTACACCTTTACGCGCAGATTCGATTTCTTTGAGTAATTCTTTTTGGTTGCGTCCTGTAATTGATAGGACATATTTTGCCGCCGATTGTTTTTGAAAGTTGTCAAAATATTGGCTGGCAGTTGCTTTTAAAGAAGCGGAATTTTCGATGGCTTTTTGGAAGTTATCTAAAGCCGCAAATAAACTTGAACTATCATCAGCCGGGATGGGGAAAAGACAAAAAGGTTTTTCTTCTAAATATCGGCTGCTACGTTCTTCTTGGCTACCTTCTTCCGATAAGATGACATGAGCAAAACTGCCATCACAGCCAATACTATTAAGTGCTGAAACCCTCGATTTAGCGTTTTTGCCTAAAAACCAAGGTCTTGATTCTGTAGCCACATAGAAAGGACTGCCTTCCCATACTTGCGGCGTTTTCACACCAGACCAGTTGGGAGTACCGGGTATGTACCTGTGATACAGACAAAGAACATTTTTAATCAGGCTGGCAATTCCCGAAGCAACGTAGGTGTGACCGATATTTGCTTTGACGCTGCCAATTGCACAGTGCAATCCATCTCCTACTGGCGGATAAGCTTGCAATAAACCTGTAATTTCTGCTGCATCTTCTTGGGGAATACCACTACCGCAAACTTCCAGGTAGTTTACCTCTGTGGGTTGGATACCTGCAATATCGAAAGCTTGTTTGCAGACTTGGCTGATAGTTTCGCCATCAACAACGGTGGAATTAGCTTGTCCGATGCTAACGGCATCAATTACTGCATAGATGCGTTCCGCATTTTCTAGGGCGGTGTCATGACGTTTGAGAACAACTGCACCCGCACCTTCGCCTACTGTCCAGCCGTCTGCCTTTTGGTCGTAACTCAAGGTATTGATACCCGTATTCACCTTAGCCATTTGGCTTCGCAGTAAGACGTTTTCTACACCGCCAGCCAAGTCAACTGCACCAACAACTACAGCTTCGACTTCTCCAGCAGCTAGTAGCATTTGTGCGACTTCTAAAGCTTTGAGGGCAGAATTTTCGCCCGCCGTCATCGTAAATGCTGGCCCGGTAAAGTTCCACAAAGCAGAAATGCGACTTGCCATGATGTTGGCGATGTGGCTGACATATTCGCCGATTTCTACGGGGTGATGGAGGCTATCTTTGACGATGGTTTCTAGTTGAGTTTGCTGTTCGTTGGGTAAAGAAATTTCTTCGGCGAGTAAGCCTTCTTTAACTTGCCAAGGCAAATTCCATCTTTGCTGTAGTTGATGTACAGATAATTCTGTTTCAGCGGCAATGATAACTGCGACGTTGCTACCTTCTGGGATTTTCGCATCTTTTAAGGCGCGATCGCTCACTTTCAGAAGTAGTAATTGCTGTGGGTTTAATTTATCTACTTCATTCGGTGGAATTTTACACGCTAATGTATCGATTTCAAAATCTTGAATGTATGCCCCTATCGGTGCTTTGCCATCTGGCAAACCATATTCTTTGAGTAAATTTTCTTGGTTTTCTATACCCTGCCATCTTTGCGGCGGTAAAGAAACAAAATGCTGAGTGCCATCATAAATTGAACGTTCAAAAGCATCTAAGCCATTACATTTGCCGAAAAAGGCATCCATCCCGACAATGGCAAGTTTTACAGGTGGAAGAGGTTCGCTTGAATTGTCTAATTCTGTTGTCGTTCCTTGCTCTAAAATCAGATGAGAATTAGTACCGCCAAAACCAAAAGCACTGATAGCAGCCCGTTTTTTTGCAGCGTTATTATTAGGCCATGCAGTGGCAGTTTTAACAATTTTGTCGGGGGAAATTGTATTATTTTCAGTAGCGATCGGTTCGTTAACATTCAAAGTCGGTGGAATAACACCGTTGGACATACTCAAGATTACTTTGGTTAAGCCAACCATACCCGCCGCAGTTAATAAATGACCTGTATTTGCTTTAGCAGAACCGATTAATGGTGCGGCTTGATGCTGTCCAAAGAATGTTTCGATAGAATTGAATTCTGTGGTATCTCCTAATAATGTGCCGGTAGCATGACACTCTAAATAATCGATGCTTTGAGGATTAATTTTTGCTTCATTATAAGCTCGCTCAAAAGCAAGGATTTGTCCTTTGGGATTGGGGCTGAGTAAATGCTTTCCTTTACCATCATTTGATAGTCCATTACCGCAGATGGTAGCGAGAATTTTATCGCCGTCTCTGACAGCATCAGAATATCTTTTGAGCATTACCATGCCAACACCATCGGCGGGAATTAACCCTCTGGATGATTTATCTAAGGGACGGCTAAGACCGTTTTCTGGAAATCCTTGAACGCCAGAAAATAACATCCGCACAAATAAGGAATCTGCACTGCTGATGGCTCCGGCTAACATGACATCGGCTTTGTGCGATCGCAAATAATGAGACGCCAGTTTAATAGCATAAAATGATGACGAACAAGCAGCATCGAGACATAAGTTAATGCGGGATAATGATAAGGCTTGAGCAATTATGGCTGCTGGTAAGCCGGAAATCATCGCATTATATAAAGATGCTTGATTGGCAATTGGTAGAGTGGGTAAATCTAAATCTGGAAGTTGTAAAAGTTCTTTGAGGGCGGGTGTGATGGTTTTTTGGTAGATGGGAGAAAATAATTGATTGGAAAGTTTTGTTGGGAATGAAAGGTTTCCCAAAATTACACCGCATTTGGAGAGGACGGTTTGATTGCCCCAATAACCGCTTTGGAGAATTGCTTGTTTGGCGGCGTACAATGACCATTTGAAGGTGTTATCTAAACTTTGAAGTAATTCTGGTGGTAGATTGTAGCCGGAGGGGTCAAATTCAAAGTTGCGGATGTATCCACCTTTGAGGGAATAGGTTTTATCTGGTGTGCCTTTGAGTGGATGGTGAAAGATTTCTGGATCTACTCCAATTTCTTGGATAGTTGCTGATGAGGTTGACTGTTTTTCACCGATAATATTTTGCCAGAATTCTTCGGGGTTTTTGGCGTCGGGGAATAGACATGACAATGCGATAATGGCGATTTTTTCCATTATTTTTATCCTCAAGGTTTGGGTATTAGGGATGAGCAAAAGGCAGGATTTACGCTGTTCCCCAAACTTGAAAATTCACGCAGAGGCGCGGAGGCGCGGAGGAGGAGAGGAGAGTTAGCTTCTGAGGAGTTTCATTGACCAGATGATTGCTCTGGCTCCGAGGAGGCGTGAGTAGATTTGGCCTTGGTGGTTGTGGATGATGATGTCGGCGGTGGCGCTACTGGGGGTTTTGGATTTGACTTCGCAGGAGACGTAGAAGGGTTCGTTTTGTGGTGTGGCTGCAAATTGTTCGTATTTTGCGACTTGTCCGGGTAAACAACCTTCTTGATGAAAGTGTTGTGTCCAAACCCAGAGTGCGTGCATACTTAGGTCAGTTGTATATGGGTTGACCCATTGAACTGGAAATTGTCCTTGTTGCTCGCGTGAGATTGGTTGCCACAAACATTGTGTGGTGATTTTTTCTGTGGTGATGTTTAAAACTTTTTCGATTTCTTGAAAAGCTTTGCCATGAAATAATGTAGCTTCTCCATTTTGATAAAAAGATTTACCAGTGAGAGTGATGATATTATCCTGTTCTAGATTAATTGCATCGTAAGTTGGGGGAGTGGGTATTTCTAGTAAGAGTTGGATTTGGGCGCTGAAATGATAAAATGTTTTGCCATTGGAGTTTTTACTTGATATCTTGGTGTTGAATGTAATTTGTTGACCGTTAGTTTTAGAAATTTCTTCGACATCTACAATATATTCATTTGCTAGAGTCTCGTTAAAAGTAATTCCTTTCAAAATTTTGAAATCTTGAGCAGCAAAAAATCTGTATCCTGGATAAAGTTGTTCGCAATAATCAATCATCCATGAGAGAGCGCACGTAGCGGGTAATACTGGAGAACCAGCTATTACATGATCCAATAAAAATGGATTTTCTTCTAATGTCATGCGTCGGCGCAAACGATAGCTGCGGAGTTCGGAATCTAATTCTCTAGCTAAGGGTACTAAAGGGCTGCCAATGACTACTTGTGTATTATGTTGATAGGCGGGATGCAATTCGTTAACTAACATTTTTGTCCCAGCTTCTACGGGAATCACTTCAACTCCTCGTTCAGCAAAAGCTTTTTTGAGTTCTGGTGACACCATCCCACTGTCCCAAGCTCCCCAGTTAATTGCTACTACGTGACATGAGGGATATTGTTGTTTGAAAAGATGGGCTGATTTATTGAGGATTTCATTGGCGATCGCATAATCGGATTGACCAATATTTCCGTAAAATCCTGTTACTGAAGAAAACAAAACTAAATGCTGAAGTTGATTAGGATTAATACAACCCAAAAGATTTTCTAATCCCTTAACTTTGGCGGTATAAACTTTTTCAAAATCCTCTTCTGTTTTCTTTTCAATTAATTTGTCGGCTAAATTTCCAGCACCATGTATAATGCCTGTAATTGACCCCAAACGTTGCACAGCATTAGCCAATTTTTCTTGTAAAGCCTGTGTATCTGTAACATCAACGCTAATATATTCGGCTTTAGCTCCTGCTTTTTCAATTGCTGCGAGGGTCTTTTTAATTTCGCGGCTGGAGGTAATTTTGTTATATATTTTTTGCACATTCATGGGTGTGGGTTTCTCTCCTTGGGCAAGAAGATTTTCCATGATGCGTTTTTTCAATGCTGATTCTTCACAACCTTGGGCAAAATCTGGCTCGGTTTCTAATAATTCAGAGCGACCGAGAAGAATGAATTTGCAGGGTTGTTGCTGGGCTAATTTGATAGTACACTCAGCCGTAATCCCTTTTGCACCGCCGCTAACGACAAAAACAGATGATGGACTAAGCTGGGCTGTTTTGCTCATAAATCCTCGTAAAAAACTGCATAAAAATGAAGAAATTCAAAAATCAACTCTTCTCAACTCTTACTCTCTGCGACTCTGCGCCTCTGCGTGAACTAAATTCATACTTGTAATCAGCAACGCCTCTAAGATAAATATTTCTTGGCCTCACGCAGAGACGCAGAGGCGCAGAGAGAAGAGATGGAGGGATTAACCGCCTACTTTTGGATTGGCGATTAAGGTGACTCGTCCTTGTGAGCCGTAGGCAACTTCGCCGATATAAAGGTTGGGGTCGTGAAGTTCGGCGATAATGTGGTTTACTGACTGTTGGGCGTCAATTTTGGGGCTGAGGTCGATCGCCCGTGTAAACACCTTGGGCCATTCCCATCTCAGGGTTTTGGTTAGTCCAAATAAACCAGCAGCGATCGCTCCGAAGTTGACTTTGTAATCTAAACCGAAGCCACCATCGAGATGAGCGACTGTGCAGAAACAACTACGTCCGTGATGTGCGGCTTCAGTTAGGGCGGGTTTGAGGTGTTTCGCCATCAAGAATACGTGCTTGACGATCGCCTTTTCCTGTTCGATGTAGGGAATTGTTCCGGTGTTATTTGATACAAAAATAGGATGTAGATGGATGAAAGCCCCAACCTTACCGCAGTGAGTAGCGATCGCTTGTAGTTGTTGTTGCAGATGTTCTTCGCTCAAGTTTGCCAAGGTGACGCGGGTTACTCCTGCGGGTAAGGGCGATTGTTGGGGAACCAACGATTGGGGGAAGCTGATAACTACTACTTTCGAGCCTTGGGCGATTAGGGATTCAGTTAATTTGGAAGTAGTGAGGGAACCATCATCGGTAATTAAAGTGATGTATCCCTCTGGTAACGTGAAATCCAAATAATCGGGTTTTGGTAGGCTTTTGAGTTTGGCGGGATACCGGGCGATACTAGACTCTAATTCCGGTGGCTGCTGGACAAACTCAGACTCATACTTTTTTTTTTCACCTCCAGCTAGCTGCTGTAGGTAATCAACTATTTGACCGATGGTGCGGAGTTCTCCCAAATCCTCTATATTCGGTTTGGGTAAGTTGGGGTACATTTCTTGCATCGCCCCTAAGATTTCTACCCGTTTGATGGAGTCAATCCCCAAGTCGGCTTCCATATCCATTTCTAGTTCCAGCATTTCCACCGGGTAGCCGGTTTTATCGCTGGTGATGGCTAGTAGCGTTTGGGCTAAATCTGGAAATTCATTAGTTGCGGCTGCGGGTTCTGCTTCTGGTTGTGGAGTGAATGCAACAACCACGCTGACTTCAGGTGTAACTTCTGCTGGAGTCTCTACTGCTTGTTGTACTTCCGGTGCTGGAGTTTCTACTGGTTGTTGTACTTCGTGGATTGCAACTTCTACAGAAACACTTTTAGAAGCAAAGGATTGCAGATATTCTACAACTTGACCGATGGTGCGCTTTTCTGCCAGTTCTTCTAAGTTGGGCTTGGGTAAGTTAGGATACATTTCCTGTAGCGCACCCAAGATTTCTACCCGTTTGATGGAGTCAATCCCTAAGTCTGCTTCCATGTCCATATCCATTTCCAGCATTTCTACCGGATAACCAGTTTTATCGCTGGTGATAGCTAGGAGATTTTTATCCAAGTCAACAATATCAATGGTTGCATTGGCGACTGGGGGTTGGGGACTGGGGATTGGGGATTGGGTAGAGACGCGATTCATCCCGTCTGTCGAGAGTACAGGTGTTTCAACTACAGGCTGTACTATTTGGGGGAGTACTGGAATTTCAACTACAGGCTGTACTATTTGGGATAGTACGGGAGTTTCGGCTACAGGCTCTACTACCTTGGGAGCAGGGAGGGGTGCTTGGGTATGTGTTGAGCCGTTGCCGTTTTTCGTTACTGGCTCAGTTACAGGTGAGGGTAAAGCTTCTACTATCTTGGTAGTAGGAGGTACTGGTGCCTCTTCGGTGACGGTTGTTTGTGTGGTGAAGGGGATGAAATGATGTGCTGCACCGTTGCTGAGTTTCTCTGTGAGTTCAGTTGCTCCATCTTCTGAGATGATTTGAGAATACTCTTGCTGTATGAGTTGGAAAAAGTTTTTTGTATATTCCAGTTGCTCTTGGAGATATTGCTCGTGAATGCGTAGGGTTTCACCTTGTTGGGAGTGAAACTGCATCATGCTGCGTTCCAAGCTTTCCATGACAACTTGCTTCAGTTTGGTGGTTTCGGCTGTGGATTTACTTTCACTCAACAGCGCATTTTGTTGCTGCATCAGTTGGAAGAACGCTTTGGCGTATTCCATTTGATGGTTGAGGTAAGCTCCGTGAACTTGTAAATTCTCAGATTGATTTTGCTGGAACTGTGTCAGGAGGTATTCTAAACTTTCTAAAAGTTGTTGGTAATTTGTAAGTTTTTCGGGTGTTGGTTGCATCTTAGATTCCTGGGCTGGTTGACTTAAAAGGGTCACAGGACTCATTTGCTGCTCTGGTTGGGTAGCGATATGAGAAGTCACACCGTTCATTGATGGGGTAGCGATAAGGGGTGTTTTTTTATGTCCGTTTGTCTCTTTGACTGCGGGAGTTGCAGCTATATCTAGGCTGGTAAATACAGGAGCCACAGTTTCAGAGGGGATGGGCTGATTTGGTTTCGCTGAATTCTCAGATGAAACCGCAGGTAATGTAACTTTGTGTCCGTTTTGCAAGGCTTGGGCGAAGGCGTTTTTGGTTTTTTCGGATCTGTAGTTGATGCCGTTTAAACGTACATTTATAGCCTTCTTCTGCTCAATTGCAGGTATGGTTTGGGGAACTTGGTAAGGGTCGAGGTTGCTCAAAGCCATACCGATTACCCGCAACTGTACAACTGCTTCCCGCAAGGAACGATCGCTATTTTTCTGAGTACTAGGGTTCAAAGCTACGGTAAGATGGGGGCGATCGCCAAGAATTTCTTTTACTAAGTTGGTCAAAATTCTTCTCGGCCCGAATTCCACGAAGCAAGTACCGCCTGCTGCATAGATGCTTTCAATTTCCTGCTTGAACAGCACCGAGTTAGAAAGGTGCGTTTCGAGGATTTTTTGAATCGCTTGCGGTTCTTTGGGATACTGTTTGCCGGTGACGTTGCTGTAAACGGGGATTTTGGGATTCTCGAATTTGACAGACTTAGTAGCGATCGCAAATGATTTCTGAGCAAAGGCAATCAACGGTGTGTGGAATGCTGCTGATACGGGCAACAATACAGCCGTATATCCTTTGTCTTGTAAAGCCTGACGGACTTTGGCGATTTCTGCGGTTGGCCCGGCTAAGACATATTGATTTGGCGAATTTTGATTGGCGATCGCAACTTGCGGAAAATGTCTCAGCACTGCTTCAACTTTGCTGATATCTTCTTTGACAGCCAGCATACTACCTGCATCGTGGTCTGGGTCTTCCGGTGCCGCCATTGCTTGACCCCTAGCTTTCACCAAGAACAAGTAATCTTCGGTAGTCAAAACTCCCGCAGCCCACAATGCTGTGATTTCTCCGAAGCTGTGTCCTGCAACAAAATCGGATCTAAATCCAGCTTGTTGCAGTATGGTATACATCCCTGCACTCAACACCCCGATGGCTGGTTGAGCGTATTCTGTACGTTGTAGGGCAGCAATTTGGGCATTTTTCTCTGCCTCTTCAAACACAGGATGGGGAAAAACGATTTCCGATAGCGGCTGCAAGTTATCTTTGAGCAACAAGCTATCCATGTAGCCATGTAGACGCTGCATCACCGGGAAATTCATCGCTAATTCCCGTCCCATTTCCAAGTATTGAGAACCTTGGCCGGAAAATAAGGCGACGACTTTTCCACCCAATTCGATACCAGAAGCGCGGTAATAAATCCCTTGGGGATGTTCCCAAGATGCTGCTGACCCTTTGTTTTTCAGCCAGTCAATGCTAACTTGCAGTAATTTGCAAGCTTCTTCGAGGTTCTGTGCCACAAATCCAAATCTGGCAGCAGAGGAAGGAATTTCTAAAGATTTGCACTCATTGACTAATTTTGCGTAATGTGTTCTGGCTTCTGGCGATCGCAATTTAGCTAAAAGGTCTTCAGATTTAGCCAGCAATTGAGATGGAGTAGCAGCAAACACCAACACTTCATTAGCGCCACTGTGTAGGCGGTAGGCGTGGTTTTGGTCGGTTTGATATTCTTCTAAAACAACGTGATAGTTAGTGCCGCCAAAGCCAAAGGAACTCACACCCGCGCGTCTTGGCGCTTCGCCTTCAGCACGAATCCAAGGTCTAGTTTCGGTATTCAAATAAAAGGCGGAATTTTTAATATTAAGTTTGGGGTTCGGCTCGGTAATATTAATCGTTGGCGGTAATACTTTGTGATGTAGCGCCAAAGCCGTTTTAATCAAACTCGCCGCACCCGCAGCCGCTTTGGTGTGTCCGATTTGGGATTTCACGCTACCCAAAGCGATATGCTGCTTTTTCGAGTCATGCAAAGCAAAGAAGTCGTGTAAAGAACCGAATTCTGTCGGATCTCCAGCCATTGTACCGGTGCCGTGTGCTTCCATCAAACCAACGGTGGCGGGAGAAAAACCTGCATCTTCGTAAGCACGTTCTAAGGCTTTGACTTGGCCTTCCTTGCGGGGAGCATAAATACTCTTGTAGCGTCCATCGCTGGAGGTACCAATACCTTTAATGACTGCATAGATTTTATCGCCGTCCCGTTCTGCATCTTCTAAACGTTTAAGAACAATCATGCAGATACCTTCACCCAGCATCATCCCATCGGATTTAGCATCGAAAGGTTTGACATTTTCACTGGGAGAAACGGCTGGCGTTTTGCTGAAGGATATGTAAGCCATGATGGTGTTATCGGTGTCAACGCCACCAGTCAGCATCATGTCAGAACGATATTCTACTAGTTCGCTAATTGCCATTTTTAAAGCACCGAAGGAACTAGCACAAGCAGCATCAACTACACAATTCAATCCGCCAAAGTTGAGACGGTTTGCAATTCTCCCGGCGACGACATTAGCCAGCATTCCGGGGAAGGCGTTTTCGTCCCATTTCACATAGGCGCTTTTGATTTTTTCGACGATTTTCTGTGTATCTTCATCAGATAAACCGCTGCTTTTAAGGGCTTTTTCCCAAATCGGATATTCTAACCTGGCAGAAAGTGGCATTCCTAACTGCTTGGCCATAGCTACGCCTAAAATTACCCCAACCATTTCGCGGTTAAATTCGCGTTGTTCGCCATAACCAGCATCTTCCATCGCTTCTTTTGCAACCACTAAACTTAATAGTTGCGATACATCAGTAACCTCTAAAATGCTTGGTGGAATGCCGAATTCCATCGGGTTAAAATCTACCTCTGGAATAAAGCCGCCTCTTTTACAATAAGTTTTATCTTCAGGCGTTCTGGGATTTGGATCGTAATAATCTTCGACGCTCCAGTGGCTAGATGGAACATCAGTAATACAATCAATTTTATTTACTATGTTTTGCCAATATTCCCGTAAATTTCTGGCTTGAGGTAATAGAGAAGCCATGCCAACAATGGCGATAGGATTGTGTTGTAATTGTCTGTTAAGTTTGTTGATTGACACTGGTTTTTCTGAACTCATCTTTTTTTCCTCTATAGACCTAATCACAGCCTTTTCGCAATTATTTATCAGGCTTTCTAACTCTGCTAAGGCAGTATCAATTGAATGAGCAGACATAGGGCATAGTGAGTACTGTGGATTGTGTAGATACAGTAATTTCTGTTGCCTACTAATTAATGAAAATCTCTTGTCTTGTCAGCAATTAGCTCTCTTATAGTTTGGATAGTTACTTATTCTTAAAATCTCTCCGCGTCCCCGCGTCTTCCGAAGTCTGAGCGGCGGAAGCCGCCGCTCAGACTTCTCTCGGTGTCTCCGCGTCAGTCCTAATAATAAGTCTTCAATCAAACATGATATTATCTGCGCTAATTACTTTTCTCCCAATCAACACCACACGACATACTGCCCTAATAAAGCCTTAGGTTTACAGGCAATTTTGGCTCACAGCATCGTGTAAAAATGTTATGCAACTCTTGATACTTGAAAATGTAGCGATCGAACAATTTTGGATTTTAGATTTGCAATTTTAGATTGGTTCCACCGACAAACAAGCAAAAGTCTGACATAAACCCAAAAAATAATCTAAAATCCAAAATCTCATTAGTGATGGTTAATATTTTGAGCAATGGTATCCCACTGAACAGTAGAAACTGAAGAGTAGCTAAAAGAACAGAAACGCTTTTTTCGCCCGCAATAGTTTGATTTTCAAGCCTAACCGCAACAACGTAGCTGGTATTAATGACAGCGTTCTGTGTCTTAATAAATGTCATAGCCAGTTTCAACGTCCAGGATAATACATTTTATGAGATTCGACCTAGAAAAGTTGACAAGTTCGTTACAAAAAACATCACCTTTTATCCGAATTTATGCAATGTGAAAAACTAATTAAACCTTCAAAAGGTGATAACCAAGCATTTAGATTTAGTTATTTCTACTTTCAAAATCTTAATTAAATAACTAATTGACCTCACAACTTTTAAGCGTTGAATTAATAAAAACAATAACACGCTTTATATAAACTAAATGATTACTTTAAACTTTTTTTATAAAGAACTAGATTATTGTGGATATCTATTTTGCGTAATTTTCATAGTTTTAGTATAATTTTCAACTGGAAAAGTGTATAAAAGGCTGAATTATCTCAGGTTTAGATGGAAATTGGTTTAAAAAATAACAGTATTAATTTCTGGGTTATTAAGTAATAATTACTTGGACACATTAATAAATGGTAGAGCTATAAGTATTTTTTTCAGGGAAATAACATAATTTAACTAATGTTTTTGAAGATTTTCTAATATAAATATAAACAAAAAACAAAATGGTTATCTATAAAGCAATTGTTAATTTTGAATATGTTGCATAGTAAACATAATTCAATTCGCTGGTGTTGGCGTAGTCTGTAGACATTGCTAATTAGAAGACTGTTGCTCAAAAAGATGATAATGTCTTAGGTTACACAACATTACCAACAAAAATTTGTTAATATTTTTATGGGTTAACCAGTATTTAATAATGCTGAAAAACTTGGTTGAAAAAGTTTTTGTAGTGGATACCTACGATAATTGCAGCTGAATATGAAAAATATTTTGATGAGGAAATCAGGATTTATGCCAAGTAAAACGGTTGACAAATTAAAATTTTGTAGTCATACTCAAGAACAAGGTTATTCAATTTTTTGAGTTGATTTTTCGGCGCTTCATTATTCTAGATATTTAAGTTTCTGGCTAGCGCTATTGTATTTTACGCTACTGGATTCGAGGACAAGTAACGATATAACTAAAGAAGCTTTCAAGTAACACTACCATAAGAATTCAGAACTCAGAATTCAGAATTCAGAAAGAACTCTTAGCCGCAGTTTCCGTCATTGATGCACTTCACCGCAAGCATCAGAAGTTCGAGAATCAAAACAGTTAAAGAATCAGGAAAACATTTGATTTATCAATATACCAGCCATACTAAACTCCTTCTGAATTCTGAATTCTGAATTCTGAATTTTTAGCCCTTATCGATTAAATATAGCCATTTCAGCTATCCCCTAGTAAGAATTGGAATGAAAATATGGCAGTAAATAAAGAAAGCCGATTATTTAGAAAACCTGTTGTGCGATCGCGAGTAATTTTAGCAGCTTCTATCACCTTAGCGGCGGGATTAGTCGCTTTGTATAGTTTGGCAACATTTTGGCCGAAAACTAAAGTTGAAACACCAGCAGCTAACCCTGTAAAACCGACCACCCCGACAAAAGTTGCTGTCACAGCCTTAGGACGTTTGCAGCCAGACGGTGACGTTACTTCTTTGAATGCTCCCAATGCTAATAATGGCGTGCGAGTTGAAAAACTGTTAATCAAAGAAGGAGAGGCAGTTAGGGCTGGGCAAGTATTGGCGTATCTAGAAACTTATGGTCGTGCAAAAACAGCATTGCAACAGGCTAAAGACCAACTGCAAGTTAGCAAAGCTAAACTAGCGCAGGTGAAATCTGGGGCGAAAACCGGAGACATTGATGCTCAAAAAGCAGCGATCGCTCGTTTAGAGTCACAATATAAAGGAGACATTGCTACCCAAGACGCTACAATTGCCCGCGTCCAGGCTGAGGTAGATAACGCTCAAGCTGAAAACGATCGCTATCAGCAATTATATAAACAAGGTGCGATCGCAGCTTCCGTAGCAGACAGCAAAGCTTTGCAACTCAAAACCACACAACAGCAACTCACAGAAGCCCAAGCCGCCAAACAACGTACTCAAGGCACATATCAAGAACAACTCAAGCAAGCACAAGCCCAACTCAACAGTATTAGCGAAGTGCGTAGCGTAGATGTTCAAGTTGCACAAACCGAAGTCAACAGTGCAACAACTTCCGTTCAACAAGCAAAAGCAGACTTGGATTTGAGTTACATTAAATCTCCCATCAATGGCAAAATCTTGAAAATTCATGCCAAAACCGGAGAAGTAATCAGCACCAGCACAGGATTTGCTGAGATAGGTAAAACATCGCAAATGAATGTGATTGCAGAGGTGTATCAAACCGACGTTCAAAAAGTGCGTGTCGGACAAAAAGCCAACATCACCAGCACTGCATTTCCTGGAACATTAAAAGGAACCGTCAAAGAAATTGGTTGGCAAGTTGACAAACAAAGCATCTTCAGCCTCAACCCAGGTTCAGACACAGACCGCAGAATAGTTGAAGTCAAAATCTCCATCGATAACCCCGCAGACAGCGAACGAGTCGCCCGGTTAACCAACTTACAAGTAGATGTTGCCATACAGATTTAGTTTAGGGCATTGGGCATTGGCATTTATTCATTAATGACTAATGTCCACTAACTAATGACCAATGACTAGTAACTAATGACTATTAGGCATAGGGCATTGCGAATTGGCATTTATTCATTAATGACTAATGACCAATAACTAATGACCAATGACTAATGACCAATGACTAATGACTAATGACTAATGACTAATGACTAATGACTAATTTATGAATTTTAAAATTCCTTTAGCATGGCTACAGCTAGCCCAGCAAAAAGTTCGCTTAATAATAGCTGTAGCCGGGATTGCTTTTATTGTGCTGCTGATGTTTGTGCAACTTGGTTTCCAAGATGCTCTTTATTCTAGCGCAACCGCAGTGCATCAAAATCTCAAAGGAGATTTATTTTTAGTGAGTTCGCAATATAAATCTTTGACCTCAAATCAAAGCTTTTCTCGGACTCGTTTGTATCAAGCTTTAGGGTTTAATGGCGTAGAGTCAGTTAGCCCAATGTATTTGCAATTTGCCAAACTTAAAAATCCGGTAACTGGTGAGAAATATTCAATATATGTTATTGGTTTTGACCCAGGCAAACCTGTGATGAACATCGCAGAAATTGAGCAAAACTTAGATAAACTCAAAATTCCCGATGTCATGCTTTTTGACAGAAGTTCTCGCACAGAGTTTGGCCCAATTGCAGAAAAATTTGATGCGGGAGATACAGAACAGACGATTGAAATATTTCCGTTTAATTCATTAATTGGCTATAAAGTTAGGATTGGTGGCTTATTCAGTTTAGGGCCTTCCTTTGGGGTAGATGGTAACTTAGTTGTCAGTGACTCAACTTTCCTAAGGATAAATCCTAATACCCGTCCGGCAGATATGATAGATGTCGGTTTGATAACCCTCAAACCTGGTACTGATGCACAAACAGTGCTAAAAGATTTGCAGGCAAGCTTGCCAAATGATGTGCAGGTTTTTACACGCCAAGGCTTTATTGATTTTGAGAAAAAATATTGGTCTGTTAGAACGCCTATTGGTTTCATACTCAACCTGATGTTAACAATGGCTTCTGTAGTTGGTGTAGTAATTGTCTATCAAATTCTTTACAGCAATATTGCTACACAATTCGTTGCTTATGCCACATTAAAAGCCATAGGTTACGCCAATAGATATCTCTTGAATGTGGTATTTCAACAAGCTTTAATTCTGGCAATTTTAGGTTATATTCCAGGCTTTCTTACTTCTGTATTGTTATACGATTTTGCAATGGAAGCAACTAAACTGCCAATAATTATGACCGCTAACAATGCAATATTGGTCTTAACATCAACAGTTTTAATATGCATAACTTCTGGAGGACTCGCCATCAATAAACTCCGTTCCGCAGACCCAGGAGATATTTTCTAAACAATTACTCCCTTCCTCTCCCTGCACCTGGGCATCTCTATGTGAATTAAGCATTTTTTCATTTTCTCTGCGCCCTCTGCGCCTCTGCGGTTTGTTCAAAAAATAAAAGTTTTCGCTTGAACTGAACCGTATTGAGATAAGCCAAAATCTAAAATCCAAAATTCGTATATCTTTATCCTCTATGAACCTCAAAAACCAAACTCTCCTAATTACCGGAATTAATGAATTTGTTGGTTTGCGTGCAGCTGAATTAGCCATAGCCCAGGGAATAAAAGTCCGTGGATTACAAACTTCTAAACAACAGAACAAAACAGTACAAAATTTAGGCATTGAAGTGATTACTGGTAGTATCACAGATCCTACTATTGCCCAAAAAGCTTGTCAGGGAATAGACGTCGTTTTACATACAGAACAAATTACCCAAGAAGCTGGCTCAATTAATGATTTTCGTGATGTCAACGTTAAGGGTGCTGTTAACATTGCTAAAGCTGCAAAGCAAGCAGGCGTTAAAACTTTCGTGCATCTCTCTAGTATAATGGTTTATGGTTTTAACTATTCTGATGGCATCACAGAAACCGGATTACTTTCTGGCGAAAATAATCCCTATTGTCAAACAAAAATAGAAGCAGAAACAGCACTTTTAGAATTAAATAATTCGCCGGATTTTGGTGTTATTATCATTCGCGCAGGTGATATTTACGGCCCTGGAAGTATTCCTTGGATAGTCAAACCAATTCTGATGATGCGCCAAAAATTATTCGCCTATGCCAACGATGGTAAAGGAGTCATCAATCATGTATATGTAGATAATCTGATTGATAGCATCTTTCTGGCGATAGAAAAACAGACTTACGGAGAAATATTTAATATCACCGACGGACAACAAACTTCTTGGAAAGAGTATTTCATGCGCTTAGCAGCAATGGAAGGTTTACCAGCACCTCTTTCATTGCCAAAAGATGAAATGAAATTGTTTCTCAAGCTACGCGCTCAAGGACAAAAATTATTTCGGAAAAAAGCCGATATTTTACCGGAATCTGTAGATTTTATGACTCGTCCCTATGCGTGTTCCATTGCTAAAGCCCAAAGTTTGTTAAATTATAAACCAACAATTGACTTAGAAGAAGGTATGCAGCGTACACATGAATGGCTGCAAAAAACAGAGATTGAAAATTTGATGAAATAGGAGACGCGATGAATCGCGTCTGTACAAGAGACGCGATTGATTCTTTATTTTATTAAAAGTCTTGGGTATCAAATTATTCTGACTTCTGAAGTCTAACTTATGACGTTGCATTTGGCTAACAATTAGCTGTAATTGAGCCTAAAATAATCAACAGATTGTCTGAATACTTGTGTTATAAAGCAATCTAAATTATTTGTAAAAAATCTGTTGCCTATTGCCTATTGCCTATTGCCTATTGTCTATTGCCTGCCTCCACAACTAATTTCACAACTCATTTAGGAACGCTATATGAGTAGCAATCAGCCACGATTGAGTATTGGATTACCTGTATACAATGGTGAAAAATTTCTTCGAGAAGCCTTAGATTCCCTCTTGGCTCAAACCTTTGAAGACTTTGAACTAATTATTTCAGATAATGCATCTACAGATAAAACTGAGGAAATTTGTAGAGCATACGCCAACAAAGATCGACGTATTCGTTACTACCGTAATCAGCATAATATTGGTTGCGCTTGTAACTTCAATCGTGTCTTTGAGTTAGCTTCGGGTGAGTATTTTAAATGGGCAGCTTATGACGATCTACACGCTCCTGATTTTATCAGTAAATGTGTTGAAGTACTCGATCGCGACCCTAGCATTATTTTGTGCCACACCCAAGTATACTTTATTGACGAACAAGGAAAGTTTCTTCAAAACTACGATATCAAACTCAAGACAGATGCTCTAAAGCCACACGATCGCTTTCACGAATTACTGGCTAAACATCTATGTTATCAGTGCTATGGCGTAATTCGCGCTAGCGTTCTGAAAAAGATACCGCCTATGGGTGGTTATGGTAATGCAGATGGAATTTTGTTGTCAAGGCTTGGTCTTCTGGGTAGATTTTATGAAATCCCAGAATACTTGTTCTTTGCTAGAAGCCATCCGCAACAATCAATGAGTATATTTTTTCCCAATTATTTGTTGGTAGCAAACAATAATCAAGCATATTCATTGAGTGAATTACCTGATTTTTATGGCTATACAGTGTGGTTTGATTCTGCAAAGCAAGGGAAAATTTTATTTCCACATTGGAGAATCTTATGGGAGTATTTTCTATCCATCTGGTGTAGTCCTATAAGTTTGTATGAGCGGTTATGTTGCCATAGAAGTCTACAACAGAAGTTGAAAGGCACAGAATATTTGTTACTCAAAGATTTATTCAAAGTGTTGCCAAAACCTGCATTATTTTGGCAAAATGCATCATTTTTAGAAAAAAATATCACACTTTGAATTAATTTTTAACAGTAAAATCAAAAAGTAAAAAGAGAAACCTGAAAGTGTTTTTGAATCTTTCATCTCTTTTTACTTTTAACTTGCAAATTTTGACTTGGTGATTTTTTAGTTAGTTTTCCAAAGTAACCAATTTCACGACAAAATTATGCTGAAACTATCTCGATTACCTTACTTTTTGATTGCTACTTTAATGGGCATCAGCTTTGTAAAAACAGTGAATGCTGAATCAACAGCAAAACTGAGTATTGTCGTCAATGGAATCCGCAACCAAAAAGGCGAGATTTGCTTCCGAGTTTTTGGAGGTGAAAAAGGATTTCCTATGAGTAGTACTAGTGAAGTTCAAAGTGGCTGCGCTAAGATTACAGGCACTTCTTTGACAAAAGAATTCTCTGGTTTAAAACCTGGGACTTATGCTGTTGCTGTAGTGGACGATCAAAATGGCGATCGCAAACTCAATAAAGACTTTTTTGGTATTCCTACAGAAGGTTTTGGCCTTTCCAAAAATCCAACTGTATCCATACAAACAGGCACACCAAAGTTTCGTGATGCCAGTTTTGTAGTGAACAAAAATACCACAGTCAACATTGTTATGAAATACTCGTTGGATTCATAAAAGGGACTGGGGGCTGGAGACTAAGGAGACAAACAATTCAAAATTCAAAATGAAGAATCCATCCTTCTGCCTCCTGCCTCCTGCCTCCTGCCTCTTTTCAATGCCCTATTCTTGGAGAATTTAATGGAAGATTTGGCAATATTTCTGTCTAAGTCTTTGATGGGTTGGCTAGTTATTCAGGTGTGTTTAACGCTAATCTTTGTTTGGTATTTGCGCTCATCTCGAAAGACTTTATTACCAGATGAACAGTTGCCTAAAACAGCAGTAATTCTTTGTTTACGGGGAGCAGATCCGTTTTTGCCTAGCTGTTTGCGATCGCTCCTAAATCAAAACTATCCAAATTATGATTTAAAGTTAGTTATTGATAGTCAGGAAGATCCAGCTTGGAAAATTGCCAGCGAAACTATCATAGAACAAGAAGCGACTAATGTTCAAATCAGTCCTTTGAGAATAGTACGCAATAATTGTAGTCTCAAATGTAGTTCTTTAGTGCAGGCTGTTCGTGAGTTGGACGATTCCTATAAAGTAGTTGCTTTAGTAGATGCTGATACTATAGTTCATCGCAATTGGTTGCGAGAATTAGTCAGTCCTCTAGGGGATGCTAATGTTGGTGCCACAACTGGTAACCGTTGGTATGTGCCAACAGGCAGAAATTGGGGGTCTTTAGTACGATATATAGGGAATGTATCGACGGTTGTGCAAATGTTTCTCTTCCAAATTCCTTGGGGTGGGACTTTGGCGATGAAAACAGAAGTGCTTCACCAAACAGAACTTTTAGATAAGTGGGCACAAGCTTTAAGCGAAGATTTCATGATTCACGATGTCCTAAAAATACATGGACTAAAGGTTAAGTTTGTACCGACTTTACTAACAGTTAATCGTGAAGAAATTGAATTAGTAGGCTTACTAGATTCTCTTAAACGTTTAATACTTTGTTCTCGACTTTATCATCCGCGTTGGTTAGCTATAGTTAGTGAAGCTGTTTCTAGTATTCTGTTTCCTACTACAGTAATAATGTTAATTTTAGAGTCATTATTAGAGGCAAAATGGGAAGCTGCATCTCTATTATTTGTCTGCTATAGCGTCTATATTGTAGGGTTACTTTTGCTGATGCTCGTTTTGGAGCTAGGCATACAGCAAGTGGTTCGTTTAAATGACCAGCCAATAACCAAATTATCAGCCCCTACCATCGTTAAAATGTTGATTGGCATTCCCTTAACACAATGGGTTTATGGGTTAGCAATGCTATCGTCTCTGTGGGCTTCAACAGTCACCTGGCGCAGTATCAGCTATCGGGTTCGAGGAGCTTGGAATATTCGCCTAGTAGAATATCGCCCTTATCAATGGTTGGATCAGCCTATTAATAGCAAGGTTTCTCTTTGAACACGAGTCAGAATCGGCTACGCCCTGCTGCGCTAACAGAATTCAGGAGTGAAAATTCTGAATAGGTTCTCTATGTCACTAACATTAACCGATGGTAAAACTTGGACACCAAGGGAATCCAAGCCTGTTGCCTATTGCCTATTGCCTGTTCCCTGCTTTAAATATCAACTAGGGCTATGAAAATTATCAGACTAAACATTCCCTAGTGCTGAATTTATATTATCTTATTTTTTAGTAGATTATATTAACGATAACCCTTGTTACACATATTGTTGCATTAAAAGCAAGGGTTGAGAAAAATATATTAAGGGGAATTTTGACTAAGTTTTTCAGGTTTTGATAATTTCTGATTAAGAATTGGAAATATCTTTTCCACAATCTCAAATTAAGACTGTTTATCAATGCGTAAATCCTAAATTGAAATGTATTAGCGGGAATTGCTGAACCAAAATCAGGATGTTAATAGTAAGAAAAAAGCCTTCAGATTTTAGATTCACAGTAATCGAAAAATCAGGCTTACTATAACTTATTGATTTTTAAAATCTTTAAGTTTAAGTAGAAAAAAATTCTGAATTCTAAATTCTGAATTCTTACTTTTCATGAAACATTGCTGCGTAAGTCCTAAGTCCAAAACCAGCATTTTCGTGAAATAATTCCTTTTTGATATGGCTAAGCAAAGACTCCGCATTGCCCTATTTACAGGCTTGTACGCTCCTTTCTTAACTGGAGTATCTGTAGCAGTCCATCAACGAGTTCGTTGGTTGTTGCAACAGGGACATGAGGTCTTTTTGATTCATCCACAAATTAACGATCGCTACCCGAAAAATGTTGGCGATCGCCCCATGCCAGGATTAAGTGAAATTCAATCTTTTCCTAACTTAACTACTTACGCATTCCCCACAAAACCATTAATTTTCTACAAGTCTCTTCCCCAACCATTGCACTATTGGCATTGGAGTGATACCAAGCTGTTAGAGAAGTTTAAGCCAGACATTATAGTGGTTGAAGAAGCACCACAAATGAGAGGTTTATACTCATTTTTCTTGCAAGGTTACGGTCGCCCTGTAGGAACACAATACGCAAGACGAACAGGTACGCCAATAATATCGCTTTTCCATACTGATATTGTTGAGTACATCAAATATTACTTTGGAAAGAAATTCTTCAGTTTAGTTCGTCCCATCATTCCCATTTTGGTGAAACAGTTTAGCAACTCTTATGACTTGAATTTCTTTTCTTCCCAAGAACAACTCAAGAAATACAAAGATTTCAAATGCCAACGTGCTGAATATCTTGCTTATCAAGGTATAGATTGCGAAAAATTCCACCCACGAAATATTTGTTACGACCCAATTCCTAACGACAAACGACCAACTTTGTTGTTTGTCGGACGCATCACGGCCGAAAAGAATGTCAACCAACTGATTGATATATATCCACTCATTGCTGCGAAAATCCCTGATGTCCATCTGGTAATTGTTGGTAGCGGTCCTCAGGATCGAGAAATTCGCGAACGTGCCCAAAAGTTTGCATCGGGTATTACCATCTGGGGTGAGTCCCACGGTACAGAACTTTTAGGTTGGTTTGCTAGAGCAGATGTTTTTGTTAACCCCTCTATCACCGAAAACTTCTGCACCACAAACAACGAAGCTCTAGCCTCTGGAACCCCTCTGGTTGCTGTTGTTGCACCTTCAACCTCAGAACAGGTATATCCTGGTCGCAACGGCTTTCTGGCTCAACCTAACAACCCAACAGACTTTGCCCAAAAGGTGATTGCGATTCTAGAAAATCCTGACTTGAAGGCAGATATGACTAAAAACGCTCGCCCCTCCATAATCGATTTCGATTGGTCAGCATGTATGGAAAAGTTTGAAGACAAACTCTATCAAATCGTTGAAGGATCGAAGAAAGCGGAGGTAAGTACAAGCGCTATAAAACTATAGCGATCGCTTTGACCTCACCCCCAACCCCTCTCCTTCAAGGAGAGGGGAGGAAAAAACCTAATTTTTCCTTACTCCTCCCTCTCCTCGCACGAGAGGGAGGCTGGGTGGGTGAGGTCTGTCTCCCGTTAAACTGGGAGGACTGATTTGGGTTGTTCTATAAGCAGAGCAATTTCTGATATCGATGAGAGTTGCTGCTGTAAATTTTTCAGTAAAATTAAAGTTAGTTCATAGGTTGTAGTGTCTCCCTGTTGGGAGAAGTATTCCAGCGCCTTTCGTAAGTCTGCAATTGCCGCTGGTTCGTAGCCAAGCTGATGGTAAGCTATACCCCGATTGAGGTAAGCTTGGGCGTTGCTTGGTTTAAGTTTGAGTGAGTCAGTAAAATCTCTAACAGCACAAGAGCGATCGCCACTTCTGGCACAAGCACAACCCCGATTATAATAAGCTCTGTAATCATTGGGATTGACAGCAATTGCCTTTGAAAAGTCGAGCATAGCTGTTTTTAAATCTGATAACTCAAAATGAGCGATTCCGCGATCGTTGTAGATATCTGCTTTGAGTACACTAGATATTTGGGGAATATTAGTTAGTGCTAGTTCGTAATCTGATATTGCTTGTTGGCGATCGCCCAACATAGCACGGGCTACTCCTCGGTTATAGTAAACTCTAAAATCATTAGGGTTGAGTGCGATCGCTCCATTGTAATCTGCGATCGCAGCTTGATAATCCCCTTGTCTGTAGTATGCTAATCCCCGGTTCAGGTGTGCTTCTACATTGTTAGGTGCAAAATTCAGAGCTTGATTGCAATCGGCGATCGCATTTTGATAATCTTTTAGTTTTAGATAAACAAGACAGCGATGGTTATAAGCCGCAGCAAAATCATTTTTGACCTTAATTGCCTCCGTAAAATTTTCAATAGCTTCTGCATAATTGCCATGCTGCGTTTTTTCAATTCCTAACTTGAAAAAATCACCGGCTGTAATTTCAGTAACGGTAGCGGGTAGCGAGTACCCAGGTGAAGCGATAAAAATACAGACGAGTGCCAAGGCAATACCAAAATTGAGCATGAATCGGTAAAAGCGACTCATAATGATATCTCGCATTGCTAACAGAACAAAACTAGTAGGTAATATCAAGTTCGTGTGAATACTTGTAATTAGGTTTAATGTACGCAGAGCTTCCAATTATAAGTAATTTAGCGAACTTTCTGAGGATTTAGGACTTACGCAAAAACTCTCTCTTGCTCTTATTTCTTTGTGTCCTTTGCGTCCTTTGCGGTAGCCTGCGGCAAGCCGCTCCGCGTCTACGTTTTTTCATGATTTTGCGTAAGTCCTGAGGATTATTAAAACCTTTATATCCTCGAAAATCCTGCTTAAAAATGAGGATTTTCATCAATTATCCATTTTAACAAGGGCTAATCGCTCCTTATCAATTCCAATTTTATTACTCTTAGCTGGTGGCGTCAAAAGACAATCTGTCAAACTGCCATCTTTTAAATTTTCAGGACTTACGCAAAATTATGAAAAATTCAATTGTAGGTTGGGTTGAGGAACGAAACCCAACCTACACTAATGCACAATTTTAAGCTTGACACACCCTACTGTATATTTTATTTTTTGGAAGTCCCTAATACTAAGTTGCTTTCAAACAGAATATTCTTACTCCTTATTCTCACCGCAAGTTAATATCTTTGATTGCAACTTAGTATCAATTCTAAGGAAGACTATTCCGCAGACGACGCAAACAATTTATCGATGCCGCACAATCACAACCAAACAAAGCTACCGCCGCATCGCTTTCTGCATCTGTAACTCCAAGCAAAGCCTTTTCAATATTCTCATCAGTAACATCAATCTCTGCTACACCCTTTTGCAAATGAGATAAATCTTTAGTACCAGCGCAGAAAAATTGGCCAAGTTTTGGATGTCTGACACAAGCTTTCTGATCTTCTGCGGATACTGGTGTAGTAGCGGCGTCAGGACGGTCTACTGGTTGGGGATTTATTGGTTCATTAGCAGTGGTTACTTTACTGGTCATTAACATTGAAGCTAAAGACATGAAAGCGGCGGTTTTGGTAGTTAAATTTATTAACAGTTTGTTCATGCAATTTTCCTACAACTAGGTTGGCAATTTAGGTTAATTTTCTCTAAGGCTTAGTAAGGGAATGATGTTTTCCAAGAACCTGGATACTGAAGCAATTTACCTGTAATATACACCATCAAATAAATTGTGACTTTAGATTCACAGATTCTTGAAAAACAAACGGCAAAAAATCAAAGTAAAAGTTTTGAGTTGTTTACCTTGTATCTTTTACATTTATTTATTTCCCAAACAGGAGATTTTTTATTAGAGAGATAGCAATCGATTATACTGCTATTTTCAAGAGCCATCACCCAGTAGCGAACACGACATTCACGCTCATCCTGGAAGGCAGAGCAAAGGTTAAACAGCAATGGCAAGGGTTTCTCTGCTTGTATTAGTGGAATCACGCACTAAATTGTAGAGCAAAAATTACGTAGGCGCAGCCCGTCGTAGACATCGCTTGCATCTGCCTAAGTAATTATGCTCAAAATTACCAATGAGAAAGAAGCGATCTTAGTTAGTTTTAGCAGTCTGCCATCCGTGTAAAATCGGCATGGTAAACAATCCCCACGCCAAACCCGTAATCAATCCAAAGGGCGTAACGACGTAATTATTGAAACTCCAAAAACCAAAAACCTCTGCTGCCAATTCCAATGGATAAGCCATCATTAGCACGCTAGCTAACGCTGCGCCACTCCCGCCATACTGGCTTAACCAGTAAAAACCTTTACCATCTGTGGCGGCGTACAACAGACGAGTAATTAGCAAACCAGTGACAGTACCGTAGCAACGCATACATACTGCCATAATATACGGCGGTGCTAAATCTAAGCCCATTGTCGGTTGCGGACATACACAATCGCCCATAAAGTAAATGATATTGGCAATTTTGCCAAGCAAAGATACCCCAGACGCAGCCAAAAAGGGAGCAGTTACAGGGCC
This sequence comes from Nostoc sp. ATCC 43529, assembly GCA_003326205.1. Classification (GTDB taxonomy): domain Bacteria; phylum Cyanobacteriota; class Cyanobacteriia; order Cyanobacteriales; family Nostocaceae; genus Nostoc. The sequence continues at coordinate 74,725 of LWTK01000105.1, forward strand.
GACAACCATCCCCGCTAGCATAATATCAGCGATCAAACTGACCCAATTAAGATTTTTGGCAGATTCTAATTGCCTTGCGGAAACGATTCTTTGCATAAACCTTTTTTTGTGTTGTTTTTTTGTCTTTTTTAATATATTTACATATCTATAGCAATCCGGTTTGATTCAGTAGGTAGACATAATTAAGTGTAAGATTGGAGCTTTGTTCGTAGTAAGCGATTTATCGCTCTTAACAGACGTTTTAAGGACTAAAGTCCATACTACGAACTTTAGTTTAATTGAGTCTTTCTACTTCTTAATTGCGTAGATAGTGTACCTACAATTTAAGGTGCGTTAGCCTATGGCATAACACACCCTACAATTGTCATATTCCAATACAGTTGAGATTAGACCAAAACACTTGTAGAGACGGCGATTTATCGCGTCTCGAAAACCCACAATTTTGTACAATTAGCCCTTAACTGAACGGTGTTGTGTCATAGTCTAGAAATTAAAAACTGAAAAAAAATTCTACGATTAGAGGTTGTTTGAAAAGTGGTTGGCTGTATCTTTGCACTTATCGTTCACCCCTAACCACCTTAAAAAAGGGCTATCAGAATCAAAATTTCTCTTAAAAAGAAGGATTTAGGGAGATTTAGAACGTTTTGCTACCGATAAGAGGACTTTTCAAACATCGTCTGACGCTGATTTACTACATAGTGCTTTAAAAGTCAAAATGTCAACACTCATCAGAATGAATTATTAATTCTATCTAGAGAAAGTTTTAAGAAATTATTAAAAACATTATGGTATTGTCGGGTAATAAATTTTTTATTACTCTACAGCGGTACTACTAAAGACAATGACAGGCTCTCCAAATCCAGGGAACGATCGCCAACCAAGGAATCCTCGTTTAAATCTGCTGCTTTTAAAACGTGCCAGTTTGGTTTTAGGAATCATTTTGCTTGGAGGAATTGCAGCTGGTGTTTGGTGGACTAGAAACTATGTATATGAAGATCTAGCACCTTTAGTACAGCAAAATCTTGAGCAATTACTTGGCCGTCCAATCAAATTAGGTAGAGTTGAACGTTTTTCACTTTCTAGTTTGAGATTTGCTTCCCTATCGATACCAGCAACTCCTACCGATGCAGACGAGTTGACAGCAAAGGCAGTAGATGTCCAGTTTTCGCCTTTACAGGTTATTTTAACTAGAAAACTACCATTAAATGTCACATTAGTCCAGCCCAATGTCTACATCCAACAGGATCGAGATGGTCGCTGGGTGACGGCGCAAGTGAAGAGTGGAGAAGGCGCAGGCCCCATTCAAACTGAGTTACAAACACTCCAGATTGTTGATGGAAATGTAGAATTATTACCAGCCTCTGCACCAAATAAACCCAAAGGTTCTGTAGTTATAAATCAATTTGGTGGTGTTGCCAAATTTTTACCCAGAAACCAAGGGGTTGGTTATGAAATAAATGGTCAACTCACTAGAGGCGGTGCTGTTAAAATCTCTGGTGAAACACAATTTAAAACCGAACAAACTAATCTTAAAGTTGTAGCGCAAACTTTACAAGCATCTGATGTCAGCCGTTTAATTGAGTTGCCAATTGTTTTGCAAGCTGGGCAAATAGATGCTGATTTAGGAGTAACAATTCCATCAGATGTTTCGCAAATAGCTATCACTGGTACGGCTATTCCTAATCAAGTTACTGCTCAAATTGAAAATCTTCCCCAAAAGTTTGTTAATGCCAATGGTAGTTTAATATTTCAAGGTCAAAACATCGCCTTAAATAATTTAACTACAAACTTTGGCAAAGTCCCCATCATCGCAAATGGAGCAGTTAATAGTCAAACCGGTTTTAATCTTTCAGCCCAAATAAAACCAGTCAGTGCTAGAAATATCTTAGACACACTGAAAATAAGTTCGCCAGTGGTGGCTATCGGTGAAGTGCAAGCAAATATTAAGTTGCAAGGGCCACTCCAGCAGCCTGTTCTTAGCGGTATCGCAAGTAACACCAAGCCAGTTCAAGTTGACCGCGTTCAATTCAAAAGTGTCAACACCGATTTTAAGTTAAGTGTATCTAAAAAGACATCTACCATCGCAGTCTCGAATCTCAAACTAGTCCCAGCAGCGGGTGGTGAAATTACTGGAAGCGGTCAAGCTACACTTAACGATCGCGTAAAATTTAATATCTTAGCCGACGGTGTTTCCGGCGATGTACTGGCACGCAGCTATGGCTTCACTCCCCCAATTAATGTTGGCAATGTCTCAGCAAGGGCAGAAATTACTGGTTCATTGGGTAAACAACCCTTAGCACTTAACGTTTCCAGCCTGCAAATACAGCCACCAGCCGGGGGGCAAATCTTGGGCAATGGTCAAATTCAGCTAGCACCGCAAGGGAATGTCTTATTTAACATTCAAGCCCAAAATATACCAGGAGATGTCCTCGCCAATACAAACAACACTTCCTCCCCCATCAAATTTGGTGCAATATCAGCAAATGCCAGAGTTAGCGGTACTCTTGGGAATCTGCGGACAGTGGTGCAACTGCAAGCGCCTACTGCTACCTATCCTACTACGGGACGAGTTGCGATCGCTCAACAAGGGCAGAATATTCTATTGCCAAATGCTGTTTTCAACATTGCAGGCGGTAGAATTACAGCCACGGGTCGAGTTGTACAACAACGCTGGCAAGCTTTTGTCAACGCCCAAAGCCTGCAATTAAATCGTTTTGGGCAAATACCACCGCAGTTTCAGGGAGTTCTCAACAATGCGGCGTTGAATTTATCAGGAAGCACTGCTTCTTTTCAACCCTCAACCATTCAAGCCACAGGACGAGCAAACTTGAATGTGGCGGGAGGTACGCTTAATGTCAGGGATATTAACTTGAATGGCGGTCGTTGGCAAGCAGTTGCTAACGCTTCCCAAATTCAACTCGGCCGTTTCTCGCCACAACTGCGGGGACGGCTGAATAGTAACGTCAAGTTGACGGGCACAACAAACTCCTTCCAGCTTGCAGATATTCGCGCCGCCGGACAAATTCGTGCTTCACAATTAGCACAGTTAGCGCAACCGCTGACAGCACAATTTCAGTGGAATGGCAAGCAAATTATAGTTGAACGGGCAACCACACAAGGAGTAATTGCGAGTGGTGCGATCGCTGTACAATTACCCCAAACGGGTACACCTGAAATTTCTGGCATTAATTTAAACGTCCAAGCCCAGAATTTCAACCTCAAAAATGTAGGCACTTTTGTTCCTGGAGATTTAGCACTAGCAGGGTTATTAGATTTTAATGGACAAATTACAGGCACTCCTAACACTCCTCAGGCTACTGGCAATATCCGGCTGCGGAATTTTAATGTCAGTAATTTGGCATTCGACCCAGTTTTAACTGGAAATGTGAATTTTCAAGGCGGACAAGGAGCAAGCTTGCAACTTGCTGGTACGCAAGACAGGATAGCTTTAAACCTGGGTGCAGATTATCGTCCAACGTCATTTTTAGTCAAGCGCGATGAGGCCGTAACCACAGGAAGAACTCAGGGAGATAACTTAATTATCAACGCCCAACAGTTTCCCATAGCGTTGGTTGGCGGTTTTTTACCCGATAATCGATTGAAACCCTTAGGAGGGCAATTATCTGGAAATTTAGTTGTTAATCTTAATAATTATGCAGTGAGTGGGGATGTTGCGATCGCCAAGCCGCGTGTTGCCAGAGCCTCAGCAGACGAATTTCGCGGTAATATCAGCTATGCCGATGGTGCTGCTAGCTTAACCAACGGTTTATTGCGGTTAGGAAGCGGCAATATAGCCTTAAGTGGGAATTTACAAACCGGAAATGACCCGAAATTTCAAGTACAAGCTAATGTAAACCAAATTCAAGTCCAGCAACTCTTACAAGCTTTTAATATCTACGACTTTCAAGACCTTGGTAGCGGGTTAGAGTCTCCGACCTTGGCGGGAGCAGAAGCACTCAAAACCACACCTGTTAGTTTACCAAATGCAGACTTAAAAACCCAGTTAGAATATTTCTCCAAGATCGAAACATCGGTAGCACAACAACAGCAAGCAGATACCCAACAACCAGCACCTTTACCGACCCTTGCACAATTAACAGGTGCATTGAATGGCGGAATTTCAGCTAGTGGTTCCTTAAAATCTGGGCTGAATGCCGACTTTAATTTCCAAGGTGATAATTGGCAATGGGGTCAATATTCGATTAATCAAGTTATAGCTAGAGGCAATTTTGCAGATGGTGTAGTCACACTTTCACCATTGAGTGTCGGAATAAATCAAGGATTAATCGCTTTTTCTGGACAGTTGGGAACCGAACAACTAGCTGGAAATTTGAATATAGCGAGTTTACCTCTGTCACTTTTGCAGCCGTTTATCGAACAATATCCTATAGATATTACCGGTCAACTTAATGCTACGGCTAATTTGCAAGGTAGTTTAAAAGATCCTACAGTTAATGGCTCGGCATCGTTGGCTAATGCCAGTTTAAATCAGCAACCCATACAAACAGGACAGCTGAAATTTAACTACGACAATGCCCGCGTAAATTTTGATAGTACTTTGTTGTTGACGGGAACGCAACCCATTGCAATTACAGGTAGCATACCTGCTCCTTTACCTTTTGTGGCAGTCAAACCAGATAATAATCAAATCAATGTTAACGCCAAGGTGAATAATGAAGGCTTGGCACTGTTAAATGTATTGACCAACAATCAAGTTAGCTGGGTAAATGGTGAAGGTGAAGTGGATGTTAGAGTTCAAGGTACTATAAGCCAGCCAATTATTAATGGAACTGCCAGAATTAATAATGCTACTTTTACCGCTCAAGCTTTATCCGATCCTCTAACAAATGTCACAGGAACACTACTTTTTAATGGCGATACGCTAAATGTAGAAAATATTCAAGGCAATTATAATCAAGGGCTAGTAGCTGCATCAGGAATCCTGCCGATTTTGACTCCCCAGCAAGGTGTATCTAATCCTCTGACTGTATCGATAGAAAAACAACTCAATTTTAAAGTTCCGGCATTATATGAAGGCGATGTTAGTGGTAGCGCCGTAATTCGAGGAACAGCACTAAATCCGATAATTGGCGGAGAAATTGAACTGAGTAATGGTCAAGTGATTATCGGAAAATCCGCCGCTGAAACTTCAGAACCAGCAACTACATCAGAGACTACTATTATTACTCTCGATACACCAGAAACTAACACTAATACAACTACATCAGAGCCTACTTCTACTACTTCTAATACACCAGAGACTAATAGTAATACAACTACACAAGACCCTACTTCTACTACTTCCAATACACCAGAGACTACCACTACACCGCCAACTAGACCCAACTTACCTGTAGAGTTTGCAGATTTACGGTTGATTTTGGGCGACGATGTGCGAGTCACGACTGAGCCTTTACTTAGCTTTGTACCGGGAGGAGCAGCGTTAACTCAACCCATACTCAGCTTTGATGCTGAAGGCGACTTGACCATTAATGGTACCTTAGCCAAGCCCCTTCCTCAAGGACTCATCCGTTTAACAGGAGGACGGCTGAGCTTATTTACAACCGAGTTTACCTTGGCGCGGGGTTACGAACACACTGCGCGATTTACTCCCAGCCAAGGACTTGACCCTACCCTTGATGTGCGATTGGTGGCAATTGTACCTGAGGCATCGGCAACGAGCAATCGAATTTTGGAATCACCTTTGTCTGCGGAAATTAGTGATGCTTCTGTGAATAACTTTGGTACATTACGTACCGTCCGCGTCCAAGCAAGGGCGACAGGGCCAGCCAGTGAATTAGGAGAAAATCTCGAATTAACGAGCGAACCTGGCCGGAGTAGAGGAGAAATCGTGGCTTTGCTGGGTGGCTCGATTTTAAATTCTTTGAGTCAACCAGGAGATTTAAGCCAAGGATTGACTAATTTTGCTAGTTCTACTATTTTAGGTAGTCTGCAAGGAACTATAACTGCGATCGGACAAGCTGTTGGTTTTAACGAGTTTCGCATATTTCCTACCCCTACCACCAATGAAGAATCAAGAAGATCTTCGGTTCTTGATTTGTCAGCGGAGGGTGTATTTAATGTGAATCGGAATTTCTCTGTTTCTTTATCGCGGGCTTTTTCTACCAATGAGTCTTTCCGTTACAATGTCCTTTACCGCCTCAATGACGAAGTTCTTGTACGCGGCTCAACTAATTTGGATAATGATAGTTCATTGTTAGTCGAGTATGAAAATCGATTTTAAAAGAATTCAGAATTCAGAAGTAATTTAGGTAGAGTTTTAGCACAATCAAGTGTTTAACAGCCAACTAAAACAATGCGAACTGTGTCAAAGAGAGATGGAAAATTTAACTATCCATCACTTAGTTCCACGGCAAAATACTAAACGCAAAAAACAAGACCCAGGTCTAACAATAAATATCTGTTCTGCGTGCCATCGTCAGATTCATGCTTTATTCAACAATAAAGTGCTTGCCAAAGAACTCAACACAATAGACAAGCTTAGCAATGAGCCGCAAATGCAAAAATTTTTGGCTTGGGTAAGAAAGCAAGACCCAGGTAAGCGAGTTTCAGTCCATCGCTAAGAGGTGATTTAAAAAGTAAATTTTAAACTGTAGGGTGCGTTATAGCGAAGCTTAAAGCACCAAGGTATCTAAACAATAAATGCGAGTGGGTGAGGAAGTTTCAAGAATAATTACTAATTAGTAAGCTAAATATATTTTAATTTGCATCCTCAAAAAAATGAATCTCTTGTGGGGTGGGCATCTTGCCCGCCCTGGTTATGCAAATTAAATACACGACAGCTTAATACCCGCAAAGCGGGAAGCAAGCTATGTAATTCGTAATTAAAAGGGTTGGATTCACCGCTAAATTTTTTGAAAATTAGCGGTCTAGAATTAGTTGGCATCTAAATCCCCTACCTTATTAATTACGAATTATTTTCAGGACGAGTACCATTGCTTCTACTCAATATTAATTATAAGATTTATCTATGGTAACTTTTGTAATTTTCTCTCGGAAATAGTATTTACTATTATTTAATACTTGCGATAAATATTTATGTAGTGATGAGTCATACCAGTGAACTACATTGCTGATATTTAAAGTTCAAAATATTAGCTTGCTAAAGACACTTTAAATTTACTTATCAATCATATTCAAATATCGCAATAAAATTTTTCACATTTCATATATTTTGGGAGCTTTCATGAGGAAATATCTACTAGCCTCTGCTGGTGGAGCAGGATTTTTGTGGATAATTAGCGGATTCTTACCTGCACAAGCCCTTACTAAATTAAATATTTCGGACGAAAATGCACTAATCGATCGCCATCCAGTCAGCTACGATCTAACAGATTATTTTCTGGCTCAGGAATTGAATCCAAAAGATTTATCCTCAATCAATCAAGAACAAAAAAATGAAAATTTAGAGTTAGATAATACTGCTAATTCTTTACCACAAATCACACCAAAATCTGCAAATTCCTCTCCATCATCAGAGAAACTTGCACAAGTAACATCTGTAACACAATTATCTGATGTACAACCCAATGATTGGGCTTTTCAAGCACTACAATCTGTAGTAGAGCGCTATGGTTGTATCGCTGGTTATCCCAATCTTACCTATCGCGGCAATCGGGCGCTGACTCGCTACGAATTTGCAGCTGGCTTAAATGCTTGCTTAGACAGAATCAACGAGCTAATTGCTACAGCAACCGGTGATTTGGTCAACAAAGAAGATTTAGCGACCTTGCAAAAATTACAAGAACAATTTGCTGCAGAATTGACAACATTGCGCGGTCGTGTAGATGCTGTAGAAGCGCGGACAGCAGAACTAGAAGCAAATCAGTTTTCCACTACTACTAAACTCAATGGTGAGGCTATTATTGCTGCTGTTGGTGCTACCGGTGGCGCTCCTGATACGGACGATCCTAATATCATCCTAGTCAATAGAGTGCGGCTAAATCTGACCACTAGTTTTACAGGCAAAGATTTATTAATTACTGGTTTGCAAGCTTACAACTTTTTAGGTGGAACAGATGGTAGTGGTAGCCTGCAACAAAGTTTAGGATTAGCTTCGCCTTTACTGAGTTCTAGTAGCGCTCGTACCAGTTTTGAACCGCAATTTCCTGGGGTTAACGTCAATACTTTATCTACTTTTGGGGCAAATAGCGTACAGCTTTACAAATTGCTGTATATTTTTCCCGTCGCTAATAAATTAACCTTATTCGCGGGAACTGCGGCAGAAACATCAGATGCTTTTCCAGCAATTACACCTTTTTATGGTGAGGGACAAGAATCAATTTCTCGTTTTGCTGGTTTGAATCCTGTGTTACGTGTCTCTGGTGGTACTTCTGGTTCTGGTTTAGCATCAGCGGCAGGATTTATTTATACTATTTCTCCAAACCTGGATTTCAGAGCTTTATATGGTAGCGTCAATGCTAACCTTCCTCAAAAATCTGCAAATGAAGCATTACCAGGGGTTTCCACTACACCATTAGGAGGAGGTTTTTTCAGTGGTAGTAGTGTTGCAGCCGCACAGTTAACCTTCAAGCCCAGCCGTGACCTTGATATTGGTCTGAACTATGCTAACAGCTACCACGAAATCAATATTTTAGGTACAGGATTAATTAGCAGTGACGTAGGTGCTTTAGGTGGTGTAGCAGCTGGCACACCAGTGAAGCTCAACTCTGTTGGGGGTACTTTGACATGGCGATTTTCTCCCAAGATAGCTTTATCTGGCTACGGTGCAGCACTGTTTGTTGATGATTCTTCTGGAGATGTTGATGCTTCCACTACCTTCACAAGTTGGATGGTGGGAGTTCACTTCAGTGACTTATTCAAATCAGGAAACAATGCGGGAATTATTTTTGGTCAACCGCTTTACCGTAGTGATGCTAGTGGTGCGGCTGTACTTGGTTCAAACCGAGCTACTCCTTATCATTTAGAAGGGTATTATCGCGTCAAGCTCAGTGATAACATTAGCATTACCCCTGGTGCATTTGTTCTGTTTAACCCAGAGGGTGACAGCAGAAACGAAACAACAACGGTAGGTGTCCTACGGACTACTTTTACGTTTTAAGGAAGTAGGGAGATAACAATTCAAAATTCAAAATGACGCTCGCGGACTCGCTAACGCTACGCTAACAAAATTCAAAATTAAAGACATTTTGAGTCGGGGATTTAAACCCCGACTTTGCTTGTAAGTCCGAAATTATCAGATTCAACCTCAGGACTTACGCAAACTCTACGAATCCTTGGCCTTCTTGGCACGCCAGTCGCTCATGGGGGAAACCCCCTGCGTACCCGTCGCTGGCTTCCCAACGCACTGGCTCGTCTTGGCGGTAGCCTGCGGCAAGTCGCTGCGCGTCTACGATAAATTAAGCGAAGTTGGTAATTTTTGCATAAGTCCTAATGCTGAAAATTCTCCCCAAACAAACAGCCTCCATGCACACCCGTGACGGTGTTCGCTTGGATGCAGACATCTATCGCCCAGATGCTGATGGTGAATTTCCGGTATTATTAATGCGACAACCCTATGGTAGAGCGATCGCGTCTACTGTTGTCTATGCCCACCCTACTTGGTATGCTGCCCACGGCTACATCGTCGTTATTCAAGATGTCCGGGGACGCGGTACTTCTGAAGGCGAATTTCAATTATTTGCTCACGAAATTGCAGATGGCGAAGATACAGTAAATTGGGCAGCAAATTTACCTGGTAGTAATGGCAAAGTTGGCATGTATGGGTTTTCCTATCAAGGAATGACTCAGCTATATGCCGCAATTAATAAACCCAGCGCCCTCCTAACAATTTGCCCCGCCATGATTGGCTATGATTTATATACCGATTGGGCTTATGAAGGAGGCGCATTTTGTTTACAAACTAACCTCGCTTGGGCAATTCAATTAGCTACAGAAACCGCACGTTTGCGAGGAAATAAAACAGTCTATCAAGCTTTATTTGCCGCTTCTCGTAATTTACCTTTAACTAATCCAGAAATTCTTCAACAACTTGCACCACATTCCTTTTATCATGAGTGGCTAGCACATTCTCAACCACATGAATATTGGGAAAAACTTTCGCCCAAACACAACTTACAAGCTGTTGATTTGCCGATGTTCCACATCGGAGGATGGTTTGATACTTATCTACGCGGCACTCTACATTTATATAAAGATATGGCAGCCCGTAGCACTAAACCCCAACATTTGTTAGTCGGGGCTTGGGCGCATTTACCTTGGGGTCGTAAAGTCGGGGAAATTGACTTTGGCATCAAAGCCGCCAGTCCCGTAGATAAAATGCAAATTCGCTGGTTTGACCAATTTCTTAAAGGTGAAAATACAGGTTTATTGCATGAGTCCCCAGTTTGCCTATTTGAAATGGGAACCAATATTTGGCGCACTTTCCCCAAATTCCCCACACCAATGCACAAATCCTACTTCTTGTCAACCACCGGACTAGCCAGCATCCGCGAAGACTCCGGAACCCTAATCCAAAATCCAAAACTTGTACTGAGCGAAGTCGAAGTATCCAAAATCCAAAATTCTTTTGATGTACTAGTCCACGACCCTTGGCGTCCAGTTCCAGCCTTGGGCGGTCATGCTGGAATTCCTGCGGGTATATTTGAGCGATCGCATCTCGATTGCCGCTCCGATGTCTTAACTTACACCAGCGAACCACTAGGAGAAGATTTACATTTAGCGGGGGATGTAGCGGTGGAAATCTACTGTACTGCCGACCAACCGAGTTATGATTTGTGTGCGGTGCTATCAGAAGTACATCCCGATGGAAAAGTATACAATTTGACCCAAGGCTATGTACATTGTCGAGATGTTAACGCCTCGACAAAAATTCAGCTACAAGCGACTTGTGCGCGAATTGCCAAAGGAAACGCCCTGCGTCTGAGTTTAAGTGCAGCGTGTTTTCCAGCCTACACAATGAATTCTGGAAACGGTGCAGTTACCAGTAGCGATACTTTACCAGATGCCCAGATTATCGCGTTAACTGTGAATTGTGGAGGCGAGTTTAATTCTCATCTTTTATTACCTGTAGTTCCAGCAAGTTAAATATCTTGGCAAATGACCAATGACTAATGACTAATGACTAATGACTAATGACTAATGACAATTACGATATCGCAACACTCTTCAAGATAGTCATCGGCCCTTGGTCTTTGAGAAGTTGCATTTCTTCAGCATTCTTTACTAGCAAGCCACCGGCGAATCCTAATGAATTCACAGAGATGGTGTGAAAATGCTCTTGCGATCGCGGTACAATCAGCATCCATTCTCGTGTCATTAGCAGATTGTAAGCACCCAATTCCGTTGGATTTAAACCCACAGCCTCTAACAAGGTACGATAAAGTGCTAGTGTTGCTTCACCTCCTAAGAATGGAGACTCCACCCACTGAGGATTTAAGGGTGCGAAGGCATGTAAAAAAGGAAGTTTTGGTAAAGTTGCGATGGAGTTCTGAAATTGTGCCTCCCTTAGCAGAGGTTCAATAGGTATCTGCGATCCTGAAGATGCAAGTGGTAGCGGGACTAATTGCAAGTGTTTATGTCGCTGACTAGCACCTGCGATTTTGCCACTGTTGTAGAATCCTAAACCATCAAAATCAGCTAGACATGCCCACATGGCTGTAAAGTCTTCCAACGTTAGTAAACTTTCCTGTTCTTCAAAGGCACGGGTGATAATTAGTAGATGATAATCAACAACATTGAATTTATTTAAAATACATACATGAGTATCAGAGATATCCGCCACAAATAAATCTTCTTCATAAGGTAAGAAAGGATTAAATTCGTGACCTGAACTAGCAGATTGTTTTTCCTGTTTTTCCTTGGCTGCTTTTTTGCGATTTAAGTTAGACAAAATCCGCACTAAAAAACGCACGCCATCTTGTTCCACAAACTCAAATTCCGTCGGTATCGACAGCAGCGCCCCACATTGCAAAGCATGTTCAGTCCGTTCTTTGACACTTGTCCATAAAGTACCAGGCTGAAGTAATATTTTTTGTTGTCCCATTTTTATTCCTTCAAGTATGGTCAGATATTATATAAGAATTCAGAATCCACAATTCAGAATCCACAATTCAGAAGACTTTGATACCAAATTTTGGTAATTATAAAAAAATCAAAGAATTATATAATATCCTGTTAATCGCTTAAGTATTCAAAATCCAAAATTTCAAATTTGCGTCGCGAATTCTGAATATACCCATGACTAAAGTCATGAGTTTCAATGGTGCATAGTTGCCATTGTGGCTGCTGAGTTACTTACTAGTAAAAAACTAAGCCTTTCACAATAACGTAATACCTCTGCAACAAAACTGTCATAAATAATATCTACATTATTAATACATATTCGATATGCTTCCAAACTGCAATGCAAAACCAATCTCGTGATGGAGAACACCCATCAAATAGCATTTTATCCCACACTGCTGACGCCAAATACCATAATCCAGCACCTTGGAAAAAGGCTGCGGCCTCTCTATCACTGGTGCTACTGGGATCGGGTATGACATTGGCAGGTGGCTATCTGGCTGGACATCAAGAGCAAGTGTCCAAGACTGCATCTAATTTGGCAGTCGGTCGAGTTAATGCTGCGCCTCCATTACCAGCCAGCACAGATCCGAATTTTGTGACACAGGTGGTGCAAAAGGTTGGGCCAGCAGTAGTGCGAATTAACTCTTCCCGAACCGTAAGAAGCCGATTACCAGAAGAATTTAACGATCCGTTTTTTCGCCGCTTTTTTGGTTCCCAACTACCGCAGTCAGGCGAAAGGGTAGAACGGGGTACTGGTTCAGGTTTTATCATCAGTGCTGATGGTCGTATTCTCACAAACGCCCACGTGGTAGATGGGGCGGATACTGTGACAGTGACACTCAAGGATGGCCGCACCTTGCAAGGTAAGGTGCTAGGAAAAGATGAGTTAACCGATGTGGCTGTGGTCAAGATTCAAGCGGATAATCTACCGACAGTAGCTTTGGGTAACTCAGAGCAACTGCAACCGGGAGAATGGGCGATCGCGATCGGTAATCCCCTTGGCCTAGATAATACAGTAACAACCGGAATCATCAGCGCAACAGGACGCAGTAGCAATCAAATCGGCGCTCCTGATAAGCGAGTAGAGTATATTCAAACCGATGCTGCAATTAATCCTGGTAACTCTGGCGGCCCTCTGCTCAATTATCGTGGTGAAGTAATTGGCATGAATACAGCCATTATCCAAGGTGCCCAAGGATTAGGCTTTGCCATTCCCATCAACACAGCACAACGTATTTCTAGTCAATTAATAGCTACAGGTAAAGTTCAACATCCTTATTTAGGAATTCAGATGGTGGGCTTAACGCCTCAGTTAAAACAAAGTATTAACTCAGATCCTAATAGTGGTTTGAGTGTCAATGAAGATAAAGGTGTATTGGTTGTAAAAGTTATGGCGAATTCCCCAGCCGCTAAAGCTGGAATACGTGCCGGTGATGTCATCCAAAAGCTAGGCGGTCAATCAGTTACAGATGCTAGCAGCGTCCAAAAAGCCGTAGAAAATAGCCAAGTTGGAGGAGATTTACGCCTAGAGTTACGCCGCAATGGGCAGAATATTAACCTAGCCGTGCAGCCTGGTGCGTTCCCTAGCCAAGTACAATAACAGTTTTTGAGTCAAGGTGAAATTTTAAGGATGGGTGTTGCACCCGTCCTTTTTTTTAGGCGTAATTCAATACGGTTCAGCGAACAATGTAGAGACGTTGCATTGCAACGTTTCTACAGGTCTATGGTTCTCCAAAAAATCCTTAACTGAAGCGTATTGAGGCGTAATCTACAATTATCTGAATTCTGAATCAGCAATTTTTACAACTAAAGAATCATTTTTATATTGTTTATTTATGACATTAGTCACGTTTTAACTAATTACTTTTTTCACTGGTGTATAGTTCTCTTCAATTTTACTATTAACTTGTCCAAGAGATTAACAAAACAGAATTCAGTAGTCAGGAGCTAGAATTTTCTTGCTTGTATTCTGTGTGGCTTGGCGATAAATAAATTGGTTTAAATCCGCCACGAAATTTAAAATTTAGTGGTCTAGAATTAGCGCAAAGTCTCAGATTAAGCTTACTCGCCACAGACGGCAGTAATTTTCAGCGGGGGAACTTTGCAACAAACTTTCTTAACTCTGTAAGAGAGTGGTGGTTGCCAATCCTTCACTAATTGATTCTGCATTCTGCATTCTGAATTCTAAATTTTTCTTCAATCTTTGACGAAAATTTAATCTCTTCGATCTTTACATCATAGAAGGAAAGTTTGCCAATGAGTATTAAAAGAATGCTTGCTAGCGCAGCGCTGATTTTACCAATTGTTGTTACCTTTATTCCTTCCCAAGCCGATGCTCAGGTCAGAAGACAATTTAGACGGCCAGTTCCAGTTAGAGTAATCAGAAAACCAGCGCGAGTTCGGGTTTATACCCCTGTTCAAGCGAGAAGGAGAATATTTGTTCCTGGACGTTGGGTGCAAACAAATCGCGGTCGCCGATGGATACCTGCTCGTTATGTGTATAGGTAAAAGGGTACTGGGGACTGGGGATTAGGGATTGGGGCATGGGGCAGAGGGGCAGAGGGGCAGAGGGGAAACCTAAAGCTCCTCTGCTCCCCTGCTCCCCACTCCCTCTTAAACCAGAGCTACTGCCGGTTGCTGCCAGCGACCCACTGCTTTCCCAATTACCGCTAATTCTTGCATCAATTTATCAAAACGGTCTGGTGTCAGAGATTGGGGACCATCGGATAAAGCTTTGGCAGGGTTGGGGTGAACCTCAATCATAAGAGAATCTGTACCAGCTGCGATCGCTGCCATTGCCATTGAGGGTACAAACTCAGACCAGCCTACGCCGTGGCTTGGGTCAATCATGATTGGTAGGTGAGTTAACTTCCGCAACACTGGCACTACTGATAAATCCAATGTATTTCGTGTATATTGACGGTCAAAGGTACGTATTCCTCTTTCACACAAAATCACATTGGAATTGCCAGCTGCCAAAATATACTCGGCTGCCATTAACCAATCTTCAATCGTAGCTGCCATTCCCCGCTTCAAGAGGACTGGTTTTGGTTGCGCTCCCACTTTTTTGAGCAAGGAGAAATTCTGCATATTCCTTGCCCCTACCTGAATCACATCTGCAATTTCAGCAATTCTATCCAGGTCAACGGCATCCATGACTTCTGTAATAATACCTAGTCCGGTGACTTCCCGCGCCTTTGCTAATAATTCTAAAGCACTGTCGCCGTGTCCTTGGAAAGCGTAAGGTGAAGTCCGGGGTTTGTATGCACCTCCCCGCAAAAACTTTGCTCCTGCGGCTTTGACGCGCCGCGCCGTCTCTACAATCATTTCTTCGTTTTCTACGGAGCAAGGGCCGGCTACCACTATTAAAGGGTGGTGTTCGCCAAATACCACCGTTTCATTCGGTAGATTAACCACCACTTCCGAAGCTTCACCGTGGCGAAACTGGCGGCTAGCGCGTTTGTAAGGCTGCTCTACCCGTAACACCTGCTCAATCCAAGGACTAAGTTCTTGAATTTGTAGCGGATCTAAGCTGGCAGTTTCACCTACTAGACCAATAACTACTTTGTGTTTACCAACAATTTTTTCTGGAGTTAACCCCCAACTAGTTAGTTCCTCATCAATGCGGTTTATTTCCGCCTCTGGGGAACCACTTTTCATTACTATAATCATGTCAATGTTCCTGATTTACTGACTAAATTCTTCTGTAAATGGACGTAATTGTATTGTTACGTATTTGCCTAATTAGGAATAGTTCAAACTAAATTTATTTATAAAATAAATGGACAGAATTCAGAATTCAGAATTCTATTAGAGTTTCCCTGGCGGATAAATTAAGTAAGATAACTTTGTTCTGTGGGAAAGGCTCTTGCTAGCTTGCTTAAGAGCAGGGGTACGATTTAGGAATTTAAATTAGTAATTGTGTCCATAACTAAGGCTGTGCTGGCGATGTCTAGAACGGGCTACGCCTACGCAATTTTTTTTGTAAGGGAGTGGCAGCGTCCAATCCCCCACTTCTTGTTCTGAATTCTGAATTCTGAATTCTTCTTCAAGAGTTTTTTTGCCGAGTTTCTCGCCAAACTGCCACCATTCGTCCCCAATTAGTGCCAAATTCACCCAAACCCAGCAGACTTCCGGCTCTTTCTTCGTCCCAAGAGGCAGAGAGAACGCCATAAGTTATCCCTAAAACCCCCAAACCAAATAATCCCATGTTTACCAATAACACGGCAATGGGAGCTAGTTTGACGTTGGCGTAGGTGGCAAGCAGATAGCTCGCAATCAAGGTGCTAATGCCCAAAGCTGTTGGTACACCACAAAACACAGCTACCCGCCGAACCATCCGCTGGCTGACTACTTTCGGAATCGCCATTTCTTCTTTGGTGTAAGGCGGCTTCCTATCAGGTTGGTTGCTGCTTTTTTGTGGCGTTGCTGCTGGTTTAGGTTGAGCTTTTACGGGTTTTTGGCGCTTTTTGTTTGGTTCAAAAGGCAAGCGATTGCGTTCTGATTCTTCAGCAGACATAAGCGATCGCCTCTAACCCCGAATACCGAGACGAGCGATCAAAGCTAGATATTTTTCGCGATTTTCCTTCTGGATGTAAGCTAGAAGACGCTTGCGTTGACCAATCAGCTTCAACAGTCCCCGCCGGGAAGAATGGTCTTTTTTATTTGCCTGGAGATGTTCGCTGAGGCGGTTGATCCGCTCAGTTAGCATGGCAACTTGAACATCGGCTGAACCAGTGTCGGTTTCGTGAACTTGGTAGTTGGAAATTATTTCTTGTTTCCGCAGTTGCGTCAGAGCCATGATCTAATTTTTAGTTTTTCAATAAATGTATGCAGCAGTCTCCCATAATATCACAGCCATTAAGGGGATGTAGAGTCATCTAGGTTGAAAATAGCCTTGACTGTTGACTGATGACTGGGAAAAAATATTTTCATACCTTGGTTGTGGGATTTTTTGGCGATCGACCGAAGAACAAAAAATACAATCCCCTAAATTTATTTATACCCTCGCTTCAGTGCCTGTAAATCAACTAGTGCTTTAAAGTACTTCACGGGTTATTTACAGGACTTATGCAAAAGATGACGAAAGTAGCGGTAATACCCTGCGGGTTCGCTCTTAGCGTTCTCGCAGAGTAGCCCCTGTGCGTCTACATGAATTACCGCAACGCTTGAATAAGGTTTTCAGTCACAGATTGCGTAAGTCCTGATTTAATTACAACGTATCTTAAGTAACAGTTTCACCAATGGTTCGCCTGCTTGATTAGGTAAGTATAAATAAATTAAAGTTCATACCTGAGGTTTTAGCTTTTTGGTACTAGTTTTCAGGCACAAAGCCACTTCTGTTTATTTGTACCCACTTAGTTGAAAGCTAAAAAAATGCTTAAAACATTACACTAACACCTAAATAAGCGATTGAAAAAATGAGAAAATTAGGGGAAAGTTAGCAAAAACAGGTTAATAACTAGCGACATGAAACCACAAAAAAGCACGCGGAGCCGGGGTGTTGTGCTGAGTTCTGTCGGGTTAAAGCGTTTACAGGCAGCGATTTTGGCTATGGAGGTAGCAGAAAATTATGGCCAGCGTTTGACTCTAGATAAGTTGGGCGAACGCATGAATATCTCCACAAAAACATTGAGCAGATTGTTATCCCTGGATACGGGTGTAGACCAAAAGACTTTAAAACTTTGTTTTAGCGCTTTTAATCTAGAATTAAACCCACAAGATTATACAATTCTCAACGAAGCAGATAAGGTTCAAGCTTCACAATTACTTTCATTGAATTCACATAAACAAAAAACAGATTTATATCAAAGTTTAGTTCTTGATTCTTTTGTTAACGAACAGGCTGACCAATTTGAAAGTTTTTGGCCATACCCAGATGGGCCTGTACCTCTGGATTCACCTCTGTATATTGAACGTCCGCCTCTTGAAGAATTAGTTTATCGGGAGATAATTCAACCAGGCTGCGTGATTCGGATTAAAGCACCCAGACAGATGGGTAAGAGTTCTCTGGTGCTGCGGTTGTTAGCCTTTGCACAAAAGCAAGGGTATCGGACAGCAAATTTGAATTGCTACCAGATCGATTCTGAGTCTTTGACTAACTTAAACAAGTTGTTGCGCGGTTTTTGCTGGCATATTGCTAGAGAGTTAGGCATAGATCCCAACTTGAATGAAATGTGGGATGAAGAAATTGGCTGTAAGTTGAGTTCCAGTTTTTATTTGCAAAGCTATTTGCTCAAGCAAATTTCCAGTCCAATAGTTTTAGTCTTAAATGAAGTTGACCGCTTTTTTGAATATCCTCACATTGCTCAAGAATTTTTTGCATTATTGCGTTCGTGGTGTGAGGAAGCACAACAAAATCCCAATTGGCAGAAGTTGAAATTAGTGGTGGTTTATTCTACAGAAGAGTATGCCACCCTAGATATTAACCGCTCTCCGTTCAATATTGGACTACCTATCCGGCTTGGACAATTTACTCAACAACAGATAGAAGATTTAGCTAGACGACACGGTTTAAAGTGGAATTCTAGCAAAGAATCCAACCAACTGATGTCATTTGTAGGCGGTCATCCAGCATTAATTCGGATTTCGCTATATTTTCTTTGTTCGCAAGAAATGACTCTAGAAGAGTTGATGAAAGAAGCGATCGCCAATGGTGGCATTTACCGCTATCATCTATGGCGACTGTGGTTACAACTACAAGAAAAACCGACTTTAGCAAAGACTTATGCTCAATTGGTGAAATCGCAGCGAAGCACTCATGTCAATCCAATTGAGACATATAAACTTGATAGTTTAGGCTTGATTCGTTTTGAGGGCGATCGCATTTTACCAAGTTGCGAACTCTACCGCGCTTATTTTGGCAAACAGCTATCAAAAATTGTTTAAAGTCGAAATTACTGGTAATTCAGCATAAATTTCCAAATTAATTTTAATTTGCTTTGTTTAAGGAATTTTCCTTGAATAATTCAGGACTTACGCAAAAGATAACGAAAGTAGCGGTAATACCCTGCGGGTTCGCTCTTAGCGTTCTCGCAGAGTAGCCGCTGTGCGTCTACATGAATTACCGCAACGCAAGAATAAGATTTTCACTCACATATTGCGTAAGTCCTGTAATTGTCAATATTATTTTACTTTTTTGAGCAAAATCTCAGGACAGTTAAGACACTTAAGCAGACTGTTAATACTAATTTGAAATAAATAACGGACAGTTAAGACAGTTAAGACAGTTAAACAAAAAATCAGCGGATTATATACTTATAAAGGTGATACAATCCAATTTGAATAAAAGCTGTAAACTTTAATATGTTTACTTATAAGAAAGTATCTATACCAATCTAAAATCATTGGTGATAAACAAGATACCCGATTTATTTAAGAAGTCGGGTATCTTGGATTTGTAACAATGGCAAATCAAATAGAATTTGCAGTTAATCTATTTTTGTAGTCGCATTTTGATATGAGATACCAAGTAGGGGGGAGTCTTCGTAGTGACGATCCCACATATGTTATCCGTCAGGCAGACGAGAAACTGTATACGAGCTTAAAAGCTGGGGATTTTTGTTACGTCTTAAACTGTCGGCAGATGGGCAAATCGTCTTTACTACAGCGCACAAGTTATCGCCTCAAACAAGAAGGTTATAGCTGTGTTTACTTGGATATGACCCGTTTGGGTAGTGAAGATACTACACCGGAACAATGGTACAAAGGTGTGACGATCAGTTTGTTCTACAGCTTAAATCTGGGAAAACAAGTGAATTTTAAGGAATGGTGGAACACGCAATCAGGCATTTCCTCGGTGCAAAAATTACACCAATTTGTAGAAGAATTATTACTCCCAACTCTTCAAAAACAATCTCAGAATAATGGTAAAAACGGAGGAATAATTATCTTTATTGATGAAATTGATAGTTTGTTGAGTTTAAATTTTCCCGTCAACGATTTTTTTGCGTGGATTCGTCATTGTTACAATCAACAGGCATCTAATCCGAATTTTCAACGCTTAGGGTTTGCACTATTTGGAGTAGCCAGTCCATCTGATTTAATAGCAGATAAACGCCGAACACCTTTTAATATTGGGACAGCCATCGAGTTACAAGGCTTTAAATTACATGAAGCCACACCATTACTCAAAGGGCTAGAGGAAATTATCAGCCAACCACAAGCAATACTCCGAGAAATCATCCATTGGACGGGAGGACAGCCGTTTTTAACCCAAAAACTCTGCCAACTAGTTGCCCAGACTGCCTTGAACACATCTTACGGAACAATTTCATTACTTCCAGGAACTGAAGAATTTTGGGTAGAACAACTAGTGCGATCGCAGATTATCGAACATTGGGAAACCAAAGACGAACCAGAACACCTGCGGACAATTCGCGATCGCTTACTTTTTCACGAACACCGAGCCGGAAGATTACTTGGGCTTTACCAAAGAGTGCTGCAAGCAGAAGATGAGGAGGACGCGGGGACACGGGAACGCGGGGACACAAAGACAAGTAATTCTTTGCGTTCCCGTATCTCCGATTCTCCGCCTCCTCTTCCCTCTGTCTCCGCGGATGATAGTTTAGAACAAACGGAACTTTTGTTGTCTGGTTTAGTTGAGAAACGCAACGGCTATCTCAAAATTAAAAATCCCATTTATCGCAATGTTTTCAATACCCAATGGGTACTCAGGCACTTAGACAACCTCCGTCCTTACTCGCAAACATTTAACGCCTGGGTAGCATCGGCTTATAAAGATGAATCACGTCTGTTGCGAGGACAAGCTCTCAGAGATACTCAAAATTGGCTCCACGGGAAAAGTCTGAGCGATTTAGATTACCAATTTTTAGCTGCTAGTCAAGAATACGAACGCAAAGCAGTACAAACGGCATTAGAAGCAGCACGAGCTAAAGAAGTAGAAGCAAGACTAGCACAAGAGAGAAAAACTGCAAAATTGCAAAGATTTTTCCTAATTACAGTAGCTATTGGGTTACTTGTCTCTAGCACATTAGGAATAGGAAGTTTCATTTTGTACCGCCAAACTCTCAAAAGCGCATATCAAGCAAAAAGCAGCGAAATACGAGCGCTTGTATCTTCTTCAGAGGGACTGTTTGCTTCAAATCGCCGACTAGATGCCCTCATACAAGCAATCAAAGCCAAGCGTAAACTAGAAAAACTAGATAAACCAAACGCACAGATTCAGCGTCAGGTGAATAACGTACTGCAACAAGCAGTTTATGGAGCAGATGAGTACAACCATTTCTCCGGTCACACAGCAGCTGTTTTGGCAGTAGATATCAGTCCTGACAGTTCTTTAATTGCCTCAGCCAGTATAGATCAAACAATCAAGCTTTGGCGACGAGATGGTACACAAGTTGCAACTCTCAAAGGCCATAAAGGAGCAGTCAGAGCGATCGCTTTTAGTCCTGACGGTCAGATGTTGGCGTCGGCGGGTGAAGATGGCATCATTAAACTCTGGAAGCGAGATGGCACTCTGCTTAACAGTTTCAAAGCTCACACTGCTTCAATTTGGGGAGTAGCGTTTAGTCCCGATGGTCAATTCCTGGCTTCTGGTGGTTGGGACAGAACTGTAAAACTTTGGAAGCCAGATGGTATCTTGCTCAACACCTTTCAAGGTTACGAAACGGCGTTTTTTGGAGTCACCTTCAGTCCTGATGGTCAAATCGTTGCAGCTGGCAATCTGGACGGGACTGTAAAACTGTGGAAACGAAACGCTTCTGGCTGGCAAAGCGCCAAACCTCTACAAACTCTTTTAGGTCACAATGCTTGGGTTCTGAAAGTAGCTTTTACCCCTGATGGACAGACGATTGTTTCAGGCAGTGAAGACAAAACTATCAAACTCTGGAAGCGAGACAGTAAAAATAGCAGCTACCGCGAGTATAAAACTCTTAAGGGTCATACTGCGGGAATTTGGGGAGTAGCCTTAAGTGCCGATGGTCAAACTATTGCCTCTGCCAGTCTTGACAAAACAATTAAACTTTGGAACATTGACGGTACAGAACTGAGGACGCTCAGAGGACACAGTGCTTCAGTTTGGGGAGTGAGTTTTAGTCCTGATAACAGCTTTATTGCTTCGGCAGGTACAGAAAACGTTGTCAGGCTGTGGCAGAAGGAGAATCCATTCCAGAAAAGTATGATTGCTCATGAAGCCGGGATTTGGTCGATAGCGATCGCTCCCGACAGTTCCACCATCGCCACAGCTAGCCACGACAACCCTGTTAAATTTTGGAGTCGTCAAGGCAAATTGCTCAAAACTTTCACTCAACCTAGCAGCGTAATAGTTGAAGTTTCATTCAGTGAAGATGGCAAATTAATTGTCCTTCGCTCCTACGATGATACGGTAAAACTCAAAAAGCCAGACGGCAGTTTAGTTGCGACTTACAAAAATACTGTTACCAAACTCTTAGCAGCAGCATTAAGTCCCGACGGTCAAACCATCGCAATGGGAAATGTGGAAAAGATTGTCCAGATCTGGAAACGCCATCAGCCCGCACCGCAGAGAATCAAAGGACATGAAGCCGAAGTTTGGGAAGTCGCATTTAGTCCAGATGGTCGCCTCATAGCCTCAGTCAGTGGTGATGGTACTGCTAAGCTGTGGACGTTGGACGGCAAGTTGTTCAAAACCCTTGTAGGACACACTGCGGCAGTTTGGAGAGTCGCCTTTAGCCAAGACAGTAAAATGGTGGCTACTGGAAGTGGTGACAATAGCGTTAAGTTGTGGACTATTGATGGTGAGCCAGCGCTGAAGACGGGTTTCCCGTCGCAGGCGACTGGCGAACCCCGAAGGGGCAAGTTGCTGCAAACACTCAAAGGTCACACAGCCGCAGTTTGGGGAGTTGCCTTTAGTCCCGACAGAAAAATAGTTGCTTCTGGCAGTGTAGATAGTACAGTCAAACTTTGGAAGGTTGATGGTACACAACTGACTACCCTCAGAGGACATAGCGCAGCCATTAGGAAAATTGCCATTAGCCGCGATGGAACAATGCTTGCTTCAGGAGGTGATGACAACACACTAATTCTGTGGAATTTACAACGAATTCTCAACCTAGATGCACCGACTTATGCTTGCACTTTGGTGCGGGATTATTTGAAAACGAATATAGCAGTAGAACAAAGCGATCGCTCCCTTTGCGAACCGGAAGTCTCTTAGATGCTTCACCTGATTAATTGTGCAGCGGAATTAAAAAATTGACGACACAATCCCTTAGTTAATAAGACTGTTGTCAGTAAGTTAGCAAAAGCAACCAAGAACGTAATTAAAATTTCGTAGGACACAGCATCCAGAGGTTTGACACCAGCTAGTAACTGACCTGTGGTAATTCCTGGTATTGCCACCATACCTATAAGTATCATTTGATTGAGAGTTGGTATCAGTGCTGCCCTAATGGCGTCTTTGCGGTACTGGGTGAGTGCTTGCTCTGGAGTTGCGCCTAAGCTCAAGTGGGTTTCTATTTCTAAATGGCTGGAATTAATGGTGCTGACAAGGCGTTCCCCGGCGATCGCTGCTGCGTTCATGGCATTACCTATGACTATCCCTGCTAAGGGAATCACATACTGTGGTTCATACCATCTGTTTGGTTGAAGAATTAAGAAGTTAGTATAAAGCATTGTCAGGGCGGTACTAATAAAAATAGCACCCCACACCAAAGGCAATACATAAGGAATCTTTTGGCTGATGCGATTTCGTGCGACAATCGCCGTAATCGTCAGCATAATTGCTAATATTCCCAAAACTGCCCAACTATTGTCCAAAGCAAAGATGAAATCTAAAATGTATCCCAATACAAGTAGTTGTAATATGGTTCTTCCAGTAGCAAGGGCTAAGTTTAGCTCTAGTCCTAACTTTTCCCAGGTAGATACTCCAATGGCGATCGCCATTAATGCTAAAGCAATGCCTAAATCCACAAAATCCAGTTCGACCTGCATGGGTTTTCTCTCTTTTGGTATTTTCTTTTCAAAGCAGCACCCACACGTGGAACTTTGATTCGATGTGTTGGCTCTTGGTTGATATATATCACTTTCATCAATTCAAAATTCAAAATGGTACAACTTTAACATGACAAACACTTAGTAAGCTGTGGCGCATTTAACGCAGCACATCTTTTTGTGTTGGCTGTTGAGGGTTAACGGTTGACAGTTAACTGTAAGCGGTCAATAGCATGAGTCACTGTGCAATTTAAAAGCGTAATAGCTTATTACTATCTGTAAATTAAATGTGCAGTAGTTAGCTACACCACAATTTAAGCAAAAACCCTAATAGATGCTGAACTTGGGCGATAGTCTTTTAACAGCTTTTTGATTAACAATTCAATCAGCAAAAATAGACTCTCGAAGTGCATCCTTTGTATCTTCCGATAAAATAAAAACTCATGATCCAAAGCGTAAATCCCGTCCCTGCTTTTGACATCAAGCAACAATACACCAGCATCGAAGCAGAAGTAAGTGCAGCCGTCTTAGAAATTCTGGCTTCTGGTCGTTATATAGGTGGACCCTTAGTCGAAGGCTTCGAGCAACAGTTTGCCGCCTATCATGGTGTTAGTCAATGTGTAGCTTGTAATTCCGGTACTGATGCGCTCTATTTAGCTCTACGAGTCTTGGGAATTGGTGCAGGCGATGAGGTAATCACAACACCTTTCACTTTTATCGCTACTGCTGAAGTGATTAGCGCCGTGGGTGCAAAACCTGTTTTTGTTGATATTGATGCGACTACGTTTAATTTAGATGTAGAGCAAATAGCAGCGGCGATTACACCAAAAACCAAAGCGATTATCCCGGTTCATCTATTTGGGCAACCAGTGGATATGGCATCATTGATGGCGATCGCTCTTTCTCACAACTTGTCAGTAATTGAAGATTGCGCTCAATCTACAGGCGCAATGTGGGGGGAGCAAAAAGTCGGAAGCATTGGACATATTGGTTGCTTTAGTTTCTATCCTACCAAAAATCTTGGTGGTTGCGGTGATGGCGGAGCAATAACGACTAACAATCCAGCGATCGCCGCAAAACTGCGAATCCTACGAGAACATGGAAGTAAAATTCGATATTTGCACGAGGAAATAGGTGTAAATAGCCGCTTGGATGCTCTACAAGCGGCTATTTTACAAATTAAGCTGCGTTATTTGGATATTTGGAATGAAAGGCGGCGAGAAATTGCCAACTATTACTATCAATACCTGAGTCAAATTCCGGCGATCGTCCCGCCTCAAGAATTACCAGGGGGTGTTGGCGTATGGAACCAATACACTATTCGCATTTCAGGCAAAGGAAGAAATGGTGCCAGCTCCAAATATCGAGATTGGGTGCGTACTCAATTGCAAGAGCAAGGCATCAGTTCGATGATTTACTATCCCTACCCTTTACACTTGCAGCCAGTTTATCAAAATCTAGGCTATCAAATTGGCGACTTCCCAGTGGCAGAGCAAGCCTGCCATGAAGTCATATCTTTGCCTATGTTCCCAGAACTGACACAACAACAGCAAGACCAGGTAATTTATGCCCTAAAAGATTGCTTGAATTAAGCTCATTCCACGCGTAAAAAGCGTTAACTGTTGACTGTTAACAGTTAACAGTTAACGGCTTAAAAATACTAAGTAGGTAGACATAATTAAATGTAAAAGACAAAAGTTTAAAACCCCCATAAAAACTGGCTTTTCCCTCCTGCCTCGTGCCTCCTGCCTCGTGCCTCCTGCCTCCTGCCTCCTGCCTTCTACTTATTTAGGTGAAACCATTTTTTCGCTAGCAATGATATGTAAATCAATGTTTTTGAGCAGGCGCACCAATTTTTGCGTTAAAGAACCTTTCAAGAGTATTTGCCAGCGCGATCGCTGACTTTCTCCAATTACAATTTGGGTAATTCGATATTTCTCTGCGGTTTCGGCGATCGCATTAGCTACGTTATTACTAGTTACTCGAATAAAAGTCCCTTCAAATTCTTTACACAATTTTTCACAATTATGGATGTGTAAACTTTCTTCTTTGGTAAGAAAACGTTCTGGATCGGCAACGAACAAAGTATACAGCGGGGCATTCATGTAGTTAGCGATTCTCGCTCCACGCCGTAATAGTTGCACAGAGTTAGGATAAGTAGATATACATACTAAAACTCGTTCATGAATGTTACAAAATTGTCCATTGGGAGTAATGGCGATCGCATCTTCTTCTACGTTGTCTGCGACTTCCCGCAAAGCCAACTCGCGTAAAGCAATTAGGTTACGACGTTGGAAAAAGTTATCGAGGGACTGTTGAATTTTTTGCGGTGCGTAAATCTTGCCTTCTAATAATCGTTCTTGTAGCGTTTCTGGGGTAACATCCACTACCACTACTTCATCTGCTTCATCAAGAATTCTGTCAGGAACGCGTTCCCGCACCACCACTCCAGTAATTCTAGCTACTAAGTCATTGAGACTTTCTAGATGTTGGACATTCATCGTTGAGTAAACATCGATCCCTGCTGCCAAGACTACTTCTACATCTTCGTAGCGTTTTTCGCGTGGGGAACCAGGGACATTGGTATGGGCAAGTTCATCGATTAAGACTAATTGGGGCGTAGACGCAAAGCGGCTTGTCGCCAGACATCGCTTTAAAATAGCATCTGTATCCATATCCGTTAGCATCAACCCACCGCGAGGATATTGCTTGCGGGGTATAATTTCCAGTCCTTGTGCCTTTTCTGCCGTCTCCTTACGTCCGTGGGTTTCCAAAAGCCCCACAACCACATCAATTCCTTGTTGTTTGAGTGCGTGTCCCTCTTCCAACATCCTGTAGGTTTTACCTACCCCAGGAGCCATACCAATAAAGATTTTATGCTTACCACGCCGTGGCGGATAAAGCGAGTAACTTGCAGAATTTAAAGGCACATTTCCAGCCGAACCAGTGTTATCTGACATGTAAGTTTTAGGGGATGGGGAGATGGGGAGATGGGGGAGTGATACCAATTCTGTATGAAGATGCGCCAAAGTATATAAGGAACGAACCGCAAAGGGCGCAAAGGACACAAAGAAAGAAGGAAGCAAGCCAAGAGAATTTGGCGCAGCCTCACAAAGAAATGGTATGAGAGACAAATTAATTCAAAATTAAAGAACTTCTGCCTCCTGCCTCCTGCCTCCTGCCTCCAATACCCCATTTACTGATTTTGCTGACGATTAATATCTTGTAGGTCGAGAGCATAATTTAAGCGGAGGACGTTGACGCCAGGTTCGCCAAAAATCCATAAAAATCTGCCATCAGTATACTTATTAATTAGACGTAAAATTTCGTCTTGTTCGACTCCACGGGCACGGGCTACTCGCTCTAATTGCTGGCGTGCTGCTTTGAATGAAATATGAGGATCTAAACCCGAACCAGAGGTGTAGATAATATCAGCGATCGCTTCAAGATTTTCGTCTCGTAATTGATTTGACTGCTCTATAATCCGATTGAGTAGCTCTGGATTGCTAGGAGCAAGATTGCTAGCTCCAGATATGCCAGTTGGCCTTGCTTTTCTACCTTGGCTATATCTCACAGTACTGGGACGAGAATAGAAATATCCTTCAGATGTGAAAGTTTGACCAATTAAAGCTGAGCCAATTGGTTCATTATTTAAATTCAGCACGATGCTCCCGTTAGCCTGGTAGGGCAAGAAAACTTGACCCACTACAAGGATTAGGAGAGGATAAACGATCGCAGTTAACAACCAAAGCATTAGAGTTATGAAAATTGCTCTGATTGTTTCTCGAATAATAGCCATAATAAATTTTCTACTTGCTCCTAAAATTAATTTTTAATTTTTAATTTTTAATTTTTTTGCCAAACAGGATGCTGTCAACAGCATGAATCATTCGGAGAACTACCACATTCAACCACAGCAAGCTAAAAATAGCGAGTGGTAGATGTTAGGGAACTCCCAGAAATAAAAACAACTGCTTGAAGTTGCTGATTGATGACGACTGTTAACTGTTGACTGTGAACAGTCTAATATTTCTTTGTTTGGAAAGACACTTCCAAACAAAGGATATCGCCCAAGCAGTGCTTTTATATAAGTCATTGAACTGCTAATCTCAAGGTTATTTCTCAGTGTTGAGTAACTATACTATATTTATTCATATTCCTTTTGTTTCCCCTTTCAACAGCTAAAAGTAAAAATAAAACTGGCAAAAATGTCAATTATCCTACCAAGTTAAGAGGCGCTAATTTTGCGCCATCTCTACTTTTGCTGTTGTTAAGCTAAGCCTACAGCTGTAATTAGCAAATCTATGAACTTAATAGCGATAAACGGCGCAATTACTCCACCTAAACCATAAATCAATATATTACGTTGCAATAACTGATTAGCTGTTAGTGGTCTAAACCGCACGCCCTTCAATGCTAAGGGAATCAAAGCCGGAATAATCAAAGCGTTATAAATCAGTGCTGATAATACAGCAGAATTAGGGCTGGTCAAATTCATAATATTCAGACTTTGCAAGTTAGCCGCGACAAAGATGACTGGAATAATCGCAAAGTATTTCGCAATATCATTAGCGATGGAAAATGTAGTCAATGCGCCGCGAGTAATCAGCAATTGTTTGCCAATGCTCACAATGTCGATTAATTTTGTGGGATCGGAGTCCAAATCTACCATGTTGGCGGCTTCTTTTGCGGCTTGGGTTCCTGTATTCATAGCTACGCCGACGTTAGCTTGGGCTAATGCGGGAGCATCGTTAGTTCCGTCCCCTGTCATGGCAACTAGTTTGCCTGCTGCTTGTTCTTGTTGAATGACGCTGATTTTGTCTTCTGGTGTGGCTTCGGCGATGAAGTCGTCCACCCCAGCTTCTTTGGCAATGACGGAAGCTGTAATTCGGTTATCTCCTGTTAGCATGACGGTACGCACTCCCATACGTCGCAGTGCAAGAAAGCGATCGCGGATACCAGGTTTTACAATATCTTTAAGATAAATAACTCCGTAGATTTCGTTATCTAGGCTGACTGCTAGGGGCGTACCTCCCAACAATGAAACTCGTTCGTAGGCTGCATCTAATTCTGGGGTATCGCGTCCATTGCGGGAACGAACAAATCCTTTAATGGCTCCCACTGCTCCCTTCCTGGCTTCGTGTCCGCCGGGTAAGTTCGTACCACTCATACGTGTTTTGGCGGAAAAATCCACTCCTTGGGCTTGACTGGAATCAAAATCAAATCTTGCGCCTAACCTTTCTGCCAGCCGCACAATGGATTTACCTTCTGGGGTATCATCAAATACGCTGGCTGCCCAAGCAACGCTGGCAATTTCCGCCATTGTATGATCGTTGATCGGGATAAATTCTTCTGCCAAACGGTTGCCAAGGGTAATTGTACCAGTCTTATCGAGAACTAAAGTGTTGACATCACCAGAGGCTTCTACGGCTCGTCCTGAGGTGGCAATGACGTTAAATTGGGCGACTCGATCCATACCGGCAATGCCGATGGTACTCAGTAATCCTCCGATGGTGGTGGGGATCAATGCTACTAATAGGGCAATCAAAATTGGCACGCTGACTGGACTATCGACATAGTAGGCAAGTGCAGGCAAAGTCGCCACAACAAACAAAAATATTAAGCTGAGAACTGCTAACAACACCGTCAAGGCAATCTCATTGGGTGTTTTGCTGCGTTGGGCCCCTTCCACCAAGGCAATCATCCGGTCGATAAAACCTTTACCTGGGTCAGATGTGATGCGGATAATCAATTCATCGGAAATAATCCGCGTCCCACCAGTGACGGAACTGGCAACATCAGAACCTGATTCTTTT
This sequence comes from Nostoc sp. ATCC 43529, assembly GCA_003326205.1. Classification (GTDB taxonomy): domain Bacteria; phylum Cyanobacteriota; class Cyanobacteriia; order Cyanobacteriales; family Nostocaceae; genus Nostoc. The sequence continues at coordinate 104,520 of LWTK01000105.1, forward strand.
AATACTGGTGCGGATTCCCCTGTAATTGCCGATTCGTCTACCGAGGCTACACCCATGATTACTTCACCATCGGCGGGTATAATATCGCCAGCGACTACGTAGATATTATCGCCTTGTTTCAGGCTGGTGGATGAAACTTCACTCACTGTGCCATCGGCAGCGAGTTTTTTAGCAATAGTCTCTGATTTTGTAGACCGTAAGGCATCAGCTTGAGCTTTTCCTCGCCCTTCAGCTACGGCTTCCGCAAAATTGGCAAACCAAACTGTAAAAAATAAAATCCCTGATAACAAGCCGTTAAATAGTTGCGGGTTCTTTTGGTTGGTTGGGCCAAATAAGTTGGGATCTATGGTTACCAATATAGTAACGATCGTCCCCACCCAAACCAAAAACATCACCGGATTTTTGATTGCATACTTAGGGTTGAGCTTGATAAAAGCATCTCGAACTGCCCTTAAGTACAACCACTTAGTATTTATTCTAGCTTTTTTACGTGCTTGGCGGCGATCGCCAGGACGAGAACTTGGGCGTCTAGCTTTGGAGGTAGTTGCCGCTTTATTCATAAAGTTAAGAGTTAAAAGTTAGGAGTTAGGAGTGAGGAGTTAGGAGTTAAAAGTTAGGAGTTAGGAGTGAGGAGTTAAGAGTTAGAAGTTAAAAGTTAGAAGATAAAAGATAAAAGTTAGAAGTTATTAATTCATTACTCATAACTCATAACTCCTAACTCCTAACTGCTAATTCATAACTCATAACTGTTCTAGCTGCCAGAGGCTAGTTGCAAACCTTCGGCTATGGGGCCTAAAGCTAGAACTGGAAAGAAAGTCAATACTCCCAAAACGAGGGTTACTCCAGCAGCGATGCCAATAAATACCAAAGAATCAGTTCTCAGGGTGCCGGGAGTTTCGGGAACTGGTTGTTTGCGAGACATACCGTCAGCTAACAGGAGGATGGCAAACATGGGAATGTAGCGTCCTACTATCAAGCTAAATAAAGTACTTAAGTTCCACCAGAGGCTATTATCTTTTAATCCTTCCAAGCCAGAACCATTATTTGCCCCGGCTGAGGCAAATTCATAAACTACCTGGGAAATGCCGTGATAGCCAGGATTGCTAATTCCAGATAGGGAAATGGGATAAGCTAAGGCGATCGCGCTGGGAATTAAAACTACAATTGGGTGAATTAACAGGACTACGCTGGCAAGGACGATTTCTCGTTTTTCAATTTTGCGTCCTAAAAATTCTGGGGTGCGTCCCACCATTAACCCAGTCAGAAAAACGGTGAGAATTAAGTAAATGAATAAGTAAGCTGTTCCAGTTCCTTGACCGCCCCAGATAATTTGGATAAATAAGTTGAAGAGAGTCGAAAATATTCCCTGTGGCATTAGGGAATCGTGCATCCCGTTTACAGCACCACACATGGTGGCGGTGGTCATAACTGCCCACAATGCCGTTTGCGCCCAACCAAATCGGACTTCTTTACCCTCTAAAGAAGGCTGTTCTAATCCAATGGTTCTGTTTACCAGGGGATTACCTTGCAGTTCTCCCACGGCTGTGACTCCAACCAGAACTACAAAAACCGCAAACACCATCCAGAAAAGCAGCCATGCTTGTTTAATGTTGTTGGCAAACACGCCATAAGTGTAAATCAAGGCTGCTGGTATGGCAATCATGGCGAGCATTTCGATTAAATTAGAAGCGCCATTGGGATTTTCAAAGGGATGGGCAGAATTAGCGCCAAAAAAGCCACCGCCATTTTCGCCCAACATTTTGATCGCTTCAAAGGATGCTACCGGGCCTCTGGCAATGTACTGGGTTCCTCCTTCTAAGGTTGTCACATCCATAGTCTTAGCTAATGTTTGCGGTACGCCTACTAAAACTAAGGCGATCGCACCAACAATTGATATTGGTAGTAATATTCGTGTAATGGCACGGGTAAGATCTACGTAAAAGTTACCTAGTCTTCTACCCGTCAACCCCCGAATAAAAGCAATTCCCACCGCTAAGCCGGTGGCTGCGGAGGTGAACATCAAAAAGCCTAAAGCTGATACCTGACTAAAATAACTTAAGGTTGTCTCACCAGCATAGTGTTGCTGGTCGGTATTCGTTAAAAAGGAAATAGTTGTGTGCAGCAATACATCCCAATTAGGCCTACCTAAACCATTAGGATTCCAAGGTAAGAATTTCTGAAAATATAACAGTAAATACACTGATATCCCCATAATCAGATTAGTGCATATTACAGCCCGGATATATTGCCAGCCCGTCATATCATCTTTTCTGCGGACACCCGCTAGTACGTACATACTTCGCTCTATCGGGTTCATGATGAAATCAAGCAGTGTTCTTTCTCCCAAGAAAACCCGCGCCATGTATCTGCCAAAGACTGGAGTAATTGCTACAACGATACATAGCGTTAAGCCGATTTGTAAAAATCCTTGTCCCATGTATTTTTCGCTCTATATAAATTTAAGTACTGGCAAGCTAATTCCTAAAAATAACAGATTAACTGTCGGTGTCTCTGATTTGCCGTGACTTGGCGATATTTTATAGCAGTACGCTTTGATTTTTGAAGTTATTTGTTCAAATAGGCAAGAGGCAGGAGGCAGGAAGCAAGAGGGAATAGGCAATAGTCAAGAAGCCTTTTCAAGTTGCAACTTAGGTTCGCAATCAGATAGGATTACTACATATCAGCCAAATGGTTCTGAGCAGTAATATAGATAGACATAATTAAATGTAAAATACAAAAGTTTAAAACCCTCAGAGCAACTGGCTTTTCCCTTCTGCCTCCAGCAAAGCTGCCTTCTACTTCAGTACTGAGTTCAAATATTGCACTTTCTTAAGTCGTTAAGCAATTAGTATTTTTCAGAGACCTGTTAAAATTTCTGTTAAGAATATTTAAATTTTTTACTGTTATTCATTTATTCTGCTAGTTAGTATGACTAGTTTATACAATAGATTTTTGATATTTGCTACTTTCAAAAATATAAGGGGTTTCTAGAAAATACATTAACCTCTTATCAAAAAAAATAATCGCACTCAAGAGGGAGTAAGCGCCAAGATAATGCTGTGCTTTTTCTACTTATATAGTAATTTAAATTACCATAATTCCTTTTTTACGTATTTGTCATACTACATTTCATAGCTGCCAAACAAGATTTATTGCTAACGTGAAATCATTCATAAGTTTTGTTTAAGTATCGGTGGCGATCGCATAAGCATTTGCCTTAATATTGTGATGTTGGTCGCCAAAAGCCAGTGGTTCATCGCATTAGTTATGAAAGGTTCGTAGTAAGCACTAAAGTGCTTAAAAATCAAGGACTAAAGTCCTTACTACGAACATTTTTCACTACAAAATTAATGCGATAGACTACTAGTTATTTGCAAGTGCGTAGGCGTAGCCATTGTTCGCTTAGCGTCTCCTAGAGAAGATATCGCTTGCTTGAGTTATTGCAGATATTCCCTATTGTCCATTACCTGCTCCCGCCAAATCAGTTCTGCAAATCAAATTACTATAAGCCATTGTTATATTGAAATTAGCATGATGAATTTTTGAGGTTAATCAAAATGACACAAGAATTAATAGACCTCAGAACTTGTATTTTAGAAGGACGTTTTGCAGATGCGTTGGCAATTGTTGATGAATTAGAGGGAATGAGTAGACAAGCTATTCTGCGTAATATCGAAGCTTATTTAAGAATTTTGTTAATTCATTTAATTAAAAACCAACTATAGGAATCCGGTTTGATATCTGAAATTATTTGCGTAGTTAGGCAAAAGGCAAAAGGCAAGAGGCAAAAGGGTTTCAGAAAATATATGTGTACAGACTTATTTTCAATAATCAGATATGATTCCTATAGAGCAGAGATTAACAAATTCTTGGGCAGCTTCTATTCGGAATGCAATCCGCGAAATTAGAGAAGTAAATCTCAAAGAAAATAAAACATATTATTATATCAATTTAAATGAATGGGAAAATTTGATAGAAGAGGAAGTTATGGAAGATGCGATCGCAGATGCAAGTGAAGAAGTGATGAATGGTAAATTCACTCGCTCTCAATTGTCAGCGATGCTAGATAAAAACCAGATTATAGCCACAGCAATAAATCTCCTGGCTTTAACATATACTTATTCGCCGAAGGAATTACCAGCAATTATGGATGATTATCTGAGCCAGTTAGCTGGGGGAGAAAATTGGATAAATCGAGAAAAATAAGGCGATCGCTCTTTATCTTAAACTGCAATTTAGCAAAAACACTGAATTAGCAAATATAGTCAATATTCCGGTATGCTGATTGCGAAAGTGTAACATTTATTTTATATTACTGTACGGATAACAAACAAAGAAGTTTTCGCCAATTCAAGGTAGAGATGATGAGAGAAATAACTCGCCGCAAATTTATCGCCACAGCCACCTTGGCGACGGGTTTTGCTTTGGCAGTGCAACCGATTTCTGCCGGAGTCATCACCACTGATACCAAGGGTTTAGTAGCTGGTGCGGTGAAAATTCCTGTTAAAGATGGCGAAATTCCTGCCTATAGAGCATTACCCGCTACTGGAGAGAATTTCCCAATTGTTCTGGTACTCTCGGAAATCTTTGGCGTACACGAGCATATTCAGGATATCACTCGCCGCTTTGCTAAGTTAGGATATTTAGCGATCGCTCCAGAATTGTTTGTCCGTCAAGGCGATGTCTCAAAATTAAGCAGTATCGATGAAATTCGCCCAATTATTGCCAAAGTACCAGATGCCCAAGTTTTATCAGACCTTGACGCCACGGTAGACTGGGCTGTGAAATCAGCTAAGGGTAATGCTAATAAATTAGCGGTTACAGGCTTTTGTTGGGGCGGCCGCATTACTTGGCTATACGCAGCGCACAATCCTAACGTGAAAGCTGGTGTAGCATGGTACGGGCGACTCGTAGGTGATGCTACTCAACTTCAACCCAAGTATCCCGTTGATATTGCCTCAAAACTGACAGTCCCCGTTCTGGGACTTTATGGGGGTCAGGATACTGGTATTCCTCTAGATACAGTAGAGCAAATGCGCGAGCGCCTCAAGTCAAGCAGCAGCAAATCTGAAATCATTGTCTACCCCGATGCACCCCACGCCTTTTTTGCTGATTATCGTCCCTCCTACCGCGAAACAGAAGCTAAGGAAGGCTGGCAGCGCCTTTTGGCGTGGTTCAAGGAATATGACGTGCAATAAGTTACTATAGCCGCGATTTCTAATCGCTAGGGCTAGCTACAAGATGTGAGTCACAGCTTCGGGGCAGGTTCAGGGCAGTCCCAATGAAAAAATTTCATCACCATGAATGAAAATGTGGTAACTTCCAAGATAAAGCTGAGACAAGCGAGGTTGTTTCCTTATTAGAGATTTAGGAGCTGATTATTTCGACAAACAACAACCGGAAAGTGTCAAGAAACGTTTGATTAAACGCCTAGAAAAACTTGGTTATCAAGTTAGTGTTGAACCTGTTCCGGTCGCAATTTAAACCTGTAATCAATATTTTGTTTCGGCTGTGTCGCCATTCAACGACAAGAGTCACATATTCTTCTTTGATTTAAGCCGAAGTTTGATTTTCAAGTCAGGGGAGCAGGGGGAAAGAGACTTTTGGGATTTTTGCACAGATATGGTAATCCTAAGTGATTAGGCGGACATGATATAACGGAAAATCGTAGATGCAAAACGCCTTGCCCTTAATTGTTCAGTATTTACCCACAGACGAGAGCCACCACTTCAGCATATTTTCATTAAAAATATTTTTTAGTGCCCAAAGATTAAAATTTCTAAGAAGTCTTGATTTACACCTTTGACATTCAAGTATATAACTCCAATAATCTTATTACGTAAAAATTCGGAATTATATAGAAATCTGACTCGCATCTTGCTAAGTATACTGAGAGCTAAAACCTATTCTGGCTAGCTCTGAGTCAGCTTGGCTTGGAAAAAATCAAATCGATTTTTATATAAACTGGTGTTAACAGGGTTGTATTATGCTTTTTTCAAAGTCAAAACCAAGCTTAAAAATTAGTCAAAAAGATAAAAATTCAAGTTTTTATACAACTCAAAAGAACATAATACTACTCATTGCATATTTAATTACTTTACCAATTTTTACTTTGATAACTTTATCCTTCTTAGTGCCATTATTGTCTGTATTCACTATTAATTTATCTACTTCCGCAGGAAGCTTACATCACTCTACATCAATTCCTTGGATAGATGATGCATCTGAATGCGAATATACTGGCAGAGACTGGCGCGATCGCAAGTGTTGGGATAACGAACACAGTCCCATGTTCTAAGCCAATTTGCTTTTCGGATAAATTTCCCTCTTTCTTATCGAATTGGAATGAAGATCGCAAATTCTGTACCTTGACCAGGAGAAGAGTTGCATTCGATAGAACCGCCGTGTTTTTCTACTATAATTTGGTGAGCGATCGCCAATCCTAACCCCGTCCCTTTTCCCACAGCTTTCGTAGTAAATAGATGGTCAAATATTTTTTGTTTAACTGACTCACTTATTCCCTGACCATTATCAGCAATGGCAATTTTAACAAAGTTATTTTCCACTGAAGTGGTAATTGCGATGCAGTTGGGATTGGCTTTAATCTCCTCAAAACTGCGTCCGCTATTTGATTCTTCTAAAGCATCGATAGCATTAGCTAAAATATTCATAAACACCTGATTTAATTGCCCAGGAAAACACTCAATTTGCGGTAAATTTCCATATTTTGTAATAACTTCAATTGCTGGACGTTGTTCGTTAGCTTTGAGGCGATGCTTCAAAATTAAAATTGTACTATCGATGCCTTCATGAATATTAAATGTCACTTTGTAATCTTTATCAGCACGAGAAAAAGTACGGAGACTGGTACTAATATTTTTTAATCTATCGCAAGCTATTGTCATGGAATCAAGCATTTTTGGTAAGTCTTGTAAACTATATTCCAAGTCAATTTCTTCGGCATGGTCGATAATTTCGTCGTTTTTGTTGGGGAAACTTTCTTGATAGAGTTTTAAGTGTTCAACAATATCGGCAATAGTTGGTTTAGCTTGTTTAATACTGGCGGCAATAAAACCCAAAGGATTATTCATTTCGTGAGCCACACCAGCAACTAAGTTGCCCAAAGCAGACATTTTCTCACTTTGAATCATTTTTAATTGTGCTTGTTGGAGGTTTTGTAAAGCAGTTTCTAGTTCTTGGGCTTTTTGTTGAAGTTGGGCTTCGGCAAGTTTGCGTAAGCGAAGTTCTTCGTAGACATCGGTCATATCATCTGCCAGGGAAGCAACTCCAATTGTCTCGCCATCCGCAGTCACAAGCGGACTGTTATACCAAGCACAAATAATAATTTTGCCATCCTTTGTTACATTCTCATTAATGTTGTAACTACCGCCCTTCTGCGATATGATTTCGCCGCTAACTTCCTCTAATTGTGCTTGAATCGTTTGAGGAACGATGAATTGGAAATGATGACCCAAAGCCTCTTGTTTAGTGTAGCCAAACATGCGTTCTGCTGCTGGGTTCCAGTCAGTAACCCGAAAATTGTTATCCCACTCGATAACAGCTAGTGGAGTTTGTTGAACTAATAGTTGGAGTCTTTGTTGGGATGTTCGCAGTTGGTTTTCAGCTTGTTTGGCTTCGCTAATATCTAACAAGAATCCATCCCAAACTACAGTTCCATCTGCTTTTTGTTCGATTCGAGCTTGGGCGTGAATCCATTTAAGAATCCCAGATGGTGTAATAATTCGCCCCGACCATTCAAAAGGAGTTAGGGTTTGCATTGAGTTAATGACAGACTGCTGGTAACTTGCGGCATCATCTGGATGCGTTGTTTCTATGATCAACTGCACATTAGCGATCGCTTCTTCGGCTGTGATTTCGTATAGTTCATAACATTCTCCACTGATGTAAGTGAGAGACATTGCACCATCAGCAGATATCTGGTACTGATAAACAATCCCAGGAACATTATCTACAAGTTTCTCAAAGCGAGAGTTACTCGCACTCAATTCGGCAAGCGATCGCTCTAACTTTTGGGCATATTCTAAGGAACGTTCGTAAAGTCGGGCATTTTCTAGGGAAATGGCGGCTTGGGTGCAAATTAAATTCAACAGTTCAACGCGATCGCTTGTGAACGCTCCCGTCGCTAAATTATTTTCTAGATATAAAATGCCCATCAATTTCCCTTGATGCAAAATCGGACTGCACAAGATACTCTTAGGCTGCTGGCGAACAATGTAGGGGTCGTTGGCTAAGGTGCAATCTGCCATCGCATCCACCAAGACAACAGTCTGTTTGTTGTGCTTGACTTTGTAAATCAGCTTCAAGGGAATTTGCTGGCTGTCTTCAATGGGAAGGCGCTGGAACACGACTGGCTCTGTTCCTTGGATAATTGAGCCTTTAATTAACAAGCGATTGTCTCGCAACAGCATTAACACGCATTTATCAGCCCCTGCATCTTCGATGACGATAGAAAGCAACGATGACAGCAGTTTTTCAAGTTCGATTTCACCTGAAATAGTTTGGGAAGCTTTGAGAATAGCTTTTAAATCTAAAATATGTGAGACACTGCTGCTAGAACTGCCCGAAGAAGCGGATGTAATACTTTCAAATGCGAAGATAGTTTCGTTAATGGAAAGGGGAGAACGGATTTGCTGTAATATCGGCGCAAGTAGTTGGGGATAGCGTCTTTCTAAGTCAGCGACTTTGGCTTTTGCACCCCAGCGAGCATAGGCGTAGTAGGCTTGAGTAATATAGTCCTGAGCAATCCGATCCTTACCCCATTCGATGTAAAATTTTGCTGCTAATTCGTTGGCGAGTGCTGCAATTTGGGTAAAGTGATTTTCTTTGGCTGCGGTAATGGCGCCATCGTAAGAGGCGATCGCCTCTGCGTAATTACCAGAAACTCTGGCCATTTCAGCCGCAACCAACAGCGATTGATGCAAAAAGTTCTCTGGACAGGTTTGCGTCCAGGTTTCTAGAACCTGCCGATGCTGCTGCATTACATCCCAGTAGTGTAGTTGATTCTCTGGTGTTGCTTGGGGATAAAGTGCGGCTAAACTAAGCGGGTAATAGAAGTGGAATAGAATGATGGGAAACAGACCAAGATTAGAAGCTAAGGTTTTTTCAGCAATAGCAGCAACTTCCACGGCATCGGCATAGCGACCATACAAGTACAATAGCTGGATTTTCAAGAAGCAATACCAATTGATACCAGCTTCAAAATTATTCTTGTGCCAAAGATCGAGGCAGAGAATGTGGCGATCGCTCTGATTAACCAGTAAATCGGGTTCTGCCAACAAACCTTGCAAGTGCAAAACAAATTCCTGCTGTAGGTAAAATGTATGCGTCATATTGACGTTATTTACTTGTTGCACGTAGCTCAAGTATTTCTCGGTTTCGGCATACACCTCTGATAAGTAATCGCCCTTCAACAGCATTGTCCAAATCAGACATATTACTGCCCAGATACCAAACCCAATGTCACCTGTTTCATAACTGGCTTGAAGAGATTGTTGGTAAACTGCTAGGTTTTCCACCAGCGGTCTGTTGTAGGGATTGATTGTATGACCAAAAACGTTATTGGTTTTGGGAATAAACTTGGTGCTATTGAAATGGCGATCGAGCTTTCGCCCCAACGCCCCAAATTCGTAAGCATTTCGGTAGTCTCCCTGAATTATGAGCATCATCCCATACAAACAGTAAGCACAGCCCGAACTTTCGGCATTGCCATAGGTTAATGAAGTATGAACCATTAACAGGATGCTCAGAATTGTCAGTGCTTGATTGCCACCGACATAAGCAGCCCCCCAGAGATCGGGCAGGATTGACATACATACTTTTTTCGCCGGATCGGTCATCTCAGGCAGATCGAATACATCTGCGGGTTGCACAGTTTCCAATTTGGCATGGATCTCCTGGAGTGTGGCGGCAATCAGCGCTTGCTGGCCTTCTTCGGTTGCCGGAATGCTCATGCCCATAACACTCAAGGCGCTCAGTGCAGCTTCATAAGCTGCGGGTAGATTAACTCCCTGATTGGATCTCAGAGCTAGTTGCAGCCCATAAATCTCTGCTAGATCGAATTTATTCTCAGTGTATTGTAATGCCTGATGAAAAAGTCGTTCTGCTTCGGCAAAGCGTCCTGTAATGTATTCGCACTCTGCACATTCCCGATAAAGCTTAAATGTAAGGTCGTAAGCAGTCTGCCAGCTATCTTCGGGAAGCATTTCCATGCCGATGGCGCAGTATTTAATGGCTGCTTTATAAGCTGTGGAAACTTTTGCTTTTTTGCCAGCAATCAGATTCAACTGAGCTAACTCATAGCGATCGCCGATTCCATCGATTAGAGCAATTCCATTGTTCAACTGATTAACAATATCAAAAACATTCAGTTCTACAGCTTCAGGTGCAGTATTTTTTAACAATAATTGCCCAATTTTGAGATGAGTGGCTTGCTTTTGGTCGTCAGGAATCAGAGAATAAGCAGCTTGTTGGACGCGATCGTGTATAAATTTGTATGTAACTGCCATTTTTTCTTGACCATTAGTCGTTTTTTTGCTCTTTTCTAATGACCAATGACCAATGACTAATGACTCTTGTTGATAAAACTTATAAATATCACCAATTGGTAAAATCAACCCTTCTTGTAATGCTTTCCACAAACTAGCAGCCGTTTCAATTTGTGATTGTTCCGAAACAATCGCCAAAGTTTCTAAATCAAACTGATTGCCAATACAAGCACCTAACTGCAATACCTGTTGAGTTGATGGCGGTAGTTTTCGTAATTGCAATGCCATAAAGGCAACAACATCGTCTGTAACTGCTTGAGTAGTCACTTGTACAATGTCAAATTGCCAACAGCCTAACTCAATATCAAATTGAATGAGATTTTCTTGATGTAATGCTTTAAGAAACTGGGTTGCAAAAAATGGATTTCCTTTGGTTTTCTGATAAATCAATACAGAAAGATTCCATGCCAAATCTTCTTTACATTTTAGGGTATCAGCAACTAAATTATTTACTTGGACTTGACTCAATGGTGCTAAATTAATCGTATTAATCGTTGCTTGTGATTTGGTAATTTCATCCAAAGTCAATATTAATGGATGTGATGGTTGGACTTCGTTATCACGATATGCACCAATAATGAAAAGATAGCCTGCATCAACCATTAATAGTTGCATTAAATTTAGTGATGCCGAATCCGCCCATTGCAAATCATCTAAAAAGATTACTAACGGATGTTCAGCACTGGCAAAGACTTGAGTAAAGTTTTGAAACAATAAATTAAATCGATTTTGTGCTGCCATTCCTGATAACTCTATGGCAGGTGGTTGTTGACCAATAATTATTTCTAGTTCTGGTATGACTTCAATGATTACCCGTCCATTTTCTCCAACGGCATCTAATATTTTTTCTTTCCATTGCTGAATCTGGGCATCACTTTCTGTTAACAATTGTCCCATTAAATCGCGGAATGCTTGCACAAAGGCGCTAAAGGGAATATTCCTTTGAAATTGGTCGAATTTGCCTTTGATGAAATAACCGCGTTGCCGCACAATTGGTTTATGGACTTCGTTGACAATGGCAGTTTTTCCAATGCCGGAAAACCCAGCTACCAGCATCATTTCTGTTGTCCCAAGGCTGACTCGCTCAAATGCTTGCAGGAGGCTTGATACTTCGGTTTCTCTGCCATAGAGTTTATCGGGAATGATGAAGCGATCGCACACATCCCTCTGTGCAATTTCAAAACTCTCAATCGAACCCGTTTCTCTTAGCTGTTGTAAACAATTTTCTAAATCAAATCTCAATCCGAAAGCACTTTGATATCTCTCTTGGGCATTCTTCGCCATTAATTTCATGACGATATCTGAAATTACCTGCGGAATCTCTTTCTTGTTCGCTAACGCAATTGGCATTTTGGCAATATGACAATGCAACAATTCCATTGCATCGTTCGCTGTAAATGGTAATTCTCCTATAAGTAATTCGTAAAAAGTTACGCCCAAAGAATAAAAATCAGTGCGATAGTCAATCCCCCGATTCATTCTGCCCGTCTGTTCTGGAGAAATATAAGCCAGCGTCCCTTCTAAACCATTGGGATTGACAAGACCTTGAGTTTCTCTTGCTAGTAGTGATGCAATACTAAAGTCAATTAATTTAACTTGCTTAGTTTCGGGATTAATTAATATATTGCTGGGTTTAATATCTTTATGAATAATCCGTTCGCGGTAGAGTATATCTAAGGTGTTGGAGAGAGCGATCGCTATTTGTAAAAATTCATCTAGAGATACAATATTCTTGTTAGCAAAATAATCTTTAAGGGAAATTCCCCCACAGTCTTCCATAACTAACATATAGCCATTTTGGTAAGGTTCGAGGCTATAGGTTTGGATGATTCCAGGATAGTTGAGATTCTTGGCGATGGTATATTGATTGCGAAATTGTACAAGTTCGCTAAAACTGGGATAAGGATTCTTCAGCAGCTTAATAACCACTGGTAATGAATCAATCTCTCGAACAGCCCGATAAACTAGCGTTCTGGAACCATCATAAAGTTTTTCGCTCAGGTCATATCCGGGAATGTTAATCATAAATGCCAAACCTTCAACACCAGATTTAGTATTCCCATATTCAGATTTGATTTGGGAATGGCTAGATTGCTTGTGCAAAAAACTTAGTAGTAAGTAGAAGGCAGGAGGCAGGAGGCAGAAGGGAACAGCCAGTTTTTATCGTTACATTTAATTATGTCTACCAACTTATTTTTGTAAAAACCAACTAATGTGTATCTATTAGAGTGTTACTCTAAGAACTTTAGAGATATTAGGATAGACATAGCCTTTTATTCTCTTCCTTCATTGGAGGGCGAGCATCAGTTGAGCATGAATGCTGAGTATGAAAATATATCAAAAAAACATGCTCAAAGGGTGAAAGTAGAGTAACTGAGCATTAAAAGAGCATTAGAGAGTGAAGGCTGAAGTATTGATAATATGTCGAGTTCGCGTAACCTGCAAGAAACTCACTTAAACCGTGCCCGCGCTAGTCTCAGACAGGCGCTATCTTGGTATGGATATCTTCGTAAATCAGGACAGCTTTCATCTAACCCAGAATTGGCAGGTTTACTGAAACCAGAATTAGAAAGTCTTAACTCCACACTCAACAAACTAGACTCTAACGTTATTAGAATTGCTGCCTTTGGTTTGGTGAGTCGTGGTAAGTCAGCAGTTTTAAATGCTTTGCTGGGAGACAAAATTCTCCAAACTGGCCCCTTGAATGGTGTCACCCAATGGCCTCGTTCGGTACGCTGGCAACCAGGAAATAAAGTCTTAGTGGAGTTAATTGATACACCAGGATTAGATGAAATTGAGGGTGAATCACGGGCAGACATGGCACGAGAAGTAGTGCGTCAAGCAGATTTGATTTTGTTTGTCGTGTCTGGTGATATCACGCGCACCGAGTATCAAGCATTGCTGGAATTAAGGCGATCGCAAAAACCTTTGATTTTGGTGTTTAACAAAATAGACCTGTATCCAGATACAGACAAAGCCGCAATTTACGACAATTTGCAACAATTGGGCGCGGGACATTCCCAAGCAAAACCCCTACTACCAGATGAAATTGTCATGGTGGCGGCGGAACCAGCACCGATGGAAGTGCGGGTTGAATGGCCTGATGGTCGCGTCACCTATGAATGGGAAACACCACCACCCCAAGTGGACGAACTCAAGCAGACAATTTTAAACATTCTCAATCGCGAAGGAAGATCGCTTTTAGCTTTAAATGCACTCATCCAAGCACGAGACGCAGAAGAGTCCATCGCCCAAAAAACCATCGACTTACGACAACAAGAAGCCGAAGATATCATCTGGCAATTTACCAAATACAAAGCTTTGGCAGTAGCCTTAAATCCCATCGCCTTTTTAGATATCCTTGGCGGAACTGTTGCCGATTTGGCTTTAATTCGCGCTTTGGCACGCTTGTATGGGTTACCGATGACTAGTTATGAAGCAGGGAAAATTCTCAAAACGATTTTATTGAGTTCTGGTGGCTTACTTTTGGGAGAATTAGGTAGTAGCTTGCTGTTGGGTTTAGGCAAGAGTACAGCGGCGATCGCCAGTGGTGACAATCCCACAAATATTACAGCCTTTGCTGGTAGTGCGATCGCCCAAGCTGGTGTCGCCGGTTATGGCGCATACTCCGTTGGTAAAGCCGCTCAAGTCTATCTCGAAAAAGGCTGCACCTGGGGACAGTTAGGTGCTAGCAGCGTCATTCAAGAAATTCTGTCTCAAGTTGACCAAAACACAATTCTGTATCGTTTGCAACAAGAATTAGGCATCAAGTATTGAGAATAAATAATAATTGTTTCTCATTTGTTGCCCTTTATAAGCGTTTATCAACTTCTATCAAACTCTTCTGACAATCGATACTCAATTTCCGATCCCCGTGCAAAATTTAGAACATGACGATCTTTGCTAGTAGGGGCGCACAGCTGTAAAGCCCCTACGATGTACCTCATTCAAATGAAATTGCCATAGCTTTTTCTAGCAAAGATCGCCAGAGGGTAATCCCCACTTAAGTTTGCTCAAAAGATGACGGTGTTTACACCACTTGATTTTGGCAAGCGTATCTAAACTGTAAATATTGAGCTTTCTAAGGTCATTAGAATCTCTGCCGTTAATTTATATCTCTGAAAACATAAGGTGACGACATGACAACAACCTTAAACGTAAATCAAGCTACTGTGGCTACAACTCTTGAGCAAACCATTTTAGAAGCCATTAGTGAAGCTCGTACAACCTGTGAGTTAAATGGTAGCGATTCTGCTAATTGTGCCGTAGCTTGGGATATCGTTGAAGAATTGCAAGCTGAAAAATCTCATCAACATCAAGCAAAACAAAACAAAACCTCTTTGGATAACTATTGCGATCGCCATCCTGATTCCGTAGAGTGTCTAATATACGACGTTTAGTAAGAAAGAATTCAGAATTCAGGAGTCAGAATTCAGGAGTCAGAATTCAGTACGAATCACTGATAAATCTTTAGGTTGAAATTTCCACTAAATCTTGACTGCGTAAGGCTATACGAAAGATTTAGTGGTTTTTAATTTATTTTGTATTCTTCTTCAACTAAATTTTTACTGCGGAATGTTGTGCGAAAGATTTAGTAGTTTTTAATTTATTCTGAATTCTGAATTCTGACTTCTGTATTCTGAATTCTTCTTCAACTTTTTCGCAAATCAACTGTTGCTGATTGCACGACGTTCTTAATCGCCTCTAAATCAGGCGTTGATATTTCACTTTCCATCGCCAACCATAAAAGAAATTCGATATTTCCAGCCGGGCCAGTAATCGGCGACCAAGTTAAGCCTTTGTATTTCCATCCTAATTTTTGAGCCGCTTGCAATACTTGAAAAATAGCGTCAGCTTGGTCGTTAGAATCGCGTACAACTCCTTTTTTTCCTACACGAGATTTACCGACTTCAAACTGTGGCTTAACTAACAATATAGCTTCCCGGCTAGGTTGAGTTAGCTCCCATAAAGCAGGCAGAATTTTAGTTAAGGAAATAAACGACACATCCACCACCGCCAAATCAGGAATCGGGTCATTTTCACCATACAAATCATTTGGTCGTAGCTGTCGTAAATTGGTACGTTCGCGCAAAATTACCCGCGAATCATTTCTCAAGAGCCAGTCAACTTGTCCATAACCGACATCAATGCCGTAAACTAGTTTCGCCCCAGCTTGTAACAAACAATCAGTAAAGCCACCCGTAGAAATTCCACCATCTAAACAAACGCGTCCAGCCACGGGAATTGCAAACACTGTCAAAGCCTTGGAGAGTTTTTCACCACCTCTAGAAACAAAAGGCGATCGCTCTTTAATATTTATTTGAGCCGTAATATCAACTTCTGTACCAGGTTTATCAACTATCTGCTGATTAACAGTAACTTCCCCCGCCTGAATTAACCTCTGTGCCAAAGCGCGAGAAGAACATAAATTTAAATCTACTAATAATGTATCGAGTCGTTGTTTAACCAATTGACACCGAAGTAAGGGGGACTGGCGGCTGGGGATTAGGTGCCAAATCTAAAATACAAATTTCTAATTATTATAACTTGATTCTTCTGGTAATATTAAGCTTAAAGCATTATTAATAATTTCTTTAGCATTAACCAGCTTTTCTAACTCTTGGACTTCATAACGTCCTTCTTCCACTTCTAGAGAAGCCTCATCAATGGCATTTAAATAAGCTTCTTCTAAAGTTTCCCTTAATTCTTCTTGTGTGAGATAATAACCACCAGCTTTACGCCGCTTATTTTCTCGCTGAATTTCCCGAATTGAATTCCGAATCGAGACTTCCCAAGAGCGAGTCGTGCGATTTTCAGCTTGTTGTTTAATTAGATGTAACAAGAGAATCACTGCATAGCTACGAATCGTCTTGATTATGTCATTTCGGCTCATTTCCTCTAATTCTTCCACTATAATCAAAGCTGCTTGAATATCGCCTTGAACAAGCAAGTCTTTCAAAGTTAATAATTCTTCCATAATCACCGCCTTAAACATCGGCAACTTCCATAGCAATCTTAAATCATTGGTGAAAAATTAGATCCCTGACTTCTTTAAGAAGTCGGGGATCTGGACTTGGACAATCCAAGACTTTTCGCAAAATCTCAAATCAAAAACTATATAAGTTTTAGTAAATACTGCAACTATCTGAGGACTGAATTTTACTAAAGTCATATATCTTAGCTTAAAAGTTATATTTTTTTGTCAAAATCAACACATTTTTTTCTTTTGCTTTAAAATCAGGCCTATATAGCGAATCAAAAATTCTTGACAAAATTTGGTGAAGGCGCAGGAATGAAATTTCTGCATTCAAACCTGATATTTAAAACAGGAGATGGGCTAAGATGACACAGCAAAATGCTGCCCGACTTTTTGAAGCCGTCAAACGAGATCAAGCATTACAAGAGAAGCTGAAAGCAACAGCTAATCCAGAAGCTTTTATTAAGATTGCTCGCGAACGCGGCTATGAATTCACCGTTGAAGAACTAGACAGAGAAATTGACAAATTGTCAGAAGAAGATTTAGCCGCCATTGTCAACCCAGGATGGGGAACTAGACGCCACCTTAATCCTAGATGATACCTACTTTAGAAAACTTAAAGTATAGGAACAACTGAATTTTCTAAGCAAATTATAAATCAAAACAATAGCATGGTTGTTGAGTGTCAACAGCTATGTTATTTTTTATTGCTTGGGGTTTTGACAATTTGCAAGTTGCGTAGGCGCAGCCCGCAGCAGGAATCGCTCTAACTTCTTGCTTCATCAAGAATACACAACTGTAAATAATTAAGATACAGCAAAATCAGTGTATTGCCGTAGTTCGGCTGGATGGAAACCCAAAACAATATCTTCGCGCGGGATACCAGCTTCCAATAATGCCTCCGCTACTGGCTGGGAAGTCCCATCATCTTGAATCCAAACTTTATTGTTAATAATATCTATATGTACCACCGAACCATGTACGCGCCGCACACCATCCCAACCGATATGTAACACTTCGTAATGGTCTCGTTGTGAGTCAATGACAGCTTCCGTCTCTATTTGACCATTAGCAGGTTTGTGACTAGCATATTCAAATATCAACTGACGAAGAATTTCACGATAGTGAGTTAGCTTATCCATTTGATAATCCTCTCTAGTTGCTCGTCAAAGACAATTAGTTTGATTCCTATGCTATTAAGAATTAACTGACCAAAGCGTTCGGAAAAAATACCTTCGTAAACTCGTTATAGCAAAATTATTTTACAGAGGCGCGATCGCCAATTTGAAACAGCAAATTGAGGGTTGATAAAAAAGCGATCGCACTTGAATTTGATAGAGCGATCGCTATTTATAATTTTTGTAGGGTGGGTATATTGCCCGCCCTAAAATCTAAATATCGATCTCGCTCAACTCGCGTGTGATGTGATCGAATGGTTCATCTACAAAAGTAGTATCAGCCACACCTGCTGCTACCACTTGTTCCTTAGCTAAATCCTTGAGTATCTGCACGCCGCGAACCGTCGGACCGATAGGTACTCCCAAAGAGTTGTAAGTTTCCCGCAGACCTTGTAGCACTCGCTCATCTAACACATTTGTGTTGCCAGCAACCAGCGCATAAGTGGCGTAGCGCAAGTAATAATCTAAATCCCGTAAACAAGCCGCATAACGACGGGTTGTATAGGAATTTCCACCGGGACGAATCAGTTCCGGCAGTTCTTCGTATAACTTTAAACCAGCCTGCTTGACAAGTCCAGCAGCATTAGAATTGATAGCTGCTGCCGCTTGTACTCGTGCTGTACCACTATCAAAGTAAGACTTTAGACTATCAAGTGCATTCCGGTCAAAATACCGACCAGCCACGTCATAATTCTTAATTAAACTTGTTACCGCATCGCGCATTCCTTTTTCTCCCAATCGTTGCTATCTATGGTTTGATATTTATTTGGCTGCACTTATGCAACAGTAAATTTTTGTGCTATTAAAAATAGATTCGGCACAAAAACAATCTATCCACTACATAAGGATTCTATGCCAAAGTTGACCCCTATGTGATGAACTTTCCAGTTTTGTACAGATGATCCGCGAAAGGTTAATATAACCTGTAATCCAGATATCTGTAGCACAAACTACAAAATCCCCTAATGTCTAGTATTTAAGATATTTCAGGTGTGTCACGGCTTGATTGAGATCAGCAGGGCTAGGATGCTTTGGAAGATTCTGGTTTTACTTTAGGAAATTGGTACAGAAGGAGTAACAATGACAACACCACAAGAAGTCTTGAAGAGAATTCAAGATGAAAAAATTCAGCTGATTGATCTCAAATTCATCGATACAGTAGGAACTTGGCAGCACCTCACACTGTACCAAAACCAAATCGATGAAAGTTCATTCACTGATGGCGTACCTTTTGACGGTTCCAGCATCCGGGGTTGGAAAGCGATCAACGAATCGGACATGACGATGGTACTCGATCCCAACACTGCTTGGATCGACCCATTCATGGAAGTACCAACGCTAAGTATAGTTTGTAGTATTAAGGAACCCCGCACGGGTGAATGGTACAACCGTTGTCCACGGGTAATTGCTCAAAAAGCAGTAGACTACCTGGTTTCCACTGGTATTGGTGATACAGTCTACTTTGGCCCTGAAGCTGAGTTCTTTATCTTTGACAATGCTAGGTTTGCTCAAACCGCCAACGAAGGCTACTACTTCTTAGACTCCGAAGAAGGTGCTTGGAATTCTGGTAAAGCTGGTACAGATGAAAAACCCAACTTGGGTTACAAACCACGCTTCAAAGAAGGTTACTTCCCAGTTTCGCCGACGGATTCTTTCCAAGATATCCGTACAGAAATGCTGTTGACAATGGCAGACTTAGGTGTTCCCATTGAAAAGCATCACCACGAAGTTGCTACAGGTGGTCAGTGCGAACTAGGTTTCCGCTTTGGGAAGTTGATCGAAGCCGCTGACTGGTTGATGATTTACAAATATGTCATCAAGAACGTTGCCAAAAAACATGGCAAAACCGTCACCTTTATGCCAAAACCCATTTTTGGCGACAACGGTTCGGGAATGCACTGTCACCAGTCCATCTGGAAAGATGGTCAACCTCTGTTTGCAGGTGATAAGTATGCTGGTTTGAGTGAAACAGCACTGTATTACATTGGCGGTCTTCTCAAACACGCACCAGCACTGTTGGCAATTACCAACCCTAGTACCAACTCTTACAAGCGCCTAGTACCTGGTTATGAAGCACCAGTTAACTTGGCTTACTCCCAAGGTAACCGTTCTGCTTCTATCCGTATTCCTCTGTCTGGCAATAACCCCAAAGCCAAGCGGTTAGAATTCCGTTGTCCAGATGCTACTTCTAACCCCTACTTGGCGTTCGCTGCCATGCTTTGTGCTGGTATTGATGGCATCAAAAACAAAATAGATCCTGGTTCTCCCTTAGATAAGAATATCTATGAACTCTCTCCAGAAGAACTGGCGAAGGTTCCTTCAACTCCAGGTTCTTTGGAATTGGCGTTAGAAGCACTAGAAAACGACCACGCTTTCTTGACAGAATCAGGCGTCTTCACAGAAGACTTTATCCAAAATTGGATTGATTACAAGCTGGCTAACGAAGTCAAGCAGTTGCAGCTACGTCCTCATCCCTACGAGTTTTACCTCTATTACGATGCTTAATTAGGGGCTTTCAAATAAAAAAACATTCAATTTTTTGTGGGGTGGACATCTTACCGTCCATAGTAAAGGGCGGGCGAGACGCCCACCCCACAAGATTGGATAATTTTTCTTGGTAATCCCTTAGTACCGTATCTAACTAAAAGTTTCAATTTTGCCACCTTGAAGGGTGGCTTTTTTTTCTGAGCTGAACAGCTATTTTTTACTGTTGGGCATTGGGCGGGCAGGGGCATTGGTCATGGGGCATGGAGTATTGGGCATTGATTATTCCCCGCGTCCCCGTGTCCCCGCGTCTCCCCTCTCCCTACTAACTCATAGTGGCATTGCTGCGTCCATAAATCATCCGAGTTGTCGCATCTATCTTCCCTTGAATAGGGTTCCAGTAATGAGATGCTTCTTCAGGAAGACCAAGTTCTTGTGCAGCACGCATCAGCATTGATTGTTGGCGATTCTTGACTTGCTGATGTTCGCGAACCATTAACGCACGAGATTTTTCTGCGATAGACATAACCATAGTCCTCTCTGCTTCTGTAGTGAATATATATTTTTGGGTTCTTTCTTAAATCTAATATAACAGAAAAAACTGTAACATAAGCTACCGTTTAAGATTATTTTTTGGAGCTATAGATTTTGAATGCCAGTGTCTATTAAATAAAAAGCTTGTGCGGCAAAGCTTTTAGCAATTTTATTTTTCAAAATTATTATCCAAAAGCAATAACATTATTTACATAAGTTTATATTTTGAAGTCTGATAGTTAAGTGCAGATTGAGTAATTGGTTTTTTGAACTTTACCCTTTTTCCCTAATCCAGTACGAATACGGCAGTTATAAAAAACTAAGTTAGGATCGAATATGAGTTTATAAAACTTTATATAAGTTTATGACGGTTACCTACCCACGTAAATTTCAGAATGCTTTTGGTGCGAGGGAAATCTTGAAACGGGTGGTATGCGATCGCCAGATCCATTTAATTACCCTCAATCGCTACCGCTACAGCGAACAACGCAGTTGTAAAGACCTGACTGACTTAATCGAACAGCTCGATGGACAGCCACGAGAACTAGTACGGGATTTGTCTCGTCACATTAGTGATGAAGCCCGTCATGCCATGTGGCTGACTGATTTACTCGTTGAACTAGGAAGCGATGTTGGAACTCCCCCCGGAACTTCCTATATTGATGAATTCGATCGCCTGCTTGACAAAGACGCCTACGATCCAAAACGTAACTTAGACGACGGCATCATTGCTGCTCTAACAGCAATTAACATTACCGAAAAACGTGGGTGTGAGTATTTTTCCGCCCACATTTACGCCCTCAAGCAAGCGCCACAAACAGAAGAAAACATTAAAATTCTGCAAACAATTGAAAAAATTTTGCCAGAGGAAGCAGGACATGTGCGCTGGGGTAACCGTTGGTTAGCAGAACTCGCGCGTAAAAGTCCAGAACATCGGCAAAAAATAGAGCAAGCCAAGCGAAAATATACCGCAATTGAACAGGCGGCCTTTGAATCGGGAATGGATATCACCTTGGGAGCCGAACTGCGGCGAGTTGCCAACTTGCTGGAAGTAGCAAATACCATGCCACTTTGGGAACGTCCTCAGTACCTGATGGAACGCTTACCCCAGACTTTGTTAGCACCTGAGTTGCAGTTTACTAGAATTCAAGCTGCACAAAAAGCTTGGCAGAGCGATCCACAAGCGTTTTTCGAGAAGTTTGTGCCCATGTTCATCAACGGTATCCAGCGAATAGAAGATAATCGCCAGAAAACAACCGTGTGAACACAAGGAATGGGGAGTGGGGAGTAGGGAGTGGGGAGATGAGGAGATGGAGAGTGTAGGGAGAATAACCTCAACCGGAGGCGGAGTTTTCCTTGCTTTGCTCCTAACTCAACTGTCAACTGTCATCAGTTAACAGTCAACACTCCCTGTTTGCCCCATGCCCAATAATTATGTATTGATGTAGGTAACCACCTACTCAATCTGTGAGAAAACTTATTTGGGAATAAAGATGAGTTGCCTTAAGGTTGTTCCCCAATTAGCAAAATGTCGTAATTAGATGTGTTTTAAATTATATTGATAACCTAAGTAACATCTGTTTCTAAAGCAGTTGAGGGTTGAGACGCAGAGCTTCCCAGAAATACGAGTAACAGTTGTGTAACTTTTGAGGAGTTGGTGATGCTGTAGAACGAGGCAATTGATTTGATTTGCCTTTTGATTTCCAGCTTTGATGCCAACTACTGTATACAGCAAATTGCAGTTGAAATACTAAGCGATCGCTGAAGATTTTCGGATGTTAACTGTATATATCTCTGCCAGAAAAGCTGTGAAAAAAATGTTAGTACAACATTTTGTTTTCTGGTAATTAATTTTGCAAAAACAGCCACTATTCTACGGTAATTAAACAATAGCATAGAAATTTTTGGCGAATTTTTGCATTACTTCTCTGCGCCCACTACCGCGATGACGTGGCGCATCATCTGGATTTTGGTCAGATTGTGCCGAGAGGAACTGTTGCCAAGCAGGCATAGAAAGCAGCCGATTGTCTTGGAAAGTTGAGCCACTGCGTTGGACGGGTCTCCCGACTTGTAGCAAGTGGCGTCTGTTTGCCCTTGGTATTGCCGAAAGTCGGCGTAGCTTGAGAAAAGTCGCAGAATCGTCTACAGACTTTCTGCTTTGTAAGTGATTGTCCATTGCTTGGCAGTTAGAAGCTAAGGGGCCGAACACCAGACTCGAAACTAAAAGTGAAATGGCAGCACGCATAGCAGATGTCTATTTTGGAACTCTCCACTTCACTGATACTTAGCTTTTCTAGGAATATCCGGACAATTAATCAAAAAGTATTGTGTTTTACTGAAAATAAACTTCTCTTATCCTTCGTTTAAATGTTCGACTAATAACCAATTACTGAAGTGATTCTGACGACCCCACACAGTAATTAATTGTTGGTCGGGATAAGAGTGTAACTGTTCGTTGATATGCGATCGCAAAGTCACAAGCTGCCAATTTTGCCCTTGATATGCGGCGGGTGCAGTGACTGTAAATCTGTATTCTTGATGACTCAAGCGGTAGAAAATACCTTGAAAATACTTGTTTTCTGGGATTAATACCTTGTCAAAAGTCGATTCAGAATACCGATCCGTAGATGACCTATGGCAATTACCACTAGTTGGATAGGCTAGTGGATTATTTAAGTAATACAGTTGGTGATGCAGCCAATCCGAACGATTAGGCGACAGATTAAAAAAAGGTATGATTATCGCCCTTGAGCAATCGTCTTGTAGTAAAGCGGCTTGTAAATCCCTGATGGGTAGATCCCTTGGCTGGCAGTTTAACTCAACACACATCGCCGCTGCCATCCCCGCTGCTTGACCAATGCCTATAACCACAGGTTGTAATCTGGTTGCGCCATTGGCAATGTGGGAGACAGAAATATTCTTTTCACAAACCAAGAAACCATCTGTTGTGGCTGGAATTAGACAACTGTAGGGAATTGTAAAGGGAGTCCCAGTCCAGCGTCCCCCCCATTGGATAGATTTTGGTTGCAGTGGAAATTGAACGCCAGGATAATGATGGTCGTTGGCGTAATTACCAACAGCGATTGCATCATTAAATATAGATGCAACTTTACCTCCAGCAATTGGCAAAATATCCTGTTCTCGGACGGTAGTTAGCCCTACTAGACGCCGACTTTCTCGGTAATAGGGATGCAGCGCAAAAGCTGTAGGAGTGTGAGGAAATAGTTGTTGTGCTAAACCATAGCGGCGGCCAAGTTGATTTTGAATAAAACGGGCAAAATTTTGACTGTGCCAGCGTGATTCTTGGATAAATTCACCTCTGGTCACCTCTGACTTTATCAGCCGCTCTACGCCTTGGCCGTAGTCATTGCCACAGATTGGCCAATTTATCATGAAGCGATCGCCAGGCAAACGTCCATAATTTAAAAATTTCTCTGCGCCATAGCCATCCCAAGCACCTGCAAATAAGCATGGATCGTAATTGGGCGCAGGTGGAATTTCTGGGGCAACGGCTTCACCAAAGTCTTGCATAATCGCCACATAAGTAGGCGCTTGCACAGGATATCTCTTGGTTAAAGAGTTAAAGCTTACTGGGGCGCTGGGTTCTCCCCACTCAGATTGCAATTCCCAGCCCCAGCGGTAAGGTATGTCAGCTAAAGCCAACAAATCTCCTAATTCTGTGCCGTCGAGAATAATCTTGGCTGTGACAGCAAAATCAGCAAAGCGCACACCAGTAATAGAATCACCTTGCCGATAAACTTCTAAAGGCACTTGTCCAGAAATCCAATGAAGATTCGGCAATTCCTTTACCCAATCAGCAAAAATCTCTGCCCCAATGCGGGGATCATAACTAAAAAAGCTTACCCAACAGTTATCTAGTCCCCCTGGTTGTCGATGCCGTAATTCTTGTAAAAACGCACCCCATAAGCCAGTTTGAAAAGCTTCTAACTCATTGCCATCGGGTGCAGATACTCCCGCACAAGTCAGCATTCCTCCCAACCAAGTAAATTCACTTACAAGGATAGTTTTAGCTCCCCGTCGTGCCGCTTGGATGGCAGCCGCAGTCCCTCCAGTTCCACCGCCGACGACTAAGACATCAGCTGTATATATCTGATGAACCATATCCAAATCCTCCACCAAGGTTAGCTTGCGAACTTTGTTTGCTATCTGATTTCAGTCGATCCTTAGCTGTGTTACTCATCTGTAGAAATCAGCTTTTGTCAAGTTTAAAGTAAGCACTTTATTTCTCATGGCTTACCGACAAGCGATCGAAGTATGGAATATTACGTATTTATTTTGACGAATTACGGGATGAGGAACGAAACCCAACATGCTCAGGCATTTGTTGGGTTTCACTTCGTACCCCTACTCTTAAGCAAGCTACAACCCAAACTACAATTACCCTTAAGCGAACTGTATTGACATATAATATTTCGTTTATTGCGTTTATGTAATAAAATTAAAATAAAGCACCAAGCTAACCCTGTTTATGAGTGCCTTCTTATCTAACCAAAATCTGCCTAATGATTCCAGTCTGATTACAGAACGCGAAGCTAAAGCTATTCAGAAACTTCAGTGCATACTCAATCAGAAAAATAGCGAACTGAAATTAGTAACAGCAAACAACGAAGAAATAACTATTCCTGATTCTGTATATGTTGTATTACGACAAGTAGTGCAGGTAATGGCATCAGGAAAAAACGTATCTATAGTTACACATAATCCAGAATTAACTACACAACAAGCAGCTGATTTGTTGAATGTATCGCGTCCCTATCTGATTAAATTGTTAGAGCAGGGTGAGCTTCCTTATATTCTGGTAGGAACTCATAGACGGATAAAATTTGAGGATTTAATTAAATATAAACAGCAAAGGGATCTCAAGCGTAGACAAGTCCTACATGAATTAATAACCGAAAGCCAAGAGTTAGGATTTTATGAGTGAGTATTATGTATCTTGCTGTGCTAGATTCTTGTGTACTGTTCCCTATGTACTTACGAGATACCTTATTGTGTATGTCTGAGGCTGGGTTATATGTACCATATTGGTCGCAAGAAATACTTGATGGTGCAACCCGGAATTTAGTAAATACAGGTAGACTGACAATTACTCAAGCTAGGAGGCTCGAAGGAAAAATTAAAGAAGCCTTTCCCACAGCATTAATTGTAGTTCCTGATAATATTGTTGAATTAGTGACAAATCATCCTAGCGATGTCTGACGACAAGCCGCTTCGCGTCTACGCCATGTTCTAGCTGCTGCTGTTGTAGCTAAGGCTAATGTAATTGTCACTTCAAACCTAAAGCATTTTCAAGGTCGTGATTTAGCACCTTGGCAAATCGAAGCTAAATCTCCAGATGAGTTTTTAAGTGAGTTATACGATCTCTATCCGCAAGAAGTGATTGCTGTATTACAGCAACAGTCTCAAAGTCTCAAAAAGCCACCCATGAGTTTTTTTGAACTTTTAGAATTACTTAGTAGAGAAGTACCAAGCTTTATAAGCAACATTAAATCTCAAATCTGATAGCCTAAACTGACATTTATCTATATTTATGGCTTGAGTTTTTTTCGATTGTTTAACAGTAAAACTAACACTGCTCCCGAAAATATTCCGCCAAACCAACCCCACAGGCTATTAACTAATATCCACCAACCAGATTGTTCAACTAGTGGTTTTAGTAACAAAGATTGGATAATTCCAACTATAAATCCAACCCACAATATCGAATACTCAGGATGTTCTCCGCAGATAAGAACAGAGAAACAAGTACCTAAAGTAGTTCCTATAATCCACCATTTTTCAGACACGGGAAGTTGCGGCCGTAGTATCAATAATTGCATAAACCCGATTGTCAAACCTATGGTTGCAGCAACAGTCTGGGTGGCGATAATTATGCCGAGTGGCTTGAAAATTTCGTAGGCGATCGCTCCTACAATACTACCTCCAATTAAGCCCACAACATTAACTAATACCCATTGCAGGTAAAAACCCAGCCCTACTTGTGGAAGTTTGGCTGATACTGGTACTGGCTGGGAAATCTCTTGACGATACTGGGGTGAAGAAGAAACTGGAGGTTGAGAGTTAATAGTTTGGGGAATCTCTTGGCGATATTGGATGGGAACTGCTGGTGGTGGAGAAGAAAGTGGAGGATCGGAGTTAATCGTTGGGGGAATCTGTTGATGATATTGGATGGGAACTGTTGGTGATGAAGAAAGCGGGCGATCGGAATTGGTAAGAGGCTGTGTGGGTAAATAAGCATTTCTCAATTCCTGTAGCGCTGCTAAAGCCTCTGCTGCTGATTGGTAGCGTTGGCGAAAGTCGTAGCGTACCATCCGATCTAAAATATCTGCCAGTGCTGGACTTACCTGTGCCAAGTGATGCCAAATAATTTCAGCAGTTTGCACATCTTCTTCCAGCTGATGGGGCATTAACCCTGTTAAAGCTTGAATTCCGATGGTGCCCACAGCATAAATATCACTGCTTAATCTTGGGCTACCACGGCTTTGTTCGCTAGGCATATAGCCAGCAGTACCAATGCCCACAGTCATTTTAGTCAAACCTGCACCATTCACTACTTGAGTACCAATCTGTTTCACCGCCCCAAAATCAATTAGCACTACTTTACCGTCGTTTTTGCGTCTAATTAAATTAGCAGGTTTGATATCTCGGTGAATCACATTATTTTGATGGACAAATCCCAATGGTTGCAGAATATTTTCTAATAGCGAAATAGTGTAAGCTTCACTCAATCTTTTTCCAGGGGTAAGTTCATCACTAATAGGATGACCATCAATAAATTGTTGAACGAGAAAGAATTCTTGATTTACTTCAAAATGTGCCAGCAGTTGCGGAATTTGATCGTGAGTTCCTAGCTTGTGCAGCAATTGTGCTTCTGATTGAAACAAACGCCTAGCAACTTGTAAAGTCATCGGATCGGTAGCCATTGGCTTAAGTTGCTTGACCACACAGAGACTGTTATAAAGCTTTGTGTCTTCGGCAACATAGGTTTGACCAAATCCACCTGCTCCCAAGACTCGAATAATTTTATAACGCCCGTCCAGTAACTGACCCAACATAAAGGCTTAAAGGCGATCGCCCACCATGAAGAATGTCTGTATTTTAACCTCAGTCTTACAGATGCCAAGTATTGAGCATTTTTATTAAAGCTTAAAACAAGCCAAGATACAAAAATCACAAACTTGATAGCCTAACGTTGACCACTAATGTTACATCTAGTATCGTTGAGCGGGCAAAAACCAACGTGAAAGCACAGGTATTTAGAGGCGTTAATCAACTGTCTTACGAAGAGATTCCAGTTCCAACCCTAGAACCAGATGAAGTACTAGTACAGGTGCGGGTTGTGGGGTTATGTCAGTCAGATATTAAAAAAATTCGTTATCCACTCTATGAACCACCGCGCATTTTTGGACATGAAACCGCTGGTACCATCGCAGCAGTAGGATCTCAAGTCCAAGGTTGGCAAGTTGGACAACGGGTAGCAGTTATGCATCACATCCCTTGTATGCATTGCGCCTATTGTCTAAATGACAATTTTTCCATGTGCGATGTCTACAAAAATATTTCCACTACCGCAGGCTTTAATGCTAGCGGCGGCGGTTTCGCTGATTATGTCAAAGTTCCTGGTCATATTGTGCAAAACGGTGGGTTAATTCCCATCCCTGACAATATCAGTTTTGAAGAAGCAAGTTTTGTCGAACCCACTAACTGTTGCTTGAAAGCAGTGAAAAAAGCCCAAATTGCCCCAGGACAAACTGTGTTAGTTACTGGTGCAGGGCCAATTGGGTTAATGTTCATCATGTTGGTCAAGTATTTCGGAGGAAAAGCGATCGCTACTGATTTACTGCCTTCTAGAATTGAAAAAGCATTGAATGTTGGTGCCCACGCGGCTTTTGATGCTCGTGACCCCGATTTACCCGCCAAAATTCATGCCTTAACTGGTGGACTAGGTGTAGACGTTACTCTGCTGGCTGTCCCCAGTGACAAAGCTTTCTTTCAAGCACTTGATTGTACTCGCAAAGGCGGGAAGATTCTATTTTTTGCTGAATTTCCCGATGAAGTCGAAATTCCCATCAACCCGAATATCCTCTACCGTCGGGAAATTGACTTAATGGGCAGTTATAGCTCATCTTATCGACTTCAGAATTTGTCAGCTGATATTGTATTTAATCAGCGAATTGATGTGAAAGCATTAATTAGCGATCGCTATCCATTAAAAGATTTATCAGCAGCTGTGGAAGCAGCGATCGCACCCACGGCGGAAACTTATAAAATCTTAATTTATCCCTAAAAGGGAGATGAAGAGATGGGGGGATGGGGGGATGAGGGAGTATTAAGATTAGTAAGTTGAATATCTGAGTTTCATCGCTGAATATCTGAGCTTCAAATTTTTAGTTGTAATATTTCCTCATCTCCCCCATCTCCCCATCCCCCCATGCCCTTAACCCTACTTTTCGTCGCCTTACTAGCCTTCTACGTCGCCTGGAATCTGGGAGCAAATGATGTTGCTAACGCAATGGGAACTTCTGTAGGTTCCAAAGCTGTGACTCTCAGACAGGCACTAATAATTGCTGGGGTATTAGAGTTTACAGGTGCTGTCTTGTTTGGACATCAGGTAACGGAAACTCTAGCAACGAAAATTGCTAATCCAGGTTTATTTGCTGCTACGCCCGAAATACTTGTTGTGGGAATGGCAACGGTGCTGGTTTCTTGTGGTGTGTGGTTGCAAATTGCTACATCGCGGGGTTTACCAGTGTCATCTTCTCACGCGGTTGTGGGTGCGATCGCTGGGTTTAGTTGGGTAGCTTTGGGAGTAGATGCAATTGATTGGTCATCAATTGGCATGATTACTGTTGGCTGGGTGTTAACGCCTGTAATTAGTGGTGCGATCGCAGCTTTATTCTACAGTCAAATTAAACACTGGATTTTAGAGCAACCCAATCAATTAGTGCAGTTACAAGAATGGATTCCGTGGTTGAGTACTGTACTGATAGGTGTATTTGGTGTGATTGTATTACCTTCGGTAACTCAACCACTGACAAATTTTTTAATTGAGCAAGTTGGCTTAAACATACCCACTTACGACATTCCACTTTTAACTGGTGCAGTAGCAGCAGTTGGACTGACAATTATTAGTTGGCGGCAATTAGAACAGCCAGAGGACAAACAGACAAGCAAAATAACTCCTAACTCCTCACTCCTAACTCCCCACTCCCCATTTCCCACTCCCGTAGAACGCTTATTCGCCCGCTTCCAACTTCTAAGTGCTTGCTTTGTGGCTTTTGCTCATGGTTCTAATGATGTTGGAAATGCGATCGCTCCTTTAGCTGCGATCGTTTACATTAATAGCACTGGTAACGTACCCACTGATGGAATCGCGATTCCCATCTGGATTTTAATTCTTGGTGGTGCTGGTATTGTTGGAGGTTTAGCTGTCTGGGGTAAAAAAGTCATCGCCACCATAGGCGAAAACATCATTTCTTTGCAACCTAGTAGTGGATTTTGTGCAGAACTGGCTACTGCTACCACCATCCTGATTGCCTCCAGGTTAGGTTTGCCCGTCTCTACTTCCCACGCCCTTGTCGGTGGTGTCGTGGGTATTGGATTGGTGCAAAATATTAAATCTATTAAGTTCAAAACTCTACAAGGTATTGCTGCCGCATGGCTAATCACAATCCCTATTAGTGCAGTCCTCAGCGCTGCCATTTTTAGCATTGCTCGGATTTTATTTCTTTGAAAATAATTAATATTTTTCTAACCTTTACCAATTTACGTCTGATGTGAATTATCCAAATCAACGATAAAACAAGGGTTTTAGCGTCTAATTCACATAATGCGTAATTTTGAATTTTATATTTTGCGAAAATCCAAAATTGCTATCACTCCCCACTCCCAGCATAAAACCTAGACTGCAACAACACCAAAAAAAGGCATTTTTGCAGAATAGCTGCTCATTTATTAGAATGTTGTGCAGGGAATCGCGTAACCTTGAATTTCCACAGAAGGATAATTTAGTCTCCATTGGAAATGTAAACTGTCACTCAAGTTACATTCCACACAAATTTATAGCTAGTTTCGCAAGTCAGAGAAATTTGTGGCGATCAGGCACTCAATAGCAAGTCTTTGATAATAATATTGCCACCGAAACAATAAATATAGGACTTACGCAAATCTTAATTTTGAATTTCCAGACAAATCTGAGACCGGCAAAAAACCGGAGCGCTGACTTGGGATGAGCTAGATGTCTCAATCTCTGGCTTTCTCAAATCAGAACAGGAGGTGATTTATAATTTGCCACCAAGGGTTGATGCTTTGCAAACCTTGTGTCTAGCATGACAGAATTACGTTGAAATGCGGAAGTGCTGTTAAAATTTTTAATTTATCTGACAAAATACAGGAAATTAGTATGAGTGCCAATCAAGTCAACGCGAAGCAGCTTTATTGTCAAGGCGTTAGAGGTTAGAAGCTAATGGGGCGATTCGAGAAGCAACCAGAAAACCCGCGAGTCAGAGGCGAACTCTCTAGAGCTGCGGAAAATGCTCTTTGGGCTGTAGTTGAGGATTTAGAAAATCTCCAGCAGAATGTCCTCAGAGCATTACAAGAAGACATCAAGCGGCTTCAGGCAGAAAAAAATCGATTATCTGATGATATTCAAAGCTTGCAAGAAGAAAAAGAGCATTTACAGCAAGTACGGCAAATTACTGAGCAGCAAGTATTAATTCGTCAGTTGGCAGAAGTTCTGGCAAAGCATATATCTTCGCAACTGCAATCCTCTCTGGCAAATTTAGCTACGCAAAATATAGAAGGTAAATCTTACGAACAAGCTGCACTGAAATCTGCTGAAGTGAGCAGCAATGTAGTAAGTGAAATCAATGAAAAAGTCGAACACATGTTTGACAGCCTTGATGACACGGTTACTATCACTTTTAATTCGCTGCAACAAGAATTAAAGAATTATCAAAGTAATCTTTCCCAACAGCTGTCACGGATGTACAGCCAACAGCAGCAAGGGGAAGCGATTTTGACAGAGTTTGTGAATCGGTTGCATGGCCAACTAGAAAAAACTATAGAAGAAAGTTCACGCAAAGCACCAACAACAGGTACACCTACTGTTTTGCAACTGACGGAACCAGAAAAGAACACTTTTTTGGAGACATCCCCTGAGTTTGGCGAAGTAGTCAGAAATTCCCCTGAGCCAATTTCTACCATCGCTAATCAATTTTCCGAAAGCGAAATGCGATCGCAGTCTGCTGCTGTTGAAGAACAAACCATCAGCAAAGACTCCCCCCAACATCAAACTCCACCACAAGAAAACACCACTGAGCCAATTTCTGTTCTCAGCAATGATTTGTCTCAAAGTGAAACTCCATCACAGCCTGCTGTTATAGTTCCACCTCCAAACGAAACTCGACTACAGTCTGCTGTTATAGTTCCACCTCCAAACGAAACTCGACTACAGCCTGCTGTTATAGTTCCACCTCCACAAGAAAACCTCACTGAGCCAATTTCTGTTCTCAGCAACGACTTGTCTCAAAGTGAAACTCCACCACAGCCTGCTGTTATAGTTCCACCACCACAAGAAAATGTCACTGAGCCAATTTCTGTTCTCAGCAACAACTCCTCCCAAAGGGAACAGCCAGTTCCACCACCACAGGAAAAAGCCACTGAGCCAATTTCTGTTCTCAGCAACGACTCCTCCCAAAGCGAAACTTCATCAGAACCTGCTGATACATCAGCTTCACAGCAGCAACCAACACAACCATCACTAAAAATTAATGCTCCTGAACTAGCTTCTGTTCTCCGCAAAAGTGTGCCACAGAGCAAACTTAAACCCACACCTGTGACAGCACTAGAACCACCGAAGGAAGCAAAAACTTCGACACGGCGATCGCGCAGTTCTTCAGGCTTATCCGCAATCCAAGTCGGTTTTTTATTGATTGTGTTGTCCACAGTCATATCTTCGCTTTACAACGTAGCCATTAAGGTGATTTTCCACGAAGGTTCCCAGATTTTCGGTGTATTAGAGGTAGAACGTTTGCTACCACCGACTTTGGGTAATACTTTCTTAATTTTGACGATGCGGTTTATGGTGGTAGTACCACTGATGGTACTGTTGTCGCCTATACTGCATCCTAGACTATGGCAAGATTTAGAAAACTTGATTAATTCAGTGCGAGGGAACCCCACACCTACGAATGCAGCTACAAAGCAGATTTTGGTGTTGTCAATTGTCAGTGGGTGCTTTTTATTTTTGTCTCAAGTGCTAATTTATATTGCTATTGCTCAAGTTCCCACTGGAATTGCCATCGCACTTTTCTTTATCTATCCAATGGTTACCGGTTTATTCTCGTGGTTTCTGTTTCGCGATCGCCCCACCATCTTTCGTATAGGAGCGATCGCAGCGATTTGCTGCGGTGAATTATTAGTTTTAGGAACTTCTTCTAGTACTGGTATTGGTAATACTTCACTAGGAACCAGCGCCGCCATTATTTCTGGCGTAGCGTTTGCTGCTTACATAATTCTGACGCGAGTCTGTGCTAGTAAACTACATCCGGTAACTTTTACTTTAATTAACTTCGCCACCATGTTGGTGTTGAGCTTTATTTGCTTGATGTTACCTTTACCAAGCAATTGGAACTTGCTAATTGACCCCACAAAAATGCTGGAACTGATTTTAAGCGCATTTATTTTGGGCGTGTTGACTCTTGCTGGCTATTTGCTCAACAATGCCGGAATTACTAAATTAGGTGCCTCACGTTCAGCCCTCATTGGTGGTAGCATCCCAGTTTTAACGGTGATTTTTGCTGGGTTAATCATTCAAGAAAATTTAGATATCGTACAAATTCTAGGAGTATTGTTAGTAACTTTTGGCGCGGCTGCTTTCAGCTTTGAAACAATGCGAAATCAGGTTAAACCCTCTACTCCCGCCAATTAAATGACCATTTCAACCAGCCCAGGTGTGATGATAGCTACTATAGCTACCATCACACTTCGGCTTGCATAATGACTCAAACAGTGTTGACTGTTGAGTTAACGTGAATTCGATAGACCTCACCCACCCAGCCTCCCTCTCCTCGAAGGAGAGGGAGGAGTAAGGAAAAATGAGGCTTTTTGCTCCCCTCTCCTTGAAGGAGAGGGGCTGGGGGTGAGGTCAAAATCCTGTACATCGAATTCACGTTGAGTTAGGAGTTATACCATTTCACGAAATTATTGATACAAATCATTCTTCTTGCTCTCCCTGCTTCCCCTGCTTCCCCTGCTTGCCTAAATGTATCAATGCTTAAGGTGAAACGGTATTACTCTCTTTGTCTCCCTTGTCTCCCTTATTCTCCCACCTCTCCTCACTCCCCTTTGCATTTTTAGAGATTTAGCCTGATGCAGATAGGAAAACACGTATATATGAGCAGTGTGAGTAGGACTGACTCAAGAAATTGAGCATGATTACTTGCCTGTGTAGACAAGATTTGCAAGGAGTTGAGACGATTGCAGCACGTTTTGGAATAGTAACACCAATGTCTAGACTAATGCCAATTTGAACAATGATTGCGACAGATAGATTTACAAAACCCAGACACACCAAAGCGATTCCCAATCGAAAATTCCAAATATCAAATCCAAAATGGTATGAGTTATTTTTTCAGCTTGGTAGATTATTGTCGCTACATGAATATAGCGATCGCCAAAAAACTAGTAACAGATGTTTGAAAAATCTACTGTTCTCCTTTTTCAACGGTAAAAGACCTTGCCAAAGTTCTAGTTTTTCAACAAGCACGGCAGTAGAGGCGATTTGAAGTTGTTAACCAGCCACTACTTTCAAAACATCCTCTAAACTGTTGCACATTCCTTAGGGCTTAAGCAATTTTGATATAGGACTTTTATTTGGTTGGGTCAAAAAACTCCCCCTCAATTTGAAAAGACTGATTCGCTATTCCCTAATTACCCTAAAGACAAAGCTTAATCGCCTTTGTAGCCACTCGCTACCTATCGCGCTTGGGATATGCTTATGCTTCGCGCACCACATAAATAATTACAAAAATCAAAGCTAATTTTTATAGTTGTATTCCTATTTGTTCAGACTCAAAAGTCAAAAGCCCAAAACACCGGAGTTTTGACTGTTGAGTATTGACCGCGATTTGAGCGTCTTTTGCTCTTATCTTGACTCCCATAAATAATGAAAATTTAAAATACTTTCATAAAAAAAATATAATTCTATCAACAAAAAAATCTTAAAACCGCTCAAATGTAGTCCAAGATGTTTTATCATATTTTTGAGTAATCGCTACTTTTGCAGTTAAGTAAAGACTAATGTCTCCACAGTGAATTATCTCTGTGTTGCAGCTTCCACGGTCAGTACAGGAACACAAGAAAGATAAATCATCTTTGATTTTTTAGCTTTCTTTAAATATCAACAAATCTTGACTTTTGGAAAATATCAATTATTTAATTGCAGATAACTGATAAACTTTAAAAGATATAAATATGTACCCAAAGTAAAAATGATGATACAATCATTAGCGATGTTTGAAAAAAACAGGTATTTTGAAATTGAAATTATTTGTTCTACTTGATGTCTACAATTTTTCCTCAAGCCAGCGAGCTATATTGCCGAAACATCACTCTCTGGTTGTCAAGAAGATGATACTTCACAACTAGCCATTTGGCTGAGGTTGTGAATATTGAGACACCTGGTAAGCGGTTTCCTTCTAGATCGCTCCTGACTATTTCCAGTGGATTGTGTACTACAAATAATTCGTCAAAGCTAAATAAAAACCATCTTTTTCGATATAGATATCCCAGATGAACCGCGTAAACTAGTTTTTACTTTGACTGAGCTAGCATCATGTCATAATTAGCCCTAAGTAGCTTGACATTGTTGCTCTTGAAGGACAACAAACTAGAAAAACCTAAAGAACTTAAAAGCTTTGTAGATTACTTGTGACACAGTTGACTTTGAGGGGATAAACCACATCAAGCTAGACATGGTGATGTCTTTTGATTTTCTGGACAGATTTAGGCACAGTTATAGTAACAACACTGGATCTGCCTGTGTACCAGAAAATATGCGATAATTGTAGTTTGAACTACCACCGATATTATAGTTATCGCATACTAATATAGTCTGAAGTAAAGACATTGCCTTGGGCCAGGTGTATACTACCTATTTTCACTCGATTAAAAACTGTGTAAACGTGCTATTCAATTGTCTGTAATATGAGTAACGACATAGATCTGATCAAACGTCTTGACCCCAGTGCGATGGATCAGATCATGCTTTATCTGGCTTTTAGTGCCATGCGGACGAGTGGGCACAGGCATGGGGCATTTTTAGACGCAGCCGCAACAGCAGCCAAGTGTGCAATTTACATGACCTATCTAGAGCAGGGACAAAACCTGCGAATGACAGGGCATTTGCACCATTTGGAGCCGAAACGGGTAAAAATTATTGTAGAAGAAGTTAGACAAGCGCTAACTGAAGGGAAACTACTGAAGATGTTGGGTTCTCAGGAACCTCGGTATCTTATTCAACTGCCTTATGTCTGGTTAGAAAAATATCCTTGGCAACCGGGGCGATCGCGCGTACCTGGCACTAGTTTGACAAGTGAAGAAAAAAGACAAATTGAGCAAAAACTACCAAGCAATCTACCTGATGCCCAATTAGTTAGCTCATTTGAGTTCTTGGATTTGATCGAATTTTTGCACAAGCGATCGCAAGAAGACTTGCCGCCCGAACACCAAATGCCCTTGAGTGAAGCCTTAGGCGAGCATATCAAGCGCCGTCTGCTCTACTCAGGTACGGTAACCCGCATTGATTCTCCTTGGGGAATGCCCTTCTATGCTCTGACTCGTCCTTTTTATGCCCCAGCAGACGACCAAGAACGTACCTACATCATGGTAGAAGATACCGCTCGGTATTTCCGCATGATGAAAAATTGGGCAGAACGACGACGAAATGCCATGCGCTTGTTGGAAGAACTTGATATTCTTCCAGAAAAAATGGAGCAAGCGATGGAAGAATTAGATGAAGTTATCCGGGCTTGGGCAGATAAATATCACCAAGACGGAGGTGTTGCAGTGATTTTACAGACAGCTTTTGGCGAACGAGAAGACTAGTACAATTGTGCAAAAGTTCAAATTTCCAAAGGCGATCTAGTAACGTGAGTTCGACAACCTCTCTTCAACTCCTCTCCAACACGGAGAGGAGGATTATAGTTTTTTCTTTTATTTGAATCACATTACGTTGAATGTTGAATGTTGACTGTTGAGTAAGAAATTATTATTCTCCTTCTGCTCCCGGTGCCTATTTTCAATCTCAGCGGAAATTCCACCCAAATTGTTCGGTTCTACGACTGTTAGGTGTACACAAATGAATATAACCTCTTAGGTAGTAGTGAGGTGTCTACCCTAGACGCTATTCGTCGCTCTTGAATTAAGGGGTGAAAACTTGTGTACCAGTGGATATTGCCAAGTCTTTTGGAAATCTTGGCACAAAATCAATCAAGTGCCGCTGAATGTTCACCAGCAAAAGCAGAGCGGCAGTGGCGTGTCAGCCTTGCAGCAACAGAACACTTGCTATTAAATAGTTTAGCAACTGTTTCAGGTGACACGACCCAAGGATTAGTTTTAGCTGCACCAGCACCTTTATTTAGTCAGCCAAAACTGGCTCAAAGCTTACAGACAGTAACTTTTACAGCAAAACCATTTAACCCTTTGGCGCTGATGCCATTTCAGATGCCAGATGCGATCACACCTCAAGATTGTGAAGCCGCCCCCTGTGAATCCGTACTTCCCTTACTACCCGCCGATCCATTGGCAGCAGAACAGTTTTGCTTAGTTTTTACAGATAAATTTACATTAGTACTAGTTTTAGCAACACACAAAAACAGTAAAAAAACCTTTTCATTTTCTTTTGAGCCGGAGGTAGTACAGCAGGCTTGGCGATCGCTAGGAGCGCGGGTAATGCTGACTAATCCAGAATTTTTTAGCCAACTAGATGCATTAGTACAACAGTATTCTCCACTAGCACCAGATTACCGCATTGTGGCTCAGTTTAGCCAGCTGTTACTTGCTGAACTAACAGAACCAGAAGAAACTAGGGATTCATTTCTGGGGGTTGGCAACAAAGAAGACAAAGAAAATAACCCATGCCCAATGCCCAATGCCCCATGCCCAATGCCCAATCCTGATGTCGAATTGCTCCAAGCCTTTGCCCACGAAGTTCGTACACCTTTAACAACGATTCGCACCATGACTCGCCTACTCTTGAAGCGGCGGGACTTAGCTAAGAGCGTCATCAATCGCTTAGAAATTATCGATCATGAGTGTACTGAGCAAATTGACCGTATGGAGTTACTGTTTAAAGCAGCAGAACTGGAAACTTCTGCGCCAGTAAAATCTTCCAAAACTCAACTGACGCCGATGTCTTTAGATCAAGTGTTGCACCAAAGCATTCCCCGTTGGGAACAAGCAGCACAGCGGCGTAACTTAACTTTAAATGTAGTTTTACCCCAGCAACTACCAACTGTGGTTAGTAATCCCAGTATGCTCGATCGCGTACTCACTGGTTTAATGGAGAATTTTACGCGCAGCTTACCTCCTGGTAGCCACATTCAGGTACAGGTTATTCCGGCTGGAGATCAACTAAAGTTACAATTATCACCGCAACTGTTATCTCAAGATACAAATAAATCTGCTACACCAGCAACGCCACCAATTCGCAAAGCCCTTGGTCAACTGCTGATGTTCCAGCCAGAAACAGGTACGATTAGTTTGAATATGGCTGCAACGAAACATTTGTTTCAGGCGATCGGTGGCAAATTGATTGTTCGCCAACGTCCACACTATGGAGAAATATTAACAATTTTCCTTCCCTTGGAAGTTAGCAACAATCAGGGAAAGCTAGGAATTAAAAGTTAGGAGTAAATTAGTTATGTTTTAAACGCTGATAGATAGAGCTTGCTTAAAGGTGGCAGCATCTTTAAAGTGAATTTCTGGTTGATCGACCAGAGCTAAATCAATTAATTCTGCCAATTTTTTCGGAATTGAAGCATCACGTTTGCGAATCGGCACAGCGTTAGTTTGCAGTACTGCTAAAAACGGATCGCCAACAAAGTTACGAGGAAAAGCGCCAGTGAGCATAAAGTATAAACAGGCAGCTGTCGCCCAAATATCTACTTCTGGTTTGGCATATTTGAAATTAATCACCTGTTGGCGAGGCATAAAAACAGGTGTGCCTGCGTGAGTACCGCTCATGGTTTGACCACTTAAACCTGCTTGGTCAAATGCTTTTGCTAAACCATAGTCAGCGATTTTTATAATACGATACTCAAACATACTGAAGTTATAGTACCTGTATGTTCTTGAAAAGTTTGAAGACACAGCCCTGTAGATACATCCCATAACTTTACGGTTTTGTCTTTACTCCCAGAAAGAGCAAAGCGACCGTCAGCACTTAAACATACTGAGGTTATAGTTCCTGTATGTCCTTCAAAAGTGCGAAGACAAAGCCCTGTACGCATATCCCATAACTTTAAGGTTTTGTCTTCGCTCCCAGAAAGAGCAAAGCGACTATCAGCACTCAAACATACTGAGGTTATAGTTCCTGTATGTCCTGTAAAACTACCAAGCCATTCCCATCTATGTACATCCCATAACCTCAAGGTTTTGTTTTCGCTCCCAAAAAGAGCAAAGCGGCCATCAGCACTCAAACATACTGAAGTTATGATGTGGTGGTGCGTATAAAAACTACGAAGGCAATGCTCAGTAGCTACTTCCCACAATCTAAGACTGCCGTCGCTACCTCCTGAGATAGCTAAACGATTGTCAGCACTCAAACATATTGAGGTTACATCTCTTATGTTTCCTCTAAAAGTTTGTAAACAACGTCCAGTAGCCACCTCCCATAGTTTCAGAGTTGTGTCTCTGCTTCCAGAAAGAACAAAGCGACCATCAACGCTTAAACATATTGAAGTTACCGCTCCTAGATGTCTTTGAAAAGTACGAAGACAAAGCCCAGAGGCTATCTCCCACAGTTTTAGGCTTCCATGTGAAGTTCCACAAATAAGATAAGAGTTATCATGACTGAAGCAGGCTGAGGTTACTCTATCAGTATGAGTCGTAGTAAAAGTTATACTTTCCCAAATACCTTGTAGTGATTTCCGAGGTAAGCGAGTATACAGACTCATCCAAAGATTTATGGCTTCTGTGAGACGACTGCATCCTGGTTGCGATCTTGCTTCCTGAATATGTATAGCAGCTGTTATATAGTCACCTTGTTCATGAGCTATCTGTGCTTGTTTTAATTTATACTCATAAATTTTATTGCTCGAAATAGCAATTTCAGTTGTTAATATTTGTGATAAATTTAAAGGAGCTATAAAATCATTTTCTAAACAACCTATCGACCATATTTTAGGTTGATTATCCACTGAAAAAAAGAAGACATAATATTTATTTTGACTCCAAATTTTTGAATTTATAGAAAGCTTAGGTTCTTCAAAAGTACGAAGACAATTCCCTGTTTGAATTTTCCATGATTTAATAGTTTTGTCTTTACTGCTTGAAAAAACTATACGACAATCTGCACTAAAGCAGACTGAAGTTATAGTGTCTATATGCCCTTCAAAAGTACGAATACAATTTCCTGTTTCAACATCCCATAATTTAACAGTTTTATCTTTACTACCTGAAAGAGCTAGACAACTATCTATACTAAAGCAGACTGAAGTTACAGTATCTATATGTCCTTCAAAAGTACGAAGGCAATTTGCTGTTTCAACATCCCATAACTTGATAGTTTTATCTTTACTGCCTGAAAGAGCTAGACGGCTATCTGCACTAAAGCATATAGAGGCTATAGTTTCTGTATGTCCTACAAAAGAACGAAGATAATAAATATTACCAATATCTCCTATAAATAATTCCCATAGTTCCAAAATGGCAGATGAACTTTGAAAGAGAATGAAGCGGCTATTAGGACTAAAACATCCTGAGTTTGTAATTTCTACATCTTTTTGAGTGTTGCCGACTTGTGCAATAGATTGACTACTAGAAACATCAATAATCGGATTCCAATATTCCTGTTTGGCAAAAGTACGTAGACAACCTCTTGTAGATACTTTCCAGAGCTTTAGCACATTATCAGAACTTCCAGAAAGAGCAAAGCGTCCATCATTACTTAAGCACACCAAGTTTATAAATTCTCTCTCATCATGCCCTCGAAAGGCTTTTAAACAACGCCCTGTAGATAACTCCCAAAGTTCCAGGATACCGTATGAACATCCAAACAAAACAAAATGACTATTGGCACTTAAGCAGGCTGACTTTACATGTTTATTGTTATTAAAAGATTTTAATAGTTTTGTTGAGTAAGGTAAACGTTTTTGAGCTAGTGTAAGTACCGTCTTTATTTGTTTATCATCTATTCCCGATCTCTGAATATTCTCCAAAATTTTAATTGCAACACTGCAATCATCCCGTTCTAAATGTATCAAAGCTAAAAGAAATTGAACCGTCCAATCGTTTGGAGATGATTCCACTAAACGATTTAACATTTCAAGTAGAGTACCATCATTAATATGACCTGAACGCCATAAAACCAACCCGCGATTGTAAGTAGATTCGGGATGCTGGGGCTGTACTTGTAATGCCTGCTCCCATAGCTGCAAAGCCTCTTTGTGTTTACCCAAGTCAAATAATGAAACTGCTCGGTTATTGAGGCTATCCGCTATGTCTTGACCAGTCTGGGGATGCTGCTGTGGGTATGCTTCCCCCGTGACCTGCTGGTAAATTTCTTGCAATTCATTCGCTACTTCCAGCATATCGTGGGGGCGCTCATCTGGGTTTTCCCGAAAACACCGCCGCAGTAACTGTGCTAACAGAATCGGCATTTGGGGCAAATGAGGATACTCTGAACCTTGTTGTAGATAATATTCCAATGCTCCAGCCGCAACAGTACCATGTCGCCAGGTTAGCTCCCCTTGGAACATTTCTAAAACAGATAAAGCCCAACTCCATAAATCGGTACGTCGTGTCAGGTTGCTTCTATTTGCTTGTTCTGGTGAACAATACGCTGGTGTCATCGCACCACTACCCGCCACTATGAGAGTAACTTCCGATACAGCGTTTGCTTGTGCCTGTTTCTCTTGGTAATTGGCAATAAAAGATAAAGTTCGTTTATTGGCTAAACCAAAGTCCGTAACTTTCACTACTCCCTCAGCAGTCATCATCACGTTAGCAGGCTTGACATCTTGGTGAA
Organism: Nostoc sp. ATCC 43529; assembly: GCA_003326205.1. GTDB lineage: Bacteria > Cyanobacteriota > Cyanobacteriia > Cyanobacteriales > Nostocaceae > Nostoc. The sequence continues at coordinate 146,529 of LWTK01000105.1, forward strand.
TCAACCCTTGTTCATGGGCATAATGCAGTCCCCAAGCAAACTGAATTGCAATATCAAGAATCCGTTTTAAGGAAGTTTTTGTTTCTCCTGCGTAAAGCCTGCGGGAGTAAATCCAATCATGCAAACTTCCTCCCGCTACAAATTCAGCGGATACCACAGGATTACCATCAATGCGTCGCACGTAGTAACAACTTATCGTGTGGGGATGTAAACCCAAATTTACCCAAGTTTCAGCCTCACGTTCAAAGTTTTCCATACCCCCGGCGGCTTGCACGATTTCCGGCTTGGGAATTTTGACGGCTAAATCGATATTCCAACCCTGGTGTCGCACTTTATAAACCTTGCCAAAACCCCCCTCTCCAACAATGTCGGTTACTTTGTACAAGTCCAGAATTAGATCTCCAACCTTCCATTTGGCAGAATTCTGAGGCATGATGTCTGTTTTCCTTGATGCTGTTGGCTACCCTGTTCTAGGGTTTGAGCAAGATATTTGTTTCAAACAAAGTTTAAATGCGATCGCTTTTAGTTTATTTTTCTTTATTAGTGCTTTTTAATTTTTTACTTTTGCCTTGTTCGGTCAGTCGTCAGAATTCAGTTGATATTCTGTTAATTATCTACAGATTGTGCGGAAACAATTTCAGAATATAAGTATAAAAACCACAGATTTATTTACATATATTTACTTTCTGCTGTTGAGGTACAAACCTGCTAGATTTGCAAGGTGAGAAACTCATTGATCGAGATTTTTAACTAAATACCAAATTTATCTGACTTGCCATCTGTAAAAATAGATGCCACAAATGTATATAAATTCTGCCTGAGAGCCAAGTATACATTTTGGCAAAAATAAAAAGGAAAATTATGGCAATTTTTGAAGTTATTGAACGAGAAAGTTTACGTTTAGTCAAAGTAACTTTGCAAAACGAAACAGTAAGGACTGAATCTGGTGCTATGTACTATATACATGGCAACATTCAAATGGAATCTAAAGCTCCTTCAGCAGGTGGATTTTTAAAATCTTTAGCCACGGGAGAAAACATTTTCCGTCCTACATATACAGGTACAGGTGAATTATATTTAGAGCCTTCTTTATCGGGCTATCACATCTTAGAATTAGACGGTAATGAATGGATTTTAGATAGTGGTGCTTATTGGGCGAGTGATGGAAGTGTAGAAGTAGGAGTTGAACGAAACAAATTGGTGTCAGGCTTAATTGGTGGGGAGGGCTTGTTTCAAACCAAAGTCAAAGGTAGGGGTAAAGTGGTGATGGTAGCACAAGGCCCTGTAGAAGTAATCAATTTACGAAATGACCGATTAGTTGTTGATGGAAGTTTTGCGATCGCTCGGACAACCACTTTAAATTATCGCGTTGAAAAAGCTACCAAATCTTTTTTCGGTTCAATGACCTCTGGTGAATTTCTTGTCAATACTTTTGAAGGAACTGGTACTGTATTGCTGGCTCCTGTACCTTATTGGCAAGTCATGATGCTCCGCCAAATTATAGCCGCTATTCCAACACCTTCTAGCAAATAATCATCATTAAGTTGGAGAAGATAAAGAAAATCCAGAATTCAGAATTCAGAATCCATTAGTGGAGCATTAACGACCACTAATTGTAAGCCAGTAGATTTATTTTATAGGGAACTGAAACTGAGTTATTCAGAGGTTCGCAAACACGGCAAACTGCTACTCTATCTGTCAGTCCTACAAAATTTATTCATAATTCTGGCTCCTGAATTCTGAATTCTAAATTCTACCTATCACTCATTTCCAGTTGCGATCGCTCCTGGACTATCGCTAACACTGGCTAATTGCACTGTAAATGTGGAACCTTCGTTGGGTTTACTTTTCACAGAAATAGAACCACCACAGCGTAATAGCAACTGCTGTACAATTGTTAACCCCAACCCAGCACCACCATGATCGTCAGCTGCTGTTGTTCGCACGCGATAAAAGCGGTCAAAAATCTTGGGGATTTCGTTCTCAGCAATACCAATACCTGTGTCACGGAATTCTAATTGCACGCGATCGGCTTGAGTGCGGGCACGCACCCAAACTTGACCACCATTGGGGGTAAACTTAATACTATTGTGCAGCAAATTAATCACAATTTGCCTCAGCCCACCACTGACACACCAAACAGGTGGAAGTTCCGTAGGTACAGTGTAAGCTAACATAATTCCTTTTTCCTGGGCTACGGGTTGGTAGGTACTGACAACTCCAGGGACAATATCCGAAAGACGCACTGATTCTAAAGTCGTAGCTTCTAAATCACGTTCGAGTTGCACAAGATCTAACAAACCAGTAATTAAGGAATTTTGCTGATCGCACTGGGTATTTAACATCTGTAAATAACGTTGTCGCTGCGGTGGTTTGAGATTAGGCGAATTCAGTAACGAGAGTGCCGTTTTCATATGCGTCAAGGGTATACGTAGTTCCTGACAGACATTTTTCAGATATTCATCTTTTAGTTGTTCCTTGTTGTGTAACTCTTGATTTTGCTGCTGTAATTTTGTGGTGCGTACTGTGATAATTTGACGATTAATTTCATCTTGGCGCAGGAGTTGTTTTGCCAATAATTGATTCATCAATGCAGGTTCAGGCACAGTTGGAAAAATAAAATCAGCAGGTATTATTGGAGACGATTCTGGCGTAAGTGCCTGTTGAATACCATTTAATACTTGCTGAATTATTCTCCCCTCAACACTAGTAATGATTAACAACGGCTGATTTTTATTAGTAGTTACTTTCCCAGAAGTTTGATTTTTGCGTTTTTTCAAAGGTCGATGAGCCAAAATTAAACTACAAAACTGGGGAGACAATACCATCAGAAAATTTTCCCGTCGCAGCTGGCTATTGGGTGGTAGATGAACGGGGATATGATGGGGGGATGAGGGAGATGAGGAAGACGCAAAGACTGGGAGAGGCGGTGACGCGGAGAGTTCTTTCTTTGCGTCACCGTGTCCCCGTGTCACAGTGTCCTCTTTACTCACCGTGTCCCCGTGTCCCTGTGTCCCCACATCCTCTTTACTCTCCTCAATTTGGCAAGTATAGATAAGACTAGATGCACCCACCGAGGATTGATAACGGGCTAATTCTAATTGCCAAATTTTTTCTGGTGGTAGCTTCACCCATAAAGTGGCTGCAATTTGCTGCTCAATGAGTAAATCAATTTGCGCTCTCACCAGAGATAGCAGAGTAGCTGGACTGAGGGACAATGGTTTAGGAGGCGCTTGCACTCCCATAACCAGTTGATAAACAGACAGATCCTTAGCCAAAGAAACATTCATGAGTCAAGCACAATAGGGATGAAGCAAAGAAATAATTCTGTCTTCGATTTTCACCTTTATGTGTGCATTTTTTACAAAATCCCCAAGGTAAGAAACGTGAACAATGAAAAATGGGGCATGAGGAGATGGGGAGATGGGGGGATGAGGGAGTGAGGGAGTGAGGGAGTGAGAGAGAAATAATAACCAATGCCCAATGACGCCAGTTGCTTCAAGTCGGCAGAGCCGCCCAACGCACTGGCTCCCCCATGCCCCATGCCCAAATTAGCCTAGTCTTGCCTGTAAAGCTTCGCGTGCGTGTTCTCGGTCATCAAAATGGATTTTTTCAGTACCAAGAATTTGGTAGTCTTCGTGACCTTTACCAGCAAGTAATACTCCATCACCGGGTTGTGCTTGTAAAATAGCGGTACGAATTGCGATCGCCCGATCGCAAATTACCGTTGGCTGCACTGTTTCGGGAATTCCTGCCAAAATATCTTCTAAAATCCGTTCTGGGTTTTCGGTACGGGGATTGTCAGATGTCACTACTGCCACATCAGCTAATTCCGCTGCTATTTTACCCATTTTTGGGCGCTTAGTGCGATCGCGATCGCCGCCACAACCAAAGACACAAATCATTTTTCCAGGTATAAACGGACGCGCAGCTTTCAACAAATTCTCTAGGCTATCTGGAGTATGAGCATAATCTACAATCACGCTAATATCTTGCTTAGAAGTAATTTGCACTCGTTCCATCCGACCTGGAACTCCGGGAAATTCAGGTATCACAGATGCCACTAATTGCAAATCTAAACCTAAGTGTAAAACTGCGCCTACCGCTGCTAAAAGATTTTCTAAATTATATTGACCAACTAAAGGCGATCGAAAAGGTACATTACCTTTTGGTGTATGCAAAGTTCCGCTGACGCCATTCGGCTCGTAACTTAAGTCACTCATCCATAAATCAGCGCTGTTGTCGTTGACACTATAACTCCAAACTTGTTCTGGATTCAACGAACCAATTAAGCGCTGACCGTAGGAATCATCAGCGTTAATTATCGCCCGTCCCTTGAGATAATCAGGGCTAAACAACAACGCTTTGGCGGCAAAATAATCTTCCATATCTCTGTGGTAGTCGAGATGGTCTTGAGTAAGATTACTGAATACCGCAACTTCAAATTTACAACCCAAAACTCGACCTTGTGCCAAAGCGTGGGAACTAACTTCCATTACTCCAAACTCATTACCAGCATTTACAGCCTCAGCTAGCTGCTGTTGGAGTTCCACCGCAAAGGGAGTCGTGTGGACAGCAGTTTGTTCAAAACCAGGCCAACGAGTGTAGAGAGTTCCCATCAAAGCCGTAGCTAGATTAGCTTTAGCCAGCAGAAATTCAATTAAATGGGTAGTTGTAGTTTTGCCGTTAGTACCAGTTACACCCACTAACTTGAGTTTTTGCCCCGGATAACCGTAAAAAGCGCTGGCTATCTGGGCACAAGCTTGAGTGATGTTACTGGCGCTAATTACCACAGCTTCATCTGTGGGAGGATGTTTTTGTGCTGCTTGAGGAGAGATAATTGCTGCCACAGCCCCAGATGCGATCGCACTAGGCCAAAATTCCCCACCATCGACCCGCGTTCCTGGCATTCCAATAAACAAATCTCCCACACCACAAGCATGGGAATTCGTCTTCAAACCCCTAACTTCTGCATCCTCCAAAGCTGGATGGCTAGGTAATTGCTCAACACTGTCTATCGCCGTTAGTAATTCCCGCAATTTCATCTTGCGAACCTCGTCACAAACTTTTCTTGCGCTTATTCTGCATCATTTTTTTCTAATTGGCTAAATACTTACGCAACATTTCCTCCAATTGTTGCACGCTAGCACGAGGAGAAGGACGCGGCAAAAGTTCCTCCGCGTCCTCTGCGCCTCTGCGGTTCGATAAAAAAAGTACCGGCACCTCATACTGATACGCACCAAACCAATCTTCACGAGTCGTAATATCCCGAATTTCCAACTCAAAACTGAGATTTTGGATTTGTTCGAGCTTTTCCTGCAAACCCTCACATAAATGACAGCCAGGTTTACTGTATAAAATTAATCGCATTTGCTTGTACTAAATTTCCTGATGTCAAAAGAGACGCGATATCTCTCGTCTTCACAAGTCATAATATGCATATTAGTGATACTATTGCTAATTTTGAATTTAAGAAAAGTCAGAAACTTCTAGTTTACTGAAACTCAGAACAAGCCGTGATTTTGCACAAGGAGATAACGACCGTGACTCAAGTCAAATCTCAAATCACACTAGAAGAATTCCTTGCACTGCCCGGAGGTGAAGGAGATATCACCTACGAATTAGTTGATGGAGAGCTAAAACCCAAAATGTTACCAAAAAGATATCATTCAAGGCTAACAGGCACAATCTATACACTCCTAAAACTGTGCGTGGAAAATCGCGGTGAGGTTGGTATCGAGTGGGCAGTTACTCTAAAGCGTCAGGGTCGAGACTGGGTGCCCATACCAGACTTACTTTATGTATCTTACTCTCGGCTTAGCAGTGACTTAATTGAGGATGAACCTTGTCCCATACCTCCAGACTTAGCTATTGAAATTATCTCTCCTGACCAAACTTTTGGAGAAATGAGTGCAAAAGCCACAGATTATCTGAATGCAGGTGTGATGAGAGTTTGGGTTGTAGATCCAAAAGCGAAAACAGTCACTATTTTTTATCCTGATGCTCGACCTCAAACAAAAAGTGGTGCAGATATTTTAGAAGATTCGCTGCTTGAAGGACTGAAAATTACAGCTGAACAAATTTTTCAACAAGCAGGAATTTCATAAAGAGAGAATTCACTAATTAAAGAGTCAAAATTGGTGAATTTAGCACTCATCAAGGGATGGAGTTTTAATCAAGAATAATTTTCAGCAATTGTGACCGAATTTAATTTACAAATCCAAGAAAACAGTAATAACGCGGGTGTTCGTCTTGACCGCTACCTTTCGCAAGAATTACCAGATTTATCTCGTTCCCGCATTCAACAGTTAATCGAAGAAGGTAATGTGCAACTTAACGGTAAAATTTGCACGTCTAAAAAGATTAATGTAAGAGTAGGCGATCGCATTACTCTAGAAATTCCACAAGCCCAACCTTTAGAATTGCAAGCAGAAGATATTCCCCTAGATATCCTCTACGAAGATGACCAGTTACTCATTCTCAACAAACCCGCAGGCTTAGTCGTCCATCCCGCACCAGGCCATCCAGATGGCACTTTGGTAAATGCTCTGTTGGCGCACTGTTCTAATTTACCAGGAATCGGGGGAGTTCAACGTCCGGGAATTGTCCATCGCTTGGATAAGGATACAACAGGAGCGATCGCGATCGCCAAAACAGAAGTTGCTCATTATCACCTGCAAGCACAACTCAAAGCCAAAACAGCACGTCGAGAATACTTAGGTGTAGTTTACGGCGCGCCAAAAACTGAAAGTGGCACAATTGATTTACCTATTGGTCGTCATCCCCAAGACCGCAAAAAAATGGCTATCATACCTGTTGAACAAGGCGGACGACCAGCCCTCACTCATTGGCAAGTACTAGAACGCCTCGGTAATTACACCTTAATCCACTTTCAACTAGAAACCGGGCGCACCCATCAAATTCGCGTCCACAGCGCCAAAATGGGTCATCCGATTGTTGGCGACCCTGTTTATGGTTCTGGTCGTTCGTTAGGAGTAAATTTGCCAGGTCAAGCACTGCACGCTTGGCGACTCAAATTACAGCATCCTGTATCTGGAGAAATGATTGAAGTCACAGCAACTCCTCCTAGCCAATTTACCAAACTTTTGGAGATGCTAAAAAAACGAAGCGATCGCACTCAGGTACGCAAGATGTAACTCAAAACCTTATTCTTGTGTAGCGGGAATTCATATAGACGCCCAGCAACTACTCTGCGAGAACACTTTAGGCGAACCCGCAGGGTATTACCGTTACTTTCGTTATCTTTTGCGTAAGTCCTGTGCAAAAAAAGCGCGGATGGGTAGGTGTTGGCACGAGACTGAGTACAAAAATGGCTGTATTCTCGTATCTGTAAGCATTTGAGAAGTACCCTATTTCTCAACCATCCGCGCACCTTTTCTAGACCGGCTTTCAATCATTTACATATAGCCAAATTACAAACCGTCATGTTATGATTCTTCGATTCGCGCAACCGAACCTCGAAAACCAAATAGTACAAAGCTTTCAGACGCAAGCGATTGCAATTAACTAAAATCCCTATTAGGGATTGAAACAAAACGCCGAAGGCACATTTTATGCCCGTGCGGTCAGTAATATTGCAATTAACTAAAATCCCTATTAGGGATTGAAACGTCATCGTTGAGGGAATTGGGTAAGGCGATAGATTGCAATTAACTAAAATCCCTATTAGGGATTGAAACAGCGGCTTCAATAGCCATCGTCATACACGTTTTGGGATTGCAATTAACTAAAATCCCTATTAGGGATTGAAACGTTATCCTCAGACTTACAAACCTGAAGCCATCCATTGCAATTAACTAAAATCCCTATTAGGGATTGAAACAAAGCCTTGGCTAAGTTGTAGCGGCTTTCTTCGAATTGCAATTAACTAAAATCCCTATTAGGGATTGAAACGCTTAAGGTAAAGAGTTTTTTACCTTATGGAGATTGCAATTAACTAAAATCCCTATTAGGGATTGAAACGCGAAGTGGGTTTTATTGCTACCCATTTTACCGAATTGCAATTAACTAAAATCCCTATTAGGGATTGAAACGCAACATCCTCTAATCTATGCATCTAAACAAACGACTAGCGTGCATCAGACGTGGGATAGAGTCTGTTTCACTAGTTATACCTAAATGAAACTCCTACGTAACCCAGGACTGATGCACGCTATGAAATAATCAAACAGATTTACTAGCTAGCCGTCGAGCAAAAATCGTTACTTGATTCCTGCCAGTTGGCGATAAGGTACATCCTTGTCGATATCGATGTTGAATGACGAAACTCTTTGTGGAGCATTGCCAGTTGCATTGATACTCTGTGCCAAAGCCAAGAAATTAGCTGGATCGCCAGCTTTGGGCTTTTGTTCTTGGGGGATGAACCGACGTACTTCTACCTGCCAAATAATTTGGGGGAAGCCCAGTTTAGCGCGGTAGTAATCGTCATATCGTGGAGATTTGATATTGAAAGGCAACTCACCTTCAGCGCGAGATGGTAGGACTCGACGCCGTTGATAAGGTACTGTAGAGTATCCAAAATTGCTGAGGTACTCTTCAGAGTCGAGTATTTGATCGATGAAACCTTTAATACCCTTGGTAGCAACTACAATTGACCAAGCGATTTTTTCTCGTTCGCTGTATACGTCGCGTCCCAGAACTCTTTGTACTACTTGCTCAACAAAGCGGTAGTTGCTGTTGAGGTCGTAAAAGCTTCTCTTAAAGGTATTGGAAAGTACCAACCCACGAACAAAGTCCCGCACTGTAATTTGTCCATTACGGAGTTGAGACTCTAAGTATGTTTCGCGATCGGCAGCAAACGCATGGAAGAAAATTTGACGATATGCTGCTTCAATCAAAATATCGAAATCTGAGGGAGAAAGCAGATTGTCTGTAGAAAAAATTCTGGGCTGTTCATCACCCGGCACTTCATACGCAGCTACACGCTGGTTTTGACTTGAAGGTGCGTATGTTAACAGAGGAATTGCCACTCTAAAGCCTCCATGTTCTTAATTAAAGTTAACAACTTTAAATCACATATTAAGGGACGTAGTTGGATCAGAACCTGAGATTCTGATAAAGTTTCACGAAACTTAACCAAGAGTGGTTCAGTATTCGTAAGAAATAGCGCTGAGCTTGCTGGATTCAGCCCACTGCTAGCTTCAGCGACAGAGTGCAGCTTCGAGCTTTCCGGACTTGCTTGACATCTCCTACACTGTGTGCAAGGCATACGGTATAGGTTTCTCAGCGAATCCAGCTATTATTTAGGATATGCTGAAGCTCACTTTCAAGTCCAGGAAATGCCGTAGGGCAGATTATAAAATTATTACCCGATCGCGTTTTTTTGAATTTAGCTAAATTAAGTAGAAGCTTTGTTCACATAATTCAGATTAGGAGATTCAGTTTCACTTTTTTGAACTAAGGCAATATTTTTTAATATTTTGCAACAGAAATTAATGAAAAATAGGGCATTGGGCATTGGGAATGGTGTAAAGGGAAAACGTTAAATTTATCCCTTTTCCCTTTAACCTTCTCCCCTGCCTCCTCATCTCCCTCATCTCCATGCCCCATGCCCTATGCCCCATGCCCTATGCCCTATTCCCCACTCCCTTTACCTATCCAAAATTCCAGGGGATCTATAGTTGACTGACAGTAAGGCCAGCTACGCAAGGTTGCTTCCATTCCTGCTTCCCATAATGGTGGTTCTAATCCGAGTCCTAAACACAGATGAGACAGAATTTTAGCAAACTGCTGATTGTGACCATAGTCTCCTAGATGAGCATGAGCATATTCATGGACGACGATACCGAACCAGTCTTTGGGAGCAACTCGACCGACATCTACCAAAATGGTGATTGGGTTTGTCAGAATGTTGCACAGACCGTCAATACCGAAAGATTGAGCGATGGGTACTGCAAAAATTTGGATGTGGCGGCGTTCTTGGGGATGAAAGCACTGATGACAGGCTTCCAAATAGGTGTTGATTGTAGCGTTAACGCTGTTAATGTTTTTGCCAATCCAAGTGCAAATGGCAATGCGATCGCGTAGGTTATCGAATACATCCACCATACCTGGTTCTAGGGCAAATTCCTGTACCAAGTGTAGATAATCTCGCCCACGAGTAAAAGCATCGGTCTGCTTGAGAATCATTCACCAGCCTAAAACGGAATAAAACTGTTGTTTAGAAGTTACCTCTTGTGTATTGGAAACTTCTAAAGAAGACTCAATGCGGCTTTCAGTACAAAACGAAGCTGTGCTGAAGCCACCAAACCGTTTTACTGTACTGCTTCGCAGTCTAATATTGGGTCCACCGAACCAAAATCGCTCAATGGAACTCATTGTTTCGTATTCTGTTGTCAATACGAGTCCATCTTCATCATCCATGTGAAAAAGACCGACGACAGGTACTATTTCCGCGTAGCCTCTTTCGCGGAGTAATTTGCCTTGCCTTGGGTTATCGGCATCAGGCACGATCGCAAATATGGTTTTCCCTTGATGATTTTCCTCATCTTCTCTATCCCAAGACATTGTACCTAGCCAACGCACCCGCGACCCCCCCACAGAAAGGGTAGGGTCAATCTGATGATACTGGCACAGTTCAATGATTTCTGGATGATCGGCTGCCAGAGTTTCCACTTCTATATTTGATTCTCCCGTCTCTGAGCGCTTGAACGCGAGGTGATGAGTTACGCGTTGCGATCGCCATTTGCCAGCACTTAGCTGAAAAAATTCCATTGCGTCTATCAATCTTCTGACTCCTACCTTTGACTCCTGCGGATGATGTTTACCTTGCTTTTTGTTTTTAAAGTTATTGGTATATAAACATTCTAAACATTACATCCATCAGTGCTTAGCTTCAATAAACTCCTGACAAAGGAGGAGACAAACATGTTTTTTAATGATTGTAAAATTTTGTAATATTAATTTCTCATGACTTGACAATGTAGACATTTTAATATCTCAATGCTAGACTTGTACAAAGTAATGTATACAACAGGCTATCACTAAGCCTTCACAGTACCAGTAACAACAAACACCTTCGATTCAGTCAACTAGAGGAGTGAATCTATGGAATTCCCCATCGAATTAACCTTAGAGCAACAGTTTCGCTTACAAAACTTGAAAGACCAGGTAAAGAATTTGAGTCAACAAGAGGCTCAGGAATTCTTGCTAGAAGTTTTACGGCAGATGATGGTAAAAGATAATTTGGTCAAACATCTGCTCAAACAAGCCTAAGCCACGAAAAAAAGAATATTTTTCCTTAAGACTTACGCTGTGGCTGCATAAGTCTTAATTTTTTTGGATATGGGGATGGGAGGCAGGGGAGCAGGGGAGCAGGAGAAAAGGTTAAAGGTTAAAGGGAAAAGGGAAAAGGAATAAATTTAATCTTTCCCCTTTTCCCCTTACCCCTTTCCCTTGTCCTTTTGCCCAATGACTAATGACCAATGACCAATGACCAATGACTAAATATTACAGATTATTACTTTCTCTCTCATAGAAAAGACTAGGGTACTGTTAATCCCCTATGTTTTACTTTGGCTACTCGCAGTTCATCTGACGAAACTAGGCCACAAATAATATCCGCCATTTGTGAATATTAAGGAGAACTCATGGTTCTTGATGCTTTTTCCAGAGCTGTAATTACAGCAGATGCTAAAGGTGCTGCTATTGGTGGTGCTGACTTGGATGCTCTCAAGGGTTTCATTGCTGCTGGCAACAAACGCCTTGATGCTGTAAATGCGATCGCCAGCAACGCTAGCTGTGCTGTTTCTGATGCCATTGCTGGTATTGCTTGCGAAAATACTGGTTTGCTTCAACCTGGCGGTAACTTGTACCCCACTCGTCGCCACGCTGCTTGTCTGCGTGATACCGAAATCATCCTGCGCTACGTAACCTATGCGTTGTTAGCTGGTGATTCTTCCGTATTAGACGATCGCGCTATCAACGGACTAAAAGAAACCTACACCGCTCTGGGAGTTCCCATTAGCTCCACTGTACGTGCTATTCAAATCCTCAAAGCTATCAGTGTTGCTCACATCACCAACACCAACACCGAAGCTAACGCTGGGCCTAAGTTCCGCAAGTTGGATGTTATCCAAGGCGACTGCTCTGCTCTAGCTGCTGAAGCTGCTAGCTACTTCGATCGCGTTATTTCTGCTCTGAGCTAATAGCTCACAGTTAACGGCTATTTAGCCAAACGAAGTGAAATCAAAACCCGATCAAATCCCATCTGGAGTATAAAAAGCAATGAAATCAGTTATCACCACAGTTGTTACATCTGCTGATGCAGCAGGCCGTTTCCCCAGCACCTCTGACCTAGAATCCGTTCAAGGTAGCATTCAACGTGCTAACGCTCGTCTAGAAGCTGCTGAAAAGCTAGCTTCTGGTCTGGATGCTGTAGCTAAAGAAGGTTATGATGCAGCTTTCAAAAAATATCCTTACCTAACCCAAGCAGGTGAAGCTGGCGACACCCAAGTTAAGAAAGACAAGTGCCTCCGCGACATCAAGCACTACCTACGCTTGATCAACTACAGCTTAGTTGTTGGTGGTACCGGCCCATTGGATGAGTGGGGTATTGCAGGCGCTCGCGAAACATATCGCTCTTTGGGTCTGCCTACCGCTCCCTACGTTACCGCATTGACCTACACCCGCGATCGTGCTTGCTCTCCTCGCGATATGTCTCCTCAAGCGTTGACTGAGTTCCGCGCTCTCCTCGACTACGTAATCAACTCCCTATCATAGTAGACGGATTGACTAGCCGAGCGATCGTTGCACTCTAAAACTAGGGACTCTGGGTCTATTGCTTTGCCTAGATTAGGTTGAGCGATGGACTTAGAGTCCCTCAGTTGTTATTGAAAGAATTCAGAATTCAGAATTCTGAATTCAAGAGTTAGGAGTGATACTAAGTTGCGTTCAAATAAAATATTTATACTTCCTACTCGCAGCCTAAATTACTATCTTTGACTGGAACTTAAGTTTTTATTATGACGACAGATTCTCTATTTGAACAATTAAAACATCCTAACCCAAATCTGCGGGAACGAGCTATGTGGCAACTAGCCGAAGTCCGCGATGAAAATACTATTCCTCGATTGATGAGTATTTTGGATGATGAAGATGTGACCTATCGTCGAGCTGCGGTAAAAGCCTTGGGTGCTATTGGTGTAGATGCTGTACCAGCATTGGTAGAGTCATTGCTCAACAGTGATAACGCAACGGTTCGGGGCAGTTGTGCTAAGGCTTTGGCGCAGGTGGCTGCCAACCATCCAGACGTACCTTTTCCAGAAGAGGGCTTGCAGGGATTAAAAACAGCACTCAACGACCCAAATGGTGTTGTATATATTGCATCTGTAATGGCTTTGGGTGAAATTGGTTCTCCTGCCTTTGAAATTTTAACTGAAGCTTTGAAAACCACAGATAATGTTGCGGTAGCTGTGGCGATTGTAAATGCACTCGGTTCAATGGGTGATGTCCGAGGGGTAGAAGTGCTAACAGCATTGACTAACGATGAAACTGTCGATTCCTATGTTCGGGAGTCAGCGGTGAGTGCCTTACCTCGATTAGATCAGGTGATTAAATATAGCAGAAAGTAGCGATCGCCAAGCTTGCTGTACTACTTCTGGCTCAAAAAAAATGAAAAGGTTTTTTTACCGTTATTGTGTGTTGCTAAAACTAGTACTAATGTAAGAACTAGGGAGAAGCCCCTAGTGCATTCAGACTAGGGGCTTTTCATTTTCCAATATTTTTTCTTTCTGATGTAACTATCCATCTTTTTGGTAGATGCTTGGATATTCAACTAAGCTACTTCTAAAAAATCTCTGTCTAATGGATTCTCTGGGAAGAATACAGCAGGTGAAACATTGAAAAATTCTGCAAGCTTTTGAATGTGTTCAACTGTTAATTTACGCTTGCCTTTAAGTACATCAGAAACAATTGACTCCATTTTAAAAATAGGAACTAAATCCTTTTGTTTAAGATTCGATTGGGCAATTAAAACTTTGAGAAGTTCTACTCCATAAATATCTGGAACCAAATTTTGTTTTGATTCGTATTCATGAATTAAAAGTCCCAATAAGGTAATATAGTCTTCTTCTGACTCTGTTAGTTCTCCTTTATCAAGTAGACTATCGACAACTGCTTGAGTTTTTTCTAAATCTTCTTCATTTTTTATCGGGCGCGGCAGGAAATATGTAAGTAATTCTTTGTAGCTGGTGTAATGATATAACATTTCTTCATTATGGAATTAGTTGCTTAATTATTAAAACTAAGATTGGTAAGATATCAATCTTAGTCTTACCTAATCGATCGACTAATTGGGCGTACATGATACTCATAGAACTCACGTTAGATTAACAATAGACTATCTCAAGACAACTTTATGACTTCTTTGGAACCGTCAGTTAAGGATTTGGTGCTGGTTGCTGGTGGTACTGGTGGAGTGGGGCAACTGGTAGTAGGTAAACTGCTGGAAAAAGGTGTCAGGGTTCGCGTTCTGACACGGGATGCCGCAAAAGCTGAAAAAATGTTTAATCGGCAAGTGGAAATTGTTGTTGGTGATACCCGCCAGCCCGCTACACTTGGTGCTGCAACATCAGATGTCACCCACGTTATATGTTGTACTGGAACCACAGCCTTTCCCTCTGCCAGATGGGAGTTTGAGGAATCCCCAAACTTGATTGAATGGGGTTTAACTTTTCTTAACCCCCAATCTAGCCAAGCAAAAGCAAAGAATAGTCCAGCAAAAATCGATGCCCAAGGTGTCAGCAACCTAGTAGCAGCAGCGCCTCAGAATTTGCAGCGATTTGTTTTCGTCTCCTCCTGCGGCATTCTCCGTAAAAATCAGTTTCCTTTTAGCGTTCTCAATGCATTCGGTGTCTTAGATGCCAAACAGAAGGGCGAGGAGTCCATCATTAATTCAGGATTACCCTACACTATTATCCGTCCAGGACGCCTCATTGATGGGCCTTATACTTCATACGACCTCAACACCCTCCTGAGAGCAAAAACCGGCGGCAAATACGCTGTGGTACTCGGCACAGGGGATACACTTGTAGGTGATGCCAGCCGAATTGATGTAGCAAACGCTTGTGTCGAGTGTCTTTTTTACCCAAGTACTTCCAGGAAAATTTTTGAAATAGTCAATAAAGGACAAAGACCAGCTGCGATCGACTGGGAGAGCCTTTTTTCTGAGCTTGGGTGAGTAGGGAGATGGGGAGGCTTTTGAGGCAGGGGAAAAGGTTAAAGGTTAAAGGGAAAAGGAATAAATTTAATCTTTCCCCTTTCCCCATGCCCAATGACTAATGCCCCATGCCCAATGACTAATGACTAATGACTAATGACTAATACCGTAATTTGTTACCTCTAAAGACGGCAAACACCACTCAGATGTTACGGTTCACCCTAATTACTGAAAGTATTAATTCTCATACATTAGACGAAGTAGAAGCAAATCAATCCATGAATTAACTTAAAAACTATTGAGTTAGTTTAACCGCCCCAACAAAGGTTCGGTAAACCACCCTTCATGGATCTCAATATATATATCAGCATAGTCTGGAGTCTTAACACCCAGAAAAAGCCAAATTAAGGTATTAATGCTGAACTGGCTGATTTCTTGACCCTGTTGGTTGAAAATTTAGTCCTTTATATTCTCATTCATTCATTTGTAGTTATACGGAGCCAGCACCTAAAATGGCAAAAGTAGTTGGAATTGACTTAGGTACAACGAACTCCTGCGTGGCAGTGATGGAAGGTGGTAAACCCACAGTTATTGCTAATGCGGAAGGTTTTCGGACAACACCATCAGTGGTTGCATTTGCGAAAAATGGCGATCGCTTGGTTGGTCAAATCGCCAAACGTCAAGCGGTGATGAACCCCGAAAATACGTTTTACTCTGTCAAGCGCTTTATTGGACGCCGCTTTGACGAAGTTACCAAGGAGACTACTGAAGTTTCTTACAAAGTTCTTGGCAGCGGCGGCAATGTCAAGCTAGACTCACCAGGCGCTGGTAAGCAATTTGCTCCAGAAGAAATTTCTGCACAAGTTCTCCGCAAACTGGTTGAAGACGCTAGCAAATACCTGGGCGAAACTGTAACCCAAGCAGTAATCACAGTTCCAGCATACTTCAATGACTCGCAACGGCAAGCGACAAAAGACGCAGGTAAAATTGCCGGTATCGAAGTTCTACGGATTATCAACGAACCTACAGCCGCTTCTCTAGCTTATGGGTTTGATAAAAAGAGCAACGAAACAATTCTAGTATTTGACCTTGGTGGTGGTACCTTCGACGTATCCGTGCTAGAAGTCGGCGATGGAGTTTTTGAAGTGTTAGCCACATCAGGTGATACCCACCTTGGTGGTGACGATTTTGATAAAAAAATAGTTGACTTCCTAGCTGAGAAGTTCAAGAAAGACGAAGGTATTGATTTACGCAAAGATAAACAAGCTTTACAACGTTTGACTGAAGCCGCAGAGAAAGCAAAAATAGAACTTTCTAGCGTCACCCAAGCAGAAATCAACTTACCATTTATCACCGCTACTCAGGACGGGCCTAAGCACCTCGACACAACCCTGACTCGCGCTAAATTTGAAGAACTTTGCTCTGATTTAATTGACCGTTGCCGTATCCCTGTGGAAAACGCTCTCCGGGATGCCAAGTTAAGCAAAGACGCTATTGATGAAGTAGTGTTAGTTGGTGGATCTACCCGCATTCCCGCAGTACAACAGATTGTGAAGCAGGTATTGGGTAAAGACCCCAACCAAAGCGTTAACCCTGATGAAGTTGTGGCAGTTGGCGCAGCAATTCAAGCAGGGGTATTAGCTGGTGATGTTACTGGCATCTTGTTGTTAGATGTAACACCGCTATCTTTGGGTGTTGAAACATTGGGCGGCGTAATGACCAAAATTATCCCCCGCAACACAACAATTCCTACCAAGAAATCTGAAGTTTTCTCCACCGCTGTGGATGGCCAAACCAACGTAGAAATTCACGTCCTCCAAGGCGAACGCGAATTCTCTACCGATAACAAGAGTTTGGGAACCTTCCGCCTTGATGGAATTCCTCCCGCACCACGTGGCGTCCCCCAAATTGAAGTCGTGTTCGACATCGACGCTAACGGTATTCTTAACGTCACCGCCAAGGACAAAGGTACTGGTAAAGAACAGTCCATCAGCATCACTGGCGCTTCCACACTGGATAAAAATGACGTTGACCGGATGGTCAGAGAAGCCGAACAAAACGCTTCAAGTGACAAAGAACGACGCGAGAAAATTGAACGCAAGAACCAAGCCGACTCTTTGGCATACCAAGCCGAGAAGCAGCTACAAGAATTGGGCGATAAAGTTCCCGCTGCTGACAAGACCAAAGTCGATGGTTTGGTGAAAGAACTGCGGGAAGCAATTGCTAAAGATGACGATGAGCAAATCAAGAAGCTGACCCCAGAATTGCAACAAGCACTATTCGCCGTTGGTAGCAACATCTATCAACAAGCTGGTGGCGGTGCTGCACCTGGCGCTGAACCTCAAGATGGCAGTTCCTCCTCCGCTGGTAGCGGTGATGATGTAATTGACGCTGATTTTACAGAAAGCAAATAATTTTCCTATTTCTTCGGGAAGATTATCTTGTTTCACCTGATATTGTCCATCCAAGGTTTTTCTTGGGTGGGATTTTTTTTTAGAAGTTAGGAGTTAAGAGTTAAGAGTTAGGAGCCAGAAATAATAGTGCTAATTTTTAACTAGAAATTTTAAACTTTATTTTTAACTCCTCACTCTTGACTCCTCACTCTCAACTTCTAACTTTCTTATGCCTTATCCTCAAGCACCTTGGACACTGCAAGGCTACGCTATCCAAACTCTGCATTTAGTGAATATTGACCGAGTGCGCCCTTTAATTCCCTCAAAATTAGAAATTATTTCTGTGTGGCCTGGTCAAACCATTGGTAGTGTGTATTTGGCTAATTATGGGTCAGGGTCGGTATTGGAGTACAACGAGTTAATTATTGCCCCGGCTTTGGTTTATCACCAAACGAAAATCGGCCCTTGGATTTCGCACATTTATGTGGATAATGCTGATTCTGTAGCTGGTGGTCGAGAAATTTGGGGGCTACCGAAGGAACTAGCTGAGTTTACCCTGGAAAGAGAATATGCTAATGTGCATCAGGGAAACGAGAAGCTGTGTAGTTTTAACTATAATCAACGAAGCTGGGTATGGCCTGTGCAATTAGGCGCGTCTGCTTTCAGCGCCAAGGGTAGTGATTTGCTCATATTCTCTGCTGAATTTGAGTCTTTCTTGGGCTTGATTAGTTCTCAGTTAGAAATCCCTGCTGCAAGTCCTTTTTCTGAAATAGGTTTAGATAGGCCTTTGTTAACTGTGCGTCATCAGCAGATGAATTTACGAGTTCATGCGCCAAAAGCCTTTCTTGAAATAGGCAACTAGGCATTTCAAAATTCAGAACCGCAGCCAGCCAATGTTTGACAACAAGTTGTTTTTAATATATTTCGGCCAAAATCCGGACTCCTGTATTTTGATTGTGTAGCTCTCTACATAGCCAAAACAACAAACAGAAGGTAGTCACACGAAAATTTAAGGGAGAAATTATATTATCTATCAAATCTAACAATTTTTAAAATCCAAATATTTCCTCAATTAACAAGCTTGAGAAAACGACACAATCAATTAACTTGCCCTACCGTTAATTAACAGTAGGGTTTTTTATATTTATTAGATAATTAACTGGTTATTATACCAATTTGAAAAAAATGCGATAAATACATTGGATAGTGGCGCACAGCTAGCTGTGTGCCAATACAGCTCGTCGATGTCTTGCAAATTAGTAATTTACCCAAAAGATATTTGCAAGCGCACACCACTAAAGATGATATCGACAATTTTTAGTAAAGTATTTAAAATCACTATATTATATTAGTTTACTTGATAAATTGTTAATTACACTAATAAAATCAAGTGGAAATAAGTTAACAGATAGGGTAGATTATCTGATGTCGCTTCCAGAGTCAATTCAACAATTCATAAAATGAGTAATATTTGGAGAAATACTAAATATAATTTAATAGAAAAGATTATAAGACGCTATCCAGATTTACAGGATGTTTTAGAAACATGTGATTTTGAGCCTTCAATTAAGCGAGAAGATTATCGCTTGGTTGTTGTGCAACCGAAGGTAGCGATCGCCTGTAATTTACCCAAAGCTTTTAGAGAAGGTAATTGTGAAATAGACTTCAGCAACATCATTTTAAGAGGTCTGAAAATTAGTTTAAATCATCAAGATATTTTGGGTCAACTAATGACTGGGTTAAACACCCAACCATATTGGAATTGTCGTCGGTTTTTGAAACAGCTAGATCAAAATTATTTTGAAGTAAATTTAGGTAAAACAACACTTATTTTATCTGAGCCAGAGGCATTAGATTTGTGTTTTTGTGTTGATGC
Organism: Nostoc sp. ATCC 43529; assembly: GCA_003326205.1. Lineage (GTDB taxonomy): Bacteria > Cyanobacteriota > Cyanobacteriia > Cyanobacteriales > Nostocaceae > Nostoc. The sequence goes on from LWTK01000105.1 coordinate 165,976, forward strand.
AGTTTGCCAAGAATATAAAAAATCAATAATTGAATTTGAGAATTCTCTAGAAACCTGGAATTTTGAAATTGTAGATATTGCAAATATTCGAGGTTTTATCCTGTTTTCTGTAGGGCAAAAATTATGGAAATTAATGCAGCAGTTTGCTGATGAATTTGATTATACTAAAGGCAAGTCTGAATGGCATTTATTTCATAATGAAGATAGCTCAATTCGAGTGAGCCGAGGAATTCGCGACCATGCATTTATCTTGCCCAAAGTTGATAGGAATTTATCATTAGGTATTAATAATAAAATTAATATTATATATAAAATTAATCATGCTTATTTAGAATGCCTTGAAAGAGGGAAAGTTACTTCTTGGCAGCAAGATATCGGAGTAAAGGGAACCTGGACAGCTAGATATACTAAGCAGTGGTTATTAGAAAAATATATTCCTCAAGCGATTAGTTACTATTTAGATAAATTTCAATTATCTGAAGCTGAATTACTAGCTGAGATCGTAAATTATAAAAGCGATGCCTACGGCGGTAAGCTACGCTTACAGATAAAACAAATTAATGAAATTAAAGATCTACTACCTTATCTTCGCGATATCCAGTCTTGGTTACATCTATATAAGGAAAATATTGCTGCTACACTCTTGCAATCTTATTATCAAACATTTACAGATTTGATACGCAATACTGATTGCTTTATAACAGGGATAGACTATATTATGAGAAATTTGCTTGCTGTTAAATGGGAGAATACACAAGCAAAGATTCCTTATAACTATACGCAGTGTAGTTTTAAAGATGCTATAAATTGCTTAGATGAACAAGTAGCAAAAATAAATAATAGCAAATATGAAAATAGTTTCAAAGCAGACTTAATAACTAGGACATATATTTGGATAATAGAAAACGGAAAAATTAGATTCTCCCAAGCTCAGTTAAATGCTGCTAAACAAGCTTTGCAGCCGCTTTGGGAAGACAGTCGCTTTGAAATGCGCCATGTGTTTGTTAATCAATAAAACTACATAATATCCTCTAAATTCAACACAAATCTAGGTAGAACATCCTCCCCTGATAAACTAGTAGGATTGTTTAATATTTCTATATCTTTATCTGGACGATAAATTTCTACTCGCTTGTTTTTACGGTCGATTAACCAGCCTAATTGAGCGCCATTTTCGATATATTCCTGCATTTTCTCCTGCAAATCTTTTAAAGAATCGCTAGGAGAACGTAATTCTACTACAAAATCAGGAGAAATCGGAGCAAATTTTTCTTGTTTTTCTGGAGTTAAAGCATTCCACCGCTCAATTTTTACCCAAGAAATATCAGGAGAACGTTCTGCACCATTGGGTAGGGTAAAGCCACTTGAAGAGTCAAAACCTTTGCCTAGTCTAGTCTGTTTATTCCAGATTCCTAACTCAACAGCCATATCAAAGTTACGGTTGCCAGTATCACTACCTGTAGGTGGCATAATTAATAATTCCCCTGATGCTGTACGCTCAAATCGATAATCGCGGTTTTGTTGGCAGATTTGGAAAAATTGGTCGTCAGTTAAGTCAATTTTCAATTTGAGGGTAGGAGGTAAGGCGACTGTAGTAGCTTTCATAAACTTATCTCGACATCTTATTTTCTAGTTTAGTAGGGTGCGATCGCTACCAAGAAATGATGGAGAGCGATCGCACTTTATTTCAATCTTTATTTTTTCCGAATAGGCGCAGCCTTACCCAAATAAATTGTCTTGTCACCTGGAGGAAGAATAATCCAATTTAGCTGTACTAGACGAACTTTAAGATTAGTTATTGTGACACCCAAATCCTTTTGCATTGCATAAAGATGAGACCATTTTGTTAAATCACGTTCTGTTGCCATTTGTTCTAAAATAGAATGAGGCATCAGTAAATAACTCGCAAAACGTTGAGCTTGCAACTCCATTTTTTGCAGTTGACCACTAACAGCACGGCATAAAAAAGGCTGCATATCTATTTCACTTTTACCACCCTGCTTCATCAGTTCTTCAAACTGACCAGCCGTCTTTTGGTCAATATGTAGTTCCCAGTGTCCCAGCTCATGAGCTAGCGTTGATTCTTCAAACCCTTTGGGAAGTTTCAAAATATCTTCATTGATTTCAATTAAATGCTCCAATGGCAAAATCCTCGCTGCTATTTGTCCTTCAGCATCAGGCGGTATCCTATCCCAAACAACATTCAACCCTAAAAACTCTGCCACACGAGTTGCATCTAAAGGCCACTTGGGAATATATTTGGGTGTTTCCTGCATACGCTTGAGAATATTATTAGCTCTAGCCTCAATTTCGCTATCAGGAATATAGCGATACCGCTTGATGATACTCAACCTTGCTTCTCCTCATTTTCTGGTTGTGTAGCTTCTCGAAAGACTCTTTTTGCAAAATCAGGATTCTCCTGCATTCGACGGAACAAAGCAGGCATTGTCTTGTAATGTTGCTTGAGAAAATCTTCGTCACGCTGGGGAATACGACCAGCTGAAAAAATTAACTCTTCCTCATTTAAATCGAGATGCCGTGCTAGAGAACGAATGACATCTTCTTTTGGAGGATAATCCGCGCGATCGTTCTCTAATTTAGACAGATAAGTGAAATCTAGCCCTATTAGTTTTGCTAGCTCACGCTGACTAAATCCCTTATCTTTGCGGGCTTCACGGATAAGCTGACCAAAACTTTGATTCACTTTTTTTCCTACTTAACTAAACATGATAACAGAGTGTTGACTAAAAAATCAATACACGTTAGGGTGTAGTTGAATAAAAAATCAACAAAGCTAATAAGGATATAAATTATGGTGTGGCGGCCGTATGTGAGTTTTAACATTTGGTCACAGTTCGCTTCATCTGTTGGACAAGAATATTTGCATTGTGATATGAAACGAGGTTTTTCCAGAGCGCGAAAAAAAGAATCATTAGTTAAAGCATTATTGGAGCAAGACACTATTCCTCAACATATCGGTTTGCATGCACAGAAGGGCATTTACGAATTTCACCAAAATATTCAACTTTTGAACCAATCAAATGGTGTAGAGATAGTAGCAGAGAAGCTGAAATTAGACCAAGAGCCTGTCGAAGTTAAGCAGCGAATTATTAAAATTTTGACCAATTACTATCAGGAGCCAATTCTCTCTGGAAAGAACATCCTTAAATTTAGTCGAGGTGATGAGGGAATTCCAGAACCAATCCTGATTCAGCAAGGTCATTATTTTTTTAACTTGTTTGTAGCTATTGATTGCATTTTTATTGAATCAGACAGCAGACTGCAAATTTTAGATTTTAAAACAGGCACATCTAATTTTGATAGGCGACAAGCATTTGTTTACCTGTTGGCAGCTACTTATATGTTCCCTGGACAAAAAGCTGTTGCTTCATTTTATAACTTAGAAACTAGCAAATGGTCTGAGCCTATTACTGCTACAGATATTCAACTCAAGGCAATTCAAGCTAAATTAGCCCAAATAGCACAAGAACATCAAAAAGAACTACGTCGTTACAAGCAAAATAAATCTGCATTTGCTGAAATATTTCCTGCTAATCCTGGAATAGCCTGTCGAAATTGTCAATTCACATCGATTTGCCAATTTAATTCATTGGAGGTTTCTGCATGACTATTGCTATTGCATCTTCCCAAATTTCTACCTCTTTTAGCGAAGTTTTCCCAATCACAACTTCACAACTTAAGTTGATGTGTTTTCGGCTAACACCTGAGATTGATAAAAAAGATGGCAATCGATTGAGCTATCATTTTAGTCGAAAATTACCTGAGACTGTTGTCATCTGGTACAAGCCTTATTTTTGGGTTTTGGCAGCATCTCATAAAGATTTACCTAGTAAAGAAGAATTACAAGAGGCACTAAAAAACATTCAAAATGAAGTAGAAGATTTTAAGGAACGCTTATTCGGTTTCCAAGCAGTACGCCAGCCTCAACCCACACCTTTTATTCATTCTCTGCTATCTCTTCAGATTTTGAATAAAACTAAATTTAATTCTCCAGTTGTTCTGTCTGATAATGGAGTTATAGTCAGAAGAGAACCAGATTTTTGGTCAGAAACGATCGAATTACAAGGTGAGTTACAGCCTGCTCTTAGTTTGACAGTGTGCAGTAGCATTGTCTTTCGTGATAATTTAGCTGAGTTCTACGAAAAACATCCTCAACGGCAAAACTCAGAACAGCTTTTAATTGGTTTAAAAGTTCAAGAAATTGAACGAGGTAGTAACGCAACAATTGTCGGTATTATTGGAACTATCGAAGAGCATAGAGATGAACTATTAGCAAAAGCTACCGGTTCAACTAGTAAACAAGCACTACGAGATGCCCCAAACAATCAACCTGTTGTTGCTGTACAGTTCGGTAAAGATACAAAACAGTTTCACTATGCTATGGCAGCTTTACGTCCCTGTGTTACATCTGCCACAGCCGATCAATTTGAAGTTGAATACGGAAAGCTACTTAAGGCTACTAAAATTTCCCATCAAGACAGAACAAGTCTGTTGACATCTTATAAAAAAATAGCAGCAGACGCTTTAAGTATTTATGGAATTCAACTAGAACGTAGTATCAATAGCATTCAACATCCAAATTTATTCTGGAAACCTGAATTTCCTATAGAGGAAACTGCTCTACTTTTTGGTAATAACTTTATAACCAAAAGAAGTGATGTTCTAAATGGTCTTAAAAAAGGTGGAGTTTATCGCCGTCACATTGATTTTAAAGATAAATCCAAAGTTATTCAGATTGCAGCACTAAAGCTTTGTGATTTAAAAGTAGATCCGTTTCTGAATTTACTTAAGCAGCGTCTGGAACTATATGGATTTAAAAGTGAAGTTATTACTAAGCAAGCTTTGTCACTGAATAATCTGACTAAGACTGAGGCAAGAGCAGAAGTTGAGAAGAAAGTCAATGAATTAATTGAGATACCACACGACATTGTTGTAACTTTTTTACCTCAAAGCGATCGTCATGAGGATGATACAAATGAGGGAAGTTTCTACCATCAAATATATTCTTTATTGCTCCGTCGTCAAATTGCTAGCCAAATGATTTATGAAGATACTTTGAATAAACCTGGAAATTACCAGTATATCTTGAATCAGGTAATTCCAGGAATTCTAGCAAAGTTAGGCAATTTGCCTTTCGTTCTAGCTGAAGACTTAAAAGATGCTGATTATTTTATTGGCTTGGATGTTTCTAGAATTTCCAAAAAAAGGCAAGCAGGTACAAGAAATGCCTGTGCTAGTATACGTCTCTATGGCAAACAAGGGGAGTTTGTTCGTTATCAACTAGAAGATGATTTAATTGATGGTGAAGAAATACCACCTAAACTATTGGAGCGATTATTACCTGCTGCTGAGTTAGCAAACAAAACAGTCTTAATTTATCGTGATGGTTCCTTTGTTGGAAATGAAGCTGATTATTTAGTAGATAGAGCTAAGGCAATAGGAGCTAAATTTATTTTGGTGGAATGTAAAAAATCTGGTATTCCGCGATTGTATGACTTAAAGCAGAAAGCTGTCATAGCACCTTCACAAGGCTTAGGACTTCGTTTGTCATCTCGTGAAGCAATTTTGGTAACAACTAAAGTTCCTGATAAAGTTGGTTTGGCTCGTCCTATACGTTTAACAATTCATGAGAAAGGACACCAAATCTCAATAGAAAGTGTTTTAGAAACCACTCTAAAACTTACGTTATTGCATCATGGAGCTTTAAAAGAACCTCGCTTACCTATGCCATTATATGGGTCTGACCGCATGGCTTATCTGCGTTTGCAAGGTATTCGTCCTAGTCGCATGGAAGGCGATCGCCAGTTTTGGTTATAGAATTAACAGGGTACTATTTCAAAATGCAAACATCAAATTAAGAAATAGGCACTGCAACCGGAACCGTAAAATGAAACTCGCTACCCTGATTTTTTCCTAGAGACTCAGCCCAAATTTTACCTCCCAAATTATCAATAATTCGCCGACAAATCGCCAAACCAAGTCCCGCACCACCTACAGTGCGTTGCAAAAATCCTTCTTCCTGATAAAAACGCTCAAAGATAGTTTCTAGTCGGCTCGGTTCAATCCCTCGACCTGTATCTGCAATAGTAATTTTTAACACAGATGTTTTCTGTAATTTTCCTAAAGCTGGGTCAACTTCTTTTGGATTCAAGAGGTCTGCACGAATGGTAACTTGTCCGCTCTTGTCAGTAAACTTACAGGCATTATCCAGTAACTTTGTTAAAACTTCAATCAGCCCTTCTCCATCTACCTGGATTGGCGGTAAGTAATGCGGTAATTCTACGACGATTTTAGGCAATTTCTGACGGGATTCGAGTCCGCTGAGGGCTAAATCTAGGTATTCTTGAAGGGATATTGGTTCGATTTGCCAGCGCACCAATCCGCCCTCTAAACGAGATAAGGTAATAAAATCTTGGATTAGTTTACGTAACCGATCCGCATCGTCTAAAGCCGCTTGTAACATGGTTTGCTGCAAGTCGAGCGGCATTTGTGGTTCTGTAATTAAACTTTCTAAGCAAACGCGGATGGTAGATAAAGGAGTACGTAGTTCATGTCCAACGATCGCAATTAAGTTACTTTGGGTGCGCTCCAAGTCTACCAGTTGACGATTCAAAGTTTCTAAGTTGCTGTAAGCTTTTGCTTGCATTAAAGCAACTCCAACCTGTGTGGCGATCGCCTCTACTAACGTTACATCATCTTCTGTCCACAAATGAGCCTCTGGCTGATGCAGTTCTAACATTCCCAGCCAAGTCCCCTGATAGCAAATCGGTACCAATAAGCAAGCACGGATCTGCCAACGCACCAATTGGGCTTTTAATTCTGGATGGGATTGTAAGCCAAAATCCTGGTTGATATCAGCAATAACTATAGTTTGCCATCGGTTTTCGTCCTGAGTTTGACTTGGTGATAAAGCAGTTTGAAATAGCGGGTGGCTTGCTAATGACCAAATTTCTCCCTTTAAAGATGCCAATCCTAAAGGTATTGATTCATAAACAATTGGCTGTTGTTGACTATTTGGTTGATAAATATAAACTAAACACCGACATTCGCTAAAAACTTCACCTAGTTCTTTAACAGTAACACTCAGAATCTCTTCTGGATTCAAAGAGCGGCGAATAGTAGTAGCGATCGCATTAATCAAACGCTCTTTTCGCTCTTTGCTAGCTATAGTACGATAAGCTTTCAGCAGCCTGTATTGACTAGCTTGTAGATATGTGACTAAGCGGTTAGCAAATAGTCTAAAGTCAATTCCTAGTGTTTTATTTCTTGATATCTGTACTTGCGATTTTTGCAAAAGTCGATAACGTCTATGCGCTCGCTGAATTTTAGGAGCAAGTTCTGGTCGATAAGTCAGAATTCGCTCCAATAATAGGCGGGCAGCCTGAATAGAAACTTGGGGGTCAAATGTCCAAATCCCCTGAAATTGCCTTGCTTGGTCTAGGGATGCTGAATCTACCGATGAACGATGTTCTCGACAAATTAGGCACGCTGAATATAGCTGACTAATTACAATCAAATGCCATTCCTGAGCTAATTCGTCATTAGGGGCAAAAGGAATGGTTGTGTAAGGGGTTGAAACCATACCAAAGTCGCTCTCTGGTGCAGCTAATACATAAACCTGGTCTGTATGCTGAGCAATTTTTTCATAGCGAGGAATCTCCTGGCGATAAAAACGCTCCTGCTGAAAATTCGCAATCACTAGGGGTTGATCTGTCGCTCCCAGTACCAGGTCTTCTATTGCGTGAGAAAGAGCTGTTAATGAAGACTTGAAATAGATTTGAGGTTTTAGATCCGGTAGGACTTGGCACAAATCTTCTAACAAGGAATTGGAATTAGAAACAGTCATCGGTAAATAGGTCGGTGAGAATAAACGGTTACTAATTCAAGTTAGTTAGTTAGTTATGAAGGAGAAAGAAATTTATGGCAGGCAATAGCCAAAGAAAGCCTTTTGGTGTCCAGATTTTCTGAGCAGTTCAGTTTATGTCTTACCTAGCTGACAATTGCTAAAGCTTGCTTGTTTGCAGGAGTACGAAGTAATTTTTAATCTAAAATTTAAAATCCAAAATTGCCACGATTAACTTGTCTTCATCAAACTCGGTTCGGGCAAAATAGCTCCCTTGAGGATGCAGTGATGGAAATCCACGTCAGTCAGGTTTACTTCGGTGAAATCAACGTAACTCAGATCGGTTTTAAACAAAATGGCTTTGGTGAGATTGGCATAACTCAGATCTGTTTTGCTTAAGTTGGCTCCAGTCAGGTTGGCGCCGGTGAGATTTGCCTTAGCTAAAAAAGCGCCACTAAGGTTGGCATAGCGCAAGTCTGCTCCAGCTAAGTTTGCACCACTGAGGTCTGCATCGCGCAAATCTGCCAAGCGTAAATCTGCTTTCACAAGGTTTCCTTTGTGCAAGTCTGCTTTCTGAAGAGTTGCTCGTATCAAATTAGCAGCCTTGAGGGTTGCCCAGATAAGATTCGCTCCACTCAGGTCAGTTCTCCAGAGAGCCGCAGCAGTCAAATTTGCTTCTATCAAATTTGCTCCGCGTAAGTTAGCGTGAGATAAAGTAGCGTTAGTCAAGTTAGCTCTATCTAAATTGATTCCAGCTAGACATACCTCACTGAGGTTTGCCAAGTGCAAGCTTACCTGAGTAAAATTTCTCTCTCCTGCACAATAGCGCTTGAGTATTTGATCGGCATCCATATAATCCGTCTTCCCAGTCTGCATTTCTCACCTGAAAATTAGAGTATCCAATTGATAAATTGCTGGAAATATGTCTCAAAACAATTTTGGATTTTGCGAAAAGTCACTAGCGTCTGTTTCCAGCAAAACTGAGCTAAGCCGAGTCTGCGATCGCCAACTCAATTTTTTCCAAGACAACTAATATGGGAAAATATCACAACCAAATCTAAATTGGATTAAAAGTGTTAATTAAAAAGCTGTTATGTGAAATTTCAAACAATACTATTTAAGGTTGTTATCTTAAGGAGACTTTTAAAAAGTCTAGACCAAGATTAAAAACAGATTAGTTACTTTCAAAAGTGGGCACTGTTTATACTTTTAGATTTTAGGCAGTGCCCACCCTACGCAGCAACGACTAACCTAGTACTCTATTTACGTACTAAGTTCAGGAGTTCTTTAGGAGAAGCCAGCAAGTCAATTGCTACGAAGAAGATTTTGCCTTGGGGATCTAACAAAAACCGCCATGCAATGTTCATCCCTACACTTGCACCGAACCAGGGGGTTTGGACTTTGCCGGTCACTTTAACTTGGGTATAGCCATCTTCTACTGGCTCAGATATACCCCGTTCTGGCATCATCTTCAATCCTTGGCATTCTTCACGCATATAGCTGCGGATTGCCTCTTGACCAACAATTGGTCTTTCAAAGGGAGGTTGCAGGGCACCTTCGGAGGCAAACAGAGCAACCGCAGCGTCAAAGTCATTGGCATTCATGTTGTTGATGTAGCCAAGCACAGTAGCATTGTCGATACCCTCGATGGTGACCTTAGTCCGAAATGCTTGTGCAATGGGAGGAGCCACAGGTACTGAGACTTTTTTGTAACTACCAGGAGCGTTCGGATCGAATCCCATACTGACTACGGCGTTGCGTAGGATGGTGATTTGTTGACCTGCATCGGCGCTTCGGATTGCTTGCAGCACTTGAGCAGCTTTAGGAGAAAGCTTGTAACCCGGTGGTATTGGGGCGACAATTCCCTGAGCCATCCATTCTCCTAACTGATACCAGAAACCCAATTTGATGTTTACGGTGAAGGATGCATAGGAACGGCAGATGGGAGTATCAGCACGGTTAGCCAAATCGTACATTACTTGGGTCTGAACATCAAAAGGCATCTGCTTAATTTGTTCCAAAAGCCCTTGGGCGAGGATCATGTTTGCAGCACCCGGAGCAGCAACGGTAATCGTTTTACCCATTTCGGTGTACGCAAACCAAAGTAATGCTAGTTGGTCTTCAGCGTTGAGCTGATTAAAAGATTCAATGGTAGATGGAACAATGTCAGCAACTAGGGTGCCGGGAAAAATACTTTGAGCCGACTGGAGGGTAAAAGACATAGCAGAAATTCCAAAAAGAAAATTACAGTTCTATCAAATGTGCAAACAAGGAAAATGCCTTGAGCTACTAGCAAAGATACTCAATACTAACGACTAAACAGTTAAAGTTGCGATCGCTCTACCAAAGGCACAGCAATTGCTTATGTTGTCTTGGATACTTGAATTTCAACGCCTATTGAGAAGGTGTTGCTCAAGTTTTGGGCATTTTTTGAATTTATGTCTTTATGTAAAGAAATATAACAATATCGTTACAAATAAGCAAGACTTTTCTCAGTTAAGTTTTAATAGTTTTTATTTATATAAAAAATAATTTTTACTTATCTAAATTAGATGTAATTAAGAATCGCCTGCGATGTCTAACTTGCTAACAATTAGGACTTACGCGCTGAAGCCTGAAACCTAGATCCCCCCAACCCACGCCAGTCGCTAATGGGGGAAACCCCCAAGACCGCGCTGGCTCCCCTTAAAAAGGAGGGAACTTGTGAAGCCCCCAAGGATCGGGGGTTGGGGGATCTGAGTGCGTAAGTCCTAACAATGATGGGTAGAGGCTTCACCAAGAATTAACGGGTGAATTCAACTGGTTTTGGTATTGAGCCGAAAGTTTTGTGATAAAATTCCACGGGCTAGATTTACGGAATATGCTGAAAAGCTCAACGAGTATTTAGCGATGATTGGTATTGTCTGACTCATAGGGGTGGAAGTTTTTACCAGACATGGTTTAGTTATCTGGCTAATAAGCCTTTAAATACACTTTAAATTTAGGGATTTTCCTCAATTGACGAATAGAACCACTTAGAGGCATAACTAGGAAAACAGATTTTAATTACCTGGAAAAGACTTAATTGAACAAGTTGTTTTGAATCTTACTTTCAACAACTTTGAGTCCGTTAATTTAAATCAGGACTAGCCATTGTTTTTCACTGCTGGTGAAGACGATAAACCTCTGGCACAACAAATTGAATGAGGTTGCTTTTTAACTAGCCTCTTAATTGCTGCAATAGTAACTGAAATTATTTAGACAATTTACTTCAGTTACTCAGCACTAACAAGTTTGTTGGCTTATTGTCTGTAGCAACTTCAAATGAAGTCTTGGATTTTCATACTCAGACTTCTTTTATATATCAAATTCATGTAAAAATTTATGTTAATTTCGGAAAAAATTTAATGTTAATTGGATTTATAAATCTTCCCAATTTATCGCGTTACTGTGGATACGTAGGTCTAGAAGTAGCAGAGATTGTTGCCAAATACCTTGCAGTTCAAAGTAAAACTTATGTAATTCAAAATAGAAGGATACTAATATATCAACTTTTAAAGTCCGGTCTGGATTCTCATACAGCCAATAGAACAATTACTGTATTGATATCAAGTCCAATCTTACAATCAACTAACATAAATCAGTGTGCCATTCATGAGTGCTGAGTAGGGGAGATGGGGGGCACAGGGGAGAATAATAACTCTTAACTCCTAACTCCTAACTCCTAACTCCTAACTCCTAATGACCAAATTTAACGCAAACAACGAATCGCTTCTAATAAACCTCTCGCTTTATTGAGTGTTTCTTCGTATTCTTTCTCAGGTTCAGAATCAGCCACCAAACCTGCACCAGCTTGGACGCTGACCGTATTATTATGGACGACCATTGTGCGAATTGCTATAGCACTATTTAATTGTCCTTCAAAATCATAATATCCGTAAACACCAGAGTAAACACCGCGACGACTAGGCTCTAATTCGTGGATAATTTCCATTGCCCTAATCTTGGGTGCGCCGCTGACTGTACCTGCTGGGAAACAGGCTTTGAGTAAATCCCATGCTGTTTTATCAGATGCTAATTTACCTACAACATTACTGACAATGTGCATTACATGGGAGTAGCGTTCAACTACCATTAATTCATCAACTTTGACGCTACCACTTTGGCAAACACGCCCTAAATCGTTTCGCCCTAAATCAACAAGCATCACATGTTCGGCAATTTCCTTAGGATCTTGCAGTAAATCCTCAGCAAAAGATGTATCTTCTTGGGTGGTTTTGCCCCGTGGACGTGTCCCTGCGATTGGGCGTAGAGTTGCGATCGCTCCACCATTTGGATCGGTTTCGGCTTTCACCATCACTTCGGGACTGGAACCGATGATTTGCCAATCTTGGAAGTGAAAATAAGCCATGTAAGGCGAAGGATTTATCTGACGTAGAGAACGGTAAAGAGCAAACGGGTCACCTGTGTATGTTGTTGATAATCGCTGGGAAATAACTACTTGGAAGATGTCACCAGCTTTAATATATTCTTTTGCTTTTTGCACGCTTGCACAAAAATCAGGGCGAGTAAAGTTACTCTGATACTCCTCTGCTCCTGTGCTCACTTGTTCCTCTGCTTTTCTGCTCCCTGGTGGCTTCCATTCCAGCCGAGTTTTTTGTGGCGATAGCGGGAGAGATAGCTTTTCGAGCATTTGGGTAACGCGATCGCAAGCTTTTTGATATGCTGCGTGTAAATCAACTTGCGGATCGCGTAAATCAGCATAGGCGACTGCCCAAATTTTCCGCTTCACCTGGTCAAAAATCAACAGGTGGTCTACCTGCATCCACAGTCCATCGGGGATATTTCGCTCATCTGGTGGATGAATTGGTACGCGCGGTTCAATCCAGCGAATCAATTCATAGCCCCAAAACCCAAATAAACCACCAATTCCTGGGGGTAGCTGTGGCAATTTAACTGGGTGATAAGGTGCTAGACATTGAGCTAAAGCTGTAAAAGGGTCGCCTGCAAAAACTACCTGAGAACCATCGCGGTTGATTTGAGTTGTGCGATCGCCTCTTGCTTCCAAAACCCACAAAGGATCGCAACCCACTAAACTATAGCGCCCCAGTTTTTCTCCACCTTCTATGGATTCCAACAAAAAGCTATAAGGCTGACCTGCACAGACTTTATACCAAGCAGATACTGGCGTATCTAAGTCTGCCACCCATTCCTGGTATACAGGAACGAAGTTGCCTTGTACAGCTAGCTGTGAAAATTCAGAAAAATCGGGAAACACCATAAAAAGCAGGGGGTTGGGGATTGGGGACTGGGGATTGGGGACTGGGAATTGGGGCATGGAGGTTAGGGATTAAGAATTGGGGGTTGGGGACTGGGGATTGGTTATTCTCCTTATCTCCCCATCTCCTTATCTCCTCATCTCCCTAGTCCTCAGTTCCTAGTCCCCAGTCCCAATACCCAGTAACTAGTCCCTATGCATCGTAGGTAGCTGTACCACTGAACTTGAGTTGTGCCGGATTGGGGTTTTCCCCGATGCGGCGTGCTACGAAACGCACTTTTTCACGGCCTTCATTCACTTTTTCGGGGAAGACACCATCAGCTGGGTGAATTGCAGTAGTTTCTCCGTTGGGTAAAATCCGGTAAATTCTGTAATCTGTAATCTTGAATTTCCGGAGTTGACCACCTAAAGCGATGCCTTGTTCTTTCCGGGCCAAGTACAGCAGGTTTTCGCCTTTGACCATAGTGGCAGCACCACCTGTAGGCAATTCAAATACTTGGTCTTTCGGGCTAGTCCAGGTGATAGCGTACTTTTCTTCCACTTCTGCTTTAGAAAGCAAGCCGCCAGTGTTGCCAGCAAATCGTGGTGTTTGTCCAGAGAGTGTTTCAGCCATAAAGTGTTCTCTCAACGTTTTTAGGGCATACTAACATCGTAATAAGGATCATATTGCGATCGCGTTATAGACTGTAACAGTTTTTAGTGATTGGTCATTTGTCATTAGTCATTGGTCATTTGTTTTTCCCCGCGTCTCCACGTCTCCCCATCTCCCCATCCCTACTTCGTCTTAACTTTCGCCCGCTTTTCCTCTTGACTACTCTGAACAATTGGGATGGTGAAGTGAAACTCACTCCCCTGGTCTTTGCCAGCTGACTTAGCCCAAATTTCTCCACCCCAGCCATTGACAATTTGACGACAAATTGCTAATCCCAGTCCAGTTCCGCTGGTGGTGCGTCGGAGCGCTCCTTCTTCTTGATAGAAGCGGTCAAAAACGATTTCTAAACGATTTGGTTCAATACCGCGTCCTGTGTCAGCCACAGTGACCTCGACCATTTGATGGCTGTTGCGAATCGCGTTAATGGTTATTTCTCCTTGGGGTGGCGTAAATTTACAAGCGTTGTCTATGAGTTTTGCCAGTACTTCTACTAACCAATCACCATCAGCTCTGACCAAAGGTAGGTTTTGGGGAATTTGAGTTTGGATTTGGGGGGGTTTTTCTGTTGAGGAGCGAGTACGAAGGCGGCTGAGTGCTAAATCTACACACTCTTGTAAAGTCAGGGATTCTGGATGCCATTCCACGCGACCGCTTTCTAAGTTGGAAAGCGTGAGGAAATCTTGCACGAGTTTCCGCATTCGTTCTGAGTCAGCCAAAGCAGTGTTGAGCATTACCTGTTGCAATTCTAAGGGCATATCTGGCTCGGTAGCCAGACTTTCTAGACATACTTGAATGGTGGATAGGGGAGTACGCAGTTCGTGTCCGGTAATGGCTATGAGGTTGCTACGGGTACGGTCAAGGGCTTCTAGCTGTTGGTTGAGTTCTTCTAGGTTGGCGTAAGCTTCGGCTTGGATGAGAGCTGCTCCTACTTGGGTGGCGATCGCTTTGACTAAATCCAATTCCCCTGGTTGGCACTCGTGCGGTGGCATCTGGCAGTAGTGTAACTCAACAATGCCCAATAAGCGTCCTTGATAAAATACTGGTTCCATCAGCCAAGAACGGATGGCAAACTTTTTGGCAATTAAGGAAAGCCCCGCCGAATTCGTAACACGAGGATCGCTGAGTGTATCGCTGATACAAACCCCTTCTCCTTGTTGGATAATGTCCCGAAATAGCGGATTTTTCTCTAATTCCCAGGTTTGCCCGCGAATAGATAAAACACCAGCAGTCAAAAATTCATGTTCAATGATCGCTTGTTTATCTATGGCTTGAGCGCGGTAAATTAAACAGCGACAAGCATTGAGGTGCTGTCCTAATTCTTGTGCTGCTATCTGGAGAACTTCATGGGGATCGAGCGATCGCCGAATGGCAGTACTAATCGTATTGACTAATCGCTCTTTTCGTGCTTGAGCAGTAATTGAGCGGTAGGCTTTGTGCAATTTGTACTGACTAGCTTGCAAGTAAGTCACCAAGCGTTGGACAAAGGGATCTGTGTCAATGTCACAAGCATATTCGCTGATTTGTTCTGCTCCAAAGTAGGTTCTCGTCTGTCCAATGCCAAACCTCTGACGTGCCCGCTCAATTTTGCTGGTCAGTTCTGGTCTATAGACTAAAATCCTCTCTAACAATAATTCGGCGGCTTTGAGGCTAACTCCCCTTTCTGATGTCCAAATACCCTCAAATCTTCGTGCTGTATCCATATCCAGACTGGGGCTTTGCTCTGGTACTTGCTTGTTTTTGGCTATAGAACCGAGGTTTTCCCGGCAAACCAAACAAGTCGCGTAGCTGTCAGCAATCACAACCAAATGCCACTCTTGACTTAAGCCATCCTCTGGCTCAAAAGCTACCTTTTCGTAGTGTTCCGAACTGTTGGCAAAATCAGTTTCCGGAGCAGACAATACGTATATTTGATTACTTCGCAATGCAAGCCGTTCGTAGCGATGAGCTTCTTGGCGGTAGAATCGCTCTCGCTGGAAACTAGCAATTATAAGGGGTTGAGCTAAAGTCGCAGCCAAAACTTGATCTTCCATTGCGTGGGAGAGTGCCGTTAGTGAAGCCTTAAAATATAGCTGGGGCCGCAAGTACGGTAAGGACTTTAGCAGATCACTCAGCACAGAAGTCGAAATGCTCATGAATTATCGTTAAACGCCCAATCTCAACAAGATCCACGTCACAGCTGCATTGTACAAATTCCAAAGGACTCTCAAGTTAAATAGACAGTTTCAATATGTAAAGAACGCTAAAAAGCACTTTTCGCTTAAGCAAATGCAACACTTTGTTAACAATTAGT
Source organism: Nostoc sp. ATCC 43529 (assembly GCA_003326205.1). Lineage (GTDB taxonomy): Bacteria > Cyanobacteriota > Cyanobacteriia > Cyanobacteriales > Nostocaceae > Nostoc. The sequence continues at coordinate 182,039 of LWTK01000105.1, forward strand.
AGGAGTGCGTGCAGCTAGCTTCCTTTACAAAATTTTAAAGTATTGAGTGGTAAATAGAGCAATAGCGGCAATGCATTCGTCTTTCGCAGCTTAGTGTGGCGTAGTCATTCGCCACGATCGCTTTATTCTTAACTCAAGTCTTTTTATCCATTGGCTGACATTGTGATGTTTTAAATAATAAACCACTAAGCCCAATATACATTCTCGATCGCCTTTGTTATCACCGAACAAGACAAAAGTAAAAAACTATATGCGATTTCACGTTGAATGTTAAGAGCCAGTTGCTTTAAGCCGACCCGCGTTGTCTTCCAAAATTAATCGTTGAGTACCTGTCCCATGTCCAGAAAAATGTACGATTTGCGGCTTATAGTCTAACAAAGCCCGTCGCAAGTCATCAGGACGTACTGTCCGAGAGATAATTTCAAACAGATCTCGCCTGCGTGTCCTTTCTAAGCCTGCTTGAATTTCTCGTACCTCTTCATCTAGACGTAAGCTATTCGTATCTTTGGGATTGGCTGTGAGAATCAGAATTTTTTCACTAGGCGATACTCAGAGCATGACAATGTACAGAGAATATATTTTACATCTCTCAGGTATGTGAGGAAGTTTATGTTATTTTTTATTCATTAAAATTCAGGTAGGTAATGGCAATGGGCAATAGAGAAAAGAACTTGCCCGAATAATCGAACTTTTTACCTTTAATTTGAATTCTGGACAAAATTAAACATTTGAAACGAGTCAGCTTGCCATGATATGTTAATACGTCCTTTTGAAAATTTCCTAACTTTAATTATCCGCATTCCCCTATTGCTCATTGCCTCTTTGAGAATGTATTGCACCCAATCGAGAACAGCTATAAATAATACGATCGCCAAAATATAGACGGAACTTTGCCTAATGACACCAGATGCACTCATGACCCCGGAAAAAATTTTAGTTGATGGAAAAACTTTTATTGCTGCCGATCAATTACCTATTCCAGAGTGGCCTTGTGTTGTCAGTGAAAGACCACAGCCAACACTGACGGTTAAAGATGACGATTTATTTTTAGTCACAGATACTATAGGGAACATTTCTGGCTGTTCCCTCAATGATGGCAATCCTAGCATGGGGCTGTTTTGCTGTGATACGCGATTTCTCAATCGTTTGGAGTTGCAAATTGAAGGGCGATCGCCTGTACTCTTGAGTAGTACTGCTGAAAAAGGGCTTTCACTCTCAGTTTTGTGTACCAACCCCAGAATCGACGAACGCCTGAAAGCCGAAACTGTGGGAATTCGTCGGGAAATGGTGCTAAATGGCGCACTATTTGAAGAAATCGAGGTATCTAACTACAGCACAACCACCGTTAGTTTTGAACTCAGCATCAGCTTTGACGCGGATTTTGTTGATTTATTTGAAGTCCGAGGTTACGACAGAGAAAAACGGGGTAGACTTTTACGCCTAGTGGAGCCAACGGCTGAAGACGGAATATTTTCTCTGGTGAATGGTGTTTCACCTGTAACCAAACTACACGCCTCTAGGGAAGAATCTTTAACACTCGCCTATCAAGGTCTGGATGGCTCGGTGATGGAATCGCGTCTTATATTCCAGCATCGGCAACCAGACTATTTCAAGGGTTACACTGCGGTTTGGCAGTTAGAGTTGGCTTCCCACGAAACCCAAAAACTTGGCTATCGGCTGAACATGGTGACCAACAACAAGTCCACTTCAACTGTCAGCGCCCCCGCCACCTTAGGACAGGCGAAAGCTGCTGAGTGGATGGAAGAACAACACTGGGTACAACAAATTACACGCATTAGCTCAGACAAAAGCATCTTCAACCGAGTAATTGAAAGGGCTGAGGAAGATATGTATTTGTTGCGCCAGTCTTTTGGCAAGTATAAAACTGTTTCTGCCGGAGTACCGTGGTTTTCTACATTGTTTGGCCGGGATTCGTTGATTACAGCTTCCCAAACTCTGATGTTAAACTCGCAAATCGCCAAAGAAACCCTGATACTACTTGCGACATACCAAGGTCAAACCGACGATGAATGGCGGGAAGAAGAACCAGGTAAGATTTTACACGAGTTACGTTTGGGGGAAATGGCTCGGTGTCAAGAAATTCCCCATACACCCTACTACGGTACAGTTGATGCCACTCCTCTATGGTTGATGCTATATGCTGAATATTATGCCTGGACTAACGACCACGAACTCCTAGAGCTACTTTGGCCAAATGCTATAGCAGCAATGGAGTGGATCGATCGCAATACCCAACAAACCGGCTACCTCAGCTATTACTGTAGATCTAAACGCGGTCTTGCTAACCAAGGTTGGAAAGATTCTGGTGATTGTATTGTTGACCACAAGGGAGAACTAGCCAACGGCCCCATCGCCTTGTGTGAAGTGCAAGCTTACGTCTATGCGGCAAAAATGCGCTTAGCAGAAATAGCCAGGATGAAAAAGCGGCTTGATTTGGCAGACCGTTGGCAAGAAGAGGCAAAAAATCTCAAGGTACGTTTTAATCAAGATTTTTGGATGGAAGACCAAGATTTCTGCGCTTTGGCTTTGGATGGAAATGGTAAGCGAGTAGATAGTATTACCTCAAATCCCGGTCATTGTCTGCATTTGGGGATCTTCACACCCGAAAAAGCCTACAGTGTGGCAGAACGCTTGCGGGCACCAGATATGTTTAACGGTTGGGGCATTCGCACTCTGAGTAGTTTGTCACCTGCTTATAATCCAATGGGCTATCACATTGGTTCGGTGTGGCCCCATGATAACGCTTTGATTGCAATGGGATTGCGATCGCTCGGTCTTATCGATCAAGCTTTGGAAATTTTCCAAGGTTTATTTGACATGACCAGTCAGCAGTCCTATCAACGTCCTCCAGAACTTTTCTGCGGCTACGAACGTAACGGCGATAATGCGCCTGTGCAGTATCCAGTCGCCTGCACTCCCCAAGCTTGGGCTACTGGTAGTATCTTCCAACTACTACAAATGATGGTTAACTTAGTGCCTGATGCTCAAAATAACTGTTTGCGAATCATCGACCCGGCTTTACCAGAATCCATTAATCGCCTGTCCTTTCACAATTTACAAGTTGGTACTACGATCCTAGATTTAGAATTCGAGCGTTCCGGTGGTACCACTGCTTGTCGCGTTGCCAAAAAACGCGGTAATCTGCGGGTAGTTATCGAAGCATAAGGGACTTCCAAGGAATAAAATCACCAGTTGTCAGAATAATAATCATTGTTAGGGGGTAAGGAGAAGTAGCCATCGCCTGCTTCTCCTTTGGGGAGTACGATCCTTAAGGGACATAATGGTAAAGGTGAACAGAACTTCAAAGATTAAAAACTCTCTTAAGAAGAACAAAACTAGTGGTCTATCGCATTAATTTTGAGAGATAACTACGTTTGTAGTCAGGACTTTAGTCCTATAATGTTCAAGCACGCTTTGTGCTTACTACGAACCTCTCAAAACTTTTGGGACAGACCACTAATCTAGTAGAATAATTGCTGAACTACCACAGATATCACACTCACAAGGACGTATAATCGAAATCACTTCATGACTACAGTACGTACATTTGTAGATAGGCTTATTTAGCCTCGTCCCATCTCTTGTTCTAGTTCCTAAACTTGAAACTTCCAGCATACTGATTACTTTTGTTCGCATCTTGGCAATATTTATATTTAGAATTTCCAATAATTTAACGGCACCATTCTCGCCTCCGGAAGTTAATCCTAATAACAGATGTTCCGTACCGATATAATTGTGCCCTAGTTTTTGTGCTTCTCTTAATGACATTTCTAAGACTTGCTTTGCTTTAGGCGTAAACAATAATTTAACAGGAACAGAATTAAAACTTTGACCAACAAGCTTTTCAACTTCAAACTGAGTATCTTTAAAATTAACACCCATAGACTTCAATACTTCGGCAGCAACCCCAGTTCCTTCTTGAATCACCCCTAAAAGAATTTGCTCTGGGCCGACAAAATCATCTTTAAGGCGGCGTGCTTCTTCCTGAGCAAGGATAATTACTTTAATAGTTTTGTCTGTAAAGTATTCAAAACCAGGTAAGCTAGAAACTTCTTCAGTTGTTTCCTTGAGCATAAGGATTATTTGCGCTCGAACACTTGGAAGAGAAACGCGCAAATTTTCCAAAACTCTAACAGCTACCCCTTCCCCTTCCCGAATTAAACCTAAGAGTAAATGTTCTGTACCGATATAATTGTGTTCTAGTTGACGTGCTTCTTTTAGTGATAACTCCAAAACTCTTTTAGCTCTTGGAGTAAATGGAATCTCCGCCGCAACAAAACCAGAACCACGACCAATAATTTTCTCTATCTCTATTCTTGCATTTTTTAATTTAACTCCAAGCGATCTTAGTACCTTGGCGGCAATGCCAGTACCCTCTCCAATTAAACCTAAAAGTATCTGTTCGGTACCAACAAAATTATGCCCAAGACGACGTGCTTCTTCTTGAGCGAGCATAATTGTTTTAATTGCTTTTTCAGTAAAGCGTTCAGACATACAATTATAGAAATAAAAATCAATTTTTCTTAATGGCTTGCTCAATCATGACTATTTAGCATAGATTGAATTGCCTGCTCAAATTGTTCGCACTCTTCAACGAGCCAAGCAATGACCTTAGCAAAATAGTTAATATCAATTAAACTAATTTCTGCATTATGCATTATTGAAAATATATAACAACCAGCAATTTCTTGTATGCACCAAAAACCCAATGTATATTTAGTATTTTCTTTAAGAAGAAATGTTGAAATCCAGTGGAAGTTTTGTGAATATTTTTCTACAGGAAATCTAATAAGGCTTGGGCAAAATAACTCTAAAATACTTCTATGTTGATAAATGAACAATGTTTGAACGGAACCTGATTCCATATCAAACTGCAAAATAGCATGATCGTCATCTATATCGCTTATCTTCCAGCCTAATTGATTGCAGTAACCTTGAATAGTTGCAATAAATTCTTTATCATTAAAAATAACCTTATCCCCATTTTTCGCATAACCAGTACTATCTAGTATTATTAAGTTAGAACTACCGCATATCTCACATTCAGAAGGATAGAAGCCAGAAATTACTTCGTGACTACAATCTCTACACTTAAAGATTGTCATATTTATCGCTTCAAATTCTTCCCAAAAATAAGTTTTGTTTTGGCTACTTCTGATTCTTTCATTGTGTCTAGCTTTGGTAATCCTCCGTGATGAAAAAGATGTTTTAGACTTTGATGTACTTCTGAAATAGATAAACGAGCTTCTGGCTCTGAGAGCAGCATTTTTTCTATTAGCTGTCTAATTCCTGCACTAGTTGGATCTGTATCATCTGGAGTAACAGTAGTAATAGTTTGAATGAGAGTTCCTTTCAAACGAGAAGCTTTGGGTGCTTCAGTTTTTGTTTCTTCAACAGGTTTACTTGGAATAGATAGTTTTTTTCCTTTCAGAATAGCCTCATATACATAGTTGTAGCTGGAAGGGAAAACAGGTAACCCACCAGTCCAATATCTGCAAAAAATTAAACCTAGCGAGAATATGTCAGATTTTTTAGTGGGTGGAGGGGTTTCTCCAAAAGTGGCAATATGTCTAGCAAATTCAGGTGAATAATAAACAGGATCGCCTACAAGCATTTCAGATTCAATAGACTCTCCTTCGAGCATACTGCTATCAAAGTCAATTATCTTTGCAATTAATCTACTGCCATATTCCTGAATTAAGATGTTGTCAGGTTTGAGATCGAGATGAATAATGCCATTTTGGTGAAGTATCTTCAATGCTCCTGCGGCTGTCAACATTACAAACAGCCTTTTCTTTTCATCTAGAGTATGAACTTTATTTGATAGAGAACTCGTGTCAACCTTTTGAGAAACCTTGAAGTAGTGTTCTCCATATTCATCACCGTGCTTAAAGCAATCTATAGTTCTCACTACTAAACCACCATCTCCGCAAGCGGATAGTGCTTTGATAATTGCTAATTGCTTTTTTTCAAATTGATAACATTGATCTCTTCTCTTTTGTTTGCCCTTTTCACTACCAGGTGCTTTTGATCCTGGATATACAGGATTCAAGAACTTTTTTATAAAAAATTCTTCGCCACCATATTCTGCAAATCCCCATTGACATTGACCACCATTAGCACTGTCGAAATCACGAGTCACTGTATACTTTCCGACAAGATCACCAACTTTATAGGACATAACTTAGTAACCCCCCCTTAAATATGGATCGTTTAATTTCCGGCAAACTTCTCGGTACTCAGCGTCGACTTTATAGAACATTTGGCGCAGAGGCTCAAGTCTAGTTGTTTGATAGTATCCTTGATATAACTTTAAGGACTGCTCAAAATATTGTTTTGCTTCTGAGAAACGATTACTGCGATGAAAAATATACCCTTTTAGATAAAATGCCAAAGGATTATGGCGATCCCTTTGATGAATGACATCGCACACTTTTAATGTTTCTTCAGGTCTATTAATCCTTAAGAGTGAGTCAGCATACATCTCTAGTTGAAAATCATTAAAACCTCCATAAAACAAAATTTTCTTTAATTCTTCAAAATAAATTACACTCTGATAATAATCTTGAATACTATAATATGCCTCCGCTATGAATCCCAAAGAGTCTTCATAATATTGACATTTTTTATTAATTAACCTTTTAAAATAGTTAATTGATTCATGATAATTATTACAACGTAGGTTTATGCGTCCCAGATTTAATATAGCTTCTGGATTATTTGGTTCTAGGTTCAGTACTTCTTGATATTTATAAATCGCCTCAGTGAATTGAGAGTAGGTTTGATATCTCGATGCTTGTTGCAGTAAATATTTTACTTGTCCTGTTGAAATTTCACGATTATCCTCAATAGGAAAATTTATCTGGGAAGCAGCATTTATGTTTGTATATTTCGCGTAACTACTTGCCGATATTTCATTGGCAACTTCTTCAGATTGAATCTCTGAAGTTTGAATTTCAGATTGCGTTTGATTAGTCAGTTTCTCTACAATATTATCTGAGATTTTTACAACATCTTCTTTAACAGGCTGCACAGCAACTTTAATTTTGAGTCTTGTTTCATAATCACAACGATAGGAGTTCCACAGTTGATTCAGGTTATTATTGCTAGTGTCAGAGTTATAGACGCTCAGAGCTTGTAATCGAGATTGGTAAGACTTTATAGTGTCATCAAAGTCAGAGAAACCAACAGCATATAGAGCCAAAGAAACGTCATCCTGCTTGATTTGTTCGTATCTCTGTATCAACAGATTTTTCCAATCTTCAGTTGTACCTGAATGAACCAGTGTTTCTAGAAGTAACTTCTCAAAATCCCAAGGTGCAGGCAAGTATTGAAAACAGCCATCTGTGCAGACTAGAACGCATCCTTTTTCTTCAAACTTCTCTAAAGAAAAGTGAATTTGCCAGTCACTAGGAATATCGGCTGTTAAATATTGAGACATACGGGGATCTTCACGGATCATTTGAAATGCATCTTTCTCAACTTCTAAGTCATCTATAGTCAACTGTTGAAGACCTTTTTGAGGACTGAGAAAGTAAACACGAGAATCTCCCATCCAGGCTAAACTAATCTCAAAAGCGCTACTCTCAAACTCAATATTCTTGGGAATGCTAGCAATAGCAATAGTTGTACACAGCCTTTTTCCAGTAAGTGTTCCACTGAGACGAGACTTTCCCATCTTCAATTCAGCCTCAGACTTCAGAAATTGGCAGATTTTGTTTTGAAGTTCACTAGCTATCTCTTTGGTTAGTTGACCTTTCCATTGCCTTAAAAATCCTTCAGAAATTCGATGTGCTTCTCTAGAAGCAATCTGCCCACCTGTCATTCCATCAAAGCCTGCGGATCTACCTCCTAAACCATCAAACGCTCCCAATACAACAAATTCAGAGTAGTCATCATCATAAATCAGGTGACTATCTTCTCCATTCCCGTTGGATGCTTCTATGTTTATAGACAGTAATATGTGTGAATTCATTGGCTTCACGGCTAAATTCTTATAGAACCACTTCCAGGATAGGAAATCTTAAATGCTCCCAGCAATTGCATTTAGGATTTCATCCATTTCAAGTTCCTGTAAACCATCCCCTGCTTTGGATGCAAAGTGGATCGTATTCTCCCAACTGCTTGCCATCACAGTCCAAGGTGAAGCGTCTGGAGCAAAAAGCAGCAATCGCTTTGCAGGTATTGACATATCAGCCCACAAATCTGTCAATTCATCAAATGATTTAGGGATATCTTGTGGATAGTGACTAGGTTTTGAACCCTTTTCCAGAGTGTGAGCGCTTGCATCTGTATAAATAACCACAACATATCGTTGCTTTGCAAAATCCTGCGACTTTTCCCAGTTTGATTGAAGTGCTAATGCCAATGCTTCTAATCCATTTTCAGGTTCGTCACCACCTCCAGTCGCCGTGATTCCAGAAACAAAGTTAGCAAAATCAGAAGATTGAGTTCTCAGATTGAAAAACTCTGAAGACTGCATCGCTAACGATGGGGAATCTGCCCAGTAGTCTCTGAAAACAATCACTTTAGCCCTAAGTTGATCAATCATCTTATCCTTTTTTCCCATGATTGATTCTAGTTTTTCGTAAAACTTGAGGGCTGAAGATTTAACTTCGTCTATCATATGTCCCATTGATCCAGTTGCATCAATGCACATCACCAAATCAACGGCATACTTCACACCTTGAGACATGATAATTTACCTCTAAATTCGATATGTTGGTTGAATTTGAACTCTTAGAAGTCGATCAAACTTTAAAAATGTGAGACTGAAAATCTTGTTGAAATTAAATATTTAGTCCTAGTGCTTTAGCGATCAAAGGTACAGGACTACTGATGAGTTTTTGACTACTTGAACTAGTTTCTATTTGAAGTGTATGATCTGGCTTTTTAGTTACTCGCTCATAAATTCCATAAATAAAAATAACTAGATCTAATAAGCCTAGTAATAGCGCTATAGTATTCAAATAACACGTAAATATAACGCGCTTATGCAATAAGATTACGCATATGCACATTATTATATTGCATTTTTGTACTTGACTAGGTTGAGTTTTGTATCTTTTATCGCCAGAGTAAACTGTCAAACATTTAACTTGCAATCACACCATTAGCTATGTTGGATAATTGTTGAGGGTGGGAATCATCATATTCGCCATTACATAATTGTGCGAACACGCACGGTAACGCTTTGCACCACCGCTCTAAGTTAGATTAGAATAATGATTATTTTCTATGCTGCAAGAATTTAGCACTATCCATACTAAAAAATTGGCGATCGCGCAGAACATCTTTCATACGCGATCGCCTAAAATCATTCCTAATTTTTAACTTTTATGCTATATCTCTTCAGAATTTTCTCTCTTATGCCCTGGAGATGCTTCATAAAGCGCATCAAGATGTTGACGAGCATCTTCAACGTTAATCGAACGCATTACCAATAATGGCTCTTTAATTAAGTTGCCCGCGCTATCTAATAACTCTGGATGGGGTACAAACTGTTTTCTTGATGCGTAATAACCAAAGCTACCTTGATTACCTGAAGAATTCGTTGGGTAAGTTCGCTCCCGATCGAAACTGAACATAATCAAGTTACGAATTAAATTACCAACAGCTATAAATGCAAGGATTGTAAAAGCAAAGATGTAAAGCAGGTGTAACATTGGATTTTCCTCCAGGGCAGCAATTTTTAAAAGTTTATTTTGTAACGTTTTGGTTCGCCGACGCTGTGGCTCACATTTAAGCTCACAGTGAGGGGAAATATTTAACGCACTTTTTGTGCGCTTGCATTGATATGGAGCAATCTGTCAACCGTTATTCCACTTACGGTAACATAGGATACATTCTTTTGTTAATGAAAACAAACTTAAGATAATGTTAAGAATTTTGTACTATTTGTTTAACGACTGAATGTGTCGTTTTCCAATTGTTAAGCTGTCTATGGTGTCTAACTTTAGCTAATGCTGTTTAGACTTCTGGTGCTTGACGAAAGCGCATTGCCACATTCCAACATTCTGTTACTAATTGATGCCAAGGCATTAAAGTTGCCATATCAATTCCGACTTGTCCGTCAGTAGCACTAAATAGCATTTTTGCGGTGTTTAGTTCTTCTTGAGCTTGCTTAACACGTGAGAGTAAGTCAGATTGCTCTTTATTGCTCATAAATGAGAGTCGCTCGGTTTCGAGTAAGTCGCGCGATCGCGTAAACCAATACTGAAAATCGTCCAGCAGGGGTTCTAAAACCGTTTTCAGCAACTGAGTCCCTGGTAAATCTGAGTCTCGCATAAATTAGAAGAATATTTCCAACTTTCTTACTAATATTAACGTTATTTACGATTCTTAACAATTATCTTATCTCTCTCACATACAATAAATTTAAAAAAACCAACATTTTGTAACAAAAAGCACACATCTGATTATATATTTTTGCTATTAGGTTTGTACAGATTCTTTGGAAAGGTGTCTATATAGGGCATGGGGCATAGGTGATGGGGCATGGGGTATAGGAGCAGGGGAAGAAAGAATAGATAACTAATGCCCAATGCCCAATGCCCAATGCCCCATGCCCAATGCCCAATACCGCTATAGTTGAATAAGCTTACAGATTCAGATCGATCATTTTTGTAATCACTTCGCCAATGGTTCAGCAGCCAATGTCGCTAAAATTATCATCCAATTCTTCGGAAGAGTCAGAAAAACCTGAAAAAATTTATTTACCGCATACTAGCGAATCGGAGAAGTTAAAAAAGATTCGCCACACTGCTTCCCATGTGATGGCAATGGCGGTACAAAAGCTGTTTCCCAAGGCGCAAGTTACAATTGGCCCTTGGATTGAAAACGGATTTTATTACGACTTCGACAACCCAGAACCATTTAGCGAAAACGATCTTAAAGCCATCAAAAAAGAGATGGTCAAGATTATCAATCGCAAATTGCCAGTGATTCGGGAAGAAGTCAGCCGCGAAGAAGCCAAACAGCGGATTGAGGAAATTAAGGAACCTTACAAGCTAGAAATCCTAGCAGACATCAAACAGGAACCAATCACAATTTATCATCTGGGGAATGAATGGTGGGATTTGTGTGCGGGGCCTCATGTGGAAAATACTAGTGAGTTAAATCCCAAAGCCATTGAATTAGAAAGTGTTGCTGGCGCTTATTGGCGTGGTGATGAAACCAAAGCCCAACTACAACGCATCTACGCTACTGCTTGGGAAAGTCCAGAACAACTTGCTGAGTATAAGCGACGCAAAGAAGAAGCGTTGCGCCGAGATCATAAGAAACTTGGTAAAGAACTAGGATTATTTATATTTTCTGACTTAGTAGGGCCGGGTTTACCCTTGTGGACGCCTAAGGGTACTCTGTTGCGGAGTATTTTAGAAGACTTCCTCAAACAAGAACAATTAAAACGCGGTTATTTACCTGTGGTAACTCCCCACATTGCCAAAGTCGATTTATTTAAAACCTCTGGACACTGGCAAAAATATAAAGAAGATATGTTCCCTCTGATGGCGGACGATGAAGAAGCGGCCGCGCATGAGGTGGGCTTTGTCATGAAGCCGATGAATTGCCCTTTCCACATCCAAATATATAAGAGTGAGTTACGTTCCTATCGAGAACTACCGATGCGCTTGGCAGAATTCGGTACTGTTTATCGCTACGAACAATCAGGGGAATTGGGCGGTTTAACGCGGGTGCGTGGTTTTACTGTGGATGATTCTCACCTCTTCGTTACTCCAGAACAACTCGATAGCGAATTCATCAACGTGGTGGATTTGATTTTATCGGTGTTCAATAAACTACAACTAAAGAACTTTAAAGCTAGACTGAGTTTCCGCGACCCAGCTAGTGATAAGTATATTGGTAGCGATGAAGTTTGGGATAAAGCTGAAGGTGCGATTCGCCGTGCAGTTGAAACCTTGGGAATGGAACACTTTGAGGGAATTGGAGAAGCGGCGTTTTATGGGCCGAAACTCGATTTTATCTTCAGCGATGCCTTAGAACGGGAATGGCAATTGGGAACTGTGCAGGTAGATTACAACTTGCCAGAACGTTTTGAGTTAGAGTACGTTGCTGAAGATGGTTCTCGCAAACGTCCGGTGATGATTCACCGTGCGCCCTTTGGTTCGCTGGAAAGGTTGATTGGTATTTTGATTGAAGAGTATGCGGGGGATTTTCCCTTGTGGTTGGCACCAGTGCAAGCTAGATTACTGCCAGTAGGTGAAGCACAGTTAGATTTTACTAAAGATGTGGTAGCCAAGATGCGGGCATTGGGTATCCGTGCAGAGGTAGATACTAGTGGCGATCGCTTGGGTAAACTTATTCGCAACGCAGAAAAAGATAAAATACCTGTGATGGCAGTTGTGGGAGCCAAGGAAGTAGAAACCAACACCTTGAGTATCCGCACCCGCGCCTCTGGGGAATTGGGAACTATATCTGTGGATGAGGTGTTGGATAAGATGAAAATGGCGATCGCTAACTTCGAGAACTTCTAACAATCTCTTAGCTATTACCCACCTACAAACTTCAGATCTTAAGCCTAACTATAGCAATTGCCAGTTAGGTTAGGACATAAACAGGACTTACGCAAAATCATGAAAAAACGAACCACTGAGGACGCAGAGGGCACGGAGAAATAAGAGCAACAGAGAGTTCTTGCGTAAGTCCTAATAAACTCATCGTCAAACCCCTCGGCCAAGAGACTTTCTTTGCTTATTGCCTATTAACTCTTGCCTGCTATGTTTTAGAACTTTCCAAAATTTTAGCTGAAATACCCGCTACTCTTCCTAATGTGGTAGTGGGTATTTTTTGTCTACTCAAAACCTCAACTATCAAAGCCCTTATAGATCCGTCTATGCTTATCCAGGGTAAAAACTTATGAAGAGATTGTTACAAAGTTTAGTAGAATGACATCAATTACAGATAAGTATTTTTTCCTACACACATGATGATAGCGGATCGATTTCCTTGGCTTACCGCGATTGTCTTGCTGCCCCTCATTGCTTCCCTGCTCATCCCTGTGCTGCCTGATAAAGACGGCAAGCGCGTGCGTTGGTATGCACTGGGTGTAGGTATCGCAGACTTTGGCTTGATGTGTTACGCTTTTTGGGAGCATTACGATGTTAGCAGTGCTAGTTTTCAGCTCGTGGAGAACTATGCCTGGTTACCTCAGTTAGGCTTGAACTGGGCAGTATCAGTGGATGGAATTTCATTTCCACTTGTACTTCTAGCAGGATTAGTCACCACACTCTCGATGTTTTCAGCTTGGCAAGTTAATCATCGACCCCGCCTTTTCTATTTTCTGATGCTTGTGCTGTATTCCGCACAGATAGGCGTGTTCGTTGCCCAAGACTTGCTACTATTTTTCATCATGTGGGAAGTAGAACTAATTCCCGTATACCTACTGGTGTGCATTTGGGGTGGACAGAAACGCCGCTACGCAGCAACAAAATTCTTGCTTTATACAGCAGCAGCTTCGATATTTATTCTAGTGGCAGCCCTAGCAATGGGTCTATACGGCGGCGGTAATATGTCTTTTGATATAACCGTACTTGCCATGAAGGAATACCCACTTGGTCTGCAATTGTTGCTTTATGCAGGGTTGTTGATTGCCTTTGGTGTCAAGCTGGCTGTTTTCCCCATGCATACTTGGTTGCCTGATGCCCACGGAGAAGCATCGTCTCCTGTGTCGATGATTTTGGCTGGTGTGTTGCTCAAAATGGGCGGATACGGGCTTATTCGGCTCAATCTTGAGATGCTCTCTGATGCACACATTTATTTTGCACCCGTTATAGCCATTCTGGGAGTTGTCAACATTATCTATGGTGCGTTGAACTCCTTTGCTCAGACCAATATGAAACGGCGTTTGGCTTATTCGTCGATTTCACACATGGGATTTGTACTGCTAGGTATTGCGTCCTTCACTGATTTGGGAATCAACGGCGCGATGTTACAGATGATCTCACATGGTTTGATTGCATCGGTGCTGTTCTTCTTGGCAGGTGTTACTTACGATCGCACCCATACTATGGTAATGAAAGACATGGGTGGTATTGGTCAAGCCATGCCCAAAGTGTTTGCTCTGTTTACAATCTCAGCGATGGCATCCTTGGCTCTCCCTGGTATGAGCGGCTTTGTTGGCGAACTCTCGGTCTTCCTTGGCATCACAACCAGCGACGTTTACAGTTCAACTTTCTGCACTGTAACGGTTTTCCTCGCCGCAGTCGGAGTCATCCTCACACCCATCTATCTACTTTCCATGCTGCGGCAGGTATTTTATGGTAAAGATGCAGCACTTCTATGCGACATTAATAATGCAAGCTTGGAAAATCAAGAAGACGAGGGAACAGTTTGTTTTGGTACAGACTGCCTCGTGCCAGAGGAAGCAGTCTACGACGATGCTAGACCTCGTGAGGTATTTATCGCTGCCTGTTTTCTGCTGATAATTATCGGCATTGGCTTCTACCCCAAGGCAGCTATGCAGATGTACGATGTCAAGACTGTCGCAGTTAACGCTCGTATTCGCCAGTCTTATGCCGTAGCTTCGCAAACAAACCCCCACATTTACGCCAATAGGTTTTTGGTTCCGACGAAAATCCCAGAAACTGAGTTAACACCCGTTTTAGGAACTTTGAAGTAATTTACAGCAGAATTCAGAATTACAATCAACTCTGAGCCTAACTTTTAGACCTAGATAATGTACTTGATTAACTGGAAATCTGCTGTAAGTATAATACAGTCTGTAGGATAGTACTTATGTGCTATCCTGCTGTGTGTTTTATGGCGTGCTTCATTTACGTAAAAAGCGCTATATCTATGAATTTACCCTTTTTATTTGTAAATATTAATTAGGCGATCGCACCGCACCGTATAAGCAAATTAACTGAATACTATCTCCTGGATCTGAGTATTTATCGCTAATATCGAAATATTATTTAATATTTTTTAAGTAATTTCACTTAAATATTTTTGCTGAAAATACAGCATAATTTGTGGCTGAGGTGGTAAAAACCCAAGTATTGTACCTGAAAAGCTTGATTTTTACACCCTTGGTAGTTGAGAATCCAGGAATTCTAGATAATGAATTACTCTAAAACAACCACAGTCAAAGATTTCACACTACTCAACGATACTCAGGCGAATCAACAAATTTCGCATAATATAGAAAGTCGTTACCAATGGGAGCGAACCTATGAAAACTTACCAGGTCATGTCAAAGGTGTTCCCAGGGGAGAAGGATTTAGTATATTCAAAATCTTCATTTTTCTTTTCACTGCTATTAAAGGTGTAATAGGTTTATTGACAGCACAATTTCTACATTTATTTCCTTACCTTTGGGACAAGTTTAAAAAAGGCGAAATTGTCTTTACAGGCACGGCAGACTTGGGATTATTGACGATTTTCGCTGATTTTAATAATTGGAATAGCCTTGAAGAATTTAATGAATTCTTTAAACCTTGGACATTTTTCAAAAGACCAGATGTAGCTAAAAATTGGCAGTCAGATATAGAATTTGGTCGCCAACGTCTCAACGGCATGAACCCAATATTGATACGCAAATGCAAGGCTGAAGATATTAACCCTGGTGGTAAATTTGCAGTTACCAATGAAATAATTAACTCAGTTAGGGGTAAGAATATCGACCTCACATTAGCATTGGCAGAAAATCGCTTGTTCATCTTGGATTATCCAATCTTCGATAACATTACCACTGCTGAATTATCAGACCAATTAGGAAGATACATCCAATCTCCAATTAGTCTTTTTTATGTAGATGAGCAAAAACAGCTTGTTCCCATTGCCATACAGTTAGAGGAAAAAACTAACACTGAAAATGATATAGTTAAAAAAATCTTTACGCCCAACTCACTACCCGAAGAATGGGCAGTAGCTAAATTAGCTGTAGCTGGTGCTGATGCTGCTTACCAAGGGATGATTTCTCACTTGCTCTATACACATTTAATTATTGAGCCTTTTGCAGTAACTACAAACCGAAAACTATCGCCACAACACATTTTATATCAACTGTTAAAGCCTCACTTTTTCAACACCTTGCCCATCAATAACATGGCTCGTAATGTATTCCTTGGCAGAGGTGGCTTATTTGATAATACAGGTTCAGTGGGTTATGTAGGTTATAATAATGCTTTGAATAGAGCATATAACGGTACAAAACAGAGCGATGGAAAAACAGAAAATCAAGTAGAAGGATTGAAGTTTTACCAGCTAGCTTTGCCATATAAATTGTTAGAGCGTGAGGTCGAAGAATTACCAAACTACTACTATCGCGATGATGCATTATTAATTTGGAATGCTATTAAAAAGTATGTAGATGATGTACTGCGATCGCACTACAAAAATGATGCAGAAATTATTGGCGATCGCCATCTGCAAAACTGGAAAGACGAACTGCTCGATAATGGCAACATTAAAGGACTGTTGACTCCTGATAAATCTAATCAGCTAAATACATTAGATGATTTGATTGAGATTGCTACCATCATTATTTTTACAGCAACTGCTCAGCATTCAGCTGTCAATTTTGGTCAATATGACTATGCTGGATGGATTCCTAATAACCCATTTGCTATTTACAAGCCTTTCTTAGATCTGTTTAAATCTGAAAGTCAAAGCAAAGCAACACTTCCCGAAAGGTTGCCAAATCGCTTTCAATCTATTGTGCAAATCGTCCTCGTGAAAGCTTTAACTATAGCGCCACCATACTCCAGCAAATCTCTAGTGACTTTGAGAAATCCTTTCTCCGATCCTCTAGCAAAGCAGGCATTTCAAAAATTTCAGACAAATCTTCGAGAAATCGAAACAAAAATATCTGTCCGCAACGCATCTGTTTCTCAACCTTACACTTACCTTCTCCCCTCCAAAATTGCACAAAGTATTGCAATATAGGGAAGGAATAATAGGGGTTTTCGTTTAAATTTAACGCATGGTAGGGTAGCACAGCTGTGCTACCCTATTTACTTAATAAATAGCGTTTCCTGTTCTAGTGAAGTACAAGGTAGGGGTGTAAAGCTTTGCGCCCCTACAAATTTCTGTAATTCATTTGATTAGGAACCGCTATATAAGTAAGCATACATAATTAAATGTAAAATACAAAAGTTTAAAACCCCGATAAAAACTGGCTTTTGCCTCCTGCCTCTTGCCTCCTGCCTCCTGCCTCCTGCCTCCTGCCTCCTGCCTTTTGCCTCCTGCCTCCTGCCTCCTGCCTCCTGCCTCCTGCCTCCTGCCTCCTGCCTCCTGCCTCCTGCCTTCTACTTAAAACCAGATGAACAAATTAGCCCTTTCCGTGGGATGCTGGTTGATTGATTAGGGATTATTTGCAGATGTCTGTTGTTTCTGGTGTCACTGTTACTGTTCCCGCCACAACCGCTAATTTGGGGCCTGGTTTTGATTGCATCGGTGCAGCTTTAAAGCTGTACAACCAGTTCAAGTTTACTCGTATGGAAGAGGATGGCTTAATTATTACTGTCACAGGTGAAGAAGCTCAACGAGTACAAACCGATGAAAGCAATCTTCTCTACCAAGCGTTTATCAGATTTTATCAGCATATAGAGCAAACACCACCATCGGTAAAAATTGAAATTCAACTGGGTGTACCGCTAGCAAGGGGTTTGGGTAGTTCAGCAACAGCAATTGTTGGTGGGTTAGTGGCGGCGAATCAACTAGAAGGTTCCCCGATGAGTCAGTCACAGGTAATGGAATTAGCGATCACAATGGAAGGACATCCTGATAATGTAGTTCCAGCTTTGTTGGGTGGATGTCGGCTGGCTGCTTCTGGTGGCGCAGGTTGGGAAATTTGTGATGTTCCCTGGCATCAAGATATCATACCCGTTGTAGCGATTCCTGATTTTGAACTTTCGACTTCCGAAGCGCGACGGGTTCTGCCAACGGAATTCAGCCGTGCAGATGCGATTTTCAATACTGCACACTTGGGTTTATTATTGCGTGGCTTGGAGACTGGTAAAGCAGAATGGTTAAAAACGGCTTTGCAAGATAAATTGCATCAGCCCTATCGCAAAGCTTTAATTCGTGGTTACGATGCTGTAAATCTAGCAGCTGTTACAGCTGGTGCTTATGGCATGGTGATTAGTGGTGCAGGTCCGACACTCTTAGCTTTGACAGATGAGTTACACTCACAGGCTGTAGAAGCAGCCATGTCCAATGCTTGGGAACAAGAAGGAATTATAGCCAATGTGCGATCGCTTTCTCTAGATATCCAAGGCGCAAAAAGTTAGAAGATGGGCATTAGGAGTGCTGAGTTGTGAGTTAGAAGTTAGAAGTTAAGAGTTGTTCTCCCCCAGTCCCCAGTCCCTAGTCCCCAGTACCCAGTACCCACTCCCCTTATGGATCGAATTCAAGCTGAAATAGCGGCGCTTAAGTCTCAAATTCACGCTCTCCAGCAAGAACGCGCTGCACTTACTATTAATAATGATGCGATCGGCGAAAATGATTCACCCTTGGCAATGGTTGAGGCTTACCGTCGTCAAGCTAGAGAAAATCCCCAGTTATCTGCTGAACTCAGGGGGATAGATGATGCAGTTGCAGCACTGGAATTGCAACTACAGCAAAAACAAGCCGAATTAGCCCGTTGGCAAATTGAATCAAAACAACTTACCCAACAGCAACAGCTAGAGGAAGCCAAAAAAGTAGCTCAAGTTCACGCTCAACGCATTAATCAACTCGCAGCAGAACTAGCTACAGAAATCCGGCAACTCAAAGCTTGCGCCGATGAGCTTAGTCCCATGTATTGGCAAGTTTATTACAAGCCCTTCATTACTGGGTTCAAGACAATCTCTGTTCCCCACGTCCGCTCAGACGGTGAAGTCTGGACAATTGTCAACCGTATTGTTTGAAATCTGAGCCAACGCTCATCAATCCAAAATCGAGTAAAACATAACTTAGGACGGTGGCTAATGCCGCCGTTTTTTGTTGACGTTGTAAAACTTTACATTTAAAATTGTCTAAAGTAGCTGTAAATAAGTATTTATTACTATCGAAATCTTAAATTTACTCTCTCCAAGTCAAAATTCGTTTACAAAAATACAAACTGCTTAATATAATGTAATTAAAAGCGAAAAGTGAAATTGATTGTCAGAAGTGATGAATGCTATGGAATTTCCTTGGTTAACAGCCATAATTATCTTGCCCTTGGTGGCTGCCTTAGCCATCCCGTTAATCCCAGATAAAGAAGGTAAAACCGTTCGTTGGTACGGTTTAGGAGTTGCTTTTGTAGATTTTGCATTGATGATTTATACCTTTTGGTATAGATACGACTTTCAGAATTCAACACTCCAACTGATAGAAAACTATCCTTGGGTGCCGCAGTTAGGTTTACATTGGTCTGTCGGGGTTGATGGTTTATCGATGCCCTTGGTACTTCTGACAGGCTTAATCAATACCCTCGCAATATTCGCGGCTTGGAAAGTTACCAACAAGCCGCGATTATTTTTCGGTTTGATGCTAGCGATGTACAGCGCTCAGCTTGGCGTGTTTGTTGCTCAAGATTTGCTGTTGTTCTTCTTAATGTGGGAAATCGAGTTAGTGCCGGTTTACCTGCTGATTTCCATCTGGGGAGGACAAAATCGCCGCTATGCAGCCACTAAATTTATTCTTTACACTGCTGCTGCCTCGATATTTATCTTAGTAGCTGGTTTTGCAATGGCATTCTCAGGAGATACAGTCACCTTCGATATGGCGACTCTGGGAATGAAAGAATATCCTAAAGCTTTGGAACTATTAGTTTACACAGGTTTCTTGATTGCCTTCGGTGTAAAACTGCCAATCTTCCCTTTACACACTTGGTTACCTGATGCTCACGGTGAAGCATCAGCACCTGGTTCGATGATTTTAGCTGGTGTGTTGTTGAAAATGGGCGGTTACGCTCTCATCCGCATCAACGTTGAGATGCTACCTAATGCCCATGTTTACTTTGCTCCAGTGCTGGCGATTTTGGGTGTAGTGAATATTGTCTACGGTGCTTGCTGTGCCTTTGCCCAAACTAACCTCAAGCGTCGCTTAGCTTACTCTTCAATTGCCCACATGGGGTTTGTGCTGATTGGAATTGCTTCCTACACAGAACTTGGCATCAGCGGCGCAGTACTACAAATGGTTTCTCACGGTTTGATTGCTGCTAGCTTGTTCTTCTTATCTGGTGTAACTTATGATCGCACCCACACCTTGATGATGGATAAAATGGGTGGAATAGCAAAGGTAATGCCCAAAACTTTTGCTCTGTTTACCGCTGGCTCAATGGCTTCTCTGGCTTTACCAGGGATGAGTGGCTTCGTCGGTGAGTTGATGGTATTCCTGGGTATCGCCACCAGTGATGTTTACAGTTCTAGCTTCAAACTTGTAGTTGTGTTGCTGTCAGCAGTTGGCGTGATTTTGACACCAATTTATTTACTGTCGATGCTGCGTCAAGTGTTCTACGGAAACCAAAATCAAGAGTTGCACTTGGATGCTGTAGTATCTGATGTACAACCCCGCGAACTGTTCATCACCGCTTGTCTGCTGCTACCAATCATCGGTATCGGGTTCTATCCCAAGTTGGCAACGCAGACTTATGATGTCAAGGCAGTAGAAGTAGCTGCTCATGCTCGTCAAGTTCTACCAGTCGTTGCTCACCAGCAACCATCAAGCCTCTACTCACGTATTTTTACAGCACCAACCTTGGCTAGTTCTCAAGTTGAAAGTTTAGTTAATATTTCAAAGTAAAATATACATCCTACAAAGGATGTTGGAATTAAATTCTAATATGAGGGGAATAAAGGGGTGGTTATGTAACCACCCCTAAAATTTTTTGTAGAGACGTTGCAATGCAACTTCTCTATTGTGGCAGTTTTCACGAATGATTTAGGATTGCTGTATAGCAATCCTATTTAATTTTTACAAAATATCAGTGATTGATGTTAACAGCCAATAGTCAACACTCAACACATGAGAGAATAATTTATCCAAATACTAAATCTGGTTCTTCACAGAAGTTAAATAAGGCTGACTCACTTTCTGATTCATCTTCAAATACAGCAGATATGTACCATTCACAGGGCGAGTCATTCGTATATTCCGCCCAAGCAATTGTTACTGCTTCACCTACGGGAATCCCTTCTTCAGCAAGGGTAAATTGAGACCATTCATCATCATCGAGAGATGCCCACAACTCTGTAATTGCTAAGTCGGTATTGTTGGTTACAGTAAACGTAAATTGGTCTGACATTATATGTTGTGCCTTTTTTTTAGTAGATTGCATCCTGAGATTATCCAATTACTAATTGTGGGGCGGGCATCTCGGCTGCCTGCTAGAAAAGACGGATAAGATACCTACCCCACAAGATTGGACAATTTATTTGTTGGAAGTCCCTAATACTTCTTTTGCCAATTTGGGATTAGAAGATAGCGACTGTTCTAAGTTATTCAAACTTTAGCTGACCGTCAATATTAGCAATATGCTCGTCAAGATTGATGTAGGTTCCTAGATATGTTTGTCCGTCTGCTCTTTCACACTCAGCACGGAGTCTGTTTTTACCAGCTAAACCAATATTGTCGCAGGTGAGAGCAAATTTATCTCCATCCCAGCTTAAGGTGCCATCCAGATTTGCGATATATGGATTTAAGTCGATAGAAGCTGGAGAAAGAGTATATCCATCAGCTTTTTCGCAACTAGCCGTTAGGGTTGAACCTTCAAGAGTAATGTTATTACAGGTTTGAGAAAACTCACCAGTTGCCCAAGCGTTAGCGATCGCTATATTAAAGCTCAAGAAGATCGCACACAAAAAAGTTACAAAAATTTTCAGCATTAGTTGTTTGTCCTCAAAATTGATGAAACCAACCAAGCGCAAATTTTATACTCTCATATTTTTCTTTTCAAAAATATAATAGTTTTTTAACTATAGTAGCTTTAGACTTTAGCTCACTTCTAGTAATGTTTACAACGCCATAACCCCACGTTGCTAACTTTCATAACCTCCGCCAATTCCCTGGCTAGCAATTGTAATAATTACAACTTTTTGTAAATTCATACTACTGGCTGTCTCATAAGCCAAAAAATTTGTAGTATCCCCTTGACACCATGTAATTTTTGTATTACAAATGTAATATGAAAACAAAAGCCTCCCCAAAAGGCGAAGGCAAAACATCTCAGAACCAAGAAAACTCAATAGCTAATTAGAAATTTTGGGGTCGCGATTGGCGTTCGCCTGCTCCGAAACCAACAAACGGACGGTTGCAGGATTCGGGTTCAATTCCCGACGATTCCACTGACCAAACAAACTTGGGTCTGTAACTCTAATGGTAGAGCGCCTGGATTCACTTGTGCCCTGACAGAAAAAGCTTACATACTAGCTCAAAAGTAGAGCATTCGTCTCTTAAACGAAAAGTTGCAGGTGCGATTCCTGCGGGTGTTACCACAGCTTTTTCAACTTGCACGAGGTGTGAGTGTAACTCTCACAAGGAAGGTATCGGTTCGATTCCGATCAGATCCACTAAATAATTCGTAATTGGTAATTAAAAAAAGAGGTGATTGTGATGGTTCATATTCGATTTGAAGGGCGTTCTGTTGATGTTGTAGAAACACAACTGGGAATCACAGCAAATATGAACGATATGGCAGTGAAGGAACAAGTTGCACGGCATTTAGATGTAAATAGCGATCGCCTTTCTGCTTACGTAGTAGATCGGCGTCCCAGTGGCGATTTAATTGTGCGCCCTGAAGCTGTCTACGGTTAGATAAATTCTCCGCGTCTCCCACTCTTTGCGTCCCCGTGTCTTCTTTCCGCACCCTAACTTGTAAAGCTTACACACCATCCGGCAACGGATATACAGGTTCGATTCCTGTCGCTTCCACTTATGGGAGCGTAGCCAAATTGGTAAAGGCAACTGTGAAAACTGCTTTGCTAACTTGTGCGGAATTTCAATTATTGAAATTGTATTTATCTATTAACCAATTACTTACATGGAGGTGAGTTCAATGATGTTCGCAAATTTATGTTTAATCAAAACTCAACTAGTAAAACAATATTTAAACAAAGTGAGATATGAGCGAACATCGTTTAAGTGAAATTGTGATTGAACGTCCTCGCGTTGGTAAGAGAATTAGTCTCAAAAAAGTGACCGGTTTTAAAAAGCAATTAGACAACATCACCAAAGAAGCAAGTGAAGACGGATTATTTAATCCCTACTTGATTAAAGCAACGAAAAAAACCAAATATCTTTCAGATCATCTCGGCCCTTTGCGTCGGTTTTTGCGCTCAAAAGCTGGACGACTGTGGAATGATGTTTACAGCCAACTATGTGAACGATTGGATACCAAAACAATGGTAGGACAGCATGTCATTAGTCATTTGTGGCACTATGTTGAACGCCACGTACAAATTATTGACGGTGATGTTTATACTAAGCCTGACCGTGGGCATCCAATTCTGTTAGATGGAAGTTACCGCAATAGCTTTTATGTCCATCCTGAAACTGGTATTCTTTGTGCTGTCGAGAACATACCTCGAAAGCAAACGCAAATGCAAACGCAACAAGAAACAGATGTTGTCATCATCGATCGTTATCATCAATACCACAAACTCAACGATATTTGGTATCTAATTACCTTTGAAGATTTTCCTCCACCACCAACTAATTATGTGCAGGATATTCTGAAAGGTTTCATTCATTCTTCTCGTGCCGACACTTATAGAGATTGCAGAATTTACGCTGTCAAGAAACAGCAGTGTAGTAAAAAACAAATTCGATTTATTTTAAATCAAATTTCTCAAAACTAAAATTTTCACTTCGTGCCCTAACCGAAAAAGCTTACATACTAGCCGAATGGTAAGGCACTTGACTTCAGATCAAGCAATTATAGGTTCAAATCCTATGTGTGAATCAACAGCTTTTTCAACTTGCACGAGGTGATTAAAAATAAGAATTCAGAATTCAGAATCCTGAATTCTGAATTCAGTAATAAAAAAGCTTTATATTCTACATAGCTGAGGTTGTTCGTTTGACGTTACTTGAAATCTGCTGTAGTTACAAAGCTGTTTTTTGTAAATCAAAACAAAACTAATTATTGCTATTTGGTATGGGTAGAGGCTGATATGTCTGTAAAAACTCTGGAAATTTTAGAACAAATTAAGTCTCTAAATGTTAATGAAACTGGTCAATTAGTAAAGCAGATTGAAGTAACTTTCAATGTCGATGTATCCACACCGAAATTCCTTAAGATTGACAAGCGAGATGAGGATGAAACTCAACCGCAGATTCAAACGGAATTTGATGTCTTGTTGGTATCGGTTCCAGCAGAGAAAAAGATTGCCTTACTCAAGGTCATCCGGACGGTGACTGACTTGGGACTTAAAGAAGCAAAAGACTTTGTGGAATCTCTGCCTCAAGTAGTTAAGACAGGACTGAATCAGGAAGCAGCTGAAATTCTCAAACAACAGTTAGAGGAAGCAGGAGCAGTTGTTTCTCTGAAGTAATGGTGATTGGGGACTAGGGAATTAAGATTGATTAAAAATCCTAATTTTCCAATACCCAATCCCCAGTCCCCAATACCCAATCCCCAATACTTTGGCAGTTGTTGTCGCGCCCCGATCGCAGAAGCTTACATAACTCTGCAACTTGCGCGGTGACTCGATCGCCCCGCGTACAACATCTGCCTCCTCATCCATCACAATTAGAGGAGGTTACTATGAATACCGCAGAACGTGACCTGCGCCTAGAAATGCTCAATAGTTTGCTGACAACGCCTCACCGCAAACTTGAGCAAGTCGCAGAAATTCACAAGTTAATTGTTGAACTCGATCCTATTTTCTATGGACACTTGGCAGTCTGGTATCAGCGTCATGGTGATGTCCGCGACCACAAGGAAGTGTTTGTTGCTCACTTGCTAACCAGCAATTTGATTGAACACCGCGATGCCGGATTTATTATGCTGCAAGAGTTTCCACCTTATCAGGTGGCGCGTGTAGTGGACTTTATGAAACAGCAGCAAAATAAATTGCCTCGTTCGGCTCGGACTGCTGTACGGCGTTACCTGAAGACACGTGAGAGCAATCCGGCTTTGTTCGATCGCGCTGCGCTGCGGGGTCGTAAGGCAATGAAGCACCTCTATGCTTCGCTGCACATCAAACCAAATGAACGAGCAAATGCAATTCTGTTTCGCGATACTCCTCCAGAGGGTTCCTTAGCAGATATCCTCAAGCGGGTTGCTAAGGCGGAAAGTGCCGCAGAACAAGCACGGCTGATTGTGGAGTTTAACATTCCTTACACCATTGCGATCGGTGCAATCAAACAACTCACGCCTGTTGTGCTGGTGGCGTTAATCAACAGCATGACTCCCCAGGAAACGATCAATAACCTCAAGTCACTCCAGGCTAGAGGCGCAATGGATCACCCAGAAGTCAAGAAGTTGATTGATTCAAAGCTGGAAGAAGCTTCTAAAAGTGGACGTGTGGCAGCATTCAAAGCTCAAGTTGCCGCAGATACCGCAGATTTAGACGCAGACACCGTTGCCCGTTTGGAAAAAGTAACCAACGAACAGGTAAAACGGCGTGGTGCGATCGCTCGTCCAACTGCTTTATTAGTGGATAAATCTGGTTCAATGGAAAATGCGATCGCCCTTGGTAAGCAACTCGGTGCGCTTATCTCTGGTATCACTCAAGCAGAACTGTTTGTCTACGCCTTCGACACCATTCCTTACGCTGTCACAGCAAAGGGCAAGGAGTTAACCGACTGGGAGCGTGCTTTCCAGCACATCAATGCAGGCGGTGGTACTAGTATCGGTTCTGCATTGGAAGCAATGCGGAAGAAGAAGCAGGTTGTTGACCAGATTATTCTGGTGACAGATGAAGGCGAAAATGCTGCTCCTTACTTCGGTGAAGTCTACAAGACCTATTGCCGAGAGTTTGCGGTAATGCCTAATGTGGTGATTGTCCGTGTAGGTAGTCATTACAACTGGGTGGAAAGTCAACTCAAGCAGCAGCAAGTACCTGTGGATACCTTCACCTTCGAGGGTGACTACTACAGCTTGCCAAACCTCGTCCCACTCCTAACGCGTCCCTCTCGTCTAGATTTGCTGATGGAGATTCTAGATATGCCGTTGCCAGTGCGAGACGATAAGTAGATTTAATCATGGGTGCATTGTGTATTGCTTATGCACCCAACAATTTTACAACTTGGTTTGAAATCATCCTGCGTGCCCTAACTCGTGGAGCCTACATACTAGTACGAGAGGAAGGTAACACTGCCAAATGCAGTGGGCGTTTGTGAAAGGGGAGTGCGAAGAACCTGGAAAGTCGGCTTAGAAGTAGCCATCTTTAAAAGAGTGTGTAACAACTCACCAGCGGAGTCCCTCTAGTAACTGAGAAAACGCAATGCTCCACCAACTTGCACGCAGGAAATTATTATCAAAACTTGGAATTCGTAATTAAGAAAGTTAGATTTTATCTAGCTTTCTAGTGTTGCATCTGTAGCTTTATTTTAAATAATTAATATTAGTCATGACTAACATTTTTAAACTAATCAACCAAATTGCTAACGCAGAAGCACAGTTGTGTAACACTCAATTCCTTGCACCTTGTGTAAAAGGTGGACGAGTTCGCACGCGAGTAGCAGGGATGGTCTACACCTTTAGACCAAAGCCTAGTAAATTTGAAGGTTGGGGAATCTTTCAGCCTCTAGATGAGAAGACAGCAACGGTTGTGGAAGAGGCTGATTTACCCCAAATTGCCGAATATCTGCAACACTTTCCCCAAATCCGACTGCGGTTAGCACACCAACTGCGGGGACAAACTTGGTTAGCATACCCTGTGAATGAAGCAGATGTGCGTCAACGGTTGCAGGTGGTGAAACCGATCGCCATCCATCTAGTAACCGAAGGTATCATTTTTGACCAAATTATCGTTCGCTGGAATGGACAATCCTGCTGGTTTGAGGAAATCGATCGCCGCACCGATCCGGCTATTGTTGAAACTCTGCAATCTGCGGTTAAGCAACTCGTTCCCGTTGAAGAATTGCAATTCAAAGGTATGACTCCAGAAATTCGCACAGTGTATGAATTAGCAACTGCGCGAATTGATGGCTTTGCTCAACCCCAACAGGATGAAAAACGATTGAAAAAAGCATTGCAGATGGGTGGCGGTGAATTAAAACAGTTCCAAGATCGCGGCGATTACTGGACAGTCGATTGGACAACGGCTGATGGTGTTCGCCATAGTAGTGCGATCGCCAAAACTGACTTGACTGTAATCAGTTCTGGTATTTGCCTGAGTGGATACGATCGCGACTTTGACTTGCAATCTTTGGTTGCTGTTATCGAACAACAAGAGTGGTAAGGACAATGAGTATTTTTTTTCACGAACAGCTTTACCGCAGCAATGCTGTGATGGCAAAGTTGAAAAACTATCCTGTAACTATTTGTGGGGCGGGAGCGTTAGGAGCTAACATTGCAGAAAACTTGGCTCGGTCTGGTTTTGATAAACTGACGGTAATCGATCGCGATCGTATTGAGGAACGTAATCTTTCCACCCAGCCTTACTATCGTTCTGATGTCGGAGCATTCAAAGCAAAAATTTTGGCAAACAATTTATATCGAGCAATTGGTACTAAAGTTGATGCCAAAACAAAAGAATTGACATCAGCAAATGTAAATCAATTACTCCAAGACAGCGAGCTAATTATTGATGTTTTTGACAATAGCTTAGCACGTCAAATAGTCAAAGATTATGCCGATAAATTTAGAATTCCTTGTCTTCATGTTGGGCTAGCGGCTGATTATGCAGAGGTGATTTGGAATGACGTTTATCGCGTGCCCTCTGAGATGAATGATGATGTTTGTGATTATCCGTTGGCACGAAATTTAGTAATATTAACTGTTGCTGTAGCATGTGAAGCAATTGTCTCATTCATTGCCACAGCAGAACAGCGTAACTTCACCATTACTTTGAAGGATTTGACTGTTCAATCTCTGTTTTTGTAGATGGTGATCCCTCCCAAATACATCTTCTGTACTATTTAACCCTTTTTTTCACAAAAAATGAAAAAACAGGGTTAAAAAACTATTTTAAAAAAAAGTTAATCAGCAGATAACCAATCAACTTTAAAACTAGTGATTGAATATTTAATTCTGTTGAGTATGCTGAAATTAAGTTTACCATTAAAAATAGCAGGAGGAGCGGTCTTCCTGCTTTCATTTACTGTCTTCCGAGCAATTAGCGCCACAATTTCAGAAGGTTTTGAGTCTGGCCAAAAAGGAGCTTATGCTGGGGCTGATGTCAATCTCAGTACAGGGACTTGGAATTTAAATGAAGCCCTAATTGGCAACACTTCAGCCGATGTCAAAAACGGAGCGCAATCTGTTCGCGTTCGTAACAGTGGCAAAATTACAATGAAATTCGATCGCACCACAGGTGCTGGCACAGTTACAATCAAACATGCCAAATATGGTAATGATGCTAACACGACATGGGGATTGTGGTGTTCGA
Organism: Nostoc sp. ATCC 43529; assembly: GCA_003326205.1. Classification (GTDB taxonomy): domain Bacteria; phylum Cyanobacteriota; class Cyanobacteriia; order Cyanobacteriales; family Nostocaceae; genus Nostoc. The sequence goes on from LWTK01000105.1 coordinate 210,544, forward strand.
CCACCAGCGGCACCTCATGGACAGCAGTAGGTTCAATAGTTACAACAAGTTCTAAAACTCTTCAAACTGCAACTTTCACACCTAATATTTCTGGCATAGTTCGCTGCGAAGTTCGCAAAACTGATGGAAGTTCCAACAGAACTAACATCGATGATATTGTAATTACTGATTATGGATCTTCTGGTTCTCCCTCTCTACCTGCTGGTTCTGTTCCATTCTTTGACAATATCAACAATCCTGTATCTGGACTAGCATACGGTAGCCCAGCAGATGTAACTCCTACTACTCGAACTCTAAATACTTTTGACACAGCTGTGACCGATCTTTGCGGACAACCTGGCACAGCTGTCAGTCCTTCTAACTTCCAGTTGATGATGACAAATAATCCTACTGTTTTGGCAAATATTAAACAATATGTAGGGGGATATTTGGTTGTAGGACGCACTTCCGATGCACAATTCTTAGCTGATTTGACTAATGTTTGGTTTAATGCAGAAGGTTTTGAACATATTTTCTGTGGAGAACCTGTGGCAGGAGGTTCAATTGGTGGATTACACTTTATTGGCCGTTATCAAGAACTTCAAGAAAAGGGTTTAGCTGGACGAATAAATAACAACACATCCAACGAAGAAGTTGTTCCTAATGCTATTTATACTATTGGTGCAATTGTTAAAGTAGGTAATAGCACCGCTCAGTCTTCAATCAAAGGTTATCCTTACACTCTCAGCGCTGAAGAAATTCTTTCAATAGCAACTTTAGCTTATAAAAAGAACCCCAATACCAGTTCTACTAATACTGTTTGTCATTGGACTGTGAGTGATGAGGGTAACACGTTTAAAACAGTATTTGTCAGGAGAGATGGAGGCGTCCGCACTTTTTATCCTGATGCTACTCCTGGTGGCAACCCTAACTGTGTGCAATAAAGATTCCTGACTGCTTATACCAATTTAAAAAATCTTTGTAACACGCCAAAAATCTGTAGGGGCGCAAAGCTTTGCGCCCCTATCAATTTATTCTTATTAACTATGCCAAACAATTGTTAAGTTGTGAGTAAATTTGGCTAATATCCAAATTTCTACCAATAAAAACTGCTTGATTTTGAGGTGGAGTCTGCCATTCATCGGCATGTAAGCTGTAGCGAGGACCGCTCAATTGGAAAATATGCCGCAAATCACTATCACTAAACCACAAAATGCCTTTGGCTCGAAATACATCCGCTGGCATTTCTTCAGTGAGAAAGTTCTCAAATTTATGGACATCAAATGGTCTATCAGTTTGGAAAGAAATTGAGACAAATCCATCATTTTCTAAATGATGAGAGTGATGTTTATGATGTTCATGCTCATGATGTTCGTGGTCATGATGTTCATGCTCATGATGTTCGCGATCGTGGTGGTGATGTTCATGTTCATGAATATCTTTTGTATCATTGCTGATATAGTCATTTGTCGAAGTTAACCCCACGCCTAAAATTAATGGTAAGGCTACCTCCCCATGTTTGGTATACAGAATTTTTGCACAATTTTTCTGATTGTGGATGAAATTTTCTACTTCTTTCAATTTTTCTGGAGTTACAAGGTCTGTTTTATTTAGGAGAATAATATCTCCATAAGTAATCTGTTTTAAAGCAGCTTCACTATGGAAATGTTCTTCATTAAATGCTTCACTATCTACAACTGTGATAATAGAGTCTAGGTTTGTTAAATCTCTTAATTCTGTGCCTAAAAAAGTTAAGATAATTGGTAGTGGATCGGCAACACCAGTCGTTTCAATAACTAAATAATCAATCCTGTCTTCTCGTTCCAAAACTCGATAGACTGCATCAACTAAATTATCATTTATAGTACAACAGATACAGCCATTGGTTAGTTCTACCATATCTTGGTCTACAGAAATTAACAATTGGCTGTCGATGTTAATATCACCAAACTCATTCACGAGTACGGCAACTTTTAAATCTTGTTTATTTTTGAGAATTTGATTTAGTAGTGTAGTTTTACCACTACCTAAAAATCCTGTGATGATAGTAACAGGCATTCCTTGTTTAGGAATATCAAGGCTTGGGTTTGAAGTTGATGCTGTTAGTTGAGTCATAATCAATTCAACCTTACGTGAATTTCAAAAATGTTAGTAGTTCTTGTCCTGGGACTGGATTAGGTAACTGACTATATCTTACAATAATGAGAATCGTTATCATAGTAGCGCAAAAAAAGTTTGATGGTGCAACCTGGATGGAGAAAAGTTGAAGAAGGCAGCTATGCTGGTGGCGGGTAGCTTTGGCTAAAGCATTTTTTCCAAGAACTGCTTGGCGCGATCGCATTTAGGATTTTGGAAAAACTCACTTGGAGCTGTATCTTCTGCTAAGGTTCCGCGATCGAGGAACATAATTCTACTGGCGACTTCTCTGGCGAAACCCATTTCATGGGTAACGATCGCCATTGTCATTCCAGATAAGGCTAAACCTTTCATCACTTCCAGCACATCTTTTACCATTTCTGGATCTAAAGCAGAGGTGGGTTCATCAAACAAAATCATCTCTGGTTCCATTGCTAATGCACGAGCGATCGCTACCCGCTGTTTCTGTCCTCCAGATAATTTGGACGGGTAAACATTGGCTTTTGGCTCTAAACCTACCTTCGCCAGCAATTCTAAACCATGTTCCTGCGCTTTTTGCTTGTCTATTTTTTTCACCTTGATGGGTGCGTAGGTGACATTTTGCAGCACTGTCATGTGGGGAAACAAATTAAAATGTTGAAATACCATCACTAAATGTTGACGAACCTTAGCGATGTTTGCTTTAGGATTAGTAATTTCTTGCTCCTTAAAATAAACTCTGCCTCTGGTGGGTTGTTCTAGCAAATTCATGCATCGCAAAAAAGTAGACTTACCAGAACCAGAAGGCCCTAATATGGCAACGACTTCGCCTTGATAAATCTCAGTAGAAATATCTTTAAGTACGTCGAGTTGACCAAAGGATTTACACAAGAATTCCGTGCGAATTACTGCATTACTCACTTTGCCGTAATCTCCTTTCTAAAGTGGATGCGCCGAAGGTCAGACCCATAACCAAAACATAATAAATTAACCCTGCAAACAGCAAGGGTTCAAAATAAATATATTTATTTGCGCCAACAATTTGGGCACTGCGTAATATTTCTACCACACCAATTGTTGAAACTAGAGCAGAATCTTTCAACAGTCCAATAGTTTCATTTACTAATGCTGGCAGAATGTTCTTCAAGGCTTGGGGTAAAATCACATCCCACATCATCAACTGATAAGGAACACCCATAGACAACGCCGCTTCAGTTTGTCCTTTATCTACAGCTTGAATTCCACCCCTGATGGTTTCCGACATATAAGCGCCAGAATTTAGGGTAAAAGTTAAAACTCCTGCTTCCAATGCCGAAATGTCATAGCCTGTAAGTTGGGGTGTTGCGTAATAAACCAACGCCAATTGTAACAGCAAGGGCGTGCCTCGGAAGATAGAGGTGTAAGCATTTGCAACCCAGGTAAGTGGTTTTATGCCGATAATTTTTGCTAGAGAAAGTATTGTTCCCCAAATTAAGCCCAAAGTCACAGATAATAGCGTGAATAACAAAGTTAAAGGAATTCCCCGCAGAATAAAGGGAATATCTGGAAATATTCTTGTGAAGTCGAGATTTAATCCGGTTTTGGCAGGAGTTGAGGATTTAGTGTCGGTAATAATGTTCTGGGAAAACCACTTATTTATTAGTTTGTTTAACGTGCCATCGTCCTTCATTTGTTGCAGGACTTTGTTAAAAGGTTCGACTAAAGTAGAATTTTTGGGAAATGCGATCGCCGATCCACTTACTTCTTCTGAAGGAATAACATTAAATTCTAAATCTGGGTTAGCTTGGGCAAATCCTTTCGCTACGGTATCCTCAACAATTGCCGCATCAATTCGTCGAGATTTGATTTCTTGAACTACTTCCGGAACTTTGTTAAGTTGCTTTAGTTGAATACCCGTAACTTTTTCGGCAATCTTTTTAGCATTTTGCTCTTGTATGGTTCCTAGTTGCACTCCAACTTTTTTTCCTGATAAGTCTTGCGGCTGTTTCAGATTGCTACCCTTAGCAGCCACAATCGTATCTTTAGCTTCATAATAAATAATTGAAAAATCAACATTTTTTTGACGTTCTGGAGTTGGAGTCATCCCAGCCATCACAAAGTCTGCTCGATTTGCTTGGAGTGCAGGAATTAAGCCATTAAAATCTGATTCCATGATTTTAAGTTTAAACCCTAGTTTTTCAGCCAGGGTTTTAGCAATATCGATATCAAAGCCAACAATTTGATTTTCACCGCTTTTAGTATCATAAAACTCGTAAGGCGGATAATCTGGTGAAGTAATCATCGTTAGGGTGTCTTTTCCTATAGATGAAGCAGCTTTGAGGGAATTGCTATGTCCGGCGATGATATTGATTGCTACTATTCCTACAACGAGTATCGTTAATAGCCATACTTTTGTTTTTTTCACGTACTTGAGAATGATTTAATGGATTTGACAATTATATAAATCCAATGTCATTTTGCCAGGATTGCAACAATTACGATTTCTCTACAATGTTGGTGAAAAAATATGAATAGAGACGTTGCAATGCAACGTCTCTACATTTATTGGAATAGGTGTATATTCCCGTTTACAGACATAGCCGAATGAATTAGGGATTACCAAGAAATAAATTATCCACTCTTGTGGGGTGGGCGTCTCGCCCGCCCGTAAACAGGGGCGGACAAGATGTCCACCCCACAAGAAAAGTTGTATATTTTTTTATCTGGAAGTCCCTTACTCGTTTTCATTCAGGCGTTGTACGCTCCAAAAATGCTCTGCAAAGGCTACGGCGGGGTGAATTGGAGCTTTGGGTTTGGTTTTGAGTACCATAGAAGCTTCATGAGGAAGGCGATCGCTCTTGGTTGAGTTACACTTCTCGCAAGCTGTGACAACGTTATCCCAGGTGTGTTGTCCACCTTTGGAACGAGGAATCACATGGTCAAGGGTTAAACGCTTACCACTACCACAGTATTGGCAGGTGTGGTTATCGCGCTTGAGTACTTCACGACGATTCACAGGAGGTACTTTCCAGTGTCGTTCTGGATTACCCGTTGTCAAACGGATATGTTCCGGAACTTGTAGTACAACACTGGGCGAACGGACTTCCCACTGCTTTGTACTGCCAAAATCCAATGATTCTGCTTGACCAGTAACTAACAGTACTATTGCTCGTTTGATGTTGATGCGTGCCAATGGTAGGTAGTTCTTGGAGAAGACTACCACCGAATTTTGTAGTATGTGTGGTTGCTGAGTTTGCTGCTGGACTTGCATGTGTAAAAACTCCTCATAAAAATAACCCCCACCTCTGGTTACCAGGAGCGGGGGTCAGGTCGTTGGTACTTTTTCCCTAGTTATGGGCGCTATGAGACAGTTGCACCTCCCGCTGTCGATTATTCGATCTGGATTGAATACTAGAGCGATCGCTCCTATAATGCTTTCACTTGCACGCTGAGCCACTAATAACCGATACGCCCTCTCAAACGCATACGCGCCAGGTATTCTGCCTGAACCCTTGCTCGGTTGACAATGCATCATGCTATCAATGGTTGAAGAGAATTTGCCGATCGTCGAGAACATTGTAGTATTTGTAGTTCAAAACTAAATTTATAATACAACTTGTAGTATTTAATTGTCTAGTGCAATATTTCTGGAGGATGAAGACAGAGAATAATTCGTCGAATATCTAAAGCTTGAACAGCATATTCCTTAATTATGGCACTTTTAATGCCATTAGTTGACCCAAATGAATCTTTGTAAAGATCTCATCTCGATTTTCTGGAATTAAATAGGAATCTATTAACTGCACCGATGGATGGGACTATTGGTATTAAATTTAGTAACCTAGAAAAGTAGATGTTTTTGTTTAAACCCAAAGCCACCTGACTCCCAGTGTAAGGTTATGCATCCACAACCTGCTTATGGCAGGTTTTATCGTCTTTAACTTTTATTCGTAGTATTTTACAAAAAATCTCATGACACAGATTCAAACTTTAGTAAAGCGCACAGAAGAACTGCGCCAATTATTGCAACAAGCAAGCTTCGCTTATTACGTCTTAGATACTCCAATTATGGAGGATGCAATCTATGACCAGTTATATCGGGAATTACAACAACTGGAAATTCAGTATCCAGAATTAACCACACCAGATAGTCCGACTCAGCGTGTGGGTGAGAGACCAGCAACTCAGTTTACCTCGGTGCGTCACAACATTCCTTTGTACAGTTTGGAAAATGCGTTTAATATTACTGAGTTACAAAACTGGGAACAACGTTGGCGGCGACAAGCACCGAAACTAGACTCAGTGAAATATGTCAGCGAACTAAAAATTGATGGTTCTGCCTTGGCTTTGACCTACCAAAATGGGATTTTAGTCAGGGGTGCAACCAGGGGTGATGGAGTTATGGGTGAAGATATCACCCAAAATGTGCGGACAATTCGCTCAATTCCTCTGCGGTTGAATTTTGAAGGTTTAGAAATTTTAGAAAGGGTGGAAGTCCGAGGCGAGGCTTTTTTGCCGTTGGAAGTGTTTAAACAAATCAACGAAGAAAGGCAAAAAGCAGGCGAACAATTATTTGCTAATCCTCGAAATGCCGCAGCTGGTACACTCAGGCAATTAGACTCGCGCATTGTTGCTAAGCGGCGACTAGATTTCTTTGCTTACACCTTGCATATTCCCGGTAGAGATGACGCTAGTATTGCCAATACCCAATGGGAAGCCTTGGAGTTGTTAGAAAAAATGGGTTTTCGAGTCAACCCCAACCATAAATTGTGTGCTTCCCTAGAAGAAGTGGCAGAATATTACGAATACTGGGATACGGAACGACTGAATTTACCCTACATGACTGATGGGGTAGTAGTGAAGTTGGATGCTTTTAAACTTCAAGAACAACTAGGCTTTACGCAGAAATTCCCTCGTTGGGCGGTGGCTTTGAAGTATCCAGCCGAAGAAGCGCCCACCCGCGTGGAAAATATAGCTGTGAATGTCGGTAGAACCGGGGCGTTAACGCCGTTAGCCCAGATGCGGCCAGTGCAACTGGCGGGTACGACAGTTTCCCGCGCTACTTTACATAATAGCGATCGCATTGCTCAATTAGATATCCGCATTGGCGACACTGTGATTGTCCGCAAAGCCGGGGAAATCATCCCAGAAGTGGTCAGAGTACTCAAAGAACTTCGCCCTGCTGACACCGAACCTTTTATTATGCCTACCCATTGCCCAGTGTGCGGTCAATCGGTGGTGCGAGAATCAGGTGAGGCTGTGACTCGCTGCGTCAATGCTTCTTGTGCGGCAATTCTCAAAGGTTCCATTGAACATTGGGTCAGCCGTGACGCCTTAGATATTAAAGGTATGGGTGAAAAGTTGGTATACCAACTGGTTGATAAAGGTTTAGTGCATTCCGTTGCCGATTTATACGAGTTGACAGAAGAAAGATTATATGATTTGGAAAGAATGGGTAAAAAGTCGGCAGAGAAATTAGTGGATGCGATCGCTCAATCAAAAAACCAACCTTGGTCAAGGGTATTGTATGGTTTAGGCATCCGTCATGTCGGCAGTGTGAATGCTCAATTGTTGACTCAGAAATATTCCACTGTGGAAGAATTAGCGACAGCAAAACAGTCCGATATTGAGGGTATTTATGGTATTGGTGCGGAAATTGCTCAATCTGTTTATCAATGGTTTCGGATTGATGCCAACCAAACGTTAATAGAACGGTTGCAAACAAAAGGATTGCAATTTACTGCCACAGAATCAACAGCAGTAGTTAATAGTAGCAATCAAAAATTCGTTGGAAAAACTTTTGTAATTACCGGGACATTGCCGACCTTAAAGCGTGATGAAGCCAAGGCATTAATTCAAAAGTTTGGAGGGAAAGTAACTGATTCAGTTAGTAAAAAGACAGATTATTTGCTAGTAGGAGAAGATGCTGGTTCTAAGCTAGAAAAAGCTATTTCGTTGGGAATCACGCAGTTAAGCGAAGCGCAGTTCTTGGAAATAGTTGAGGAATGATGCCACTCTACCTCAATCCCTGCTCTTGCAATCTCTCATTTACCCAAGCCATATCTGCTTCTGACAAAGTAGGAATTGGAGGGCGGCTGTAATTAATTCTTAAATCGTAACTGCCCTGGTTGTAAATATCATTGAGTAATAGATTTAAGTTGATAATTGGTTTAGGTTCGCCAGCCCTAAGCGGCACTGAAAAATCAGGAATTTCATCTTGCAAATTAAACCCATAAAGTTTAGCTTTGGGACGAGTTTCGCTATCACTCACCACGATCCGATAGAGGCTTGGCAAAAAATTTCCGACCATTTGCATTGGATTCCCCTGGCGCAATAAATCAATTTCAACGAAGTGAGTTGCACTGCCCAAAATCTTGAGCCGTTTTGTTTCGTATTGGAGCCGCCCAATTCCTACCTGTTTATTTTTTGGAAAAAGCACCTCAATGATGGTCACAACCTCCTCAGTTTCCACAGCGCGAATTTCTAAGTATGCTTCTGTCAGAATCTCTGGTAAGGGTAGCATCACCTCAATGGGCTGGGTTGTTGGAGCAACTGCAAGATTGGATTCAGTCGGTGGCGGTAAAGAGAGCGAACTTTGCACCGAAACATCGGGTATGCCCACAAGCAGTGCAGTATCTCCATTCACCTCATACACACGCTCCTCGATCGCCACAATATACTTGGGACGAAGCTTAGGGGCAAGATCGTTGGCGATCGCTGTAATTAACCGATGGTGGATTCCTGCCCACAGAGAAGGATGTTCTAGATAGGGATTCATACCGGGAAATGGAGAAGGCATAACTGAAACTCCCACGGCTATCAAACTATCGCTTTTGCTCAGTTTAACAAAAACCGACCTCAAACGCTTGTCCTGCAAGGCATTGACACGGCTAGACAAAAAATCTAGGGTTTTGGCGACGTGTGTTGATGAACATCCAATAGAATATTTTACCGATATAGTTGGGTAAATTTTGGTATTTTTGGTAGGATTCTAGCTAGTATCAATTTGATGAAAAAAACCTCTTAAGCGCCTTTTCCATGAAAAGAAGACAAATTCTTGGCTTTTTGGGTATTGCAGTTGCTGGTTTATTGCTAGCAATTGGTTTACCGTTAGTTACTCCTTCTCTCGTAACTGCACAGCCAAACAACATACTTGTGTCAGCTGCCGCTAGCTTAAAAGATGCACTGGAAGAAATTAAGCCTCTGTACCAACAAAGTAAATCAAATGTGAATATTACTTATAACTTTGGGGCTTCTGGTGCTTTACAGCAACAAATTGAGCAAGGTGCGCCAGCGGATATTTTTATTTCAGCAGGAAAAAAACAAGTAGATGCCTTAGAACAAAAAGGACTCCTTTTGCCAGGTAGCCGTGGTAATTTAGCAAATAACCGTCTGGTTTTGGTAGTAGCTCAGGATGTTGTGGGTGTCACTAGCTTCTATAATTTAACTGATGAGAAGATTAAGAAAATTGCGATCGGTGAAGCCAGAAGCGTACCAGCAGGGCAATATGGAGAGCAAGTTTTAAAGAAATTGAAACTTTACGATCGCCTTAAACCCAAATTAGTCTTTGCTAACAACGTGCGTCAAGTCTTAGCAGCAGTAGAAACTGGTAACGCCCAAGCCGGTCTAGTTTATGCCACTGATGCCAAAATTTCCAACAAGGTAAAAGTTGTAGTCGCTGCTGATGAGAAATTTCACTCACCGATAGTCTATCCCATCGCTGTCCTCAAAAGCAGTAAAAATCCTTCTACTGCAAAGGAGTTTGTCCAATTTTTATCTAGCGCTCAAGCCAAAGATGTACTCAAAAAATATGGGTTTATTGTGCCTAAATAGCTAGCAGTTTATGTCAATTATAGGTTTGTAGTCAGCACTTTAGTGCTTAAAAAAAATAAAGACTAAAGTCTTTACTACAAACACCTTTATAGGAATCTGATTTGATTTATGAAAAAATCTAAGTAAGTATCTGTAGTGGCGTGACAAGCTTTAAATGTTGTAATAGATTTTGGATGAAATGGAAATATAAAAACACTGAATTTAGTGTATCTCCAAGACAAAAATTATACTTTCAAACGTTATTAACAAAAAATAATTAATTACAATAATGTCTGTTTTAAAAGTATGTAAACACTAAATTTTATAACTTTTGGTTGATGAGATTGCTAGTTAATCAAACGAAAATTCTCCTAGATTTCAAAAAATCTGAAGCAAAAAATATGTCCAGAATCAAAATTACTGACTTACAACCTGACAATCAAGTTAAAGTACGGAAACTATCTCAGGCAGATATGAAGGCAATCACTGGAGGAATTCAAGTGAGGCTTTTAGGTGATAATTTTGTCGATTTAATATTCAACGGTTTTATATTGACGATTTAAATTTAGCAGCACATTCAACAGACAAAGACTCTACAAGAATTAAGCGCAACCCACTGTATTGTTGGGTTGCGCTTCTCTGCTATATTTAAGAAGCCGCAGATTGTAATTTTTCTAGTCGTGCTAGTACTTCTGAACTGTGAATAGTTGGGTTAACTTTCACAAAAGTTTCCCGCAAAGTACCTTGAGGATCGATAATAAAACTGTGGCGCATAGATAAGAAACTCAGCCACGAACCGTAAGCTTTACTCACTGAACCGTCTGTGTCAGCCAGCAGAGGAAATTTTAGTCCCTCTGAATCACAAAATTTAGCGTGGGAATCAATGTCATCAGCACTCACACCGAGAATTTGAGTGTTTTTTTCCAGATATTTGGGTAAATCTTCCTGGAAACGACGAGCTTCTATAGTACAACCGGAAGTGAAATCTTTGGGATAAAAGTACAAAACTACCCACTTACCGCGAAAGTCAGAGAGGGAAATTTTGCCATCACCTGTGTTGGTTGGCAAGGTAAACTCTGGTGCAGGTTGATTAATTGTAGGAAGTTTACCACCAAGAGCATCGGCAGTAGGGATAAAGTTCAGCCAGCTGATAATAGAAATACAGCTGGCAAATAATATGCTTAAAAAAGTGCGGCGTGAAATCATGGTGCAAACCAGAATGACAACTTTACACAAGTTTACAATTCCTGGTTGCTACTAATCTCACTCTGATTCAGATTCGGGAGAAATATCTGTAGTTTCGATGTATTGGCTATCTAGGAGAAAGGCGCCTTTAGCGAAGCGAATACCCCAATATCCGCCGGGTCTACGGTCAAGAACTATACCTTCTTCGCCAATGTGAATTACATCGGGGGGGCGAAGCATGGGCATAGGTTCAGCAGTTTTGACGTAGGGCGGTAGCGCTACAACACGGACTTTACTACCAATAGGAAATTCTTTAGACATCTTGAAAAAGCTAGCTTCAAAATAGGGAGTAGTTAGATATTCGATTAATTGCGTCTCTATGGAGTGGAGGGAAGCAACCTTTTGATCTTTGCTTGGAAGATTTTCCCGCTGTTGACTAGCTTCAAAATCGAGGATGGGGAGTAGTGATTTAGCAAAGCCAAATCACTACGGGGTTTAGGGGTCAAGAGATTTTACACTCTTGTTGTGTGAGTGATTATAGCAAGTTGCAGTGGTTAGCACAACTGAGCTAACGTACAATGATTTCATTTTTAACAGGACTTACGCAAAAATCACGAAAAAGCTTAATTTATCGAACCGCCAAGACGCCTTCGCGAAGCGTCTCGAAGAGAAGAACGCCAAGAATTGATAGAGTTTGCGTAAGTCCTATTTAAGTATGTCTATTCCATTGAATTGAAAACAAAATGGGCATGGAGCATTGGGTATGGGGTATGGGGCAGAGGGAAAAACTCTTTTCCCTTGCTCTCTCATCTCCCTACTCCTAGCTTAAAAATAGGGAAAGGGAAAGGAGATTGATTTTTCCCCTTTCCCATCTTCTGCAAGAAGTCTGTATAATTCTTTAATTCTTAGGCTATGGAAAAAAGTGCCTGGACATTAGTCAAGGGTAAGTGCCACAGTTTTTCCGGTTGCCAAGTATCTGGATCAAAGTTGGAGTGAAGACCGCGTTGGTATGCTTGCCAGAGTCGATCCCAACTAAATTGTTGTTGAGAATTTAAGTTTTTATGGATGACTCGCAACAATCCCAGCCCCAGCATCAAGTTAGTGATAGTAAATTTTGTACCTAATAAAAATGCCTGTAATTCTGCTTCGCCAATGGGGTCTGTGCCGTAACCTGTGAGAACGTGAACCCCGTCATGGAGTTGTTTGCGGCGGCTACCTGTGGTGAAGGGTGTTAGGTTGTGTTCGTGGAGGAAATTTGCCCAAGTTCTGCCAAATGTGGCAGTAGGAAGGGAACGCAATTTTTCTATTTCGACAATTTGAGAAACATTTTTTCCCTGTATTTCTGTTAAGCGATCGAGTAGATCTAATAGTTTTTGTATGCGAGCAGGAAGATTTGGGGAAGCGGCAGAGGGTTGCATCATAATCTATCTTGGGATGAGATGGGCAACAGTGCTCATCTCAAACTGATTAACTCTTTTGTTAAAGATTAGAGGTTATTGAGAATTGCGTTGTTGACGACGCTGTTTGAAGTTTTGCTGAATTTGTTCGAGTTTTTGCCGCTGTTCGGAGGTTAAGACTCCTTGAATTTGTTGTTTCTCGGATTCTCGGATTTGTCGCATTTGGGTTTTTTGTGCTTCGGTCAGATTTAAGTCTGCAAAGTTCTTCCATCCACCTCGACGCTGACCCGCTTGGCGTTGACCTTGTTGACCTGCTTGGCGCTGAGCCTGACGCGCTTGCTTAGCTGCTTCTAACTTTGCTTTTTGTTCTGGAGTCAAAACTGCTTCCCATTTAGCACGGCTATCCTGGCGAATTGCCTGAATTTGGCTTTTTTGGGCATCGGTTAGCCCCAATTCTGCCCAAGGGCCCTTTGTTTTTTGTGGAGTTTGTGCAAGGAGCAGGGGTGAGGGAGAGGCTGTTTGAGCTACGACAGCAAAGGAAGTTGCAGTTAAACTTAAAGCGATCGCTCCTGCAATCAATGATAATGTTTTGAGTTTCATTACTTATTTAGTGGTTCTTGCCTGTGTGGATGCCACCATCATAAGAATTTATCTTCAATACTCACATGAGGAGAAAGTCACGGTTATGCCCATGACTTTAGTCATGATTCAATTATGACAAATGTGACTGACAATAATAGAAGTTAAGAGTTAGGAGTAGAGACACGATTAATCGCTTCTCTACAAAAGTTAGGGGTAGAGACGCGATTAATCGCGTCTCTAGAAAAGTTAGGTGTTATCAGCATGAATCCTCTAATTCAAATTAAAAAACATCCTTTTCCGTCTCTGCTTTATTTAGAATGGATATTACTGACAATCACTGCTTTAATAGCAGTTATCCCGCCTCCTTTACGCCGCTTTCGCCCTAGACGGGCAGAGCTATCAATTTGTGGAACATTTCCAGATTTATCAGTTTGTAATTTCTTGCCAGAATTATCAATTTATAGTCTGATTATTTTTGCATTAATGGGGTTATGGTTACCCAAAAGTAATTATAAAAGTAAATTAATATACACAACTTTTCAAATTGTATTGATTTTAGTAACTGGACTTTTTGGTGAAAGATTTGCTCGTCTTTTTCCGTTTCTTTATATAATTTTAGTGACTCGCAGTTGCCTAATTTTTAAGTTACCTGGGCGTTTATTCATGACGAGTCTGTCATTTACTTTATTTTTACTGACTACACAATTAAAATATCAATTATTCAGTTTTCAATCTTCTCCACAAGCTCAAGAACGTTTTCGATTTCTGAGCTTGAATTGGTCTTTGGTGTTTGGTCTGAGTTTAGTTTTTGTATTGTTGATGATGAATGCTGTATTATCTGAACGGCACAGTCGCGAAAAACTAGCTATTGCTAATGAAAAACTTCGCGAATATGCTATGCGAATTGAAAATCAAGCTACCTTGGAAGAAAGAAACCGCATTGCTCGTGAAATTCATGATTCATTAGGACATTCTCTAACTGCTTTAAATCTCCAATTAGAAACTGCTTTAAAACTGTGGCAATCTAATCCAATTAAGGCTGAGACATTTTTAGCAACGGCAAAGGAATTAGGTTCAAAAGCCCTCAAGGATGTCCGTCAATCTGTTTCAACTATGCGTTCTAATCCTTTACAAGAGGAATCTTTAGAACGTGCGATCGCTGGTCTTGTAGAAGATTTTCATCGCTCAAATAGTATTTTACCAATTTATCAAATTAATCTGGAATATTCTTTACCGCCTGAAATTAATACTGCTATTTATCGGATTACTCAAGAATCTTTGACAAATATTTCTAAATATGCATCTGCAACAGAAATTAAAATAGAACTCACGACCATCAAAAGCAATTTAAGATTGATAATTCAAGATAATGGTAGAGGTTTTGATATCAGGCAAAATACCACTGGGTTTGGACTTCATAGTATGCGCGATCGCACTTTAGCACTTGGAGGTGAATTTAATATTAATACTACTCCTGGTTCTGGTTGCAAAATTATAGTTAATATACCCTTAACGAGGTTAACATGAGTATTAAAGTATTGTTGGTAGATGACCAAAGTTTAATTCGTCAAGGATTAAGAGCCTTGTTAGAACTAGAACCAGATTTAGAAATAGTAGGAGAAGCAGAAAACGGTAAAGAAGCGATTAATTTGGTTGGTCAATATCAACCAGATGTCGTATTGTTAGATATCAGAATGCCCATTATGGATGGAGTTGCAGCTACACGAGAAATCCAAAAAAATTTTAGCAAAACGAAGATTTTAGTACTCACAACTTTTGATGATAATGAATATGTTTCCGCAGCTTTACAAAGTGGTGCAATGGGTTATTTATTGAAAGATACACCCTCAGAAGAATTAGCTGTTGCTATTCGCGCTGTTTATAAAGGATACACTCAATTAGGACCAGGAATAGTCAAAAAACTGTTGACTCAGTTTTCTCACCCTACACCAACTCAGTCACCACCTATACCATCTGGTTTAGCTGAACTAACTCCCAGAGAAAAGGAAGTTTTGCGATTAATTGCTATAGGTGCTAGTAACCGAGAAATTGCTCAGGAACTCTATATTTCTGAGGGGACAGTAAAAAACCATGTTACAAATATTTTAAACAGGTTGAATTTGCGCGATCGCACTCAAGCTGCGATTTGGGCAAATAGCTATTTATCTTATTTGAATGACCAAATTATTTAAATAACTGCAAACATTCATCTTTTAAAACGCCTTTAGTTACTTTAATGCTCCTAAATGACTGAGCAATTACTTCTTCGCAAGATATGTTAATTTGTGATTGATTAGCCAAAATTAAATCTTGGATTGAAGCACCATACACAATTTCTGATAAACCACTCCAAACACAAGCAGCTGCACACATTGGACAAGGTTCGCCAGTTGTATATATGCTATAACCTTCTAAAGAGGGGTTTTTAAGTTTAGCTGTTAAACTACGAATGGCGTTGATTTCTGCATGGGCTGATGGATCGTTGTCTCTTTTGACAGTATTATGACTTACGGCGATAACTTCGTTATCTTTAACAATCACCGCACCGTAAGGTGCATCACCTTTTTTGGCTTCTGCCAATGCTAAACGCATAAAATATTCTGAGTTCATATCAGTTGGAGATAACATCAAGACAATGTTTAATCATATCGTGTTTCTAATGCTATAACTAGGAATTAAAATTGGTTAATGGTCGAATATGTTACTCACTAGACAAACAACAGAATTTTATTTAAAAGATTTGGAAACACCTTTAGGTCAAGCCATTAATTTAACACTTGCAGTCTTGGTGCTAATTTCTTCAGGGATTTTCGTCGCAGAAACTTATAATATTCCTGATTATGTGCGCTTTCAGTTGAGCGTAGCCGATACTGCGATCGCTATTATCTTCCTCATAGAATATTCACTCCGTCTCTGGAGTGCAGAAAATAAAGTTAAGTATATTTTTAGTTTTTATTCGATTATTGATTTAATGGCAATTCTACCATTGTTTTTAGGAATCATGGATATCAGATTTATCCGCCTACTGCGATGGTTTCGGATTTTACGATTAATTAGATTTATCGATAGAAAATATTTATTCGCCAGTATCAGCACCGAAGATGGCTTGATTTTTGCGCGAATATTATTTACATTATTTGCAATTGTCTTTGTTTACTCTGGCTTAATTTATCAAGTCGAGCATCCGGTTAATCCTGAAAAATACGCGACGTTTTTGGATGCATTTTATTTCTCGGTTGTCACAATGACAACTGTAGGATTTGGTGATGTGATCCCCATTTCTGAATTAGGACGCTCCCTAACAGTACTGATGATTTTTACAGGAATCGCCTTAATTCCTTGGCAAGTGGGAGATTTGATTAAGCAAGTGGTGAAAACAGCTAATCAAGTAGAAATAGTGTGTTCAAATTGTGGTTTGCCTTTCCACGATATTGATGCTGTGTTTTGTAAAAACTGTGGGACTAAGTTACCTAGTCGAAGAGTTAATTAAAATGCCTCTACCGTACTTGTTATAGCAAATTCAAAGCTTCTAAGAAGAAACAGGGAAAAAGGTGATATTAACAAACTGTCTTATGAAAATAAGCATGATTTCACATATATAGTCAGCTTTCTGAGATTCTATCAGACAATTCCCAGTTATCAGTCAATAGTCAACGCTATTTTCTTTACTGCTGCCTATTTTATGTACAAAAAAGCACTAAATTAAGGAATTATACACTTACGTACCATCTTGGTAGTATCTATCGGGATGCCTGGTAGATTGTATGGTTAGAATTAGTCTTTAATAATCTTAATATAAATTTATGTTCTCAGAACACAACTAGTGTTACTTTACTTAAGAGGAAAAAGATAAAAAATTCCTTAAGTATTTACACTGCAAATAATTGGTTAATTTCAGTAGATGCCAATGTCAGTGTCAATATCTGAAAAAAAGTAGCCACGAAGTTAGGCTTAGACCTTTCTATAGTGGATGGGAGAATTCTGACGACTCTTGTGCGTCAAGATAATCAGCCTCTTCCAATTTCGATTAACTGGTCGCGGCCATCGCTAGTTTCCACTGAGCCACAAGCCAAAGACCCCTACCACAGCAAAGGAGGCGCAACACTATACTTAATGATGCTGGTTGTTGGTATATTTTCTCTCGGTAGTGGCTACTAAAAAATGTTCTCAAATTTGGGAGGTATCAAAGGCCAGAACATATTTTTACGAGTGGAAACCCAGTTATCAATCATTCTTGATATGTTGAGAAATTGTTTATCGCGCGACGAACATGTCAAGAATGTTTGCCAATCTTTAATCTCCAGTCTCTAGCCATGAATTGTAATTAACTAAAAGTTGCTAGTTAGATCCTTGGTTTTTTAAATAAATTGTGGATCTAAATCTAGTTGTAGTAAGTCGCCTTCGCTGTTGGTACATCATCAAGGAAATAAACTTGCTATCTAAAATAGATAACAAGCTTAGGTAGAACTATTGTCTCTTTTTCGTTCTACCTCCTTATAGTAGTGCCTTTTGCGGCTGAAAATATCAAGTAAGGAATTTCTGACAAATGGACACATCAATGATTACGATCTATTCCTATTTACCTATCTATAATTATGAGTAAGTCTTAGGATAGAAATTTTATTTTCTTTGGTTAGAAAATAAAAAAAGAAAATAAGATATCTATGCAACCTAATTAGTAATTCATCAAAATTTTTGACTTTAATTAAATAACTGATGTTTGATTTAGGAGTTGGGCTTCGATGATTTATATCTCAGTCCCTCCAGTGGAACCTTATGAATGGTGTGTCTGCCAATAAGTGAGGTCGAATTGCAGAATAAGTGTAACCAAAATCGAAAACGTTCAAAGCGACGCGCTATTTACTGTCCAGTTCATGGATGCTATCTAGATAGTGTCAGCCAAAAGTATAGATTGTATGCCGATCGCGCCGTTCAACTGCAACAAAAAGGCATAGGACGCCAGAATGCACTAATTTTAGTAGCAACTAGAACAGCTATTCCCTTAGAAGGAGAATGGTTAGAAGAATTCTGGTGCGATGGTTGTCAGGAAACAAAATGGTATCACGTCAAGAAATGCGATCGCACCTATCAAGTGGCGATCGCGCCGCCACAACTGTGGCAGCAAGCAACCGGTGTCATTCACCCCGAAGGCAATCCTTCTGTAGGAGAGTTTACTAAAAGACAAGCCCGGACAGTCGGTTCTAGCTGCATTGAGGATTTTCGGTCAAGAGTTTAAATTAATTCCAGTCGGACTTGAATAGACCAGTACAAACAATATCTTGCCATTATGGAGACTAAAGTAAACTCTGAAGAAATAGATATTCAAAAATATCTACTCGTTTTACAACGACGTTGGCTTGCTACACTCGGAATTTGGGCAATAGTTACTACTTCTGCAACTTTGTTTGCCTTCTCATTAAAACCATCATACAAAGCAGATGGAAGTTTGTTGATTAGGACGAATGAAACCTCCTCACTAACTGGATTAGGAGAAGCTATAGGCAAATTAGAGTCCTTAACTTCTACAAATAATCCTTTAGAAACCCAAGCAAAAATAGTGACATCTGTTCCAGTTCTTCAAGAAACTATTAGAACGCTTGATCTCAAAGATCAACAAGGCGAACCATTGAAAATTCAGGATTTTCTGCAAAAACTGAAGATAGAAAATGCCAAAGGAACTGAGATTTTACAAGTATCCTATATAGATAAAGATCCAGTTTTAGCTGCCGAAGTTGTTAATCAACTGATGAAAGTTTATATCAGGAATAACATAGAAGCTAATCGGGCTGAAGCAGCATCAGCTAGGAAATTTATCGGACAAGAAATACCTACTACTGAAGCAGCTGTTAGAGAAGCTGAGTCAAACTTGCGTAAATTTAAAGAGGAAAATAAAATAATTTCTCTGGAAACAGAAGCATCTATAGCAGTCCAAACTATTTCCAGCTTAGAACAGCAAATTACTCAAACCCAAGCTGAATTTGTGAATGTTAATGCTCGCGTCAAAAAATTGCAAAATCAGGCAAGTATTGATTCCCAAAAATCTGTGAGTTTTGCCTCATTGAGTCAAATACCTGGGATTCAACAAGTGCTGACTCAACTTCAAGAAACACAAAATGAGTTGACAGTTGAGCAGACTCGTTTGCAGCCAACCCATCCTAACATTATCAACTTGCGAGAAAAAATTACTGGTCTCAACGACTTACTACAAAATCGCATTAACCAAAGCATAGGTATTAATCAGAAAATTCCTGCAAGAAACTTACAAGTTGGAGAACTACGGCAAGGTCTGATTGAAGATTATGCTCGGACTGAGGCACAACAGGTTGGTCTAGCCCAACAAATTGCTAAGCTTTCTAATAAGTGGTACGCATACAAAGAACGAGCAAATGTTTTACCCAAGCTGGAACAAACCCAGCGCCAACTTGAGCGCAAGTTGAAAGCAGCTCAAACAACTTACGAAGTACTTTTGACAAAACTACAAGAAGTCCAGGTAGCAGAAAACCAAAATATTGGCAATGCTCGTATCATTTCCTCTGCTTTAGTACCAGATGACCCCACTGGCCCTCGCAAAGCCTTATTTCTATTGGGAGGTGGAGTTATTGGTCTGATGCTTGGCATTATTACTGCCTTCACTTTAGATCTAATTGATAGCTCTGTGAAAACAGTCAAAGAAGCTAGGCAATTGTTCCAATACACCTTGCTAGGGGTGATTCCTTCAATGGGTAGGAATCTGAAAAAGAGTTCCGTAGAGCAACAGATCCCCAGAATAATTGGCAGAGAAATTCCCCAATATCCTGTTGGTGATGCCTACCAAATGCTGCAAGCCAACTTACAGTTTCTCAATTCTGATAAAAAACTAAAAGCGATCGTAGTTACTAGTTCTTTATCCAAAGAAGGCAAGTCTGAGGTGGCTGCAAATTTAGCTGTGACAATGGCTCAGTCAGGAAAACGAGTGCTACTAGTGGATGCCAATATGCGCCATCCAATGCAGCATCATATCTGGGGAATGACCAATGCAGTCGGGCTATCCAATGTCATGATTGACCAAGTTCCTCTGAGTGTAGTCATACAACAGCCAATGCCAAACCTCTACGTTCTGCCTTCTGGAGTTGTACCTCCTAACCCAGCAGTGCTGTTAGATTCCCAGAGGATGGCTAAACTAGTCGGTTATTTTACACAGAAGTACGATTTCGTAATTTTTGATACCCCTTCTCTTGCAGGAATGGTAGATGCTGCGGTTTTAAGTAAGCTAGTTGACGGTATCTTGTTGGTGGTTCGCCCTGGAGTGATTAACTATGACACAGCCAATGCAGCTAAAGAGTTTCTCAGACAGTCCGGGCAACAAGTTTTAGGAATGGTGATTAACGGTGTGAATATCAAACGAGAGTCTGACAGCTACTTCTATTATTCTAGAGAATCAACTGACTCGAATTTGTCACCGAACAAAACAAAAAAGAAACAAGTTGTTTGAGTTGGCTATGCTAATCACGGAAAAATCTCACAACTAAATATCAAAAAGGTTTCTTCCACACTTCGTACTCCCTATTTTCAAGCTACAGATGTCAAAATTACAAGTATTTCCAGATTTGATAACTGATATTCACCCTCAAGAATGGAAGTTTCAAGTAAAAAAAATCCTGAAAAATTTGATACCGTCACACGTTAGATACAAGCTATCTCATCAACGATGGCGTCTAATGTTTATGCCAAACCTCTTATTAAATTACGCTTATGATTTTAGGCGGTTTGTCAAAAACTCGTCAGTCAGTGTGAAACATCCTTCAACCAATTTGAAAGTCCGAACAAAAACCCAATTACAAGCTCGAATTACAATTGACTACCATAGTATTGAAAAGGGATTAGCAATGAAAGAGCCAAGAATTGGTTTTGGGCGAGAAGTTATTCAAAGATTATTATCTAATTTGCCTAATTATCAAGAAAAATATGGTTTCGATGAGACTGTACAAATTACGCTCAATACCCTGTCAGCTTATTATTACTTTAACTTGGAGCATGGTTTCCAAGACGAGCAGCTGTATGAGTCAATACTCAAGTTGAAAGAAGCAATTCCTACTTACAGGAATAGTAAAAATGAAGGAGGTATTTTTAAGATAACTAAGAAGTCAATTCTTGAGGATGCTCATATAGATCTTCGAGCTTTCTTTCAATCAAGATACAGTATCCGACACTTTGCACCTGATGAAGTAAATATGTGCTTGATTGAGCAGGCAGTTACTATGGCTCAAAAAACTCCATCAGTTTGTAATAGACAGTCATCAAAGGTTTATGTATTTAGTAGTGATGAAGATAAGCGAAAAGTTTTGAGCTATCAAAGTGGTAACCGGGGTTTTGGTGACCAAGCTAGTAAAGTTTTAATTGTTGTATCTGACCTAGAAAACTTTACCTTAATTGGAGAGCGAAATCAATGCTGGATTGATGGAGGTATGTATGCTATGTCTCTTGTATATGCCCTCCATTCTCTAGGTTTGGCTACCTGTTGTTTGAATTGGAGTGTTGAACATTCAGTTGATAAAGCACTCAAAAAATCCACAAATATCAAAGATTCAGAGTCTATAATTATGATGATTGCAATTGGTCATCTACCTGAAGAATTGAGAGTAGCTCAATCTCCTCGCAAACCTCTTCAAGAAGTTTTAATTGTTAAATAACATAATTGAGTATTTTCATATTCTCAGTTTTATATAACTTTTGTGAAAAAGTGATTTTGCCACTGCAAACTTAGATAAGAATGTAATATTTAAACCGAAGTTATTTATCTATTTGAAAAATAATAATTAATCTGAATTGGCAAAAAATACAACCACAATTAATTTATCAATTCGTTAAAAGCTATGCGTACAAAAATTGGAATCATCACTTATCATTTCACCATTAACTATGGAGCAACGTTGCAGACTTATGCGTTGTCTCAATTTTTAAAAAATCACGGATATGATGTAGAGATTATTGATTATAGACCTAAATCTATTAGATTAGAGCAAAGAAATTACTTATATCCTAAACGTTCTTGGTTCAATCCAAATCTTCTGATGAAGACTAGAAGAAAAGTTATAAACATGAATAAGTTTATGGAAAAGAATCTAAAACTTAGTGCCAGACAGTTTTACGATCAAAATAGTTTAAATGAATACAAGCATTTATATGATGTTGTGATTTGCGGTAGCGATGAAATATGGAATGTAAATAGCCCCAGAGGTTTAGATACAAATTATTTTCTAGATTTTGTCACTGGAAAAGATGCTCGAAAAGTAAGTTATGCTGCAAGTTTTGGTTCTACAACAAGCCTGGGTGTAAATCAAGAAAAAATAAATAATCTACTAAGAGATTTCCATTCTCTTTCTGTAAGAGACAATAATAGTTTCTCGCTAATTAATCAAGATGATTTTCGGATTAAAAAAGTTGTTGATCCCACATTTTTAATCGACTACAAAGATGTCATAAAAGATAATAATATTGAAAGTAAATATATACTAGTGTATGGCTTACTCGGCGAAAAAGAGACTCGATATGTAAAAACATTAGCAGAAAAAGAAGGATTAGATATTATTGCAATAGGTACACAACAAACTCATTTAAAACCATTCTTAAAGCTGGATTTATTTGATATTCCCCCAGACGAGTGGCTTGGTTTTTTTAATAAGGCGTCTTTTGTAGTCACCAATTTCTTTCATGGATTAGTATTTGCCATTATTTTTAATAAACCATTTATTGTTTTCAGTAACCCACAAAAGATTGTAAAAATGAAAGATATATTAAATCCTTTAGGTTTAGAAAATAGATTATTGAATTTAAATGGACTAAACCCTAAAGAAATTATTTCTAATGATGAATTGCTATCGCCACTTTTAATAGAAAAGCAGAAAAATGATTTAAAAAAGCAAATTGAAATTTCAAAAGATTATTTATTGTTTGAAGCTTTAAAATAGATGCGAATTATATAATCTAGGCTTGATAAATGTGAGATTTCAGCAAAAATTAGAGCAATTATAGTTTGATGTTAAATAAATTAAAAATTCAGAAGCTATCGCTCCTAAAATCTCGCACTAACCTGCGTGCAATTATTACAAATACAGGTTGGTTGTTTGCTGACCGGATTCTTCGTATGGGTGCAGGTCTAATTGTGGGGGTTTGGGTTGCACGCTACTTAGGATCGCAGCAGTATGGTCTTTTTAACTATGCCACTGCCTTTGTTGCCTTATTTAGTCCGCTTGCCACACTAGGGTTAGACAACGTGGTAGTTCGGGATATTGTGCATGACTCATCGAACAAAGAGAAAATTTTAGGGACAGCTTTCTGGCTCAAATTGTTCGGTGGTATGAGTTCTTTATTGTTAGCAGTTGGTGTGATATATGTGTTGCGCCAAGATCAAAAGATAACTATCTGGCTGGTAGCAATTTTGGCAAGCACAGGAATTTTTCAGGCTGTAGATACGATTGATTTTTGGTTTCAGTCTCAAGTACTATCCAAGTACACCGTAGTTGCTAGAAATACAGCTTTTGTCATTGTTACTCTGGTGAAAGTAGCTTTGATCTATATGCAAGCACCATTAATCGCTTTTGCCTGGGTGACATTGGCAGAATTTAGCTTCAGTGCAGTGGGTTTAGCGATCGCCTACACAATTAAAGGTTACTCATTGCGGTTGTGGCGTTGGAGTTTTCCTGTTGCCAAGACTCTTCTCAAAGACAGTGGGCCGCTGATTCTTTCTGGTATGACAATCATGATTTACATGAAAATTGATCAGATTATGCTGGGGGAAATGATGGGCTATAGTGCTGTAGGAATTTATTCGGCTGCGTCGCGGATTTCTGAAGTTTGGTATTTTATACCCACAGCGATCGTTTCTTCAGTGTCTCCAACAATTTTTGCTGCCAAGCAAACTAGTGAAGCGCTTTACTATCAGCGGATAAAACAATTACTACGTCTGATGGTGCTGATTTCTCTGGCGATCGCCCTGCCAATGTCATTCTTGTCAGGATCGATAATTAACATACTGTTTGGCAATAGTTATGCAGCTGCGGGAGGCATATTAGCAATTCATATCTGGGCTTCTTTGTTTGTCTTCATGGGAATAGCAGTATCACCGTGGTTTATTGCCGAGAGTATGACTCATCTTTCCCTACGTAGAACTTTGATGGGAGCAATTATTAATGTGCTGTTAAACCTCTTTTTAATTCCTACTTATGCTGGAGTAGGAGCAGCGATCGCTACTGTAATCTCTTATGCAGTTGGTTCTGTTTTTGCTAATGCTACTCATCCAAATACCAAGAAAATATTCAAGCTTCAGATTCAATCTCTCGTAATATTAAGATAATCAATTTATACATAAATTTTAACTATAATTATTTTTTTTAATTGCAATTAATAATATAGATGAAGTATTTTTAAAATGAATCAAAAACTAAGTTTAAAAAAGGATGTTTGTCAAAAATTAGAAGTAGGAATTACTGTTTTATTATTTTCGTATTATTTAGGAATAAATTTCCCTGAACCGATAACCCAAGCTTGGGCACTCTTAGGCTTTTTAACTGTTCCCCTCTTAATTCTTGGTTGCTGGAAGCGATTCATTTGGGTTGCGACAAGAGACATACCATTACTACTCTTAATAGTAAGTGTCCCGATTTCATTTTTTTGGTCTAGCAGTCCAAATTCCACCTTAGCCTATTCCAGAGCTTTCTTGTGTGCAACTGGATTTGGTATCTACTTAGCAACGCGATACACTCCGAAACAGCAAATGCAGCTCATGGTTTGGTTATTCGGAATATTTACCTGCTTAAATTTTATAGTGCCTTTAATTATGCCTTCTTACGGAATTAATAATAGTTATTTAGGAGGACCGGCATGGCAAGGGATTACCCGCCAAAAAAATGAATTGTCTGGGGCAATGGCCGTGGTTAGTACATTTTTTTTGACCATTGGCATTTACGGTTCTAAATATCGTTGGCTGGCATTAACTGGAAGTGCCGTTGCATTTATCATCCTCGTATTTTCCAAAGGCAAAGGAAGCCTGGGAATTTTTGTAGCATTACTACCACTTTTGCCTTTATATAAAATATTGAAACAAGAATATCGCTTAAGAACTGTACTTAGTATTTGTGCCTTCATGTTTGGTGCGCTTCTAATAATAACTACTGTATTTAATTTGCAATTTATAGTTGTTGATATTTTAAATAAAGATTTAGGAGGAAATGGACGAGATCAAGTATGGAGCTATTTAATTGAAAGGGGCTTACAGAAACCTTGGCTAGGTTATGGATATGCTGGATTTTGGAATACATATTCCGAGGGTTTGGCTGTTTGGCTGAAATTTTCCTGGATAGCAGGGGCTGGAGACGGGGGCGGTAACGCCCACAGTAGTTATATTGAAGTGTTTTTGCATTTGGGCTGGCTAGGATTGTCCCTCGTCACCCTGAGTTTTTTCACATTTTTTATCAGAGTTGTTTACTTGCAAGTCTTAACTAGACAAATAGAATATTTTTGGATGTTTCAATTTTTGCTGATTATGGCTATCAATAGTTCTTACGAATCCTATGGAGGATTTATTGCCTATCGGCATTGGTTTTGGATTTTATATGTATCGTATGCCTATTCAACGGCTATTGAGTTTAACAGAACTATTAAGAATAGTACAAAATTTGCTATTACTCATACTTGATTTTTATTTAAATTGAAAAACCAAAATACAATTTCTGAACTAATTAAATTAGTGAAAATAGTACATTTAAGTAGTTATGACATCGCAGGAGGCGCTGCCCGTGCAGCCTACCGATTGCATCAAGGTCTTCAGACGATTAATGTTAATTCTCAAATGCTCGTACAAGCTAAATTTAGCGACGATCGCACCATTATTCAGCCACAATCTAAATTAGAAAAAACTCTTGCCAAGGTAGGACATAGTTTAGATAGTCTAGCTCCAATATTTTATCGTCAACGCCAGTCAAATGAATTTTCTACTGAATGGGCACCAGACTTAATACTTCCTAGAATTACCAAACTAAATCCAGACGTGATTAATCTTCATTGGATTAATGAAAGCTATTTAAAAGTTGAGACAATTGCTAAATTTGCTAGACCTATAATCTGGACTCTCCATGATATGTGGGCTTTTACAGGAGGATGTCATTATGACGAAGATTGTCATCAATACGTTAATTCCTGTGGCGCTTGTCCTCAACTTGGTAGTAATAAAAACTGTGATTTATCTCGTTGGATATGGCAAAGGAAATTTAAAAGTTGGAAGAATACGCAGATGACTATTGTTAGTCCTAGCGTGTGGTTAGCTAAATGTGCTAGTTCAAGTTCTCTTTTTAGAAATAGACGAATTGAGGTAATTCCTAATGGTATTGATACACAAAGATACAAGCCAATGAACCGCCAAGTAGTCCGAGAACTACTCAACTTGCCTCAAGATAAACAACTAATTTTATTCGCAGCGGTGAATGCAACTAGCGCTCCTCGAAAGGGATTTCATTTGCTTGAGTCAGCTTTGCAAAGTCTATGCAAATCTGAGTGGCGCGACAAAGTAGAGTTAGTTGTGATTGGTTCTTCTCATGCTGAGAATCAAACTGAGTTAGGTTTTAAGTCCCATTATTTGGGTAAACTGAGCGATGATATATCTCTGGCGCAAATTTATGCAACAGCAGATGTATTTGTTGCGCCATCAATTCAAGATAATTTGCCTAATACAGTACTAGAAGCGATCGCCTGTGGTACTCCCTGTGTTGCTTTTAAAATCGGTGGGATGCCAGATACGATCGAACACCAGAAAAATGGTTATTTAGCTCAACCCTTTGATGTGGAAGATTTAGCTCAAGGAATTGCTTGGGTGTTAGAAGATAAAGAGCGTCATCAAAAATTATGCGATCGCGCTCGTGAAAAAGTAGAACAGGAATTCACTCAAGAATTACAAGCACGTTCTTACGTGTCTCTTTATACTCAAATTTTAGCGGAGAAACAACAATGTTTAACCAAATCATCCCAAAATTGTACGACCACCGTAACTCTAATTCATGGTCAGCAAAATTGAGAGAAAAACGGCTGAGTTTTTTTTGTTCTCTCATGGTCTTAATACCCAAAACACAAACTACTGTGAAAATTCTTGACGTAGGAGGAGTACCAGATTTTTGGCAAAATTCGACATTTTTAGAAGAAATCACTTTAAATATAGAAATTTATACAGTCAATATAAATCCTTTGTATGAACAGTATGGAACAAATAATCATAGAATTAAAGCTATGACTAGTGATGCCAGGAATCTCAAACAGTTTAAAGACAAAGAATTTGACATTGTTTTTTCAAATTCTGTCATTGAACATGTAGGAGATTATAGTGAACAACGTCAAATGGCTAATGAAGTAATGCGAGTTGGAAAAAGGTATTTTATTCAAACACCTAATCTTTACTTTCCAATTGAGCCTCATTTCATTTTTCCTTTCTTTCAATTTCTTCCAATACAACTTAGAGCAGAGTTGTTGACTCACTTTAATCTCGGCTGGTCAAAAAGAGAACAAGATAAACAAAAAGCTAAAGCTCAAGTTGAATCTGTTAAATTGCTCAGCAAAAACCAATTTGTGAATCTTTTTCCGGGTGCAAAATGTTATGAAGAAAAAGTTCTTGGCTTAACTAAATCCTTCATCATTTATGACGGCTGGTAGAATTTTTTAATGAAATTATGAGCTTGAGAATAACTGTAAATAGATTAGATAAAGATAACTTACACAAGTTAGTTTAAAGCTAAAAATATGTTCTCAGACCAAATTATTAACAACCCAATTAATCAGAGCTTTCGGCAAATTTTGAGAATAATTGCAAAATTATTACGCAGGAGTTCGCGAGAAGAACTGTTATTACCTCTGGTTTTGAAAATACTTAAAATACGAATAGTAACAAACAGCGAGCTACGAAATAACAATTGCAACCAACTTACTATTGCATTTGGCACTACAGAATATATAAAAACTGGCAACAGTTGTGTAATTGGTGAAACTCCAATTGGAATCAAAGATAGATCGAATCAAGAGTTTACGCTAGTTAATCCTTGGATATCTGAAGTTAATAGTGCTGAATTGATAGGTTCTAAAGCTGTAGGATTCGATCGAGATGGAAATATTATTTCGCCATCTACTTTGCCACCAAAAGAACATTTAAATCATAGATTTGAAGGTGGATTACCTATCAGAACTTTGTTAATCAAAACTCTACCTGGATTGAAAACCGTAGAACTGGATATAGCCTGTTCATTAGTGAACCACTGGAGCAAGAATTATTATCACTGGATAGTTGACTGCTTAACGCGAATAGAAGGTTTTGAATATTATCAAAAGCGAACTGGTTACAAGCCTCTATTAATTATTAATTCTCACCCTACATCATGGCAAATAGAGTCTCTGAAAATTTTAGGTTATCAACCAGAAGATTACATAGAGTGGAATATTTCAAAAGCAAAAGTCAAAAAACTAGTTGTACCAAGCTTTCGACGACAGGGAGAATGGGTAGCGCCTAGTTCCTTACATTGGCTGAGACAACGCATACTTAACAATCTCCCTGCTAGCGAAGGCAATCAAATTTCCCATTCACCAAATATATATATTTCTCGTGCTAAAGCGTCAGGTCGCCGAGTAATTAATGAAGATGAAGTAATGGAATTTTTAAGACCGCTAGGATTTGTCAGTTATAGCTTAGAAGGTATGAGTTTTACAGAGCAAATTCGACTATTTTCAACTGCCAAAAATATTATTGCTCCCCACGGTGCAGGGTTAGCAAATATGATATTCTCGCCCAAAAATACAACTGTAATTGAATTTGTTACTCCTTGGGTGAGTTCAAGTTATTTTGTTCCATCACAAATACTAGATTTTCAGCACGGTTGCCTTGAATGTCATCAGACTTATGGCCAACAGCTTAGGGAAACAAGAGGTGATTTGATAGTAGATATTGCAAATCTTAAAAGCCTTGTCCAGCAATTTAACCTATCAATTAAATTATAGGTTTTGTCCACCAACATCTAGCTGATAATTGACACAATATCAAATCATATGAAAATTCTTCAAGTTCATAACGCATATCAGCATATGGGTGGTGAAGAAGTTGCCGTAGCTGCTGAAAATCAAATGCTTCAGCAGTATAAACATGAAGTTCATCAGTGGATTGTTGAGAATTCGAGTATAAGTGATATTAATATTTTCACAAAAGCAAAAATTGCTAAACAATCAATTTGGTCTGGCGAATCTTACTTAGAAATCCGAAAAAGATTGCAGGACTTAAAACCAGATATCGTTCATGTTCATAACACTATTCCTTTAATTTCACCCTCTGTGTATTCTGCTTGTTATGATGCAGGGGTTCCTGTTGTTCACACCTTACACAACTACAAGCTTATTTGCCCTGGCGCTTATTGTTTTCGGGATAGAAACGTTTGTGAAGATTGTATTGGCAAACCAATTGCTTATCCTGCGATTACTCATGGTTGTTATCGTAAAAGTCCAGCACAAACTACTATTGCAGTTGCAGGTTTAGTAGCTCATAAATTGCGAGGAACCTATCAAAAAAATGTAGATATTTATATCGCTTTGACACGGTTTGGTCGTCAAAAATTTATTGAAGGCGGATTACCTGCTGAAAAAATTGCAGTTAAGCCTAATTTTGTGACTTCAGACATTCAGCAAGGCGAACATCAGGGTAGATATGTATTGTTTGTAGGAAAAATAGTGGAATACAAAGGAATTGAAACGCTTTTGGAGGCTTGGCATCTTCTCGATGAACCCATTCCCTTAAAGATTGTAGGTCAAGGTCCGTTGGAAATTTTACTTAAAAGTAGTTTACCAAGCGGTGTGGAATATCTAGGACGTTTGCCAAGAGAAGATGTTTTGAATCTGATGAAAGATGCTAGTTTTGTTGTTTTTCCTTCTGAATGGTATGAAGGGTTTCCCATGACTATTGCTGAAGCTTTTGCAACAGCTAGTCCCGTAGTTACTGGTCGTTTAGGTGCTACTGAAGAAATTGTCAAAGATGGATTTTCCGGTTGGCATTTTACACCAGGAGATGCTCATGATTTGGCTCGGACAGTAAAACTAGCTTGGTCAGATCCTACGGAGTTACGACGTAGGGGTCAATCAGCTCGTAAACAATACGATGAATGCTATTCTCTGGAAAAGAATTATCAAATGATTATGAGTATTTACGAAACTGCTATTGCTTGGCAAAAAGGCCGTAAATCTTTGTCTGTTTTCTAACAAAAGAAAATCAAAAATATTAACAATATCGTCGCCCTAAAATGAAAATATCAATCATTACACCTGTCTATAATTCCGAACAAACCCTTGAAAGAACAATTTTAAGCGTAATTAGTCAAACTCCAAGCTCGGAATTGGAGTACATTATTATAGATGGTGGTTCGAGTGATAAAACTTTAGAAATAATTCAGAAATATTCAACCAGAATAAATATAGTAGTTTCAGAGAAAGATAAAGGTACTTATGATGCCATGAATAAAGGCATATCTCTAGCTACAGGTGACATAATTGGGATTATCAATTCTGATGATTGGTATAACAATGGAGCTTTAATAAATGTAGAGCAAGTCTTTATAAAAAATCCAGAAATTTCCATTGTGCATTCACCTGTAAAAAATTACTTAGGTGGTCAACATTTAAGTACATTTATTCCTGGAAAATTGGATAACTTGCCCTTTAAGTTTACCGTTGCTCATCCTAGTTGTTTTGTCAAAAAGGAAGTATACGATCGCATAGGTTTATTTGACTTAACTTACCCTATGGCTGCTGATTATGACTTTATATTTAGAGCTTATACAAATGGATATAAATTTCATGATATTGATAGCCCTTTAGCCTCGTTTTCACTTGATGGAACAACAGGTCAACTAACAAATAAGCTGAAACTTATTCAAGAAAGTTGGAGCATTTCTAGCAAGTTTATTGCTGAAGCATCAAATCAAATAAAATCCAAGCATCGGACATTCTATATAAATTGGTTTTTGAGAGAAATTGCTACTCTTCCTCTTAAATACTTTGACCCATTCGTTGCCATAAAAATCAAAGGTTTTTTAAGACGGAAAATTGGTAAATTATCCTCAGATGAATATGGAGCGTGGTAATAATGTCATAGTCCCGTTCTCCATTACCCTTTAAAAGTGCTGATTGCAACTCAAAAAAGCAATCAGCACTTTTTTCATGACTTTTTCACTCCAACACCAATAGAAATTTATGACTTATTCAACAAGGATAAATATCTGCGATATCGAGATAGATAGATACTCATTTGACCGGGTAGTTGAGGCGATCGCACATCAGGCAATCTCACGAGGTACTCCGAAATATGTCGTGACGCCCAACGCACAACATATTGTGGCACTCCAGCGGGATGCACTTTTTCGTCTGATATATCACCATGCCTTTCTGGTAGTTCCCGATGGTGTTCCTCTTTTATGGGCAGCTAAGTTTTTTAACACACCACTTTCTGGTCGAGTCAATGGAACAGACTTGTTCGAGCATCTATGCAAAGTCAGTGCTGACAGAGGACTGAAAGTGTTTCTGTTAGGTGGTCGTCCTGGAGCCGCAAAGAAGGCCAAACAGGTTCTAGAAGCAAGATATCCCAACCTCGATATTGTTGGAACTTATTGCCCTTACTACGGATTTGAGTCAGACCCAGACGAATTAAAACGAATCAATTTAGCGATTCAAGCAGCAGCGCCAGACATTCTATTTGTTGGGTTAGGTGCCCCAAAGCAAGAGTATTGGATATACGACAATTACCAAAAACTTGGCGTTCCAGTATCTATTGGTATTGGGGTCAGCTTTGAATTCGTTGGTGGAATGGTCAAAAGAGCGCCAAAATTCATGCAACAAGCTGGATTAGAGTGGTTTTTCCGGTTGATTATGGAACCTAAACGTTTATGGCAACGTTATTTCATCGGAAACAGCATCTTTATTCTGCTAGTACTGAAGCATAAATTCAGGTTGTTGTGGTCTTCGTCAATACTTTTGCCCAAAAAAGACGTTATATAGGCAACATCTTTCGTCCTACCCCCATCTACCTCAAAGCAGACAGCCAAAAAATTGAGGGTGCGGTGTATAGACTTGAGCCATCTTTATCCCTATTGTTAGTGTGTTTGTCAGATTTAGAATAGGGTTTATCAAAAAAGTTGAATGTTCGTAGTTATAGCTAACTGCCTGCCTACACTGTAATGTTTGCAGTCGGTGTAGCTAGTTCACGCTAAAATATTCTTTCTTTGGCAACTGCTTAGGAAAGAGAATATAACCAATGCCTAACCTCAACCTCATTTCAGAATATAAAAGCTTTGGTGGCAAACTCGGCTTTTACAGTCATTCGTCGTCAACCTGTAACGGTGAAATGCGCTTTGCCATTTATCAACCACCACAAGCAACTCAACAACCTGTGCCAATTCTTTATTTTCTCTCTGGTTTGGCTTGCACTGAAGAGAATTTTATGGTTAAGGCGGGTGGGGTGCAGCGGTTTGCAGCTAAGTACGGTTTAATATTGGTTGCACCAGACACTAGTCCGCGTAATACAGGTATTCGAGGTGAGGATGATGACTGGGATTTTGGTACTGGTGCAGGGTTTTATGTTGACGCTACAGAAAAACCGTGGCGTCAATACTATCAAATGTATAGTTATGTCGTCCACGAATTACCTGCTTTAATTACCGCAAACTTCCCCGCCCAATCGGATAAACAAGGTATTTTCGGTCATTCAATGGGGGGACATGGGGCGTTAGTTTGTGCCATGAGAAATCCACAACTCTACAAATCAGTATCAGCTTTTGCACCTATCACTGCACCTATGCGTTGTCCTTGGGGTCAAAAAATTTTCAGTGGTTATCTTGGCAGCGATCGCCAAAGCTGGAATGCTTATGATGCTAGCGAATTAGTCAAAAAATTAGGATATCACAGCTCGATCCTCATTGACCAAGGCACTAGCGATAAATTTTTAGCTGAACAATTAATGCCAGAAGTGTTTGAGCAAGCTTGTGCCGATGTTAACCAACCGCTACAGTTACGTTACCAAGAAGGCTACGACCACAGTTATTATTTCATTTCCACTTTTATTGAAGATCATATCCGTCATCATGCGATCGCTTTAGGATTAATTCACTGACGGTAACCACCATCAGTTATCGATGAAACCATCACTTTTTTCGCTTTCGGGCAGGCAATGGGTAATAGCGAAAATAATCTTCCCAAAAAATCAGATACAAGCCTTTAATTTTAATTAGGGGAAAAAATTAAATATTTGAAAAGAGGTCGCTTGCTGCAATTTTCTAATGCGTCCTTTTTAAATTTATCTCCTAATTTTAATTATAGGGATTCCCCTATTGCCTTCTTATTTCAATAGCTATAAATTGATAATTACAAATTACTAATCAAAAGTTACGAATTATTACAGTAGTTTTCAATAAACTTCCATCATCAAGCAATTACTTAGTCAAAACTAAATTACAACAACAGATATAAATAATTTTATGATTTGTAAAAAATAATGGGTAAATATTAATAACAAAACAAAATAAATTAAAAAAATGTCAATGAATTTAATATAAAAAAATATAATAATTCGTCTAAAAGCAGAGATAATCTTTAAGAAGACAAAAACAATAAAAACCATTCATTTGGATAAGGTTTGATGTCTATAAGCTCCAACTTCAGGGGAGAATTCAACAACTGAAGACTCCGCGTCATAAACCTGAAGAGGGAATAAAAGTGACTGTAAATTGGGTATGGGGCATGGGAGGAGAACAAGGGGAAAGACTTATTACTACTTCCCTCTGCTCCCTACCCCCATTCCTTAGAGAAAAAGTTTAGCGAGAGGGTGTAGATTTAGTATGGTTAATAGCAGTGCAACAGAAGCAGCACGACGCTTGAGTGAAAAGTTACCTTTACCGCTCAAGCGTTTAGCAGATTTGGCTTATAACTATTGGTGGAGTTGGAGTGGCGATCGCGTTTCTTTATTCCAAACCATCGATCCCCAAGAATGGGAACGCTGCGGCCATAACCCAGTGGCGATTTTAGAGTCAGCAAGCTACGAACGTCTCACCCAATTAGCAGAAGATCCATCCTATCTCAAGCAGATATCCGCCCTGGCGCGTGAGTTTGACCAATATATTAAACAGCAAGATACTTGGGTAAGCCGAGTTGCACCGCAAGTATCTAAAGAACACCCCGTTGCTTATTTTTGTGCAGAGTTTGGCATTCACGAATCCCTACCGGTTTATTCTGGTGGCTTGGGCATTTTAGCTGGGGATCACTTGAAATCATCATCGGATTTGGGCGTACCGATGGTTGGTGTCGGCTTGTTGTATCGCCAAGGTTATTTTCGGCAACGCTTGAACCGCCACGGTTGGCAAGAAGATTATTATATTGACAACCCTTTTGGGCAAATGCCCCTAGAGTTAATTAAAAATGACCAAGGGGAAGCGGTGACTATCCAGCTACAAGTCCGCCAGCGGTATGTAAAAGTGCAAATTTGGCGAGTGCAAGTCGGGCGAGTGACTTTATATTTATTGGATAGCGATCGCAACGATAACGATCCCATTGACCGTTGGCTAACAGGACACCTATATGGCGGTAACTTAGAAACCCGCATCGCCCAAGAAGTTGTTTTGGGTATTGGCGGTGTCCGTGCTTTGAATGCCTTGGGAATTGAACCTTCTGTCTATCACCTCAACGAAGGACACGCTGCATTTTGCACCTTGGAAATTGCCCGTTTAGAAGTTGAACGCACGGGCAAATCTTTCTACGACATCGAAGCCAAAGTGCGGAACAGCTGTGTATTTACTACCCATACTCCCGTTCCCGCCGGTCACGATGTCTTCTCCCCAGATTTAATAGACTCCTTCTTTGCCAACTACTGGCCGCAATTGGGACTTTCCCGCGAACAATTTTTGGCATTGGGCGCAAGGCGACTGGGCGATCCTTGGGAACCCTTTGGTATGACCGTTTTAGCATTGCGGATGTGTCGGGCTTGTAATGGCGTCAGTGAATTGCACGGTCAAGTTTCCCGTAAGATGTGGACAGTTCTGTTTCCGCAGCGATCGGAAGATACGGTACCAATTGGTTACATTACCAATGGCGTTCATGCACCCACTTGGACTGCACCCCTGTTAGCTGACTTATATAATCAATATCTCGGAGAAGACTGGAAAATTCGCGCCATCGATCCCAAGATGTGGGCCAAAGTTGACGACATTCCCGATGAGGAACTGTGGTCGCGACATCTCATTCTCAAAGAACGATTGATTGCTTTCACACGTTATAAAGTGAAGAAATCACGGGAGTTGCGTGGCGAAAATTATGAACTGATTCAAGCAACCGAAAGGCTACTCGACCCCAATGTATTAACCATTGGATTTGCCAGACGCTTCAGCCCCTACAAACGTGGGGATCTAATTCTGCGGGACGCCCAACGCGCATTAAAGATTTTTGGCAACAATTCACGCCCCGTACAAATTATCTTTGCAGGTAAAGCCCACCCAGCAGATGAAGAAGGCAAGCGGATTATTCAGCGCTTAATGGAATGGTGTCATAATTCCGGCATTATTAACCGAGTCGCCTTTATTGAAGATTACGACATTTACACTGGACAAAAATTGGTGCAAGGTGTGGATGTTTGGTTGAATAATCCTCGTCGTCCCCTGGAAGCTTCTGGTACGAGTGGGCAAAAAGTCTGCTTTAACGGCGGTCTTAATTGCAGCGTTCTCGATGGCTGGTGGTGCGAAGGTTACCAAGCAGGATCGGATGGCAAAGGAATTAACGGTTGGGCAATTGGTGAAGATGCTCATACTAGCGACCAAGTATTGCAAGATCGTATTGACTCGCAATCGTTGTATCAGCTTTTGGAAGAAGAAATCGTTCCTTTATACTACGACCAAGATGCTCAAGGTATTCCCCACCGCTGGGTAAAGATGATGAAAACGTCGATTAAGACAAATGCGCCGTTATTCAACACTGACAGAATGATTGCTGACTACGTTTCACAAGTGTATGTCCCAGAGATTTCTAAAACTGTGGAACCGATTTTAGCTAAAGTTCTGCTGTAAAGCACTTCCAAAAAATAAATTATCCCAAATTATTTGTACATTTGTAGGGGCGCACAGCTAGCTGTGCGCCCCTACCCTATGGTTTAATTACCTGAAAATTGCTGTAATATCATGTCAGCTTGATTACCCATTTGGTAGCTCTAAAAACGTTTTTAACCACTCAATATTTCGTGCAGCCATACAGTTCAATTGCCACCCAACTATCTGCTCCACATATTACTGCACACAAGGCAATGGTGAGAATGTCAATTAATGTTTTCCCCTGATTATTGAAGGGATGCCAAGTTGACGGTAAGTAAATTATCTTAACTGAACCGTATTGAATTATTATGAAGAAAGTCAAGGTTGTGCTTTGCACCTGAATTAACCCGTCGAACTCATACTAATAAAAATACGAGAGGTCACAATGAATAAACAAAATGATGTAGAAAAGTATTATGATAATTTTTCTGATAAATATGATGAAGCGGCGAAAAGCTCTGAATGCAATGTTCAAGTTTATAATGAGGCAATAAAAATATTTCGGAAGTATAATCATCAAACAGGGAGTATCTTAGATGTTGGATGTGGAACAGGACTGCTGAGTGATGTTCTCCAAGGAGATTTTGAATATACGGGAATTGATGTTTCAGGAGGTATGCTGAAATATGCTTCTGAACGAGGTTATAAAACCATACATCAGACCATAGAAGATGGTCTTCCTAAGATTGAAAATAAATCTTACGATTTTGTTGTTTCTTGAAGCGCATTGTTCTTGGTAGAAGATATCCATATGTCTCTCAACCAGATTGCTAGAATAGCTCGAAAAGCTATTCTAATAGGGCTAGATCGTCTAACAGATGACTATATTAAAAATGCTTATTTGCCCGTTTACGATCATTCAAAAATTAATATTCCAAATACTTTAGAAGACTATTTGTTCTTGGGCTGGATATCTCCAACTCTTGGTACTCCTATTTACACACGAATGATATATATAGAGCTTGATGAGAAAGCTTTCAATTGATTATAACCCTCACAATCTCGATGGGTTAGTTATTCAGTTAGTTTGAAGAAATAGGAATTTACCCGATAAACCTGTGCGGTGGTTGACGGTTTATCGCTTGGTAAATTTCAACCAGAAAATTCCATGCTTGTGAGTTGTTGCCAGGAACTTGGAGAAGTAGGAGTTAATTTTTAAATCCTAGTTAAAAGGTAACTTCTTCGCAATTGTGTTGGTATCTACCAAGAAACCATCATCCTCAACATCACTCCTAAATGTCCTAAGCAACTGTACCCCAAGCATCACCATTCTGATTGCATAGAACAAACACAAAGTCAACCACAAGATATGGTTACTCGAAAACTTAATAGCGGCAAAATCAGTAGGGACAAATCCCACTATAAGAGCGGCTAAACTCACATTGCGGAGGGTATGCCCTTGTGCTAAACCCAAGAAGTAACCATCCAGCATAAAACTGATTGAACTATATATTAAGACGAGTAGTAACCAGGGAACAAAAATATGAATGTTTTCGGTAACTTCGGTGTGGTTGGTTAACAACCCAAAAACAGTATCGGGAAATAGCCAACACACTCCGCCGATAGACAGTCCCACCAGCACAGCAGTTGAGACAGAAACACCAGCTAGGGGTGCTAACTGTTGTGAAGCTCCTTTTCCTTTAAAATTTCCGACTAGAGTTTCTGTACTGAATCCCAATCCTTCTACAATATAAAAGCTCAAATTGCATATCTGTGCAAGCAAGGCATTTTGAGCGTAGATAATCGTCCCCATCTGTGCCCCCTGATAAGAAAACGTTAAGGAGGTAAACATAAAAACTAAATTGCTGACAAATATGTTTCCATTGAGGGTCAAGATAGATTTTATAGCTCTTATGTCCCAAATTTTTCCAACTACGGCTTGTACCTCAAGCCACTGTATTTCTGTGCAGAAAAATATTAATCCCACCAACAACGACAGATATTGGCTTGTTGCATAGGAAACTCCAGCGCCTGTACTTTCCCATCCCAGATGGATAATAAACAGGTAGTCAAGTGCGATTTTGGCACCATTGCCAACAACTGACAACAGCACAACCAAGCCGTTTTTTTCTTGTCCCAGAAACCAACCTATCAGAACGTAATTGAGCAAAACCGCAGGCGCTCCCCAAATTTGGGTGTTGAAATAGGCTAGACCTGAAGATTTGATCTCTGGTGCAACATTTAGTAGAACAAACCCCAACTCCCCCAAAGGGTACTGCAAGAGTACAAGCGCTATACCCAGCGCCAGAGCAATTAAACCATTACGCAGTCCTACCAACAACATACCTTCAGTGTCATCTCGTCCGACTGCTTGCGCTGTTACTCCAGTAGTCCCCATTCGTAAAAAGAGTAAAACGAAGTAGAGAAAGTTAAGCAGGTTTCCAGCGAGGGCGACTCCAGCGAAGTGGTGGATTTCTTCAAGATGACCTAAAAAGATGATACTGACTAAATTAGCCAGTGGCACCATAATATTCGACAGGACATTGGCAAGAGCTAGTCGGAAGTAGCGAGGTATGAAGTCATACTGGCTTCGAAAGGTCAGGTTCATAAATTAAGGCTGTACGTTCGCTCAATTTGAAAGGGTGAGAGGAATAAATGCCGGACAGGGTAAGGAAAAACCGTATAGAGGATCTGCGCCGTGCAACATCCATGTATTACATGGGTGCGATTCGTTACTAGCATAAAAGTACCGACCCAAGTCGGCAAGCTATAAGCTAGAGGGGTGAGTAACCTAGAAAACCCTAACTGTTCTTGAGATGTGAGTGAGCCAAAACGGCAAACCTCACCCGTCAGGAGCGACGTGACTCCCAATCTGCTCACAGTGACCATACTCGGAATTATGGAGGCTGAAGCTCTTAACTGGGCGCAACCAGTTGCAAAATAAGCAGGTAAAAACACTGGCGCTAATGGGGGGATGACATGGGTAAACAAGTCCTAGAAAAGTGTCTTAATACAGAGCTACAACCTGAACAAAACATGTAGACTCCATTCTCTATATTCTCACAGCGTTATCCGTGTGATAGCTGTAAACTCCGAGGAGAGGATAGGCAAATTAGACTACCCTAAATCATCAAAACAATCAAAGGAACGGAACGAATAAAAACTATACATCGGTCTGGGGAAAAGGTCGAAAACCTCAGTAAGTAAGACGAGATACAGAACTCCGATGTATATCGTAGGACAGAGCGTAATTGCTCTGAGGTGTTCAGAAAACGCTCTTAGAGAGTAAAGCATTATTAGACACGATAGAAACCTGGAAATTATTACCTTGGAAGAAATTCCGAGCGAACCTCTTCCGCTTACAAAAGAGAGTGTTCAAAGCTGTTAGTGTTGGTGACATGCGTAAGGCAAAGTCAATACAAAAGCTGATTCTGAAATCTCGTGCAGCTAGGTTTCTGGCAATACGTCAAGTGACACAGCTAAATGCTGGGAAAAAGACACCTGGGATAGACAAGAAACTAGCCTTGACGCATAAGGAGAGGTTTGAATTAGAGCTAATCCTAGAAAAACATGCGTCAGATTGGAAACATAACCAACTTCGGTTGATTCCAATCCCTAAGAAAGACGGTTCTCAAAGATATCTCAAAGTGTCAACTATTGCGGATCGAGCATGGCAAGCTATCGCAAAATTCGCCCTAGAACCAGCACACGAAGCAACCTTCCATGCTGATAGCTACGGGTTCAGAACTGGACGTTCGGCTCACGACGCTCAGAAACAAGTTTTCAACCGACTGAATTGATATGAGTGGATCAAGGTTCTCACTGTGGTTTTTAAATCACAGAGCATTCATAGTGTTCAATAAAGAGACAAAACAACTCAAATAAGTTTGCGATGTCAATGGCAGCATCTACTTTTAAAAACGAATTAACATCGGGTCATAAATTTGGCACTCTTGAACACCATACTTGCCTAGAATTAAGCTAGCGTCATGGAGGTCGTTGTCTGTACCACTAACGATGAATATGTAACTGCCTTGCTCAATTTGCTCGTTGTAAAAACGTGCCCAATCATCTGGTATTCCTAGCCTCAAAGCGTCAAAGCGATCGCTTAAAATAACACCTGTCGATCCAATCAATTGAGGAAGGCCTTTGCTAATTAAGGAAATCTGGCTTACTGGAAAACCTGCAACAAGCATATCGTTTATTGCCGCTTCAGCATTATCTATGCGATCGAAGTAATTAATTGCATACTTGGTCAAAATTCCACTTTTATTAGGAATGGCGCTAACAGAAGTCGTTGTGTTCAAATAATTTGTAGTTTCAGACTCAGTGTTGAGATGCTCGTAAATGCCGAACTCTTCAATACCCCAACGCTGTAAAATTGCTTCTACTTGAACAATTTCTAAAGATGTACAATCGACAATTATTAAATAGTGTCCATCCTCTACTCGCTCGTTATAT
The DNA here is from genome assembly GCA_003326205.1 of Nostoc sp. ATCC 43529. Lineage (GTDB taxonomy): Bacteria > Cyanobacteriota > Cyanobacteriia > Cyanobacteriales > Nostocaceae > Nostoc. Next base: position 251,105 of record LWTK01000105.1, read on the forward strand.
GTTCTAGCTCGATCTTCCGATATTCCCCAACCAACTAATGCACCAGCAAAAGTCCCAGTAGCAGCACCAATACTTGCCCCTACAAGAGTTGTAACCAAAGCAGTTGCCGCTGCCCCAGCCAGCATTATTGGCCCGACTCCAGGGATAGCTAAAGTCCCAAGGCCTACCAATAAACCAGTCAAACCGCCAACAGCACCGCCTGAAAGTCCTCCTACTGTTGCACCTTCGTCAGCTTTATCACCAGTTTCACTATTAGCAATGTCATAATTGCGGTCTGGGTTCTGTACAACTACAGAGACTTTCTCCATCGCTAAACCAGAATCTTTCAATTCCTGTAGTGCCTGTTCTACATCAGGGCGATGAGTAAATACCCCTACAATGCGTTGATTTTGACTTAAAATCATTATTACTCCTTAGTAGCAGGGAAAATTAATTACCTGCAAATCTAGTATTTTAGTACTTGTAATCTTAAATACAAATTTGTTTTACTGGAATTCATCTTAAGTAGTAAAATATATCTCAAAATGCGGCGATCGCTACGTCCTTAAGACTTAATTAAAAGCGCTTGAAATTTCTTAGTTAAATAAAAGGGCAAGCTTGTCTATCTTTTTTTGATACTGGCATCACCTCCACAGCCCTTGTGGAAGCGATAAAATCAGAAATAAATTCATACTGTATTTATGGCAACCCAACTCAGCCAAGCCAAATCTGCAACTGAACTGGTAATCTCTTGGGAAGCCTTACCCAAAGATTTTCAACTAGAGGATGAACCAGTGGAGAATACCGGTCAGCCAATTTTGGCTGGTGCTTTGCGTGAAAGTCTAGAAATCAGTGGATTCATTCAACCTCAAATGTTGATAGCTTCCAACTTTGGTCTTTGTGCCACTGTTAACGGGCAATTTATTGCTAAAGCACCAGACTGGGTTTATGTGCCGTCGGTGAATGAAATTGTAGGCAATCGTAAAAGTTATACACCGAATTTAGAAGGAGATATTCCGGCGATCGCCATCGAATTTCTATCTGATACTGATGGTGGAGAATATTCGGTAAAGCGGAGTTATCCACCAGGCAAATGGTTTTTCTACGAGCAAATTTTACAGATTCCCATCTACATAATTTTTGACCCAGATGGCGGTTTATTAGAATATTATCAACTGGAAAATCAACGCTATGAGTTAAAGCAACCCGACGAAAATGGCCGTCATTGGGTTGAGGTCATGGGCTTATTTTTAGGAACTTGGCAAGGCACAAAAGAAGCGCGAACTGGTTATTGGTTGCGCTGGTGGGATCGAGATGGTAATTTATTACCGTGGGCTGTAGAACAGATTGAACAAGAACGCCAACGCACCGAACAAGAACGCCAACGTGCCGAACAAGAAAGTCAACGCGCCGAACAAGAACGCCAACGTGCTGAACAAGAACGCCAGCAAAAAGAACAGCTGATTGCTTATTTGCAATCTCAGGGTATTGACCCGAATAATTTGCCCAAATTCTAGTAGAAAGTAGGGGCGTACAGCTGTACGCCTCTACAACAGATTGATGTGTTGCAAAGCAAAATAAACCAGTTTACGCACTCACAATATAAGGTGAGTCTATTGCTGCTACACGACCAGCATCTACCAAAGCTTGATATACCATCACAGCTACTTCAGCACGCGTGGCATCGCGGGTAGGATTGAGTTGTTTGAGATTAGGGTGATTAACGATAATCTCTTTTTGCACAGCTTTGATGACTTCATCTTTAGCATAATCAGGAATCTTGGCTTGGTCATCAAAAGTTTTACTAGTTGCTGTACCATTAGCAGATAATCCCAATCCATTCACTAAAGATACAATCACTTGCACGCGCTGGATATTTTTATTAGGGCCGAAGGTATTATCAGGAAAACCAGAGAGAAATGAACCTTGATATGCTTGCTGAATTACCTTTGCTGCCCAAAAGTCTGCTGGTACATCTTTAAATTTGGTAGCTGCGCGGTTTGGCGATGGGTCGAAAGCTTTTACTATTAATGCTGCGTATTGCGCCCGTGTCATTGTAGCATCGGGTTTAAATGTGCGATCGGGAAAACCATTAATTATCCCAAATTTGACTAATTCCCGAATAAATGCACCTGCCCAATGATTAGTAATATCTGTTAATTCAATAGTAGGCGTGGGTGTCGGAGTTGGAGTTGGAGTTGGAGTGGGTGTCGGAGTTGGAGTTGGAGTGGGTGTCGGAGTTGGAGTTGGAGTGGGTGTCGGAGTTGGAGTGGGTGTTGGAGTGGGTGTTGGTGTTGGAGTGGGTGTCGGAGTTGGAGTGGGTGTCGGAGTTGGAGTGGGTRTTGGTGTTGGAGTGGGTGTCGGAGTTGGAGTGGGTATTGGTGTTGGAGTGGGTGTCGGAGTTGGTGTGGGTGTCGGAACCGAAGTATCAGCAAATTCTACCTTTCCTGTGACTTTAGTCGGATCTATTGTATTTCCCACAGAAACCAGCTTGTTGGAACTGGCATTTTGCAAATCAAATTTACCGTTATTTCGTAGAGTGTTGCCTCCTGGGTTATTAGTACTGCCAATATCCGGTAAGGCGCTTGCAATGATAGTTAGACCATCATCAGTGTTATTCTCACTCAAATTATTCCGCAATACAGGACGCGCACTACCAGAGACGACAATTCCAGAACGGTTTTCAGAAATTTTGTTATCTCGAAGTATGGGTGATGCAGTATCACTAATGGCAATGCCAAAACCTGTTTTGAAGAAAGTATTACCTTGAATTTGACCTTGGGAATTTTTAGCGATCGCAACTCCATTGGCTGCATTCTCACTGAACACATTACCTAGAATAACTGGGTTAGCATCCCCTGTAGCAAATACTCCTTCCCGCTTACATTGAGTGAAGGTGCTATTAGCAACAGTGGGGGCAGTTGATTCAACCCAGATACCACTACCACGGGTAGCCAGATTTGTTACAGTCACTCCCCGAAGTTCGGCTTTATCTGCTAGCACAAAAGTGACATTTTGACCAGCAAAAGTACGGCTGAGGTAACTACCACTTCCTTCAATCAAAATACCATTGCCTTTGTTGGTTTCATTACCTACCACTGTCACCCCAGATGGAATCGCTAGGGGAAAGACTTCACCGCTAGCAGCATTGTAATTACCATTTGCCAGTTGAATCTTAGTATCAACTGTAGCTACCTTCAGGGCTTGAGTAATAGTTTTAAATGGGGCTTGTTGGCTACCCGCATTAGTATCAGTGCCTGTTACTGGATTTACATAAAAAGTTTGAGCCATATTTATACTTCCAAAAAATACATAGCTATCCTAGCGCTAACGAGAAAAATCGGTAGCGATCGATGCATTAAATATCTGAAAGTACTTTTCACTCGAAAGTTATAAAATTATGCAAATGTTTTTGGATTTCACAAGTACTCGACTTTCAAAGCAGTGTATTTTCCGTCGCTTTGGTAATGTAGCGGAGAATTGACTCAAAATTCTGGCGGATTTCCGCGATTTGTCTTACCCAAGTGTTAGAAGCAGCGATCGCATTTTCTTCTTGTTGACGCGCGGCTGCAATTTGGTTATCAATTTCGCCGTAAACTTGTAATTCTACTTCTGCGAGTAGATTTTCTATTTGACTTTCAAGATTTTTCGCAATGGCTATAAACTGACTTGTAATCTTTTGACGTTCTTCAGCCATTTTATCTTGTCTTTCTGCTTCTTGCTGCATTGAATGGGCATCTAAACCAGCACCAACTACTGACAATATCGGTCCGAGAACTACAGTAAAATTAGCAATATCCTTAGCAATACCAACAGCTTGCCAAGGCTTGAAATCTACACCAATAAATTTTCCAACGCCATAAACTACATGATGGAGATTACTACCTGCTACATTGGTAGCAGTTAAAAAACCTTGACCACTAGAAGCAACTCTACCAGCAGTAAATTTGTCCCAAGGGACTCCTAACACATCGCCAATTTTTTGTAGCGCCTCAACTTGACCTTGCAGTCGTTCAAGACTTGTATCATTATCAATATTTTTAGCAGATACTTTTTGAGTATTTTCTAAGCAAGTGATAAATGTCTTTGCAAGGTTACTTTGTAAAACTTTTTTAACTTCCTGGCTAATCTCGTCAACTGCCTTTTCTACAACTATTTTAAGTTCTTCTATAGCAGTTTCATAATGGTTTTGTACATTTAGAGCAATTTGTTTGTTCAGTGTTTCAAAATCTTCGTTAGTCGTGGTTCCTACAGAATTTGCTAGCTTAATTCCCTCTTTAGCGATCGCAGAGGACATTTCTAAGCCTATACTATGAAATTTTATCCGCAAGCGTTCTCTTTCCTTACGCACTGTTCGAGATAACCGTGTCAGTACTTCTAAAAAAGTGGCATCTTGATCGGAATTGCGCGTAAAGCTTAATTGGGCTTCATCTACAGAAGCTAAAACAATTCGTACTGGTGTATCAAAACGAGTAAGTGCAGCGCGGCGATCGACAAAATTATTTAAAGTATCAATAAAAGTTTGAAACCGACTGATTTCGATGAGAAAATCATCATCTTGATCTACACCGTCACAATAATCTTTTGCATCGATAAAACAGATTGGAAATTCATCAAGACTGTAAGGCCTAAGTGCATCTGCTAAACTTTTACGATAATTAGCAATTTTTTGCGCTTCTTCTCCTGCTTCATCAGACATTTTATTGATGAGGAGCATCATTTTCCAGCGATAACCTTTTCCATAAGCTAGCTTCTTGAAATTTTCTACTGTGATTGAATCAAAAAGCATATAAGTAAGACTGAAAACTAATAAGTCAGCTTTATTAATTGCCTCATAGGTAATTTCATCATGATCTTGACGGTCTGTAAATAGTCCTGGCGTATCTATTACTTTGATACTATTCCAGTCATAGATAGCAGTTACATCAGTTGCAATGTCAGAATCGATTTTAATATCTCGTCGTCCTGTAAGTGCAGAAATAGTTGTAGATTTACCCGCGTTATATTGACCGACAAAAGCTACCGTAAGAATACCATTATTACTATATTCTTTGACTTCATTACGTAGTTTATGACGAATAGCTGCAAATTCAGGATGATTAGCTTGAGCTAAAATTTTATCAAACTCGATACAAGCATTTTTGAATTTTGCAGCGACAGCAGCAGCATTAAATAGTTTTTGTTGCATCATTTATGATTTGACTCCTATTATCCTTGTATAGAATTTAATTTAACAATTTGCCCATACTTAGGAATAATCTACTCTTGTTTAAGAATGTCCGCTATTTGGGAGAGATTTGTTGTTCGTTATTTTTTACAGCATTTGGGCTGCTGATATTTTTATGTCTCAACTTAGAAACTACTTGCACGCCTTTGATGGCAAATGCTATACGTCTAGGTATTTTATCCGAATCTGTTTTTTTATTATTGTTCATGTCTTGAATCAAGATGATTGGAATAAATAGTAACCAGAGGATAAATATTATTAGCATACATATTAAAAATATTGTTACTTCTGGATGTAAAAATAGTAAGGTCAAAATTCCTTCTTGCCAAGAACAACCCCACCGTCCACAGAAATCTGCGAAGAATACTTGCATTTTTTACTCCTGCTGTAAAATATTTTAGTATTTATTTAAATCTAAGGCATCCAAATGAAATACCATACTAAAAGCAAAGGCTTTAGCCTATTGATTGGTAGATGTTTATTTAGATGCTTTTGGTAAAATTATAGAAACGTCTTCTTGCAAAACTCTGTTAATTGTTTCTTGGGATTTTCTAAATTTCAATTCAGATTTTGTTTTAATTTTTATGCTTCGTCCAAAATTTCGTTCTACTTTAACAATACTTTTGATAATATTTTCATCGGTTAATAGTTCGTATTTCTCAACACACCAATCAATAATACGCTTGGCATAAGCACGATTAAGATAATTAGCAGAGCTATCTAATTGACTTTTAGCTTTTGCGAGTTGCTTGCTTATTTTTTCTATACCCTGAATCAATTCATCAAAGTAGTTGTTAATATTAGCTGCTATAGTATCACAGTAGCTACCAAACTCTTCTTTGGCTTTTGCAACGGTTTTTTGTTGATACTCTTCTAGTTGATTGTTTAAAGAACTGCGAATATTTTCCACTGCTTCACGTCGTTTTTGCTCCTTAGATTTGAGAAAATTGGAAATTACACTCAAAACTGTACCAGCAATTCCGAGGAAAATACCAACAGGTGGAGCAAAAAACATTGCAACTGCTCCTGCTATTCCCAGCAAGTTTCCACTAATACGCAACATATCCTTAAATATGATACGGTCTTGTTCATTCAACTTAAAATTGCCAGACCCTAATTTAGCCACAATTTGTAATTCAGTGCCAATCTCCTCGAGTATTTCCTCAACTTCATGATTGAATTTTTTGCTACTTTCTTCAAAAACCTGATTTAATTTATCTTGAAATTTCAATATTCGCAGCCTATTTTCCCATTTCAATTTCAACTGATTTTCATCAGCATCCCAATTTTCTTCTGCGAAAGGTTGAATTGTATCGAATGCGTCTTTAAAAACTGTCTTAATTTGCTGTATTAAATATTCGTGATTATCCCTAGATGCTTTTGTAATTCCCTGTTGAAACTTATCACGCATATTTTTCAAGTGGTTAGTCAAGTTTTGATAAGTTTCTAATTGCTCAGACACCCATTTGTTAGGCTCCTCAATTGCACCGACTGTAGAACCAAGTAAGGTTTGAGAACGTCTAATTAGTCCATGCTCAACTAAAGATACCCGAATAGCATCAAGAAAATCCTGTATACGGCTTGCTTTAAATAGTTTATCTTGATGTTGTTGATGTTCAATTTCGCGTGACATTTGTGCAGCTAAAAGCATTACAGGAATAATATCAAAGTAGTCGTTAGCATAATGCTGTTTGGCGTAGCGACGGATGCGTTCAATATGTCCAGCTAAACCGCTTGTGCTATTCATTAAAAACAATTTATCTGAGTCTTTTAAGAAAATTTCTAACCTTCGAGCGTCCCGAAGATTTTTTTTAATATTAAGTAATATAATCAGGGGTTTAGCTTTTTCTTTGAGAAGCTGTAAAAATTTAAATTCGGTTTCTTGAATGCTGTCATCTGTGACTACATAACAAATAACATCAGATTCTTCGATAATACTCTCAGCAATTTCTTCATCACTTTTACCACCAGGCGCACCAATCCCAGGAGTATCGATAATCCGAATATTTTTCCACTCATAAACCCGATTAAAACGAGTGGTACGCTGTTTACCTACACCAATAGCATCCCAACCATCACCTGTAATAATCGCGTGGAGAGTGCTTTTGCCTGCTTTAGTTTTACCTATGAAAGCTATACTAAAATGCTTTAAAGCACGTTGTTTTGCATGTAGTGACTCACGTACTCTTTCAAGCTCTTTTAGAGTTTCAATCGCCAGATCGTTTCTAGTATTTTCAAGCTGTTTTGCTACTTCTTTGGCAGTATTAGCTTGTGCTTTACTACTTGTTCTTTGCTGTATCTCTTCAGTATATATTTCAAGATTTTTCGCTAAATCTGCAAGAGCAAAATAAACACTTTGGAGTGAGTTCTCTGCATACTTGTAATCTTCATTTGCTACGACTGTACATTGCTGAATTGCATCGTCATATTCAGGTCCAGCTAGTAATATTTCTTTCCGTAGTTGGTCAATTTTATGGCCAAGATTTTCAGGAGCAACTTTTGCTAAGTTATCTACTAATGCACGAGATAAAACCGAATCTATACCTTTTAAAAGACGCGCAGCAACAGATAATTCTGATTTGTCTCTGTTGTCAATAGCAAATTTAGTAGAGTTAAATTTTTCGGTTTGTTCAAGTAAATTTTCAATTTTTGAATTCGACCAGTTCCAAATTTTTGCAACATGGTTTACCATCTCCCGTTCTAATGGTGAAAAATAACCATCAATATAGGCAATAGCTATCATCTGTCGCATTGTCTCACTTTGCTCATTCTGTTGGATTTTACGTGCTACATTCTCAACAGATACAAAGTTTTCATCTTGACTCAATATTTTCTCCATCTCTTCGATGGTGTGTGTTTCCATGTTTGTGTTCTTTGCTAACTCTCGTAGCGCCTTTGCTTCCTCGCTGTGAATTTGCTCATCAGCACACATCATATGTGTAAGCAGTAAAAATTGGTAGTTTATTTGCTCAGAGGTTAGCTGCGACATTATTACCCTAAGTGCGAATTATAGAGTAAGGATAAAAAATAAATATTACTTTTAACCTCAGGAAATATACTTAGATTTTTTTAAAAATACTTAGAGAAAATACTTCTAAAAAATAAATTATCCAGTAAGGTACCAGGAGATATTAAAGAGCCAACTTTTTAATGCCGTTGGGGATCTCTTGTGCGTAAGTCCTAAAAAAGGAGAAGCAGAGAGAAGAGTTTCCCCTCTACTTCTTTGCTCTCATTCCCTCTTAATTAATAAGGCCACTTCCAGTCCCGAATTTCCGGCATATCGTCGCCGTACTTCTCGATGTAGTGCTTATGTTCTATGAGTTTATCTCGCATTTGTTGTTTGACATAAGCTGCTTTAGATCCGAGTTTAGGAACCCGATCTATAACATCAATTACTAAATGGAAGCGATCGAGATCGTTGAGAACAACCATATCAAAAGGTGTGGTGGTGGTTCCCTCTTCCTTGTAGCCACGCACATGCAAGTTCTGGTGATTGGTGTGGCGGTAGGTTAAGCGATGAATCAGCCACGGATAGCCATGAAAGGCAAAGATAATCGGTTTATCTGTGGTGAAAAGCGTATCAAAGTCTCTTTCATTCAAACCGTGGGGATGTTCGCTTCTTGGCTGTAGCGTCATCAAATCCACTACGTTGATTACCCGCACTTTTAAGTCAGGGAAGTTTTGGCGCAAGATGTCTACAGCCGCCAAGGTTTCTAAGGTGGGAATATCGCCGGCACAAGCCAGTACTATATCTGGTTCGTCGCCTTGGTCGTTGCTTGCCCATTCCCAAATGCCGATACCTTTGGTGCAGTGCTTGATGGCTGCATCCATATTTAGGTATTGCAATGCTGGTTGCTTTCCGGCAACGATGACGTTGACATAGTTGCGGCTTCTCAAGCAATGGTCTGTTACGGATAGCAGAGTGTTGGCATCGGGGGGCAAATACACGCGAACGATTTCTGCTTTCTTGTTAACCACATGGTCAATAAAACCGGGGTCTTGGTGAGAGAAACCGTTGTGGTCTTGTCGCCAAACGTGAGAGGAAAGTAGGTAATTGAGGGAAGCAATTGGTCTGCGCCAGGGAATATGTCTGGTGGTTTTCAACCATTTGGCGTGTTGGTTGAACATGGAATCAATAATGTGGATGAAAGCCTCATAACAGGAGAAAAAGCCGTGGCGACCTGTGAGGAGGTAGCCTTCTAACCATCCTTGACAACAAGTTTCGCTGAGAATTTCCATCACTCGACCGTCGGGGGAAAGATGGTCGTCTTCTGGGAGAAACTTGCCTACCCAAGTCCGGTCTGTGACTTCAAGTACTGCATCCAGACGATTAGATACCGTTTCATCGGGGCCGAAGACGCGGAAGTTGCGTTTGTCTTCGTTAAGTTGCATAATATCCCGCAGGAATCTACCAGTAACTTTGGTAGCTTCAGCGATCGCTTCACCTGGTTCGGGAACATCTACAGCATAGTCTCGAAAATCCGGCATCTTCAAATCGTGCAGCAGAATCCCACCGTTGGCGTGGGGATTGTCACCCATGCGTCGCTGCCCTTTGGGAGCTAGTTCTGCTAGTTCCTCAATTAGCTTACCATTGCTGTCGAAGAGTTCTTCTGGTTTATAACTCTTCATCCAATCTTCTAGGAGTTTCAGGTGTTCTGGCTGTTTGCTGATGTTGCCAAAGGGTACCTGATGCGATCGCCAATAATCTTCGGTTTTTTTGCCATCCACTTCCTGGGGCCCTGTCCAACCTTTGGGGGTTCGCATGATAATCATCGGCCACTGGGGACGTTCAGTGAAACCATGTACGCGGGCTTCTCTTTGGATACTTTGAATTTCGCCGATGACTGTATCTAGAGTTGCCGCCATTTGTTGGTGTACATCTGCGGGATCGTGACCTTGGACAAAGTATGGTTTGTAGCCGTACCCTACAAATAAACTCTCCAATTCCTCTTGGCTAATCCGTGATAATACTGTTGGATTGGCAATTTTATATCCATTCAAATGCAAAATCGGCAGTACCGCACCATCACGCGCCGGGTTGAGAAATTTGTTGGAGTGCCAACTAGTCGCTAAAGCACCAGTTTCGGCTTCCCCGTCACCCACAACAGCAGCAACAATCAAATCTGGGTTATCAAAGGCAGCACCGAAAGCATGGACGAGGGCATAACCTAGTTCCCCGCCTTCGTGGATAGAACCAGGAGTTTCCGGTGCAACGTGGCTGGGAATACCACCAGGGAAAGAGAATTGTTTGAAGAGTTTCTGCATTCCCTCAGCATCTTGGGAGATGTTGTGGTAATACTCGCTGTAAGTACCTTCCAAGTAGGTGTTGGCTACCAGTCCGGGGCCGCCATGACCAGGCCCAGCAATGTAGATTGTATTGAGGTCATATTTTTTGATAACTCGATTCAGGTGAACGTAGATGAAGTTCAACCCCGGTGTTGTGCCCCAGTGACCCAAAAGTCTAGGTTTGACGTGTTCTATCTTTAGCGGTTCTCTCAGTAGCGGATTGTCGAGTAGATATATTTGCCCAACTGAAAGATAGTTCGCTGCCCGCCAGTAGGCGTTGATTTTGCGTAATTCTTCGTCTGTTAATGGCTTTGTTTGTGGAGTAGCTGCTAATGTCATTTCGACACTCCATTACAAAAGGATTTTGACCAATTTATTAGTATGCAATTTTACTTGTCTGGAGTATGAAGGCCATCTTACTCATGACAAATATTTCCAGAAATGAGTTGCTAAAGGTAGCCTTGGTAGGCACATAATACCTTTACTTACATCTAGAATAAGTCTAAATAACTATGGAATCTTGCTAGTAGTAAGCTAGCAAGACTAGTTCAAAATGGCTGATTTTTTAATATTAATTTTCAAATTCGTTTGATTTCTAGTAAAAATAGAAAATTCTCTTTTAAAGAATTAAATAATTATATTCTAAGGATTTATAAGATATTTCTTTTGAGGGATGTTGCCTTAATACTATTTTTGAATAAATTCAAAGGTTTAATTAGGGTATCATATTACTACTAAATTGAGGGATTTAGCTTTATATATCGTAAGGAAACCCTTTGTTTCTGGGTAAGATATGATTTAATTATTAATTTCTAATAAGCCAGCTGGCGGTGTAATTTCAATGCGACGTGCTTGCAAGTCTACCACTGGGGCGATCGCTTCTACAAAGGGAATCAAAACAGTCTTTTGCTTTTTGTCAGTTGCCAATGTTTCATCCAATTTCACTTCTAACAAATCATTGCCAGCGGGGATGATATCTACCACCGTACCGACGAGTTCGCCAGATGCTTGCATGAAGACTTCCAAACCAATTAAATCGAGGACATGATATTCATTTTCGGCTAATTGGGGGCGATCGCTTGCTGGCACCATCAACTTACAACCGCGCAATTCCTCCGCCTGATTGCGATTTTGCACCCCAGCTAGCTTAATGACATATAAATTTTTGCCCTCAATGTAACGCCCTGCCAATAATTCTATCGGTTGCGGTTCCGTCTGGCCAGGACGCAACAACCAACGTTTTCCCGGCACCTCAAATCGTTCCGGGAAGTCCGAGTCAGGATAAACTCGTAACTCCCCAGCTAATCCCTGAGGTGCAACAATCTTACCAATTTCTAACCAGTCATTAGTCATTAGTCATTAGTCATTAGTCATTAGGCATTGGGCATTGGGCATTAGGCATTGAGACAAAGGAGTAGGGGAAGAATAATAACTCCTAACTCCTAACTCCTAACTCCCCACTTCTCGATCACACACTCACAGCGGCACGCTGATAAGCTTCTTCGGCTACTTTGGCTAAACGTTGCATACCAGTGACAATTTCTTCATCGCTGCCGGTGAGACTGATACGGAAGCATTGGTGTTTGTGTGCCCACTCTTCGTGTAAACCGGGGAAGAAAGTACTTCCGGGGACAATAATTACACCTACTTGTTTGAGTTCTTGGTAAAATTCCCAGTCGGTGATGGGTAAATTTTCTAACCACAACCAAGCAAAAATTGCTCCTTCACCGCGATGGAGGAACCAAGGTAAATTCTTGGGCATTGCTTGTTCTAAGCTGGTTTCCAAGACAGCAAACTTGTTTTGGTAGAAGGGACGAATCACAGTTTGAGAAATTTCTACTAAGGCACCAGAGTTAATTGCCAAGGCTGCGATCGCTTGACCGTAACGTGAAGAATGCAGACTGGCGTTTGCCTGAAAACACTCTAGCACTTCAATCCACTTTTCATCCCCGATGGCAATACCAATTCTTTCTCCTGGTAATCCGGCTTTGGATAAACTCATGCAGTGCAGAATATTATCGCCAAAGACTGGGGTCATTTCGGTAAAGTTCAATGACGGGAAGGGAGGCGCATAAGCTGAGTCAATTAACACGGGTAAATTGTAAGGCGAGGCTAGGGCAGCAATCTTTTTCACTTCGTCGTCAGTGAGGACGTTACCGGTGGGGTTACAGGGGCGAGAGAAGATGACGCAACCAGTGTTTTCGTTAATCGTTACTTGGCTAAAGTCTGGGCGATATTTAAATCTGTGGGCAGGTGCATCAATATCGAGAGTTGGTTTGTAGGCGACTAAGGCTTTTGGTTCCAAACAAATACCGCCGTAACCAGTGTAGTCAGGGCTTAGGGGCAAAACAATTTGTTTTAACTGGCCGCTGCTGGTGTAGCCGCCAAACACGTTAGCAGCGTAGAAATAAAGGGTTTGGCTACCGGGGGTGATAAAAATATTGCGATCGCTTAATTTTAACCCGTAGCGTTTGTTAAAGTCGTTGGCGATCGCTTCAATTAATGGTGCATAGCCCTGGCTTGAACCATAACGACAAACTACCTCACCATATTCTGGACTAGCCAAAAGCTGTGCAGTGCAATCCCGCCACAACTGTTCTACCTCCGGTAAAATCAACGGGTTCCCAGCACTCAAATTAATAAACTGCTGCCCTGAACCGGCTCGTAATGTTTCGATAATATCCTTCATGATTGCTCTGACGCCAGTCAGGTTGGACATTTGAGCGCCAATTTGTGTTAGGGCAGGGTTCATAAGCTTTGATAAAATTTATTAATTGAGGGTGGACAAATTACTTGGGGTTTGCTGCTGACATCAAGTTTACATCGTTGCCAAAACAACTTTTTCCGCCTTTAACCAATCTAGCTAGAGAATGATATTTTTACAAAGTAATATTTCGAGGGAGTGGGGAGTGGGGAGTGGTGACTGGGGAGATGAGGGAGTGTGGGGGGAAAGATTTCTTCCATATCCTCCCACACTTCCTGCTTGCCCAATGACTAATGACTAATGACCAATGACTAATGACTAATAACTAATGACTAATCCTCGATATAAACTCAAATAAGTTGATTGACAAACAGGGAGAACTGACGTTGCAAGTTAAAGCAGCAGTAGCTTACAGCGCAGGTAAGCCGTTGACTATCGAAACGGTCGAACTATCTGGGCCGCAAGCTGGGGAAGTGTTAGTCGAGATTAAAGCCACTGGGGTTTGTCATACTGACGCCTATACCCTTTCTGGTATCGATCCCGAAGGTTTATTTCCGGCAATTTTGGGACATGAAGGCGCTGGTGTGGTGGTTGAGGTAGGCGCTGGTGTCACCAGTCTCAAACCAGGGGATCATGTGATTCCTTTATACATTGCTGAATGTCGTCAGTGCGAATATTGTTTGAGCTTCAAAACTAATCTCTGTCAGGCTATTCGCCAAACCCAAGCACGGGGCGTTATGCCCGATGGCACTAGCCGTTTTACTATCGATGGGCAGATGATTCATCATTACATGGGTACGTCTACTTTTGCCAACTATACAGTGCTGCCCGAAATTTCCTTAGCAAAAATTCGAGAAGACGCGCCGTTTGATAAAGTTTGTTACATTGGCTGTGGTGTCACTACTGGTATTGGTGCAGTCATTAATACAGCCAAGGTAGAACCTGGGGCAAATGTGGTGGTTTTCGGTTTGGGTGGTATTGGTTTAAATGTCATCCAAGGGGCGCGGATGGTGGGTGCAAATATGATTGTGGGGGTAGATATTAATCCCAGCAAACGCGCTTTAGCAGAAAAGTTTGGCATGACGCACTTTGTTAATCCTCAGGAAGTAGAGGGCGATTTAGTTGCCTATTTAGTTGATTTAACAAAAGGCGGTGCTGATTACAGTTTTGAATGTATCGGTAATGTGAAAGTAATGCGTCAAGCATTAGAATGCTGTCACAAAGGTTGGGGCGTGAGTGTAATTATTGGTGTTGCTGGTGCTGGAGAGGAAATTAGTACTCGTCCTTTTCAATTAGTAACTGGACGGGTTTGGAAAGGTACGGCATTTGGTGGCGCGAGAGGGCGGACAGATGTGCCAAAAATTGTTGATTGGTATATGGAAGGTAAGATAAATATTGATGATTTAATTACCCATGTAATGCCCATTGAGCAAATTAATCATGCTTTTGATTTGATGCACAAAGGTGAATCAATTCGGAGTGTGGTGACTTTTTAATTCGTAATTCGTAATTGGTAATTAAAAAGGGTTTTTACCTAGTGCTTATGGAGGTAGGTCTGTTTCAGATAGGGTTTAAAGTTCTATCTGAAACAGAATTATAAGTTATGAATTTTAAGCGATCGCTTTTATCCAGGTGAGCCTACAACATATATATGATTTACTGGAATAATAGCGAAATGTTTGATGTCAACACAGAAATTCTTGTTAGTAAATTCTGTGATTCTAAGCTTCGTAGATAGTAATTTCTACTCCGGAAACTGTGTAAGTAATCTCTGTAAATTGGCTCACGTCCACTAATGTTTTCATACTGGAACTCAAATATAATTTGCCAAACTCTCCTTTATCTTGAGCCATTTTAGACGCAACATTAACTGGATTACCAGCAATGTCTTTACCACCGACAGCCAAGTCAAACAGCAAAATAGAACCAGCATCAATCCCTGTACGAGAAGCAATATTCTGTACTGCTAGTTCTTGACGGAATGCTTGGGCAAAGTTGAGTGCAGTATCGGCTTGATCAAAAACATAAATTCCTATAGAACCAACTACCTTAACTTCTACACCATTATATTTTTCCAAAAGTTGCAAGCCGGTGTCTTTCAGTTCAGCTGCAAGAGCCAAGTTACTAAACATGCTGATTTCATGAGATTCAGCTTCTTCAGTTCCTCGTTCAATGAGGACAACTACTTTGTTTTGCAAGTATTTGTCAGCTAACTGCTTGGCAAAATCAGTATCAGTCAGACGATTTCCATAGGCTAATAAATCAGCATAAAAGTCTTCAGAATAGGGAATAGGATATTGGGGGTTTAGAGGCGGTATTGTGTCCAAACTTGGCCCGTCTACAACCCGGAAAAGCTTACCGATTTGCGTTACTGCTTCGCTTTTTTGGGTAATAGTGAAATTATGGTTGTCTGGCAAGAGTTCATAAAATGCTTGACTGATAGCTATCTCACCGCCTTCAGTGTCATTTTCGGCAATTTCTTCAATGACATCGGCTTCTAAACCATATAAACCACCATTAATGTAATAAAATTCACCATAGTGTGCGCCAAGCCCAATTTTTATTTGACAACGTTGGCTAATTTCACGTTGGATTGTTAATAATGCAGACAGAAGAGTATCAGCCTTCACTGATTCTGGGTAAAACATTTGAGTATTGTCAGCAGCCCAAATACCGACACCTTGTCCACCAATAGCAGTCCCAACACTATATACAATTTCTTTTGGTTGATTAATAATGGCTAAAATTTCTAATAAGCCTTTTTGTTTAGTTAGTTTAGTTAGCCCAGCAGAATCAGAAGATATACTGTAACCCTTGACTTTATAAGGTTCTAGCAATTCTAATGTTGCTTCTGTGGTTTGCTCGCTCAGCAGCCACTTTTTAATCAGTGTCAGTGGTAAGGCACCGATAATGTCTTGAGTGATGTCAAATAAGGCTGGATTATATCGATCTGTAGTGAATTTGGTAGCCATATGTCTGTTTTAAGTAAGATAAATGTGTCTAGCTCTCGTAGCCTCTATATTTTGTTGCGATCGCTGTTCAAAATGCAAGGACAGTTAAGACAGTTAAGACAGTTAGCAAAAAAATTATCTCAAATTCATCACATTTTATCGCTAAATGCTTGATATCAAATAGCTATTAACCAAATACTCAAATTGAAGAAGGCAGCTATGCTGAGGGCACAGGGCAGAAGGTTTTATTCTTCAAAGGGACTCAGACCCCTTCTGTTGGCAGGGCTGTTTCATTCGCTGCTGTCCCTTGATTTATCAAGAGGATATCTCACGCACAGAAGCCACTGCGTTGGGTGGGTTCCCCGACTTGTACCGCTAACGCAACGTGAATTCGATGTACAGGATTTTGACCTCACCCCCAACCCCTCTCCTAAGAGGAGAGGGGAGTAAAAAGCCTAATTTTTCATTACTCCTCCCTCTCCTAAGAGGAGAGGGAGGTTGGGTGGGTGAGGTCTGTCGAATTCACGTTAACGCAGAACCAGTAGGGTAGCAAGTTGCGTCACCCAGGGAGTAGAGTTGATTTTACAATTTCATATTCAAATTCAGCAACACCAGCCATTGCATTCGCTATTTACGCGTATAACGATGTTTCACTCCAATAGGAAAATATTCAGCATCACCCATTACTGCTAATGCAACCTGTGGTGTTTGATATTCTACGGGAACATAATTAGCAAACTCGCTATTTAGCCGTAGCAGTTGTGAAAGAATAGAAGATGCGATCGCTTGCCTTTTCTCTTCACTACCCTCTACACCTGGTGCTAATTCCACAACCACAGATAAAAATCGGTTTTTGTCTGCATCTTCCTTCACCTGCAACACAAATTTACCCGTCACCCATTCTTGAATCACTGGTTGTTCTAATCCCACCGTCACATTTTCTGGATAGATATTCGCGCCAAAATACGAAACTGTAAAATTAGAACGACCAAATACATAAACAAAAGGTAACGAATGAATACCTCTAGCTGAATTATGAATTATGAATTCTGAATTCTGATTCTGCAACTCTGCAACAGGATCGAATCCCCATTCTGCTAAGAATTTCAGCATGGCATCATAACTAATTATGCCGCCAGTATCCAAGATGTCATAACGGACTAAAGGAATTCCGTTATCTCCAGAAAATAGCAATGCGCCATTTTGAACTTCAAAAAAGCGACTGCAAGGATCGTACTGCACTAACGTCGGTAAACGCGATTCGCCAAATAAATTTCTAGCTGCATCGGGATTTTCTGCCAAAAAACGACGAATACAAATACTTAACGGCGTTTCATTGCCCAAAACTCCGGCATCCGCAGTGCCATAAAGCGATGCAAAATCATAACAGGGATTTTGCGAACCAACTCTATTACCAACCAAACTCCGCCATTCTTCACTGAATACTTCTCCCGCCATCACAAATTTAATCTGATATTTCTGCCATTCCACACCACGAGCAATTCCAGTATCAATGACATCTTTCAAAAATGGCGGGTATCCCAAAAGTACCACTTGCTCGAAAGCCGAACCTAATTCTTGCACAACTCGCAATATTTCTTCTTTGTTGTTACCGGGAGTAATTACAGTCAGGGGATAACCTTTACTCGCAAGATAGCGACAGCAATTGGTGGTGAACATTCCACCTACCCAAGTCCCTAAGGTAAAACAAATCACAGCTAGAGTACGTCTATTATCTGTATAAAAACTATCGTGAAAAATCTGTTCAAAACGTGTGGCGATTTGGAGTTCATCTGTGAAAAAACGCGGCCAAAATGTCGGTTTACCAGTGGAACCAGAGGAAGCGGCTATCATATCACACCCTTCCAATTGTCCGTTGCGACACAAGTCAGCTAAAGGATAACGTAGTATATAATTTTCTTTGGCGATCGCTGGCAGCTTTTGAAAGTCCTCTAAAGTTTTAATACTCGCCGGATTAATTTCTCTTTCTGCTAAAAAAGTCTTGTAGGCGGGTACATTAGCCGCCACATCATGAAATAAACTCAAAGCTGCCGAACTTTGAGTGTTGAGATGTCGTTGCAGTTGCGTTTCTAGGGGGGTAGCAAGAAAATTCTCAAATTCTTTAATTACTCGCTGGCTTTGTGATTTGCAATTCATGATGCTTGTTTTTATCCTAAAAGTAGAGCTAACACCGTTACTTGCAAGTAAAAAGCTCAAAGGCAAAAATAAAAGCAAATATTAAATTTCTCGTTTTTTTACTTTTAACTTGGTTCTTTTTACTTTTTAAGTTATGCAACTCCTATTTGATTTTTGAAACAACCGCCTACACCTCAAAAGTGGCGATTTTCTCTTTCCTACTTTTGTACAGACGTGATTAATCGCGTTTATACTCACGCTGTAGGAGTTCAAAAATCAAAGCAGATTACCATAGTACATAAGTATACAAAACCATATTCCTTACGATAGCAACACCCTACCACTAACGTTTGGTAAGATATCCGAAAACAACTCTACGCAAGTTGTAGTCATTAAATAAAACCTTAAATCCTTGGGCATCATGCAGGTCTATTGCAGCAAACAACACACGAATGATAATGGTAACCGCTTTTGTACCCATTGCGGTGAACCCTTACCTATCGGTGTGGGGCAGGTTATAGATAATCGCTATCAAATCATCCGCCAACTCGGCCAAGGCGGCTTTGGACGCACTTATTTGGCGGAGGATAAGAAATCTCATCAAACCTGTGTGCTGAAAGAATTTGCACCCCAAGTACAAGAAAAACAAGATTTACAAAAAGCTAAAGAGTTATTTGAGAGAGAAGCCAATGTCCTCAAAAAACTCCAGCATTCTCAAATTCCCCGTTTTCACAGTTCCCTACAAGTAAAAATAGGTAGTAAAGATTTTTTCTTTTTAGTCCAAGATTATGTAGATGGTGACAATTTTGACCAATTATTAGAACAGCGTCGCAGTCAAGGAAAAGCCTTTAGTGAAGAAGAAGTCATCACCTTATTGCAACAAATTTTACCTGTGTTGCACTACATACACTCACGAGATGTAGTTCACCGCGATATCTCCCCCGATAATTTAATTTGGCGGCGTTCTGATAATCTACCAGTGTTGATTGATTTTGGTGGCGTCAAACAATTGCCAGCTTCTCAAGGTTTTTGGCGCACTCAGTTAGTTGGGAATAACACTTTGCTGGGTAAAAAAGGTTATGCTCCAGAGGAACAACTACGCCAAGGTAAAGTATTTTTAAGTAGTGATTTATACTCTTTAGCTGTAACTACATTAGTTTTACTGACGGGGCAGGAACCACAAAAATTATACGACAGCTATCAGGGACTTTGGTACTGGGGCAAGCAAATCCAAGTGAGTCCTAAATTAGAGTCTGTGTTAAAAAAGATGCTGGCTTATAAACCGAGCGATCGCTATCAACGAGCCGACCAAATCCTCAAAGATTTACCATCGCCAAATGCAACTAAAGCTCCAGCAAATTATGTTACCAAAATTAAGACGATGGTAGTTGCCCCCGGAAGACAACGCGCCAGTGCTATTATCAGCAGATTCCAAAACAGAACCCAAGCCATCGCTAAACCGGCATCTTTACCCGTTTGGATTCGTCCTTTTGTCATGAGTCTAGGCGGTACAGCTTTAGTTGTTTTAACTGGTGCAGGTGCTTGGGCGGTGGTAAACGCAGTCATTCGTGGCGTATCTTCGATTACCATACCATCTATATCTTTACCGCAAATTCCGCAACTACCTAATCCTAGTAGCCAACCAGTCAGCGATCGAGGCACAAATCGCAACCTCCAGGAAATTATTAGTCGCCGCCAACAGTTACAAATTCCCGAAGGATTTTTTACACGCTTTGTAGACGATTCATTTTATACAAAAAATTCCCAATTAAAGGGACGTAGCCTGACATCAAAACCTGAAGATGCTCGTTTACGAGACGAGTGGTACCGTATCGCCGACGAACTGTTGACTAAAGTAGAACAAGCTAACCTCAGTACAGCAGCGCGTCGCAAACTAGGAACTTACACAGCACAAGATTACGAAAGATGGAGACGACAAGCACGAGCCGGACAATTCGGAGACTATACAATTAATCAGTTGAACAAAGAAACAAACGAAAAATTCGATCGCTTGTTTCCCGACCAAGACCGTGCGAAACTCAATCAGCAAACTTTCGGTCAAATTTGGTATGCGATCGCAGCCGATCGAATTGATAAAGTAAAATCTGGGAATTAAAGGGACTGGGGACTGGAGACTGGAGATGCGGGAAATGACTAATAACTAATGACTAATGACTAATGACTAATGACTAAATTATATTGTTCTCAGGGACATGAAAATTCCCCAGGTAGTCGCTTTTGTCTCCAGTGTGGTGAGAAATTGGATACGCCTATGAGTTATGGTATACAAGCAGGATTAACTTTAGGCGATCGCTATGTTATTGTGCGTCAACTCGGTCAAGGTGGCTTTGGACGCACTTATTTAGCTGAAGATGTTAACCGTTTCCGCGAACTTTGTGTTTTAAAAGAATTTTCTCCCCAAGTCCAAACCGCCTACGTTGTCGAAAAAGCTGAAGAACTTTTTCAAAGAGAAGCAAGTGTTCTCTATCAGCTGCAACATCCACAAATTCCCCGCTTCCGAGAACTGCTTCGCACCAATTTACAGGGCAGAGAATATCTGTTTTTGGTGCAAGATTATGTAGAAGGGGAAACTTACAACTCTTTGTTAAATGCTCGAACCAAGCAAGGTTTACGCTTTACAGAAGCTGAAGTTCGCCAATTATTACTACAAATTCTGCCAGTGTTGGAGTATATCCACTCACTAGGCGTAATTCATCGAGATATTTCTCCAGATAACTTAATACTTCGCAGCGTTGACCAACTACCAGTATTAATTGACTTTGGCGGTGTTAAACAAGTAGTAGCAACTGTAGCTTCCCAATATTACCAACCCGGTGTAGCCGCCTCTTCCCCATCACCAACCCTATTAGGTAAAGTAGGATTTGCTCCCCCAGAACAGATGCAAACTGGGTTGGTGTCTCCCCACAGTGACTTGTATGCTTTGGCTGCCACCATGTTGGTTTTACTGACGGGCAAACTACCACAAGAACTAATTGATACTTATAATTTAACCTGGCAATGGCGACGGGAAGTCAGCCTAAGTCCCCTTTTAGGACAAGTATTAGATAAAATGCTATCCGTCAGACCAGGCGATCGCTATCAATCAGCGCGTCAAGTACTCCAAGTCCTAAACCCGCCTCCAGTAGGCTATCCGCCCACTCAATATCCTACCCCCACCCCGCCAGAACCTACATCCGCCACCGTCGCCGTCTCCCCTCCACCCCCTTCATCTTCCCCATCTCCCCATCCTTCCATCTCCCCATCTCCCTCATCTCCCCAATGGACACCAACAAAAACATTCCTAGCTGCACTGGTAGCAGTTGCTACAGCAGGATTAATTTTTTGGGGAGTAAGTAGCAACCGCAATAGAGGGGAAGTTGAACCTAACCCCACACCCAGCCCAACCCCAACCACTAGCCAGCCAGTCGATCCCTTAGCGCAATACTCACCAGCCGAACGCCAGCGTAAACAAAGATTAAGCGATCGCCGTCAACAATTGGGCATTGAAGAGAAGTTTTACATTAACTTGGTAAATCAAGTTTTTTGGGACAGAAATCCCAGTTTGCGGGGACAAACTCTCAGCAATGGTTCTGAAGACGAGAGTTTGCGGGCAGAATGGGACAAAACAGCTTTAGAATTGCTGGAAAAGCTGGCATCACTGAGTTCAAATTCACGTCGGCAATTGGGAACTTATACGAGTGCCGAACGCGATCGCTGGAAAGTAGAAGTCAACCGCATCAACGTTGGTAGTCGTTCTTTGTACGATTTGGGTGATGCAGCTTTTTTAAGCGTATTCCCCGAGCAGAGAGGTAAAAACTTTACAGGACAGCCCATTGGACAAGTTTGGTATGGATTTGTGAGTGATAAACTCAGTGCTATCCTTGCCGGTAGTGCTTTCCAAAAACTTACCTTCGATACTGGTGCTATCAGCAAAACAGTCAGTGGTACTCTCGAACCTGGTGGCGGTAAAGTTTTTATTGCTGAACTTGCCAAAGAACAATCTTTAGAATTAAAGCTACAAGCAAATTCCCAAGTTTTGTTATCAGTTTATTCGCCCACTGGCAAAATTAAATTTTTAGAAGATTCTACGCGGCGTACTTTATCGACTAAATTACCAGAAAACGGTTTTTATGAGTTTGTCGTTGTTTCCACAACATCGAAACCAATAGACTATCAACTCAGCATCACAGCCCAAACTCCTACTGCGCCTCCATCTCCGACACCAACTCCCACAGAAACTCCCACGCCTACACCCACTCCGACACCAACTCCCACAGAAACTCCTACTCCGACGCCAACTCCCACACAAACCCCTACTCCGACACCGACACCAACACAGGAAGCAACACCAACGCCTCAGTAGAGATTCATCTCTATCTCAATGGACTAAGAGGACTCCCGTTAAACTCCTTCGTCGCTGTAACGGGAGAGGAGGTGATGACTCACTAATCGGTGGTAGTGGGAATGATACCCTCAACGGTGAGGACGGCGACGATAGACTACGAAGCGGACTGGACGATGACAGACTCAATGGCGGGGCTGGAAATGACGTTCTCATCGGTGTTTTTGGTGGTGGTACTCCTGGCGGCAATTTGCTTCCACCTGGATTAGGGGAAATTGATACCTTCACTGGTGGGACTGGGACAGATAGATTTATCCTGGGGGACTTCATAAGTGTTTACTACGACGATAACAACAGTGTTAATCCTGGTTTTGACGACTTAGCTATTATTACTGACTTCAACTCTAGCGAAGATAAAATTCAACTCAAAGGAAATGCGCTGGACTACCGTCTAGAAGTTGTTGGAACCAACACACGAATATTCTTAGATAAACCGGGAGCGGAGCCAGATGAGATTGTAGGTATTGTGCAGGGAAGAAACAATCTCACATTTAATGACTTCCTTTTCAATTTTGAGCGCGAACTTCCTGGAAAAGGTACAAACAACACAATAGAGTCTGCTGAAGCATTAGGTTCATTGACATCAGGTTCAAGCGTTGATGTTTCAGCCCAACTAGCAACACTTCAACCAGGGAGTAATCCTGATTTCGACTTTTTTACATTCTCTTTAGTAGACGCAGCAAGTGTGAATATCGTCACTGGAGTGACATCTCCTGGAGATACAGTTCTCGGTCTGTTTGACGCTTTTGGGACTGTAGTGGCATTTAACGACGATGGTGCTGGTGGCACTGCGTCATTAATCAACACATTCCTGGGTGCGGGTACGTACACCATTTCAGTGAGTAAATTTCCTCTCTTCCCTCAAGATGGCGGAACTTTCTCTGGTAGTGCCAGTGGTGTTCCTGATTTTTCTTATACGCTACAAGTCAGCGTTTTTTAAGAACGTTGTCAACTTGCGAAAGGACTGGCATTAGAAGGCAGATTTCAGGATACTTTTGCTCTAGGCTACGGTAATACTGCAATGTGCAAACGTATAAATTAGGTTTGGTAAAGGTTCTAGAATTGCAGCCTTTTTTCTCTATTTGAGCCACAGTTGATTGTAGGGACGCACAGATGTGCGTCCCCATACTATGGTTTAATTACCTGAAAATTGCTGTAACATATAGACTTTACATGTAACGTCTATATTTACGCATCATCTAAAGCTGCGATACCAGGTAACACCTTACCTTCAAGTAACTCCAAGCTAGCGCCGCCGCCGGTGGAGATGTGGCTCATTTGTTCGGCTAAACCGACTTTTTCCACAGCCGCCACCGAGTCGCCGCCGCCGATAATGGTGGTTGTGCCAGTTTTGCCAATTTCAGCCAGAGTGCGGGCGATCGCTTCTGTACCTACCGCAAACTTATCAAACTCAAACACACCCATCGGCCCGTTCCAAATTACCGTTTTGGTATCTGCAAGGGCTTCTTGGAAAACTTTTACTGAGTCTGGGCCAATATCCAAACCCATACCATCATCAGGGATATTCTCAATGCTGACAGTTGTCGCATTCGCATCGGGAGCAAATTTATCTGCCGATACGATATCTGTGGGTAACAGGAAGGTAACACCACGTTCCTTTGCCTTAGCTTCCAAAGACTTCGCCAGTTCTAGTTTGTCTTCTTCCACCAAAGACTTACCGACATTCAAACCACGGGCTTTGTAGAAAGTAAAAATCATCCCACCGCCGATGATTAACTTGTCGCACTTTTCCAGCAGCGTTTCAATCACGCCAATTTTACTGGAAACCTTGGAACCACCGATAATTGCTGCCAAAGGACGTTGGGGATTTTCAATGGCGTTTTGCAGATATTCCAATTCCTTCTCAACCAAATATCCAGCCACAGAAGGACTGAGGTATTTAGTCACACCTTCAGTAGAAGCATGGGCGCGGTGTGCTGTACCAAAAGCATCATTTACATAAAAATCAGCATTTGCTGCCAATTTTTGGGCAAATTCTGGGTCATTTTTCTCTTCTTCTTTGTAGAAGCGGACATTTTCCAGTAACAGCACTTGCCCATTTTCCAGCGCCGCCACCTTAGCTGCAACTTCATCGCCAATGGAGTCATCAGTCTTGACAACTTCTTGCCCCAATAACTCAGAGAGGCGCTTAGCCACAGGTGTCAGACGTAATTTGTCATCGACACCCTTGGGACGCCCAAAATGGCTTGCTAAAATCACCTTAGCTCCCTTCTGCGTCAAATCTTTGATAGTTGGCAGAGCAGCGCGAATGCGAGTATCGTCTGTGATATTGCCTTGATCGTCCACAGGCACGTTAAAATCAACCCGCACCAAGGCGCGTTTTCCAGAAATATCAGCCGCAGATAAACTTGCTAAACTTTTTTTGGACACAGCAAACTCTCCTGATTGCCTTTTTGTTATTGTTTTGAAAGTAGAACCATCCAGATTTTACCGGAGTCAGGGGTGCCAGGTGATAGAGATGTTTAAGACAGTACTATTTCCAATCGATCAAAGCCGGGAAACGCGGGAAGCTGCTGACGTAGTTACCAACATTGTCCAAAAGTACGGCAGTCGCTTAGTGCTGCTGTCTGTGGTAGAAGAACCACCCCCAGATGCACCTAGTGGAGATCCAATGGTGTCACCAGAGGTAGTTGCCAAACTGCTGGAAAATGCCCAATCTTTATTTTCTGGGCAAGGAATTCAATCCGAAATTCTCGAAAAGCAAGGCAAACCAGCTTTTACCATTTGCGATGTCGCTGATGAAATCGGAGCAGATTTAATCATTATGGGCTGTCGGGGGCTAGGCTTGACTGAAGAGGGAGCGACTGATAGTGTCACCACTCGCGTGATTAATCTTTCCCCTTGTCCAGTGTTGATTGTGCCGTAAAAACCTGTAGCGTGCGTTAACACAGCGTAACGCACCGCCTAAAATTTCTTGAACAATTTTTGCTTATGGGTGATGTGGTATTTACTGGTAAACCCAGACAACCTACAGCAGAATTCAGAACTCAGAATTCAGAATGATAATAGGCTCTGTGCCTAACTACTAAACCTAAATCGTGTACTTGATCAACTTGAAATTTTGTGTAATTTTATTGTTTGTCAACTGGTTAAATATTTCTTCTAGATTCTGAATTCTTCAATCAAAACACCTTCCTTTCGGAGATTGACTTTCGTGACACATATCTCCTCAAAAATCCTCACCTTTGCAGATTTTCTCTCCCAATACCGAGACAATCCCCGCTATGAACTAGCAGACGGAGAACTAATTGACATGGAACCCACTGGCCCCCATGAAACGGTGAGTGGCAAACTTGCAACCCAAATTGGAATTTATCTTCTTGCAGAACAATTGCCCTGGTTTATTCCTCGCACTTGTTTAATTTACCCCTTTGCAGATACAGCTACAGCACGTCGTCCTGATATCGTAGTTCTCGATGAAACCGTTCTCGATCGCGAACCCTTGTGGGAACGAGAACCGGTAATCACTCTTGGACGCTCAATTAAATTAGTGGTGGAAGTTGTTAGCAGCAATTGGGAAACTGACTATGCAAGGAAAGTTGAGGAATATGCCCTCTTAGGCATTCCTGAATATTGGATTGTCGATTATCGAGGATTGGGCGGTGTAGCATTTATTGGTAAACCCAAACAACCTACTTTCACTGTTTGCCAATTGGTTGAAGACAGTTATATTCAACAACAATATCGGCTCAACCAATCAATTAATTCGCCGCTTTTCCCTGGTCTTCATATTCAATTAAATGACGTTCTGCCTCGTTAAAAGCATATCAGAAGACGTAATTAGGCGCTTGGCGATCGCCTGATATTGGCAATTTTGACAGCAATTAGCCGTGATTATGGTAAAGCGATCGCTTAAACTGGTGATGGAAGTAGTTAGCAGCAACTGTAAAACTGACATGCTTGCAAAGTTGAGGAATATATTTAAGATTCAAACATATAAATAAACGTCAAAAACTATGATTAATTTTAGTCCTTCAACAAATTCTGATAGTGACACTTCTAAGCTAAGTTATAGTGTGCTGGTTGCTCAGGAGCAAGATGGTAGATTTAGTGCAGTTGTACTAGGCTTATCAGACTGTAAAAGTTCGGGTAAAACTGAAAATGAAGCTCTGGAAAATCTACAGCAGCTTTTGCGAAAACGTTTAAAAAATTCCAAAATAGTTACTTTAGAAATAGATTCTCCCCAAACAGATAATCCTTGGATGAAAGTAGCTGGTATGTACAAGGATAATCCGCTTTTTGATGAAGTACTGGCTGAGATAGAAGCAGAACGTCGTCAAGTTGATGCAGAAATGGAGGAATATTATAGACAGATCGATGCAGAATCCGAGGTAAAGTGACTATTATTTGGGTGCTAGATACCGACCATTTATCACTTTTGCAAAGAGAACATCCAACTGTTCAACAGCGCATCAATCAAATTAATTTTGCAAATACAGCCATAACAGTTGTGACTTTGGAAGAGCAAATGAAAGGATGGCTGAATGTGATTAATAAGTATAACAATCAACCTTCCCAATCTGAAAGACTTATACTGGCTTACAAAGGATTAAGAGATGTAGTGGAATATCTCAACAAGCTAAAATTACTTGACTTTGACCTCCCTGCTTATAATTGTTATCAAAAATTAGTTAGTCAGAAAATTCGTATAGGTACGAGAGATTTACGTATTGCTGCAATTACACTTTCTATAAATGCAATTTTGGTTACACGTAACACTAAAGATTTTGCCAAAGTCCCTAATTTACAAATAGAAGATTGGACAATATCTTAAAGCGATCGCCTTAACGAGAGTATGAATATTTGGGGAGGCGATCGCCCTGACAAGAATATGATTATTTAGAGTGCGAAAGTAGTTGACGCTTAGACGAGCTTTTCGTAAACATCGCTTGCTTTATACCTATCACGAGAAGTGCGTAAATGCTGGTTCGGCGAGTCAAGAGATATTGTCTTGATAGAGTTATTAAGTAGAAAGACTCAATTAAACTAAAGTTCGTAGTATGGGCTTGAGCCATTAAAACGTCTGTTAAGAGCGATAAATCGCTTACTACGAACAAAGCTGCAATCTTACATTTAATTATGTCTACCTACTTAATATAGCAATTTTTGTAGCAAGAAGCTGTAATTGGTGGGGCGATCGCTTAAACTGATCATGGAAGTAGTTAGCACCAACTTTGAAACTGACATTGACGGCGATTAGCAGAATAAGCTAACACAACTTGGAGATTTTTAGAATGAAATGGACACTTGAAGAAGCCCAAAAACAGCTATCCTTAATAATTAATGCGACTAGTCAAGAACCTCAGTTAATCTACACTCAAGAAGAATTAGTGGCTGCTATTGTAGATCCTGAGCTTTTTAAAGAATTTTTAAACTGGCGACAACAAGCTGCGAAAACATCTCTAGCTCAAGTCTTTAAAGAACTTCAACAGTTATGTGCCGAAGAAAATTATAGTTTAGAGATACCAACACGAAGCAATCGCCACAATCCTTTTACTGGCGATGAAAATGAGCAGTCTTTGTGACACTAATATTATCAGTGAATTAACTCGACTGATGCCAAATCCAGGGGTGACAGCATGGATAAGTACAGTAACATCAATTAACTTAAGAGTTATTACAGTTGAGGAAATCTATTATGGTTTAACAGCCAAGCCTAATGCTAGAATCCAAGCTTGGTTTGAAAACTTTTTGACAACTCACTGTGAAATTTTACCTATTACCTCAGAAATTGCCAAGTGTTCGGGTGAATTGAGAGGCTTTTTGAGAACTCAAGGTAAACCGCGCTCGCAAGCTGATATACTTATCGCCGCAACAGCTAAAATACATTCCATGACTCTTGTTACTAGAAATATTAAGGATTTTGAGGGTTGTGGTATATCTACATTGAATCCTTTTGTTTGAATATTTCTATATAAAGAGTGCGTCACCGAACAGCCCGTCGTAGACATCGCCTGTTTTTACACTATCACCAGAAGTGCGATCGCCGTAGTAAAGTATTAGATGCAATGTAGAATCGGCGCTTTCAAAAATCGAGCATCAGGATGAGATTCAAATATCTACGCTCTCACAGTACATCAAATCTCTTGGGGGAAGTTTGACAATAATTGCTCGTTTTGGCGATCAAGAGGTTGTAAATTCTCAGTTCGATTGAGATTAGACACTAAGGTTCTAGAGGGGTAAATCGTCAATTAGACGATTAGTTGAGTCAATCAAGTTATTATGAGAGTCACGTAGGTCACGCATAGATTTACAAGTTTGAATAAGTGGAGTTAAGCAACTTTTCGCATCTTCGTAGCCACGCTTTTTAAGTTCATGAATGCGGTTAATGCTAAAGTCTAATAAGCTATTAACTGGACCGATAACAGGTGTATCTGACTTATTGATTGGCTGTTCTGGTCTAATTTCAATAACGGTTTGTTCTGGAAAATCATGGCGACTCCACGGCGTTCCATAGCCCAAATGAATCACTATTACCTTTTTGCAACCACGTTGTACCAAAGCCCCTACTGGAATATTGTCCTTTAAACCTCCATCTACGTAAGACTGTCCATTAATATTTTGACAAGGAAAAGCTAGGGGAATAGCTGCGCTGGCTAAAAGCGACTTGTAGATTGTTTCATCATCTGGAAAATCTCGTACACAAAACCACTCAGCATTAACTCCACAAAAAACGCGAGCAACGTTAATTAATAAACTGGACTTTAAACCAGGAATGTTTACTGAGGGAAAAACTGTTACCCATAACTCAATACCACGCCTTAGTTTCTCAGCATTGACTGCTTCGCGTAACATTTGCTCAATTGGTTCAGGGTCAAAAAAGGGGTGAGGATCTTTATTCCAACGTAAAATGTTCGCTCTAGCAAGATCATCCCAAAGTTGATAAAGGCTTATAGCAGCATTGTAAAAAGAACCATAGCATGACAGGACAGCACCATTAAGAGCGCCAATACTAGTTCCGGCAATGATGTTAGGTTGTAATCCTAGTTCAGCGATAAATTTGACGGCACCTGCTTGATATGCACCTTTAGCACCTCCGCCAACCAGTACAAGTCCAAATTCAGGATTAGTAGATTTCATATTAATTTTACTTTCTGGTACAAACACGCTTAACCCCTATTCTTGCATTCGCCTTTTTTCTAACCACCTAGAAAAAGAGCAAACGGTGAGTTGAAAGATAACAATAGCTGAAAAATACTAAGCTAACGCAGACTCAATATTTTTCAAAATGATTGATTACTAATCATCGCTAGACAATCATTTGCTGTTTCTTCGACTACAGCAGTAACAAATCTACTAGCATCAGTGGTTCGGTCAATAGTGTCAATTTGGCTACGGCAAAGAGCAATCGCACTCCGTCCAGGTTGTAATGGTCTAACGTCTTCTGGAAGTGTAGCTAGTTCAAGTGTCGTACCAATTACAAACAAATATGGTGTATTTACTACACGTTGCATTGGCAGTGAGCGAACTTCTAGTAATCCTGCTAATAATTTCAGATCATCGTTATTTTTTGTTTGTTTCCAAGAACGATCTAATAAATCACCAAGACTATCACCATGAGGAGATATTTCTTTGCTGCTGGCAATGATTTTATTTATCAACGATTGACGATAAACTTTTGTATCTTTAGTTTCTAGTTCATACATCAGCACGGAACTACTGAATACTTCCCGTGCTAGTAAAGCAACTTGCATTACCCAAGGTAAATGGGTGTAGGTTTGCCCAGCTAACCAAGCTGTTACAATTTTGTCTAGGTCTTCATTTGCAGCAACTCGCACCTCTAGCTGACGCACCCGCGCCTCAAGATTAGTGATTTGTATACCAACCTGTTGAGCAAGTGAATATAACTGGTTACTAAGTTGAATCAATGCTTCTTCTTGTATTTGTCCTCTTTGCTGAAGGTTGCGAATTGCATTCCTTGCTTCCAGTAAGGAGTTTTGAGTAACTTTTAAAGCAGCTTGACTGATTTGAAGTTTGTCAACGAGTTCTTCAATCCATTGGTGCAGTGCTTCTTGACCTGCAATTAGATTACCATCTAGGAGAAGTCTTCGCTTGTTGTCACTGCCATCTATTTTATCAATTAAATTTCCAAACCAACCCCGATTTTTACGATAACGAAAGATGTGTTGGCTAACTTGAATGCCATTTACTAAGTCTATTATGGCTTTATCTGACACAATAGGAACTCGATGTTGAAGTTGTTCAAGGTAAATAGTCAAAGAACTGGACATAACAATATTTTTTTGTTGAGGCATTGAGATATTGCTTGCTATGGGACTATTGTCTGATTTCTAAATAAGAATTCAGATAAAATCTTTATAAAACGGGCTTTTTCGTTTCAGTCTGTTTTCGAGAATCACCTGAATTGAAAAAGTTCGGGGAGCAGGTGTAGAACTTTTTTATCCATCCTGGTATACGCAGTTCATGATGGCTAAAACATCTGTATTATAGTGATTTCTAGCTCATCATTTGTTCAGTGTACTTAAGATAAGTACCTATTTTGTCACTTTTTTTGCTAGCCTCTGGAAGCAAGGAATTAAATTCTGCCAATAGTTTTTCTCTTTCTTTAGCTTCTAATTTCTGGGCTTGCTGTGCGCTTTTTAATTGTTCGCGAATATTGCTCAACTGACTCTCAATTTCTTTAAAGAATATTTCAATTTCTTGCTTAAAATCTTCATCTATATATTTTACAATTCCCTGTTTTAGACTTTGAATATTTTCCTCAATGTATGCATTAGATTTCTCAACTATTTCTTGACGAGACACAGTATAGTAATCTTCTCTAACATCGGGTCGTTTAACACGAATAATTTCTTCCTTTGGAACTAACCAGAACCAATGCGTAAATTTTCTTTTCTTAATAACTTCAGTATCATAACCTCCATCTATTGTTCTACTCTGTCTCATGACATCTGTTGTCATTTCAATATTACCACTATCAAAAGTTGGCATTGGTAGTAACAATTCTATAGTTAAATCAGGTAAATCCAAAGCTTTTAAGCGTTGACGTGCCCTTTGAATAATTGGCTTAGTTTTTTGTCTCAACGAATTAATTAAGTCGCGGCGTTTGTTTTCTATACTGGTTTCTACTTTTTTTAACTCTTTTTCTAGTAAAGGATCTACATCTTGTTTAGTTGCAAATATTGCTTGTTCAACAAAATATTTAGCAGCCTCTTCGCGCTCAAATTCAATTTCATCATTAATTGTTATATTTAATGATATCAATGAACGCATTTTATCCACAAAATTATCAAATAAATTTTTATTTGCTCCAGCTTCTGCAAAAAAAATTTTTTTAATACTTGTTTTTGCTTTATCTTTGATATCTTCAATTTGTTTATTTAACTGTTTAAATAGATCATCTTTAATTTTATGTACTTCCTGTAAATGCTGATTAAAAGCTTCCAATTCTTGTAAATCTTTTTCAAATGCTTCTATTTCTTTCTTTAACTCACCTCCTTCTTGGTTAATTGCTTTTTTACGCACTTCAATATCACTTCTTAATTGTCCAATAAGACCGCTAGTAACTTTCAGTGCAGATGCCATACAACGAGGAGCTGCTTCTGCCATAAGAGCATTAATTGCTTGATCCATAAAGTTGTCACAACCAGATTCTTTCCACAAATACTCAGCTTCTTCTTTTAATTCTTCTGTAGTAGCTTTTTTAAGTTTTTCTTCCCAGCGAGTACCAAGTGCTTCTTTTGCGAGTGCATTTACTGTATGCATTGCTGCTAATTTAATACCACGATTTAGTTCTAGCTCTCGCAGAAAATTAGCAGAAGTAAATGCCTTAATAGCAGATATTTCAAAGACTCGATTTGTATTACTATTATCACCAATACCAAATTCAGCAGCTACAAACTTTTGTACTTCGTTTGTGGTCATATCTCCTTCTCGGCGCTGATCGACTTTATTGATTAATGCGTACAAATTTTCTTTTCCTCGTATTTCTATTACTTTATGAACATCCTGCTTGACTTTTTCTGCTGCTTCAGTTTTGAGTTGCGTAAAATCAAGAACTATTAAAACTATAGAGCTTTTAGTCAGTTGTTCTTCAACAACTCCCTTGAGTTTAAGATTTTCTCCAGCCTCGTTTGGCCCAGGGGTGTCAACAATTACTAAATGTCCAAATTTAGCTGTTTTAATATTTTTTTGTAACCGCCAAAATGGAGTTTTGATTCGTGGTATATCATCTAGAGCCATGAGTGGTTCTGCGTGCGGTACTAAAATGCTGCACAAACGAACAATATCATTTAACCAAGCTAAGGTTTCAATAATCTTCTCACGCCCCTGAATCTTGCCAGGAATCGAGAGGTTCAGTGATTCTTTTATTTTCTGTGGAATCTGCGTTAGATGAGGGTACTGACTAATTCTCTTTTTTACTTCCTCAATCCCTAATTCATTAATTTTATCTTTCAAAAGCAACAGTGTTTTTTGGAAAACAGCCACAATTTGGTCATTCAGTATTAAAACTGGCTCAGTTACTTCAGCATCAAAAATAACCTCTGTGGGAAGCGTTGTCATTGCAGAATTACGGCTTGGTAGAATCTCCTGTCCGACGGTAGCATTCACAATAGTAGATTTACCAGCTTTCATTGGTGCAACTATAGCCATTCTCAACTCAAGGTTTTTTACCTTGTTCATTTCGTCATTTACTTGCGGTTCAAATTGTGTATATTTATTACTAACTCCATCAGCATCGAGGACTTTACTGGCACGATTCATCAGATTTTTAACATCTTCCAGTAAATCAATAACATCTTTCTGTAAGTCTTTGGGATTGGGTTTTAACATATTAAAAGCTACCTATTTTTACTTGAGATAATCAGCGATTCAAAACTAAGTGAATATACTAAGCCTAGAAAAGAAGCCCAACATTGTCACTAGCGGAATGTTGGGTTTTAAACCTATCAAAATGTGAGGTCGAGAAGCTGCGACTACAGCCTGACAATCCCCCGATTCAGCGCGGTGACTAAAGCTTGAGTCCGATCGCTCACGTTCAATTTGCCGAAAATATTATTAGCATGGAACCTAACCGTACTCTCAGCAATATGCAGGACATTGCTAATCTGCTGGTTATTCTTGCCCTTTGCTATCAAACGCATCACTTCCAACTCGCGATCGCTCAATTCTTCACTACCCATTCGCTTGGCTAGCTTGGCTGCTATACTAGGCGGAATGTATTTTTCACCTCTATGAACGGTGCGAATTGCATCCAACAGTTCGTCCGGTTCCGCGCCTTTGAGGATATAGCCCTTTGCACCAGCCCGCAATCCCCGATAGATATCTTCATCGCCATCAAAGGTGGTCAACACAATGATGCGGGCGTGTTTAAACTTAGCACAGATAGCTGCGATCGCATCAGCACCTTCCATCTTCGGCATTTGCAAATCCATCAGCACTACATCGGGTTGATGTTGGTGGAAAAGTTCTAACGCTTCTCGCCCGTCGCTAGCATGGCCGACTACAGTCATGTCTGGCTCACATTGAAAAAACATTGTTAAAGCTTGCCCCAAGATGGGATGATCGTCAGCAATCAGGATGCGAATAAGATTGGATTGGCTCATGATTGTTTATTCTCGGTGTTGTGAGGCAGCATTTGTAGCTAAGTTAAATGATTGCGTTGGCACATCGTGTTTTAGACAAGCCGAAGCATCTAAAACTCAGACTTGGATTGAATTTCCTATCAAATGCAACTAAATAGGGCATTGCTAATTACTGAGATGAATTTTGTTTTCTCCAAAGGCACAAAAGCTCAAAGAATCTAAGTTTACCCTTGGCTAAAAATCTTCATTCATCAGGCATTTATGCAGCACCCTGATATAGATATCCACAAAAAATTAGAATTTTACGGAAATTAGAGCAAGCTTTATCCGCTTTAGCAATTAAATCCATCACCTTGGCTATAAATCATTAACCTGCCCTTGCTTGCGTACTATTTCTTCATCTTTCCTGTCGTTGACTAATACAATCACTTCCGTTCCCTGTCCTGGCGAACTCTGAATTGTGAGTTTTGCCCCGATGCGTTCAGCTCGTTCGCTCATGACTAAAAACCGAAAGCTGTTGATAATAGATACACTGCCCATATCAAACCCTTGTCCATCATCTTTGATTCGCAAGCTGCATTGTCTTTCTTGATACGCCAGTTCAATTTGGATTTCTTTCGCTTTGGCGTACTTGAAAGCATTGGTTAATGCTTCTTGTCCAATGCGGAGCAAGTTGTTTTCAACATCTGGAGATAAGGGGTAAATCTCGCCTATGACTTGGCAGACGATATGTGTATTAGTAGCAGAAAACATCTGTGTGGCGAAGCGATTAAGAGCATTAAAAATGTCGCCGTCCTCTAATAATTGAGAGCGTAATGCTTTTATGGAACGGCGTGCTTCAGTTAGTCCAGAGTGAGCTAAATCGCGCCCTGCTTTGATTAATGCCTGTGCTATTTCTATATCTGTGGTTAGTTTTCGTGAGGCGGTGTCTAAGTGGACAATGACAACCGCGAAAGCTTGGGCTAAAGTATCGTGAATTTCTTGTGCCAAGCGGTTGCGTTCTGCTAAGACGGTTGCTTGTTCAGCCTGCTGGCGCTGGGTGATATCCTGTATTGCGGCGATCCTGATGGTACGCCCACGATATGACATGACTCTGGCTCTGATTTCTACTGGAAATCTGGTTCCATCCTTGCGAAGACAAACGGTTTCATAAATTCCCTCATACCCCGAACGAATCTTCTGCATGACTTGTTCCCGGTATTCAGGAGCAGTAAAATCCATGACACGCATACCAGCCAACTCGGAATGTTCGTAACCAAACATCTCGGCACAGGTTTGGTTAGTATCTAAAAGTATGCCTTGTTCGGTAATGGCGATCGCCTCAAATGTTGCCTCTGCCAATAGCCGAAATCGCGTCTCGCTTTCTAGAAGTGCTACTTCTGCCTGCTTGCGTTCAGCAATTTCTCGTTGTAGTTCTAGGGTAAGTTCGGCAACCTGCTGCTGCAAAAGCAAATTGCGATCGCTTAGGATCTTCTCTAGTTTTTTGCTTTTTCTAAAAAAATAATAATCTAGAATTGCTCTCAAGTTATTTCATTGTCAATATTATTCTTTATTTAATCAGGACTTACGCACAAGTCACGGAAAATCGAACCACAGAGAACGCAGAGGACACTGAGAAATAAGAGTTTGAGAGGTTTCTTGCGTAAGTCCTATTTAATGTTAACAATAGAGAAATTAAAGAAATTAGATTATTAAGAGCTACCTAAATAATCATGAGTAAAACTCCCCGCATTCCTATTCCACCGGAAGTAAAGAAATATGTCTGGCAACGTGACAAATATCAATGCCAAAGCTGCGGTAAAACTTCGCCAGAAACTAACCTCAGCATTGACCACATCATTCCCCTGGCTCGTGGTGGTCAAAACGATATTAGCAATCTACAAACCCTCTGCTTTGCCTGCAATCATCAGAAAACGGACAGGATTGATCCCCGGTTTAGACGCCATTTCGATTTGTAGTAATTCTTGTATGGATGCAATAGGTGGTAGGGGGCACAGCTAGCTGTGCCCCCCTACATGTTATGGCAACTGATTTGCAATCATACTGACATCAACCGCTAGCTTTTTGCCCAACTTGAGCAACTGCCGACACTGATAAATATCTTCTTCATTGCTAAGGGTGGTAAGACACAAAGGTATTATCTGACTATGCAGACAACTGAAATATAATTCTTGGGATCGATGTAAAGAAATATCAATATTTAATTGATCCCCGATATCAATTAACCGCTCCAATTGTTGGATATCTGCATTAAAACTACCATTTGCATCATGTAACAATTGCCAGAGCGATCGCACAATTAACTGTTCTAGTATCTGTTTCCCGTCGGGAATATTCAACCGACAACGCAGATGTTTTGCTTCTGTGGCGATCGCCTCCAATTCTACTATGTGATTCCAACGCATTTGCGGTTCGGTAATATCTTGCTCAAGCGATCGCAATGTCATCATACAGCGATGCTCCAAAGCTATCTCCGCGGCTACCTGCAATTCTTGTGGTACAGGTATTTGATCTCGGTGAAACGCCATCAGCACGCCATAATTATCACGGTAAACTTGGGTATAAAGTTGTCCTAAGCGTGTCAGTGTTTCCTGACTCAGTAACCGCATAATTCTGTGGCGTTCTTCAGCAAATAGATTTTCCAAGCTGAAAGTTTCTTCGCCAAAGAATTGCGTCATTGCCAAGATGGTATGAGCCGCACTTGCTTGTTGCAGCGCCCCAAACACCTTTTCTTTTAATTGGGTGTAGTCACGCCGTCCAGTAAATTGTTGGATGCAGCAGTGGAAATCCCAACCTCCTAAATGCAGAACCGCAAACACTAAATGTTCGCTTTCCCAGGTAATTTCTGATACCAGTTTCAAATTGCCTACAGCCAGAGTTAGCGATCCCATGCGTTGGAGTTGGTAATCTAGCTCATTGACGGCGTAGCAATAAACCCGCTTTGTGTGAGTTCCCATTGAGTGTCCGGTACCCAGTGCCGATCCCTGATTCGTAAACAAGGAACTAATGGCATAATGGGCTGCTACTTGTTTAAAACCAAGTTGGGCTGTGAGTACTAGTTGGCGATAAATTTCGCCACCATGTTTGAATTGATCGACATTACTGGGGGCTAGGCCAAGATGTTTGACGAAGCCTTTTTCCAATTGTACGCCAGCAACTTCCCCTGCCAATTCCAAAGCACGGGCGGCGTAGCGGAGAATCTGCGTACC
The DNA here is from genome assembly GCA_003326205.1 of Nostoc sp. ATCC 43529. Lineage (GTDB taxonomy): Bacteria > Cyanobacteriota > Cyanobacteriia > Cyanobacteriales > Nostocaceae > Nostoc. The sequence continues at coordinate 288,566 of LWTK01000105.1, forward strand.
TTCTGGACGGGAAATTTCTTCAAAAAACCAGCCACAACTAGTAAACATCAACAAAGCATGACGTTGCATTTCCAACAAACGCAGGGCGTCTACTTGTTCGGCGGCTGTTAGTTTGTGGGTTTGATGGCGAGAAAGGAAACGGTTGACATTGGCAGAAGAGCGATCGCGCATCACCTGAATATATTCATCCCGCGCTTGCCAGGGATCGCGAAATAACTGCCTGCCATATTCCTCATACACCTCAATTAGCTGATCCCGCAGCCAATTGAGAGCATCACGCAACGGACGACGCCATTTCTGATGCCAAACACCACCTTCTCCACCGCAACCACAGTTATCCTGCCATCTATCTACACCGTGGGCGCAACTCCAGGCTGTGATGGGCTTCAATTCCACTTCCCAAGTAGGAGCATTTAAGCTCAGGTAGTGGGCAAAGTTTGTCACCGTCCAACCTTGCTCAGGAAATTCTGTTGTGAAAGCGTAGGCTAAAGTTTTCTCTGTTCCTTTCTTGTGGTGTCCAAAGGTTTCGCCATCCGTGGCCACAGAAATTAACTGTGCAGGACGATGATCCCCACGCACCGCCGAACCGATACGTCCAGCAAAGCGATTGGCACTATAAACCACATCACTAAAACCCATGTCCCGCGATATGGGGCCATCGTAGAAGAAGATATCAATGTAGGGTAATCCTTCCCTACTTCCATCCTTAGAACTATCGTGAATCGTACTTAGAGGTGAAGATGAAGTGTCCAGCGTAGGGTTCAAATAACAACGATAGGGACGGGTGGGATCGATCTGACTACCGCCGACTTCGTACCATTCAGGATTGGGATTATCTTTAGTTGGGAATGGACGACAACGCTGTGCTTGAGATGGTGCAAGGATAACGAAGCGAATACCTTCAGCAACTAAAGCTTCTAGAGTTGGGTAGTCCACACCGGTTTCTGCTAGCCACATACCTTCGGGATCGCGGCCAAAGCGGGAACGGAAGTCTTCTTTACCCCAGCGAATTTGGGTATATTTGTCGCGTTCATTCGCCAGAGGCATGATGATGTGATTGTATACTTGCGCGATCGCATTCCCGTGACCATGCAACCGTTGACTGCTCTTAGCATCGGCCTCCAAAATCCGCTGATAAACTTCCACATCGTAGCGTTCTAGCCACGACATCAGCGTTGGGCCGATATTAAAACTAAAATACTCATAATTGTTGACGATCCCCATCACTTCGCCTCGGTCATTTAAGACTCTGGCAAAAGCATTTGGACGATAGCATTCCCAATGAATCCGCTCATTCCAGTCATGGAAAGGTGCAGCGCTCGGTTGGCGTTCAATCGCGTCCAGATAGGGATTTTCCCTCGGTGGCTGGTAAAAATGACCATGCACCGTCACATAAACACCATGAGCCGTTTTCAGGGGATCGGTCTGGTGAGTGTTCTGAGAATCTGAATGGAATGTTGACGTTGAGCCATTAGCTGGCATTTGTGCAGCAGAAGTCATGTATATATATCCAAAACAAAAAACTCGCAGTTGCACCGTTAAACTTTGTGCATAAACGTTTCTACAATAGTTTGAACACAAAATCCGGTATAAACAACAACTATGAATACAACCAAATTTTTGAGAAAGCCGTTTTAGTATAGTGGGAAATCTGCGTTATCGCACAGCCCTTTCCCCGAAGGCTTCAAGTAATTAGCCATTTAACAACGCCTCATTTAGGGGTTTTCTCGTTGGCAGCGCCAATCAAAAACTTAATTGTCTTTTAATATATTAAACCCCATTTTTGGTGTAATATCCTGAATCCATTTCATACTTTTGCAACAAAAGATTACGAACTCTTCTTAAATGGCAACATTATTTTACATAACATCCACAAGAGTAAACTGAAAACAGTAAAATCTCTGAATTGGCCTACAGAGGGTTGAGAGTATCCTATGGGAGTGATGACTAGTTAGGTGGGAATTCCCCACTAATTGATTCTGAATTCTGAATTCTGAATTCTGAATCAATTCAACACTCCAAATTTAAAATTTAGGACTACCCGCTGTGCATGATACCCTCAACTCAAACCAACAAATGTCAACTAAAAACATTATTTTTCTCGTTTTGTTACTGTTTATCCCGGTTTCTCTGGCAGCCCACTTTCTGGAGTGGGGAGAATTGATAGTTTTCATTACAGCTGGATTAGCGATTTTGCCTTTAGCGGCTTGGATGGGAACGGCCACAGAAGAAATTGCTGTAGTAGTGGGGCCGTCATTAGGGGGTTTATTAAACGCCACTTTTGGCAATGCTACAGAACTGATCATAGCGCTAGTAGCTCTAAAGGCTGGTTTGATAGATGTAGTCAAAGCCAGTATCACGGGATCGATTATCGGTAACTTACTGCTGGTGATGGGTCTTTCCATGCTTTTGGGAGGGCTGCGTTACAAAGAACAAACATTTCAGCCAATTGTGGCGCGGGTGAATGCTGCTTCGATGAATTTAGCTGTGATTGCCATTTTGTTGCCCACAGCTATGAACTACACCGCTATAGGAGTTAACGAACAAACGCTGCAATATCTATCTGTTGCTGTTGCCGTAGTGTTAATTCTGGTTTACGCCCTAACGTTGCTGTTTTCCATGAAAACTCACTCTTATTTGTATGATGTGGGTGTAGCAGAAACAGAAGAAGAGGAAATTTCCCATAGCAAACCCAATGTTGCCTTGTGGGTTGGCGTGCTGCTAGTATGCACCTTGTTAGTGGCAGTTGAGTCTGAAATGCTGGTGGATTCTCTAGAAGTAGCTACATCCCAGCTAGGTTTGACATCATTGTTTACAGGGGTGATTTTAGTTCCCATCATTGGTAACGCTGCTGAACACGCCACAGCGGTGACCGTAGCTATGAAAGATAAAATGGATCTTTCCCTTTCTGTGGCTGTGGGATCGAGTATGCAGATTGCCCTATTTGTCGCGCCTGTGTTGGTGATAGCAGGATTGGTATTGGGTCAGCCGATGGATTTAGATTTCAAACCCTTTGAATTAGTGGCTGTGGTTGTATCAGTGTTGATTGCAAATACCATTAGTTCTGATGGTAGGTCTAATTGGCTGGAAGGCACTTTATTATTAGCTGCTTATACAGTGTTGGGGTTCGCCTTCTACTTCCATCCAGTGATGGGTGGTATGGGTTAGTTAATTTCCAGCGCTCAGGCTTAGCCCGTCGTAGACATTGCTCCAAGCTTAACCCAAAGCGATCGCTGTTGATTATGGGTAATTAGTCGTCTAATTACCTATTTCCAAAGATATAAAATAATTAGTAAAAAATATTTTCTCTAGTTTTTTCCAGAATTTTGTATTCTTAATCACTTTTTTTCGATTAAATTGATGCACTGTGGTATTCAAGGCTTAGTATAATCAACCACAGAGAAAACAAGAGTGAAAATTTGTTCCTAAATTTATAGAAGAGATGATTCAAATTCTGGATTCTACTTTGAGAGAAGGGGAACAAACTCCTGGAGTTTATTTTCCTCCTGATGTCAAGTTAGCGATCGCTCAGTTTTTAGATTGCATCGGAATTGATATTATTGAAGCTGGTAATCCGGCGGTAGATAGAGAAATTGCTTTGGCGATCGCTCGGATTGCCAATGCTGGGCTTAAGGCTAAGATAGGCGCTCATTCACTTTGTCGAAAAGATGATGTCAAAAAAGCACTAGACTGTGGTGTCAATTTTTTAGGTATCTTTTATAGCGTTTCCGAGAAACGATTGCAGCAGGATTATGACATTGGTCTAGAAAAAGCTATAGAAAAAATTGTTGAAGTTATAAGTTATGCCAGAGAGCAGCAAGAAAACTTAGTAATTCGTTATACTCCAGAAGATACAGTGCGATCGCCTATAGAAAACGTGATTGCAGCGGCGATCGCAGCAGTCCGAGCAGGAGCTAATATTATTAGCATAGCTGATACAACTGGATACACAACACCATTTGCTCAAAATCGCAGTATTTCTTATTATGTGAAAACCCTCAAAAAGGAATTTGCAAGACAGCAATTATATCCAAAAATAGAAATTCATTGCCACAACGATCGCGGTTTAGCCTTAGCAAATGCGCTAGATGCTTACAAGGCGGGAGCGGATATTATTGATGTAACTGTCATGGGATTAGGAGAGCGTTCTGGCATTGTTGATTTAGCAGAATTACTCATAAATTTAACAGATATACTTGAAGAAAAACCATCTTGGAATTTAAGCCATTTAAAGGAATTATATGATTTTGTCAGCGAACATTCCCACATATCTATTTCTCCTCATCATCCCTTAGTGGGAAAAAATGCCTTTACCCACTATGCGGGCGTTCATGTCAATGCTGTAGCAAAAGATGAAAAGCTCTATCAAAGTTTAAACCCAGAAGTTTTAGGAATAAAAAGTAGCTTGGCATTAGGGATGCAATCAGGATATATTGCTGTAAAACTGGCTCTCAAGCAAATTGGTAGAGAAGAACTTATTGAAAACCAAGATTTAGTAATTAAGATTTTTCAAGAAATCAAAGAAATTGCTAAACGAGGAACTCCAATTGATATTGAGAAAGAATTGCCAGCAATTGTAGAGTGTTGCACTGGTAGCCAAATAATTACTAGTGAGATTTGTTCCGTTTCCGGCTATACCATTTCACGAAAATTCTGAATTCTGAGTTCTGAATTCTTCTTCAACTAACTCTGTGTTTTATGGGAATTTCGATCCAGAACTCACAGCCTTTACCAGGCTGAGAAACGCAGTTGATATTACCGCCATGTTTTTCCACAATAATTTGATAGCTAATAGATAGCCCCAAACCAGTGCCGTGACCGGGTTGCTTAGTAGTAAAGAAAGGTTCAAAAATGCGCGATCGCATCATTTCTGGAATACCACAACCATTGTCTGCAATGCAAATGATAATAGTATTCCATTGTCGGACTTTTGTCCGAATCCATATTTTTGGATTGTCAATTATTTTACCAAAATTGACTGCATGTTCCAGAGCATCGATCGCATTATTTAGAATATTCATAAATACCTGATTCATCTGCGCTGCATAGCAGACTACTGGTGGTAAATCGCCATATTCTTTAATTATTTCAATGGCAAAAGAATTAGTTTGTGGTTGCAATCGATGTTGTAAAATTAACAAAGTACTATCAATACCTTCATGCAAATCAACGGGTTTCATTTCGGCTTCATCGAGTCGAGAAAAACTTCGTAAAGACAATACTAATTGAGAAATTCGTTCTGCACCCATTGTCATGGAAGTGAGAATTTTTGGTAAGTCATCGGCAATAAAATCTAAATCTATATCTGTTGCTTGCTTTTGAATTTCTGCTGTTATTTGTGGATACTGTTTATCATAGTTACGAAGTAATTTTAATAAATTTTCAGCATGTTCGCTAACATAAGTGATATTGCCGTAAATGAAACTAATTGGATTGTTAATTTCATGTGCAATCCCAGCAACTAATTGTCCTAAGCCTGCCATTTTTTCGCTTTGAATCAACTGGCTTTGAGTTTGCTGCAATTCTTTAAGAGTCTGGGCGAGTTCTTCTTTTTGACGTTGAGTCTGTTCGAGTAATTCCGCTTGTTGAAGTCCTACTCCTAGCTGAGTGCCAATTTGCATCAGCAAATCTACTTCATCTTCTTGCCAATCACGAGACTTCATATTTTGATATGCTGCTAGCAATCCCCAGAGTTTCTCGCCCTGGAAAATTGGCACAATCATATATGCCCTAGCCTTAATTAGCTCGATTGGGACAATATCACAGACAGAATAATTAGCTTTGTAAATATCCTTAATGACAAGTGTTTGACCATTAGCAAAGTCTCCACCTTGAGTATTTTGCAAGTAATCATCTGCAATCTGCTGTATGAGTTCCTTGACTGGTATCCAACCTTCGCCTAAGGACTCAGCAACAAATTCGCCACTCCAATCAGCCCGAAATCGATAGATTGTCACTCTATCAACTTCTAACAGGCGTCGGACTTCTTCTGTGCTGGTAGCAAAGATGGTATCAATATCAAGAGATTGGCGAATTTTCTCTACCGTTGCGGCTAAGGCTTTCTCCCTTTCAGCAGCTTTAGCCAACTTCTGGGCTTGTACTTGCACCTTCCTTAAAGATTCAGCTTGTTGTAATGCTACTCCCAATTGCACGCCAACTTGCGCCAACAAGTTAATTTCCTCATCTTGCCAATAACGGGGCTGGGAGTTTTGATAAGCTACCAACAATCCCCAAAGCTTTTCACCTTGAGAAATAGGGACAAAAACTTCATTACGGGCATACTTACCTGCTTGGGTTCCTTGCACAAGAACGCCTTCCGTCACAGGTTGGGGCTTAACCACTGGCGTCCAGCCATCAACAATAGAATCAGCGACAAATTCGCCACTCCAATCGGGATAAAAACGATAAATTGCCACTCGTTCTACTTCTAATAACCGTCGGACTTCTTGAGTAGTGGTTTTAAAAATGGCTTCAATTTCCAGTGACTGACGAATTTTTTCTACGGTGTTCGCTAAAGCTCTTTGTCTTTCAGCAGCTTTACTGATTTGTGCTGCTTGGAGTTGCATTTGTTGTAAAAATTCAGCTTGCTGCAAAGCTACACCTAGTTGGGTGCTAACTTGGGTGAGCAAATAAACCTCATCTTCTTGCCAATCGCGAGTTCCGCCGTTCTGGTATACTGCTAGCAAACCCCAGATATTTTGCCCGTGGTAAATAGCAATGATCGCATAAGCTTTTGCTTGATAGATCTCTAAAATTTTAATGTAGCAGTCGCTAAAGCCTGCATTATAAATATCATTACAAAGACGGTATACTTCACTTCTGTTAAAGCGGCCGCCTGCTGTTTCTTGTAGGTAGGTATCAGCAACTGGGGGTTTAGCTAAATCTTTAGCACTACACTCACTGACATTTTCGCTCAATTCTGGCCGGTGGAATTGCTCATCAATGAGCGAGATCCAACCCTCTGCCACTGATTCAAACACAAATTTACCACTCCAATCTGAATTAAAGCGATAAATCGCCACGCGATCGGCATTTAGCAGCTGTCTGAGTTCTGCGGTGCTGGTGCGGAAAATACTTTCCAAGTCCAAGGATTGACGAATTTTCTCAATAGTTATGGCTATGGTTCTTTGCCATTCTGCTGCTTTTTCTTTAGCTTTGGCTTGTGCTAATTGTGCGGATTGTAGTTTTACTTGTTCTAGGTAATCTGCTTGCTGTAAAGCTACTCCTAGATGTTCGGCAATCAGTTGCACAAACTCAATTTCTGACGCTTCCCATTGCCGAGGACTATCACACTGATGAATACACAACAATCCCCATAAATCTTTACCTTTCAACAAGGGAGCAACAATATTGGCGCGTACCTGAAATCTTTCTAGAATCTGGACGTAGCAATCACTGGCGCTAACTTGATAGATATCAGCTGTGGCTTTAATTCGGCCTTGCTGATAAAGTTCTGCAAAATCTTCGGCAAAGCAGTGATCCCGGACTTTGGCTGCTAGTGCTGAACTTAATTCACCTCGCACATCTTCGGAGATAAATTCTCCTTCCCATGCCAAATCAGGATAAAAACGAAACACGCCGACTCGATCGCTTTTTAAAAGCTGACGAACTTCAGTAACTGTAATTTTAAAAATGGCATCTATATCTAAAGATTCACGAATTCGGGCAATAACTCCAGACAAAGCTTTTTGTTGCTCATTCTGACGCAAGGAAAATGCCACATCTGAATGAGATTGTTGCTGTTCTGAATTTGATTCTATGGGTTGAATAATAGAGGAGTTTTCCATTCCCTGGGGAATTTTAAATATTAAAAGTTCTCCATCTCATAGTTCCCTCAACCATCGCAAAGGTAACAATTATTTGGGTAAAAGGGACTGGTGACTGGGGATTAGGGACTGGGAATTGAGCAAAAAACAGAAAAATTATGGTCTTTGTCTAATTACTGGCAATTTTTAGTATTAATTACGCATACTCTGAGATTCTTGGCGTTCTTGGCGTCTTGGCGGTTGGAAAAATTAAGCTTTTTACAGATAAGTCCTAAAATTATGCAGGGAGACTCAGAAAAGGCGACCAAATAAAATTATGTAGGGACATGATATTATCATGTCCCTACAAAAAGATTTTTCAACTACGAGCGGATTATCGCCGCTTGGGAGTGGTGCTGCGAGTGGTGCGTTTTTCTTCATCTCGACGACGGCGATCGCGCCAATCTGCCAGGGTCAAATAACCAATGCCACCTGTCACTGCTACCAGCAGCACTACGGCAATTAAAGCCAAAATACTCAGGAATGGACTTTCTACCATGCCGTTACAGTCCGTTACGTCCCCAGACTACCATTGCAATTGACCAAGTGAACACGACTAGCAGTGATACCCAGCCCAGTGTCAAAATTTCCATAGTCCCGCTTTTCAAATCATTACAAAAGGTTTCTAATGTTTATCATACAAGGATTGGGCAGGCTGAGATTTTTTTATCAATGATGTTGTAAGTTTTGTGGGCGATCGCTTTTTGGACTATCTGGATATTAGTACTTATACCAATTCTTTATGAAGATGCATTTAATTTTTTTAACGAACCGCCTTCTCTACGAGAGGCTTCCGCCAACGCGTTCGCGTAGCGTCTCGTAGAGAAGCGTCTCGTTCGCTCTTAGCGTCTCGTAGAGAAGAGAAGAACGCCAAGAGCGCCAAGGTAAGGGACTACCAAATAAAAAAATATACAACTTTTCTTGTGGGGTGGGCGTCTCGCCCGCCCGTAGAAAGGGGCAGACAAGATGTCCACCCCACAAAACTGGATAATTTATTTCTTGGTAATCCCTAAGAGTTTGAGAGAGTTTGGCGCAGCTTCACAAAGAAACGGTATTAGTAGTTTAAGTAATCATAAAAACAAGTGTAAAAAAGTAGCAATCGCGCTGTTATATTCGCTGGCTGGGGAATATTAGGGTTATGTGCATATATTTCAAATTGAGCAACACTTAGTATCAATGCCGACATTTCTTAGCTACGCTTTCAACTCCGACGGTTTTATTCCCCACGGACATTGTTATCTCTGGAAAACTGGATTAGTTTGGCTCCACATTATTTCTGATGCCACTATTGCTTTTGCCTATTATTCTATTCCCTTCCTATTAATTTACTTTATTTCCAAACGCCAAGACGTGCCTTTTAATCGAGTCTTTGTGTTATTTGGTGCTTTTATCACTATCTGCGGTACTGGACACTTAATGGATATTTGGACGCTTTGGCATCCAGATTATTGGATTGCAGGTTGTCTAAAAGCTCTAACTGCGATTATTTCGATATATGCGGCATTTGCCTTAATTTCTCTAATGCCTCAAGCCCTGACGCTACCGAGTCCAGCCCAGTTAGAGGTTATCAATCGAGCGCTTTCCGCTGAAATTGTAGAACGCAACCGCATCGAGCAAGAACTACGCAAAGCTGAAGAAGTCGCTCAAAATTCCAGCCAAGCCAAGAGTGAATTTCTGGCAAATATGAGCCATGAACTACGTACACCCCTCAATGGCATCTTGGGTTATACACAAATCCTTCAACGCACAGAATCTTTGAGTGAAAAAGGACGCAAAGGACTCGGTGTCATTTATCAATGTGGTTCTCATCTTTTAACACTGATTAATGATGTTCTCGATCTTTCTAAAATCGAAGCTCGCAAACTCGAATTGCATCCTGTTGATTTTTACTTGCCTGCCTTTATTGATAGCGTCACTGAAATTTGCCGCATCCGTGCAGAACAAAAGGTCATTGCCTTTGAAGTCCAACTCGATCCCGATCTGCCAACAGGCATTCACGGTGATGAAAAACGCTTACGACAAGTACTGATTAATTTGCTTAGTAATGCAATTAAATTTACTAACCAAGGCAGTGTCACTTTCAAAGTTAAAATCACCGAACGAGAATCAGATGCCAATGGAAAAACTAACTACAAAATTCGCTTTGAGGTAATAGATACTGGCACGGGTATAAAATCCGAACAAGCTGAAAAAATCTTTCAGCCCTTTGAACAAGTAGGAAATCAGAAACGACAATCTGAAGGCACAGGCTTGGGATTAGCAATTAGCCAAAAAATTGTTTTGTTAATGGGTGGTGAAATTCAGGTGCAAAGTACCTTAGGCAAAGGTAGCACTTTCTGGTTTGAGGCGAAATTCCCAGAATCTAAAGACTGGGCAAAGGTTTCTAGAGCGGTTGACCAAGGAACAATTATTGGTTATATGGGACAAAAATGCACCATATTAATTGCAGATGATAAATGGGAAAATCGGTCGGTAATTGTAAATTTACTAGAGCCAGTTGGGTTTACTGTTATTGAAGCTAGTCAGGGTGAGGAAGCATGGGAACAGGCTGTAGCCCACAAACCAGATTTGGTAATCACTGACTTAGTGATGCCGATATTAGATGGATTTGAGTTAATTAATCGTTTGCGTCACTCGGAGCAATTTCAAAAGATTGCTATCATTGCTTCATCTGCTAGTGTGTTTGCAATCGACCAGCACAAGAGTATTGATGTTGGTGCAGATACATTTCTACCAAAGCCTGTGGAAGCTGAAGTGCTATTAGAAATGCTCCGACAAATTTTGCAGATTAAATGGATTTTTGATGAGAAGATAGACGCAAATCAAAAAACTAACCCAGCGGCTTTGGAGCAATCTATTGATACCATTTCTCCCAATCGAGAAACGTTACAAGAGTTGCTTGAACTCGTACAGGATGGAGATATTCAAAATATTTTGGAATTAGCTGACCAACTTTCCGCATCTGATGAAAAGCTAAACGTCTTTACTCAACACATTGTCCAACTTGCTAGTAATTTCCAACTAAAACGCTTGGCAACTTTTATTGAACAATATATTAATTAAGTTAAATTAAATTTTAAAATTTCTCATGAACAAAAAATCAAATACTGGATTTATCTTAATTGTGGATGATAATCCAACAAATTTATCTCTTCTATGTGAAGCCCTCAATAGTGAAGGTTTTCGTTTCCGTGTTGCAGTGGATGGAGAAAGTGCGATCGCTCAAGTCGAACGCAATCAACCAGAGTTAATTTTACTAGATGTACAAATGCCTGGTATTGATGGATTTGAAACTTGTCGTCGCCTCAAAGCCAATCCTGTTACCCAAAACATTCCGATTATTTTTACCACTGCTTTAGCAGATACCGACAGCAAAACCAAGGGATTTTCCCTTGGTGCAGTAGACTATATCCCGAAACCCTTTGCACAAGAGGAAGTTATCGCTAGAGTGCGCGTGCATTTACAACTCAAACAATTGAATGAATCTTTAGAACAACAAGTTAGCGATCGCACCAAGGCTTTGCAACAAGCCCAAGTCCGATTAGTGCAACAAGAAAAGCTATCAACACTCGGAGAGTTAGTTGCTGGTATTGGTCATGAAATAAATAATCCCGTTAACTTTATTTCTAGCAATATTCCACCCTTACAAGAATACATTGGAGCAATAACCGAGTTGCTCTCACTATATAAACAAGAGTATCCAAACCCAACAGCTAAAATTACCACTGCTATTAACAACTTGGATTTGGATTTTATTCTCGAAGATATCACAAAAATCTTAAACTCACTGGAAGTAGGAAGCGAACGAATCCGTAACCTTTCTAATTCACTCTGCAACTTCTCTCGTTCGGATAGCGATGCCAAAATCTTTGCTGATTTGCACCAAGGGCTAGATAGCACACTCATGATTTTGCAACACCGCCTCAAAGCTAATAGCGATCGCCCGCAGATTGAAGTGATTAAAAATTATGGAGTTTTACCACAAGTAAACTGTTATTTAGGACAGATGAACCAAGTATTTATGAATATTTTGGCAAACGCTGTTGATGCTTTAGATGAAGCTATAATACAAGGCAAAACCAGTAATGTAATTCCTAAGATTCAAATAACAACAGCACTAGATTCTGAAGAATTAGCTGTAATTCGGATTGCTGACAATGGCATTGGTATTCCTGAACGGTTGAAAAAACGCTTATTTGAACCGTTATTTACTACAAAAACCGTTGGTAAAGGTACTGGACTTGGGTTATCCATCGCCTATGAAATAGTTGTAGAAAAACACAAAGGTATATTAGAAGTTAACTCTAAACCAGGTATGGGAACTGAATTTATCATCAAAATTCCCACATGAGAGCAGCTAATTACTGGGGACTGGGGACTGAGAGATGGGGAGATGGGGAGAGAATTACACCCCACCACCCCATCACTCCAAACTCCTTGCTTGGCCAATGCCCAATGCCCCAATCCGTAATATCATGTCCTGTAAATTAGTTGTGATATGTCATTACGTAGCCGTAGCCTCTAATTCTTAATCCCCAGTCCCCAGTCGCTAATCCCCATACAGTGAACACAATTTCAAATCCTCAATTAATGGCAGAACGCCTAGAATCTCTCAAGGCTGGTATAGTTGGAGGTTTTTCTTTATTTTTTGGCTTTGCGAGCGCTAGTTTTTTAAATACTTTAGTATTGGCAAAGTATTTTCAAATACTTGTAACTTTACAAAGTAATATTAATTGGCATTTGTGGATGAGTGCTGCTATTGCAACTTTTACTGGTTTCCTATTTGGTGTCACTTACCGCTATATCATCCGTTCAGATAAAAATCCTCAACTCAAATCCGGTGGTGTGCTGGCTTTTGGCTTGGTGCGTGGATTAACCCAAATAGAACTTGGGTGGAATTCTAATAGCACAATTTGGCCTTTTTTGGTATTGGCGACAGAAAGTGTATTGTGGTTTGCAATCGCAGCGATCGCTCTTGATATCGCTATCCAGCTAAACTGGGTTAAACCTTTTCCATCAAAGCAGAATTCAGAATTAGAATAGCCTCTTTGCTTAGAGAAATAGGGTAGCACAGCCCACAGCTAACTGTGCTACCTTACACAAAATTGTGCTTAAAATAAATGAAAAACCTATAACTAATATCATTTTTGTATTACAATTACTACAAAAGCTTACATAACTATTGTCTAAGCTTTAATTGGTTCTGAATTCTGAATCCTGAATTCTTTATTCTTCATCTTATCTGAATTATGAAAGCTAAAAGATCCCACTATTATTTAATAGTCGATTTAGAGGCGACATGCTGTGACAAAGGAACTGTTCCCCGCCACGAAATGGAAATCATCGAAATCGGTGCAGTGATGCTGAATCGAGAAACGTGGGAAATTGATTCAGAGTTTCAGCAATTTATCCAACCTGTTCGACATCCACAACTAACACCCTTTTGTACAGAATTGACTACTATTCGGCAGCAAGATGTTGATGAAGCACCAAAATTTATAGAGGCAATTTCTCGCTTCCAAGAATGGATTAGTTTATTTCCAAATCATGTTTTTTGTTCTTGGGGCAATTATGACAAAAATCAATTTATTCAAGATTGCAAATTTCATAATGTTGCTTATCCTTTTAGTTCAGAACACATAAATATCAAAGACGAATTTTCCAAATACCTTGGTGTATCTAAAAAATTTGGTATGGCACAAGCTCTCAATGAGTTAGGCATCGAATTACAAGGCACACACCATCGTGGCATTGATGATGCCCGCAATATTGCATCTATCTACAGACAGATTAAAACTAAAAAAACATAGGATTGGAGCAAAGGGTAAAGGGCAAAGGGCAAGGGGTAAAACAAAGATCCCTCCTTTTCCCTTTTACCTTTTACCTTTCCCCAAGGCGAAGCCATCTCCCCCAGTCCTTTTTACAGACTGCTAATGGCTTCTACAACTAGCTTGGAAACAAAGGGCAAAATATCACGATTCTTAGCCTGGGCTTTGCCTTCAGTAAATACTACTAGGAGGTAGGGGCGCTGGTTTGGTAACTCAATATAGGCGACATCATGGCGAACTTGACTTGTCCAACCGGCCTTTGACCAAATTTGGGCATCTTTAGAAAGTCCACCGCCCAAAAAACCTGTTATTTGGTCTTCTTCGACATCAGCGGGCAAATTTTGGAGATCGCGTTTGAGCAAAGTCATCATCGCTTGCGATCGCGTACTTGAAACTGCTACTCCGCCGATAATACTATGCACTAATCTGGCGATCGCATTTGTGGTCAACATATTACGATTTTCCAGCAACTCTCCCACAAACGCCCGCTCCCGTCCATAGGGGCCATCACCCCAAGTTTTTTGACAGACGTTAATCGTCTCCATTTCTTCCCATCCCAAGGATTGGTAATAGCGGTTAACAATATTACGCTGATATTTCCAGGTTTCAAATGGGGCGACTGGTAGTTCTGGCCCTGAGGTGGTGCCAGTGAGAATATCCACAACCAAGCTGGTAGCATCATTACTAGAGTCTACAATCATATCCCGCAAGGCTCGCTCTAACTCCTTAGAAGTTTGGCTCATGCCTTTTTCCAGCCATTCATTGACTGCCACCAGATAAAATAGTTTGACTACACTTGCAGGGTAAATCCGTTCAACACCCCGATAACTAAAACCCCGAACTGGGTGGTTCCAAAAAGCGTTGGGAGTCAGCGCACCACCAGTATTTACTGGCACCGGGGGATCGTAAACAACCCAAGTCAAGGCAATTTGATTGCGGGCTAAGGTGGGAAATGCTGCCCAACTTGCATCTAAAATGCCTAACCCAAGATTTTCGAGTTGTTCGTCTTTATTAAAAAAAATCATTCTAGGATAATGTCCTTTAATCTAAAATCCCAAATCCAAAATCTCAAATCAGCGGAGTATCAGTGTCTAGCTGACCTGAATTTATACGATTCTCCTGAGTGTACGCGCCTAGCAACTCAAGCCGCATCTGGGCGACATTTATGGGTAACATCAAATCATCATGATTTGGCAGTTGAGGTGTATTTGCGTGAAGATGACTATTCCGGATGGGTATCCTTTTCAGATTTGGGTTTATTACAACCTGCTACTGTACTTTATCAGGCTGCAAGATTTTCTGAATCTGAAATTAAAAAACTGCTAACAGAGGTTATCGCATTTACCCAAAAAGCGATGCAACAACCAAATTATTACCTCTGGGGTGGTACGGTAGGGCCAAATTATGATTGTTCTGGGTTAATGCAAGCGGCGTTTGCTTCGGTGGGTATTTGGTTACCGAGAGATGCTTATCAACAGGAAGGATTTACTCAAACAATTACCATTGCAGAATTAGCAGCTGGGGATCTAGTATTTTTTGGGACTAGCCAAAAAGCAACCCATGTGGGGCTTTATTTGGCGGATGGTTATTATATCCATAGTTCTGGGAAGGAACAGGGACGTAATGGGATTGGGATTGATGTTCTTTCGGAACAGGGGGATGCTGTTAGTCAGTCGTACTATCAGCAGTTGCGCGGTGCTGGTAGAGTTTTTAAGAGTTACGAACCACACAGAGAAGTCTGAGCGGCGGCTTTTGCCGCTCAGAACTTCGGTCAAGACGCTGAGGACGCAGAGGAATATGGGGAGTGAGTTGGTTTATGAAGGGGTGAATGGGGCTATTTCAGGAATTGTCCCAGATGTTTCGGTGGTGGTGCCCATACATAATGAAGTGGAAAGTTTGCCACTTTTATTAGAAGCGATCGCATCTACATTATCTTCGAGTGAGATAAGTTATGAAATCATTTGTGTGGATGATGGTTCTACGGATGGTTCCGGGAAATTTCTTAAGGAAGAAGCGCAAAAACGTTCTGATTTAAAGGCGGTGATTTTGCGTCGCAATTACGGACAAACTGCGGCTATGGCTGCTGGATTTCATTATGCACTAGGTAAAGCGATCGTTTCTTTAGATGCTGACTTGCAAAACGACCCGGCTGATATTCCGATGTTATTGACCAAGCTTGATGAAGGTTACGATTTGGTAAGCGGTTGGCGACAAAAACGCCAAGATGGGGCTGTAAATCGCTTACTTCCTTCTAAAATTGCCAATTGGCTAATTCGCCGCACCACTAGCGTGAATATTCACGATTATGGTTGTTCGCTCAAAGCTTATCGTGCAGAACTACTGGCAGATATGAACCTCTACGGTGAATTACATCGGTTTTTACCTGCTTTGGCTTACATCGAAGGAGCTAGAATTACTGAAATGCCTGTGCGTCATCACGCCCGCCGCTTTGGCCGCAGTAAGTATGGGATTTGGCGGACATTTCGGGTGTTGATGGATTTGTTAACCATTTTGTTTATGAAAAAGTTCCTCACCCGCCCGATGCATGTTTTTGGGCTGTTGGGCTTGATTTCAATGATTTCGGGGACGCTAATCGGCATTTATTTGACTTTTATCAAATTAGCTTTAGGTGAGATGATTGGCAATCGTCCTTTGCTGATTTTGGCAGTTCTGTTGCTTGTAACTGGAGTACAGTTGTTTTGCTTCGGACTTTTAGCAGAATTACTCATGCGTACATATCATGAATCCCAAGGACGGCCTATCTATCGCGTGCGAGAGGTGGTAGCAAAAAAGGTTAACTAAGGTAACAATAGTAATGATTTGTCATTGGTCATTGGTCATTGGTCATTGGTCATTGGTCATTGGTCATTGGTCATTGGTCATTGGTCATTGGTCATTGGTCATTGGTCATTGGTCATTGGTCATTGGTCATTGGTCATTAGTCATTGGTCATTGGTCATTAGTCATTGGTCATTGGTCATTAGTCATTGGTCATTAGTAAATAGTTAAGAGTAAATATTGGTTGACTCTAAACAAAAGACAAATGACAAAAGACAAATGACAAAAGACAAATGACTAATGACAAAAGACAAATGACAAAAGACAAATGACAAATGACTAATGACAAAAGACAAATGACAAAAGACAAATGACTAATGACAAAAAACTGATTAAATTGCATCTACCTTGAAAATATTTAATACGTTTGACACCGAACTGCGGTATAACCTGCTGATTTTATTCACGGCAGGTTTATTATTCTGGTCGAGCGTGGCTTCGCTCTTACCAACTCTACCGCTTTATTTTGAGTATGTAGGCGCAACTAAGCAACAAATTGGCATTGTCACAGGAAGTTTCGCAATCGGTTTATTGCTAACTCGCCCGATGCTGGGACGATTAGCTGATGAACGCGGTCGAAAATTTGTGTTATGGATTGGTACGATCGTAGCTGCGATCGCACCTTTTGGTTACTTGGCAACCCAATCTATTGGGCTGTTAATCTTGGTACGGATTTTTCACGGCGTTAGCGTTGCCGCTTTTACCACTGGCTACAGTGCCTTAATCGCAGATTTGGCTCCACCTGAAAAACGTGGCGAAATCATTGGTTACATGAGTTTAGCAGCCCCCGTTGGTTTAGCAATTGGCCCTGCTTTGGGAGGATATTTAGAGGCTACAACTGGTTACGGGATGTTGTTTTTGGTTGCTGCTGAGTTGGGTTTTGTTGCTTTGCTGGCAATTGCACAAGTGACCAATCCTCCAGTACAAACACAGGAAGAAAATCAGGACAACGATCGAAAATTTTGGCAAATTCTCAATAGCCCACGGGTGAGAGTTCCGACTTTAATTATGTTACTGGTTGGTTTGTCTGCCGGTGCTGTACACACCTTTGTATCTCTGTTTATCAAATCAATTCAGATAGACTTCAATGGCGGGTTATTTTTTACAGTTGCCGCAATTTCTAGTTTTAGTATCAGGGTATTTGCTGGTAAGGCAAGCGATCGCCTGGGTCGTGGTTTGTTTATCACTTTTGGTATAATTTCTTATACTTTAGCGTCGATACTGCTGTGGCAGGCTCACAGTGTAAGTAGTTTTC
Organism: Nostoc sp. ATCC 43529; assembly: GCA_003326205.1. Lineage (GTDB taxonomy): Bacteria > Cyanobacteriota > Cyanobacteriia > Cyanobacteriales > Nostocaceae > Nostoc. Next base: position 306,292 of record LWTK01000105.1, read on the forward strand.
TACTAGCGGCGATTTTTGAAGGCGCTGGTGGTGGTACAGTTATATCGATGATTGTGACAATGATGGCAGACCGATCGCTACCACAAGAACGAGGGCGAATTTTTGCTATCTGCGTCACTGGGTTTGACCTGGGGATTGCGATCGCTGCTCCTGTTTTGGGTTCCATCGCCGAACAGGTGGGCTATCGCAATATGTTCGGTTATGGTGCTGGGATAACTTGTCTAGCACTTGTGATTTTCTTCACAAAGTCCAGCAAAGACTTACCTAACTCATTGCGTTTTGCATTGGGTCGTGTCCCAGACACCTACGCCATGAATAACTTAGAAGTTAGCAGTTAGGAGTTGTAATTGTTCGCTCCTAACTTGAAAAAACGGGCGAGGAGGGATTCGAACCCCCGACACCGTGGTCCGTAGCCACGTGCTCTAGTCCACTGAGCTACACGCCCTTGACAAGAAACTATATTAACACTTCTCACTAAATGATGCAAGATAATTTTCCATCTAATTTTGGCAACTTAACCCATCTAGACGATCGAGGACAAGCACAGATGGTGGATGTGTCTGAAAAAGCACCCACTGTACGCCAAGCAGTAGCCGCCGCCAAGGTGCGGATGTTGCCGACGACCTTTGCTGCAATTCAAGCTGGAAACGTTCCAAAAGGCGATGTGTTAGGAACTGTGAGGCTGGCTGGGATTATGGGAGCTAAGCAAACAGCGGCTTTAATTCCCTTGTGTCATCCGTTACCATTGCAAAAAATTGTGCTCGAGGTCATACCCGATCCCCAACTACCTGGTTATGAAATTCAAGCCACAGTCAAAACCAAAGCTGAAACTGGTGTAGAGATGGAAGCTTTAACTGCCGTTTCTGTTGCGGCTTTAACTTTATACGATATGGCTAAAGGCTTAGAAAAATCGATTCAAATTGAATCAATTCGCTTAATCAGTAAAAGTGGCGGGAAATCAGGAGATTATTCCCCGCCAGGGCAATAACCTAGACTATCTCACCTAAAGCTTTATTAAGAGCCGTTGGGCTTTCAAACTCTTTGTCTTCTGGCACTTTTTCTAACAAAGAGATAATCTCCTTATCTGCTCCTTGTTTTTTAGCGTGTTGAATCAAATCTTGCTTTTTAGCAGGGTAGTCAACACCTTTCAAGTGCTTTTGGATTTCAACTGGGTTAGCCTTAGCCATTTTTGTCCACCTCTAATGGTTATCCCCCATCTTCACAAGTGGATATATTTACTCCCTCTATCAAACAGATGAATCGTTTGTAACTTCAAAACCTTCAAAGGTCATCCACAAGGTTGATGAAGCATGTATGACGAGTGTTGAGTTAGGAGTTAGGAGTTAGGAGTTAGGAGTTAGGAGTTAGGAGTTTGGAGTTAAGAGTTTGGAGTTAAGAGTTTGGAGTTAAGAGTTTGGAGTTTGGAGTTAAGAGTTTGGAGTTTGGAGTTTGGAGTTTGGAGTTTGGAGTTTGGAGTTAAGAGTTAGGAGTTAAGAGTTTGGAGTTTGGAGTTTGGAGTTAAGAGTTAGGAGTTAAGAGTTTGGAGTTTGGAGTTTGGAGTTATTCTCCGCGTCTTTGCGTCCCCGTGTTTCCCCATCTCTCCACACTCCCCATCCCCCCATCTCCTACTTCCTGGGGAAGGATAGCAACCGCACTCCCAAAACCCTTAGAATGAGTAGGGTGTATTTAAATCTGTAACAAATATTTATGCCTCCTCGTTGGCCTCGTAAACCCGATCGCAATGACCCAGAGTACCGTAAAATCGATGACCGGATGAATTTTGCCGTGCATGTGGCGATCGCTGCTACTATTAATTCTGGATTGTGGTTTTTCCACAACTTGAAAGGCACTAGTTGGGAGTGGCTGCCCTGGTTGACTGTTAGTTGGCTAGTAATATTGTTGGTACATCTAATTTATATTGCTGCGATCGCCAACTACACCGAAACTCCACCCAAATCCACCTGAAGATGGACTGCTGATGCTAGGGCGATTGTAACTTGTGGCAGTAGAATCAGCCTCGTTAATTGAGCAATAATGTAAATAAGCCTGAAATTTTGCGCTCTTTCTCAATATAGGGTTATTTTTATGGCTAAGACTAACACCACAGAATTACTAGAAGCCCTAGCAGCCGAAATTGGTGAAAATGTCTATATAGACGTTGCTAAATGGCATCTTTATTTATCTAATGCCAAGCTGCATACAATCGTTGCTGAAAAACTATATCCTTTAATTACTTCCAACTCTGTTAATGAAGACCGAGTGACACAAGTGTTGGAATCCATTCCAGTAAAAATTGGCGGCGGCAAACGCGAACTACCTTTGATAGATTTGCTGCCACTACAATGCCAAGTCAACTTAGTAGATATTTTGGAAAAATATCTACGCGAAATTTAATCGTATTTTAGAAGAATAGAATTCAGAAGTCAGAATCCAGAATTCAGAATAAATTCTCTAGCTTTGGCGAGTTTGAATTGAGACTCGCTGCAAATTTTCATGCAAACTTATTGAGGTTAGTTATATGTTCTTACAATTGAAAGATACTGGTGAGTTGGTAAAAATTCTGGAAATTGAAGAATTACTCGACCCTAATACTGATGTTGTTCACGCAAAAGATCAAGAAGGTCAAGAAGAACAGGAAACTGATTCTTTTAAAAAAGAAAATCTTGTTTTTCCTTCTGGTGAAGATTTACCACGCTGTTGGTTAGATGCTGATTACCGAACTGCTAATGGTTAATTAACTTAAAGCATTTCTTGTTCTAGTGAGGTACAAGGTAGGGGCGCACAGTTGTGCGCCCCTACTGTAGTCTATCTATTCGCTGCTATACAAGCCCCTAAACCTGATATACAAAATTTTACAGTACAAACGTACTAATTTGCTGATAGAATGCCTTACAAGTCAGCTAGCCTTGCTTGAGGTAGTATGAAAAAAATCCAAGACAGCTACAAAAAGCCTATTCCAGCCAAAATTTCACTGTTGCAGCCGACACCTGTGGTTACTGCCATAGTGCCACTACAACCGCAAGAGGAAAAAATCATCAGTGACCAGGAGCGGTTAGTCGCGCAAGTTGAACGCATCAACCGGATGGCAGGGGAGCTAGAAGCAGCGATACTGGAGTTGAAAGCGATCGCTAACACACTCAATACTCAAAAACATTACCCACTCATCAAGCCGAACCAATATAAAAATATTTGTCAGTATTTAGCAGTTAGCGTGCCTTGGGTAAGAAAAAAATCAGACCAGTCTTTTATTTTGACAACAAGAAGAGTTGATTTATTCCGAGCAGAAAGAGAAGCAGCACTACTAGCACAGCAACTGCGTCAGCAAACCAAAAAAAGATTAGCGTCCCAGCGACACAGAAAAAACAAGGCTGAGGCTGATATAAAACGATTCTTCAAAAAACATTAGTCAACAAATCTTAAAGCGATCGCCATTTAAAGGCAATCCACCTCTGAGGTTGTAACAGTTATGCTGATTGAAGTGGTAGAAGAAAGATATTCTCTTTCATTACCTAAATACCACCAGATAATTGCTAATTGCTACCAATTATGGTAGCAAAAAGTACATCCGCCCTCAGATTTGTACTTGTGTAAAACCAGAGTGCAACATCAGGGACGATCGATCGGTACTCAAAAGGGGTAAAAAGAAGGTGTTAAAGACACTTTTAGTGATTGCCGTTGGTTTTTTACCGTCCCTGTTTTCCCTGTGGGTGATCCGCAAAACGCGCTCGCGATCGCGTTTACGGATGAGGCAAGCAGCCATGAATTTTCCCAGGATGCGGCAAGGGGAAAACTTCACATCGCCTGAAGGCGATCGCTATTATTTAGAAGGGGTGGGTTACCTGATTGGCGACATCAGCTGCAAGTTTAATGCCCGGTCTGGCTACATCCGTTGTGCTGTGAATCCCGACGGGCCATGTAACGGTTGTCGTCACTACGAGCCAAAAGAATTAACCGGTAATGAAAAAAAGGCTTGATAGTCTTATCGTTGAGTGTTGGCTGTTAACCGTTAACAGTCAAGGCGAAATCCCATCTCCTTTTAAGGGTGGGATGAGCTTAACCCCTGGTACCCAACTGAACTGAAAAACCAACTTATTACCACATTCCCAGGTTAAATCTGGGAATTATAACTTGTATTTACAAAGACTTTGAATATTTGTCTTTGTATGTTGACACTCTCCGCCCTATAAGGGCGAAGATTCTTCATTCATATATCCAACTTGCTCACACAAGATTTCTCCAGCATGAGTAGAGGTCGAATCTCCTGAAGCGTTCGGATCTATGCTTCGACTTCGCTCAGCATTCATCCAAGTTCCGGTATGCCCTACCGTACTCAAGGCTAATTTCAGAATATTGATAGCAGCGTTCGAGTCCCTATCCATCACAAAGCCACATTCACAGACATGAGTTCTGGTTGATAGAGATTTTTTAACTACTGCGCCACAGTTAGAGCATTCTTGAGAAGTGTACGCAGGATTAACCGCAACAGTTATTCTGCCAAACTTCACACCAAAATACTCTAACCACTTTCTGAACTGATACCAACCAGCATCATGAATAGATTTGGCGAGACAGTGATTTTTAACTAAATTTTTAATCCTCAAATCTAGCCTTCGGCAAGCCGCTTCGCGTCTACGTAGGCTACCAAATCGTTAGATTGGATTACGCAACGCGCCACTCGCTTGGCGTGTTCTTCACGTTGCCTACTTATTTTGAGGTGTACTCGCCCTAATTTATTAATAGCTTTCTTACGGTTACATCCGCCTTTCTTATGCCTTGAAACGCGCCTTTGTCTAAACTTCAGGCGTTTCTCTCCTGTGCGATAAAACCTTGGGTTAGGCTCACTATGTCCATTACTGTCTGTGTAGAACTCTTTTAATCCCACATCTAAACCAATTGTTTTACCAGTGGGTTGTGTGTCTGCTTTGTTATCCGCGCTAATCAGGAATTGAACATAATACCCATCAGCACGACGGACTAACCCACCCGTTTTATCCGATCTAATTGGTAAAAGTTTAAATCCCACGTTCCCTTTAGTTTAAGCCTACCAATTCCCTTTTTATCGGTGAAAGTGATTTGCTTCCTAGTCTGAGATAACTTCCATCCAGATGTTTTATACTCAACTGAACGATTATTTTTCTTAAACTTGGGATATCCTTTTTGACCAAGGATTTGTTTTTTGCAATTGTCGTAAAACCGAGCAATCGCACTATAAGCTCTTTCTACTCCTACCTGACAGGCATGAGAGTTTAAGTCTTTTACAAAGGAATGCTCACCCCTTAGCGCAGTATTGTAGCGATATACCTCTTTCTGTCCGACAGATCGGTTATCCATCCAAAAACGGATACACTTATTGCGAACAAACTGAGCCGTTCTTATCGCTTCGTTTATAGCTGCATATTGAGTTGTCTTCCCTTTAGCCTTAAACTCTAAAACTAGTATTTGACGTGGAAAACATCTATGGCAATTAGTATAACACAAATAAAGCCGTGCTAGAAGCATGGGGCTTGTATCCCATTATTTTGGTCAAAAGTCACAGTTTTTAACTAGTCTACTATGATTTGTATATTCATTCATCTAATTTTTGAACTCTTCTGACCCCTAAATTCTGGCTTCTGGATTTTGACAAAAATGATTTAATATAATTCTTGCAAAAGTTCAAATCTGCCTTATATTGTTTGCAGATTCTAACCTTTACTATCAATTTTTTCCAACTTATCTCATAACTGCATGATTATTTAACGATGAAAAAAACTTTCTTTGGGATAACAGCATTCTTATCAAGTTGCGCTTTGCTACTGACGGGCTGCGGTGGTGACACTAACACTGTGACAAATTCTCCAAATAACACTGCAACTAACGCCACAGCAAATACAGGTACATTATCAGGTGCGATTCCCATCGGCATTGCGGTTGCCCAAACTAGCAATGTGGCATTATTGGGTCAAGAACAAGTGGCTGGAGTTAAAATTGCCGAGAAGTATTTTAATGCTAAAGGTGGCGTCAACGGCACTCCAATTAAATTAGTGTTTCAAGATACTAGCGGTGATGAAGCAGGAGCAATTAACGCTGTTCAAAGTTTAATTAATAAAGATAAAGTTATTGGCATTGTGGGGCCAACTTTATCACAGCAAGCCTTTAGTGCTGACCCTGTTGCTGAACGTGCAAAAGTACCAATTATTGGCCCATCAAATACTGCAAAAAATATTCCAGAAATTGGTGATTATGTAGCTCGTGTTTCTGCACCAGTTTCCGTTGTCGCTCCTAATTCGGTGAAAGCTGCACTCAAGCAAAATCCTCAAATTAAAAAAGTCGCAGTTTTCTATGCTCAAAATGATGCATTTAGCAAGTCAGAAACGGAAATTTTCCAGCAAACGGTTAAGGATCAAGGACTGGAATTAGTAACAGTCCAAAAATTCCAAACTAGCGATACAGATTTTCAAAGCCAAGCTACCAATGCAATTAACCTTAAACCAGATTTAGTCATTATTTCTGGTTTGGCTGCTGATGGTGGTAATTTGATCAGACAATTGCGGGAACTGGGCTATAAAGGTTTTATTGTTGGTGGTAATGGTCTAAATACATCGAATATATTGCCAGTTTGTAAGGCACTTTGTGATGGCGTATTGATTGCTCAAGCCTATAGTCCAGAACATCCAGGGGAAATTAACGCGGCATTTCGCAAAGCCTATACAGAGGAATACAAGAAAGAACCACCCCAATTTAGCGCCCAAGCTTTTGCAGCCGTGCAAGTTTATGTCGAAGCACTAAAAGCTTTAGATAACAAAAGCAAAGTTAATAAATTACAACTACCAGAATTACGGACGCAATTAAATAAAGAAATACTTGCTGGAAAATACAATACACCACTGGGTGAAATTGGATTTACTCCAGTGGGTGAGGTTGTGCAAAAAGATTTCTATGTCGCCCAAATCAAAATGGAAAAAGATGGAAGTCAAGGTAAATTTAGTTTTTTGAAATAGTTGCTACATGAATATCAGTCTATTTTTGCAGCAGTTATTAAACGGCTTATCCATTGGCAGCGTCTATGCGATTTTTGCCTTGGGATATACCTTGGTTTATTCTATTTTGGGCATTATTAATTTAGCTCATGGGGCAATTTTCACTTTGGGTGCATATTTCACCTATGCACTCATGGGTGGAAACTTTGGATTTAATGGCTTATTAGCTAATGCAGCCTTGCCGATAAAATTACCATTTGCCATAGCTTTGATTTTAGGAAGTAGCTTGGCGGGATTGGTTGGGGTAGTGATGGAAAGAGTTGCTTTTCAACCTCTGCGGCGTCAAGGTTCCGATCCTTTGCTAACTGTTGTTTCCAGTTTGGGAGTAGCAGTGGTAATTGTGAACTTAATTCAGTATTTAGTAGGCGCAGAAAGTTACACTTACCCAGCAAATACTTATGGTAATTTACCACCTTCTATTAACTTTGGCACCCAAGATAAGGAAATCCCCATTCGCACGGTTCAGATAGTAATTTTTGCTGTATCAGTAGCGATTGTGGCAATTCTCAGCTATTTTATCAATCGCACAAAATATGGTAAGGCAATGCAGGCGATCGCTGAAGATCCAATAACTGCTAGTTTATTAGGAATAAATAGCGATCGCTTTATCGTCTTAACATTTTTTATCAGCAGTTTCTTAGCAGGATTAGCAGGAACTTTAGTCGCTTCTAGCGTTAGTATCGCCGGCCCTTATTTCGGCATTGCCTTTGGTTTGAGGGGTTTAGCAGTAATTGTTTTAGGTGGTTTAGGTAGTATTCCTGGCGCAGTTTTAGGAGGTTTACTCATTGGGTTAGTTGAAGCTTTCGTGCCAGCGGAATATTCCGGTTATAAAGATGCTGTAGCCTACGGAATATTATTTATCATGTTGTTAGTTAGACCCCAAGGTTTGCTAGGTCGTCGATTTATTCAGAAAGTTTAAAGAGACGTAGCACTATGAAAACATACGCCAAACAAAAATTAACTTTTGATGATTTTTTGGAACAGTGTCCAGAGGAAGGTTTATATGAACTAGTGGATGGAGAAATTGTAGAAGTGCGTGCAACTAGAAATCACGATGATGTCGCTGATTTTGCAGCTGATTCTTTCAATGATGAAATTAGACGACTAAACCTAAATTATGTAGTTAATAACACAGCAGTTTTGAGAACTATAACTGCTAATGGAATTGAACAAGGGCGCAAGCCTGATGTAAGTGTGATAGATAAAGATGTATGGCGCTCAAATCGTTCTGCTTATTCTGCGCTTGAAGAACCCATCCAGTTAGCTGTAGAGGTAACATCAACTAATTGGGAAGATGACTACATTGATAAATTAGATGAATACCAACGCTTAGGTATTAAAGAATATTGGATTATAGATTATTTAGCAATTGGTTCAAGGGAGTATTTGGGAAATCCAAAAGTTCCAACTGTATTTGTTTTTTTACTAGATGGTGAGGGGAAATATCAACGCACACATTTTAGAGGTTCAGAACGAATCCTCTCACAAACCTTTCCTGAACTAGCACTAACAGCAGAGCAAATATTAACCGCTTAAGAATTAATCAAAGTGATAGCTTAATCAAAATATTTTACAATGGCTGAATTTTTTTCTACTTATGAATCACCAATAGTCTACATGGTATTGGAGGCTTTATTAGGATTATCGCTTTATTTACCACTAATGGCTGGACAGTTGTCTTTGGCTAGTCCGGGATTTTATGCTTTAGGTGGATATATTGCAGCGATTTTATCTACAAAGGTTTTTCCATCTAGTAATAATTTATTTCCAATTCCATTTCTGTTATTGGAAATGTTAATTGCTGGTGTAGTTTCTGGTATATTAGCTGTAGCAGTGGGAATTCCGGCATTGCGATTGCGGGGAATTTATTTAGCGATCGCCACCATTGCTTTTGTAGAAGTATTGCGAGTTGTATCGTTAAATTTAGATATTACAGGCGGTGCTGTAGGAATTTTTGGTATTCCTCAACCATTTCAAAGCCAACTTGAATATTTACGGATTGCTTTGCCATTACTATTAATTAGTATGGTGTTATTTTACCGTTTAGAACGCATTCGCACGGGTAGGGCATTCATCGCCATTCGCGAAGATGAATTAGCTGCCAGTGCAATGGGAATTAACCCCACTTACTACAAAGTTTTAGCCTTTACCCTCGGAGCCATTCTTGCCGGCATTGTCGGTGTAATTAGCGCTCATTTCCTCAATACTTGGAATGCTCGACAAGGTACTTTTGATGCCAGCATTACCTATTTAACGATTGTCTTAATTGGTGGTTCGAGAACTTTTTTAGGCTCGGTAGTAGGTGCTATTGTCTTGAAAGTTTTATTAGAAATTATTTTGCGAAGAATAGCTGATATAGCTGGGTTACCCATTTGGTTAGCCCAATTTTTACGCGATGGTAGATTAATTATTTATGGTATTTTGATAGTTTTAGGAACTATATTTTTCCCCCAAGGATTTGTTACTCCAGATAGTTTGAAAAAATGTAAAAAACAATTGAGCAAGTTAATTTATCAGATATCAAGGCAGACAAGTTAATAAACAAATGACAAATAACATTATTTTAGAAGCTAAATCACTAACTCGCCGCTTTGGAGGTTTAGTGGCGGTGAATAATGTATCTTTTTCAGTCAATCAACATGAAATTTTTGGATTGATTGGCCCTAACGGTGCCGGGAAAACAACACTGTTTAATTTGATTACAGCTTTTATTCCTCTTTCTAGTGGAGAATTACGCTATCAAGGTGCTAATATTTCCCAAATGCGCCCGCATCAAATTGCAGGTTTAGGTATTGCTCGGACTTTTCAGAATATTCGCTTATTTGGTGAATTATCAGCGTTAGAAAATGTAGTAATTGCCAGACATTTGGATAATAAAAGTAATGTATTAACAGGAGTTTTGGGATTACCACGAGCGCGTCGAGAAGAGAAAAAAAGCAGGCGAAAAGCTTTACAATTATTGGAGATGGTAGGCTTGAGCGATCGCGCCGAAGAAAAAGCGAAAAACTTCGCCTATGGTGACCAACGCCGCTTAGAAATTGCCCGCGCTTTAGCCCTAGAACCGCAAATTTTACTTCTCGATGAACCTGCTGCGGGAATGAACCCCTATGAAAAACACCAACTGAGTGAATTTATCCGGAGTCTGCGAGAACAGTTTAATTTAACAATTGTATTGATTGAACATCACGTACCATTAGTAATGGGTTTGTGCGATCGCATTGCTGTTTTAGATTTTGGACAATTGATTGCTTTGGGCGAACCAGCTATAGTTAGAAACGATCCGGCTGTAATTGAAGCTTATTTGGGAAATGAATAATTTATTAACTGTGAAATTTAAGCAGACAAAGTTGTGATAAATTCTTCTAAAGAATTTACAGCGATCGCACTATCCATTAAACTTTCTAATTGCTCTACACTTTCGCCCTCAAGCCTTGCTTCTACCTCTTGAGGAATTTCGCCAAAACGTCGTCGTAATACTCTGATTAACTGCTGTCGCGCACCTTGTTGAATACCTTGTTGAATACCCAGTTGAATACCTCTTTGCTCAATTTCTTGATACCAAGGCGATTCTCGCAATACTGCCATATCCCACCTCATGATTTGTTGTACTAAAGGTGTGTCTAACACAAAGCTAGCAAAAAACGCCAGCAAAGATTCTAATTGATCTAACTGTGCATCTGCTCGCAATATTTGTAATGCGCGTTGCACTACCGATGCTTCTCCCCCTCCTCGCAGGATGGGTACAAACGGTAACAATGACGGTAGTGGTTGCCTAAAAACTATTTCAGCATCCACTTCCCACAAATTAATTACGCGATAATCTTGAATAGCACGTAATCCCAAAAATTCCTGCTCGTAAGTACTGGCAATAGTTAAGCTGGATGGGGGCGGTAAGATGTTGACGAGTACTGGGTAAGTTGGTAGTTGGTAGCGTTCTTGTGCTAAAGCAGCATAGGCTCTCATCCGTAGAGGCATGTGTGCTGTGTAACGTAACTGTAGTTCATTTAGTACTAGAAAATCTCCATGAGTAGGGCTGTATGCCTTCACCAAAACATCAGTTTCCCGGCTAACCCATTGAAACTCCGAACCAAGAATTTCTTTTGCCACAACTTCAGGATGCTGTGTTACCCATTGTACCCATGCATCGGGAGCTAAATTAATTAATCGCTTGCTACCAATATCTGCTGCTTTTGCCACAGGACAGTTAATATACTTATTAGTAATTAAAGGTATACCACAAATATTGGAGTATTCTGGCGTTGGTTTTTTACTTAATGCAATATCTACGACGGGATGCGCCTACGTACTGTTTGAGGAAACATCTGATTGATGTATGTTAGGTTTTAAATCAAGATATTTATGGATCTAAACTGCCGATGAATGCCGATAATATACCAAATTATACAATTTTAGAAATTCAAGAACTTGATGTAAATTATGGCGGTATTCAAGCTCTGAAGAAAATTAATTTAATTATAAAAAAAGGTGAGGTAGTTACTTTAATTGGTGCTAATGGTGCTGGAAAAACTACTACACTCAGGGCTATATCAAAAATAGTTAATCCTAAAAGTGGCGCAATTATCTATGATGGGCGAAATATTACCCGCCGCCAAGCTCATGAAGTTGTGCAGGTTGGGATTGCTCATTGTCCAGAAGGACGGAGAGTTTTAGCGCGGCAAACAGTATTTGATAATTTATTTTTAGGTGCCTATATTCGCTCAAATCAAGCGGAGATTAAAGAAGATATTGGGCGTCAATTTGAGCTATTTCCACGTTTGTCACAAAGACGCAATCAACTAGCAGGAACCTTGAGCGGTGGTGAGCAACAAATGTTAGCGATCGCTCGTGCTTTAATGAGTAGGCCAAAGCTATTACTTTTAGACGAACCTAGCTTAGGTTTAGCACCTGCGATCGTCCGGGAAATTTTCTCAATTATTGAAAATTTGCGGGCTACTGGTGTGACTATTTTGTTAGTTGAACAAAACGCCAATCTTGCACTACAAATTGCCGATAGAGGGTATGTTTTAGAAGCTGGCTCTATCACTTTAACAGGTGCAGCATCAGAATTAATTAGTGACGAACGAGTGAAAAAAGCTTATTTAGGATAATTTATTAAATTCAAACTTTGGAGGTACAAGTATATGGTAAAATCACCAACTAAACCCATAACTTTAGAAGAGTTTTTAAAACTGCCAGAAACAAAACCAGCTAGTGAATACATCAATGGCCAAATTATTCAAAAACCAATGCCACAGGGAAAACATAGTATTCTTCAGGGCGAACTAGTCAGTAATATCAATTCTCTAGTCAAGCCTCAAAAAATTGCCCTTGCATTTCCCGAATTGCGGTGTATTTTTGGCGGACGTTCAATTGTACCAGATGTAGCTGTATTTGCTTGGGAACGAATTCCTTTAGACGAAGGTGGAGATGTGGCAAATGTTTTTAAAACGCATCCAGATTGGACAATTGAAATTCTTTCACCAGAGCAAAGCCAAACTAAAGTAACAGGAAATATTTTGCACTGTTTAAAGTATGGTAGCAAATTAGGTTGGCTAATCGATCCAGGTGAGCGTTGTGTTTTAGTTTATCCACCCAATCAGCAGCCGGAACTTTTACAAGAAGAACAAGAAATATTACCAGTTCCTGATTTAGTTAGCAGTCTTCAATTAACTATAGGGCAATTATTTGGATGGCTGAAGCTGTAGGTAATTAGAGCAGTTTTAAATTGAGTGGAATACATCCTCATGCTGTATATAATTGTAAATTAAGAACACTGAGGTTCGATTATCGAATTAGTATTTACATTTGGATCTAGTTGAAATTTATAACCTATATCCGAATTTTCATCTTTAACAATTTTGATGATAAATGCTAATGGTTCATTTCTTTTGCCTAATGTAAAGCTAATTTTACCCGTTGCACCGCATAAATTAGTAGTATTTTTTACTTGCTTTTGTAATTGCTGCCGGAGTTCTTGTGTATTTAATTGTTGAGGTATTTTCTTTAATCCTTGGATAATAACTTTAGTCGCATCATAAGCTACAGCACTTCGCCAATTTACTGTTTTTTTCCAGTGAGATTTAGCATCTTTTACAAAACTTTCGACAACTGGGTTTTTAGGAAAAGCATCTTGATGCCACGGTGTAACTATGACCATATTTTCTGCATAGTTTTTTCCTTCTTTTAAGGTTTTTTCTGTATACAGAGTAGAACTGCTAAACAACCGTAGTTTGCCCTGATTGGCTTTGACTAAATTAATAAAAGAGTCAATATTGCTGATAGATGCTGCTAATAGTAAACTATCTGCATTAAGTTTGCTAGATTGTTGAGCTTCCAAAAGTGCTTTTTGGGCTTTAAAATCTGGTTGGCTGACATCACACCTATCATAATTTTCAACACTTGACGCAAATGATTCTTTAAAAGATTCACTAACTGGTTCTTGGCGATCGTAGCAAATTAATAAGTTATGTTTTGATTGAGTATTTAAAAAGTAATTTTTGAGCTTCTCCGCTAAACGATTAACGTTTGGTACAATTTTAAAAATATAATTATAATTATTCAGATTTAGTGTGTAGCTAGTAGGTGTAATCATCACTAACTGAGCTTTTTCATATTTTTCAGCGACTACCTGAGAAATACTACTAGCGTTATGTCCAACCATAGCTACAATTTTTTCATTTTTAATAGCTTCATCTGCTACTTTTTTGGCAAATTCAGGGTCATTTTTATCATCAGCAATTCCTACTTGCAACCATTTACCATTAATTCCGCCTCGACTATTAACTTCATTTTGAGCTTGAGCAACACCACGCAGAATTTCCTGTGCGATGTCTGATTCTTTTTCATGACTAATGGGAACGCTAACAGCAATTTCAATATATTGATGTTCTAGTTTTGCAGCTTCAGCATTATTTTTATAAATCAGGGTTTCTGGATCGGAAAATTGCTGAAATGCCAGATTAAAGTTTTCAGCAGCGTGAAAATAATCACCTCGTCTAAAATCTTCTATAGCTTTGCCTTTGTAATTCTGAAAATATTTTCTATTATTTTCATTTTTAATTTGGTTATTTGAATTTATTAAATATTTCTCTCCAAAACTAATTATTTGTTCTGGGCAATCAAATTTCTCAAATTGGCAAAAATATTTTTTGCTAACTTTACTAAGATTAATAGAAAATTGCAGAAATATAAAAATTGTTAATATTAAAGATATAATTAAAGAAACCCATTCATATTTATCTAATTGCCTGTATAACATTTTTGATAAATCTCCCGGTAAAACGTAGTGATTTAGATAAAGGGTAGTATATGAGGCAAAACAAAGATATTATAAATACTGATATCAGTGATGGAATAAGGGCAAAAAATAGAAGAGATAAACCATACTTAAAAATAAAAATTAAGCTGACATTAATAATTAATGCTAATATAGAAATAGCTAATAAATATTTTTTTTGACTGAAGTTTGGATAAAAAATAAATAAAAGTGCTGAGATGATTCCAGACAATATTAAAATAATTAACCAAAAATTTTGATTAATTAATAAAGTGCCTGCAAAGCTAATTGTCATCAATCCTAAGTTGAATCCTGTTAAGCCAACACTAAGAAGTACTTCTAAAATATTGGGTAATTTCCAGTCGCTTAATTTGATAGATTCTGCATTTTCATTTTGAAAAATTACTGGTAGCCAGGTGTCACTCACTTCAAGATTTTGCTTTCTCGCTTCCTTGACAGCTAAAAACAAAGGCATACCTAAATAAAAATTCTCTAAAAAATTTTGCAAAAAATCTATCGCTACATTATCTTTAATCTTCTCTCGCATGGAAATTGTTGTTAAACCATGCTGTCTGATTAAAGTTTGTCCTATTTTCATACCAAAACAAGAGTTGAAGATTGCCAAACGCAAACCTTTCTTAATGGCTATTTGTAAAGCATTTTCTAGTTCAGATAAACTAATATCTACAGTTGATGTACTAGTTCCGATGCGAATAATATCAGTTTGATTGTTACTGATTCCAACTCCATGTCCTGTAAAAAATAGAATATCGTATCCGTTTGATTCGATAATATTTAATAAAATTTGTTTTAAATTACCTTGAAGTTGGCTAGAGTTTTTATTAGGAAAATACTCAATCTTAATTTTTGTTTTTGAGTCAATTGTTTTAAGAATTTTAATGTCTTCATTAATGGAAATATGAGAGCTAGTACCTAAAATAGCAAGTAATTTAATTTGAGATTTTCGAGGAAATACAGAATTACTTCTAATAGTACCAGTTTTAAAGCTTAATGTAATTTCATTATTCGGGAATTTTTTTAAGACATTCCAGCAGTACCAAGGAAGTTGTTGTAAAAACAAATCATCAGTTTTAATCACTATCCGGCTAGGAAATGTTTTCGATGCGCCTAAAAAATCAATCAGTTCCTCTCGGATATTTTGAAAGTATTCGTGCTGGAGCCAATTATTAATATTGTCTTCTAATTTTTTTGCTAGAGGTTCGATATTGACAGTTAACTGTTCAGTTGTTTCCTCTGATTCAAGTCTAAATTGTGAAGTAGCAGATTGATTTATTGCATTCTGCCAATTTTGATAATCAAATTGAAGTTGTGAAAATAAGGGTAATTGACCTTTAATACCTTTATTACCAGCCTCTAAATAAACTGTTAATTCTTGATTAGATTGAACATCTATAGTGAGAACAGCAACCTGCATACATTTTGAAATTAATTTTGAAAATTAGATTATCAATAAATAACAAAGTTTTCTATGACGCTAATTCCTTCATTCACTATTTTGACCTGAAAAACTTCTCCAATACGTGCAATGAAGGGTTGTATTTGAATATGAGTAGGGCTTTTTAAGTCTATTTTGTGAGGAAAAATGTGTTCGGATTCATCAATAATTAAAAGTTGTAATGATGGTAATTCTTCGCTGTCAATTGCTTCTAAACGCAAGGAAACACGTTGACGTTGGTAGTCTTTAGGTGTAATTTCAGCAATCAGCAGAATATTTTGTGAACTTAAGTTAATTGCTGTAACTAAGGTACTCATAGAAAGACTGCGAGTTGCATACGATGGCGCAGGTTCTGAGGAAATATCTTTTAGGGTTTGCTGAAATATTTCAGCAAGATTAATATTTTTTAACTTATTCAATAAACCTGGTTGCTGTGTTATATCTTCTGTCTGCTGTGCAGCTTTAGCAGCATAAATATCTTCAATGAGAGTATCTAGCGATCGCAGTTCATCAATCCCTATATTTACCATTGTTTGCTCGCTCACTTGATTTACAGGTAAAAAACCCATAAGTTCAACTTCCCTGAGCATATCATTAAACTGTACGCCAACATAACCAAACAAATTTTCTGTGACTTCCAGGGGTAACTCAAAGTGTGTTTGTTCTGGTAAAATCGGACAACATACTAATCTTTGATTGATGTCTGGTAAAACTAAATCAGCAATATTAGATATAACTTGATTAGATAATTGCCAGCAATCACTGTCCTCTAAATTTGTATGAATTCCAAGATATTTTAAATAGCGATGCACAGCATATACACTTAAAATATTGAGGTAAACTTGCTTTCCTTTTTCAGGTGTCAGTTGTTGAGCCGCAAATTTCCTAGCCAACTGATGCGCTTTTATTGATAAAGGAACCGTAGATTTATGCATTTTCGCCTCATTCATAGTAAGTAATCCTGCTCTAATCCAGAATTTAAAGCAACTTGTTGTAGATGTGATTGAATTTTTGACCAATTTCTTCTGTAGTGTGCGTAGAGGGTTTGCTCGGAAACTCCAAAATCTTGAGCGATCGCTCGCTTAGTTTCTGGTTTATCTTTTAAATAAAGTCGCTGAATAATGACTTGAAAATTACATCCAGGATTATCTCTTAAATGTGAATTTCGCAAGACAAAATCAGGGTCTTCATCGATATATTCTTTCAGCTTTTGAGCTATAAACTTGATATTCTGCTGTTGAATTTTCTCAATGTAGCCTTCGAGTCCGTCTAAGCGTGGAGGTTCAAACCCCGTTTCAGATATTACTTCCTTAAAGCTAATACTCATACTGTCTTCATTGAGTTGTGCATCAAGACTAATACCTTGATTTCGCTTATTTCTAATATCTTTGACTCTCCAATGTAAATTTCCGTTAACCCAACGTACTAAACTGACAGTTAGCGATGGTGGATGTTCTTCAAAATATTGAATATTTCTCCCAAGCCACTCCCAAATTTGATCTAAGGCATCAAAATAATCTTGGTGAGAAGATTGATAAAATCCCGGTAGTTGTTGTATTTTAACTATGAGCAAAGAAATGGCCTTAGCTCGTTGTGGACTATCTGGAGACAACTCTGAAGCTTGTCCGATCAATTCTCGAAGCTCTTCATCCATAGCGATTTATGCCTTTTATTAGCCTCATCATGCAGACCTCTACAATTTCTCTCAAGCAGATTGAGAAAATTTATGCATAATTCAGAATTCAGAATTGATAAGGCTTTGCTCAAAGTTGTTCGGCTGACGTTTTTAAATCCGGCGTTGCTGAATCATGGGATGAAACCCGATCTATTGAAATCTTAAACTCCTTATTCTCTCTGCGCCTCTGCGCCTCTGCGTGAGATAAATCATCCCGCAATTATGCAACGCCTTAAATCCAATTGCACAATGCTGCTATAAGTAAGACGCCAAGCCCAGCTAATAGGGGTAGGGCTACGCATTTAACTAAACTTAGCGGTGGTTGTTGGGCGATGGTGGAACTCATAATCACAACCGCCGCCACTGGACTCATGGTGCGTCCCAGCTGCGCCGCCACAGATACCAAAGTTCCGACTTTCACGGGTTCGAGATTGATTTTTGCAGCTATTGGTACGAGAACATTCATCACTGCGATCGCAGTGGCACTTCCAGAACCTGTAATTCCTGCCAGAGTAAATGGTAAAATCAAACTGGTAAACTTTGCCAACATGGCGCGATTTGCTAAAGCGTTAGTGAGAGTTTCAATTAATCCGTTGGCTTTGATTCCCTCAGTAAAAATTGTCGCGGTAATAACTAAAGAAATAATGTTGGCATAGGCGTAACCTGCTCCTTCAAAAAATGCTGTTGTTAAACTATGCAAAGCTTTCGGAGTAGTTAACCCAGCAGCAACGATCGCAATTAACATCGCCGCAGCGATCGCTACACTGTTATTATTAAATTCTGCGGGTAGCTCCACCACTAAAGGCACAACAAATAATAATATCATTGGTAGTAGTGGTACTAATGCCTTGATGTAATTTATTTCAAATTTTATTCCTAAATTTTGCTCGGTTTTAGTTATCTCCTCTGATGCAATCAAAACCAAGATGCAGAAAACTATAAGTGCGGTGACACTTGCTAACAAATTAATTGGCAAAACTTGGGCGAGGATAGCACTTGTTGATTGTCCAGTGAGTTCTGCAAGTCTGACCACTTCCACTGCACCAGGATTAAATAACTCGCCTCCCATAGAAGAACCAAGTAATAAAAGTGCCCCTGCGATAGTTGGTGCAATTCCTACAGCTAATAATAAAGGTAATAAAACAGTCCCAACAATTGCAGCTGTACTAGATTGACTGACAATCGCCATATTGACAATGTATGCAGCAATAATTCCACCAGGAATTAATAGCCACTTGCCATAACGTAAAGGTGCGAGTAACAGATGTGTGAGATGGCGATCGCACTCTGTAAGTTTGAGGACATATGCAAATCCCATCGCTGTACAAATTGGCACAACTGTCTTTTCATTCGTCATTTGTTGAGTAATGATGACGAAAATTTGAGGCAATTTACCTGCAAGTAAAAATAATGCTACTGCACAGATAAATAAACTCAAACGCACCTCAAAACGCTTGAACATCAAAACAACTGCCGTCACAATAATTATCAATGTGACTATAGTTGAAATCATCTTTAGCTCCCTGAATAACTTAGAAAAAAGAGTCAGACAATTTTGGATTTTGCATTGACATAATCCAAAATTATTTCACCCTCTATAAATTGCTCAGTTAATATCTTCGCAGTTATGCATCAAAATAAGCGCATACAGGGGATTTCAAGAAACGTGAAGCACGCAAAGTACGTCTCAAACCCAGCGATAAAGGCTGTTTTAGTTCTAACTTTTGAATTCTGCCACCAATAACTTTTCCAAATAAATAATATTATTAAATATTATTACAATTTTTATTGTAAATTAATATTTGCAGCCCTGTTTGCAGATATCTATATTTGTTTAGCGGCGAATTCCATTCGCCAGAATATTTAAACCCATGAGTCAAATAGTTTGGATCGCAAGACACGCCAACCGCCTCGACTTCGTAAACCCTGATTGGTTTCTCACTGCCGAACGACGCTACGATCCACCTTTGTCTGATGATGGTACGATCCAAGCCCAGCAGTTAGCAAAGCGTTTAAAGGGAGAAAAGATTACTCATATTTTTGCTTCACCCTTCTTGCGAACCGTACAAACAGCAAACGCGGTTGCAGAAGTGATGAACTTACCAATCAAACTCGAAACAGGTTTGAGTGAATGGCTAAATCCAGCTTGGATGACAGAAGAACCCAAAAGACTCTCGACTCCAGCATTAGCAGAATTATTCCCCAGAATTGACCTTGGCTACACTCCGCGTATCGCCGCCAATTATCCTGAAACTCACGAAAAAGTACGGGAACGTTCTGGACAAACTGCTAGATGTTTAGCCAATGAATTCTTCCCAGAAAATATCCTCCTAGTAGCGCATGGTGCCTCAGTGTTGGGGGCTGCAATGGGCTTAGTGGGGGAAATTGCCAAAACCGAAGTTAAAGCTTCTTTATGTTCTTTGGTAAAAGTGGTACGTGACGAACCAGAATGGTTATTAGAACTCAAGGGAGATACTTCCCATTTAACTCACATAGAAGAAGTGATTCGATTTGCTTAAATCCTAGATCGGGAATTTACGATCGCAGCTTTCGCTATGTTGGGTATATCCTCCAAAAAAAAGTATTAATTCGCCAATAAATTCTATGACTTTGCTACTTGCGGGAGATATCGGCGGTACGAAAACTATTTTGCGATTGGTTGAAACATCCGATTCGCAAAGCTTACAAAGCATTTATCAGGAAAGTTACCACAGTGCAGATTTTCCTGATTTGGTACCGATAGTGCAGCAGTTTTTGGCTAAAGCTAACACATCATTACCAGAGAAAGCCTGTTTTGCGATCGCCGGCCCCATTGTCAAAAATACTGCTAAACTGACAAATTTAGTCTGGTTCCTGGATACCGAACGTCTACAACAAGAGTTGGGTATCCCACGAATTTCTTTAATTAACGACTTCGCCGCCGTCGGGTATGGCATTTCAGGTTTACAAGAACAAGACTTGCACGTCTTACAGTCTGGGAAACCTCAACCACAAGCCCCCATTGCCATTATTGGTGCTGGTACCGGCTTAGGGCAAGGATTTTTAATTAAAACGGGAAATTACTATCAAGTTTTTCCCTCAGAAGGCGGACACGCTGATTTTGCTCCCCGTAACGAAATCGAGTTTCAATTGTTGAAATATCTGCTGGGTAAACATGATATCCAGCGCATTTCTGTAGAACGGGTGGTTTCCGGGATGGGAATTGTAGCAATTTATCAATTTTTGCGCGATCGCAAATTTGCCGCTGAATCACCAGAAATCGCCCAAATCGTTAGAACTTGGGAACAAGAAGCCGGCAAAGAAGAGAAAAGTGTCGATCCTGGTGCCGCCATTGGTACAGCCGCACTCCAAAAACGCGATCGCCTTTCTGAACAAACCCTGCAATTATTCATAGATGCTTACGGCGCAGAAGCCGGGAATCTCGCCCTCAAACTCCTACCTTACGGTGGCTTATACATTGCTGGTGGAATTGCCCCCAAAATCCTGCCGTTAATTCAAAACAGCGATTTCTTATTGAACTTCACCCAAAAAGGGAGAATGCGATCGCTGCTGGAAGAGATACCCGTGTATATTATTCTCAACCCACAAGTTGGCCTAATAGGTGCTGCTTTATGTGCTGCTAGGTTATAACAGCTGGCATCATCAGTGAGATTAGCATCTCAAAGGCAAGAAATATGACAATTAAACATCTGTTGCCATTCATCGCCGCCACATTTATCTGTGGCGGATCTATTTTGGTGGAAGCGCGTCAACCCAAATCTCCTGCACCAGTTGTTAAACCGACTGTCAAGCCAACTCTCAAACCAACTGTTTCTCAACCCGTACAACCAAAATGGAAATTATTCACTCCTCCAGATGGGCGCTTTACTATTTTGATGCCGGGAAGACCCAACAGAGAAACCCAATTCCAAAAAACTTATATGGGGGAAATTAACTTAGAAATATTTGTCGCTCAACCACCAAAACAACAAGTAGCATATATAGTTACTTACAATGATTTTCCTTACAGCTATGGAGAAATGTCTGACCCCCAAGCTGTACTCAACGATGCACGGGATATGGCTCTGAAAACTACGCAAAGTAAGTTAATTAGTCAACGAAATATTCGGAGTTCAAATAATCATCCCGGCAAAGAAATTGAGTACATCAATTCTGGAGGAAAAATCACTAAAAGTAGAATGTATGTTGCCGAAGGCAGATTATATCAAGTAATGGCAATAACGACGAAAAAGCAGCAAAAGACATTAGCTAAAACTATTACAGGATATTTAAATTCCTTCCAAATAGTTTTGAAAAAGTGAAGTCCAGGGAACTGGGGACTGGGGATTGGTGATTGGGTGCCAAATCAAAAAATTCTGGTGATGGCTTTTAGACACACCAGAATTTAAAAAGTTTTTCACAATATAATATTGAGTGCGATCGCCTCTAGCTGCAAATAGGGACTAGAGACAAGGGTTAACTCTTGTCTGTACAGAGTGTGGAATTTTCCCACAATTGATTATGTTAGAAACAGGGACTGGGAAAATATTATGAGTGAATTGCAGACGCCATTAGTAACTGACACTTGGATAAAAGCCACTTGGGATGAATATATTGAACTAATAGAAAATCCTGCCTACGAAAAAGCCAAGGGCTACTACCACAATGAACACATGAGGATTGAAATGCCACCAATCGGAAATGACCACGCCAGCGACCACGGAATTATAATGTATGCAGTTTATCTGTTTGCCAGTATTAAAGGAATTACTTTAAATGGCAAGGATAATTGTACGTATCGAAAGACAGGCTTTAATGAAGCTCAACCTGATGCTTCTTACTACATTGGTGACAATGCTAATGTTATTCCCTACGGAACTTCTATTGTTAACTTAGACATCTATCCACCACCAGATTTACTAATTGAAGTTGCTAATACTTCCCTTGCTGACGACCTCGGTAACAAACGGTTGCTATACGAAGATTTAGGAGTCAAAGAATACTGGATTTTAAATGTCCAAAACGTGGAAATTATGGCTTTTGCCATTGAAAACCAAGGTAGCCGCCGAATTACAGAATCTCAGGTGTTGCCAGGATTAGCTATTTCTTTATTAAACGAAGCATTACGGCGAACTCGTCAAATGTCTCAAAGTCAAGTTGGTGCTTGGTTATTGAGCCAATTTCAACAATAATCCTTTAATGCAATTAAGGTGCAAGTCAATGCAATCAAGTTGTAAGTCAATGCAACAAAGGTGTAACCTAATGTAACTAAGGTGCAAGTCGATGCAACAAAGTTGCTTTTCGATGCAATCAAGATGCAAGCCAATACATCAAAGTTGTTCTTCGATGTAACTAATTAATTTGTCGAGTGGGCAAACATTTGCCCACCCAAAAGACTTAAACAGAAGTAAAGTTGTTTTGTGTTTTGCTGTGGCAAAATCGATGATGTAGCGATCGCCTTTTACGCTTAACCTAGCGGTTGCTAATCAACTACTACGGTTTTAGTACATTATCAGCAAACTGTCCTTTCACATTACCTGCGGGAGCATACTGACAAACTACATAGACGCCATCGTACTTAGTACCCTCAATTGTTGCAGGGCCAGGTGCAGCACCGCAGCCTACTTTGGTACTGCCTTTCCAGACTACCTGAGTAAAATGCCCGGTTGCGCCAGAAAATACAGGGTTGTTGTAGTCATAGTCTTTAATTTCACTGTACCACTCCTCAACTGCTGTGCTACCTAAGCTTGCTGAGTCTCCACCCCAGTATATGTTCTCTCCGACATTGTTTCGATTGGTACTGTGTTCTAAGTCACCTTTAGCTGCTATGGTTTGTGCCCAAGCTTGGGCGCTCTCGTTGAGAGTATTATCGATGGTGACATTAGGACTCTTATGCTTGGCTCGATAAGTGTTGTGTGCAGATACAGCATCGCTACGTAACTTGGCTAAGTCAATAGATGTCTGTCCTAAAACAAAGTGATTAGCGATTGCTGCTCCAGTAAGTGCAATAGCTAAAGTTGTAGCTGTTGTCAAGGTTAGAGTCGAAAAGAATTTATTCATGGTTTTGTCTCTAGTTAAGTTAACTTTCCAAGTCAATGCAACTAAAGTGCAACTTGGGAAAAAAGGCACAAGATTCATCGCCTCATCAGTTGAGGCATCATTTTTTAGTTAGGTAATTACCTAAATTTGCTGTAGCGAAATGGATTATATAGCGATCGCCCCAACGACCGCATCGGACAAAGATCCAAGTTTTGACTAGGATCTTTGTCTTATATAATTGATACTTGTATGAAACGTGACAGTGACCTAGGGGTAAGCCTTGTTGTAGACATCGCTAGCACTCTCTGAAGACTGAGCCAGGTTAATTTTTGCAACTTGAATGCAACAAAGGTGCAAGCCGATGCAACAAAGGTGCAAGTCGATGCAATAAAGGTGCAAGCCGATGCAACAAAGGTGCAAGTCAATGCAATAAAGGTGCAAGTCAATGCAATAAAGGTGCAAGTCAATGCAACAAAGGTGCAGGTCGATGCAACTAAGGTGCAGGTCGATGCAACAAAGGTGCAAGTCGATGCAACTAAGGTCGGCTTGTATGAATCGAGATGATTAAAGCGTTACGAAATCAGCAGCAGTCAGCGTCGTAGTATTTATACCAGTCAGCGTCGCCAAAATTTCATTAGTGGAAGTCACTTTGATATTGTTACCAGAGAAACTTAATTGCCCAAAGCTTAAACCACCATACAATCCAATCAGATCGCTACCGTCAGAAAAATCAGTAATGGTATCAGTACCTTCAAGAGCAGCAAAAGCAAAGATATCGTTACCGTTGCCACCTGTGAGATTATCGCTGCCAGCACCACCATAAAGTAAATCGTTACCATTACCACCAAAGAGGCGATCGCTACCGCCACCACCGTAGAGGGTATCATTGCCATTACCACCGTTGAGGGTATCGTTACCCGCGCCGCCATCCATCAGCCCATCGCCATACAAGACATCGTTACCATTATCACCGTTGAGGCTATCGTCACCCGCACCGCCGTAGATGGTATCGTTGCCATTGCCCCCGTTGATGATGTCGTTACCAAGAGTGCCAACGAGGTTATCCGCAAAAACAGTACCTAAAATGTTACCACCTACAGCCACAGTCACCGTACCAGTATCAGTGAGGCTACCATCGCTGAGGGTGTAGTTAAAGCTGGCATTACCAACGAATAGAAGGTTTGGAGTAAAGGAAACGAAATCATCTGCGGTGTTGTTGGCTGTGCCGTTATTATTCAGCACGGCAGTACCGTTGGTAGCACCGCTGACACCAGTGATGCTGAGGGAGGTGCTATCAACATCGCTATCATTGGCTAGTAAGGTACTAACTGGGATGTTGACGGTGGTACCAAAGAATGTGGAAGCACTGTCATCAACAGCAACAGGGGCATCGTTAACAGGGGTAACAGAGAAAGTCTGAGTTTGTCCGGTTAAGGTTGCTGTACCATCAGTCACATTGTAGCTGAGGTTGACAGTACCATTAAAGTTGGCAGTTGGGGTGAAGGTATAAGTGCCATTGTTATTATTTACCAATGCCCCGTTAGTAGCAGTCAAGTTGGTGACTGAAAGGGTGTCACTAGCATCTACATCACTGAAACCTGTTAATAACTGAGCTGCAGTAATGATGATGGCAGTATCTTCTGGTGTATTACTTAATGTCGCTGTGGGTGAACCTGTGGGTGCATCGTTAACACCAGTAACGGTAATGGTGACGGTAGCATCGCTAGTCCCACCTTGACCGTCGCTGACTGTGTAAGTGAAGCTATCAGTAGCAGTTTCACCGGCTGCCAGGGATTGAAATTGATTGTCGGGAACAATGTAGGGATTGTATTCAAAATTGCCGTCAGGGTAGACAGCTAATAAAGCACCGGACGGTAGGACAAACGGATAACCCGAATTGGCAAAACCATTAACAGCGATGACTGTCAAGGTATCGCTGTCATCGGCTTCAGTGTCGTTGGCTAAGATGTTACCAGTAAGAACAGTATCTTCGTCGGTGGTAAAGATGTCGTTTGTAGCTATTGGTTGTATTTCGTAAGCTCCGATATCGACTGTGCCGCGACTAATGCGGTTAAAACCTGTACCCCGTTGGTCTGTGGTGACACCGGAGGGAACAAGGGCGTTATTGCCGGCGTTGATGGCTGCTGAACCTGCAACTAAGGCGTGGGTTTCGGTTGCACCACCGTTATCGGCGAGGGCAGCAATGACTTGGTTGATATCGGTAATGCCAGCCAAGGCAAAGGTGATGTCGCTGCCTGTGCCGATGGTGCCGCCTGCACCACTTAGGCTACCGATGAGGTTGTTGGCGTTGCCTGTGACTCCACCGGAAATATCGTTACCATTATTACCAGCAATAATGGTGTTTTGAGCAGTAGTAGTTCCAAAAAAGACGGCTATTCCTGCTCCATTGCCAGCAGTATTATTAGTAATAGTGCTACTAGTAAGCGTAACTGCTCCCCCAACAATTAAACCACCGCCAGGTTGGCTCGCTGTATTTCCAGAGATGGTACTGTTGGTGACAGTGAGTGTACCCTGGCTAGCAATGCCGCCACCAAAGCTTGACGTATTGCCAGAGATAGTACTGTTGATGACGTTAACAGTGCCGCCCGTGTTGGCAATGCCGCCACCGCCAAAACCACCGCCTGAATTGTTATTAGAGACGGTACTATCGGTTAAAACCAAACTACCACCACCATTGATACGAATACCGCCACCGTCAGCCGAATTGCCATTAGCAATTGTCAAAGCATCAATTGTGGCATCTGTTCCGAAATTAACGATGTTGAACACGCGAGAGGCATTGTTGCCACTCACTGTCAGTTGATTTGCCCCGGTTCCCTCAATGGTGACATCATCAGTAATAACTAATTCCCCAGAAGTGAGAGTAATGGTATCAGCGGTGGCATCAGTGAATACGCTACCAGTAAAGCTAATTGTATCTGCCCCAGCAGAGGCATTAGCGTCGAGAATCGCTTGCCGTAAGGAACCTTCACCGGAATCGTTAGTGTTGGTGACGACGATATTAGCCATAAATCCTCCAAAAGAGTGTGATGTGTTTAATCCGTAGGAGCGAAAGTTTTGCTGTCAGTGAAATTGGCTACAAAAACAAGCTCTATAAAGGCTTCACCATTGCCATTCTCGATCTCTCAGTTGGTTGAGCGAAGTCGAAACCAACGGCGGCGGTATATTTATTCCTGTAAATTGCCTTAAAAATTAATTAGGTTTGATTTGTTGTCCTGAGAAGTTGAATGTTCCTACAGGCGAGACATTATTTAACAACGGATTAGCATTGAGGTTGAAAAGGCGCAGTGTGATAGTCCCTTGTACTGTCTGCGTTTGGGGATTAAAGCTGGCTTGGTAGTCGGCGCGGCCAATGCTACCGGCTCCTGCACTCCCAGGAAAAGCAAAGGTGATAGACCTAGCACTCACTTTTGTTTTGCCATTACACTTCCAAGCGCCTTGTCCACTAGTAAAGGGATTGAAAACGTTAGTTACACCACCTTGATTGGAGTCAGTGACAAAAAAGTTACCATCTGCGGTCAGTGTAATAACTCCACGAGAGGAGACGCTTTTATCTGGGTTGAAGATTGTTGTTAGATAAGCACCAGTGACGTTAAGGCGACAAGGTGCTGTATTTGCTAGAGTTTCGGGTACGGTGAAGTTGTTACTCCTAGCAACGTTAGGACTAGCAAGTAAGGTACTTGCTAAAACTGAGCTAAACAATAAAGTATTGCCAAACCAGATTTTATTCATTGTTGGATGAGGTAATTACGTAAATTTTGCTATGGCGAGATGAATTATATAGCGATCGCCTCTGTGACCGCATCGAACAAAGATCCAAGTTTTGACTAGGATCTTTGTCCTATATAACTGTTACTTATACTTATTGGCAGTGTTAAAATTGCTGGCGGATGACAAGTGATAGAGAGTTTTGCAGGGTTCTCATCTATGCAAGAAAGCGATCGCACAAGTAATATCAAGTGCGATCGCTCATTTAAAATGCGTTAATTTTACTTAGATCATGATGTAACTGACTTTTTGCGGCTAGGACGCTTGTAGTCCGATTTTTTCTTCAATCCTACTGCTTGAGCTTGATCGCTATCTAATCCATATTGTCCGCGCACAACTTGTTTCATTGCTAATACTGTATTGTGAAATTCCCATTCTGCTAATCGTGCAGCATCAGCCGCAGCACGGTATAAAGCTTGTTTTTCAGTTTCTGTTTGTTGCTGGGCTAACATAGCTTGATAAGCTTGCTGTAATTTGGCAGCAGAGGCATCAGCACGGTTAGTTTCATAGGTACTGACGGTTTGTAAACCGTACCATGAACTTACATCTTCACTAATTAATTGAGGGCGCAAACGGCGTGTTGTATTTTGGGTAGCCATATTAGCATACTGTTATCAGTTATGTATTTAATGTACCCATTGTCACTCTAAAGCTATCAGTAAGGTGAAAGATTTACAGCAGTTTTCATTTGTATGAAGTTTTGAGGCAGGAGGCACGAGGTAGAAGGCAGGAGTGAGAAGAATAACTTAGACATCTCCAAAAAACTATGTACAGACGTAGCATTGCTACGTCTGTACAGGGTTTTCGGTTAACGCAGAATTAATTTCTGGAGATGTCTAATGAAAGCTGCTGTAATGCAACAAAGGTGCAAGTCGATGCAACAAAGGTGCAAGTCGATGCAACAAAGGTGCAACCCGATGCAACAAAGGTGCAGGTCGATGCAACAAAGGTGCAAGTCGATACAACAAAGGTGCAACCCGATGCAACAAAGGTGCAACCCGATGCAACAAAGGTGCAAGTCGATGCATTTAGCTAATTTAAGAATAGAGAATCTATATAGAAAAAGCGAAACGTTTCTATTTAAGTGATATTACTTATTTGGTACTAGATATAAATCTTTAACAGAATAAGTAATGACTTTGATTCTAACCGTTCTAAGTATAGTTGCTGGGATTACCATATATATTGGTTTTTTGCACTTGCTAATTGCCTTTGGTCGATTAAAACCTGCACTAAACTTCTGCTTTGGGTTAAGCTGCTTGCTAGCTTTTAGTTATATTTTGGCTCTTATAGCCCAATATAAAGCCATGAATGTAGACGATTACATAAATGCTAGAAAAATGCTAACTTCTTTCGGCTATATTTACGGCATTACTACTGCTTGGCTTGTGGCTTTATATACAAATTTTAATTCGGTGCGTTTAATTTTAGTACTCAATAGCCTGTACTTCATCACCCTGTTAATCAACGAAATTTCTCCTACAGGGATTCTCTACTCTCATATCAGCAACCTATCAAGTATTTCTTTGCCTTGGGGCGAATCGATTCCTCACCCAGAAGGTACACTCAATCCCCTATTAAGTTTCCAACTATTAGCTTTAATCGGTAATACTGTTTTCTTTTTTTTTGCCTGTTACCTTCAATATCGGCGCGGCGAGAAGCAAGCAGCACTCACTCTCGGAATAAGTTTGGCAATTTTAATAGCAACTGTTCAACACGATCGCTTAGTAGATTTGGGAAAGATCAAATTTATATACATGGCTGAGTTTGGATTTATGTCCTTCGTGATAATTATGAGTCTACGCTTATCCAAAGATTTAATACAAGCGGTGAAATTACACGAACAATTAGTAGAAAGCGAACGGCTACGAAAAATTGCTGTGGAAGTCGAGCGAAATCGCCTCGCTCGTGACTTACACGATTCAGTCTCGCAGACCTTGTTTACTGTAGCGACCATTGCCGAAGCTTTACCTAGAGTTTGGAAACGCCACCCAGACATAGCCCAACAAGGATTAGAGGAACTCGCCGAACTCACACAAGGGGCGTTAGCAGAGATGCGAAATTTACTAATCGAGTTACGTCCCGATGGTTTAGCAGAGAAACCATTAGGTGAATTAATACAGCAGTTAACCAAGGCAATTTCTGGAAGAGCAAGTTTACAGGTAACAACAACAGTAAAAGGCGATTTTTCTTTATCTAGTGAGGTAAAGCTTGTTTTCTACCGGATTACTCAAGAAGCACTGAATAATATTATTAAACATGCCCAAGCTACGGAAGTATCAGTCACCCTTGAGTACGATTCACAAAGGATAGTCTTGCGTATCAGCGATAATGGCTGTGGTTTTGACTCCAGACAGATACCGATACCATCTGGTCATTTAGGAATAGCAATTATGAAAGAACGAGCTGATTCCATTGGCGCTAATTTCCATTTGTCAAGCTATTTAGGAAGGGGGACTGAGATTTTCCTAAGTTGGTCAATCCCTATCTCGAGAATAGGGAATCAAGAGTAGGAAATTGATAATTAGGAATGGCTCATGAGACTGGGCACAAATAAACTTAACTAAATACAATCGACATTTTTGCTTTTTTATTGCTCAATAGTAAGGTTTTTAGACACATTTACTTTTCGTAATATAGTTCACTTCAATTCATATAAGCTTGTTTTTTCGCTTTTATTCTCCGTTTCCTATTCCCTATTTCTTTACTTTTACAGAAGAATTGTCCTAACTGGCCTGATTGCAATATAGTTATATTTATTTACCTTGACTTAATTTAGAAAATACACATTATGATTCATGATTGTGAATTTTTATATTATTATTTGGTAACAAATAAAAATTAAAGATTAAGAATTTTATCTAAAAAAATAACGATGGAATAATACAAATTAATATCAATGTCTTAAAAAAATACTATTAAAAACCCGGATTTAAACATGGAAACACATAAATTGGTCAAACCAATTCGGGTCATAACTGTTGACGATCATCAAATCTTGCGGGGAGGTATTAAATTTCTCTTGCTGGCCTTTGATGACATTGAGTTAGTGGGAGAAGCGGGTAATGGAGATGAAGCAGTACGTCTTTGCGAAAACTTGCAACCAGATGTAGTGCTGATGGATTTGATGATGATGGGGATGAATGGAGCGGAAGTAACAAAAGTTATCCGCAAACAATACCCAGAAATTCAGGTTTTAATTTTGACCAGTTTTCTAGACAAGGGCTTGGTACAAAAAGCAATGCAAGCGGGAGCCATCGGCTACTTGCTCAAGGGTGTCTCGATTGATGAGTTAGCGGATGCCATACGTTCTGCTGCCATTGGTAGATCTATTTTGGCAGCAGAGGTGATTCAGGCGTTGCTGCAACCGATTCAACCATCATCCCCTCCTGTATATGAACTGAGCAGGCGACAGGCAGAGGTGTTAACACTCCTAGCTTTAGGATTGAGTAATGAAGCGATCGCTCAACGAATGAAATTGAGTCCTTCTACCATTAGACATCATGTCAGTCAGGTACTAAATAAATTAGGAGCAACCAACCGCACGGAGGCTGCCACTAGGGCGGTGCGAGTTGGATGTGTTTAACCGTGTTTTGTGGCTTTAGATAAAGAAAAACTGAAAATTAATTGTAGAGACGTAGCACTGCTACGTCTCTACTGCTACTACCCTACTTTTTACATCAAGCAAATGAGAAATACCGTAGCATTTTTGATGCTACCCAGTGATATTAGTGGCAAAAGTCATCCATTCAGGTGAAGGCATACAGACATACCAATGCCTAGTATGAAGTAACATTAAGCAACTATGAAGCTTATTATGCGTCTAGTTGTTAGTAAATTTCTCAAGATCCGATCGCAAACCTTTAACAACTCCTGATTCTGCACTTGTCCTCTAACTAAAGGCTACTCCGACACAGCAATCATCACAGGCTTGTATTGTATGGCTACGAACATAGAAATTCCAGTTATTGGCAAAGTTAAATATCCATTACGCTGGTTCATTGGGCTGATGGCGGGGGGCGCTTTGGTTGTGGGTACAGTTGCAAACTTTACTCTGATAAATCAAGGCACAAACCAAGAAGACATAGAACGGCTAACTGTCCCAGTATCAGCACAAAACGTCACGTTACGGATAACGGCTAGTGGTAAAGTCGTGCCAGTTCAAAGTGTAAATATTAGTCCCAAAAATCCCGGTGTGCTGTCGCAATTGTACGTGGAACAAGGCGATCGCGTTCAAAAAGGGCAAATTCTCGCCCGCATGGATAGCGCCAGCATCGAGGCACAAAAGAGCCAGTATCTTGCTAACTTAGCCCAAAGTCAAGCACAGTTAGCCGAAGCCCTAGCTGGTAGTCGTCCTCAAGAAATTGCCCAAGCTAGGGCGCGATTAGCCCAAGCCCAAGCCCAGTTAACCCAAGCTCGTGCAGGGAATCGTCCCCAAGAAATTGCCCAAGCGCAAGCCCAAGTAGATGCGGCTCAGGCGAGAGTGAATTACACTGCCGAACAAGTAAAACGTTATCAATATCTATATAAAGAGGGAGCAGAGAATAAACAATTACTCGATCAAGCTATCAGCGAAGACAAAAGCGCCAGAGCCAATTTAGAAGAAGCGAAAAAACGATTGTCGTTAGTCCAAAGCGGTTCTCGTAGTGAAGAAATCGCCCAACGTCAAGCAGCCGTGAATGAAGCACGCGCAGCATTAGTACTGTTGGAAGATGGCACCCGTTCCGAGGAAATTGCTGGACGCCAAGCAGCTGTCGCATCCGCTGAAGCTCAGTTAAAAGGCGTGCAAGTGCAGCTAGAAGATACAATTATTCGCGCTCCCTTTTCGGGAATTGT
>LWTK01000106.1 GCA_003326205.1 Nostoc sp. ATCC 43529
AGGGCTTGCTGAAAAAGTCATAAAAAAGCAAGATCAGGATTGGTCAGTTATTCAAGCAAGCCCTAAATATAAGTTTTTGTTGTTTTTGATTGGCTAAACCATAATTTTCAATAATATTAGAGGGAAAAAAAGGTGTTATTTTCAAAAATAGACATAAAAAAGTACTCTTAAAGCGTGACAGTTGAGTAGAAAGATTCATTACTAAAAAAGTAATAGCAATTGCAGTTTTAGAAGTATGAGACAGTTTCGCCATCACTCTACCCAGGCTAAATCTTCTTTTAGCTTGTCCAAACTTTCCCTCAATAGAATTACGAATTCTTTCATCTTCTAAAGCTTGCTTCTTTTTTTCCTTACTTACATTGGCTGGAGGTCTGCCTAAAGGGTTTCCACTAATTCTAATACCTCGTTCTTTACACCAAGCTCGATTCTCTCGTGTCCGGTAAATTTTATCAACATGAACGGATTCTGGATAATAGCCAGTGTAGTTTTTAAATGATTCTACTTGTGCTTTTAAGTCTCCTGATTCATTAAAATTATCCCAACTAATATGGTCTAAAAATATAAACCCATCAAAGCAGCTAGCCGACAATTTTGCTCCAAATTCCACGGATTTACCAGCTTTTCCTCGGACAATGGGACGGATATGTGGTTGAGTTAAACTGACGATACGATCATCAATACTTTGTTTTTTATTTTCATATAACCAGAGCTGTTGACGATAGACTTCTCCGACTACAAGTAACATCTTATATTGTCTGTTTATTAAATTTTCTAGAGTTGCTCCTGAACTGATTAGCTGGTCAATATGAAATAAGTTTCTTTTAATATATTGAAGCTGTTTTCTTATAGCTTTTCTCCGGTCTTTTTGGGAAACACGACGTTTTTTAGCTACTTCTAGATAATCTTTTCTTGCTACCTGCCGATATGTTCTAGGTTTTTTATCTAATTGACCCAGTACCTGTTCATAAAGAAAGTCTATAATTTTTTCTGTCTGCCTTCTGGCTTGATTTAGTAGCCCTAAATCTGTTGGATAGCTAATATCACCTGGCGCACAAGTGGCATCTAATATTAATTTCCCCAGATTTTTTGGACTAGTTACTTCTTTTTCTGATTCTTCTGTTTTTTTTTCATTGTCAATCGAAGATGTTGTCTCAAGCATCTTCTTCACCATTTTTTGATTAACTTTGTTAACAAAATCAGCACTAATTCTTTCACGAAAGTGTACTAACATTGATGCGTCAAATGGAGTTTCATTACTATAAGATGATATGCCTATAAAATACTGTAGATAAGGGTTCTCTTTGATTTGCTCTACTGTTTCTCTGTCACTTATGCCTAGTTTCTCTTTTATTATTAATGCACCTAACGCCATCCGAAATGACTTTGCTGGTGCCCCCATCTCTGCGGAGAACCCGGAAGAATATTCCGACTCAAATTCTGTCCAGGGTATGAAATTTGCCATAAGTACCCAACGATTATCTGATGATAACTTTCCCTCAAATGGAAGTTCAAAATTTTCTGGTGGAATTGGAGTTGATTCTTCTTTTCGGTACATGGTTACATCGGATACACGCTTATCTCGTCTGACCACAGTCATGCAAGGATTTTGGGCTATTTTACCTTCAAATCTTGCACCGGAATATACTTCTTTGGTCTGATAATCTAGATACTGCAACCTTTTCTTTTTTTTTCAGCAAGCCCTA
>LWTK01000107.1 GCA_003326205.1 Nostoc sp. ATCC 43529
GGGGAGCAACGCGATTTTCTGAAGTTAGACTTTAAACGAGCGATCGCTAAACACTAATTTCAGTACATTAGTAAAATAGATACTTATTGACCAGCAAAAATCTCAGCAATACTTAGAGAAATTTATTTTGACGGTGGTGTAATTCTATTAAAGGAACAAAAAAGTGTAGGATGCCCTTTGAGTAATAGTTTTGATGTTTAATATCAAAACAGGGAATGCCKWCACTTCATGAATAAAAATATACATTCAAGTTTAGATTTAAGCAAATCACTGGCAAAGTTTCAAGAAAAAGTTACGAAACTTTTAGAAATAAAAAATATTAGCGAATGGTCAGCGCAAACTTTTAAAAATAGAGAAGAAGAAATTAGAAATACGGCATTAACTTTGGCAGGAGAATGTGTAGCAATTTTACTAAATCAACTATCTGACTCCAAAGATGCTTTAGATACGGCAATTGTTCAAACAAAAAATTATGAAAATCAAAAAACAAGAAAACATGGGAGTTATCAAAGGCAGATATTAACAGTTGGGAATGTCAAAGTAACTCTTTCATTACCATATGTAGTTGAACGTAACAATTGCTCATATCAAAAAGGTAAATATTTAAAGTTAGGATTTTGCCCCTTTCTAAAATGGTTAGGGATAGAAGAAGGATTAACACCCCATGTTTGGGCAACAATTACAAAATATGGTGCAATTGCTGGTTCATTTGAAGCTGCACGCGCAATTTTAAGAGATTGGGGAATAAACATTAGCCTAAAACGAATAGAACGCATCACATATTACTTTGGTAAAATTGGACTAAATTTGCGTCAATCTAAGTTATCCAGTTTAAATACTGGCAGTTTACCTACAGGTAATATTCTTAAAAACCAGCGTGTTGTCATTGCTGTAGATGGCGGGAGAACGAGAATCCGGGTTAACAAAAAAGGTAGACGTAAGCTGAAAACCAATCGACTAGGCTTCACAGGAGAATGGGTTGAGCCAAAATTATTAACTATTTATGTCGTGAATGAACATGGCAAAAAAATTAGGACATCATCGATTCCTATTACCAATGACGGCACATATTCGGGTTATCAAGATTTTCTAAATATTTTAGAGATGTATCTAGTTAATCTAGGAATAAGTCAAGCTAAACAGGTATTGTTTATTGCTGACGGTGCTGAATGGATTTGGAAACATGTTCCGCCTCTATTAAAGAAACTAAAATGTCCACTTGCTACTTATCAGCTGTTGGATTTTTACCATGCTGCATCACATTTACAAGACTTTGCAGATGCTGCTTTTAGTACAGATAATGAMCGCCAATCRTGGTTTAAAAAAGCTCGGAAAGCTTTAAAAAAGGGTCAAGCTCTCGATTTAATGAGAGAGATGGGTGAATTTATTGCCCAGGCTACTGGAGAGCGTTSTAAAATTYTGGTACGAGAGCGTAATTAYATTCTMAAAGCTTAYCGYMGGCGACTATTAAACTATCMAYTRGTYGCWGCSCATCARYTACCMYTKGGTAGCGGTGCAGTTGARAGTTTAATTCGTCAAGCTGTKAACTTACGCATGAARGGGAACAGTAARTTTTGGCTTCAARATAAYGCAGAGATTATGTTACATCTGCGATGCCAATGGTG
>LWTK01000108.1 GCA_003326205.1 Nostoc sp. ATCC 43529
TGGCCATCAAGGGATAAATTTTTGGGCGACGTTTGCGGACTCGTGGCTCACTTCTACCTGGGCGATCGGGAACGACCTTGTGAGCAATAACTTTTAGCAAAGTGAGATAAATTCGGAGGCGTTTTTGAGGAGTTGCTGCTAATAATTTAGGAATAAAGTTAATTAAATGGTGGCGAGTACCTTGCAGTGATAGGCGTAATGGAGGAGTAGTATAAGTAGTTCCGGCATCCCATATCAAACTCCGAAGTAGATTATAAGCAAGCAAAAAAACGTAAATTTCTTTGCGTACCATTGAGGGGRTTTTACATCGCAGAATATCCATACCCAAGGTAGTTTTTAGATGTCTTAAATCTAGTTCAACATCCCAGCGTTGACCGTAAAGCCCAACAATTGCCAGAGTAGAATAAGTTGCTTTATCTAAAAGAGTAGTAATTAAGCTAACTCGTTGAGTCCGAAAACTAGGAATAACAATGTAATAATAAATCTCTCGCACAGTTATGGAAGGAGGTAGAGCATCAAATTCATCTTTGCTCAATCCTTTTGGGCAACTTCTAGGCTTATACCAAGTAACTAATTTGTCGCAATCTCCAACAATTTTACCTTTTTGCATAGTTTTTGTACGAGATTGATGTTTACGGAATACGGCATCACAATTAAACTTTTTGATAGTAAACATATCGGCGTAAGCACAAAAAGCTCTATCCCCTACAAGCACATCATTAGGTTTAAGAAAACTATACAAGTTTCTTGCTAATTTAATATCATGAGTGTTCATAACATCTATGCACAGAGCGACAGCGGCTCCCGTTACTAAGCTGAATACCACGCCAATTTTGGCAATTGGGAATCCACATCCAGGTTTCTGGCTACTAGGCTGAGGGTATTCTTTCTGGTTTTCTACGGTGTCAGGCATAGAGACAGTTGAACCGTCTATCACCTTCACGTTTCGACCGCACCATAAGTGTTCTTGGGTCACTCTCCCTTCTAAATTTTGTGCTGAGTAATTGAAAAGCTTCTCCAATAATTTCTCCGGCAATCTCGACCGTGCTTGGCAATAAGCACTTGTATCAGTTGTTCGCGCAGCGTCTCGAAGAGAAGGGATTTCTACATTTTCCTCTACTAAATGAGCAATTATTTTACTCACGGCATTATGGCAAGTTTTATCAGTGTCTAAAACCTGAGATAAAAATGCCCACAAGGTTACAATCGGGTCAAATAATCGCTGCTTATATTTAATTTTTAGCTCTGCCAGAGCTTGCTCAATTGCACTTGTTGGTAACAGTTCTTTAAAAGGTAATCCCAAACTCTGGCTAAATTTATCCTTGAGGATTTGTACTCGCAGTGTCACAGTAGTAGTAGTTATATTTGCTTGCTCGTCTCTTGTGAAAGTATTTCATGAACGAGTAAGCTTTTTCTACTTAGCACCAAATTTACATAACCCTTACATCTCATCCCCGTCTCTGTACAGCGATCGCTATGCGCGATCAACTTTCTCGGCGATCGCTTCCATGAAACTGCATCAAAGAAAATTGCCTGAGCCATCCCAACACTTTTAAATAGCTTTTAAAGCTGTAGTCCTTATTCCACATAGCTTAAAGCTTTTCTTAGTGCCATTC
>LWTK01000109.1 GCA_003326205.1 Nostoc sp. ATCC 43529
GTAAGGATTCAGGTAGCAGAGTATTGACAAAGGGAACACTTGAGGGAGAGTATCACAGATATGAACCACAATCTGCCTCAAAAATTAGACCGAGAAAGCTTGAACCAGCTATCAAAAGAACAACTGGTAGAGATAATTATTGAGCAGAGCAAGGTAATACGTGAGTTACAGGAAATCATTGTAGAACTACAGCAAGAAATACAGCGTTTAAAAGTCAGTCGAGATTTAGACAGTTCTAATTCGTCGAAGCCACCGTCTGGGGATATTCACAAAAAGAGTGAAAACAAAAAAGCATCCTCCCAAGAAGAATCGAGTCAGCCGAACAAAAAACCAGGTGGGCAGCCAGGACATCAAGGCAAAACCCGTAAGGGCTTTGGGAGAGTAGATCGGTATGAAATATTGCGTCCAGAGGATTGTATTTACTGTGGTCAAAAAGCATTTGCGACCGTAGCAGTAAAAGTAGAAAAGCACTGTGTAGCGCAATTAGTAGAACGCCCAATTGAAGTAGTGGAGTATCAACGCCAAACCTGCGTATGTGAGTGCTGTGGAAATATCCAAACAGCCTCTTGGCCAGATGATATTATCCCAGGACAAGATTTAGGAACCTCTTTGCAAGCGTTTTTAGGATGGGCAAATAATTATGCACATATGCCCTATGAAAAACAACAAGAAATGTTGTGGGAACTAGGACAAATTGAAATTGGACTAGGAACTTTAGTCGCCACCAATGAAAGAATTCAAACAGCGATTGAACCAAGCATCATTGAATTGAGTAATTGGGTAAAACAGACACAACCAAACATTCATGTAGATGAAACACCTTGGTCAGTCAAGGGAACCAAAGAATGGTTGTGGGTAGTGGCTAATTCGGAGTTTTGTTTGTTTACTGCGGCAGACACTCGTTCCAGAGCAGAATTAGAGGCAATCTTAGGAACTCAATACCAAGGCATAATTGTCAGCGACGATTTTAGCGTTTACAACGGCTATCAAGCTTTTGCCCAACAAAAATGTTTGGCTCATCTACGCCGCCATTTCAAAAAATTAATTCAACTTCCTGGTCTTCACAACCAAGCTATTGGTGAAACGTTTGTTAGTTTAATTGATGAAGCCTTTAGAAGTTATGGACGATGGTTCCAGATACTTGACTCTACCAGTTACAACGAATGGATTGACTTAGCAGGGGCTACGGCTGGAAACCTTTTACGTTCTTTGCGTGATAAAGCGCATCAATGGTGGTATTTCCTTGACCACCCTGAAGTGCCTCCTGATAATAATCAGGCTGAACGATCGCTGCGTTTAGCCGTGACAAAACGTAAAGTTAGTGGTGGTTCCCGTTCGATGGAGCGGTTTCAACACACTGCTAATTTGTTGACGGTGGTGCAAACTTGTCGCCGTCAAGGTAGGTCTGTTATTGATTTTTTTGCACAGGCTCTAATTGCTGATTCTGATAATTCTCTGTCTCGCCCTTCTTTACTTCCTCAAGATTAGACCTGAATCCTTAC
>LWTK01000110.1 GCA_003326205.1 Nostoc sp. ATCC 43529
ATCCCTCTTTTGTTACTACAGGGAAAGTATAATCAGAAAGAAACCCGGAAAAAGTAAGTAACACAGATGGTTACGCCGCGCAGACAAGCAGTAAGCACAGTGGCCTTCATAGATAACTATTGTCAACACTATTGTTCAGTGTTTGAGGATGTGAGGCATTTTGAAGCCTTCAAATTTTTACATCTGGGAATGCTTTCAGAAATTTCACGAAAATCTCTGCCCCTAATAGCTAAAACTGCGGGTCTAAAAGATAGCCAAACACTACATCATTTTTTAAGAGATGCACTGTGGGATGTCAAAAAAATCAAAGAAATTAGGCTGTGGTTAACAAAAATGTTTATTGGGGAACGAGAAATAATTTTATGTATTGATGAAACAGGAGATCAAAAAAAAGGAAAATCCACAGATTATGTGACTCGTCAATATATCGGGAATTTAGGAAAGACAGAAAATGGCATAGTATCAGTAAATGCTTATGGGGTAGTAGATGGAATTACTTATCCATTGACATTTCAAATATTTAAACCTAAAAATCGACTTCAAGCAGGAGATAAATATAAAACTAAACCACAAATAGCAGTGGAAATGATTCAAGAAATACAAGAGATGGGTTTGAAAATCAAGTTGGTATTGGCAGATAGTCTTTATGGAGAAAGTGGAGATGTTATTCGGGTATTAGAAAAGTTAAATTTAGAATTTATTGTGGCAATACGCTCGAATCATGGTGTATTAATGCCGCCCGGAAGCCGGAAACGTTATAACTCCTGGAAAGCTTATGAGCAAAAGCTTTCACACCGTCAAACAGAAACTCGTTATCTCAGAGAAATCATCTTTGGTCAACGCCGTCGCTTGAGATATTACCAAATCAGTAAAAGTAATGTTCCTGACCCTACAGGAGATGAAAGCTGGTATGTTATGACTAATTTATCTGTTGACCTTCAACTCAACGTTGCTCAACTTTATAGTTTAAGAAACTGGATTGAATATGGCTTTAAACAGGTCAAGAATGAACTCGGTTGGGCTGATTTTCGCCTGACAGACTATGAAAGCATTGAACGCTGGTGGGAGATAATTTTTAGTGCTTATCTTCTAGTAAGCATTCAGGCGACTTATTTCCAGGTAGAGGCTGAGAAATTTGCCAACCAAAATCTTTCAAATCCTAGCTCTGATTACTCTTCATTCAGAGATTCATCAATTAGTCAGTTTAGTCAACATCGCCAGTGGGAAGATGGCATAACATGGAAAAGTTCTCTTAATAACTTGAGATTAATTATTCAACCTTATATCTTTTACCATTTGCTGTTACCTTGGTTAGATGTATTCAACATTCCTGGGATGAAACGCTGTTTCCTTAAGTTGATTGAATTGATGAATGATTTTCGAGCTTCTCCGATTCGTTTCTCTATTGCTAGCTAGTCTTTATCTCTATTTTTTCTTTCCCGAAGGTAACAAAAGAGGGATTA
>LWTK01000111.1 GCA_003326205.1 Nostoc sp. ATCC 43529
GTACACTCAGCTTACATCGGTGGCTTGCTGTGCTTTAGTGTAGGAATTTGCGAAGTTGTTATGGAAGATTGTTTTCCATGCTACGTAGATGGGTGTTTAGTCCCTAAACCAAGTTTTGAAGAATAGCGATCGCCTTCACCACCCCATCGCCCCACATCGCCCCCGCTGCCCATCGCTGAGGAACAATTGTTCTTTGAAAATGCCAGTGGCGATTTTTCCAATGAGAGCGATCGCCCCAAAACCTTTTTTTCTTTTAGCCACAGAACGGGGATGCCATTAGAAGCACTACTAACAATCTCGCACCAAAATTCTGCCCCAGAAGCCGCGCCAAAATGGTTGCGATGGAAATGTAGTAGCCGTTAGTGGGTCAAAGTGATTGTAGGCGATCGTGGCGGGGGCATCCGCCGTAGTCACGAGTAGATTTAAAATTGGGGATTTGGGGTTTTGGTAGTCACGTAGTCAGGTAGTCTAGTTTGGTAGTCACGTTAGTTTATATCTATATATATAGAGGTCGTGACTACGGTATCAGAACTTGATACAAAATAGGGCATTTTTTCAG
Organism: Nostoc sp. ATCC 43529; assembly: GCA_003326205.1. Taxonomy (GTDB): domain Bacteria; phylum Cyanobacteriota; class Cyanobacteriia; order Cyanobacteriales; family Nostocaceae; genus Nostoc. Next base: position 560 of record LWTK01000111.1, read on the forward strand.
TGGTGACTACCAAAAATGTATAAAAATGTCGTGACTACCAAAGCATACTGAGACTCATAAAAAAGCAAAATGATAAAGTTGTTAGTTCTCAGTGGTGACTACGGGGAAATGTATAAAAGCTCGTGACTACCAAAGGTGTACTGAGATTTGGCGGCGGCGATGTTGGGCATCAGTCATTGGGATGAGGCGATCGCTAACCATAGATTTCCTCAATCCAAATACTCAAGTTATTGCTAAAAATCCAATGATTGCAACTTGTTATAGTTCTCAGAACTAGTTATTACAAATGTCTAACCAGAAGGGAGACGCGGCGAAAATTGGGAGCGATCGCGGACACCGCTTCGCGGTAACTAAGCTGTTAGATTTATTTTTGGAGATACTATAACCAGTTAATAGAACCTGAGCAAGCAACTAACAGATATCTGAAAAGTCTAACAGATTGCATAACAGGATATATACGCAGACATATAACCAGATGCTATAGCCCTTACACAGCAAGACATATAGATGCTTAAAGTAATAACAGGTTATGCTAACAAGTTAATGCAAGCATGTAACTGTTACAACTAATCAACGCAGACATAACAAGAATCTTAACAGGATGCAGCACAAATATAACAGGTAATGTCTGTTAATTTAAATTAACAGACATTACCTGTTATATTTGTGCTGCATCCTGTTAAGATTCTTGTTATGTCTGCGTTGATTAGTTGTAACAGTTACATGCTTGCATTAACTTGTTAGCATAACCTGTTATTACTTTAAGCATCTATATGTCTT
>LWTK01000112.1 GCA_003326205.1 Nostoc sp. ATCC 43529
TCGCCCTTCAGGAACAATTTCTGGCAATGACAATAGCAGACGTGTTTTGCCCAGTCCGCCAGATCCGTGTATGACAATAACCCTAATAGCAGTAAACCAAAAAGTTTCCTCAAAAGGGCGAACCATTAGGGATACAGCAGATATCACCAATGAAGAATACTGAGAAACAGGTATCTAATAATACGTAAACTATAAAAAATAATTATCATATTTTGCAGTAGTTCAAAATGTGAAATGATCAAAGTAGTGTGTCGTATATTGGCTCTTGAAATTGACTGTTTCATCTCACCGAATTGCCAAGAAGAGCGAGTCTCCAGAAGAACCGATTTTAACAGACTCAAAAACTCTTGATGAAGTGATTGAGTGTTTAGTAGAAAATTTTTCGATTGAAACTCAAGGGGTATGTGATCAACAAACTTTATTTGAGATTCTCACAAAAGCAGCCAGCAGTGGAGATAGTATTGAGAACACAGCTAAACTATTAAAAAATGTTCCTACAGCCAATGATATTAGATACCACCTCAATAAAATCAATAAATTTGAAGAAATAGAGGCGCAAGTAAATCAATCACTGAAAAGCCGGATTCCTTTAGGATTAAAGAAAGGTTGTTTAAAAATAGCGATTGATTTAAATCTAATTTGTTATTATGGTAAGCCAACATTAGAGGAATTACCTTACATATATCGAAGTCAAGCTAAATCTGGTACTCATTCATTTTACGCTTATGCCACTTTATATGTTATTACCAATAACAAGCGTGTAACTCTTGCAGTTAGAGGAGTTCGCAAACTAGATACTAGTGTAGCGATCATTACTTATTTATTGGCAGAACTTGAATCTCTTAAAATAGATATAAAAAAGCTATACCTAGATAGAGGCTTTTTTAATACTCCTGTAATCCGATGGTTGCAGGCATTGGATATTCCATTTATGATGCCTGCTGTCAAGACAGGAAAAAAAGGAGGAATCAAACAATTTCTCAAGGGTAAAAAAAGCTATAAAACTACCTATACAATTACAAGAAACGAAGATGATTCAGTCACCTTTGACTTATGGATTGTTTGCAAATATAGAAAAGGGAAGCGTAAAAAGCATGGGATTCAATACTTTGCTTACGTGACTTACAAAATCAAAACTAATTTAGATTATATCTATCAAGATTATCGCAAACGATTTGGAATTGAAACTAGCTATAGACTCAAGAATATTTGTCGAATTAGAACAAATAATAAAAATCCTGTCTTAAGATTAATATTTATTGGTATTTCCTTTCTTTTAGTTAATATTTGGGTAAATTTTCTTTGGACTAGAATCAG
>LWTK01000113.1 GCA_003326205.1 Nostoc sp. ATCC 43529
GTTGTTTCTCCCAAGCGGCAATTTCAGAAGTTAATGTTTCTGCATTAGGAATACGCCGTTCTAAACATTGGCGAGATAAAACAGATAATTCAATTTCTACTTGATTCAGCCCTTCGGGTTCGCCAGTTGCTTCAAGTCTCTTAACCCGCCCAACGCACTGGCTCACCAAGAAGCGTGTTTAGGAGTATAGTGAAACTCTAGTTTTTGAATAATTCGACGTGCTTCTTCTGGTGGAAAAACTTCATATAATGCACTGGGGGTATGAATATTCAAGTTATCAACTACTAAACGAATAACATCAGCATCTCGGTAACAAACATCTACTAAATTTTTCATCTGTTTAGCAAAATCGGCTTTAGTTCGACGTTCTGTAACTTCGATATGCCGCCAGCCTGCCAAGGGTTGAAAACATGCGAATAAATTTACTGTGCCGTTACGTTTATACTCAAAATCATAACGTTCAGGTTGCTCTGGCTCTGGTGGCAAAGGAAGTCTTACTTCTTCTACTAATTGGTATGGACGTACCCTTCGGGAAGCTTCGCAACATCAAAGCAGACTACAGGGCGTTTAGGATCATAAGGCTCATTGTATAAATCCAGCACATCTTCCATTCGGAAAACATATTCTGCGTTAACTTCGGGAATACACCACTGTTCTTTTAACCACGGTTTAATTTCGTTTTTTTTAGAGTTTGACGTACTGTTTCATCTGAGATTGAATCTATGATACCAACGTTCACTAAATGATCCGCTAATAATTGCATTGTCCAACGCACTCTCCCTTCTGGCGGATTAGAACAAGCCGTTGCAATCAAAAATGCTTCTTGTTTTTCATCTAACTTTTTAGGTTTTGGTGGATGAACTTCATCCTTTAAAGCAAAATCTAACCCTCCAATGACGAATTTTTCTCGTATTCGTTGCACTGTTGCAACATGCGCTCTAACTGTGTCAGCGATCGCTTGATCTGTTTCTCCTTCCGAAGCCATCAGAAGAATGTTTGCACGGGTTATTGTTCTTGCCTTATGCTTACCTTTTTTAATTATCGATTGCAGTTGAGAAACTTCATCTTCATCCAAGTCAACAATGTACTTTTTCGCCATGTTACACCCCATTTTTGGCTATTTTACCAATTAGAGGTTTTACTTAGCAAAGTTACCTTGGCAAACTACTAG